>JANYCU010000051.1 GCA_025360125.1 Armatimonadota bacterium | reverse complement strand
TGGCGATGGCGATGGCGATGGCGATGGCGATGGCGATGGCGATGGCGATGGCGATGGCGATGGCGATGGCGATGGCGATGGCGATGGCGATGGCGATGGCGAGTTTAGAGTTGGGACGTACTCTCCCGGTTCGCTCTCTGTTTCGATTAATTCAATCGAAATCGCTCACCGACCTCTCTTTTAAAAAGAGGTAATTTGGCTTGGCGGCGAGCTAGAAATGGCGTGGGCGAGGATATGGCGAGGGCGAGCTAGGAGATTGAGGGTTCAACCAATGAGTTCAGATGGAATGTTAGGTTCTGGTTTTGGTCTGTTTCGCTGCATTTTCCACTCTATTCCAGCACAAACGAAAATGAGGATGACTAATAAATCCCATTTCAATTTTGCGGAGGTTATATAATTGAACCAGGTCAACATTGTTGCAGTAGTAACTGAATTGATCCAATAGCGCATTCCAGGGGAAATCTTTTTGGATACTAGTACAAGAACGCAAGCCAAGGCAGCATAAATTAAAGTCGAGACGGCAAAATTAACGAAGCTGATTTGCTTGTCCCTAATCAACCAGAAAAGACCTAGGATTCCCAGAAAGCGTATGAGAATTCCGATCTTGTCGATCGTCTTCATTTTGTTCATGGCTGTAGGGTAAGAGGTCAATTCATTATATGACGATTGGCTCAAATCTGAGTTAAGCCTTTATTCTGAAGCTTGGTCAACATTTGCTGTTTCAAGCAGGGGAACTGACCACGCTACGCCCTTGGGGGAGTCGATGAGCGGGCCATAGGCGAATCGGAGGGGGTGGTCGACTTACTACCGAAGTCTCGGATCAACATCCTCTAACTTTATTTCGCCGCGACAAACCATCAACACAAACTCGGCTGCCTCATCAGGATCCCGCAAAATCCATCTCGCGGTAATCCGAACAAAGGCAATTCCGGTGGACTAAATGGCCCTTTGCCTAATGTCGTCGTCCTCCTCTCTTCCATCGTGCCAGGCTCGACTATCGATCTCAATTGCCAGTTGGAGGTCCTTGTAGAAGTAGTCAAGAATGTATTCGCCTAGAACCGGGAGTTGACGATTAATCGATAATTCCGTGTTTGCCGGTTGCTTTAATCTCCTCCAAAGAAGACGCTCAGGAAGCGAGAGATTTTGCCGATTCTGCCGAGCGAACTTTATCAAATATTCGGGTTGCTTCTCATGATCTGGCATGAGACGAAGGCTACCACTCATAAAGCGGCGAGCGGTTGACGACATTCCATCCCACCCCTTCCGTCACGCTCGTCATCATTGACCAATAATATTTTAGAATGACGAGCGTGACACCTTCCCCTAGGAAGGAGCGTGGCTAGTTTCTATCCAACAGATTTTGGCATACATCCGAGTACGTTGCCCCGCCGCTACGCTGCCTTTTGGATTCGTTCTGGAAGGAGTTTTACTTCCAATTCGGTTGCGCTGCTAGGAGCGAGGACCATTGCTCTTTCGATTGTGTTCTCAAGTTCTCGCACGTTGCCCGGCCATGAGTAGGCGTGAAGTGAAGATACTGCCGTTGGTCCGATGGCAAGTGGCGCACGGTCGTTTTCGGCGGCATATTTGGTCATGAAGAGGTCGGCGAGGGGCACGATGTCTTCGATGCGCTCTCGAAGGGCAGGAATTTGGATTTCGACGACCTGAAGTCGGTACAGCAAATCGAGACGGAAAGCGCCAGCATCAACGGCGGCGCGAAGGTCTCGGTGAGTCGCGGTGATGAGTCGAACATCGATTTTGGTTGGTTTGGTGCTACCCAGTCGCTCGATCTCGCGCTCTTGGAGGACGCGGAGTAGTTTGACCTGGACCAAATGTGGAATTTCGCCGATTTCATCGAGGAATAGCGTTCCTTCGTTGGCGGCTTCAAATCGTCCTATTTTTGATCCGTTGGCACCCGTAAAGGCTCCCTTTTCGTAACCAAATAACTCACTTTCAAGCAAGGTGTCGGGCAGTGCTGCGCAGCTCACGGCAACAAATGGCTTCTTGGCGCGAGAAGACAAAGCGTGGATCGCTTGGGAGACGACTTCTTTTCCGACGCCACTTTCTCCACCGATCATGATGGTTGCTTTTGAGTCAGCGACTTGGCGAACGGTTTCGAGGACCGATTTCATTGCCGGAGAAACGGCGAGGAATGGATCTCCGCCGAGATCGAATTTGCCTGCTTTGGCTTTCTTTTTCGGTGCGACCGAATGTCCATCAAGGGCTGCGGCAACAATTTTCTTAAGTTGGTCGAGATCGAAGGGCTTTGTGACGTATTCGTAGGCGCCGTGGCGAATCGCGGCGACGGCTTGGGGAATTGTCCCGTAGGCGGTCATGATGATGACGGGCAAATCGGGGAACTTGTCGCTGATCAGTTTTTGAAGTTCGTACCCGTTCATGCCGGGCATGGTGACGTCGGTGATGACCAAATCGAAGGGCGTTTGGTCGAGCAACTGCAGGGCATTGTGGGCATCTTCGGCGACGGAAACGGTATGTCCGACTTTCTCGAAGGCCATTTGCAGGATGCGGCGAATGTTCGACTCGTCATCCACGATTAACAATTTTGAATTCGTACTCATGCAGCTACTCTTAAATGGTCGGCAAATTGAACCCAAAACCTAGAGCCTCTTGTTGGAATTGAGGTCACTTCGATCTTTCCGCCGTGGGCTTCGATGATTTTTCGGCAATTGCTTAGGCCGAGCCCGGTGCCTTTTGCCTTGGTGGTGAAAAATGGCATGAATAGCTGGCTGAGAATTTCTTCGCTCATCCCCACGCCCGTATCGCTGACTTCAAATCCATTTTCGAATATGCGAATGTTGACGGTTCCTCCTTTGGATGTCGCTTGGAGTGCGTTAATGAGGAGGTTGCGCATGACTTGTTCGACCTGGTTTTTGTCCATGTTGACGAGGGTGTGTTGCGCGCCTTCGACTGTGAGTTGGACTTCGGCTTCTTCGAATTCGTGGGCGTGAACAGCGGCAAGCCGCTCGGCGATGACATTGAGGTCTCCGGTGCTAAAAACGGGTTCGGCGGGCTTGGCAAACTCGAGAAATTGGTCGCATAAATCGCTCAGTTTGATTGCTTCGTCGTCGATCATCTTTGCGAGTTCGTCGGTTTGTTCGGGAGCGTGGGCGATCATCTGGGCGGCGCTACGGATTCCGGTTAGTGGGTTTCGGATTTCGTGAGCGATGGCGGCGGTCATTTGTCCAATTTCGGCCAGGCGGCGTACGCGAGAAAGCTCTTGGGTGGCTGATACGGTGCTTGAAATATCCTCTACCATGAGCAGGATGCCTCCGTTTGGAAGGGGTGAGGAACTGATCGTCCAGGTTACGTTTTCGGACTGTTTTTGTCCTTTGAAACTTTCACCCGTTTCGGCCTTTACGATGGCTTCGTTGACTCCTTGGGCAAATGATGCGGGGAGATTCATCAAGATAGTTTCGTAAGGGAATCGGCCGAGCAAGCGATCTGCTTCGGGATTCCGTTGTTTAATCTCGTGGTTCTCGATGGCGAGGACGGCGACGTTGAGCAAGTTGAAAACCGTGGTGATTTGATCGTGCGCGGACTTGATTTCGCCGATCATTTGCCAGTTGGCAACTGCGAGGGAAATGTTTGACGCAAGGGTGTTGGCTTTGGCGAGGTCTTGTTCGTTGAACGGCTTGTCGGAGACGTTTCTGGCCAGGTTGAGGACGCCGAGTTTGCGTCCGCTTGAGATCAGCGGAATGACCATTGCGCTGCCAATGTCGCCTCGCCTTTCTTGTATGTGATTTGCTAGGAGTGGATTGTCTTTAGGATCATCGACGATCATCGCGACGCCGTGGTGGAGGGCGCTTCCGGCGATGCCTTTGCCTTCGGTGATGGTGGCGGTCCGGGAAATAGAGGTGCCGATGGATGCTTGACAGCGGATGATTCCATCGGCTTCGGCAACGAAAACGGAGGCGGCATTGGACTCAAACCAGCCTGCGCATCGCAGGAGGATAGTTTTGAGATAGGCCTCGACGCCGCCCTCTTCGATGGTTGGGATATCGAAAAGGTCCCAAATGTTTAATGCTGCAGTCTTATCCGGCACAGCAATATTGTCGGTAACTCGAATCGTGACTCTTCAGGGCATTTCTATGCGGAGTGCAAAGTGCGTAGCGTGGAGAGCGGAGGGCAGAGATTCATACAAGAAAGGGGCCATGTGATTTCTTGTTTTTTTTTGGGAACATTTACGTTCGCATGTTTTGTACCGTCGGAAGTAAGTACTTAGTCGTTTGGATGTAGCTTCGTCGAACTAAAGGGGGGACGCTCTCATGGCTTGTCGAATTCAAAGTAAGGAGGAGCGTCCGTGGAAGGGACAAGTTACGATTTCTCCCCAGCCCTTCGGAGCTTTTGCGCGAAAGCGCGCGAACGCTCGTGCGAGCTGGGCTGACATACTACCGACCCTTTGGGCCTCCGGAACTCTTTGATATGCCAAGAGTTGTGGCGTCACCAAAGCTCTGCCTTCACGGTCGACTGCAGTCGGACAATGCGGAATTCTATTGTTTCGATTCTACACAACCGGGACGGTTATGCTCCGACTGCCTCGTCAGAATTTTTAGTCGTTATAAAAACTGCCTCAAATTTCAGGTCTTTGTCTCGGCAATGAGCCTCTAATCTGACCGACTAAAATAGTAAAATATCGTTACTCCACCATGCCAATTGACGTACGCGAGCATTGGAATTTTGACGACCCGGCGGCGAGCGAAATCATTTTTCGCGATCTATTGACACGGGGTGGGTTGAGTTATGACGAAGAATTGGAAGTTTGGGCCCAGATTGCGCGGACGCTTAGCCTTCGGCGCGATTGCCTGGCTTGTCATCGGTTGCTTGACGAGAAATGGGATGAGGCGATGGTGGCGGGTCCGCGAGCAAAGGCATGTTTTGAGCTTGAGCGGGGCCGGGCGTTTCGAACGGGGAAGGAGTTGACGAAGGGGATTCCATTTTTTGAGTTGGCGGTTGAGAGCGAGGCGGATGACTTGAAAGTTGACGCCTTGCATATGTTGGCGATTGATGCTGACGCCGAGTCCTCGCATCGGATCCACATACAGGCCTTGGAGGTTGCCCGGAATTCTGCGAATCCTTGGGCGCAGCGTTGGCAAGGAACTTTGCTGAACAACATGGGCTGGGCTTATTTTGGTGTGGACAAGTTTGATGAGGCGTTGGGCTGTTTTCGAGATGCTTTGGCGCAGAGGGAGAAGTATGGCAATGCGGGCCAGATTCGGATTGCGAAATGGTGCGTTGGACGGTGTTTGCGGGCGCTTGGGCAGTTGGACGATGCGTTCGAAATTCAATCCGAGCTTGATGGACCGCAAGCGAGTGGGTATGTTTACGAAGAGTTGGGCGAAATCCTCTTGGCGCTTGGAAGAGCCGATGAGGCAAAACTGCACTTTGCCAAGGCCGTCGAGATGTTGGAAGTTCAGTTGGGTACGGATTCGGAGAGGATCGGACGGATGAGATCGTTTTGCCAATGAGTATCTGGTTGATGGGTGAATCCGGGCGGGACGCCCGGGCTCCCAATCAGGCGACTTTCTGAGAGCCATTGCCTTGATATGGAAAGTTACTGCTTCTGGGAGAATGGAATTTGGCGGTTTACGCCGACATTCTCAAGTCGTCTTCGCTGGCTTCGGCGAGGGCACGAGCGACTTTACTGAGGACCAATTCAGACATCGGGTTGTCTTCCTCTGGGCTTCGAAGGCATCGGAAAAAGAGATCCGTCGCTTCTTCGAGCGTCAGCATTAAGTAAACCATTCCGTCTTTTGCCATCTTGCTAATTCCAAACGGATATACTTCCGCTCCCTCCACATAGAAAATTCCATACGAAACGCTAAAAATCTTGGAGGAATTATTCATTTCAGGGAAACCTAGTAGGATTCCGGGCGTTATACCTATTGAGGGGGCAATTCTAGGCTACAATAGATATGTAGTTGGGATTTATCTCATCTTGGAGACGTCCAGATGAAAAATGCACGGAAGATCATACGACGAGCTACTCTAGCACTGCCTGTGTTAGTGGCTTCTTCCGCTTATGCCCAAATACTCCCATTGGTTACCAATTCGGACGATCTCAAGACCGATTCGGGCACGCTTATTTTAGGCGGAACTCCGGCGATGGACTTGGTTCGATTGACTCTCGGTGGAAGTGGCGCACCGCTCCGATTCGGCAATGTTATTAAGAGTAGTGAACTCGTTTTTCTGAATGGAGTTCGGCTCAAGGCCGGAACTGATTACAGCATCGATTACGCGGTTGGTGTAGTTTACGTTTCTCGTGCTTATCGCGATGGTGACGGGCTTTCGGTTCAATACCGATACGATCCTAAACCAGCGGTCAACTCGGGCTCGGCATTTTCGGGACTCCCATTGCCTAAGTTTGATTTGTTGCCGGGTGGGTTGAGTCTGCGATTTGGTATTGGTCAAACAGAGCGAAGTGAAGACGGCAAGATTTTGCGCTCCAATTTGTGGGGAACGAAGAACAATTTTGGAAGTACTGGAATGGGACTCAGCGGAGCCTATTTCACGGGCAATCGCTTGCAGGAAAACGTTCAAAACAGTTTGAATTTTGACAATTCGGCCAAAGCTGGCCAGGCTTCGACCGAGACTGGTAATTCTTCATTCCTCGTGCAGGCATTTAACTTTGCGCTTGGCGGAAAGTCAAAATTTACGGCCGACATCCAAGATATCAGCAAGAACTTCACTGGATTTAGTGCGGTGAAGGATGCGGGATACAAGGACGACCAGGTCGCCGCATTTGCTCGGGAAAAGGGCTTGAAGCGACAAGGCATGGGTATTACCGATCTTGATCTCGGCGGACTCAATTTTTCGGCCAACCAGAAGTCGGTTAGCGATGGATCCAAGTCAATCAAGGCTTCTTCTTATGCCATGAATAATGGTGGATTGTCGTTCGCCCACAACTCGACGGAAATCGATCGAGGATTTTCACGATTTAAGGATTTGGGCGTGGCCGATTGGCAACAGCAGTCTCACTCTCAAGCGATTCGTAAGTCGTCGGACGTTGCTTCATTGAAGTCATCGTTCGGAGCAATGACATATAGCACCACAACGATCCAAGACATCGAGAAATCACTTTCCATCCATCAAACGAAACTTGGTTTTGACTCTGCAAAGTTTGGATTTGAGTATGGAACACAAGGTGTTGACAAAGGATTTAATCGATTTGAATCTGACCGAGCTACGTTTGGTCTTGAATCGGGCATCAAGCGCCAAAACTTTGCCTTGACGAAGGGAATTATTGGCAATGGTTCGAACCTGATGTTTGCTCAAAGCAAGGTTGGCGATGACAATGGAGATATCTCGAAGCGCCAGATAGGAATCAAAGGCAAGACCTGGAGTCTTGACACATCTTCGATTGGTGTGGATAAGAATTTCAACCGATTTGGATCGTTGAACCCGGTAGAAACTGACGGCACGATCAACTCAATTGCTCAGATGTATGGCGTTGCGGCAAATGCTGGCCAAGAGCGCCCGTTGTTCGCCCGTTCTTCTGGCATTACTCGGGAGAATAAAACCCTCAGCATGGCTCCGAGTAAATCGAGCACGTTGAAGATTTCAAGTACTGACTTGAAAGGCGCGAAAGGGGAAGGCACGAATAACACGCTGGATTATGTTGGCAAGGGTCTGAAGTTCAACATTCGCAAGCTGGACCTCGGATCATCGTTTACTGAAGTTACGAACTTGATGGGATTCGAGCAACGAGTGCTTGGCTCAGTTATTGGCTTGAGCCGAACTGATATTGGCATGAATTACAACATGGGTAAGAAAGGGGTGCTCGACGCGAGCTTCCTTACTGCCAATGTTGGATCCGATCAAATGGACCGAAAGAAGATTTCGTTCATGGGAACGGGTATCGAGGCTTATTATAATTCACGCAACGTTGGGAAAGGATTTTCCGCCGCTGGTCAGATCGAGGACCCAGAAAAGGGATACCTTGCCTCACTCATGGGCTTTAATCAGACTGATGCTCGAGTAAAGTTTTCTGCTTTAAAGAACCTGAAGATGGATTATTCGCATTCAAGCGCGTATAACCAAATCTCGACTGAATTCCGCGAAAACGAGCAGCTTTGCCTTGACATGCTGGTTGGCAAGAATACGCAATTTGGATACACCAAGACTGGACTAGTTAACCGAACCTCAAACAGTACCTTGTTGGCGAATTCGCTTGAGCGGATGTCGATCAACCAGAAATTTGGGACTTCATCGTTTTCGATGGTGAGCGAAAAGCAAGATCACGGCGGTTCAAACACTTCACCAAACAGCAATAAGACGACGATGGCGGTTGAAGCGCAGCTTGACAAGAATACGTCGTTCCGAACCGAACAAACAAAGACGGATTATAGCGACGGGACGAAGGAAGATAGCAATACGAACACGATCAGTCGAAAGATCGCGAAGAATGCTGGGTTAAGCGTTTCGGATGTCAGCATCAATCGACCTGGAAACGATCACGACGAGAAGAAGAAGAACGTCGGCATGTGGTACGACTTTGGTAAGGGGGTCCGAATGACCTACGGTTATGTTCGCCAAATGACTGGTGAGACTTCTGGCTTCTCGAACACCGGGTTTGGAATCGGCCAGAACATGAACAATTTTGTCCCTGGTCAGCCACTGGCTCCGGTCACAGGTGGTGATGTAAACGGAACGACTTTCGGATACTCGAACTTGTCGAACACGTGGGACGACCAACTAGGGCGAACTCAAGCCTTTTCGAGTTTGTCTCTCGCCACGAATAAACCTTTCCGATTGGGCTTTTTAGAAGGCAGCAAGTTTGCTATCAATACTTATATGGCATCGGACAAGAGTCGGTGGTTGAAGGAAGACATTGCTTCTTCGTTCGAGTCGCATTTGGGCAAGTACGGCGTAGGATTCCAATATCGTGGACAAGTTGATCAGCAAGGCAAACGAGCCGTGGATCGAACATTCAGAATCAAGACTGATCCATCGGATAAGGCTCCATTGTCGGCATCGGCTACTTATAAGCAGCGGATCATGCCAGATGGCAAGGAATTTGCGATTCGAGATTACCAATTGACTTGGAAGCCAACGAAAGGAATCGTTGTTACGAATCAGATTCAGACCAACCCAGAAGGTCCTGTAAATCCGAACATCGTGCTTGGCACGCTGCCTTTGGCCCAGCGGAGAAACATCTGGCGAGCAGACTTTACTGGCAATAAGAATTTTGTGATCGGCGGTCAGTTTGACGAAATGATTGACGACGCCTTGAAGACGACACGACGAACTGCGGGTATGAACCTTTCATTGTTCAATGCTTCGGGTTCACCTCTCGGAATGTTTTATGGCATCGAGCAGAACGAAAGTACCACGGGCGTCAATTCTTACGTTCGGTTTGGTCTGTCGTTCGATCAGAAGCCGTCGGCGAACCAAGTGTTCAGCCTTTCCGTTGGCAACCAAGGTTGGTTGAGAAATACTAACAACACGCTCGCGGGCAAGAATGACTGGAACGCTCGGCTGAACTATCAGTGGCGACTTAAGTAGTGTTTTTAGACAGCTAGGCCGCCAGACTACAGGATTCAAAATTCTTGAGACTCGGTATGAAGCGGTTGTAACAACCGTGGTCGCCTTTTTGTTGTTAATCAGGTTCGAAGTGAATATCAAGGCGACCTCGGACTAAGGACGTTTTCTGTCTTTCCTGGGGTAATTGCCTCAATCTTCGCCTGAATTCCACGTCACATCAGATTTGTATCAAGACATGCTCAAGTAGAGGAGCTCATGGGAATTGAGTTGGGCGCTTGTGACCTCCTAAATCTAGTACCCTTTAAGCGTGGATTTTGAGCGCTGTTCTTTTGCTGGTTTTAATGATTGCATCGTTTTTCGTGCTGGCGACATAAAGCTCATTGTAACCACCGAAGTTGGACCCAGGATTCTTTACTTTGGGCCATCCGACGGGCCCAATTTGTTGCTCGTGCGCAAAGAGCATGAGGGGTTGAAGGATGGGGAATATCACTCGTACGGTGGTCATCGACTTTGGATTGCGCCGGAACGGAAACCGAATACTTATACGCCTGATTCGTTTCCGGTGGTCGAGAAAGACATTTCGGGCGGGGTGAAACTTTCAAGTCCGATAGATGAGTTCGGGATTCAGAAGTCCATCAAGATCCTGGTTCGAGAAACGTTCTTCGAGATTCGACATTCTGTTGCCAATAAGGGTTTGAGTTCGGTGACTTTAGCACCGTGGGCGATTACGGTGATGGCCCCTGGTGGGGAATGTCTCATACCCCACAATCCAACGCGTCCACAGGCGGACGACAATCTATTACCGATTCAGAACATCGTTCTGTGGGGATACGCCGAGATGACCGACCCGCGATATACGTGGGGGCGAAAGGTCATGCGTCTTCGCTCGACCGATGATCCGAATCCTACGAAGTTTGGCGCATTTGTTCACGCCGGATTGGCGGCTTATTGCAACCTGGGATATACCTTCACAAAGCGGTTCTACACGTATCACGACGAGCCATTGCCGGATCGCGGCTGCAACTTTGAAAGCTATACGAAGCAGGGAATGTTGGAGGTCGAGACACTTGCTCCATTGCAAACTATCGCGCCAGGCGAAAAGTCCGACACCCATGTTGAAAGATGGACCTTGTCGAAAGGCATGGCTCCTGAGAACGATGAAGAAGCTTATGAATGGTTGCTGAACCTTTAGGAGATCGGATCAATTCGATTATTTAGGAAGGCAAGATGCTTGGGAGCGTGCTCCTTCCCTCCATATTTCTACTGAATTAGCCGAGATGGATTCTCGAGGTAGCTCTTCACCACATTGATGAACTTGGCTCCAACTGCGCCGTCGGCTACTCGGTGGTCGAAGGAGCAGGTGATGTTCATCTTGCTGCGGATCTCGATTTCGTCTTCGTCATTCACGGTAACCCGCTTGCGGACGGAGGCGATGGCCAAGATTGCGGCGTTCGGCATATTCACGATGGCGATGAAGTTGTCGACGTCGAGCATTCCCATGTTGGAGATGCTAAAAGAGGAACCGGAAAGTTCGTCCATGCTGAGCTTGTTGCTCTTCGCTCGGCCAGCGAGGTCGCGCACTTCGGCGTTAATCTGACGAAGTGGCTTTTGGTCGACGTTCTTGATAACCGGGACGGTTAGTCCGTCGGGAAGGGCAACCGCGATTCCGATGTTGATGTTGCCAAGCTCAAGCAACTTGTCGCCTTGGAAGACAGCGTTAACTTCGGGCATATCGCGAAGGGCCAAAGCCGAAGCTTTGACGACGAAATCGTTGATAGAGACTTTGCCACTCTCTTCTTCTTCGAACATTTCGCGAAGGGAGAGGATCTTCTCGACGTCGACTTCGACGGTGACATAGAAGTGGGGAACTTGCTGCTTGCTCTCTTGGGTTCGCTTGGCGGTAATTTGGCGAATCTTGTTGAGCGGGACGACTTTGTCTTCACCTGAAGCGGTGATTGGAGCAAAGCTTGGTGCTTTCGCGGCAGGTGCAACGGTCGTTGGAGCAGCGGAGACAGTTGGCGCGCCAGCGAGGTCCTTCTGAACGATTCGACCATCGGGGCCAGAACCCTTGATGGTGGAAAGATCGATTCCTTGATCCTTGGCGATCTTCTTGGCCAGAGGGGAAGCTTTGATTCGCTCGGTTGAAACAGGAGCTGAAGCAGAAAGAGCGGAAGAAGTGGCGGGAGTAGAAGAAGCGGCAGGGGCAGTTTCAGGAGCGGAAGTCGTTGGAGCCGAGGTTGAGCCTGATCCCCAGCCTGAAGGGAGGGTTTCGCCTTCTTTCAGAATGGCGGCGATTGCTTTGCCAACTGGAACCGTGCCACCAGCTTCGAGCAAGATTCCTTTTAGGAATCCGCTACCGGGGGCTTCGAGTTCGAGAGTCGCCTTATCCGTTTGGATGGTGCCGATGATCTCGCCCGACTTAACTTTGTCGCCGTCTTTTTTCAGCCACTCGAGGAGAGTGCCTTCTTCCATTCCGTCGCCCATCTTGGGCATGATCACTTCGGTCATTTGCTTCCTTTTAGATTACCTTTACTGGCTCGGTTCGCCCGGGCATGGCGGTTCATTTCTTCGACCATTTCGTGCCTTCGATGGCGAGCGCGGCCCCGCCAAGCATTCCTGCGTCCTCAACATGTTGAGCGGGAACGATGGTGCAGTCATTGAAGAGAGATGAAATTGCGTTGTTTTGAGCGGAGAGAATCGCAGGTTCGAGGAGCCACTTTCCGGCTTTACTAACTTGGCCACCGATGGCGACAATGTCGGGGGCAAAGGTATTGATTGCATTGGCAATACCGACCCCAAGAAACGAACCTATTTCGCGGAAAATCTCTTGCGAAACAAGGTCACCTTGATCGCAGGCTTCGGAAATGAGTCGTGGTGTGATTCGACTATAGTCGCCTTCGCATAGGTCGTTGAGGAGGCTTTGTCGTCCGCGTACAAGCTTGTATTGGGCTCGTCGAATGATTGCGTCGCGTTGGCAATAGGCTTCGAGGGTGCCGTAGGTGCCAGCGGTGCAGTCAAGGCCGTCAACGTTGATGATCGTATGACCAAGCTCGGCGCCTCCGTGGTTCCCGCCAACGACGATGAGCGGGCCTTTGGCGTCTCCGAGGACAGAATCGGGTGAAAGAATGATTCCGCTCCCGACTCCGGTACCGAGCGTGAACATGACGAACGCATTTGAATCGTTGTTTCCGGTGCCAAATCGATATTCGCCAAGGGCGGCCATATTGGCGTCATTGTCCATGAAGAGAGGCAAATCGACGAGCTTTGAAAGTGGTTCACGTACGGGAACGTCCTTCCATGGTTCAAAGACACCGTTAACCTCGCGGCCAAAATTGGGAGACCAGCGAACTACGCCGCTTGTATGGTTTACATGCCCAGGGATGGCAAGTCCAATGGCGGTTGGCTTAGTTGGTGCTGCACTGATGGCTTGCTGGATGGTGCTTGCGGTGGCTTCAATAACAGCTTGGACCCCGTCTTGCCCGCGAGAAGGATTTTCGAACTTCTTGCCCGCGACTTCGCCATTTTCGAAGTATGCGCAAGCCCGAACATTTGTTCCCCCTAAATCAACTCCGACAACACAATTTGACACGCCTACGAGTTTAGCATTTTGACCGGAAGCGGTTGCTTGAAGGATTCTCCTCACAAAATTTTCGGAAATTGTATCCTCACGGAGGTTAACACTATCTATATTTAGGGCGTAGAGATTGTACAAACAAGTCGACGCAGAGGAATTTGGATTCGTGGCTAATCAAAAAATAGGAGATGTTGCTCGCAGAATTGTCAACGAGGTTGAACATGCGATTGTCGGAAAGAAGGAGGCCGTTGAAATGGCCGTGGTTACGTTGCTTTGCGAGGGGCACCTCCTGATTGAGGACGTTCCGGGCGTAGGCAAGACGACTTTGGCGAAAGCCCTGGCAATCACGATTGGTGGGGAGTTCCGCCGAGTTCAATTCACTCCGGACTTGCTACCCGCCGATATAACGGGAAGCTCGATTTATAACCAGAAAGAAAGCGAGTTCCAATTCCGCGCTGGACCGCTGTTTGCCAATGTTGTTTTGGCTGATGAAATCAATCGTGCCACGCCAAAGACTCAGTCGGCACTGTTAGAGGCCATGGAAGAAGGTCAGGTCTCGACCGACGGAGAAACCCGACGACTGCCGCGCCCATTTTTTGTTATTGCTACTCAGAACTCGGTGGAAATGACGGGTACGTTCCCTTTGCCTGAAGCCCAGCTCGACCGATTTTTTGCCCGAATCTCGCTGGGGTATCCGGATCGAGAGGCCGAGCGACAAGTTTTGACTGATCAGCAACTTACGCGACCAATTGATCATTTGAAAGCTGTGATTTCGGAGGACGAGTTGCGAGCCACACAAAACGACATCCGCGACACTTTCGTTCACGACATGATCAAGGACTACATCGTTGACATTGTTCGGGCCACTCGATCGTCAAACCAACTTGTGTTAGGTGCATCGCCTCGGGCGACTCTGCACTTGATGCGAGCTGGCCAGGCCAAGGCCGCGATTAGCGGTTCAAATGCGGTTCGCCCTGATGATATCAAGGAAGTTGCGCCATACGTTTTGGGGCATCGGGTAATGACCCGAGCTGAAATGCGAAGCAAAGGCTACGACTCTACCGACATCATTAACCAAATTGTGGATACGGTCACCGCGCCGTTACCAGTGGGTTAATCAGTGCGACGAGTTGCCGGTACTGCCCTGACCGTCGCTTCAGTTTTTCTCGGCGTTGTTGCCGTGCTTATCAATGCGCCAAATTTGTTTTATATGAGCTTTGCGCTTATCTCGACGATCATTGCCTGTAACGTTCAGTCCAATTTGGCGACTAAGGCCCTGCGCATTGAGCGTATCGCACCGAAGAGCGTCCACGTTGGTGAACTGGTCACGATTGAGATCGTGCTATGGAGCGAGCGGAAGCTTAAACGTCCGCTGGTGACGGTACAGGACAACTTGCCTGAACGACTTTCGAATAGCCATGTAGGGCCCAGCTTGCCAGTAGCTCCTGCATTTGACCTTCCGGTTCGCACCATGTATCAGTTTCGACCGATGAAACGGGGTCGATTTCGCTGGAAGAACACGAAAGTAACAGCAACCGATGCGCTGGGGTTAACGACGAAAACGATCTCGTATGAGACAGAACCAACCGAAATTGTCGTGGTTCCGTCTCCCATTCCAATCAGTATTGAGTTACCCAGTTCTGCTGGGTGGGGAATTAACGAAGCTATGAGCGGCCAGGCGTCGGGGGCAGGAATTGAACCTCGGGGAATTCGTGAGTATCAATCGGGCGATTCGTTACGACACGTTCATTGGCCCAGTAGTGCTCGCATGGGTAGATTGCAAGTGAAAGAGTTTCAGGCTGGCTCACAAGGAGCAGCCTGTTTCTTGCTTCAGCGAACCCAAGGGACGGATATCGGCGCTGGCAATATGACCAGTCTCGACGCGATGGCGGGGCACGCCTTATACCTTTCTGAGCAATTAATTCGGCAAGGGGTTCGACTTAGCTTCCCTTTGTTGGAAGAAGGGAACAAAGTTCGAGGCGAATCTGAGCGGAAAGAAGACATTGCGCTGATGCTGGGAACAATGATGGGCGACAGCCCGGACACGATTGGTCAAGACCTGCTTGAGGCAGTCAAACAGGTTGATTCCGGCACGACATTTTATGTGATGGTGTCCCTTGATGACGCTAGTCTAATTTCAGCGTTAGACTCTGTTCGAGGTAGACACCCAATTGTCGTCTTGACTTACGATGCCGAAGCTTACGATAAGAAATTTGCTTCGTCTTCAGCTTCTCAAATGAACGAGGGTTATAGGCAGGCTGGAGCATTGGTCATTCAAATGCCCGAGGTGTACGTTTGAGAACAAACGCATGGCGAGACACGAGCCGAGCCAACTGGATCGACTACATGCTTTGCTGGATTAGCAGCTCTTTGGCGGTTTTTTCATGCGGGCAAGCGGTTAACACTAACGCAGTTTCAATTTACGGTGTTATCGGTGTTACGATTGGAATTTGGTTTAGCTATTTGGCACGGGCGGTGATTGGACGATCGTTTTTGGCGAAAGCCGACGGAGTTCTTTATTGCGTTGTGGCATGGGTTGGCGTCATTGTCGCCAAGCAACTCAACGTTCAATTTTTCCCTCCAGACACGTTTCCCAGTGAGCTGACTCCTTCTTCTTGGCTGTTTTGGATGACGATCCTTGGATCGTTTTTCGCTTGGCGCGATGGAACACTGATCTTTCAATCGATACCGGCATTGGCGATCTTTGGGTTTGTTGGGTGTTATGACACGTTCAAATTTGTCGTCGTCTTGTTTTTCCTGTTCTTGATTTGCTTTGCCACTCTGTTTGCCCGGGCTCACGGCCGAGATATGCAATTGAGGGCGGTCGAATCGGGTTACTTCTTGCTCGGACGCAGTGCGCACATGAACCCATATGAGCAATCAATGGCACTTCGCGAAGGTCCGTGGAGATGGGCCGCTGGTGCCGAATGGGCTCTGGGCAGCGCATTGTTGATTATCATCTTGAGCAGCATAGGTGCTCCGGTAGTTCAAGCTACGGCGAAGCCGCTCAGCGGAATTATCTCAATCAGACCTCCTCAGATTCGAAACAGCACTTCGCTTCAGAATGGGACTTTGGTTTCGATGATCGCGACGGTGGGTAATGGGCCAGTTAAGTTAGGCGACAATCCTGCGTTTGAAGTGTCGGGCAAGATTCCAACTTATTTGCGAATTGGTACTTTTAACGTTTGGAACGGACGCGCTTGGTCGATGTCGCTCTTGACTGGAGATACATTGTTGGACCGAATGACGGGTGATTACATTGGAATGGAAACCCCGACGATGATCGACAAATTCCGATATCCGAATAAGAAGCCGAACTCCTTTCCCGATGAATACCATTCTCAAATGATGTCGATTAGGTCTTTGACGCCTACGCGAGAGTTACCACAATGGGGTAACGACCCAACTTTCCTTGGTAACAAGAGTTTGGATCGGACGAACGGCGGACTATCGTTCATCGTCGCTGAGCGGTCGAACTATGCGATTGCTTATGACAAGGTTCCCGAGCCTAAGATGGATTCACAAGTTCCAAAGGTTCTCGATTTCTATCTTTATTCGCACATGAACACGCCGTCCATTTCGGAAACGGTGAAACAACTTGCGGCTACGGTTACCAAAGGGATCACGAATGACTACGAAAAGGCACTTGCATTGCAGAGAGAGGTCACTGGTCGGATCCAATACAATACGAACGCGAGTGCAACCCCAGAAGGAAAGGACCCGATTGAATTTGCCCTAACCGAGAGCCACGAGGGTTACTGTGACCTTTTTGCCTCGTCGATGGTTCAGCTTGCACGGTGCGCAAAGATTCCCGCTCGATATGTGATTGGATATTTGCCTGATTCCAAGAATCGAAATTCTTCGGGGACTCAATTACTGTTGGACAGCGATCGACATGCGTGGGCTGAACTTTACTTTGAAAGCATTGGTTGGGTTCCTTTTGATGCTACTGCTGGAGCAACGGTTGTAGCAGGCGGAGGACGAAAAGACAATAAACCAACGGACTATACTGGGCTGATTCGACTTGCTGGAATTGTTCTCAATGTGCTGATTGGGTTAGCGGTGATCAGCGGAATTTGGCTTTTTGTTCGAATGCGAAACATGCCTAAATCGGTCGCAATGATTCGCTCGGAATTAGACAGTGAATACGTCACCTTCATTGGTTCAATTTGGAAACATACCGGGCATCGTCGGCTGCTGAGCGAAACCACCAATGAGTATTTGTACCGAGTGGGCGAACAATTGGGCGAAATGAGATCTCAAGCCGAAGAAATTGGCCTGATGTTTACGAACAAAATGTTTGGGCAACCGGAAGTCTTGCCCGAAGATGTCGCCGAAGTCCGTGATTCCGTGCAAAGCTTTAAGGGTCTGCTCGCCAAGAGGCAGAAATCCCGATGAGTTTTAACGCTTCGAAAGCAATTAGCAGTAAGGTTGTCTTTTTGACCGGAAGTGAGCCTGTGCTTCTTCGGGTCGCCCTAGATGATTTGATCGGCGAAGCGGGGCTGCAGAAGGATGACTATGACCTTGAAGAGTTCTTTGGCGACGGAAGTTCACCGAGCGAGTGGTTGGCGTCAGTTGGTACGTTTCCGTTTTTGGCTCCGAAGCGAATGGTTGTGGTTCGAAACGCGCAAAAGGTAAAGCCGGACGAAATCAATATAGCTTCTCTAAGTGCCCTTCCCGACACCGCTTTGCTGGTGTTTGTATGTTCAATTGATCCGAATGAGGACCAGCGTCAGGCGGGCGGCTCTAAGAAGGTGTCACTTGAAAAACTGGTTACGTCAGTGGGCGGGACAGTTGGAAAATTTGATGCGGATCCGAAGAAGTCTTCCGAACTGATTCGAAATGAGATTTTGAAAAAGGGCAAGAAAATTCAACCAAGAACTCTCGAAATGTTGGTTGAGATGACAGGGGGCAGCTATTCGTACGCGATGGAAGAGCTCGAAAAGGTTCTGCTTTATTCCGACGACGAGATGATATCGGAGCATACGATTAAGACTGTTGTTGTGGCCTCGCGCGAATGGAATATTTGGCGGATGATCGATTCCTTAGTTGCTGGAAATGTTCAGGAGTCGTTGAAGCAGCTTCAGATCGTGTTGGGGAGCAAAGGCAAGATTGAGGATATCGCCTTTTCTCAGCTTTTCCCGCTCATATCGCGTCAATTGAAATTCTTGTTTCAGGGTCGGATTTGCATCGAGAACGGTTGCCGGCCAGAGAATGCGCCCCCCAATGTTAGGGCCATGTTTCCGGCCAAGCCAAACCTCGGGACCGAGCGACCGTTTGTCCAGGGTGCGGTGATGCGGTCTGCCCAAAACTTGACTTTGACTCAAATTGTTGAGGCGATGGAAGAGGTCGCCAAGGCCGATTCTGCGATCAAGGGGCTCGGCACTTCATTTAGCTCGATGGACACAATTGAGCGATTAGTTTTTGAATTAAGTAATACATTGAGTCCGAAAAGGGCTTAAAATAGGGAAGGAGTTTTGAGGGAGACGCATGATGCCAGAAGAAAATGAAGGTCCAAAGGATGAACGGCTCGTGCAGCCACCTGCATTTTTCCCCGAGGAAGAGTTTGCTAATGCAATCTTCGATGATCTTGAACCAGTAGAGGTTCAGATTGAAGGAATCTATGAAATGGAGGTTGACCGCCATCCGCATCGATTCATTTTCTTGACTGACGGCGAGAAGCGGCTCCCAATTAGCATTGGATTTCCTGAGGCGAAAGCGATCTTGGATCCGTTAGAGCATGAGACTCCCGATCGGCCGATGACTCATGACTTACTTAAAACCACGATCGAAAAGTTGGGTGCGTCGGTTGACCGCGTTGTGATTGATGATTTGTACCGGGACATCTACTACGCTAAGATTTTTCTAAATATGGATGGCGAAGAAGTCATCATTGATTCTCGACCATCGGATGCGATCGCATTAGCCGTTCGGTTCCAGGTTCCGATTTTCGTTCAATCGAAGGTTTTTGCGTCGGCGCATAAGGAATAGGCGTTGGCCGTTTGCCGTTTGCCGTTTGCCGAAAGCTTGGTGTAGTCTCCTCACTGGTAATCTAGTCGCATGGATCCCGCTGCCCGCGCCGCCGAACTTCGCTCGGCGCTTGAGCACCACAACTACCGTTATTACGTCCTCGATTCGCCCGAGATTTCGGACACTCAATTCGACTTAATGTTCCGAGAATTGGTCGATCTTGAGACGGCTCATTCCGAACTTAAGACGCTGGATAGTCCGACCCAGCGGGTCGGTACATTACCAATTTCTGGATTCACCCCGCATCGTCACCTAGTTCCGATGTTGTCGCTCGAAAACGCGTTTGGCGAGGATGAACTGAGGCAATTTGATGAGCGTATCAAGCGGTTTTTGGGCTTGACGGGAGATGTTGATTATTTTGCCGAAATGAAGTTCGATGGAGCTTCGATGTCCTTGACTTACGTGGACGGCGTTTTGGAAACAGCGACAACGAGGGGCGACGGAACGACGGGCGAAAACGTCACGACCAACGCGCGGACCATCCGAGGTATTCCTCTTCGCCTTCGTGAAGCGCTGCCTGGTCGAATCGAGGTGAGAGGGGAAGTTGTCATGCTGAAGTCGGTGTTTGATGAACTGAACGCCACCAAGGTGACCAAGGGAGAGCAGCAGTTTGTGAATCCACGTAATGCGGCAAGCGGCGGATTGCGCCAACTGGACAGCCGGCTCACCGCCGAGCGAAAGTTGAATTTCTTTGCATACGGAGTTGGTTCGGTCGAGCTTGGATTGCCTCCGCTGGAGCTAGTTGAAAAGCAGTCGACGGCTCTGGGATATTTGAAGGAAGTTGGATTTGCGATTCGGTCCGAAATTAAGGTCTCGACGGGAATCGAGGGGATCATTGAGTTCGTCGAGGCGATCGGACGGGCAAGGCCCACGTTGCCATTCGGAATTGATGGCGTCGTGGTTAAGGTCAACGACAAGGGCATGCAAAATGAGCTTGGCAATACGGCACGGGGGCCGCGCTGGGCGATTGCCTATAAGTATCCCGCTGAGCAAGCCTTTACCATTCTCAACAGCATCTTTGTCCAAGTAGGCCGGACGGGAAACATTACTCCTGTGGCAGACCTCGAACCCGTTTTTGTCGGCGGAGTAACGGTGAGTCGGGCCACTCTGCACAACTTTGACGACCTTGAGAGGAAGGACGTGCGCGAAGGAGACACCGTAATTGTTCAGCGTGCGGGCGACGTGATTCCGGAAGTCGTTGGTCCGGTGTTAGAGAAGCGACGAGCAGATGCAGAGAAGCCCGTTCCGCCAGTCGTTTGCCCTGCTTGCGAGACTCCGCTCGTTCGACAAGAAGGTTTGGTCTTCTTGAAATGTCCGAATAGCAAAGGATGTCCAGCGCAAGTTAGTTCAGCTCTGAAGCACTTTGTGGGGCGTAAGATGATGGATATCGAGGGGTTGGGTGAGAAGCAAATTGACCGATTGCTTGAGCTTGGCTATTTGTCCGATATCGCGTCGATCTTCCGCCTTCATACTCGAAAGGCGGAATTGTTGGAGCTGGATCGGATGGGCGACCAGTCGGTTGAGAACTTACTAGCTGCGATTGATGAATCGAAAACTCGGCCATTGCCACGACTTTTATTTGCGCTTGGAATCACTGATGTGGGCGAGCGGGGAGCGCAGGACTTGGCTCGGTCATTTGGGACGCTGGAGAAGCTCAAGCATGCCAAATATGACGACTTGGTTCAATTGGAGGGGGTTGGTGCGAAGACGGCAAGTTCGATTGAATTGTGGTTTGAAGACGAGGACAACCTTCGAGTGATTGACGAATTGTTGGCGGCGGGGGTCGCTCCGGTTGAGGCCGAGGCGCCAGTGAGCGATATCTTTGAAGGGAAGACGTTTGTGTTTACGGGCAAGCTTGAGAAGTTCATGCGGGAAGACGCGGAGGCGACGGTCATGAAGATGGGCGGAAAGGCCGCAGGCTCGGTTTCGGTAAAGACGCATTATGTCGTCGCGGGTCCTGGCGCGGGTTCGAAGCTGGCTAAGGCGGAGCAGCTTGGCGTCGCGGTGTTGACAGAAGAAGAGTTTCTTGCCATGCTTCCAGCGGGGACTTTGTAAAGAACCCTCTTACTCCCTTTAAAGGAGGGAACCAAAAATCAAATATCGATGTCGGCAAAGTCGTCGCATGTTTACGATCCTATGACTTTGTTTTGCCTAAGTAGCAGCTCGAAGAAGAGAGCAACTGTTAATGAAGAAGCAATGTTTTTGCTCACGATTTGGCTCACAAAGAAAATGACCTATTGACATTTTACATTAGACGTGTTAGAACCTCTACAGTAATCTTTGTTTGATTATTTTGTCTGAATAAGTGCGTTAAGGTTTATTTTTCAGGCATGTGGGGAAATCATGCGTTTCTATTCGAAATCTTTTGTAACAATTTCTATTGCCGCGATGGCGATGGTCACCGTCTGTGCTTCGATTCACGTTCATGGCTCGCGTCGTGAACCAGTAACGAAGGTGAGGATTGAGTTCGTCCAGACGAGAGGTCTTCATCAACAGGTTACGGATACGATCAAGAACTATGAAGAATTGTTAGCGTATCCGCCCAAGCCTGAACCTGCCACTGCTCGCGAAAGACTTGTAGCGATTACAAGTGTTGTTAAGAAGCTCGATACCTCGGACATAAAAATTGAAGGTGCGGTCGTCGATTTGACGAACCAGGTTCTTGTGTCGATCGCCGATTATAAGGCAATTGACGGCAAAATATCGGAAGCTCAATCGGCCAGCGATGGAAAGAAAAAAGAGGTCGATGAATCCCAAACGAGACTCGACGGGGTAACCGATACGGCCTCAGAATCTTACAAATCCCAAAAGATCGCGCACGACAAGCTTGTAGCCGACAAAACGAAATTAGACGGAAATCTGGACTCCTTCAAAAAACAAAAAGAAGATGGAAAAATCGGCAATGAGCAACTGACCAAAGACTTAGCATCACTTCAGCAAAACTTCTTTACCAAGAAACTTGAAGCGACGGCTTCGGCAGAAAACTGTGTCCTGCATCTTCGAACTAAGAAAGTCATCGACGATATCAAGTCGCTTTTAACTGAACAAGCTAAATTTGCCAAGGCAATCGGTACATATCCTGCAACTCCAAATTACGAGCTAGCATCGAATTCCGATGTAGCTGACTATCTTAGGACGGCCTCAGTAAATCTCGATGAATATGTTAGCCCATTGACGTTCATTATGGATCTCCGTTCATTTGAACAATTTGCCTTTAATGGCGATCGCTCGGTTGCAACAGTGTACAAGGAACTTACCGACGCGGTAAAAGAATCCATAAAATCCATCACGGCCTCATATGTGGCAAGCGAGTGTTTAGCTAACAAATATCTGCCAGTTCAAACCGAAGCCATCAAGGGCCGACTCAAAGTGGCAAAGAATTCTGAGGTCGTGGACCTTACAGTGGTGAACAGAGAAGGGAGGACACTGGACGCTTGCGTAAGCTCTTTAAATAAGTCATTTGTTGAGGCTGTGAAATGTGCGACCCCTAACTTTAGTTATGCCCTTCCAAGCTCACTAGAGGCATTTCAGAACCAACTTATCTCGCTTGAAGATTGGTTGGAGGGCGCTTCCGACGACACTATCGTCGATCAAGTTCGATTGTTCTACTACCCAAATCCGATGGCGATAGCTAATTCACTTCGCCCTCGAGAAGATTTCATTTTGTTGAACCCCAACTCGATAAGTGCCGATAAAGTCGCTTCGCAAAAGAAAAACGAGTTGCGTAAACTGGAGGCCGACATTTTTGTTACGAGTGCGGAGCGCAACGAACTCCAGTCTCGTTTATTGACATTGCGTGATACCATCACAAAATTAAACAAAGAAACAGCAAACAAAGACAAGGAGATTGCGAGGTACACCAGCCGGCTAGCATCGAACTCGGATGAAGACAAGAAGATATCTGATCAAATCAAAGGTATCGACGGAAAGTTGACGAGCAGTACGGAAGCGCAAAAAGCCGAGCTCAATAAACAGAAGAAGCTTCTGACCGACCGCCAAGAAGCACTGGCAAAGAGTACTAGCGAAACAACTAAAAAAAAGACGGCAGCGGAAATCGAAAAAACGAAGTTAGACAATCAAGCAACTGCCCTCACTACCGAGAAGGACGACGCTCCCTCGAAGATAGAAAATGCCGAGAGTGCCTTGCTTGAGAAGTCGAAGGCCCTCAACGTGATTCGACTTGGAATGCCTGGCTTAGCTTCGGATGAAGCGGAAGCATTTGGTGGCTACGTACAAAACGAGCCAATCTATCTTGCACCAGGGTTTCGAGATGCAGGGTCGGCTGCCCGAGGCGTTCGACTGGTGATTTTCCCGCGGTCAAAGGTCATCGTTCTTCGCGGACCGAAGCGTAATGTGACGATGGTCAAGGACATGATCGCTCTGTTTGATCGACCGACGCCGCAAGCCCGAATTACCTTGCACACATTACAGGTGAACGGTCAAGACCCTCAAGCCATGGCTAATGCAATGGCAAACATAACCGGAGCGCTTCGGGATGCGAAGGCTTCGATGGGAATCGTGCAGGACACACTTCGGAATGCGATTACGGCGGAAGTCGGTCGATGCGAGCGAGCTTCGAGGCTATATGACAGTCATCAGAAGACTGGCCCAAGTGTCGGCGTTGTTGATAGAAGTAGAGATTACGGTGGGTACCACCGCGCACAGGTGTACAGTGCTGAGGTTCAAGCAACGCTTGGAGTTTCTGGCCTTGACCGAGATGCATGGAGGATCAATCGAACGTTAGTTGAACTTGAGGAGCTTTCGGCATTGATCGCCGACGCTGCTACTGAATTGAAGTCTGCCCAGCAGTACTTCAAAGGTAGTAAAACCGAAGATCGAAATGTTCAGGCAGCTAACCAGAAGGCTGCAAAATTCGCCTTTGCCCGATTTAGGCTGGTGGCAACACGAGCGGCATATTTAGCCACGGTAGTTCAGCGAAGGGCCAATAGCGACCAAGTTATTGCTGCCTATCTAGACAACTTCTTCAATGTGAAACCTGAGGGTAAAGCATTTAAGCGCGTCTTTAGTGAGGCATATGAGGTCGTTCGGGGCCATCATGATGACCCAGACAGTGTTTGCGATGAACTTGTCCGAGCTTACAACTGTGACGCTAACTTTCAAAAGTGCTCCGACAAAGAATGCAAATGTGCGGGAGTTGGACGGAAAGGCACTAAATGTACGTGTAAGTCTTCGGATTGTCCCTGCAAACACGTTGAACCCAAATTACACACCGTTCCAGATGGTGATATTGAAGTTCTAACGATGCGACTCCACAATAGCATTCAGTCTCTCTACACTTATCTCATCAGCGGTACTGAGGTCAAAAAGGTTTCCAATTGCCGATCAAATCGTTACTTGTGTAGTCTCACTGTTCCTGATCCGGCTAAGGTGACCACTCTGGGCGAGATGTTGTTTGTAATGAGTCTGGTATCGAAAGATTCTCGTGAACGCATACTTCACGACTTTGCCGAACAGCTCTATTACGATGCAAAGCTGAACCACGATATTGCAGGTGTAAAGGATCCGGCCAACGAAGCGAACAAGCAGATTTTTGATTTTGCGGTGGCGACGATTCGGCAATTTGGCAACCAAGCTCACAACGAGCCAGAGTTCGCGGATGCAAAGAAATTTGCCCCGTATCCACTATTCCCTCGTTCGGTTTTCGGCGCCAATCCATTTTCAGGAGCAGGTGCAGATTCAAGCTGGATGCAGGGGGGAGTCTTGGTCGGGAGCGGCATTCTTGCGAACGACGAAGTCTCTTCGAATCAGCTCGAAATCCTTTACGGATTGCGGGCAAAGATACGACGGAATTTGGCGAGCGAACTTCGCAGAACGGCTTACTATATTGGAAATAAAATTAGAGGCAAAGCCGAACCAATTCCCTCAGAAGAATTGGAGATCATAAAATTTGCGAAAGGGTTGGTTCACTACAGGGCTGACATGACGAGTGTAGCAGAGCCTGGCCCGGACGACGCTACGAGACTGAATCGCCTTGCCGACAGGCTCGAAGAAAGTGAATCCCTTTCCACTGCCACGCCTCGCGTCGCCGCCGCCGATCAGATGATCAAGAGGTTTATGGAAACCTTCGAAACGGACTTCGACAAATTCTTTGTCGAACCTATGCTCACACGAGTTCGCGCGGCTACTTCGGTTCGTGGCATCTCGTTCGGTGGTTATGAGCGCAAATCGATCCTTGCCAGCAATCGATTGCTCGCTCGCGTCGAAGTGACAGGAAGTGCAAACGTTCAGGTTGGTGACGAGCAAAATGTCGTCGGTGAATCGGCGGCTCTGCTGTCCATTCTCAAATCGCTCGCTCCGACACAAAAGCCAACAGTGGATGAATCTTCTAACAATTCAGCGGCAAAAGCGTTGATCGACGGTGCTGCAACCAGTGCAGTAATGAAGAACAACAAGCTGGGATTCGGAACCTTCGGAGCCCTGCTTAGCTCCCTCTTGGACATGCCCAAAGAAGATCGAGGAGAAATTTACAGCATCGGAACCGGAGGCAGCTTTAAAGTCAATCCGATATTCAATCCTTCGGGACAAGGCATTACGTTCAGATTGGACTATGCGCAGGCAACAAACATTCAAGAGCCGAACGGGACTACTCAACTTCAATCTGCGAGGATTGATCGCCACACCGTCAATACGGAGGTCCAAATTTCGAACTTAGACATCAGCGAGATTTCGAGTTTTGAGAACAACTATATGCTGGGACGGGCCGAGAAGACTTCGGGTGGTTTACCAATCCTGCGCGATATCTTCCCGACGGTGCCCCTTATCGGTTGGTTTACAAGAAGCCCTCGGATCAATCCGGTTCGGCAGAGCAGCCTGATCTTTGCTCAGACCGCGATGTACCCCACGGTTGGAGACATCATGGACCTGCTGGTGGAAAACCCCACGGGCGGACAATTTAGAACGAGCGGTGCCTCAGACTTTAACCGGCCCAAGGATAGCGACGGAGGAAAATAAACATTCAAGCGAGAGACACCTCGGGACCGACCTGTGCGTTGCCCGAGGTATGTTTCATCTGTACGTGACCAATTTCATTGTAACCATCAACGATATCCCGGTCGATCTGGAACGCATCGCGAATAGCGGACAAATGTTTCGATGGACATCGAGTGGAGATAGACGGAAGGTCCACGATGGTCAACATTGGTTCGAAATAACGCCACTTGCAGAGAACCGATTTGAAGTTAAATCGAACCAAACTATAATCGAGTTCAAATCTCTCTTCCGACTTGACACGGGTCACGTCAAGCTCCACCAGACTTTGATTAAGCTCGGTCCCGAGATTGAGCCGTTTTTGGCTCAACGGGCAGGCCTGCGGATGCTTCGCGCCAATAGCAAGACCGAAGTCTTGTTTAGTTTCTTGTGCTCGAGTTGTAACCACATCAATCGAATCACGAGCATGGTGTGGCACTTAGCAGGTTACGCGGACGAAGGGTTTCCGACGATTGAGCGGCTTGCGGAAGTTTCGGAACAGGACCTACGATCAAACGGATTTGGCTACCGAGGAGCGACAATTCCGAAAGTTGCTCAGATCCTGTATTCAAATGGCGGCGAAGCTTATCTCGATGATCTGGCCAGGGGTGCTTACGAAGACGCCCGAAAGGAACTTGTTGCCTTGCCGGGAGTTGGCAAGAAGCTCGCTGACTGCATTTGCCTGTACGCCTTCGATTTTGGCGAGTCGGTTCCCGTCGATACCCACATATGGCAAGTCTTAACCCGCCTCTACCATCCAGATTGGGTAGGGACAACGCTGACGGACAAAAAATATGAAACTGTTGCGGATGCGTTGCGAGACCGCTTCGGCGAACTTGCGGGGGTGGCTCACCAATTCCTTTTTGTGGACAACATGGAGCGGTATCGGGAACGCGGCTAGCTCTGGAAGTGGTACCATAACCTGCGTTGAGTGCGAAGGAAATGAAGCAATCTGAGGCATTTTTACAGTGCCAGTCCTGTAAGAAAATCCTCTTTTCTATCGATTTCGATCAGAACCTTCGGGTCTGCACGTATTGCGGACATCATCACCGAATTTCTGCCGAGACTCGGATCAAATGGACATTTGACGAGGATTCCTTCGAGGAGCTCGATACCGATCTTCGATCGGGCAATCCGCTTGAATTCCCCGACTACATCGACAAGCTAAGACTTGCCGAAGAGAAGACCCAAAAATTTGACTCAATGACAGTTGGACGAGCAAAGCTCGCCGAGATGCCCGTCAGCATTGCCGTTGCGGATTTTTCATTCATGGGTGGTTCGATGGGGTCCGTCAACGGCGAAAAGGTAACTCGAGCCCTTGAGCGCGGCGTGAAAGAAAAATGCCCGGTCATCATTTTTTGTGCCTCGGGTGGAGCCCGAATGCAAGAAGGCCTTTTGAGTTTGATGCAGATGGCGAAAACTACAGCCGCCGTGCAGCAGTGCCGCGAAGCGGGAATCCCTTACATCGCGGTGTTTACCGATCCGACGATGGCTGGAGTCTTGGCCTCATATGCTTCGGTTGCGGATGTCATCATCGCCGAGCCAAAAGCGCTGGTCGGGTTTGCGGGAGCCAGGGTTTCGAAACAAGCGGGAGTCAGCAAAGTACCGGATGACTTCCAAACGGCGGAATTTTGCCTAAAGCACGGAATGATTGATACGATTGTGCCAAGAAAGGAGATGAGAAGCGTGTTAATATCCTTGGTGAAGACATTGGGCGGCCACCTTTTTGTTGAAGGGGGTGCCAAATGAGCGCAAAGACGCACAATGAGTGGGAAAGCGAGTTAATTGAACTCGAGAAATTCATTGTTAATGCCAAAGAGCGAGCCCGGAAGGAGCAAGTTGCTTCGGACAAAGCGTTATTAGAAGATCAGATCGTCAAGCTGGAAGTCGGTCGGGATAAGTTTTTGAAGGCCCTGTATAGCAATGTTGGAGACTGGGAAAAGGTTCTGATTGCTCGGGCCGAAAAGCGGCCGTACACGCTTGACTATGTCACAGCCTTGTTTCAAGATTTTGTCGAACTGCAAGGCGACCGAAACGGGTTTGCGGATAACGCGATCATTGGCGGTCCGGCCACGTTTGACGGGCGACCCGTGATGATCGTCGGACACCAAAAGGGTCGAAACATTCACGAGCGCCAATTCCGAAACTTTGCGATGGCAAAGCCCGAGGGATATCGAAAAGCGATTCGACTGTTTGAGATGGCCGAACGATATCAAATGCCTGTGATTAGCCTAGTCGATACTCCGGCGGCTGACCCGGGCGTGGAAAGCGAATCCCGTGGAATCTCAGAGGCGATTGCGGCTTCGACGATGAAGATGTTCGAGCTTTCTGTTCCGTCCATCGCCGTCATTATTGGAGAAGGCGGATCGGGCGGAGCAATCGGAATTGCGGCTGCGTCGCGGGTTTTGATGCTGCAGTATTCGGTTTATAGCGTTATCCCACCCGAAGGGTGTGCGGCGATTCTGTGGCGAATGCCTGAGCGAGGCGCTGAGGCGGCCCGTGCATTGAAGCTGACGGCGGAGAGTGCCCAGTCATTCGGACTTATTGATGAGATTTTGCCTGAGCCAATTGGTGGCGCGCATCGAACACCGATTGAGGCGTTTGCGACGGTGAAGGACGCGATTGTGAAGCATTTGGCGGAGCTGGACAAGATGTCTCCGGCCGAGGTCAGGGCTGATAGATTTGCAAAGTTCCGCAAGATGGGCGAGTTCGAGACTGTGCTGTTTTAGCGAACTCTGTAAATTCCCGTCAGACTTGGTTCTTTAAGAACTGAAAGTAATTGAGGAACCAGCGGTACCAAATGCTCGAGTTCATTTGATATTGACTCCAGTACGATCACTGCTATCTGAATGTTCGAGACATTCTGTTGGGCCACTAGATTTTGGTCAATGGTGACAAAGACATCAAACGAATCTTGCGCTGCTGCAAGTAACTTTCCGTTTTTTAGACCAGCCCATCCTGCCTGCGGAACGGTTAACACTTCATGTCCAACTAGATGGACGCTTAGCTTCCTGGGTAAACATTCGTCGAGCAGGACACTCATGCCGCAGGATCAATAGTTGTCGTTTGAAGTTCCAGTTGTTTTAGGAAGTTGACGACCGTATCGTGACCGACCGTAGGAAAGTCATCGACAAACTCGTCAATAGAACTCCCGGCGGATAAATAATCGAAGAGATTCTTCACAGGAACCCTCGTACCACTAAATACGGGCATGCCGCTCAAGATGTCCGGGTCACGTTGGACAAGGTTCTCCATATTTATAGAATACATCAGTGCTGGAAAATCAGAAGCGCAAATGTGGCCAGAATGGTTGCTAATCACAGCTCGGCACGCTCAAAATGAGTCTATCTATGTCCAAACCAGTTCTCAACATCGGTCTGATCGGCTACCAATTTATGGGCAAGGCGCACAGCAATGCTTACCGCCAAGCCAATCGCTTCTTTGACCTGCCCGCCGATATTCGAATGCACACGATTTGCGGACGAAACGAGGGGGCGGTTAAGAAAGCGGCCGAGACGTTTGGCTGGGATAATTATGAGACTGATTGGCGCAAGGTAATCGCGAATCCGGAGATTGACGTCATCGATATCTCGACTCCGGGGAACCTGCACGCGGAAATAGCGATTGCTGCGGCCAAAGCTGGGAAAGCGGTTTGGTGCGAGAAGCCAATTGGCAATACCCTCGCTGAAGCCAAAGCGATGATGGATGCGGTTTTGGAAGCGAAGGTCGCCCACGCCGTGTTCCATAACTATCGCAAGGCCCCCGCTGTTGCCTTGGCGAAAAAGATGATCATGGAAGGGAAGTTGGGCACGATTTACCACTTCCGGGCGGTGTACCTGCAAGACTGGATCGCTGATCCGAATTTCCCGTTGGTTTGGCGGCTGCAAAAGGAAGTCGCGGGTTCGGGAACTCATGGCGACATCAATGCGCACATTATTGACCTTGGACGGCATTTGGTGGGCGAGTTTGACGAAGTGTGCGGATTGCTCCACACCTTCATCAAGCAGCGACCGCTTGCGGGCGAGATTGATGCGAACCTTGGCGCGAAGGCAAGTACCCAGATGGGCGACGTAACCGTCGACGATGCCGCGATGTTCCTGGCCAAGTTCAAAAATGGTGCGCTCGGGACGTTTGAAGCAACTCGATTTGCGGTTGGACGGAAAAACAAAAACTCGTTTGAAATCAACGGCTCGAAGGGATCGGTTGTGTTCAATCTTGAGAAGATGAACGAGCTGGAGTATTACAACAACGATGACCCGGGTGACCTTCAGGGTTTCCGACTGATTCAAGCCACCGACGGCAGCCACCCTTATGCTGGGCACTATTGGCCCGCCGGGCACATCATTGGTTACGAGCATACGTTTGTAAACTTGGTTGCCGATGCGGTCACCAACATGGTGGAAGGGAAGCCGATTAGTCCTGACATGGTGGATGGGTACGAGAACCAACGGGTTCTGGATGCGGTCGAGCGAAGTCACGACTCGCGAACTTGGGTCAAGCTCTGAAGCCATTGAGCCATTTCCTCGTCTGTATATATGAGTCTCATCGAAAAGGATTGAAATGAACCGAAAACTGCCCATCTTCGTTTTAGCCACCGTTACCGCGTGCGCATGTGCCCAACAGTCTGCGGTTGTGACGACCGACTGGAAGCCATTTGTCACCAAGGACGGGAAGTTTTCGATCATTGCACCAAAAGGGTGGGGAAATGCCGACCCCAATGACGCATCAAGCAAAGCTGCGGTTGAGAAGATCAAAGCGAACAACCCGAAGATGGCGAAGATGTACGACGCACCAGCGAATAAGTTTGATCTTTACTTGTTTGACTATGCCAGCGATGCGTCCAAGGGGCTCAACAACATCAACGTGACGACAATTAAAGATTCGGGTTTGACTCCCGACCTGTATCCCGACGTGGCCACCGAGGTCTTTAAGCAAACCGGAATGAAGAATCCGGGTTCGAAAGTGATCGATCTTCCAGCGGGGAAAACCTTGTCCTATTGGGGCGAGCTTCCGGTTTCGATGGGCGAGGGCGTAAGTATCAATTTTAAGATCTTTGGCTACATGATGATAAAGGGTAGCAACGCCTATATTTGTACGATGACGACGCTGCTTGATCGGGAAAAGACGCAAAAGCCAATTTTTGATGCGATGGCGAAGTCCATCGTTTTGAAATAGCGACCTAACGATCCTGGTAAAAATACCTAGAATCTTAGTGTGGTACAGCAATCCATCGACGTTGTCAGACTCAATTTAGGCTGTGGTAGCGACGTTCGCCCAGGTTGGACGAATGTTGACAAGTTCCCGGCCGACCAGTCTGTTGTCCAAGCCGATTTTCCGGTTCTACCGTTTAATAACGATGCGGCCGATGAAGTCTTGCTTAGCCACGTGCTTGAACATTTTGGATTTAAGGACGGCGAAACCTTGTGTCGCGAGATTCAGCGTGTGCTGAAGCCCGGCGGCATGGCCTATATCGAAGTCCCAGATATTGCTTGGTGCGCGGCGCAATTCCTTGGCGCTCCCGAGCCAAATATGTACACCGATGTGACGAACGAATATCACACGAACCACCGATGGGGGCTTTATTCAATGTCCCTTTGGGGTGACCAGCACAACGACGGTTTGTACCATAAGTGGGGCTACACAGCTCATCGGCTTTGCTACTTGCTGCAGCATGTTGGATTCTCGAAGGTCGATGTGAATTACGGCTTTTCGCACGGCGTTCAGGTTTTGTGCGCGAATGCGTATAAATAGGATTTTTCAGATCAAATTTTCGATGCGGCGATAATCGCCGGGTCGCGACTTTAATGAGTTCGACAGTTTGGGGCGCTCGTCGCTCCTTGGACTTTTACTTTATCGACTTTCTTACCCAGCCCTTCGCTTCGCAATGCGAAGCTCCAGACTGGGCTGACATATATTGGCCCTTCAGGCCAGGTTCCGGACGTTCAACGCTTTGCAGTGTCAATCGAGTGTTAGTCGCGGTTTCAATGTTTTCGAAAGTTTGGGGCGTTCGTCGCTCCTCGGACTTTTACTTTTTTGACTTACTTACTGGGCGACTAGGCGCCGAAGCGTCCGGGCTCATTGGAGTACCTTTTTGATTGAAGTGAAGATTCAGCTCGCGGTGAATTTCAATCGCGACCTAGTTTCTCTCAATTGCACCGCGCACGCCTTCAAGATTAAGGCCGGCTTTTCTTAATACTTGGGCGGCCAAGCCATCATACTCCCGAATGAGACCAAGGAGGATGTGTTCCGTCCCTATACTCTTAGCCATTAAGCTCATTGCCTCATCATAGGCTAGATCTATGACGTGCTTTCCACGTTGCGACAATTGAAGATTTTCCACCGTTTCTCCATTTTCATTAATTGGGATCAGACTTGAAATTAATTCATCTTTCATCTGTCGCAAATTGACTCCAAGGGCAACCAGAACTCTTATGGCAGGAGAATCTAAATCAAAATTGTCGGTTCTCAGGATAACTTTCAATTGTCCTGGTGATGTTGCGTAGGTGTACTTGTCTTCGTGCAACAGACCCAATAGCAGATGCTCCGTACTCACCCATTGAGACTTATACTGGACTGCAATTTCATTAGTTCGGAGTATTGAGTCTTGGGCCCCGGGGGTCAATCTGTCCCACATGCTATGACTCCATCAGCTTCCGAAGCTCGGCTCCGATCTGCGCCATCGCGTCGGCTTGATCCTTGGTGAGTCGGAGCTTTTTCCAGTTCTCGCTCTCTTCGAGCGAGCCACCTTCGCTGATTTCGAGGCAGAGGGCGAGCAAAAGGTTTCGTTCCATTGCCGAGACTGAGTTTTCGAGAGTGGAGCGGAGATCGGCGATTTCATCGACGATTGGGAATTCTCCGACCCCGATCTGATTGCCCCAAGTTGCCCATTCCTTCACCCGCATCATGGTCATTTGGTAAAGCCAATCTTGTGGCTTGTGTGGATTTGGTTTTGAAATGAATTCGACATTCCGTTCTGGGTCTTGCATGTCCATCGTCGTCTTGCGAGTCTGCTCTAAGGACACTCCATTCGATTCCAGGACTCGCCCAGCGAGTCCGTCATGTTCCCGGAGAAGCCCCAGCAAGAGGTGCTCGGTGCCGATGTAGTTATTATTCAAGTTTCGAGCTTCGTCGTAAGCGCAATCAATTACCCGCTTTGCCCGAGGGGTTAGCGTCATATCTTGATTAGGTCTCGCGTCGCCCTTTGGTAGTTGACTTCTTACGTCTTGTTCTAACTTGGTCGGGTCGACTTCCAAGTTTTCGAGAATTCTGATCGCAAGGCTGTCTTTTTCCCGCATCAACCCAAGCAAAAGATGCTCGGTCGAGACATAACCGTCACCGTAATATTGCGCCTCTTCTTGGGCGTAGAAGACAACCTTTCGAGCTCGCTCACTGAATCGCTGCCACATGACGGTTAGTTGCTGAACTTCAGCGCTTCGATTTCGACGGTAAGGTCGGATTTTGGCGGAATTTGCGATCCAGCTTTCTGTCCATCTTGATCGACGGGTGGGAAGCCTTTGTCGCCATAGGCGACTGCGTAATTGATCACGACTTTTCGCTTCTCGCCAACCTTGATGCCACCAACCGCCTGGTTGATCCAGGGCAACATTCCCCGGCTGAGTTGTAGTTTTGATTCTTTCGTTGGGTCGGCAAGTTCTTTGCCAGCTGATGTCTTGACGCTGATCTTGCAGTCGATAAACTGAGTCAACTTGATTGGGTCGCCCGTTCCTGGTTTTTCGATGGTGATTTTTGCGCTGGGCAAAACTTTGAGGAGCTTGACAGAGAACTTCAGAGTCGAGTTTGCGGGAATGGCGTCGCCCATCGCGCGATCGCCGTAGGCAAGTTCGGGCGGAATAGTTAGGTTGCGCTCGCCGCCCATTTTCATGCCGATAAATCCTTGATCCCAGCCAGTGATGACCTTGCCAATTCCAACCTGAAAGTGAAACGGAGCGTTCTTACCGACGTTCGAATCAAAGACTTTTCCGTTGGTTAGTGAGCCAGTGTATTCGGCTTCAACGACATCATAGAGCTTTACTGCTTCGCCCGTTCCGAGCTTCACATCTTCGATTTTGAGGGCGGATTGAGACATAACAAGGGCCACGGTGAGACTGGCAAACATGATTTGTCTAGGATACCGAAAGGAGAGCTATTAGCTGTTAGCCGGGAAGCTGTTAGCAAAGAAGCAGGGAAGCTAAGTAGCAAAGAAGTAGTGGAGAAGAAAAAGCTGAAACCCGATCAGGTATGTCTGATCGGGATTTTGAGAGATCGAGAACTAGGCCTTTCGTCGTCGAACAAAGAAAGCAAGTCCGAGGCCAAGCACGACGAGCGATGCTGGTTCAGGGACGGGCGAGTAGTTGTGTCCACTTTGTGAAGTCAATGTTCCGCCGGGGGTCATGACCTCAATGAACGACTCTGAGGTGTGGCTGAAATCGACGCCCGACATCAGAGCAGACGAATTTTGTCGGTTAGTTGTCGCCTTGGTTGTAAGGTATCCAACGAGGGAGATCTTTGTTCCCGCATCAACCGTGATTTCGCCAACAGTTGAATCGTTATCAACGGTCAGTACGCCGCTGTTCATTCTTGACTTATAGATGAAGTCGATGAGCGGCTGGGAAAGCGCGCCAGCATCGGTGCTCACTTGCAAAGTTGCCAACTCGAGGGCATTGTAGCTACCTGGTTTGTAAGTACCCGATGTTGGCATTGAGAATTTGAGGGTCACTTGCCCAGTGCCGCCGACGGTGATCGAATCTCGATATTGGGCTCGTGACCAGGCTTCGGGCAGAAATGGGAGGCTCAGTGCGGTTGTGTCTACGTTTGCGTAGGACTTCAGGGTGCCCATCGAACTCGACGAACCAAATGTTGCGTTGGAGAGGTCTCCGCTGTGAACGACTTTGTCGTCCGTCAAGATTACGTTGGTGTTTTCAAGGTAATTGCTGTATGACGTACCACCAGAAATGTCGTTGGTCTGGCCGTCGATCCAAACGTAAATCGTTGCATTTGCCGAACTTGCAAAAGCCAAAATGGATGTTGCGAAGAATAGAGTTTTCATAAGAAAGTCCAAAAAATGATCGATCCAATAGATTCGATCTCGAAAAACAGCCTCAGTATAGCGGAAGCTTGTCTGAAACCTAGTCCAAAAGAGTCACATTATGCGTTGGTAAATACACGACGATTGTAAACCAAGTCGGACGCGATTTTCCAAACCTCGGTGTCAATCTTTGTGTCCGGCAGAATCTTGCTGAAATGCACAATCGCTGACGTCAGTCCTGCCTCGCGGGCATAATGCAAGAACGTGCTGTTCAGCACTTGGCGGAGGGCTGGTTTGAGCCCGAAACTTACGTTGCTGACGCCAAGGATCGAATTGACCATGGGATATTTCTCTTTCAGCAATCGAATTGCTTCAATGGTTTCAATCGCGCTTTCCCGAAACTCCTCGTCGCCGCTTCCTAAAGTGAAGGTCAAACAATCAATGAAGACGTCGTGATCAGCGATTCCGGCTTCTCGCGTTTTGGCAATAATCCGGTCAACGATTTCCATTTTCTTTTTGGCTGGCTTGGCCATGCCTTCTTCATCGATGGTGAGGGCAACAATCGCGGCCCCATACTTGCTGCAAAGGTCAAGGGCTTTCTTCGTCCGCTCTTCGCCATCTTCAAAGTTGATGGAATTGACGATTGGCTTACCGCCAAGGGTTTGGAGGGCAACTTCGATGACATTGGCTTCGGTGGAGTCAATCATGATCGGAACTGTGATGTGCCGATTGTAGTGGCTCAGGAGGTGCTGCATGTCGCGTTCCTCGTTCCGACCCACGTAGGCCGCACAAACGTCGAGCACGTGCGAACCTTCGCCCTCTAACTCTCGAGCGAGCTCCGTGAGGCCTTCCCAGTTTTCGGTCGCGAGCAAATCACGAAAGGCTTTGCTTCCGTTGGCGTTGGTCTTTTCGCCAACGATGAGCATTGAACTGTCTTGATGGTACGGTTGGAACTGGTACAGGCTGGAGCAACCAACCAAGTTTTTCCCTTCCATTTTTTCGACGGAGTCGTTCGCGAAATTAAAGCCAGAGTAGAGGTTGCGCTTCTTGATCCAATGCGCAGGTGCAGTGTGCTTATGTCCACCGAGGGCTTCGCTGAGAGCCTTAATATGCGCGGGAGTGGTTCCGCAACATCCGCCCGCCATCGCAACGCCGTACTGTTCCACAAAAACTGTGTGATGATGGACGAGTTCCTCGGGAGTGAGTTTGTAGACGGCTTTCCCCTTCTCCATCATTGGCAGACCCGCGTTTGGTTGGACCGCGATGGGCCGCGTGGAGTTTTGGCCCAAGAATCGGACATGCTGAGCCATTTCGACCGGACCAGTTGCGCAATTCAAGCCAAAAGCAGTAACGCTAGGGAATGACTCGATCATGTTGAGCGCGGCGCCAATTTCCGAGCCCAGGAGCATGGTTCCGGTTTGCTCCATGGTTACCTGGACAAAGAGGGGAAGTGTTTTGCCCGTTTCGGCCATGGCTCGGTTGGCGGAAACAATGGCAGCTTTGACCATCAGTAGGTCTTGAGTCGTTTCGACCAGGAGGGCGTCAGAGCCGCCCACGATGAGCCCAGTATAGGCGTCGCAGTAGGTCGATTCCATTTCCTTCCAAGTCGCTTGCCCGAGGCTGATGAGCTTGGTACCCGGCCCGACTCCGCCAACGACAAATCGGGGCTTATCCTTTGTTGAGAACTTATCGGCACTCTTGCGAGCAATTTGGGCGCTGAGGACACTGAGGTCATAAACCAGTTCGGGAATGTCGTACTCGGCGAGAACAATGGATGTGGTACCAAAGGTGATCGTTTCTCCAAGATCGGATCCTGCGGCATAGTACGAATCGTGGACCGCCTCGACCACATCGGGGCGAGTGGCAACCAAAAGTTCGTTACAACCTTCGAGGGAAGTTCCGTTGAGCCGCTCTGCGGTTTCCTTGAGCTTGCCAGTCAGTTTGGATGGATCCAGCACGAAGTCATCGGCGGTTAGCCCAGCCGCCTGAAATTGGGTGCCCGTCGCGCCGTCGTAGATGACAACTCGCTCTGACATGACTTCCAAAAGCAATGAATCCACAAATATTATTATGATTGTGAACTCTGGGGTTGGTACCAGGGTTTTTGATGAAGGTTCAGGGAATTAGGTGTATGGAGCTGAAAAGCTATGATTTGGACAATTCTCGCAACGATATCGGTCATCGCGACAGGAACGCTTTCGGTCGGAGCTTTGGTTAAGCAAGCTTTGAAAGAGCGGCGTCACTTGTTGTAGGCCGAGGCCAAAGATTTCAGCTATTAGCCGTCGGATTGAATATCTGGCGGCTTTTTTATGCGTAAATGACCATAGAATGGGTAAATTTCCCACATCGTCAATTTTTGGGTTCGAATTTCACCTCAAATTGAGTGTCAACGAAGATATTGAGAGTCTTGAATTCACATAATAGTAGACAAAAAGATACATGTGTGTAGTTAAATTAACTAGACTAACTAGTAAAAGCTCACTAATTGCTTAATATTTCTTAAAAAAGTGGAAAAAAAGGGTTGACCAGTGGGAATTTGCCCCTGTACAATCATCTCATTCAACTCCGGGTGTTGGAGGCGGATTGAGAAGGCTGGGGTGCTGACTCAAAAACTTAGGGCAGGTGGTCGCAAGGATGCGTTCTCCCCTGCCCGCAAATTTCAAAAGTGATGGGTAGGCGAAGATGGCAGAAAAAATTAAAAGGGATCCAGATCTCGATTTGCTTGTCAATCGTCATGAGCCCGTCAAAGTAGATGATAAGGGCAGGATTGCTCTCCAAAAGGAAATCCGCGATGCGCTCGGAACCGACGTCATGTTGGTCTGTGATGTCAGCAAAGTAATGCGACTCTATCCGGCTACGGTTTTCAATAAGATCCAGAACGACGCTAAAAAGCGATTCTCTCCTGACAACGCGCACGCGACCGAGTATTTCATTGCGATTTACTCAAACGCTCGTCAAGTCGAAGTAGACAGTGCCAATCGATTAAGTATTCCGGCTGACCTTAGGAAGCTGACTGGACTAGATTTCAAAGCAGATGGCGTTATCATCGCCAGCGGGCGGGAATTTCGGGTGCTTTCAGGGGCCGCTTACGCAAATTATCTCGAGAGCCCGGTGAAGTTTATGGCGAGTCAACGGGATGACCTTGACACCTTAAGGAAGAGAGCATTTGAAGAAGAACAAGAACTGCGGAGGCTAGAAGGGCTTCTTGCACCAGGCCAATGAGTGTAGTGATGATTGAACCAAGAGCTTTTCCCCACGAACCAGTTATGGTCCAGGAAGTCTTGCGTGCTCTTTCACTCAAACCTGGCGATTGTGTTGTTGACGGAACTCTCGGTCTTGGTGGGCACTCGCTCCACTTTATTGATGCGATTCGGCCCGGTGGAACCTTGGTTGGGCTGGATTGGGATGAATCGATGCTGGCGATTGCTCGGGATCGAATCGGAAGTCCATCTGGGGTCACCGTTCACTTTATTCATTCGGACTATCGAGAGATGACGATGGCGCTGCAGGAGTATTCGATCAAGCCAAACGGGATTCTGCTTGACCTGGGTCTCAACTCGGCACAAATAGAGGATCCGACCCGGGGAATCACGTTTAAGCAGAACGGTCCTCTTGATATGAGAATGGACCGAACTCGTGGCGAACCAGCGGCAGCTCTCTTGAATCGCTTGTCGCCACAAGCGATCGAAGACGGATTGCTTGAATATGGGGACGAGCGATGGGCTCGCGCCATCGCGAAGAAGATTGTTGAGCGACGAAAGGATCAGCCGCTGAGAATGACGGACGACTTGGTTGAATGTGTCCTTGCAGCTATTCCTTTTGGCGCAAGGGACAAACGGATTCACCCGGCCACTCGGACATTCCAAGCAGTCAGAATTATGGCCAACTCAGAGTTGGAGGGGTTGGACGAGGCGCTTGAGAATGCGGCAAGAGCCCTTAAGCCCGGTGGATGCTTAGTTGTCCTAAGCTATCACAGTGGGGAAGACCGCATCGTCAAAAACGCATTTTCGAAATTAGTAGAAGAAGGATTTCACCAATTGGAAAAGAAGCCAGTTGGCCCGACCGAATCCGAAGTGAGGCGAAACGCAAGAAGCCGATCGGCCAAGCTCCGGGCAATTATAAAAACATCAGACAAGGAAAGTCATCATGAACGCAACAGCAATTATTCGTCGCGGTAGGCCGCAACAACGAGTTCGAGTTCCATCGCGAGCCCGAAGTCAAGCCGTACCCATGGTCCTGCAAGGAACCGTGGTTTTCTTCGCCGTATTCATTCTCGGCAACTTTGTGTTGTCGCTGAGCGGGAATATTTTGGCGGAAGGTCAACGGGCTCAAGTCAAAACCATGTCGAAGCCCCTTTTGGCACTTCGCGAAGAGAACCGGTCTCTCAAAACGGCTGAATCCTCCGACAAGTCTCAAGAGTCTGTTGAAGAGTGGGCAACTCAGCGCGGATTTATTCGAAAGTACGCCCTAATTGTTAGACAGGAAGTCTATGTCGCGGAAAAGTAAAAAAATCTACTCCATTAATCCGGCCATATTTTGCATGGCTGGACTTTTTGGCTTTGCTGGGCTTTCGCAAATAAAGCTCCAAGGATTTGAAGCTGAAAAGACCACCGAACTTGCCGACAAAGTTCACAAATATGTGGTCGAAAAAATCGATACCGCCAAGCGAGGCACGATCTATTGTCGGGATATGACCCCATTGGCGACCGACGCGAATTCATTCGTATTAACCATCAATTTTGGTAAAATCCCCCGGGTTCCGGGATTCGGAATTGCCCTTTCTGAAGCAACTGGCATTCCCGCTTTGGAATTTGCTGACCGAGAAAAAGGTACACGTTCATGGCCAACGGCATTGACACCCGAGCAGCGCAAACGAGTTTTAGCCATTAAGAAAGATTGGTCGGCTGATGGCGTATCAGTTGACTCCGCTCAAGATCGAACGTATCCCCTCGGCCAAAATGCAAGTTCCTTGGTTGGAATCCAACGGCAACAACCCGGCGACCCCAAAAATGCAGTGAGGATCGGGCTTGAAGCCAGTTTAAACGACGTCCTTCAAGGCGTCAATGGTCGTCAGCGTGGCCTGCAAGATAATAATGGTGACTTGCTTCCGCTTCGATCATATGAACCTGAAGTCTTGCGAAAAGACGGCTCAAAAGTCGTCACGACGATTGATTCAAACATTCAGACAAGCGCAGCACTGGCCATTCGTGAAGCAGTCGAGTCCAACAAGGCCGATGACGGGGTTGCGGTGGTTGCAAATCCGAAAACGGGCGAAATTTACGCAATTGCTACTTGGCCCAATGCAAATCCTGACGATGCGGCTCAATCAAAGTGGGACGGTAAGAATCCGGCATATAAAGAAGTTTTAGAGCCCGGTTCGACCTTTAAGATTTTGACCCTAGCAAAGGCCGTAAATGATGGCGTTGTCCGCGACGGGATGCACTGGAACTGCACTGGCGCGTATGCGATTAATTCGAAATCAACCATTCACTGCGACAAAAGTCACGGTTCGCATGGAGTTGTTGATGCTGAAGACGCCATTGCCAAAAGCTGCAACGTCACAGCTGCACAGTGGGCGCTGAAGATTGGGAACGAGAAATTCCTTGACTACCTTGGAGACCTCGGATTGCGAGAAAAATCGAATCTCGAAATTTTCGGTGAAGTTAAGAACATGATTGTTCCAGATCGTGGCGCACCCCGACTTCAATTGGCAGAATGGGGCTATGGTCAGTCAATGAACGTCACTCCTTTAACTCTGACTCGAGCTTTTTGCACAATTGCTAACGGTGGATACCGAATTCCACTGAAGCTCATTCGATCAATTGATGGCGTCGATCAAAAGCCAAAATCGGCTTCAAAGCAAGTGCTTTCGAAAGAATCGTGCGATTACACCCTTGAATGCATGCACGCCGTTATGGAAAAGGGGACTGGACGAAACATGCGTATCGAAGGATATGACCTTGGCGGAAAGACGGGCACCGCGCAAAAACTTGGAAAAGGAGTGACGAGTGGCCACGTTTCGAACTTTGTGGGCATGATTCCAGCTAAGGACCCACAGGCGGTCGTTTTGGTCATGGTAAATAATCCAAAAGGCGGCAAGTTTTACGGTGCTGACGTCGCGGGTCCGGTGTTTACGCGAGTTGCTCAGTCGGTGATCAAGAATCTGCGCATTCCACTATCGCACCAGTTGAATCAGGCGATGCCAGCTGCTGCTGCCCATAAATAGGCAGAGAGGGCGAAATTCTCCGGGAGGTGAGCATCATGGTCAATTGGTGGCCACCTCCGTTCATAATTCAACTACAGGAAAACCTTGACCCTCACTGAACTCTGTCTACGATCTGGCATTCACGACTACGCTCTCCACGGAGATGCCGAAGTTTCCCGCCTTGTCATGGACTCCCGCAAAGTCAAACCTGGCGATATGTTCGTAGCGATGCCATCGGCCAACACTGATTCCTATCAGTTCATCGCGACGGCAATCGAAGCGGGGGCAGTTGGAGCGGTTGTTTTTTCTCAAGATGGGCTTGCTCACTGTTCGAATTGTGCGGGGCTGTTCTTGCACGATTACGAGAATCAACTCTGGCGCTTATGCAAAACCATTACCGACAGTCCGTCGGCTTCGATGAAGGTGATTGGGGTCACCGGGACGAATGGAAAGACAACAACGGCTTGGATATTGCGAGATATGCTGGCTGCGCTCGGTTCAAAAGCAGCTTATTTAGGGACGCTCGGTTTTCAATACCCTGGGCACTCCGTCGAACTTCAAAACACGACTCCATTCGTGGTTGACCTTTATAATCTTCTCGCCGAAGCTCGCGACGCAGGGGTTCAGGCACTAGCTATCGAAGTCTCGTCTCACGCTTTGGCGCAAAAGCGGGTGGAAGGAATTGAGTTTGATGTGGCAGTGATGACGAATCTGACTCAGGATCACCTCGATTTCCACGGAAACTTTGCGGACTACGCTGAGGCCAAATGGCGACTCTTCTCAGAATTTGGACCAATATTTGGCTGCTTTAACGTGGACGACTCGACCGCCGCCGCCTGGAAGCTAAAATTCCCCAGTGAGTCAATTGGCTATTCAACCCAAGGACGACCCGCCGCCGAATTGATCGGAACCGCATCCAAAGTAGCGATAGACGGAATCGAACTGACCTTAACCTATCACGAAGAAACTCGAATGGCGACGTCGTCTTTGGCCGGGAGTTACAACGTTTCGAACCTAGTGTGCGCTTGTTCGGCTTTGCTGGGCCTAGGATACTCGTTGGACGACGTCGCAACAGCGGTTCAGGGTGCCACTCCGGTGCCGGGGCGATTTGAGTCGATCTTGAATAATCGAGGAATTGGCGTCATCATCGACTATGCCCACACTCCGGACGCCTTAGAAAAGCTTTTGGAAGCCGCTCGCCCTTTGACCGATGGGAAATTGATCACCGTCTTTGGTTGCGGGGGAGACCGGGATGCTACGAAACGGCCAATTATGGCGGCGGTCGCGTCACAGCGGTCCGATATGACGGTCATTACAAGCGATAATCCTCGCACCGAAGACCCAGTTTCGATTCTGAAACAGGTGGAAGCGGGAATCAAACGGGGCAAAGAATTCGTCCTGATTGAGGACAGAATTGAAGCCATTTATTTCGCCATTCGGAACGCAAACCCAGGAGATACCGTCGTGATCGCCGGAAAAGGACACGAGAACTACCAAATCATTGGCCGCCAAAAGGTCCATCTCGATGATCGGGAGATTGCCCGCGAGGTGCTCGATGGATCATAGTCTTTCGGACTTTGCCGTCCGGTTGGGTGGACAACTTTTTGGAGTTGATGCCGTGGCTTCTGGATTCTGTACCGACAACAGAGAGATCAGACCTAGGAACATTTTTGTCGCGATCAAGGGCGAGCGGGTTGATGGGCACGATTTTGTGCCGTCAGCTTTTGCGGCGGGTGCCGTGGCTGCGCTGGTTGAAAGGCCGATCCACGGTCGGTACATTTTGGTTGACAATGTGGTCGAAGCGTTGGCCCGGATGGCATTGTCATTTCGTCAAGAATTTCATGGTCCGGTGATTGGAATCACGGGCAGTGCTGGGAAAACCACGACAAAGGAGTTCACCGCATCAGCATGCGCTGCTCTTGGCAATGTTCTGAAGACCGAAGGGAACCGCAATTCTGAGTTCACGGGACCGTTGCTTTGGCCCGATTTGATTCCGGAAACGAAGGTGGTAGTCACCGAGATGGGGATGCGGGGCTTTGGTCAGATTGCCCATCTTGCAGCTTTCAATAAGCCGACGATTGGCGTGGTGACGAACATTGGATACTCGCACGTCGAACTGGTCGAAAGCCGCGAGGGGATTGCCAAAGCGAAAGGCGAGATGCTCTTGGAGCTTCCTGATGATGGGGTTGCGGTTTTGTTTTCCGAAGACGAGTACCTTGGCAACCTGATTTCCACTGCTGGAGATCGAAAAATTCGAACATTTGGATCGGGCGGCAATGCCGACTGCCAAGTGACGGGTTACCAACCTTTGAATTGGAATTCTGCACAGGTCGAAGGCGTTCTTGATGGGCGAAAATGGTCGTTGGTGATGCCGACGGTTGGTCGTCATATTGCGAACAATGTCGCGGCGGCGATTATGGCGGCGACCGAGGCGGGGGTTTCGCTGGAGGATGCGGCTAAGGGAATTGAGTCAGCAAAGTTGCCGCCGATGCGCATGGAAATCAAAGAGTTTCAGGGTGCGACGCTGGTGATGGACAACTACAATTCCAATCCACCAGCCGTTCTGGCGGCAATCCAGACGCTGGAAGAAGTTCCTTGCGATGGAGTTCGGGTGGCTGTTTTGGGCACGATGCGAGAGCTCGGTCACGAAAGCGAGGAAGGACATCGGGCGGTTGGTCGGCGACTTTCGCGGTCCAAAGTTGACCACATTTTCGTCTTTGGAGACGAAACCCAGTTTATCGAGCAAGAATTTTTGCGCCGCGGTGGCGATTCCAGTCGTTTCGAGCGCATTTCATCGCTCGATGAATTGAAGTCGAAGCTGGGATTTGCGAAGGAAGGGGACACGATTTTGGTAAAGGGAAGCAGGTCATTGGAAATGGAGCGGGCGTTTTGAATTTTTCGTTATCGAGCGAAGACATGAAGGGCTTCTGGATCGCCTTGATCATTAGCGGCGTGCTTTCATTTCCGATCATGCGACTGTTGGCGATGATGAAATCGAAGCAAACGGTTTCTCAGTTTGCGCCCGAGGGTCACCAAGCGAAGCAAGGAACCCCCACGATGGGCGGGTTGATCATCTTGGCTGGAGTTTTAGGCGCGATCCCCTTCGTGAAATGGAATGCAAGTATCGTTCCGATTGTAGTTCTTATTGTTTTGTTTGCTCTGATTGGATTTGTCGATGACTATGTCATTCCCAAATTGATGCCTGGCAAACGAGGACTCGGTTGGAAGCAAAAAATTCTCATGCAGGGGGTCGCAGCCGTCATTCCGCTGCTCATGGGTGGAATTTCTACACCTATTTCGATAGGTATTGGCACGTTTGTTATCCTTTTCTTCGCAAACGCGTACAACTTCAGTGATGGACTCGACGGCCTTGCCGGGACCTTATTGCTCGGCTTGCTTTTAGGTATGTTCGGTCTTTCATCTGCCACAAACCTTACTGGCCTAGCCCACTCAACTTCACTCATTTTCATTATTCTCGGGGCGGCCATTCCGTTTCTGTTTTGGAACGCCCCAAAGGCCAAGGTCTTCATGGGTGACGTAGGGTCGTTGCCAATTGGAGCCTTACTAGGTGGATTCTGGTTTCTTTCCACTTTTCCCAATCCTAATATCACGTACCAACCGGTGTCAGGAGTAACTTTTGATCCGCACAGTATTCAATATGCCACGGATCCGATTTTTTACGTCGCGTTTGCCCTCTGGTCGCTCATGATGGTTGCCGAGCTTGTCCCTGTCCCGCTCCAAATCGCCTCGGTCAAACTTCGCAAGAAAAAAATCTTTCCCTACACCCCCATTCATCATGCATTCGAAAAAGCGGGCTGGCCCGAAACTCGCGTCGTCTTCGTCTTCGCCCTTCTGCAACTGATCTTCTCGATGGCTGCAATCACCATTGTCGCGTTTGCCAGATGAAAATTGTCGAACGTTTGTCAAAGGCAAGAATTACGTCGGACTTTCAGCCCTTGAAGGAATGTGCAATCTTACCCAGCCCTGCGGGCTGGGCTGACATACTACCGACCCTTTGGGCCTCTTCGATTGAACTTGACCATAGGGAACATCACGATCGTTGCATTTGTGAAAAGAAGGTTAGGATCATCAATCATGCAAGCGGGCTGGCCCGAAACTCGCGTTGTATTCGTATTCGCCCTGCTACAACTGATCTTCTCGATGGCGGCAATCACCATCGTCGCATTTGTGAAATGAGTGTCATTGAGTTATGGATTATCGGAGCAGCGAAGCAGGCTCTGGGAACTTTGTTCCTCCAGGCCAAAGCGCGAACAGGTCCCTGGGAACTTCGTTCCTCCACTCCCAAAAAGTCACTACTCCTTTGGGAGTGCTCAAGCCTGCTTGAGCTTTCAAACTGCAAAGCCTGCTTTGCTGCAAATCGTCGCGAATTCTGTATTAATCTCACCGGTGTAACTCCATGATTGCCATCTTCGGACTCGGGCGGAGCGGACTCGCGGTTGCGGAGGCCTTGCAAAAGCTCGGTAAACAGGCCATCGTTTTCGACGAGAATCCTCGGGAAAGAATTTCGAAGCCCGAACTCATCGACGAAGCCGAGAAGTTTGGGGCGAAATTGGTGCTTGGTGAAGCCTTTCCCTTAACTCTCAAGAGCCAGAGTGTCGAATACGTTGTCGCGAATCCCGCTATAGATCACCGTCACCCTGCCCTCCAAGCGCTCACATCTGAAGGAACAGAGGTCATTAGCGAGATCGAATTTGCCTACCGAATTTCCAAGGCTCCGATCATCGCCATTACAGGAACAAATGGCAAGAGTACGACCGTCGCGATGACCACCATCGCCATTCGGGCGACGGGCAAAGACGCGGTCATGTGCGGAAACATCTTCGGATCCGGACTGCCCGAGCAGCCACTCACCACCGCTGCGCTCAACTCAACGCCTGACCAGGTCCTCGTAGCTGAAATTAGCTCCTTTCAACTCGAATGGGTCAAAGAGTTCAAGCCGAAAGCCGCCGCCATCACGAGTATCGCCAACGATCACCTCGACCGATACGATTCGGTTGGTCAGTACGTCGGCTCCAAGCTCAAGATCTTCCGGGCGATGGATGAAAATGACCTCGCCGTCTTTCCGTACGGAACTGCAGTTAAGACGAAGGCGAAGACTCAAGAGTTTCGGTATCGCTTCGCCGACTTCTTTTACGAAGACCGAATCCTGCACATTTTTGGTCGTCAACTCAAAGCCAACGAATTCAAGATCATGGGCGACCATAACATGATGAATATCGGGATTGCGGCAACGTTGGCGCACGCCGTCTGCGAACCGGGAAGTGAAGAGACGATTCTCAACGCCCTCAAGAACTTTGAGGGGCTCAGCCACCGGATGGAGTTCGTGGCGAAGAAGCGCGGAATTACCTTCATTAACAACTCGATGTGTACGAATCCGGCGGCAGTTAAAGCGTCGCTCCAGTGCATTCCAACCAGGGTCCACGCCCTTATCGGTGGGGTCAACAAGGACCTGAGTTTTGCCGACCTCAAAACCTTCTTCGATTCGAAGCAAATCAACATCCAATTATTTGGTCGCGACGCAGCACAAATTAACCAAGAATTAGGTGGAAATTACCAGGTTTGGAGTACCATGAAAGAGGCGTTTGACGCCGCAACGACTGAAGCCAAGGATGGTGAAATCGTCATGCTCGTACCAGGATGTGCCAGCATGGACCAATTCCGAGACTTCCGACACCGTGGCGACGTCTTTAAGTCGTACGTCATGGATTGGACGGAATGAAAAACGAACGGAATCGAACCCATACCGACACGACCATTTTTTGGTTAGCCCTGTGCGCAAGCGCTCTCGGTCTTGTTTTCATTTTAGATGCTGGCTATGCTCAAAGTAGCAAAGGCGGTCAGCTCATCCCAAGAGCCTTCTATACTCAAATTTTCATGCTCGCGGCTGGCATTGTCGGCTTCTTTACCATTCGTCGAGTCAGTGCTGAAAAACTCAAGAAATGGGCGCCATGGATCATGGGCGTCACTTTCCTTTCCCTCATCGCGGTCGAAGTGGTGGGCGTCTCTCAAAATGGCGCGAAACGGTGGATCGGGGTCGAGGCGATGAAACTGCAGCCAGCCGAGTTCATGAAGGTGGCCGCAATTCTGTACCTTGCCTACGCTTTGGCGAAAAAGAAGCCATGGGCATCAACCTGGGAACAGAGAAAGAAGCATCGCGGATGGGTAAACCAGGTTCTGGTTCCGAAGCTCGATCGTCTTTGGCCCGCTTTCATTATTCTTGCTGCTCTCTTCTTGATCGAACGAGAGAAAGACCTTGGAACGGCTAGTGTCATTCTTGCGTCGTCGTTTGCGCTTTTTATTTCCGCTCCAATCACTTGGCGGTCGGTTTCAACCATTAGCCTGGTCATGATCGTTGGGCTCGGCGCGTTCGTCTGGAAGGAGCCTTACCGGGTCAAGCGATTCCTCGTCCATCCGCATCGATGGGAGAGGGAATACATCAACGACGAGACTTACCAGCCGATCAACAGCGAACTTGCGATGGTCAGCGGAAAGCTGGTCGGAGTGGGTTTTGGTAACGGTCGGGCGAAGTATTTGCTCCCCGCTACTACCAGCGACTACATCATGGCGACGGTCGGTGAAGAGTGTGGAGTCTGGGGGCCGGGAATTTGCCTGTTGCTTGTTGGTGCAATTTCCTTCAAATTGTTGACTGCAGCCAAGCGGCAAAAAGATCGATTTAAGGTCTTGGTGCTGAGCGGCACCGCTTGGTGGCTCGCTATTCAGGCCTGTACGAACCTGATGATGGCTAACGCGACGTTGCCATCCATCGGTATTCCGTTTCCTTTCATTTCGGCTGGTGGCTCAAGCCTTATCGCAATTTGGCTTGCCCTCGGCATCTGCGACCGACTATCGGTTGCTGCAGAACCAACTATGGAGGTTGCGGTTGAGAGTAATCATAACCGGCGGTGGAACTGGCGGTCACGTCTATCCCGCACTTGAGGTAGCCACCCTCGCCCAAGAGGAGTCGGACCTGGTGTACTTCGGTTCGAACCGAGGCATGGAAGGTGACGCCTGCGCTCAGCGTGGGTTTCGCTTTCACGGTTTCGACTCAGTCCCGGTGTATAGCTACAAATCTTTAGCTGGGGTTGTTGCCCTCGCAAAACTGATGCGAGCATCGGTGGCGGCAAAGAAGATGATGCTGGCGATGAAGCCAGATGTCGTCTTTTCGACCGGGGGATACAGCTCGGCACCAGTGATGCGCGCGGCAAAACTTCTTGGCGTTCCGCTTGCGATTCACGCTTGCGACACGATTCCCGGACGATCGCTTCGCATGTTCGCCGACTACGCCAAGGTGATTACTTCGACCTTTAGAGCAACCAAAGATATTCTTCAGGGCAATGTGATCCGCACCGGACACCCGGTTCGATCCGAATTAAGAAACGCCATTTCGAGGCGAAATCCCGAAGAGAATCTGATCGTTGTTCTGGGCGGATCAGGCGGAGCCAAGTACCTGAATGAAATGGTTCCCCAAGCCGCTCGAATGTTGGAAGGCGTTGAGGTTCTCCACTCGGCAGGAAAGGCACAGTTCGAAGGAGCCAGACATTTGATTTCGGGGATCGAAGATCGGTATGACATGCGGCCTTATTTTGAGGCTGACGTTATGGCATCGGTTTACCAAACCGCGACTTTGGCGATCGCTCGAAGCGGGAGTGGTGTAAGCGAATTTGCAATGGCTCGTTTGCCGTCGATTCTGGTTCCTCTGCCAACGTCGGCCGACAATCACCAGCTCCGAAACGCCCAAGAATTCGAACAAATGGGGGCCTCAACCATCGCCAACCAAGAGACTTGCACGGTCGAAGAATTGGCGAGTCAAATCAATGTTTGGCTGAAAGATAAAAACAAGCAGGAATCCGCTGCTTTGGCTCTGTCAGAATGGGATATGCCAAACGCGACATTCCACATTTGGTCGGAAGTCAAGAACGCGGCACAGTAACAAATTTATGCGGAGGCGAAGCGAAATCGAATCATCGTTTGCACCGACAGAGGCTCTTGATCCTTGTCGGGCATTCTTCTTGGTCGGTATCGGCGGGGCCGGGATGAGCGCGCTCGCCCGAATGTTGTCGCACCGAAAGTTTGCCGTCGCCGGGACCGACGCGGTTTCCTCCCAAGAAACGACTCGGTTATCCGACGAAGGTCATGACGTTTCCATAGGACATTCTGGAATTCCGGTCTTTGCATTCTCTCAGCGTGCCGAAAAGGTGGCTCTTATTGTCACCGATGCTATCGACATTGATCGTTCGCCCGAAGTGGCAGAGGCTCGCAAACTGGGAATCCCCATTTTCCGCCGATCCCAAGCTCTTGGTTGGCTCCTTCGTCCATACAAAGTCATCGCTATTACGGGAACACACGGTAAGACCACCACAACGGGAATGCTTGGCGCGGGGCTGATCGCTGCTGGTCTCGATCCTCTTGTTGTTGTCGGGGCAGCCGTCATTGATTGGAATGGCCCCATTCGGGAAGGGACAGGCAAATATGCCGTGGTCGAAGCGTGCGAAGCGTATGAAGCCTATGTCGACATTGATCCGTATATCGTCGTGTTGACTAACCTGGAACCTGATCACTTGGATTATCACGGAACATATGAAAACCTGCGCGACAGCATGGTTCGGTTCGTGAGTAAGATTCCTCCCAACGGTGGTCTGGTCTACTGCGCCGATGACCGAGGGGCCGCTGAAGTGGCCGAACTGACCGATGTTCGATGCATGCCGTATGGATTGAGTGACACTTGGCTTCAGCAGATGTCCAACAAGTTCGAGATGGGCATAGACGCCAAGAATACCGAGGCGGGACGAGCTCTTAGTTTGAACCTGCCGGGCGACCATAATCGAATGAATGCGACCGGGGCTTTGACCGCAGCTTCCTTGCTCAATACCGATGATTTGGTGGCTGATTTGGGCATGGTTGAGATGGGTATTGCCCGATTCAACGGTGCGGAGCGGCGTCTGCAGGTGCTGATGGATGGCCCAATTGCGGTGGTTGATGACTATGCGCATCACCCTTCTGAAATTTCCGCCTCAATTCAGGCTCTTCGCCAAAAATATCCTGGTCGGCGGATTGTTGTCGCCTTCCAACCCCATCTCTATTCAAGAACTCTCGAGCATCTCAACGAATTTCCAAGGGCCCTTGATAATGCGGATTTTGTCTACATTACCGACATCTATCCTGCTCGCGAAGCTCCGATTCCTGGCGTGAGTAGCGTCAGAATTGCCGAGAAATTGACGGTCCCGATGCAGTATGTTCCGTCAAGGCATTTGCTGCCGAGGATCGTCAAAGCAGGTCTCAAATCTGGTGACGTTGTGTGCGGAATGGGCGCGGGCAACATTCACGAGTTTCCGACTGAACTGATTCGCGAGATTGAACGGGATGCACGATCAAAGATTTCGGTCGCAGTCATCTACGGTGGAGACAGCAGCGAACGTGAAGTTTCCATTTTGAGTGGCAACTGCATCGCCAAAGCGTTAGAAAAATGTGGCTACGACGTTGAGAAATACGATGTTACCGAGTTGCTTCTGCGAAAGGGAAGTTTGCTCGAATTCACAGGTTCGATTCGGCCCGACGTGGCCTTCTTGGCCGTTCATGGAACGCATGCCGAAGACGGAGCGGTGCAGGGATTGTTCGAACTGCTTCATATTCCGTATACGGGCTCAAACATTGTGGCGAGCGCGCTTGCGATGGATAAGAATCGAACGAAGCAGTTGCTCTCTACTGTTGGTATTCAAGTTCCAAAAGGTCAGCTCGTTCAATGCACTCAAGATGAGATCACGATCCAGATCCCTGCCGTAGTCAAGCCGAACCAAGAAGGCAGTACGGTGGGCCTCTCCTTTGCTCACACAGAAAAAGAACTTAAAGAAGGCCTTAGAAAAGCTCTGCAGTATCCGGGCGGTGCCTTGATCGAGGAGTGGGTGATGGGAATGGAGATATCGGTTCCGGTGCTTTGTGGCGAGGCACTCCCGCCAGTTGAGATTTGCCCACTCGACGGCGAATATGATTTTGCCAACAAATACACCGTCGGCGCAACGACTGAAATTTGTCCTGCCCGGATGGAGCCAGACATGCTCTTCGAAGCTCAAAGGATCGCACTTCTTGCTCACAATATGCTCGGATGCTCGGGTGCGAGCCGCACCGACATGATGGTTCGCGACGGGGAGTTCTATGTTCTTGAGGTCAACACGCTGCCAGGCATGACCACGACTTCGCTTCTACCAAACTCGGCTCACGCCGCAGGCATTCCATTCGAAAGGCTCTGTCAAATGATTGTTGAGGATGCCATTAAACGTCATGGAGCAAAAACGTAAGTTAAGTCGAAAGCGCTTACGGACCCGAAAACGAGTCAATTGGGGTCCTGTTTTTGTCGTCTTACTTTTGTCTAATCTGGTGATTGCGTGTTTCTCTTCTAAGCTGACGGCGATCAGGTCAATCAACCTTGAAGGAGTCCGAGATTCGGAAAGACTGAGGCTCAACAAATTAGCGGGAGAAATCAAGGGCGTACCAGCGCTTAAGGTCGATCCGCGAGTGATTGAAGCCCCCTTTACCAATGAATCGAGGATCAAGAGTGCTGACTTTCGGCGCAATGTTTTCGGAGTCGGAAGGCTTATTCTGGTGTACCGAAAGGCGGTCGCTTCGATAGCCGGGTCAAAGCAGGCTTTTATTGACGAAGATGGTGTGGTTTTTACTGATCCAGAGGAGAAATTGCCGATGCCGAGCGTGTTGCTTCAGGCCAAAATTAAGGTAACTGTCGTGGCCTTATCCGGCGTAATTAATTATAAGCAAATTGCAGAACTGGCTCAAATGGTACGGACAACATTCCCGGAAACGCTTACTGGGGCAAATCAGATCGAAATTGAAGTCCAAGAATCGGGTGGCGTGTGCTTAAATATGAATAGCGGAATCGCCATATTAGGAACTTGGGACCTATTGCCGGAAAAAGTTGAGAAACTTAAACAGGTGCTTATCGATCAGCCTGACATGTTTAAGAACAATCTCTCGATCAATATGATGATTCCGAGTCATCCGCAGTTCAAGCAAAGGAAGAAGGAAAGTGGTTAATCCGTTTGTCAAAATTCACAATACGAAATGGGTCTTACCGGTAAGTCTCTTATCGACTGTTCTAGGCGTCATGTTTTACGCCGCATGGTTGACCAAAGAGAACCAGAATTCAATTTATCGCACCCTATCACCCGGTGAGCAGAGAACCTATTCAGAGAGCGTGATCGACCTTGTCAAATATCAAGACCTTCAAAGCGAAGTGGACTCACTTCGAAAGAAGGCAACGAGCCTCGAAAAAGCCCTTTCGAATAATACCAATGGTGAGAGCGCACTGAACGACCAATTGCAAGATGCAAAGGCTTTTGCTGGTTTGACCGAACTAGAAGGTCCCGGTATTAAAGTCACTTTGCGAGACAATCCGAAGTCGAGCGTAATTGGCGGGAATGATGACCTGATCCATGACGTTGACATTCTCAGTGTCGCTAACGAATTGTTTGCCTGCGGGGCAGAAGGGATCTCGATCAATGGACAGCGCCTTGTTTCTACGAGCAGCATTCGATGTGCGGGACCGACGATCCTTGTGGACGGCGTCAAGGTTGCAGTTCCATTCGTGATTTTGGCCATCGGAAAGCAAGACGTGCTCTACGGAGGATTCACCACTACGGGGTCGATCATGAGTAATATTGCCAACTCGAACCCAGCCATGATTCAAGTCACCAAAGAAAGCAAGATTCGAGTTCCAGCTTATCTTGGGGCTACGTCGCTGAAGTCAGCTGAAGTTCCAAAGGTCTCAACGAAATGATTCTCATTCCTATCCTGTTTTTTGCTATTGGAATCGCGATTGCGAATGCGCTCCACCTCCACGCATTTGGCATTAGCGCCCGGTACATTGCTGTCGCTTGTTTGGCGGGGCTTGATACGGTGCTCGGTGGCATTCGTTCCGGCTACGAAGGAAAGTTTCAGAACGACGTTTTTGTGACGGGATTTGTGACCAACACCGTCATCGCATTTGCCATTGCGATTCTCGGGTACAAGATCGGAATTGACCTCTTTGTGGTCGTCGCTTTGGTCATGGGGATGAGAATATTCAATAATCTCAGCCTTATCCGGCGCTATCTATTGCAAGGATATTTGGATATGATTTCAAGATTCAAGCGTCAAAAGCAAGAAGCTGACGCACAGAAAGAAAGTAGCCAAAGCGGTGCCCTGAGCACGGCTGAGGGTGTAGAGTAAACAAAAAATGGTAACCATCGTCGAAATTGGCTCAACAAAAGTTGTGGCGATCGCCGCTGAAATTGGCGAAGGTCAACGGATTGAAATTCTCGGCTTAGTCACCGCCGACTGTCATGGCGTGAAGAAGGGCGCGATTGTCGATCTTGCAGCGGCATCTCGATCCGTAGATTCAGCTCTCCGACACTTGGCTCAAGATATTGGTAGATCAGAGATCAACGAAGTTGCTTTGGTTATTTCCGGACCTCAATTAGAAGGATCGTCGGTTCAAGGATTTAAGCCGATCATTCCGAAGAATCGAGCCATCACGAATCAAGACGTGATGGAAGTTGTGAACCATAGCAAGTCCGGCATCTTTCCCCCCGATCGCGTGCTGATCCAAACCATTCCACGAGAATTTCGAGTGGACGAAGTACGAAGTGTGTCCAAGCCAGTCGGAATGAGCGGTGCCAAGCTTGAAGTCATCAGCTACATGGTAACGGGAATGGCGAATCACGTTCAAAATTTCGAAGAAGCGGTCAAGATGTCAGGCCGTGAAGTCGAACAGTTCATTTTTGGCCCGCTTGCTTCCGGCCTCGGAGTCGTTGGCCAAACCGACCTTGATAAGGGAACCGTCGTCATTGACATGGGGGCTTCGAAAACGGATGTTTCGATTTTCGTGAATGGTGCCTTGGCCCATTCTGTCTGTATTCCGGTTGGAGGCAACAATGTCACTAACGACCTCAGCCAATTGCTCAACTGCGATTTTGATGAAGCAGAGCGACTCAAAATCGGATACGGTTGTGCCTTCGCTGATGGGATCAGCGAAAAAGAAGCGATTGAAGTTCACCAACTTGGCCAGCCAACCGCGCGGCCCATGCAGCGCAAGGTCCTTTGCGAAATTATTGAGAGCCGCATGAAGGAAGTGGCCAAACTGATTCGGCAACACGTTGAAAAATCTGGCTACGGCGGCGTATTGGAAGCGGGTGTCATTTTGACGGGCGGGGCAACCCAACTTCCCAAATCAAAAGAATTATTCTCGGCTGCGCTTAATGGTATGCCAGTTCGAATCGTGGAGCCAAACATCAAAAATGGTAAGCCTCAGGTTGGGCTTGCAGCCGCGATTGGAGCGATAAGCTTTGTTTTGCAGACCTCCGAAGACCTATCCCCAATCTCAAAATCGGATAGCTGGCAGGACCGGGCAAAAGGCCTTTGGTCAATGTTTAGTGGCAAAAATTAGGTTATCCACATTTGTCCACAAGTTTTCCACATAAGAAACTTGCTATCATGTAAAGTCGTTCTAGATTTAGAACAAGGGTGATTGTGTGACTGGAAACGCTGTAATTAAAGTGGTCGGCGTCGGCGGCGGTGGTGGAAATGCCGTTGAACGAATGATCGAAAGTGGCATCAAGGGTGTCGAATTCATCGCTATGAACACGGATGTTCAAGTACTTGACCTGAGTAGTGCGCCTAAAAAAGTGCAACTTGGAGTCAACTCAACTCGTGGACTTGGTGCGGGCGGAAACCCAGAACAAGGCAAAATTGCGGCCGAAGAAAGCAAAAGCGAAATCCGAAAGGCGCTTGATGGAGCCGACATGGTTTTCATTACTGCTGGAATGGGCGGCGGAACCGGAACTGGCGCAGCCCCAGTGGTCGCCGAAATTGCTCAAGAGCTTGGCGCATTGACCGTCGGCGTAGTAACCCGACCATTTCGATTTGAAGGACCAAAGCGGGAGCGGCTTGCCTCCATTGGCGTCGATTCGCTCATGGGACGCTGTGATACGATCATCACCATCCCCAACGATAAGCTTTTAAATGTTGTCGAAAAGAAGACGACCCTCAGTGAAGCCTTCCGCGTTGCTGACGATGTCCTTCGACAAGGCGTCCAAGGTATCTCCGATATTATTACAATTCCTGGTCAGATCAACGTCGACTTTGCCGACGTCCGCGCGATTATGAAGGACGCTGGTCCTGCCTTGATGGGTATTGGCTACGGCGTGGGCGAGCACCGAGCGCTTCAAGCCGCTCAAGGCGCGACTTCGTCGCCATTGCTTGAGCAGACGATTCACGGTGCAAAGGGCCTTTTGGTCAATATCACCAGCAGCGACGACCTCACTTTGGCCGAGACGAGCGAAGCCATGGAATACATCCAATCGCTGTGTGACCAAGAAGAAGTCAACATCATCTTCGGAACTGTCGTTGATCCTTCCCTTGAAGCTACCGTTCGAATCACCGTCCTTGCAACGGAGTTCAATCCGTACAAGTCAACCGAAAAGCCAGTCATCGAGAAAGAAGAGCCAGCGATGCCAACCCGCGTTTCGGTAAACACCGAGCGAACGACGGGGCCAGTAACGCCAGCGGCTTCGTCGGTCGAACCAGAAATTCCAGTTGCAACCAGCGCCGACGTGGTAGCTGCGGCCAAAGAACGAATGTTCGAGCGAAAAACGCAAGAAGCATCCGATCTGTTCGATGAATCCGACTTGGATATTCCGGCTTTCATCCGAGAGCATCGCAATCGACAGAACTAAACTAGTCATCAAGAAGAAAGCTCTCAACAAAATGTTGAGGGCTTTTTTTGTCGGCAAGTCACGGCGTGAGATGGGTAGTTTTGGAAAACGAATCCGGGTGGCACTGGCAGCGACGTCTACGAAGTTGGGAGTTGCCTGTGTAATGAAGGGTAAAACCAGGCAATTGTGAATCAAGCCAAGAAACGCAAAACTCGCAACTTCATCAATGAGTTTGGCCACTCTCATTATCTGACCTTCTCCACTTACGAACTGGAGTTAGATTAGGCAAAGTGACCAGCACTCTCAAAGGTTTCTCACGGTTAACTCTCAGCTTCGCAGGGGTCGCTAACCGTGCCACCCGGGTTAGGTTTTTATTATCCAAAAGTATCCCGCCCACACAGTGGCTCGCCGTGGGGTTCAATCAATTTTGCTGGCCATGATATTAGTTCTGGAATGCCCTTCCAGCGAGCCGAGTTGTCAGGCATAGTTGTTGGATTACCATGAAAATTGCCAAAGTAATTTTAGTTGGAGTACTTATTGTTCTAGCATGCTACTTCGGGCGCAACGCATTCTTGTCTGCTCCTGTGCCACTCGAACCAGGTTCACCAAGGATTGACGTAGTAAGAACCCTTTCGAGGATTAGTCGCGCCTCATTGACTGGTTTCGTCGTTGTGGGTGGTGATAAAGTGGCAAATGGAGGCAAGATCGAATCAAGAAACATATTCGAGGCAAAGCAATTATTTGACGCTCTCCAATCATCAAAGACAACCAATTCTGCCCTCATCAAGATGAGCAACGCTATGCAAATCGTTCCGAGGGAACCAGCTGTGGGACTCAAATATTTCGAGAATGGTAAGGAGAATGTATTGTATATACACATCCGTCCAGGAAATAACGAAGAACTCTTCGGTCACTCCTGCGGCTCCAGGCTCGATGAACTTTGGGCCCAAGTGAGCGAAAAATGACTATAGCAAGGATCAATTCAGCAGGTCATTGGCTAGCCACTAGCATGGACCGGGTTGTCTCGTGGCACTCGCTCCGACCTCCCGACGGTCCGCCGAAGCCAGGTAGCAAGATCGAATGAGGAATCAGCCCCGGGGGCGAAGGCGGATGCGTCGGCGAGCCACTGCGTGGGCAGGGTAAAAATTCTAAGTAAGGGGTGGCCTGTTTAAGCGACAATGTGCATAGCTCCGAGCTTAAGCAGGGACAGACTTCGAGCTACTGACACACTTGGTATTGTGACAATACGTCCGACTTACAGGCATTGGTTTCTCCCAGCTTCACTACAATCAACGCAGTGATCGGTTTGGACGCTTCGCGTCTCCGGTGCCACACGAGATAACCCCGCCCACGTCAATGGCTTGCAAATGATCATTATGGCCTTGATCGTTTTCGATCCATGATTGCGAAAACAAGAGTTGGCAAAGCGCATCCGATGAGCATGTGGACAAATTGAGTCGGGCCAATGTTAGCGTCCGGTTGATCAAAATAAAGTCCGGCACTTAGCCAACATGGGGTTGCATAAACTGCCCCCGCCGCCATCGCTGCATAGACCCTGCGGTAGGGAGCGAAGAATGTCCAGAGAATGATTGTGCAGAATGGTAGGGCCACCCAAAGGATGTAGAGCTGAATTGGTGTTGGGTAAGAGAATGGATCACGATAACTGTCGGAGTGACTTGCGTAAACGGAAACCATCATCACGGCGTACGAGACGGCCATCACCATGACGGTGAAGAACGGGATGATTCCCATCCACCACACCCCGGATGGCATCATTTTCCGCTTTGGCGAGGGATCCACAATTCCAGAACACATCTCAAACCACAAGGGTTCCACCTTAAGACTTCCACATTGGGCATGTGATCTTTTGGCCCACAATATTTTGACGATTGGGTACGATTCAATCAATCAAGCAAGTGCTGACGTAAAGGTGACAATTTGAAAGTATCACTCGCTCAAACTCTCGTTGCTTTGCTTCTACTAACTGCTTGCGGAAAGCCCGCCCCGCCTCGCGACCTTGCAAAGATGGCAGCAAAAATAAAGGTCGGCATGACGAAACCAGAAGTCATTGCAGCGATTGGGAATCCAGATGACGACACCGAAACCGATCCGCAATTTCGCGACAATAGGAGGCCGGGATACTTCATTCTCGCATACCGCGATCTGCCTAAAGTGTTGACGGTGTCTTTTAGAGAGAATCAGGTTGCCAGAGTCGATAATATAGATCCACCAAATGGCCTCGGCCGTATGCCATAGGACAATGTGGTTGGTGAGGTCCATTTCATCGATACCGCTTTTAGACTTCCCGGCTCCAGCATCGTTGGGTACGATTCCATTCAAACGACGCAGGTCACACTATGAAACGTCAAACCGCACTAATTATTGTCGCTGTTGCACTCCTCTTTGCTTGCGGAAAGCCCGGGCCAGCACCCAGCATCGCACAAACGGCTGCACCGCGACCGCCATATGATTTCACAAAGATGGAAGCAAAATTAAAGGTTGGGATGACGAAAGCAGAAGTAATTGCTGCAATTGGGGCACCTACAACTGACACGGAAACTGATCCGGAATATAGCAAGCTCATTAAGAAGCCCGGGTACTTTATTCTTTCTTATAGTGATGGCCCGGAGAAGATTTACTTTGTGCATTTTCAGGAAGGCAGGTTTGTGAGTTTTGTAGATGTGTCACCACCTCCGGGCTTGGTTCCTCCGCCATAAAGCAAGGGACCTCTAACCCAAGATGGCTTGAGCCCGGCCAACTTCCTTCGCTTCTTCCGCTTACTTCGCTGGATGATGATTCAATTCACCCGCAGAGATTCGGACCTTGAGGATGTTGGAGCTCGGTGGCAATGGGCACGTCGCGAACGACGTGAACGCGCACGGCGGATTGATCGCTTTATTGAAGTCAAGGTCGACAAATCCGTCGACCGGCTTTGGAACGTTTAGGAATCGACCAGCCGGGTAAGTGATCGTCCCACTCGTAAAGTCTTTGAAATTGAAGAACAGGGTGTCGCCTTCCTCTTGCGCATCAAGCTGACACGACTTTCCGTCGATCACAAATTCAACATAGCCCGGCACAGCGACTGAATCAACATCGCCGAGAATGTTCGTAATATTGACCTTGCGAGGCGGCGTATAAGCGGTGTACTTTGCCTTGATTCGAAAATTCTCGTTCACCGGATACCAGTGGCAACCAGAGAATTCTTTCATGAAAGTGCTGTTTGAATCAAAGATTCTCGCCCCAATTCTTGCCCCTCGAACAATCACTTTGAACGATTGCGATCCAAATTGAACTGCGTCAGCAACCCCGTCGGCGTCGGTCTTGACCGCAACAGTACCCGTGACCGCCATTCCGTTGACCTTAACGTCGACGCCCGGATTAACGGTAAGCAAGGCTTTTCGTTTGGTGATCGTCAACTTTCCAACTTCTGCAGGAATGCCAGAGATTGCAATTTTGCTGCTTTTCTTTGAGCCAATTGAGCTGTCACCTTCGGTAACCCAAACCAGGCCTGCCACCGAAAGCCACCCGTCGGTCCGTTTCAGAGCCGTTTCACGATCAACGCGCCATTTCAGAGCTTCGGTGAGATAGCTCTGCGGAGTCTGAATTAGGGAGGCCATTACTAACGCGGATAGGATCATGCTCATAATTTCACTTTACCAAAAGGAGGCCAAAATCATTTGCCGTAATACCCTCGGACAAATCCGATGCACTGGGCGACAAAGTTGACGTTTGCTTCATAGCGATACTCATATTCAACCGAGACACTGCCCTTAAGTCCAATCTTATCGTAATACGAAAGCACGGCGGGAATATCTGAGACACCCGTTCCGTACGGAACGTCTTGCGCGCCTTCACCAAACTTGTTGAGGTCCTTGAGGTGGCTGCTCACGACGCGACCATGGAGAGCGTTGAGGGCGTCGATTGGCTTCAATTCACTGCGAACCCAGTGTCCGATGTCAGCACACGAACCAATCCGAACATCCCGGTTCTTCACCACGCTATACACAAAGTTGGGGTCCCACATTTTGTAATTTGGATTCTTGGGCTGGCGAGGATGGTTGTGAAAGCCAACTTTAATATCAAACTCCTTCACGAGCTTCTCAATCGTATCGATCGAATCTGTCGATTCGGTGTTGAGAACCTTGATTCCCATCATCTTCGCCCACTCGAACAATGGCTTTGCCTTGTTGTAGTCAGAATCAATACTCACTACGCCAAATGCAACGGGGGTTACGCCAAATTTGTCGAGTTGAGCTCGAAGTTCGGTGACTTCGCCCGCGCTCAGTCCAGGACCCATGCCTGAGCCAGAACCCGGCTTGAGCTTTTGTCCAGGAAAGAATTCGATGTTTTTTGAGCCAGCTTCGGCGGCGCGTTCTACCGACTCGAAGGCCGAATACGGATTAAACGACCATGCCTGAACGCTCATGAGGAACGGCATCGGGCGTGGCTTGATGATGGCGGAAAGCAGGATCAAAGAACAAAGGGACATTGCCCTTTCATCTTAATAGATTTTTCGAAGATTGTGCTTGCCACTAAGCGGCAATTCTTTGATCAATGAACGGAAAAAGTGTCAAAAGCGCGGTAACAATCGTCGGATCAAATTGCGTTCCGGCATTCTTTCGAATTTCCGCGATGGCGTCTTCAACTGACCAAGCTTTCTTATAGGTTCGTTCATGAGTCAATGCGTCAAAGACGTCGACGACCGAAACGATTCGCCCCGCCAAAGGAATGTCTTCGCCGGACAAATTGTTGGGGTAACCGCGTCCGTCCCATCGTTCATGGTGAGAGATGGCAATTTCTTGGGCGAGCTGAAGGATTTCTGAATTGCTGCCGGACAAGATGGAAGCTCCAATTTCACAATGCTTCTTCATTGTGTTGTACTCATCGTCGGTCAGCTTTCCTTCTTTGAGCAAGATTAAGTCCGAAATTCCGATTTTGCCGATGTCATGGAGCGGAGCCGCGAGTCGAATGAGATGAACAAATTTTTCCGGTAAATCGAGGGTTCGGGCAAGATTTGAGGCAAGCTCTCCCACCCGAACGGTGTGCGCCTTCGTATCGTCATCGCGATACTCTGTCGCAAGGCCAAGCCGATCGACGATTTCGATCTGAACGGCCTCTAGGTCTTTGGTTCGTTCAAGTACGCGTTGCTCAAGCAGATCGTTTTCGAGGGTAAGTTCTTTGTAAAGTTGACGGGTACGTAAAAGGTTCTTGACTCGAAGGGCAACTTCATACGCTTCGAATGGTTTGGTTAAGAAGTCGTCAGCACCGAGAGCGAGTGCTTTCCGTTTCGTTGCTGGTGTCGCGTCGGCGGTCAAAACCATGACGGGGCGAAATTCATTGTCGAGGCTATTCTCGCGAATTTTTTCGAGAATATCAAAGCCAGAGAAACGCGGCATTTGAATATCCAACAAAACGAGATCGACGTTTGGATCGAGAATTCGAGTCAACGCCTCTTCCGGATTCGTAAAGGATTCGATGTTGTTGTAGCCAAGCTGGATCAAAAGACGCTCAAGGAGTAATACATTCGCCGACTCGTCGTCAACGATTGCAATTCTCGAACTTGATAGCCGTAGTGGATTGGTCATGGTGACCTACTTCGCCCGTTCAATTTGAATTCAAATCCCACCCCGGGACCGAATCCATCTTGAATTTGATAACTCTAACAGTTTTATCGGCATTACTTCGCCAATACTTAACGCCTCCGCAAATTTATCGGGCGATTGCCAGCCAAGATAGGCAGGAGGAGCGCGTCCGATTCGGGGTATCCTTTGCGATGGTTTGGACAACGGAGTCCCGCAAAACCGAACGATAATCCGAGGACTAAGAGTGGCCAACAAAGCCGATTACAAGATCACCGAAAGCGCAGCTGAGCTCGAAGAGCACTTGCGTGACATGCTGTTTATCCGTCACTTTGAAGAAAAGTGCAACCGCGTATACCGAGAAGGCAAAGCCGGCGGTTATATGCACGTTTACATCGGCATGGAGGCGCTCGCCGTGGGCTGGATGAAGGCTATCCGAAAGGGTTACGACTATGTCATCACTGCTTACCGTGACCACGCTCACGCCCTTCTGCTCGGAACTCCACCCGTGGCAGTTCTTGGCGAAGTCATGGGCCGAAGCTGTGGTACCGCTGGTGGAAAGGGTGGCTCAATGCACATCTACGATCCCAAGAATGGATTTTATGGCGGCTGGGGAATCGTGGGTGGTCACGTTCCTCTCGGAGCTGGATTAGCCTTCGCTGCCCGTTACCGAGGCGAAGACCGTGTCTGCTTGAATTTCATGGGTGATGGTGCCTCAAACCAGGGCGTCGTATTCGAAACCTTGAACATGGCTTCGCTGTGGGACATCCCTTGCGTCTTCATCATCGAGAATAACGAGTTTGCGATGGGTACCCGCTTGGAATACCACGCGTCAGACAAAGAACTTTGGAAGCGCGGCTTGCCGTTCGATATTCGCTCCGAGCGAATTGATGGAATGGATGTCATTCAAATGAAGCGACAAGCCACCGAAATCGTCGAGTGGTGTCGAAAGGAACAACGACCAGCTTGGATCGAAGTCATGACCTATCGATACTCTGGACACGGCGCGGCTGATAACGACCGACAGCTTTATCGAACGAAAGAGGAAGAAGATTTGGCCTGGACTCGTGACCCGATTGCTCGACTCAAAAAGCAAATGATGGAACTTGGGTACCTCACTGAAGAGAAGTACGATGCCATGGATGAGGAGCTTATCGAAGAGGTCGAAAAGATTTACATTGAGGCGGATGCAAGTCCGCATCCCGAACCTGATGAGGTTTACGACAACATTTACAGCGATATGAAACCGGAGATGGGACACTAATGGGCATTGAAACAACTTACCGAGACGCTTTGAATCAAAGCATTGAGGAAGAAATGTTGAAGAACCCTGAGGTCTTCATCATGGGTGAGGACATTGGACGGTACCAAGGAACGTTTAAGGTAACCCGTGGCTTTGTCGAGAAGTTTGGGAGTCGTCAAGACCAGTACAACTATCGAATTCTTGATACTCCGATCACCGAGTGCGGCTTTACCGGAATCGGCATTGGCGCGGCGATGGCCGGACTCCGACCTATCGTCGAGTTCATGACGATGTCGTTCTCGATCTTGGCCTTGGACCAAATTATCAACCACGCGGCGAAGGTTCATTACATGACGAACGGGGAAGTCAAATGCCCAATCGTCTTCCGCGGTCCGGGTGGCGCGGCTAAGCAGCTTTCGGCTCAGCACTCGCACTCGATGGACGGATGGTATGCCCACGTTCCTGGCCTGAAGGTCGTTGCTCCGGCAACAACGCTGGATGCCTACGGAATGATGAAGTCGGCCATCGCCGACGATAACCCTGTCATTTTTTACGAGAACCCAGGTTTGTACACGCTCAAGGGCGTCATTCCTGAAGATCAGAACTTCACGGTTCCCATCGGCAAATCGCAGATTCTTAAGGAAGGGAAGGACATTTCCCTCATCGGTTATTCGCGAATGACGCAAGTGAACCTTGCCGCCGCGGAATTGCTGGCAAAGGATGGAATCGACGCCGAAGTCGTTGACGTTCGGACCTTGTTGCCGTTGGATACTGAAACGATTTACAATTCAGTTCGCAAAACGCACCGCGCGGTCGTCACTTATGAAGACTGGCGAAGCGGCGGCTTTGGTGCCGAGATAGCGGCTCGCATTCAGGAAGACTGCTTTAACGATCTCGACGCTCCGATTGGTCGCGTTGGCGGTTTGAACGTGCCGATGCCTTACGCTCGGAACCTTGAGCTGCTCTGCATCCCAAGCGAAGAAGACGTCGTCAAAGCTGTTCACAAGATCGGCTAGTAAATATGGAGGGGAGGAACAAAGCTGCCAAGCATCTTGCCCTCTACAACGTAACGTGATTAGTGGGTTGCTCGCCACATGAGGTTGTCGTAGTCTCCTAAAAAGGAGTCGCGCCAAACTCTGGCATACCGGGGCTTCAAAGTTGGTGACTCGATCATGAGCTTGAGAAGCCTCACTGCATCCTTTTTGCGATCAAAATCAATGGCAACTTCGGCCAATTGCTTGCAGACCTCCGGGCGACCACCGATGAGGGGGTCTTTAATGGCTAGTTTGAATTCCTCAAGAACGCGAAGTCGACATTCGTGGTGCCCTTCATGTTTTGCGATGTCAACGGATAGGTCAAATGACATCAATTCGTCATCGGGATGACTGATCTTGAGGATTGACTCAATGTCGGCCAACGGGCGGCATTCGGCCAGCCAAAGATAATTGTTGAGAAGATAACTTCTTTGCTTCGATGCAAGTTTCGAAAACAGCGGTGCAACACGGTGAGTGAATTCACTGAACGAAATTTTGCCACTTGAGTAGGGATTGACTGCAGGCTGCCATAAGGAAAGGAAAGTTTTCCATTGAAGTTCGTCCGCCCTTCTCAGTGCCTGGACCTTTCTAGAATCGTAGGTGCCCCCCAGAATTGAACCAATTGTATGTTCAAGATTCTTTTCTTCTGAATAGGCATAAATCCTTCCATCCCGAACGATGATGAACTCGCCCATGCCGTCACGATGCTTCCAGTAGAGCCGACGCTTTTTGTGGTCAAACTGGAAGACGGTCAGACCTTCAGTTGTCTCGCCTTTCATCTTAAGTTCTTTAATTCGCTTGAGTGTATGTTCGGTCTGGTCCGGCTTGATGAACTGAACCCATCGAACCTTTGGATACAACTTGAGGTGGTAAAAAAACGGAGGAGTATTGTCTTGCGCCAATCCATTCGACACTATATAAATATCCTCTTTTTGCCCATCGATTTTGGGGTCGAACCCGAAAACCATCTCATCACCGAAGGGAGGAGCCGCCATTCCCAACGCGACCATTGAGTACGAGCCAGGTTTGATCGGCGTTGTCGGTAGCAGCGTTTTCGGCAATTTGCCTTTGCAACCAGCTAAGGTGACGAGCAAAACCAGAATCGAAAGGTTTTTGAGTGACATGTCAAAACTTGGTTTGACCCCGCTGGAATTTGCGGCAGACGAGCCACGGGGCCAAAATGCAACCTGCGAGAGAGGAGAGAATGAACCAAGGGAAGAACTTTTGGAAGAGAAGCAGCCCGATTGCTCCGCCGATCATGGTGAAGATCGTGGTGCTAATCATCAAGTAGCAACCATCGTTGCTGGTGCTCAACTCACGTCCGATGCCTTTGGCTCGACCCATAAAAAATAGGGCGGTCAAAAGCCAGAGAAAGGCAATGAGGTAATAAGCCCCGCCAGAACTCAGCCATTGACTCAACTTGTCTGGGATTCCCACGATTCAGTTTAGCAGTAGTAGAGAAGTGCGAAGTGCAAGTGCAAGTGCAAGCGCATAGTAATGAGTTCTGAGGGAGCAACCTTCGCGAGTCTCCAAATTAATCAATCCTCGCCCTTGCCCTAACCCACGTTCATTGGGTATAACTATTGATTCGCCGCGCTGTGCGCGGAGAAATAAACGTGCTTCGTAGCGCGTTTGGCAGGGCGACCCCGTTCAGATTTACTCCGAATTGTAGGGCAACGTCAGTGATTCAAGACGAATCCGACATGTCGAACGACGCGTTGAAGCGGGAAAAATTATATGCTTCCAGGCATCTTAGGACGAAAAATAGGCATGACTCACATCTTTAACGGTGTGGGCAAAATGGTGCCCGTTACCGTCGTGGAAGCAGGGCCTGTCTACGTTACTCAGATCAAAACTGATGACGTTGACGGTTACTCTGCAATCCAGGTCGGTTACGGTGACGCTAAAGAAAAACAATTGACATTCCCCAAGTTCGGCCACCTCAAAAAAGCCGGCGTTGGTAAGAACCTCCGAACTCTCCGCGAGTTTCGAGTTGAGACGACGGATGGTTTTGAGCTCGCTCAAGAAATTCTAGTCGACATCTTTGCCGACGGCGAGCCAGTGACGGTTACCGGATTTAGTAAGGGGCGAGGTTTTGCCGGTGGTGTCAAGCGATATCACTTTAAGGGTCAACAAATGACTCACGGCTACATGACTCACCGACGGCCGCTTTCAAACGGCGCAACTGGACCACAAAGAGTTTTCAAAGGTAAGCGAGGACCCGGCCACATGGGTGACGCACAAGTTACTCAGAAAGGCTTGAAGGTCGTTAAAGTCGATGCCGAGAGAAATTTGCTCTTGATCGACGGCAGCGTCCCCGGTCCTAACGGAGCCCTCGTGGTTATCAATAAGGTGAGCAAATAATGGCTGCTATCGAAATTAAAGACAAAGCCGGTAAGAAAGTTGGATCGCACGATCTAAGCGCAGCTTTGACTAGCATCAACGCTAGCCACACAACTATCCACCGAACAGTCGTTGCTGAAGAAGCAAACTCACGACAAGGAACGCAGAGCGCCAAGACACGAAGTGAAACACGTGGTGGTGGTCGAAAGCCTTACAAGCAAAAGAAGACAGGTAACGCTCGGCAAGGTACGATCCGCGCTCCGCACTATGCCCACGGTGGTATGGCGCTTGCGGTCAAGCCTCGGGACTATTCGAAGAAGGTTAACAAGCAAGAGAAGCGAGCTGCTATCTTGAGTGCGTTGGCTATGCACTTCGAAGCCGGAAACGTCACTGTTGTTGACAAGATCGCTTTCGGCTCACCAAAGACGAAGGATGCAATTGCATTCCTTACCGCCCTTGGATTGGCCGATACGCGACGAGTTTTGGTCATCTTGACTGAAGTCGACGACGTTATGACAAAGAGTTTTAGGAACCTGAAGACCGTTGAGCTGCGAACTGCTCCAGCCAGCGTCAAGAAAGGTGAAGAAGGACCGAAGACCCAGGCGTTCTCGACTCGAGACGTATTGGTCGCTCATAAGGTCGTGATCGTAAAAGATGCGCTCAGCCGCATCGAGGAGGTTTGGGCTAAATGATTAATCCTTACGAGATCATTGTTGCTCCTCACTTGACCGAAAAGTCAGTCGCTCTTTCGTACGGCGATCCAAAGATCAAAGACGAAGAGAAGATTGTTCGCAAATACACATTCATTGTCAAGAAGGATTCGAACAAGATTCAAATCAAAGCGGCTATTGAAGCGCTTTATAACGATGGAAAGAAGAAGGGCGAAGGCATTAACGTGACCTCAGTCCGAACGATTAAGGTTCTCGGCAAAAAGCGACGACGTGGTAAGAGCACTGGCTATGAGCCAGATCGTAAGAAAGCCATTATCACGTTGGCGGTAGGTCAGATGCTGGAGGATTACGGAGTCTAATATGCCAGTTGTAAGATTAAAACCAACATCGCCAGGACGAAGGTTCCAGTCCGTTTCGACCTACTCGGAAGTAACGAAAGGGAAGCCAGAAAAGTCCTTGCTTGCACCCCTGACAAAATCAGGTGGTCGAAACAGCTACGGCCGTCTCACGATGGCAAACCGTGGTGGTGGAAACAAGCGACGATATCGAATCATCGACTTTAAGCGACAGAAAGATGGCGTAATTGCACAAGTAGCCGCGATCGAATACGATCCAAACCGAACGTGCCGAATCGCCCTCCTTCACTACACTGATGGCGAAAAGCGATACATTCTTGCGGCAAGAAACCTTGAGGTAGGCGCAAAGATTTTGAGCGGTCCAGGCGCAGACATCCTACCGGGTAACTGCCTTGAACTCCAAAACATCCCCCTGGGTACTTTGGTTCATAACGTTGAGATTCAGCCTGCACGAGGCGGTCAGATGGTCCGGTCCGCTGGTACATCTGCTCAAGTAATGGCTAAAGAAGGAACGTACGTTACGCTTCGAATGCCGTCAGGCGAAATGAGAATGGTTCACAACACTTGCCGAGCAACGGTCGGTGAAGTCGGTAATGCTGAGCACGAAAACGAATCGCTCGGTAAAGCTGGAAAAGCCAGAAATCTTGGTCGCAAGCCTCACGTTCGTGGTGTTGTAAAGAGCCCACGAGACCACCCGCACGGTGGTGGTGAAGCGAAGTCGCCAGTCGGACGAAAGAAAGGACCTGTTGACCGTTGGGGCAACAAGGCTCTTGGTCAGAAGACTCGAAGCAATAAGCGAACGGATCGCTTCATTGTTAGGAGACGTAACAAAAAGTAAAGTTTGAGTTCGTTCGGTCCCAGCAATGGGACTGGACAACTCCTAGTGCACTGCCCGTTCTGGAAAAGTTCAGGCGAAGGTTAACACAGGAAAATAAATGGCAAGATCATTAAAGAAAGGCTACTTTGTCGATGATCACCTCATGAAAAAGGTGGATGCGATGAATCAGTCGGATACAAAAAATCTAATTAAAACATGGAGTCGCAGATCAACGATCATTCCCGATATGATTGGTCACACATTTGCGGTTCACGACGGGCGAAAGCACGTTCCTGTTTTTGTGACCGAAAATATGGTTGGTCACAAACTCGGAGAATTTGCTCCAACGAGAACCTATAAGGGCCACCAAGGTGGAATCCCTGAGCGAGGAGTTAAGCTCCGATAACGAGGAAACTATGGAAGTAAGCGCAACAGCAAAATATGTCCGAGTTCAACCTCGAAAGGTTCGAATCGTCGCCGACGAATTGAAGGGAATGACTGCCATTATGGCCGTGCATAAGCTTCGATTCCACACCAGCAAAGGTGCATTCTATTTGAGACGAGTTCTTAACTCTGCGGTCGCAAACGCAGCTGAGAATAACAACTTGAGCCCAGAAGGATTGAAGATTGCTCGAATCGAGGTCAACGAAGGCCCACGACTCAAGCGAATTCAAGCCCGATCTATGGGACGAGCGAATCGAATTGTTAAAAAGACGAGCCACATAACAGTGGTCGTTGAAGAATATGAACCAAAGGCTGAAGTCAAGCCACACGGTACAAAGGCAAAGCCGAGACCAACTTTTGGCCCCGTAAAGGTGGCAAAGAAGAAGGCTCCGACAAAAGCAACTGAAGCAGAGGAAGTCGTAATGGCGGCCCCAGCCGAAGAAGTGGTTGCTGCCGAAGAGGTTGCACCAGAGGTTCATACCGAAGTCGTTGAAGCGGTGGAAACACCCGTGACAGAAGGGGCAGATGCCTCCGAGGAGACCACAAACTAATGGGACAGAAAATTCATCCAGTTGGTCTGCGTGTTGGCATCATTCGAGGCCACGACAGCCACTGGTTCTACAAGAAAAAAGGATACGCCGAAGCTCTCAAGCTTGATCACGACGTTCGACAGTACATTAAGCGACGAGTAGGGCTCGGTAATGTCAGTCGAGTCGAAATCGAACGAGCAGCTAACCGACTTAAAGTCAACATCTTTACTGCCCGACCAGGAGCAATCATTGGCCGCGGAGGAAAGGGAATTGACGAACTGACCGATACCCTGAACCGACGAGTTCGAAAGACCGACAAAACGTTGGTCGTTCAAGTCAACGTCAGCGAAGTTCGACAGCCTGAGCTTGATGCTCAGATCGTTGCCGAAAACGTTTGCGCGCAGCTTGAGAAGCGAATTAGTCACCGACGAGCCATGCGACAAGCAATGACTCGTGTCACTCGATTGAATGGTCGTGGAATCAAGATTTTGGTTTCCGGACGATTGGGCGGTTCAGAAATCGCTCGATCAGAAGGAGATAAGACCGGAAAGATCCCACTTCACACTCTCCGAGCCGACATCGACTACGGTTTTGCCGAAGCTCATACGGTTTACGGAATCATCGGATGTAAAGTCTGGATTTATAAAGGCGAAGTGCTTCCTGAGAAGCGACTTCGAGAGCTTGATCAAATTGTGCAGACTCAACAAGAAGAAGCACGAAAGAAGGCCCTCGCAGATCGACCTGAAAAGAAGGCCTTTGCTGCGACAAAAGCTGAAGATGCTCCAGCCGCTGTAGAAGCAGTTGCAGACGCTCCGATAGCTCCAGTTGCAGAAGTTACCACTGAAGGAAGTGAAAGCTAATGTTGATGCCAAAACGAGTTAAAGAAGGCCGACGGAAAATGTTCCGTGGTCGAATGAAGGGACTGTCAACCCAAGGAAACCACGTTGACTTTGGCGAATATGCCATTGTCGCCATGGAACCAGCTTGGGTGACAAGCCGACAAATCGAGGCAGCTCGAATTGCCATGACCCGACACATTAAACGAGGTGGAAAGGTCTGGATTCGAATCTTCCCGCAAAAGTCTTATACCAAGAAGCCACTCGAAACCCGTATGGGTAAGGGTAAAGCAGGTATCGAAGGCTGGGTAGCTGTTGTCAAGCCAGGCCGAGTCTTGTTCGAAATGGACGGAGTCACGGTTGAGCTTGCCAAAGAAGCCATGCGATTGGCCATCTATAAGATGCCAATGCGATGCAAGTTCTATTCGAAAGCGGATCTTGAGGAAGAACTGAGAAAGAACAATATTGGCGGAAACTATCACACGCCAGAAGTGAAGGAGGAAGCAGCCGAATAACGGCGCTGAAATAACATGAAGAACTTAAAAGCTAAAGAACTTCGAGATAAATCAGTTGCCGATTTGGAGCAAATGGTTACCGCCGAGCAAGCAGCAATGTACAAAGCTCGACGAGACCTCGCTTTCCGATCGTTAACTGATATCGCCAGCTTCAAGATCCGACGACACAACGTCGCTCGAATCCTGACAGTCATAAGTGAAAAGAACCGAGGTACCAATTGATGGCAGAAACGCAAGAGCCTCGCAATAACCGTAAAACCCGTGTAGGGATCGTCGTGAGCAATAAAATGCAAAAGACGGTAGTCGTTCGAATCGAGCGACGGGTACAGCACCCTCTCTACGGCAAGGTCGTTATTCGAACTGAAAAGTTCAAAGCGCACGACCTTATTGGTTGCGATGAAGGAGACCGCGTAGAGATTATGGAAACCCGCCCGTTGTCGAAAGACAAACGATGGCGAGTCACCCAGATCATCGAAAAGGTCAAATAACAATATTTTCTCCGGACTTCGGTTCGGAGAACTCGACTTCAAGCCTCCGCTCAACGAAAGTTCTGAATGGCCTCTGAAAAGGAAACTTACTGAACAAAAATGGTTCAACAATTCTCACGATTAAAAGTAGCAGATAACTCAGGAGCACGCGAAGTCATGTGTATTCGCGTACTAAAAGGTTCTCAACCTCGATACGGTGGCGTCGGTGACCTCATCGTAGCCGCAGTTAAGACCGCAACTCCTAACATGCCCGTCAAAAAGGGAGATGTCGTACGATGCGTTATCGTTCGAACGAAGAAAGCTTGCCGCCGAGCAGATGGCAGCACCCTTCGATTCGATGAAAACGCCTGCGTGGTCATCAACCCCGCCAACAATGAGCCACGAGGGACCCGTATTTTTGGCCCAGTTGCTCGCGAACTCCGCGATGCGAACTTCATGAAGATTGTTTCGCTCGCTCCAGAGGTGTTGTAATGCCAACCAAAGCAGATTTAAAAAGATTAGCAAATCCGATCAAACTCAAGATTCGCCGAGGCGACAAGGTTATGATCATCGCCGGAAAAGACAAGGGCCAAGAAGGCTTCGTTGCCGCGGTTAGCGCCAAAGAAGGCCGGGTCATCGTCTTGAAGGAGAATCCTGAAAATGCCGAGCAGCCGCTACCGTTGAATACGGTTATCAAGCACCGCAAAGCAAAAAATCAGGGTGAAAAGAGTGCTCGAATTGCGATTCCAGCTCCTCTCCACATCTCAAACGTCATGGTACTCGACCCCAAGACTGGCAAACCAAGCCGACTTGGGCGAAAGAAAGAGGGAGACAAGCTTGTTCGCTATGCGAAGAAGAGCGGTCAAACCATCAAAGACGCAGAATCGAAGTAAGGCGAAAGCCACGGTAAATGACAGCCTGGTCAGAACTCAGGCATGAAGAATTATGGCAAGAAAAGAAAAAGTAGAAGCAGCCGCAACGGGCCCAACAGGCAAGTTGCCAAAACCGCGTCTTCGTGAGAAGTATGCAAAAGAAGTCTGTCCTAAGTTGAAGGAGCAGTTCGGATATAAGTCCGTGATGCAAATTCCGAAATTAGACAAAATCGTCATTAACATGGGCACAGGTTCAACCGACAAGGATAGCAAGAACCTCGAAAACTCCCTTCGAGATATGCAAATCATTGCTGGTCAAAAGCCAGTTTCAACTGTTGCAACTAAAGCGATTTCAAACTTTAAACTCCGAGAAGGTATGAAAGTTGGATGTAAGGTCACCCTTCGTGGCGATCGAATGTACCACTTCTTCGATCGACTCGCATCAGTCGTTCTCCCGAGAATTCGAGACTTCCAGGGTCTTTCAGTGAAGTCATTCGATGGTCGAGGCAACTACGCCATGGGATTGAAAGAGCAATTGGTTTTCCCTGAAATTCCATACGATAACTTTGACAAAATCCGCGGTATGGATATCGTGATTTGCACCACTGCAAAGAACGATGAAGAAGCCCGAGTGTTCCTCAAAGCAATGGGACTTCCACTTCGAGAGAAGTAAAGAGTCAATCATAAAAAGGCCCTGCAGTCATTGCAGGGCCTTTTTTTTGTTTACCAGGTGGTATAGGCGGTTCCGTCCGAAGCGGTCGCAGAGCTGATAACCTTCCATGACCCGACTTTCAGTGCGCCACCCGTCAAGTTAACGTACGTGATGCTGGTGATTCCGGAAATACCAACTGCAAAGGATTCCTGATTGAAGTAGGGGCCGTGATAGTCGGCTGCAGTGATCGGCCGGAGGATTGCATTGTCATCAATGCCTTGAGTTGGCGTTGCTCCGGTGAGCAGATCAGTACTTTGGGGCCACAAACCTGTGTCATTATGAAAGCGATCGGTTGCATCCCTCACCGAACGCAGAAAGAGCTTCAAGCGAGACTCTTTGGCTCTAATTGATGAGTCGGAGAATTTTGGAATGGCAATGCTGGCCAGGACCGTCACGATGATGATGACGATCAGCAATTCAACCAGCGTAAATCCTCGTTTCCGCCTCATTCCTAGGAATTATCGGTAATGATTCCGAGGTCTTTATGTTTCATGCCGTATTTTGCGACCATTCATGTCTCGTTCACGTTGGCTGACCACTATTAATGGGTGCCTGCCAAGTATTTACTGAGTCGAAATTTACACAATATCGCTAATCCCTTTACTCTGCGCACAAGAAACCGCTATCTTAAGTCGTTGTGGGAAAACGGTCGGAGAGGCAGGAACAATTAAGCATGCGGGACCTCCTTCCGCTCGAAATAGAACACTCCCTGCGAGCGGTTCTTGGGGCAGTGGACTATGGGGTCCTGGTGACTGACCTCAATCATCAGTCCTTAATCTGTAACGGCAAATTCGGCGAGCTGTTTGGCATTCCGACCCGCGACGTGGTCAGCAACGATGTTGAATCAGTTCGAAAGATGGTTAGACACCGAATTGTTGACTTGGAATCCTGGCAAAAGAACCTCGATCAAGTCTATGAAAGCACGAATACCGAGCAAGAAGATGAACTAATCCTCAAGAATCCAGACATGGTTCTCAGGCGATATTCTGGCCCTGTTCACGATGTGGATAAATCAGTTATTGCCCGTCTATGGACTTTCCTGGATATTAGTGCGGATGCTAGCAAGCGGAAATTTCAGGCTGCGCTCAGTGAGATTGCTCTCCACTTCGACCACGATCCAACTAAAGTGGTGAAGGTCATTGTCGATGCTATCTCTAAATATTACGATTCCATGGCAATGCTTTCCATTTTGGATGATGACTTTCTTCGTTTTCATACCGTAAGTGGAGTTCCAGATGGCGCTCCCAATGTTGCCGGAAACTACGTAGTCGATTCGTTTTGTCAATTCTGCCTCGCTGAACAAGGACCCGTCATCATTCAGGATGCCCGTGAGGTCGGAAGTGCGAAAGAACTTTTTCCTGCTTCCCTCGGATTGACCAGGTATGCAGGGGTCCCTATCTTTGATCTCTCCGGACATGCGATCGGCACGTTGTGCATTCTTGACTCGAAGTCAGAAGTTGACCTCGACGCGGATGATCTTCACTTTTTGTCGGTGCTAGCCATGAGAATCAGCACTGAGCTTGAGCGGGAATCAAGGATTCATCGCCTCGAAACTGGACTACGAGATACAAGCGTCGAACTGAAGATGGCCCAAGACCAGCTCATTCAAAGTGAAAAGCTGGCGGTTACGGGAACGCTGGCGGCCTCGATTGCTCACGACATCCGAAATATTCTGGCTTCGATCAATGTCCAATTATCTCTTGGAGCAGATGAGCCGGAGAAGGCCCTTGCTTACGTCGGAGACTCCCTTGGACGATTTAATGTGTTGGCTCACCGTTTGCTGAGTTATGCCAAGCCACACCAAGCCGTGCTTGAGCATCTCGATTTATCGAGTGTTCTCGAAAAGGTACTTAGCCTGATCGGGGCTCAATTTGAAATATCCAAGGTCAAATTAGAATCAAGCGTTCCAACCGATGCAGTCTATGTGATGGGTGACGAAGGTCGACTGGAGCACCTCATTGTCAACCTCCTTCTCAACTCGCTCAATGCCGTTCGGTCAAAGGGTAGCGTCCGAGTTTCCATTGAGAATACCGATTCATCGGTGATTCTCCAAGTCACGGATACTGGCGAAGGAATGTCTAAAGAGATGACCGAGCGACTTTTTCAGCCTTTTGCCACCACAAAATCAAACGGTTTTGGCTTAGGACTCTACAGCTGTAAACAAATTGCCATGGAACACAAAGGCACCATTGAATGCAATAGCGAACCTGGCAAGGGCACCACCATGAAAGTAACTTTTCTGAGGGCAAAATGAACCAAGTACTAATAGTTGAAGACGATCCATTCTTGCTTTCGAGCCTCACCCAACTGCTCGAGGCGAATAATTTCACCGTGACAGGGGCGAATAACGCGAAAGATGGCTTTACGCACATCGCCGAACAGTGCCCTGATCTGCTGATCTTAGACCTTGGTTTGCCCGATGAAGACGGCGTGTCGCTATGCCGCCGAATTCGCATGAAGTGGACTTTCCCCATTCTCATGCTAACTAGCCGTAGCGACCTGCTCGACAAAATCATAGGCCTCGAAGTAGGTGCCGATGACTACATGACCAAACCATTTGAACCACGAGAGCTCCTGGCGCGAATTCGAGCATGTCTACGACGAACGACCGAATACAAACCAGAAGAATCGGACGCGGAACAAATTCGGTCGGGGCCGCTTGTGCTTGATCTAAAACAGAGGTCAGCTACGATTGACGAGCAAAAAATCGCCCTCACCGCGCTCGAGTTTCGCCTGTTGCACTACTTTGCCGTAAACGCAGGGCGAGTGCTCGAACGAGAACAGCTTTTCGAGTCGGTTTGGGGTTATGACGATGAGTTCAATTCAAACAGTCTCGATGTATTCGTCTATCGCCTTCGGTCAAAACTCGAACGAGCCAGCGGGAGAAAAGCCATTCACACCCTAAGGGGTTTTGGTTATCGATTTGGGTTTGAAGATTGAACAACGAACTTCCTTAAGTATTCATAAGCCATTCAGAAAGCTGAAATATTTCGTTAAGCTCGGCGCGGTTTCATTGAATTGCAATGAAGCGAACAAACATGACCGCTATGGTCACCTTAACAATTTCGGCAATGGCGGCGATTGGCTCCGCCCAAGACATGAAGATGTCGCTCTATGAGCGCCTCGGCGGCATTTACAAGATCGCCCAGGGTGCATCCAACTGTGTGGAAATGGAGTCGGCTGATATGATGTTGTTGAAGAACAACAACTTTAAGTTGGCCGTTTCTGGTGCCCCGCAACCCTTGGTCAAGTTTGGTTTGACCGCATACTTGGCCCATATCGCTGGTGGCCCTCAAACCGCATTTTTTGATGTCGCAGCGTACGACCAGGGCTTTATGCTTTCTAGAAAGGATCGCGACCATGCTTGGGACATTCGATGGATGGCATTCCAAAAAGCTGGCGTCAGCAAGAAGGACTTCATGGAACTCAAAGCTAAGTACAACGCAATGTTCATGAAGGCAAAGCCCATGATGGCAGAGAAAGAAAAATTTATGGACCAAACATCGCTTTACGCCAGGCTAGGCGGAATTGCGCCGATCTCGATGGTAGTGGACGACTTCGTCAACATGCTTGCAACCGATAAAACTCAGCTGGAAAACCCGCACGTTGTCAAGTCTTTGACGTCGGGCAAGATCACGGGCGCTGGCCTGAAATACTTGGTCACCGAGCAGCTTGCCATGGCCGCTGGTGGGCCGTTCAAGTACACCGGGAAGTCGATGAAAGATTCCCACAAGGATTTAGCCATCACTGAAAAGCAGTGGGGGTCTGCAGCGGGAATCCTCAAGTCCGTCCTCGATAAGTACATGGTTCCGGCGAAAGAGCAAGGGGAAATCTTCACGGTTATCACGTCAACTCACGGCGACATCGTGAAGAGCGGCGGAAACTAGGAATCCAAGAGCGAGTGCGAGTCAAGATGGATTTTCGAGCGGGCCAATTGTCTATGACCACAAGACTTGAAAATGACTTGACTTTCACTTGTATCCACAGCGTTTTCGGTTGCTTGCACTCGTACTCGCTCTTGCACTGGTCATAATTTGACCAGTGCTGGCATCCTTTCGAAAATGGCTCGCCCTTTTCACCGTCTACTTAAAAGATGGCATTGCCTATCGAGTTAACGGCGTGATCTGGATCCTTACCGACGCCTTCACGATGTTCACCATGCCGCTGGTGTGGATGAGCGCGATGGGCAACAGCACGGTTGCTGGCTTCGGTCGAGCCGACATCGTCAAGTACTACCTTGCGATGCTGATGGTGAGCGGATTCGTGGTGTGCCATTTCATGTGGGAGCTATCCGTCGAGATCAAAGATGGTCAATTTGCGTCTCAGTTAGTGCGCCCAATATCGGTTTACCAAGTCTATTTTTTCCGAAATCTTTCCTGGCGTATCGTCCGAATGAGCCTGTGTGTGCCATTTCTTTTGGCCTTCATGTGGTTCTACCGAGACGTCCTTCAGGGTGTATCGTTTAACTGGAGCATTTCATTCTGGCTCGCTCTCATCCTCGGACACCTTCTTAGCTTCACGACGGTTATGATGCTCGGCTTCATCGCTCTCTTTGTCGAAGAGGCGATGGCTCTGTTCGAGCTCTACTACTTCCCAATGCTCTTCTTGTCGGGGCAAGTTGTTCCAGTTGCGATGCTGCCTAGTTGGGCCCAGTCATTGGCAAAAGTTTTGCCCTTTTATTACACCACCAATCTTCCCGTCGACATCGGCATTGGTCGGGTAACAGGCCAAGGTATTTGGATCGGAATGTTGGTTCAAGCCATGTACATCGTCGTTGCCTTTGGCGTTTCCAAAATCCTCTGGGCTAAGGGACTTAAGCAGTTTTCTGGCGTGGGCTTATAAACGATGAACCGAATTTGACGGGAATAATACATAGATGACGAAGGTACTGATTTGTCGTCAATAACCCGCAAAATTCATCAAAAATGAAGAATCCGATAGTTACCCCTGACGGCACCATGATTGTATGAAGCGTGCGTTCACTTTGATTGAACTCCTTGTTGTTATCGCCATTATTGCCATTCTTGCGGCCATTTTGTTTCCTGTATTTGCCCAGGCGAAACTAGCGGCCAAAAAGACCATGACCATCAGCAACATGAAGCAAATTGCAACTGGAACATTGCTTTACATGAATGATTACGACGACGTGACGATTCCACTTCGTTGGTTTAACCCCGCCGATTTGTCAATTCCATCAACTAACGGGTTTTATTTTTACCCGGTGCTTCTACAGAACTACACGAAGAGTACGGAGTTATTTCTTGATCCAACCGATCGAGCCGATGATCCCGCAATGCACTTCTCCGGCTGTCCGACTTTCGGACGATTCGATAAGGGTGGCTGTGCCTATTGGTATCTGACCGGGGCATACCCCAGCTACGGGTACAACCGAAAATATCTGAATGTCGCGACCGCTGGGCCATTTGGCGCGTTAGATTACGCGGGAGTCTCTGCCACTTCATTTGGCAACACTGCTCAAACCGTTATGTTTGCCGAAGCCACCGGAAAAGATATTATCGCTCCTGGCCAACCAGTTGTTCGGCGGGCAGTCGGATATCACCGAATCGATGCCCCAAGCTTCTGGCTACCAGTTGCGTCGTCTGACCCGAATGCAATCGGCATTGATGCTCGAACTCAAGGTCAATTGTGGGGCCGATATGATCCGAAGAAAGTGGTCGTCAACTGGCTCGATGGACACACCAAATTTGTCTCGATCGATTCGTTGGTAGGAGAGAGCACCTCGACACAAACGAAAGACAAGTTCTGGAACGGAATGGCAAACTGAGGCATTTCGGGTGCACCATCTGTCAAACTAAATAGGGTCTATGACCCATCAAAAAGTCCTGGTCGTCGATTTCGGCGGACAATATACTCAGCTAATTGTACGCCGCGTCCGAGAGCAAAACGTTTATTCGGAAATGGTGCCTTGGACGGAAGCCTTCCAACGGATTCAAACCGAAAAGCCCACCGCAGTGATTCTCAGCGGTGGGCCAAAATCGGTCTTCGATGCTGATTCTCCAACGCTCGACTTCACATGCCTGGAAGGAATTCCCACCCTTGGCATTTGCTATGGCCAACAACTGATGGCGTACAAACTGGGCGGCAAAGTCGAAGGCGCGGACCACAAGGAATATGGCCAACGAACCTTGACGATGCATCACGGCTTGACTCATGCCATGACCAATGGCCAGGTGTGGATGTCGCACGGAACGCAGGTCACCGAGGTTCCGGCTGGCTTTACCATCACCGCGACAACCGATAGTTGCCCGATTGCGGGAATGGAGGACGTTTCCCGTCAATATTACGGAATTCAATTTCACCCAGAGGTAACCCACACTCCCGATGGAAGAAAGATTATCGAAGCTTTCCTCCAAGTCGCCGGATTGAAGGGAGACTGGAGCACCGAAAACTTCATCGAAGAAGAAATCAAAAAAATTCGGGCCACAGTTGGCGAAAATGAAAAGGTTCTTTGCGCCGTCTCTGGCGGAGTCGATTCTTCCGTCATGGCCGCCCTCCTAATAAAAGCAATTGGCGAACGGGCAATCTGCGTTTTTGTTGATCACGGCCTCCTCCGAAAAGGCGAAGCCGCTCAGGTCATTGACACCTTTGGAACCCATTTTCAGGGCAACCTTATTGCCTTCCACGAACATGATCGATTCTTCGGCAGCCTGAAAGGAGTCAAAGATCCGGAATCGAAGCGAAAGTCGATTGGGGCAAATTTTGTCCAGGTGTTCGAAGACCATGCGAACGAACTTAAAGGATGCGACTGGCTCGCCCAAGGCACCCTCTATCCCGACGTTATTGAATCCGGCTCGCCAACTGCCGCCAAAATCAAGACCCACCACAACGTCGGTGGCCTGCCCGATTGGATGCGGATGAAGCTGATCGAACCACTACGATGGCTGTTCAAGGATGAAGTTCGAGCTGTTGGTCGAGCGTTAGGCTTGCCTGAAGACATGGTGGACAGAGAACCGTTCCCTGGTCCTGGTCTCGGCGTCAGAATTCTTGGCGAGGTAACCCCTGAGCGGGTGAAGATGGTTCAGGATGCCGATTGGATCTTCCGATCAGAATTGCGATCAAGGGGGCTGAATCGAGGAATTTGGCAGTCCTACGCGGCCCTTCTAGACGTGAAAAGCGTCGGCGTCATGGGTGATGAACGGACATACGAGCAACCGATTGTGTTGAGAGCAGTCGAAAGTGAGGACGCAATGACCGCACGAGCAGTGAACATTCCTTTTGACGTGCTTGAGCTAGTTGCAAGTCGAATCGTGAATGAGGTTGACGGCGTGAACCGAGTGTTTTATGATTTAACCAGTAAACCGCCCGCAACGATCGAGCTTGAGTAGCGGTATCGTAGTTAAAGGAGTACAAATGTCGAGCCTGTATAAAGAGAAGCCATTTGATGCAAGCGAAGTCCTAAAAGGGCTTCGTGAGTACATCACATTGGCAGCATCAAGTTACGGGACGACCGAAGCCGTAAGGCCTCCCCACCGAGCCAAATTTCACTGGCCCCCCCATCCGATCAGTTACGAGTATCACGTTTTAGGAAGCGACTGGACAGGTGAAACCACCTTCGTCGTGTATGACGAGACGTTCAAAGTCAAAGTTGCCAAGACTCACTTTGGAGTGTTTGGTCGATGCGATGATCTATGGAACGAGGCAAGAGGCGATACCGAAGAAGAAATGCTCGAGGCGATGGCATCTTCAGCCGAACCATTATTTCAACGGCAATTTGCAATATCCAAGACGATTGGTCATTCCACTCGATTCAAAGGGGATATCCGCACTCTGCCCGCCATCGATATATTAAAGTTGTTCTATTGCGAGAATCGCGACGTTGCTAATTCGGCCCACCTGCTGGTTGAAGTGAGTAAACATCGAAAATCCTATTTCCCTGCGCTTTGCCACATCCTTCGCGACCGAGTTCATCCGTGGCGTAGGTCGGCCCAATGGTGTGTGCTCGATCTCTTCGAGGACCTGCCAAGCTTTATTAACTCGGAGCAAGACGAAGTAGACGCTGTCGAGGCCATGAAAACGCTCCTCATGGATGCAGACGATGACTACGCGCGCACGGTGTATAAAGCGGGCGTTGTTATGGGCGGACACCTGCCGCATCGCCGTGGCAATACGGCCTTACTTCAATGTTTATCGTCGCCAAGCATCGTTGGTCGCCGCTCAGCAATCCACGGCCTTTTCCACGTGTGCGAATGGGTTCCTGAGCTTTCAAACGAAGTTGTTCATAAACTCCGCGAGCATGGCAAGAATGAACCTGATCCTCAACTGGCGATTTTCTCGTTTGCCATCGCCGAAGACATCCTCCGCCGAACCATCGACCACACGCCTGAGCCAGTCTTCGCGTTTGAAAGATAATGCCCGGGTGGCACGGATACGCGCCGGGAGGAACGACCTGAGCTTATCCGTGTTGCGTTAGTGTCGCGGTATTACACTGATAAATTTGGCTCATTCCTCGCTTCATGTATCAGTGCCAATAAACGCCTAAAAACTCAAAATCCGCGCTCCGTCTTCAATTGAGCAAACTAAGGCATCTCCATCCTTGCCCGTCTTTTCCTTGTATCCCTTCAGACAAATTTTAGAAAATTCGGAAACCGAACTTCTTTCAACCAAGGCAACGCACGCTCCGCCAAATCCAGCACCCGTCATTCGAGCTCCCACGACTCCAGGCGACACCCACGCGCTTTCCGCCATTGCATCGAGTTCCGGGCACGAAACTTCATAGTCGTCTCGTAGCGAATCATGGGAGCCTTTCATCAAGGCGAATATGCCTTCGCGATCGTCAGTATCTAGTACAGAACGAAATTCCTGGCAACGATTGTTTTCCGTAATAACGTGCCGGGCCCGTCGATAAGTAATGTCATCGAGGGCAGACTTGTTCGTTTGCAGCATCTCCAAATCAGCGTCACGTAAGAAACTGACTCCCATCGCGGTCGCTGCCGCCTCACATTGGCTCCGACGCTCATTATAGGCGGATGCAGTTAGAGCTCGGGGCTTTTTCGTATCCAAGAGCATTACGGCATATTGTTCGGAAACCGAAGAATATTCAATCTCTAGATTCCGAGTGTCAATAAATATCGCGTGGTCAGCCTTTCCGCATGCCGATGCCATTTGGTCCATGATCCCGCAGTTAACACCAATATATTCGTTTTCACACTTTTGACCAAGCAAGGCCATTCCCTTCGCCGTCATCTCAAAGCCGACCAAGGCTTTCCACAACATACCGAATGCCATCTCAATGGCCGCGCTGCTGCTCACGCCGCTGCCCGAAGGCAAAGTGCTGTAAACCGCGCACTCAAGGTTCGGCATGGGACCATATTTTGAGCGCAATGCCCACGCCATTCCGGCCGGATATTTTGCCCAACCAGATGAATCTCCTGGCTCGGTCGTGTTGGCACAGAACGGTTTTGATGTCCCCGTAATGCTGGAAATCATCTTCGTTTCACCGTCAACAATGCGCCCCGTAACCCAAAGTCCCTTGTCGATTGCGGCGGGCATGACAAATCCGCCGTTGTAATCCGTATGTTCGCCAATAAGATTGATGCGACCAGGAGCAAACGTCAGCACTTTGGGAGTGATTCCAAAGTACTTCTTGTGCAGTTCCAGAGCGAGTTCGGCAGACATTGATGTTAGGTGATACCCAATCGAGACACGGTATTTCTCCTAAGTCTGTCACAGTTACTAGGTATTTGTATCGATCCTGGTGGAATCAATGGGATGAGCGGTGCTGAGGTGAGAAATCCATCAACCTGCGCCTCGCACCGCCTCACTAATCCCAAGTAGAATGTTGGCAAATGTCCGACATCTCAAAGCTCCACGATTGGCTCGCTTCCCACGAGGAAGATCTCATCAATACAACCCGCGATATTTTGCGAATTGATACCATCGAAGAACCAGCCGAACCGAACGCTCCGTATGGCCTAGGGAACCGAAAAGCCCTCGATTACATGCTCAATCTTTCTCAGAGCGTGGGGATGAAGACCACGGATCTCGAAGGGCATCTTGGCTACGCAGATTTTGGCCAGGGCGAACGCTTGGTCATGACCCTCGGCCACCTCGACGTCGTCCCCGTCGGTCCAGGCTGGAAGCACGACCCGTTTGGGGCCGAAATTGACAACGGATACATTTACTCACGGGGAGCAACCGACGACAAAGGCCCAACCATCGCGTCGTTTTACGCCATGCGCGCGATCAAAGAGTGTTTCCCTGATTTGAACTGCCGATTCCGCGTAGCCTTTGGCTGCGATGAAGAAAGTGGATTTGGCTGTGTCGAGCGATATGTCCAGACCGAAGAAGCGCCGACATACGGCATCGCGCCCGATTCAGGATGGCCCTGCTATCACGGCGAGAAGGGAATTGGTGACTTGCTCGTTTCCGCCAAAGTGCCGATGGGTGATTTTCAAGTCCTGTCATTCGCAGGTGGTCAACGCCCCAACATCGTTATTGACTCTGCTACCGCTACGGTTAAAGTTGGCCCTTCTGCAAAAGCCGAAGTCGAAGTAAAACTGGCCGACAATTGGGATCGAAACGTTACATTTTCATGGATGGGAGACGTCCTCAACATTGAAGCAATCGGCAAGGCTGCCCACGGAGCGGGTCCCTTTTACGGCGACAACGCGGCTGAGCGAATTGTCCGACTCCTGCTCGCCATCGCTCCATTAGCCGAACGCCAATTCTTCGATGACCTACTCATGGCTTTTCAACCAAGTGGAACTGGGCTCGGCATTCACGGTCGCGATGACGCTACCGGAGACTTAACCTGCAACATTGGCGTTGTTTCGTTTTCCGATGGCGCGGTTCATTTGCTCGCTAACGTCAGATACCCCGCCACCTGGAAAGGGGAGCACCTTCACGCTTTGTGTCAAACCCAGATGACGAAGCTCGGAGCAAGCTGGTCATTCACGGTCGATCGCGACTCACCATCGCTGTACTTCCCGCTCGACCATCCGCTCGTAAAGATCATTGTCGATGTCTATCGGGAGCAAACTGGCGATATGACCGAACCTGCGACCATGGGGGGCGGAACCTACGCCCGAGCAGTGCCGAACACCATCTCAGTCGGAACTTGCTGGCTTGGCGACGGAGAAGCCCACCAAACCGATGAGCGAATCGCGATCGAATCATTGAAGAAGGCATCGCGAATCTACGCGGCGATTCTCTATCGATTGGCAACTGTTTAAAATGCGTTATGTATTCACGTTGTGTGTACAATGTGGTATAATGCAACTAGTTGGTAAATTAATATGCACTCGTCACCTAAAGCAGAAACATTGAACATTCGAGCTTCGGCAATCCAGAAAGCTATGCTTGCCGAAGCTGCTCGCCTTCAAAACATGAATGTAAGTCAATTTGTTTTGACTCGATCTTTAGATGCGGCGCGAACGGTCATTGATGATCAGCGTGTGATTGGTGTCTCGTTACAGGAATATGATTGGCTGCTTGCAAAACTAGAAGAAGAACCGAGAGACATTCCTCAGCTTCGCGAATTATTTTCTACTCCGAGTGTCTTTGAGAAGTGAGTATCATTCATGGCCCGGTCCTTCTGACCAAGGCTCACGATTACCTTGGGTTCGATTGTGGCAAGGAGCCACTCAATACTTTTCTGATCCGTCATGCTTTGGCAAATCAAGCCAACGATAGTGCCAGAACATTTGTCGGTCTGGAAGATAACAGAGTCGTCGGCTATTATAGCCTTGCGGTCAGCGCAATCAAATATGATGAAGCTCCTGAGCGGATGACGAAAGGTCTCGCTCGGCACCCAGTGCCAATTTTGTTGATGGCCAGATTCGCGGTGGACAAGGATTTTCAAGGAAAAGGGATTGGAAAAGGGCTATTCAAGGATGCAATTGCTCGCTGCTTAAACATTTCGCAGCAGGCAGCTGTGCGTGCATTCATGGTTCACGCTAAGGACGAAGAAGCGAGAGAATTGTATTTACGCTTTGGGATGCAAGAGTGTCCTGAGAATAGTTTTCACTTGTACTATTTAATGAAAGACATTGAACGCACACTAAGACCCAAAATCTGAACTCTGATACCTGATAGTTGAAGCCTGAAATAGGTAGACTCCAATCCAAGTTGGAAGGGATTCTGACCACCCAAAAAAAGCCATGGCCGCCGTAACCGAAGTCGAAACCGTCAACATTATCGTCAACGGGATTGAATTGGCGGTGCCGAAAGGTGAACTCATTGTCGAAGCGGTAAAAAGAGTCGGCTTCGAAATCCCCATCTTCTGCTACCACCCGCGCATGAAGCCAGTCGGCATGTGCCGAATGTGCCTCGTCCTCACGGGTGCCAAGCAGCCGGACGGGACAATCCGAATGTTCCCCAAGCCGCAAGCGGCTTGCACCATGCCAGTGAGCGAGGGCCTCGTGGTAGACACCGAATCCGACGCGGTTAAAAAGGATCGAAAGGGCGTCCTCGAATTTCTGCTGGTCAACCACCCGCTCGACTGCCCAATCTGTGACCGAGGCGGCGAATGCCCGCTCCAAAACAACACCCTTTTCTACGGCCCAAGCACCAGTCGCTTCATCGAAATGAAACGGCACGCGCCAAAGGCTTACCCACTCAGCGATTACGTCACGCTCGACCTTGAACGATGCATCCAATGCGCCCGTTGCGTTCGGTTTACCGAAGAAATTTCTGGTGACGCCCAACTCGGTTTCCGATTCCGCGGAGCCGACATGCAGCCCATCACCTTTGGCGAAACCAAGTTCACGTCGAAGTTCAGCGGAAACGTCATCGAAATCTGCCCGGTTGGTGCCTTGACAAACCGAAAGTATCGGTTCAGAGCCCGTCCCTGGGACCTTGAATCCAGTGAAGCGATTTGCACCCAATGCAGCGCTGGATGCGCGATTTGGTTCGACCATCGAGGCGGCAAAATGGCCCGAATTAACGGTCGTACCAACGAGGCGATCAACGAAGAATGGACCTGCGACAAAGGCAAGTTCGGCCACGGCCACTATAACGATGACAAGCGACTGGTCAACTCGTTTGTACGCGTCAATGATGAACTGATCAAGTCGGAATGGTCAACCGTCAGTGCCGATGTCATGAAGGAATTTGTTGGCCGCGGAAATGAAGCGGGTTTAATTCTCGGACACGGTGTTTCCAACGAAGGAGTTTGGAATGCCCTCAAGTTCTTCCGCGATCAAGTCAAAACCGACAATATTGATCACCGATTTGAGACTCACCTCATTGCTAAGAGCGATGATATCGCCAATAAGGTCCAAAGCTCTATTGCATCCTTCGAAGGAGCAAAGAGTGTGTTGGTATTCGGAACGTCGCTCGCCGATGATCTCCCGATGCTATTCCTTCGCATCCGAAAGGCCTGGTTCCGCAACAAGGCAAAAGTCGTCGTTGCATTCGACCGAGCAAACGAGGTCGAAGACTTCGCCGAAGTGGCATTGCGGTACAAGTCCGGCACCGCCGATACCTTGGCTGCTGCCCTCCAAAGTGCGGTCGCAACTCCTGGTTTTGACTTAAGCAAGGTCGCCGAAACGTGCGAACTAGACTTGTCTGAACTTACAAAAGCCGTAACTCTCATCTCCGGTTGTCCGGTCGTGACATCGAGTAGCATTGCCAACGAAAAGGGAGGAGCCAGCGCGCTCAATAGTCTTAACCAAATCGCAAGCTTAACAGGCGGATCATTCAATTGCTACGCAAGGGGCGCGAATGAGCGCGGACTTCAGCTCATGGATGCCGTTCCGAACGCCTCGGGACTCAACACTCATCAAATGATTCAAGCCGCGGCCAATGGTCAGCTCAAAGCTCTCTGGCTCATCGGCGTTGACCTTTTCGAGCAAGGTCTCGACCGCAACTTGGTAACCCAGGCACTTGAGAACATCGAATACCTCGTAGTACAGGATTCAAGCCGAACCGAAACGTTCTACTATTCCAGTGCCGCAATCCCGATGGCGTTGCAGGCAGAAAGCGACGGTAGCTTTACCAACATGGAAGGAACAATTCAGGAACTCAAGGCAGCGATCCCAGCTCCGGGCGAATCCAAGCCAGTCTGGCGAGTATTCGAAGAGCTGAGCTTGCGAGTCGCTCCGCGAAGACCAATCATGATGGCGAAGGACTTGCTGGCGACTATTCCGGCTCTGCAGCCAGCATAAGCGAAGCTATTTGATCGACAAAGTCATTCATTGTGCCTTTGCAGATACTCTGAATTCGATCGTCGGAGATTTTGATTTTGAAACGGTCTTCAATATCCAAAACTATTTCCACTATTTCAAGGTCGTCTTCACACATCCACAGAATCACTTCCACCGAGTCAGTCGGAATAAACCGACCATTGGGCCAGCCGATTTCTTCTTTGACCTTTAAACACAAAAAGAGAGCTACTTCCTGATGGAGTACGTCGCCCCAAATGGAAGCATCAATTATTGGCCGACTCGCAAGTATCTGGACAATCGATTCTTTGATTGGTCGGTGGCAAAGTGTCCAGGTGCGGTTGGAAATCAACCGACCTAGAAGGGGAAATTTTTTCCCTATCCGCTCGAACGTACCTTCGCTTTTCATCATGGCGAAGACAGTCATATCCAGAGGCTGAATGTCCAACACGTACCCTCAGTTTAACGAACTTGCGCTAGGCTAATCTTCCGGTTGCATATAAGTATTACCGCGATCAAGGTTTCTGAACCGCGCGTAGGCAGGCTGGAAGCCCAGCAACACCTTTCCGACCGGACCATTCCGGTGCTTGGCGATCAAGATTTCTGCCTCTTGAACGTCGTCGTAGGATTCATTCTCATGCCGATGTTCTTCCTTTGCCTTGTAATAACTGTCGCGGTAAATGAACATGACCAGGTCGGCTTCCGCTTCGATCGAACCCGATTCTCGGATGTCAGACAGTTGCGGACGTTTGTCGTCACGACCTTCGACCGCCCGCGAGAGTTGGCTGAGGGCAATGACTGGAACTTCGAGTTCCTTGGCCATTGCCTTGCAGGACCGAGCAATTTCCGATATTTCCTGAACTCGGTTCTCGGTGCGACGAGATCCTCGCATCAACTGTAAATAGTCAACGACAACTAGTTCGAGACCATGTTCCGCTTTTAACCGCCGACATTTTCCGCGCATCTCCATGGGCGAGATGTCACTGCCGTCGTCAATAAAAATGGGAAGGGAATAGAGGTTTTCGCATGCGTCGGCCAAAGCCAAATACTGCTTTTCACTAAGCCCCTTTTCTGACTTGAGAACGCCCATCGAAACGCCCGAAATCATGCTAACCATACGACGAACGAGCTGAATTGAGCTCATTTCGAGCGAGAAGAATGCGACCGCACCGCGTTTACCTTCTCGTCCTCGCCCCATCGCGACGTTGAGTGCCAGATCTAAAACAAGCGAAGTCTTACCCATTGCAGGACGGGCACCAATAATGACAAAATCTCCCGGATAGAAGCCAGAAGTGATCTTGTCGAGGTCAATAAACCCGGTCGGAAGGCCAAACATTGGCTTGCCAGTTTCAACAATCTTGTCGACGTCAACAAAAAACTCTTTGGCGAGATTGGATACGTGCTGGAAGTACTTACCAAGCTGCTTTCTGCCAACTTCAAAAACTTCTTGCTCGGCCTTATCAATGCGGTCGTCTGCCCCTTCGAGTTCGGGATCATGAACAATGTCGATGATGTTGCGGCCCGCTAGCTCCAGCCGTCGCATCGTCGCCTTATCCAGGACGATTTGAGCATAGTATTTTGCGTTAGCCGCGCTCGGAACGTATTCGGCGAGTTGAAGCAAGTAGTCAACTCCGCCAACGTCATTGAGCATCGCCCGCTCGGTGAGCTCGGTCCTCAGGGTGACAATATCGATCTCTTTATGCGAAGTGATCAGTTGCCGCAAGGCCCGAAAAACGACCTGGTGAGCCGGGCGAAAGAAGTCATCTTCGTTCAGAATCGTGACGATCTCTTCCGCCGCTCGCTGAGCAAGCAACATCGAACCCAAAACGCTCATTTCGGCTTCGATACTATGCAGGGGTATTCGGGGAGAAGATTCTGAACTCACAGACTAAGTGATTATGACCCGCCAAGCCAGTCCTAAGGACCGTTTGGGGATCAGTGTGCAAAATTCTGTGGAAATCTGTCGCAACGACGCTGAAGCGTAGGAGTGTATTTAAATTGCTGCGTAGCCAAGTTTCACGCAATTGATTAGCATGCGCTTAAATTCATAAATGTACATTTGATAGGTGATTCGAGAACTGCAATTGGACCATCAAAACGTATTCAGATCGAATGAAAATGTGGGAAAGGAGATGGGTTGAATCAAGAACATTGATATCTGGAAACTGAGTCGTAAACCGATTCTTGACCCACTTAGCGGCACGATAAGCACTTATTTCATTTAGAAAAATCGATGTCTTCATATAGCAATCAAACAAAACATGAAAAACATGTGCATAAAAACGGAGTTTATCTTGTATCATTCGAGAGTGCAACTAAAGCCTATAATTTTGTCGATTTGTTTGCTGACGTCGTGCCAGCTATTTTCCCAAACAGTTGGGGGAGGTGGAGGTGGAGGACTAGGATCATTCGTTATTGAGCCAATACGTACTGGCTCAAATACGTGGAAAGTACCAAAGTACGACGGTATTAGTTGGCATCAAAAAATTATAGTCTGCAATTTTGATGAGGGTGTTGCAGGATTTGGAAAGTGGTACGAGGATGGACTACCTACACCCGGAAATACTGCTCCAGGAATTCCGACTCAATGGTCATCTGCACCTTCTTATTGCAATACTGGTTCAATTGCCCTTACTGGTACAATAAAGTTCAACTTATATGGCGGCTCCGGGATGGCAGGTCAAACCATTTGGGTTGGTCTGAACAGTTCTGCGACAGTCTCATTTTATGCATGGGCTTCCTCGATCCATGCGGATGACGGCTTAGGTGACGAGGCTATAGGAAACGGCACATGGCAAGACAGTCATGGTAAACACCTTAAAAAAGTCACTCTTGACGAAAATGGCATAGGGCACTATACAGTTTCAATTGATGCCCATGGTGAGGCTTCGGCAACAAATGCGACGATGGAGGGAAGCGTCGGTTGCTCTATGTGGTTAGACCCCAGAAGCGTGAGTTTGCCAGCAAATTTCAAGGCAAAACCGCTTTCTGTAACGGACACCAATTCAATAGATTATATGTCACTGGATGGCACTACCGAAAGGACCAAACTCATCCATTTTCCAGACGGCGACCAATCGGTTGTTTGGGCTAAGGAGCCGCTGGGTGTTACTCATACAAAAACGCTGACATTTCACAAAGCCGACCGAGTTTTCAATGAGCCCATATCTACTGATGCTTTATCACTGTTTATGGACGGCAAAGTTGCCTATCCTCCCACTGCAATGAGGCGATATATCGATGACAGTCCAGGTGGCTGGGGTGGGATCCGGACTGTTGGGCAAGATACTAGAGACATCGATTTTTCGGCTTTGTTCGCTGGCGCAACGGACGAGGCGATGCGACCTACGATTGCTAGCGTCACATATAATTCAGCTTCGAATTCTGCTACGCTCAACGGCGTATATGGGAGTGTTGGGGTAACTGTGCCAATTAAAGTCGATTGCGTCCTTAAGGATCAAGTTCCAATTGTTCCTGTTTCAACAACTACGCTCGGCGAAGAATCGGGAACTTACACTGGTGCTTTTACGTGGAGCGATGGCGTAAAGGGTGAAACAAAGTGGACGATTCACAATGTGCATGCCTCTGACTTAGACGAAGAAGTAACACAAGCAAGGTGTTTCGTACCTGGTCCAGTTACGAGTACTTTTAAGTCCGCGACAGATTGGACTTCTTCCGACGACGCTGAAATCGTTGATCAACCTGGTCACCAGGACACCGCCATGCTCACTAATGGGGCCGTTGGCGGTGCAATGATCTATCTCGCTGCAACAGATGCCTTGTGCCCGGCCGTTGGTGTTATCCTTTCTATTATTGACTGTGGCCTTGGAAGTTATTTGGATTCGACTTCAATCTATGGGCGAGTTTCACGAACGGTAAATGTTGAAACCGACCAATGGTGGACAATGGATAATTATGATTCCTTGAAACTAGTTGATCTTAGCGCAACAAGTTTTGAAGAGTTACTAGATGAGAGTGACTGGATGCTTTGTGCCGCACCAAATGCGACTCTCCATGTTCAGTCAAGAAACCTTTATGACACCGAAGGATTTAGATCGAGGGGCAAGGGTGGATACTGGGATGCTCCAACCTTAAATAGCGCGGGACGCAATTACCAAAGATGGTATCACTTCAAATATAACCCGCCCCTAACAAATGGAGGACCAGGGTAGTGATTTCGGCACTTTGCTTATCTTTGGCAATCCAGGTTCGGAAACCCGCTCAGCTAGAATTACGCTATGATGATCAACTTGATCAATCAATCATTGCCTACAATCTGGATCCAAAGAAAATTGAACTGAAATGGAACCAAAGCTTTGCATTGGTGAAAGGAAAGAAATCGGTCTCGGCTAGTCAAATCTTGGATTTGGGTGCTGGCTATATTGCACCTTGGTGGTTTCATCTGGGCAAGTCCGACAGCAAGGAAAAGTGGGCTATAAAGGAATGGCTCCAGACTCATCTCAAGGATCTTAGTCCGGGGGCAGAAAGAGAAGCTCTGGACTTTATGATCTTCCGGCAGGACGTTGCCACCGAGCCAACTATCTTCTCTGAAAAAGCAATTCAAAAGTCTAGTGTGGTTGCCATGGCAACAATGATGATGTGGGGACCGCGTTTGCTCCCCACTGACGAGTCGCTTCGACTTATGAAATTAGCGAAAGAGTCAGTCTTACAAGTGCCGATTTTTAAGAATTTCCCTGACGAAATGGAAGGCGGCTACCAGTTTCATTACTACCTACTTAAGAAAGACCCTAAAGCTCTGAAGTTAGCAATTGACCATTGGTACAAGGCCGCAGCTATGGATCCAAGGCCGGGTGCCATGGATCACATGAAGAAGTTTTGCAAAAGATGGGAAAAGATCCTGGCCAAAGCCGAGGGCGGCGGCTAAGATTTCGTCTCCCAACTAGATCCGGCTTAAAATGGTCTCTTTATTGAATAGTTTCACGCTGTACCAAACTGCGAAGGTCGCGATTAGGACTCCTGTCGAGATCGTTATCACGATGCCAAGGGCGTCGTAGCGACCCATCAGGGCATTTCGAATGACGTTCGCCGTATTCAGGATTGGAATCGCGTAAACCACCTCAGACTGAGCAAAATCCGTAAATCCGATGATCTGGCTAAACGCTGCTGGCATTGTCACGAACATCGACGCTTGCGAGAGGTACGTTTGCGCCTCCCGGGTGTTCTTAGCGTATGAGCTAATGGCTAAGAGGATCGAGCCAAACAGGGCGCAGGTCGGTACCAGGGTGATGATAATCACGAATAGTCCTGACAGAGTCAGTCCGAGTCCATTCTCAAACACTTTTTGCAGAAACGGGAGCTTCAGATAGTACATCACAAAGATCGCCAAGACCGAAACCGATGTTGCCGTAAGGCTTGCAGCGATCAGGGCCAGAAGCTTTCCGATCGCAATCTGGTTCCTCGGTGCCGGAGAAATCAGCAAAGTCTCCAGCGTTTGCCGTTCCTTTTCGCCGCTAACCAAGTCACTGGCCGAGCTCAACGCTCCAAAAAATGCCCAGATAACAATGAAGTAGGGAAGCAGTTGAACCAGAAATTGGCTCGAACTCGATTCACCGACTTTCACCTCGTTTCGCTTCACGCTCAGCGGCTTGATAAATGTCTCGTCCACGCCCTTTTCCTTCAGAATGCTTTTGAGAATTCCTTCGCTCAGCATTCCTGACTCTTTTTCGACAACGGACAAAGCAATTTGGGCTTTTTGCTCTTGAGGGTCATAGTAAGCATTGAGGATAAATGGTTCTGGTTTAGCGAGGCTCGCGGCCATACCCTTGCCAAAATCAAGCGCGAGTCGAACGTCTCCCTTCGTAATCCCTTTCTTGGCGGCATCCACCGAGTCAATATCAATGACTTTCATGCCGCCCTTATCGAGCATGTCAATGAACCCAGTAACCGCCTTATCACGGTTGCCCTTGACAACGTAAACCGTGGTCTTGCTGGCTTTTTCGACGCTCGAAAAGATGACGCCAAACATCATCATCATTAAGACAACGCTGAAAATCGGGCCAAAAAGCATCGCCTTCTTCACGCGCTTATCGCGAAGCATTTCGCGCCATTCTTTTTTGAAGACGATCATTGTCCAGTTCATGCCAACACCTCTCGCTTATATCCAACAATTGAGAGGAAGGCTTGCTCCAAAGTGTCTTTGCCCGTCTGAGCCTTCAGCTCTTCGACGGTGCCTTGACCCATCAACTCGCCATCGTGGATGCAGATAACTCGGTCACACAGACGATCAACCTCGCTCATGATGTGGGTGCAGTAAATAATTGTTTTCCCCCGCTTTCGTTCATCTTCGACAAACGACATGACGTCTTGGCTCATCACCACATCGAGACCCGAAGTAGGTTCATCAAAAAAGAGCACTTGTGGATCGTGCAGCAGAGTTCTTGCAATATTGACTCTCTGCTTTTGGCCCGTCGATAGCTTGTCGCAAAGTCCATCGGCGTAAGGACCAATTTCCAACTTCTCGATGAGTTCATTCATTCGGTTTGTCAACTGGTTGCCTTTTAAACCGTAAAGCTCACCAAAGTAGCGAAAGATTTCGCGCGGGCTCATTCGGCCATACAGGGCGGTAGATGCCGACATAAATCCCAATTGCTGGCGAACTTGGCTTGAGTCGACTTGAGTATCGATCCCATTCACCCAGGCCCGACCAGAAGTTGGAGTCAATACCGTCGATAACATCCGTAGCAGAGTCGATTTACCCGCTCCGTTCTTTCCCAACAGGCCAAGTATCTGCCCCTCTTTTGCTTCGAAAGTTGCGCCAGTAACGGCAACAACCTCTCCCCGCTTTCCATCGACAAAAACCTTCCGAAGCTCTTCAGTACGAACCATTCCACCGTAATTACGCGACAGAGGTTACTTTCGTTTCGGAATCATTCACCGTCAAATTTAATACTGGCGCTGTTGATGCAGTAGCGAAGGCCAGTAGGGGTTCCATAACCATCAGGAAAAACATGGCCCAGATGGCCGCCACACTTCTTGCAGGTGACTTCAACCCGGCGCATTCCATGGGTGATGTCTTCATGCTCTTCGATCACTTCCTTGTTCAACCCTTCATAAAAAGATGGCCAACCGCAACCAGAATCAAACTTTGCTGCTGATTGGAAGAGTTCAGTTCCACAGCCTCGACAACGGTAAATTCCTTCTCCCTTATGGTCGAAATACTCGCCCGTAAATGCTCGCTCAGTTCCTTTTTGGCGCAAAACGTGAAACTGCTCCGGGGTTAAAATGCCTTTCCATTCTTCTTCGGTTTGCGGAATTTGGTTTTCGTCGTTCACAAAAAAATGATACGCCCTCAAGGGACGTATCATTTCAATTTTTTTCTCGGGGAATTGCTACTTCTTCAAAAGGTCGCGAATCTCTTCGAGAAGAAGAATGTCATCGGGCTTGGCAGGAGCTTCTGGCTCTTCCGCTGCGCTACTTGCCTTCATCTTATTGTATGCCTTAACCACCAGGAACATGACGAACATGACGATAAGGAAGTTGATGATCGCGCTAATGAACGCACCGTAGGAGAGGACGTTCGCTCCTGCGTCCGTGGCCGCCTTCAAACTGTCATAAGGCTCTGGTGCCTTGGGACCAGCTTTCAGAACAATGAATTTGTTGGCGAAGTCGGCTCCACCTGTCAGCATTCCAACGAGGGGATTGATCAGGTTTGTCATGAATGCGTTGACAAACGAAGTGAACGCTGCGCCAACGACAATTCCGATGGCCAGATCGAGCATATTGCCCTTATTTATAAACTCTTTAAATTCTTTAAGCAAAGTAGCCTTCTCTTCGACTGTCTTGATTTCCACAGGGAAGAATGTATCTTAGCAAGAAACGAATTGTCAAGCCAGCCCTTTGGCCGAGAAAGTGCGGTTTACATTCGAAAGAGACTAAATCCTGCAGGAGGAATTGGCGCGTTAAGAGATGCCTCTATGCCGAGCGCGAGGACACGTCGCGTATCGACCGGATCAATGATTCCATCATCCCAAATTCGGGCCGACGAGTAGTAGCAAGACGATTCTTCCTCATATTTTGCTAAGGTCGGAGCTTTGAAGGCTTCTTGCTCGGCTGGTGCCATCTCGGTTCCTTTCGCCGCTAGTTGGTCTTTTTTGACCGTCAGGAGGACGTTGGCGGCTTGTTCGCCACCCATCACACTGATTCGTGCGTTAGGCCACATCCAAAGCTGGCGAGGGCCAAAAGCTCGCCCACACATTCCATAATTTCCTGCTCCATAACTGCCCCCGACCACGACGGTGAACTTCGGAACATTGGCAGTACTGACTGCGGTCACCAACTTTGCTCCGTTCTTTGCGATTCCTTCGTTTTCGTATTTCTTTCCCACAATGAAACCTGTGATGTTTTGGAGAAACACGATCGGAATTTCTCGCTGACAACAGAGTTCGATGAAATGGGCACCTTTAAGCGCGGACTCAGAAAAGAGAATCCCATCGTTGGCAATGATTCCAACAAGGTGGCCATGAATCCGGGCAAATCCGCAAATCAACGTCGTTCCGTATCTGGCTTTAAATTCGTGGAATTTACTGCCATCAATTAAGCGAGCCAGAACTTCGCGCATGTTCATTTGCTGCTTCGAATCACTTGGCACCAGCGAATACAATTCTTCGGGTGAATAGGCGGGCTCTTGGGATTCGATTTGATCAGTAGCTCGCTTAGTCGAATTGCCGAAGGTTTCAACTATGCTACGCACGAGTTCAAGCGCATGGGCATCATCCTCGGCTAAGTGGTCAACCACGCCGGAAAGACGCGTATGCACGTCGCCACCGCCCAATTCTTCCGCGGTGACGTCCTCGCCCGTAGCTGCCTTGACGAGAGGTGGTCCTCCCAAGAAAATGGTCCCGGTGCCTTTGACGATGATCGATTCGTCGCACATGGCCGGAACATAGGCTCCGCCTGCAGTGCAAGAGCCCATAACCGCTGCAATTTGGGGGATACGCTTCGAACTGAGTTGAGCCTGATTGTAGAAAATACGTCCAAAGTGATCCTTATCGGGAAATACTTCGGCCTGCAACGGCAGAAAAGCACCGCCAGAATCAACCAAATAGATACAAGGCAACCCGTTTTCGAGGGCTACTTCCTGGGCCCGAAGGTGCTTCTTCACCGTCATTGGGAAATAAGTCCCGCCCTTCACTGTGGCGTCATTGGCCACAATGACGCATTCTCTTCCGCTAACCTTTCCAATCCCGGTGACGACCCCTGCACCTGGAGCACCGTCGTCGTACATGCCGTGAGCGGCAAGAGTTGAAAACTCAAGGAATGGAGCTCCGACGTCCAAAATGCCGTCAATTCTCTCTCGGGCAAGCATTTTCCCTCGCCCCTTATGTTTCGCCACTACATCCGTTCCGCCACCCTCAAGTACTCGATTGACATTGGTTCGAAAGTCATTGAGAATGCCATCCATCCGCTCACGGTTTAGGCGGTGCTCATCATCAGTGATGGATATCTGGGAAAGAATTTGTTCCAAGGTAAAGAAATGTTACCGCTGTCGAACCAATTCATACCAATGTTCGTTATGCTATTTCATCAAGTGCAGGGGCATCAATCTTTAAGAACTGTCGTTATGACAGATGTGGCAGGGTTTACCGAACTCATGCGTGCGAATGAACCTCACACTCTTTCGCTCCTGGCAGCGGATATGGAAGTCTTGCGCACAAAAATTTCCCAATACGGCGGTGAAGTCATTAAAGTGTCCGGCGATGGCATCCTCGCACTATTTGAGAGTGCGCCCAAAGCGGTGCGAGCGTGCATTGACTCCCAACACGAACTAAGTCATTCATCTTTAAAGCATCGAATTGCCATTCACGCTGGCGAAGTCACGGTGAGCGGAGGTGATGCCTATGGCGACACGGTGAATATCTGTGCCCGCTTGGAAGCGATTACTAAACCGGGAACGGTATCCGCAAGCAAGATCGTTATCGATCTCATTCGGTCTCAAAATCTGCCTGAACCTTCGAAAGGAGGAAAAATTCAACTCAAAGGCGTGGATTTTCCGATTGAAATGTTTAGCTGGGGAGATACCACGAGAATCGGCAAGATTTGGCGTGAGCGAATTCTCGGAATCGGTGGAATCGCCGCTGGAGTTGCAATCATTGGAGGATATATTGCTTTCACGAGTAGAGCTGCCTCCGACCAAATAGCGAAGTCTAAAGGGAATAGCCATTTAACTTCGAAAAAGCAAACACCAGGAGATACTAGCGTAGCAGTGACCGCTGACGAAATCCTCGACCAAGCTTACGATGAAGTCTTGCAAGAAATTGAAGAGTATGACTCAGTCAAAACGAAGGCGGTTGAACAAGTTGACCCCCAACGAGTTCTCGATTGGCTCAAGTTAAATCCGCTGGGACAAAGGGAACGAGGCAAGCGCGAAATAGAACATTGGACTTTAGTGCTGACAGCCATGAACAAAGGAAGGGAGATCGCAGGGTCCAAGTCAACCCCAGACGAGATTGTCCAAGCCCTCGAAAAAACAAGTGATCCTAGCTTGGCTGTGGCCATTAAGGCTTTCGCAGAAGAATTTAAGAAACCGAAATAACTCTTCTTGGTCGGGGCGACAGGATTCGAACCTGCGACCTCATGTTCCCAAAACACGCGCGCTACCAACTGCGCTACGCCCCGAATTGCGAACGTAAAAGATACCTTATTCCGACGATTGTCTGCGACGCACAACTAAATTGCGGCTCTTCTCAGGATAATCAATGTTCGGTGCATTACGAACAAGCTCAAGAATATATTGCCTCGCTAGCTCAGCGCGGGTGGCGGCTCGGGCTAGACCGTATGGCCGAATTTGCAAACAGAGCTAAGCTCGCTGGTTCACTGGGGGATGGACCATCGCCCAAGTTCATTCACGTGGCAGGCACCAATGGCAAAGGCTCAGTGACCGCTATGATCCAGAACTGTCTTATCGAGCAGGGGCTGAGAACCGGAGCTTTTTTTAGCCCCTACGTTGTCGAGCCGCGAGAAAGGATCCAGTTCGGACGGGAAATGATTTCTGAATCCGACTTGGCAGAAATTGCGACCCACCTGAAACCAATCGGTGAGACTCTCAGCGAAACTGAATTTGGAGGAGTTACCGAATTCGAATTCAAAATGGCCATGGGTTTTGAATTTTGGAAGCAGAAAAATTGTGAATGGGTAGCGCTTGAAGTCGGACTTGGCGGACGACTCGATGCGACAAACATCATCACACCGACGTCATGCGCAATTGTCAGTATCGGACTCGATCACGTGAGTATTCTTGGTTCAACCCTCAAAGAAATTGCCTATGAAAAAGCGGGAATCATCAAACCGGGCAAGCCCGTGATCGTAGGACAAATGCCTGAAGAAGCCTTATCAGAAATCGAAAGAACTGCGGCTGAGCTTGAAGCTCAGATCTGGCGAGTCGGCAAGGAAATTCAATGGGAGCGAATCCGAACTGGAGTCAACATTTCGACTCCATACTCGACTATTCAAGTTGATCCGAGCCTTTTTGGTGAGATCCAGCTGCACAATGCTGCCGTTGCATATGCCAGTCTCGAAGTTGCGGGTGCAAATCGGGACCTCGAAGGTATACGTCGCGGATTTTCGACCGCGACTATTCCAGGGCGATTTGAACGACTGCAATTCAAATCCAAGAATTTCATATTGGACGGTGCCCACAACGCAGACTCAGCTGCCGTCTTAGCGAAAATGCTCCAAGAGTCTAACACGAATCCAAAAATCTGCATTACTGGAATGTTGACCGGACATACCGCAAGGGATTTCTACAGCAAATTAAAGGATTTTGACCTTGAATACTACGTCGTTCCGATCGATTTTCATCGATCAATGGATCCCAATGCTCTCGCCGACGAACTTAAGCAATTAGGGTCAAGGGTCAAAGTCTTAGAAACAGTTCAGGCCGCCATTGCGGCAGCCTGTGAAGAGTCAGATGCTGAAGACATCCTCATATGTGGAAGTTTCTACCTAGTAGGCGAAACTAAGCGGCAAATTCAGTCTCAATAAGCTCGTTATTGTGAGTTTTAATGTCCAGAACTATGTCTCGAATCTCGGGCCGTTGACGCAAGATCTTGGTGATTATTCCCATTTCACTGGCCATGTCGGTAATGAGGGCCTTGGGCATCGGCTTGACCTCGCCTCGCATATACATAATCCCATGCATGACATATAGGTCTGCTCGGGAAATATCAACCCCTCGTCGGGCGAATTCCGTCCGGGCAATCCGTTGCCCTCTAAAGTCGTTCTGATCAACCATGATAGTCAACTTATTCCCTTGCGGAATAAGATAGACCCCGGTAATAAGCTCAGCAAAAAGTTGAACTGGTCAAATTACAAGGGAATCAATCCTCGACGTCGCCGCCAGGGTTATCCCAATCAGCCGAGCTAACTGGCATCAAAACCTCGACGCTCATGTCTCGATCAACTCGAACTTGGCAGGAAAGCCGAAATTCGCCAAGAACACCATCTTCTTCAAGGCAGTCCTTTTCAATATCACCCATTGCTGGCTCGGTCGAACTGAATTTAACTCGACAAGTCGTACAACGAGCATTCCCACCGCATCGGTGACTGATGTCAACGCCAGAATTCTCGATTGCTTTAACCAGTTTTGTGTCGCTTTCAACCTCAAACGGTTCGTATCCTTCTACGGTAATTGTGTGTTTGCCCATGAGAAGTAAATGCTACCGCATGGCAGCTTTCGGCAGGGAAGTATTACCGCTCGGATAAACTGGTGAAATGATCAATGAGGGCCGACTGGTTCAACTCTTTCTCGACTTATGTATGGTCGACGCACCTTCGCTTGGAGAGCGAGAATCGGTGGAATGGACCAAAAACTATCTTTCCCAAAATGGCCTTGAGTTCGTTGAAGATTCGGCGGGAGCGGAAATTGGCGGCAATGCCAATAACATTATTGTCAAACTTCCAGGCACATTGCAGGATGCCCCGAGAGTCTATCTTTCGGCTCATTTCGACACAGTTGAACCTACTGAAGGCTTAGAAATTCAAGAAATTGACGGAGTATTCTCCAGCAAATCAGACACGATCCTTGGTGCCGACGACAAAGGAGGGATGGCGCCAGCTATTGAAGCACTATTAAGCCTTCGGGAATCTGGGGAAGCCCACGGTGATGTTTATCTTCTGCTCTCGGTCGCCGAAGAGATCGGGCTTAAGGGTGCCGATGCCCTGAAAATTGAAGAGTTAGGGCTCGATTTTGGCTTTGTCTTGGATACTGGCCCGCCAGTGGGCTCTTTTGTCACCCGAACCGCGAACCACGACAAGCTCGACATTTTCATCAAGGGAATTCCTGCACATGCAGGCAAAGATCCTGAAAAAGGAGTCAATGCAATCCAAGTCGTGGCTGACGCAGTGCATGGAATGAAATTGGGAAGAATTGCTGACGAAACCACCGCGAATATTGGCGTTATCCAAGGTGGCTCGGGCACCAACGTTGTGTGTTCGTTTGTTAAACTCAAAGCTGAAGCAAGGTCAACTGACCCGAATGCTTTGGATGAACAAATCGCCCACATGAAACAACGATTTGAGGAGTCAGCCAAAAAGTGGGGTGCAGAAGTCACGTTTGATCATGTTCGCCACTACATATCTTATAACATTGATCCTGCGAGTCCAGTTGTATCCGCCGCGCAAACTGCGAGTCGAAACTTGGGGCTCGATCCCGCCTTAAGAACAACTCTTGGCGGAAGCGATGCCAATATCTACAACGCGAAAGGAGTTCCAAGCGTCGTTGTAGCAACGGGAATGGAGAAGATTCATACCCATGACGAGTTCATTTCAAGGCAAGAACTCATAAAAACTGCAGAATTGAGCCTAGAAATTTTACGAGTGGTCGCAAAAATGAGCCGAACTGCGCTGTAAGGTGCTATGATTTTGAAGCTCTCAAATTTTTGGAGTGGAAACTGGGGAAGTATGAAAAAGCAATTGGCAGTTTTTACAGTCGTTTTACTTGGTGCGATGGCAATCGCCGAGGACACTTCGGCACCTATTTCGTTTCGACTAGGCGTCGATTATCCAACAAGCTCGGTAACACGTGGTTCGGCTAAAGAGTTCTATGGTTTTGGCTTGCAACGCAAGGTCAGCACCATTAACAGCTCTGATCACTACAACACCGATCTAGAAATCTCAATCGACTACTACGGTCGAGGAGACTATCGACACATTCCTATTCTTGCGAACTATGTCGGTTATTCCAAGAAAGGCGATTCGTTCTGGAGCATTGGTGGCGGCTTTGGTTTCATCAAGCGACCAATCATTGGTGGCACCGAGAGCGTTGGCCGACTTGCTTACCAAGCTAGCGTCGGAATGAACCTGAGCTCAGGTCCAACTGCATCATTCGTCGAAGTTAAATACTTTGGAAGCGAATTGTCAGAACTCAATACATTAGGTCTCTACTACGGTATTCGATTCTAGTTTTTTTGAAAGACCCAGCGCAGTCGCTGGGTCTTTCTGCGTATTACTGAACAAACAAGGCAATAATTCGTTCAATTCTATTGCATGAATGCCAATGTCGGAACCTGGAAAATAGGTACGCGAACGATGCAGACTCGCTCGGAAGAAAACGAATTCATTAAACCGGGTAGTGCTGAATCTTTCTCGAAAATGATAGATACCTATCAAAACCGAGTGTTTGGCTTCGTCCGAAGGATGGTTCCAACTGGCGAGGACGCTGAGGATATCACTCAAGAAGTCTTCATTCGGGCATTTCAAAGCTTTGATCGATATGACGCTCGAGCATCGGTGAGAACCTGGTTGTTCAGGATTGCCTACAACCTTTGTGTCGACCGCGCTCGAAAGTCTAATCGTGGCCTTCAGCAAGTATCACTGCAAATCAGCCCAGACATCGAAGAAGAAATTGATGTTCCAGATACACGCTGGCAACCCGATGCTTTATTAGAGGATGCCGAATTTCGAGGCCGTTTAGATAAGGCAATTGGTTTGATGAGTGAAAAACTACGCAGCGTTTTGCTTTTGCACGACAAAGAAGATATGAGTTACGAAGAAATTGCAATTTCCCTGAGCATCCCAATCGGCACCGTGAAAAGCCGATTATTCTTAGCCAGGACACAACTGCAAAATGCCGTCAAAGATTTAGTGGAGAATTGAAATGAATTTATTTAAGAAAGAAGAGTTGATTGACGAGTCCAAATTGAACTCGGCATCCCAAATGCGAGTTGCTTCCTTGATCAAGTCAATGCCAGAGGAAGATTTAAGTCTATCTTGGCGAAGTGAGTTGAACGTCAAGCTGATGGAAATTCAAAATGCGAAGTCTAAACGAAAGTCCACCAAGCGTTTCTTTGCTTTCGGTTCTTCGCTTTCAGCCGCTGTTGCGGTCGCTGGTTATGCCCTGTTCATGTCAAATGCAAACAGTATTGTTGCCCCAGTTGGTAAAATTGATTCATCTGGATTCGCGTTCGAATTAGTCCGAACTCATCAAGAGTCTTTGGTTGCTTTGAGCGTTTCGGGTACAAGTTCGGCTGCTCGAGAGTCAGCCCCAGCCGACGAATTAATGGATGGGCAAGACGAATTGCTATGAACAAAGCTTTTGCTGGAATTGGGTTAATGCTTGTTATGACGGCTTTGTCGTCAGCCCAGGATTCAGGCAAAGGTCGCCGACCAGAGCTACCAACTGAGCTAAAGGAAAGCTTTGAGCGAGCCAAAACTATTCGATTTAGCGGAACGCGAACGGTAACCGTCGTTCGTGCCGGAAAAGTTGAAACCCACAATGAATATGTCACCAAAGATGGTTCAAATCTGAGAATTGAATTCGCAACTGGGTCTCCATATTCGGGCCAGATCATCATCGAAACGGACAAAAACAGACGACACTATTTTCCCGACAAAAACGAAATTCGCGAATACCCGTCGTTCAGCAAAAAGCAGTTCGAAGGCTTTCGATCCTTTAGCCGAGGAAGCAAACCTGGATCGATGCACTTCGATACGAGTACTGGCGGTGTCATCGCTGGTTTAAGATGCACCAAGTATCAACTCTCAGACGCGAGTAACAATCCGGTTGCTCAGGTCTACATTGAACCACGATCGGGAATGACAGTGAAGCGAGTCATTTTTGACCAAACTGGAAATATTGCAGGTTCATACGAATTTGTATCTCTGACTTTAGATCCAAGGATCCAGCCAGGAGCATTTAAGATTTTCCGGAAAGGCGCGACCGTCATTCGTCCATCCGATGATTTAAGGAAGGAAGCAAAGGAACTGGGCATCCCCGCTCTTGCATTGCCAAAGGCCTCTGGATACCTTTTGGAGAGCGTTTATGTTCGAGACGTCAAGGGGTCGAAAGTCTTAGTTCAGTCTTATGGAAGCGATGAGTCTCGGATAACCGTCTTTATGACAAAGTCTATTCTAAACGCATCGGATCTTCGAAGAAGTAATCGTGGGGAACTTGTTTCCTACCTGAGGACGTTGAACGGAATAACAATAGTATTGATGGGTGATCAACCTGAAGAACGACTCCGAACCCTCTCAAACCAATTGTCCGATTAGGCAACCTGGTGAACCGACCGTAACGGTCTATAATTAACACGTGGGAACCGTAAAACGCACGATGAACAAGGCGCGGTCTCGGCCCGCAAGCTCGCCTTTCAAGAAGTTTCTGAAATGGAGCTTTGCCATTGGAACCTGCGTGGTCCTGGTCTCGATCATTGCCGGAATGGTGATCATTGGCAAAAGCGTAAAAGATGTCGAACCGCTTGTTGACCACATTGGCGAGCACCTCAAGGAATACAACTCGGCTCCGTCGATCATTTACAGTGCCGACCACAAAAAGCTGTTCGAAATTCATCCGATTTTCGAAGAACCCGTCAACGTTTCCGATCTCCCCAAACATGTCATCCACGCCATTCTTGCCGCCGAAGACAAGCGATTTTATGAGCACTCAGGGGTCGACCCATGGGCGCTTGGCCGAATCGTTGTTCGATTTGTGTCAAGGTCCGATAAGGGCACAACTGGTGGCAGCACCATCACCATGCAACTCGCTAAGAAGCTTTTTTCTGCGAGTGAAAAGACGGGCAAACGAAAACTTCAAGATATTGCAATCGCAATTCAGCTCGAAAAACGATACACCAAAGACCAAATTTTAGAGCTCTATCTCAATCAGATCTACTACGGCGAGCAGGCTTATGGCCTCAATGCAGCGGCAAATATTTACTTTGGCAAAAAAGCCCAAGACCTCGATATCGCCGAGGCGGCGATGATCGCGCGTTGTATTCGAACCCCAAGTAAAGAAAATCCAGTCAAAAACTACCAGTTGGCCGACTCGAACAAGCTTGTGGTCCTCAAGACCATGCGAGAGGAAGGGTGGATTTCCCAAACCGAATATGATAAAGCCGAGGCCGAGAAGCCCAAGGTTCGCAGCACTTCCCATCAAAGCCAGATCAAGACCTATATGGCGCCGTACTATGTAGCCGCAGTCCGCCGAGACCTGGATCGACTAGGGGTCAATATTTCCGAAGGGGGATATTCAGTCACGACAACCCTCGATTCTGACCTTCAAAAGGATGCTGAGGATTCGGTCCGACAGCATGTTCGAGAAGGGAGAGGCGATGGAGTGAACGTTGGAGCATTCCTCTGCATGGATAGTCAGGGCCGCATTTTGGCCGATGTCGGCGGACGGGACTTTTCCAAAAATCAGTACAGCTACACTACTCAAAGTATTCTCCAGCCGGGATCAAGTTTTAAATCGTTCATCTATGCCGAAGCCCTCAAAGAAAACCGAATTGGCGAGGATTCTGAACTGAGCAACGAAAAATATACGTGGAGTCCCAAGGGTGGCGATGTTTATACGCCCAAAAACCACGGTGGATACGGCGGAACGGTAAGCCTTACCCGGGCATTTGCCTCGTCGATTAACGTTCCTGCGGTTCATACGTTTGTCGATATGGGGATGCCAACTGCGGTCGGCCATATCATCGAGGACTTCGGATTTTCTCTAACAATTCACCCTTACCCGTCTACTGCCCTAGGAGCGTGTGAGGTTCGAATGCAAGAGATGCTAGAGGCTTACTCAGTGTTCATGCTCGACGGAAAGCGAGTTCAACCCTACCGAATCAAAGAAATTGCGGGTCCGACCGGAGAGCTTCTTTATCAAGGGAAGATGGACTATGTTAATACGAGAATTGGACCCGATGTTTGCACTGTCATGGATCACCTATTACGAGCGGTCGTAACCAGCGGAACCGGACGTCGAGCTGGCGATTGTAAGGATGCCCACGGAAAGACCGGAACTACCAACGACGGAAAAAATGGTTGGTTCTGTGGATATGCAAAAGGCGTCGTCGGTATTGCCTGGGCTGGCCGGGAATTTTACGATAAAAAACGTAAGCAATGGCTTCAACATGACCTTCCTTGGACCTATGGAGGTGACGTTGCCGCACCAATTTGGGCGGACGCAATGATCTCTGCCACGAAGAAATATGGCAGCGACATCAAGCCAAATGATGAAATCCAGCCAGGTGAGCGCCGAAAGCCAGTTGAAGATACCAATGATGCGAACAATGCCGAGCCCGCTAATGACGGTGCCAACAACACTCCGATCGAACCAGACACGCAAAATGCTCCCCCTGTCTTTGACCCGAACAAGACGGGTGACACCAATACTGAGCCTCAACGAGACCCAGCGTCCGATGGTAGAACGAACCCGGATAATCCCGCAACTGAACCAAAAAAGCCAAAAGACGACAAGTCAAAAAAGAAAGATAAGACTGAAGAGGAATTCGTCGAAGTCGAAGTTTGTGCCGATACAGGCATGCTCGTCACTCGATATTGCCCTGAAACGATCAACAAGCGTTTCTTGAAATCGAAGAAGCCGAAGAGAAGGTGCACGCTGCACAAAGCTCCAAATGAGAACGGTGACGGTACATGAGCGTACTCCACGCTCCTCGACGCCCAGAAATTGATCGACGCCTTTACTGGTTTCCCCTCCTCTTCATTTCGCTACTAATCGGCCTTGCGTTGCGGCTCTGGTACTTGCAAATCGTCGACGCTCCCCAATTGCTTGAGTCCGCCAACAAAGTAGGCAAATCGGTGGTACCGAAGCTCGCTCCGAGAGGAACCATTTATGACCGAAAGGGCCGGATCATCGCTGGAGTGCAAGGCCAACTGGTTGTAACTGTAAAGCCGTCCGAAGCCAAAAAGCATCCCGAAATCATTCAAAAGCTCTCCGATCTACTCGGTCTGCCAAAGGATGAAATTCTTGATCGAATTGATACAGAGAAGTGGCGAAACCGCCCCGCTGTCATCAAAGCAGGGGTCAGCATAGAAACGGCAACCCAAATCGCTGAAGCCGTCGATCTTCCCGGTGTCCAGATCGATGAAAAGCCCATGCGCAAGTATGCAGACACGAAGAATTTCTCTCACTTGCTCGGCTACGTTTGGACGCCAAGCGACGATGAAGAAGACAACCTGAAAGCAAAGGGAATCACGCCCGGTGAGTACATTGGCAAGAATGGAATCGAAAAGTATTACGAGCGAGAGTTGATGGGGACGCCCGGTAAAGACATTACTGAAGGCACCAAAAAGTCAAAAGTAGAAACCGAAGAACCCGCGATCGAAGGCAAGAAGTTGATTCTCTCGCTGGATGCTTCGCTACAAGAGTTCGCCCAACGACGCTTGGTTGGGTTTAAGGGTTCGGTGGTTGCAATTGATCCGAAAACTGGCGAAGTTTTGGCGCTCGTTTCGAATCCAACTTATGACACGAGCATTTTTGAAGGCGGCATCAGCACTTCGGATTACAAGAAACTAATGGATGATGAAGCCAAACCAGCGCGGAACCGCGCCATTATGGAGCAATATGCCCCAGGCTCAACCTTCAAGCTCTTAACTTCGATTGCGGCTTATCGGGCTGGTGTCCTTAAGCGGGATACACCAATTTTTTGTGACGGTGCATACCATTTGGGTGGTAATGCAAAAATGAAATGTCTTAGTGCTCACGGCACGATCGGGTATGAGACGGCTCTTGAGAAATCCTGCAACACCTATTTTGCCACTTTGGCTGTTCGGGCTGGCCGCGAACAAATGATGCAGACCGCACTTGACTGCGGGTTTGGTGAGAAAACCGGCATCGACCTCTTTGGGGAGGTTCGCGGAATCATTCCCACCGACACCTGGTTGAAGGTCACTAAGAACACCTTCTATCCGGGTAACTTGCCGCAAATGGGGGTCGGTCAGGGATTTACTGCCACGACACCACTACAGATGGCCAATTTAGTTGCCCTCGTGGCTAATCGCGGCGTCCAATATCGTCCCCATCTCTTACATGCGATGAGAGATCCTTTGACCCAAAAGAACACATTTGTTATGCCCGAAATCATTCACACAGTGAAGGCCGAGGATTGGTTTTGGGATATGATGCACGAAGCATTGTGCGGGGTCATCACTTCTGGTACCGCCAAGAAGGCTCACGTTGACGGTTTGATCTGGGCGGGAAAGACGGGAAGCGCAGAGCATGGTGTCAATGCTGAAGGCCGGACCCATAGTTGGTTTGTTGGCTTTGCCCCGCGAGATAATCCAAAAATCGCAATCTGCGTTCTTGCGGAGGGAGTTGGGCACGGCGGCGACCACGCAGCGCCGATCGCGGGCGACATCGTCAAGCACTACTTGTTCAGTGCGCCCAAAGCCGCGGCAAACTTAGCCGCTTCCTCTGGCAAGTTGAAATCCAGCTTAGTTGCTTCCAAGCCCTGAAGCTTGACTAAGTCGGAGCAGGCTTCCTGCCCCATTTTGTAGTTATCCGCCAGTGATTTCCGGTCTTGACCGCCCAGGCTTGCATTTGGATCATCGCCAAGAGCTCTTAACACTACTGGGCCCGTCTTTTCTCGGTACAGGGAAAAGCCCTTGATCGCATCGATCAAGAGTTTGACCCGTTCTTTTGGATCAGTCGTAGTTTTTGACAAAAATATCCTTGCCACGTAAGTTTCGGTGGGGATAAATTCTGGCTGACTTCTGACTGTGAAATATTCAGTATTTTCTGTGGCAATCAGGAGCCGTGCCTTTGATTTTCCGAGTTCGATATCTCCGGCTTGAAATGCTTCCTCCATGTACATAAGGAGGGCTTGGGCATTGTTTGGGTCCCGTTCGAGGGCACCTGTTAAGGCTCTAAAACTCTCTTGGACCATTTTCTTCTCGGAATAGTATTCAGCCAGGGCTCGAAAAGACTTTGGCGATGGATGGTATTTGGTCGCTGCAACTAAATCTTCCTCCGCTCTCGTGGCAAAAGCTCGCTGTGCGTAGGATTGGCCATCAAGAAAATTGAAGGCGATAGCTGAACTTGTAGCCTGAATTACGAGCGATCGATCTCGCTCGTAATTTGCGCCCCTAGCAACCGCACGGAAGAACTCAGACATGCCAATTGCGAAGCAAATCGGTATAAGGATGACCGCCGCTCCAGCAAAGATGATCTTTGGCAGGGCAAAGATGAATTCCGGTGCCTGAGAGTCTGACGATGAAGCAACAAACGCTCCGCACAACAAAAACACGAGACTGCCCAAACCAAAAACATACATGTCTGAATCGACAAAATTATGGGCAATTGCAACGACTAATGTGCCGAGAATCCCCACCAACAAAATCTGGCCATCAGCAGTTTGAGTTTTGATTCCCCTAAGACCCCAAATGACGACGGCGGCCAAAAATCCAAATAAAGCGATCGGAGCGACAGGAGAAGCTTCACAAGCAAGTTGTAGAAAAGTTTGGTGAGCGAGGGCAGTCTGAGTGACTTTGCCAGGACGGGTGGATTCATACCAAAAAGAACCCATTCCCCAACCCATCGGGCGTTTCGCCGTGAGTTCAATGGCAGATGACCAAAGAAGCTTTCGGAAACCTGCTGACTGGTTTGCTTCCGCATTTGAGTTGAAAACTCGAGACATCGCTTGTTGGCCCGATTGTTTTGCAACACCCTTTTGCATCACAATCGCGAGCCCACCCGTAATCAATATGGGGATCATGATTCCAGCCATTAGGGCCGTCGGTTTCACCGACTTCAACACCAAAAGAGCAACAAACAAGACTAGTAGGCCAATGGGTAAACAAACAAACGCACCTTTCGATTGCGTGAGCACCATTGCGAAACATTGCATGATCGCGCTAAGAAGGAATGCTAGCTTGCCAATTCGCTCATACCGGAACGACATGGCCAGGCAAAGAACTGTTCCAGCCGCAAACAAGGCACCAGCTTGATTTGGCCCAATCTGTAAAGCAGAGATTCGGTAATGGGGGTCAAATTGCCTTGCTTGACCAAACTCGAGGATGCCCAATATTGCGGCAAACGTTGAACCCGCGAGAAAGCTAATAATTGGAATGGTTGACTGCTTTCGACCGCAACAAAGCGTGACGGCAAAAAAGGCCAAGGACATCATTGCCCACTCTAAAATTACTCCGATGGTAACGGAAGGGAAGCTTGTCGAAATAACCGACGCGCCTATACAGGCTCCCAAAACGGCGAGCCATATTGAGATCCTTAGGTTGACGACATGCGAAATTTTCTTGGCAAATAAGGTCGCACAAATTGGGATAAAGAACAGCAGTGACACGAGAAAATGAGTGAGGAATGGAGCTTTCTCGCCACTGATTACCGAGACAAACAAGCTGTCGGCGGCCAATATCCTTTGTCCATCGAGACTGGGATACCCGCCAACAATAGGAAGCAAGAATGCTCCAATTGCGATGCAGATAATCGTCCAGTGAGGAATCTTCATGCCTTGGAAAACCGCCGTTTGATTCCATCAAACTTATTGCGTACGACGAAAAGTGAAGCGCGTGCCAGTAGCGCAGATCCCGCCATTGCCATCGCAAAAGGACGAATAATCGGATTCATACTTGGCACGATATTCTTACAGTAAAACAAGTACATAGAGCGATGAAACCTCCCAATCATTCGGTTCGGAGCTTTATCTGTACTCCGGCCAATGGCGTGAGTGATTTGGAGCTCCGGCAGATAGATTACTTTCTTTCCCTTCTTCCAAGCTTGGAAGCAGAGATCAACATCCTCGCAGAACATCACAAAATTCGGGTCAAACAAGCCGTTCTCTTCAACAAACGTATCGCGTACCAGCAATGCGGCTCCCGAAACCCAATCGACTTCGCGGGGACCTTCATGATTCCAATCCTGCATCAAATACTCTTTGGTAAAGCGATTATTGGGGAACAACCTTCCAAGCAGAGTATTCCGAAAAAGGGCCGCCAACGGGTTAGGGAAGCGACGGCAGCTAAATTGAAGAGATCCGTCGGGGTTGAGAAGCATCGGAGCAACGACCGCCACTTCAGGGTTAGCCTCTAAATATTCAACTAATCCTTTGATTGCCCCCGGGTGAACCACGGTATCCGAATTTAGCGGAAGGACATGCCGGCCTTTTCGAATGGCGGCGGCATGATTTTGGCCCTCAACAAACCCAAGGTTTACTTTCATGGCTTCTAGTCGAACCCAAGGAAACTCTTCGGCGACCATTGTGGGCGAGGCATCTTCGGAATTATTGTCGACGACGATCACCTCAAAATTGGCCTCCGATCGAATCTCGGACAAGCTGGCCAAGCACGCACGAAGGTCGTCGACGGTGTTCCAACTGCAGATGGTGATGCTAAGGTCGAAATCCTTCATGAAATCCTCGTGCGCGTGCAAATGCTCCAAGCCAGATGGCTAGAGTAAGAAAAGGGAGCGAGATTCGAGCCATTCCGCGCAAGTCCTTCGAAAAGTACCGAATGAGGCTGCGGTGTGATTCCCAAACCATACTTTTCTTCACTTGCTTTGTACTCTCGCCGCCAAAATGTTTGATGGACAATTTTGATTCGTACCAGCACTTCCATCCCATTCTCTGCATTTGTCGCAGTAAATCCACTTCATTGAAGAAAATCGGGAATTGCTCATCAAATGGACCCGGAATCTCTCTCAAAATCGACCCTCGAAACAGGAGGAAAGTTCCCATGGGTTGCTGTGCATCCTGTGAGCGTTCATAGTCAAATTTGGTAAGGCGGTATGAATCGAAGTAAGGAAACAATTTACCGAGCCCAGTGATATCGCCAAAGATTCCGGCAATGCTTGGAAACCCTCGCACGGACCGTTGAGGTCTTCCGTCGGTGCCAACAAGTTGAACCGCGAGGCAACCGTACTGGGGCATAGATTCAAGCAATGAGACTGCCCGTTGCAAAACGGAATCGTCAAGGACTGTGTCGGAGTTGAGAGTCAAAACGAATTCGCCTTTCGATGCGGCAATCCCAAGATTGTTGCCTTTCGCGTAGCCGTGATTGTGTTGCTCAGCCAACAATATAACCTTGGGAAAGTTCTGCCGAACTATCTCCACGCTGCCGTCGTTCGACAAGTTGTCAACAACAATTGTTTCAAAATCGCCGCTCACATGATTGAGTTCGATCGACGCAAGACAATCGTTGAGAAATGAAGCGGTATTCCAATTTACGATGACAATACTTAGCTTCAATTCCTGACAATTTTACCGGGGTCTGGAACGGAAACTGAACGTTTTGGGTATAGTAGATGGGATTGATCGAGAAATCGATTGACACCAGGGGAGGAAAGAGGGACTTTGAACAAGAGCGTACTCGTTGCCGCGTTATCCGTAGCGCTAATTTCACAAGGATTGGCGGATCCAGATCGAGGATCGGCCAAAGCCAAAGCGACCGTAATAGGCGCAAATGTCAATGTAAGGTCAAAGCCAAGCTCTGATGCTTCACTTGTACAAAAAGTATCCGGTGCATCGGGCATTATCCTTGCCCAATCGGGTGACTGGTACAAAGTTCGATTCATGTACGGTACTGTCGGCTGGGTTCGACAAGACTTTCTCAAGATTACTGGCAAATCTGCCGCGAAAATGATCCCAATCAAACTGGATCCCACGCCAGTATTGGCATCAAAGACCACATCCAGTGGCAACACCAAAGTTTCATCAGCTACTGCTGAAAAGTTAACCCGATACGCTTCACTCGTCAATAGAACTGTTAATATTCACCGCGGACCTTCAGCATCAAATTCGGTCGCCGGGAAAGTTAAAGGCGGTAAGGCTCTGGTCACGGATCACCGCGGCGATTGGTTCGAAGTAGAGTTCCATTACGGAACCAAAGGCTGGGTCAAGTCAGATGCCATTGTTTTCCCTAGCAATTTCGACTTTAAGAATTCAAAAACAAAGGCAATTGTTCTGTCCAAGGCTGAAACGGTAGTTGCGACCAAGACTACTCCAAAGCCAAAAGCTCAGATCACCAACCAATTGCCAGATAATACGGTTGAAAATGCTTCAACTGGCGAAAGAGTTGGCGTACCAAGCGAGTCGACCGATACCGAAAGCCACGAAACACGATCCAATGCTGTCATGGCAACGGTCATTGGTGACAGTGTCGCAGTTCGAAAAGGTCCATCCAAAACAAACTCCGCTTTCACCAAGGTAAACGGCGGTCATGCAACGATCATCGATCATCGCGGCGACTTTTACCAGCTTCGATTTGAGCATGGAACCATTGGTTGGGTCCACGCAAACTACGTTAGCTACCCTGGTCACATTATTGCCGAAGCACCTCCGATCCCAATAGCGTCGAGCAATCCTGAGACCGCTGGTCGAGTGATTTCACGAGCCCGAGAATTCAATGGAGTTCGATACTCCTACGGATCGAGCAGTCGTGGCGCGACTGACTGCAGTGGATTCACCCTGCAAGTGTTCAAGTCGATGGGAATCAACTTGCCACGAACCGCGGCCCAGCAATGCAAGGTCGGAACGCGAGTCAAGCGAACCCAGTTGCAAACTGGCGATCTCGTCTTCTTTAACACCCTTGGCTTTGTCAGCCACGTTGGCATCTACATCGGAAACGATCGATTCATTCACGCCTCTTCGGGCAAGGGTCACGTTACTGAGAGTTCGCTAAATGAGGCTTATTACGGAAAGAAATTCTTGTTTGGGTCACGAATCCTTTCGGCCAGCAAGATCAAAAAGCTTGATCTGCCAAGCCCGGGCGAAATCCCGGCTGAAAAGGCCGAGGATCGAGATGACAACAAGGTTGAAATCTCACGAGCTGGCACTGCAAATCGAAGAGATTAGTTTCACTGGCAATTAAGGCTCTATCTGAGTCATAATAATGCCTTGCTTGCTCCGGTCGTCTAGCGGTTTAGGACATCGCCCTTTCACGGCGAAGATCGCGGGTTCAAATCCCGTCCGGAGTACCAAATTAAGAAAGCCCCTCGCCAAAGTGCGAAGGGCTTTCTTAATTTGGCATAGTGGCAGGGTGAGAATTTGCCAAGAGCGCAGCTCTTGGGGTTCGTTAGCGAAGCGCCACTTTGCGGTATCCCGTCCGGAGTATCAAAAAAAAATAGGGCTGCACTGTTTGGTGTTGCCCTATTTTTGTCTTCGGTTGGACCGCGTGAGATTTAATTCAGCAGTTTGTCCTTGAACCATTGAACTGCCTTTATCACGCCTGGCGTGAAGGTCTTATCATCGTGACCGCCGCCCGGAATCACCTCCAACCTGTGCGACACGCCAGCCTTTGTCAGCGCCTTATCCATGATTTGGGCTTGCTGCAATGGCACAATCTTGTCATCGTCGCCCTGAACGATTAGGGTCGGAGGGAATTTAGCCGTCACAAGATTGATCGGCGAAAGCTTTTGAGCCAAGGCTCCAATGTCACTCTTCGTGGCTTTCGGATCGAGGCCTAGCGCGGGAACGAATGTGGCCAATTCGGGTTTGTCGGTGAACAAGGAATCTGGCTGTCCCCAGTTGTTAAGGTCCGTTGGCGGAGCGATTGCCGCGACCGCGCTCACGGGAGAATCTGGCATTCCTCCAATCATCAAAGAAAGGTGACCTCCAGAGCTAATTCCGGTAACGCCGATACGTTTCGGATCGAAGCCATACTCGCTGGCGTGGACTTGAACGAACCGGGCTGCAGTTCGAACCTGCTCGACAATCTCGGTGACTTTGTATCGGGGCTGGGCGCCGTGAACGACTTCGATAACGGTGAATCCGGCTTCCAAGAAGGGCTTTTCAACCGCGGCTCCGAATGAGCCAATCATCGAATGGTCTGAGACCCATCCGCCGCTAACCATGAAGATCACGGCGGCTCTGTTCGGCTTGGCTGGCTTAGCGACATCCATGGTAAACGCGGCTCCGCCCGACTTCATATAAACGATGTCCGTAACGCGAGATTGGGCTGAGGCAGACGAAATAAGTGCCGCTGCAAGTAGTGCGATAGACGCGATTTTGTGAATTTTCATTGTGTTTCTCATTATGCCTGTACGGGTCGGTAAGTGTTGACGACGACACCGCTCTCAAATTGCTTTACGTCTTCGAGCTTTAGCTGGATCGGCTTCTCAAGTCCAGCGAAAATCGGAAGTCCGCGACCGATGGCGTCGGGATGGACGACGAGGTGAAATAGGTCGACGAGATTGGCGGCAATCAAGCTTGAGGCAAAACCGGCCCCGCCATGAGCCAATATTGGTTTCCCGTCTTCAGCTTTTAGTCGTTGAATGTCAGTGACCAAATCCGCACCAAGAACGATCGGGTTTTGCCAGGTTTCGATGGCGAGCGCGTCGGCGGAAGGATCGACAACCACTGGTGTAATTTGACCACTTCGGGAAAACACAACTTTGGGAATTTCGTTCATATGCTTCGCCATGGGAATAGGAGAGGTTGGCCAGAACGCAGCCATGCTTTCGTAGGATTTGCGACCGAAGGCCTGCAAGCTTGCGCTCCCTATCAATTCGGTAGTCCACTCCCGACCGGCATCGCTCATCGATCGGAATAACCAATCTGTTTCGCCGTTAGGCCCTCCAACAAACCCGTCAATCGACATTGACATTTTGAGGATCAGTTCTTTACTCATTGCTGACTAATGATCGATTGACAGAGTTAAAATTCGACAGGCAAGGCCAAAAAAGTTCAATATTGCGAAAAATCTTTTCTGCCGTATGTCGAAATCGGTCTAGTTTGTTCGACCGACTTTTAGGCTCGGGCGAGGTCGCCTTGCGCGAACCTTCGTCAGTAAATAAGGAATGACCACCATGAGTACCGAAACCGATCAAATTCCTCACCCACCAATCGTCGACTTTGACGAATGGCACACTCGCCGAATGGACTTGCTCAAGCAAGAAAAAGAGCTAACCCGCCAAAAGGACCGCGTGAATGCCGAACGCCGCCGCCAGCCAATGATCCGGGTAACCAAGGAATACATGTTTGATGGGCCAAACAGAAAAGTGAGCCTGCTCGACCTATTTGAGGGCAAACGACAGCTCATTGTCCACCATTTCATGTTCAATCCGAAGTGGGAAAAAGGGTGCCCGGGCTGTACGGGGCACGTCGACGCCATCGGCAAGATCGACTCTCTTGACCGCCTCGACACGCGGTACGTCATCGTTTCGCGGGCGCCATTGTCAAAGCTCGAAGCCTACAAGAAGCTGAAGGGTTGGGACCGTCCGTGGTACTCGGCTGGTGAAGGCGATTTCAACTATGACTTCAATGTCTCGTTTAAGGAAGGCGACAAAGACGCGATTTACAACTTCGCGCCGCGAGGTGAAGAAACCGAAGGAGAAGGGCCAGGAATGAGTGTCTTCTTCCGAATCGGTGACGAGATTTACCACACCTACTCGGTGTTCGCCCGAGGATTAGAGTCGGTTACCGATTCCTACGATTTCCTCGACCTCACTCCGTATGGCCGCCAAGAGGACTTCGAAAAGTCGCCAGAAGGTTGGCCCCAACATCCGACTTACGGTTAACCAGTTCACGAACAAGGACGACCGACCGGTCGTCCTTGTTTGCCGAGGACTCAAGGAATTGGGTCAGCCCGTGTAGATTTGCTGATCGTCCCAGCAGGTTTGTAAGTAGTCGATCTGACCCAAGTGCAAGGTCGCATGCCAACCCGCCAATCTCGTCAAGAACTTCATCGACATATGGCTGGAGCCGAAAACAATATCGAGGTCTTCGTCGGTTAATGTGTCGAGTGCATCGAGTACCTTCTGCGTGTTTTCGCGGAACACTCGCTCCATCTCTTCTTTGCTCGTGATCGCAAGTTCTGCAGCGGTGGTCCTAGCCACGAAATCAGGCACTTCGTCTTCTGTCGGAAGCTTGCGGTTTCGGATGAAGTCGGCGAAATTGGCATTTGTCACCGCCACATGTGCGGCGATGCGGAGTGCCGACTTGGAGGTCGGAGTCGGCGACCAAGTCAGCTTGTCATCGGGCACTTTTGAGAAGTTCCGCAGAAACATGTCCATGCCCTGCACGGCGGTCAATTTGCCTAATTCAATTGCTGGATTCATTATTCACTCGTTCGTCGATTTACCATGGTCAAGATCGACAGAGATTTTGAGGAATGTTACATCCAAAGGCAAAGCTGGCAGGTGGAATTTTCCACCTGCCAGCAAACTTTGTCTCCCGAATTCCTACAGAGCTTTACCGTAAAGAGCGAGAAGCCTTTTCCACGCTTTCTCGGCTTGTGGTTCGTTATAGACGGAAGAATCTGGGGGACACCAGCCGTGGGCGGCACCCTCGTAAACTTCGATCTCGGCAGGTCTCTCGGCTTTCGCGAACGCTTCCTTCAGGGTGTCTTTGTCTTTTGGCGAACGTGCGTCATCGTTAGAAGCGATTGCGACGAGGAACTGGGCCTTGCTCTTTGCGGCGCCGAGGTGAGGGCTTGAAGGTTGGTCGGTGACGAGCCCACCCCCGTGGAACGTGGCCACAGCTCCGATCCGGTCAGACGCAGCAGCGGTGCGAAATGCAAACGGCCCGCCCATGCAATAACCCTGAGTGCCGATCTTTTTCTTCTTGTTGACGCAGGATTGGGTATCCAACCATGCGACGAAAGCTTTGGCGTCCGACATTTCCGTCACATCGCTGAAGCCAGCCATCAGGGGTCTTAATTCCGAGATTGGGGTCTGGCTGCCTTTCGACGCTGTCGGAGCCTTTTGCTTGCGATAGAAAGGATTGACGACCAGGACTGCATAGCCAGATTCCGCGAGCCGCTTAGCCATATCGCGGAAAGCTGGTCGAAGGCCAAAGATGTCCGGCCAAATAATAACTGCTGGGGCCGTGCCAGTGGACGGATGCACAAAATAGCCGTCAGCTGTTCCGTCAGGGGTCGTAATGTTTACTTCCGATTCGGTTACCGTCGCAGCGTTGGCCACGGTTGGAAGCAAAAGCGCCACCCCGGCTCCAACTATCACGCCAAATTGCCTTCGGGTTACGAGCCCTCGCCGCTCGAATTCAAGTTTGTCGTCTTCAAAATGATCTTGATCGCACATATTTCTACTTTATCCCACTTTGACTCCTGAGGCAATCGAGAATTCGATATTGTCGGCGGACCTTAGCGATCTAACCTGATCAAGCTAAACTAGGCAATGATGAAAGCAAGCAAGGTCCACGCCTCAAATTCAGTTGAATCGTGGCTAGTATCGGCAGGTCGGGATGGACAGCCTGGTTCGCCGCTGAATGTGCCTCTAGTTCCTGCATCAAACTTTGTGAGGGGAGGACAGCGTGCCTATACGAGAAACGACGGGGCTCCCGGTTGGGAAGCGCTTGAGGAAATCGTTGGTGGGCTCGAAGGGGGTTCGTCGCTCGCCTTTGCTTCCGGGATGGCAGGCATTGCCGCGATCTTTGATTTACTCTCCGTGGGCTCGGTCGTTGTCTTACCTGACGACTGCTATCAAGGCGTCGCGGCACTCGCATTCGATGGTCAAAAACGTGGTCGCTGGAAAATCCATCCTTTAGGTGTAACCGACACCGCATCTTGGCTCAAAGCGTGTGAGCAAGCCGATTTGATCTGGCTTGAATCGCCATCAAATCCGTTGCTGACTGTCGGCGATCTGGACATCATCTGCGCTGCACCTCGGAAGCCCGGAGCAATTTTATGTGTGGACAATACCTTCGCCACTCCCCTCAATCAACGGCCACTGGACCTCGGTGCTGATGTCTCGGTGCAATCCGTGACGAAGTTCATCGGCGGTCACTCTGACCTGCTCAGTGGTGTCGTCACCGCTCGAAATCCCGCTCTGCTCGCAGCATTAAAGCGATCAAGAGATCTTGGTGGCGCGACTCCCGGCACCCTCGAGACGTTTCTCGCTGTTCGGGGAGTGCGGACCCTGGCATTAAGACTTCAAAGGAGTCAAGAAAGTGCGATGATCTTGGCTGAGCATCTTTCCGATCACCCAAATGTCACTCTAGCTCGGTATCCCGGCCTACCTAGCCATCCGACTCATGAGGCAGCATCGCGCCAGTTAAAGGGGTATGGCACAATCATATCATTCGATGTGCGAGGAGATGCTCAAGTGGCTGACGCCGTTTGCACGGGGGTACGGCTCATCCAACATGCCACGAGTCTCGGTGCAGTCGAGTCAACCATTGAACGACGGGCATGCATTCCAGGGCAGGAGCACTTGCCGCCCACGCTTCTCCGCCTGAGCGTGGGAATCGAGAATGTCCAGGATATATGGGCTGACTTGGATCAATCTCTTCGCGCTTCATAACCCTGAGTCGGTTTTGATTGCAGCGAATGTCGGGCTCTCTGCGTACTGTCCTCATAGATGTATGATCAAATTTGAAGAAATCGACGAGCCGCTGCGTGTAACCTTGTCTCGAACCTTGACGATTGCGGTCGTTGTTGGAGTAGTTGCAAGCTTTGCGACTCACAACATTCGGATGGGTTTTGCTATTGGGTTGGGAGCGTTGTGGCCATCGGTTGGCGGCCACTGGATTGAGCTCCTCTGGCTCAACTTGATTCGCAAGCGATTGAAGCCGAAGGTACCAATCCTGGTTGCGCTTCGGCTGATTTATTGGTGGGCGTGGGGTTTCGTCATTATTTTTCCGGCGTTTTACACGATCCATGTAATTGCTCCATCGCTACCACCCATGCCAAGTCCTCTTCTAGGAGGCTTTGGATTCCTTTTTGTCGAAATGCTCTTGCATGGAATATTCGCAATGAACCACCGCCCCAACGCGTTTGACGCTCGACTTTAATTTGTGACGGATTCGATTTCTGACTAACAAATACAAATTCTTGTCCCTGATAGTGTCAAATGCTCGGGTTATGTAGTTGTCTTAACTCCCCGCCTTATGCGTAAACTGCTTGCACTCATGTTCGCCACGATATCTATCTTCGCTTCCGCGATCGCATTTCAGCAGACCGAAATTTCCGGAGGGGTGCTCAAGCTTGAGCAGGCTGCATTCGATGTTCAGGCCTACGATATATCCATCAAGGTTGATCCCGCCAAGAAGACAATCTCAGGGATGACGATGATGGACGCGAAGATCGTGATTCCCACGATCAGTATCTTGCTCGACCTGGATGATCCGTACAACGTATCGAAAATAACGGATGGAATGGATGCCCTGAGATTTGATCGGCTGAAAGGTGCGATTCGAGTCTTTTTCCCCCTTTCAAAGCAGCCTGGTGAGTCCATTCATACCGAAGTTACTTATGCAGGCACGCCCCATGTTGCAAGAAATGCCCCGTGGGATGGCGGATTCATGTGGTCAAAGACCCCCAGCGGAGCAGATTGGATTTCGGTCGCTCTCCAAGGGGCCGGGGCAGATCTCCTCTTTCCTTGCAAAGACCATCCGTCTGATCATGCCAACCACGCAACAATGCGACTCACCGTCCCAGACCCATTGATTGCTGTAGGGCCGGGATTGTTAGAGAAAAAGGAACGGAACGGCGATAGGACCTCGACCTTCGTGTGGCATATGGCGTTGCCGATCAACAACTATTCGCTCGTGTTTAACGCGGCACCCTACGAATTAGTTACGGATTCCATCAAGTCCGTTGCAGGTCAATCCATTCCAATCAATTACTATGTCCTGCCCGAAAACAAAGACAAAGCGCCAAAGCTCATCGCTGAGCAAAAGAAATACATGGCATTCATGGAAAAGTACTGCGGTCCTTTTCCATTTCGAGCGGTAAAGGCTGGGATCGTTGATTCTCCCCACCTCGGCATGGAGCACTCAACGTCCATTGCTTACGGCAACAAGTTTCGCTTCGCCGCCGACGGGCTTGATTGGCTCCTATTGCACGAGTTCGGCCATGAATGGTGGGCAAACCTTGTTTCAAATAATGACTGGCGAGACATGTGGATACACGAAGGATTCCAGAGCTTTATGGATACCTTTTACATCGAACAGATTAGAGGCAAGGATGCGTACTTTACGGCGATGAAAGGTCGACGGCGCAGTGTCACCAATAAGGCTCCAGTTGCCCCGCGAGAACAAACTTCCAGCGAAGCATATGGTGGCGACATCTACGATAAAGGCGCTCTGACTCTTCATGCTTTGCGCTACCTTATTGGTGATGACGCCTTTCTTCGGTCAATTCGAAGGATGGCGTATCTTACTCCCGAATCGGAGAAGTGGGCTGATGGTCGGGCTCAGCGTATCGTCACGACCGACGACTATGTTTCTGTCGCTTCTCGCGAGTCAAAGCAGGACCTTCGCTGGTTCTTTGAAGTGTATATTCGGCAAGCCAAACTTCCGATGTTGAAGTCTGAATCATCGAACGGAGTGCTTAAATTGGAATGGATCACACCTGATAATCTTCCTTTTGCGATGCCGATCGACGTCGTGGTTGATGGCAAAACGATCCGGGTTCCAATGACTGGTGGCAAAGGAACGGTGCCGTTTACGGGTGCAGAACCGGTCATTGATCCGAAGGGTTGGGTCATGAGGCAATAGAAGCTTAGCTAATGCTCTAGGGAAGTCGTAAAGAGTTAAAGCCATGCGGAAATCGAAAACGGATTCGACGATTTTGAGTGGCGTCATCGACGCGGTTGGTGGTCTTGAAGCGTGTCAGCGATTGTCTCACCAATTCCATATGCGGGTCGAGCAGGATTCTCGGTTACGGGAAATATTCCCTAAGGACATGACCCGCCTCAGCGAGCATTTCGCGATGTTTCTATGTGAGCGGATGGGTGGTCCGGCTGACTATACGACAAAGCGAGGGAAGCAAAGCCTTATTTGTCGTCATGCTCACCTCTCGATCTCGACTGACGAAGCAGATCGATGGCTCGGTCATATGTTTGGGGCAATTGACGATGTTGGAATTGATGAACCTGCCCGTCAACAACTTCGTGAGCACTTCGTCGAGACCGCTAAATCGCTCACTGACCCGTTTTTACCGCTTTATCGATTGCCCCTTGAAAAGTTAAAGGCCAAGATCATTGCGGATCCGAGCCTTCTTGAAGTTTCTCCAGCCGGACATAGTCTCTTAAGGGATGCTGTGAGTCATTGGGATGCACCCCGGGCAAAGCTTCTGCTAGAGGCAGGCTCTGACCCTAACTCGGAAGAACTTCTTGGCCACGGACCTTTGTATCGAGCCGTGAATTCCAGCATTGCAGGTCCAGACGAGGCTGGAAAACAAACCGTTCAGCTCCTCATTTTATTCGGAGCAGATATCAATAAGCCAAGCGGGCCAGGAAAGTCTACGCCACTCCACATGACGGCGCGAAGAGGCCATGTGTTCTTGGCTGAAGTTTTAATCGGCGCAGGTGCAGACATTGAAATAAGAGACTCAAAAGGAGAAACTCCTCTTCGCCGAGCCGTCAATTGTGGCCAAGAACCAATGGTGAACCTTTTGCTAAACCGAGGTGCAAACCCCTTCAGCCTTGATAACCAACGGCGCTCACCCCACGATGTTGTTCGCCACGAGGCTATCCGACAATCTCTTGATCAGGCGGCCATCAAGTTTGGAACTTCTTTCAAACGAATTTAGTAAAATAGGAGCACCATAGAACGCGCTCGTGCGAGGATAAGAAAATGAGTTCAGAAGCGATGCCAACATCAATCACCAATTGGTTCGAGGTTTACAGCCCCAATACCGAATCAGCGATCAATTTTTACACTTCCGTCTTTGGTTGGAGCAAAGAACCGATGCCCATGGGCCCAGATATGACTTATTGGATGCTCAAGAGTGGCGAGACGACCTTCGCTGGAGTCATGGATCTCAATCATCCAAATTTGGAGGGAGTGCCCCCACATTGGGGTCTGTACCTTCATACGGACGATTGCGCTGCCACGATTGCCAAAGCAGCCGAACTTGGTGCGACGGTGGTTTACGGGCCAATGGATATTCCTGATATTGGCACAGTTGCCGGGTTCACCGACTGCTGTGGAGCGCATTTTAATGTGCACCAGCCTTCGGGTCAGCGCCAGGATATCTCCAAGGGCGCCGTCAATTGGGTCGAGCACATGGGTCCAAATCGCGAATGTGCCGTAAAGTTTTACACGTCGCTTTTCGGATGGGGCTCGATGGATATGGAAATGGGCGAGCCAGTCGGAACTTATTCAATGTTTCTTGCTGGAGAGACTCCAGTCGCTGGTTGTATGACAGTTGGCGGGGGCCAGATGCCGCCAAATTGGTTGATTTATTTGCACTCTGACGATTTAGAAGCAACTTGCAACAAGGTCATAGTGGCTGGTGGACAAGTTATGAGCCCCCCGATGGATATTGGTCAATTTGGACGAATCGCGATCGCCGCTGACTGTTGTGGAGCAGTTTTCGGTCTGCACCAACCGCCAACAATGTAGGGGAATAAAATGGCTCTGGACCCGAAAGAGTCTAGAGCCATTTATGAGTCTTGGTTAAGTTTGAGAGACTTTGGAACCAGGTGGTAACATTGCGAAATCATGTTCGATACTGTAGAACTGGAAGGGTTTTTAGCTGCATACAATCCGGACGTTCAGAAGATTGCGCTCGAATCCGGTGTTCGGTTGGCTAAGATTGTTGGGCCAGCAAACGAGTTCGTGTTCGACGCGACGAGTGCAGTCTGTGTTGCGTACGGCTACACTTCGAAGTGGCAAGAAGCCTTTGTCAACATCGCGGTTTATCCGAAGCATGTCACCCTCGTTTTCCCGTGGGGTGTTGAGCTAAGCGACCCCGAAAAACGACTAAAGGGCGAAGGAAAGCAGGTGCGACATTTCCGATTGGTGCCTCCAGAAATATTGAATGATCCTTACATCGAAACGTTGATCCACGAAGCATCAGCAAAAGCCGCTAAACCCGAGGTTTTCGAAGAGTTCAAAAAAATTGTCAAGGTGTACGAAGGGCCAAAAAGAAGGTAGACAAAACATGACGAAAGCACCAGCACTGATTCTCATTGATCTCCAAATTGGATTTGACGAACCGTATTGGGGAGTGAGAAATAACCCAGGGGCGGAAGAAAATATTTCGAAATTGTTAGCCAAGTGGCGCGCCAAAGGTTGGCCTATCATTCACGTTCATCATCACTCACAAAATGAAATCTCTCCGTTGCACCCCAATCATCCAGGCAGCTCTGTAAAGCCGGAATTTGCACCAATTGCAGGTGAGTCAGTCTTTCAAAAGCGGGTGAATAGCGGGTTCATCGGTACCAATCTCGAGAGCGAGCTGAGAGACCGCGGAATTACTGATTTGGTCATTGTCGGGTTAACAACTGACCATTGTGTTTCGACGACCACCAGAATGGCGGCAAACTTCGGATTTGGAGTGAAGTTGGTTTCGGATGCAACGGCAACGTTTGATCGAACGGGGCCGAATGGCAAGCATTATTCGGGAGATGAAATGCATGACCTTGCGCTGGCGAGCCTCCACAACGAGTTTGCCGAAGTCATGTCTACCGCCAATTTACTTGCCACGATGTGATTCAGAACATTGCGATGAGATAACATATTCAACATGAACATCCAGGTCAATAATCTCCCTGCTGCTCGAATCGTCATGCTTCGCCACACAGGTTCCTATGACGGAATTGGCGACGTATTTGACAAGCTTTGGACTTGGGTTTCATCTCACAATGTGCCAGTCCAGCGAACGATCGGCATCTACTGGGACAACCCAGACGAAGTTCCGACCGAGAAACTAAGATCAGCAGCGTGCGTTGAGATTCCTGATAGCTATCAGATCACTGACAGTGGAGGTTTGAGCCTCATTTTGGATCAGTTAGCGCCGGGTGACTACGCCACAACTCGATATGTGGGACCTTACGAGAACCTTGGCCCTGTTTGGGGAGAACTCACTTCATATGTTGAGCAAACATTGCGAAGAGCGATCAGCGAGAACCCGGCTTTTGAGGTTTACGTCAACGATCCGAGCGATACTCCACCATCGCAACTCATCACCGATTTGTTCATGCCATTGGCTTAAATGCGAGTCGCCACTCCCTGGATTTACTCTTCGAAGTTTGACCTCGCGGCAATCATCGGTCCGCCCGTTGTCATCACGGCGATCGTGCTTGCGTGGGGTAACAAGCTTGCGAAACTCGATACCCCGCCGTGGTTGTGGGTGTTTCTGGTTCTTTTTATTGACGTCGCCCACGTGTACAGCTCACTTTTTCGAACCTACTTTGACCGAGAAGAGTTCAAGCGTCGAAAATCGCTTTATTTGATTGTGCCGACGGTGACTTGGCTCGGAGGGATTGGAATTTACGCGATCCTGGGTCCGGTGGTTTTTTGGTCGTGCGTTGCCTATTTTGCTATCTATCACTTCGTGAGGCAACAGTACGGGTTTTTGATGCTGTATCGCCGGGGTGAGCCCGTGGGAGACCTTGGATACCGATTAGATCAGTTGGCAATCTACATAGCGACCGTCTATCCGTTGGTATATTGGCACACTTATTCCCGCAACTTTCAGTGGTTTAGCGAATTTGAAGTTATTCGGATTCCATGGGTTTGGCCGGAGTACATTTGTCGAGCAGTTTATGTCCTGGCGCTTGGTGCATTTTTGGTGAGGGAGCTCAATCGATGGCGAGTGACCGGGTCGCTGAATGTAGGGAAGTGTTTGCTGCTCTTCGCGACGGCGGCCGCGTGGGGAACTGGAATTATTCTTTTCAACGGAGACTTGACGTTTTCGCTGATCAACATCATTTCGCACGGGATCCCGTACATGGCTCTAATCTGGATCTACCAATATCGGAAGCGATCGAACAGTGCTCACTCTGAAAATCGGTTCTTGAAATTCTTTCAGCTGAAATATGTGCCGTTTTATATTCTTGCGCTCGTCGTACTTGCTTACTTTGAAGAAGGTATTTGGGACTGGTTTGTTTGGCGTGAGCATGCGGGGATATTTGGTTCGTTCCACTGGAATGCCACGAACGCGGTTTTAGTTGTTTTGATTCCTCTCTTGACGATGCCCCAGGTCACGCATTATGTTTTGGATGCGTATATTTGGCGAGTGAATAAGAAAGGGAAGGAAGAAGTTCGCGCGGTGATCGGATAGATTTCGGTTCGAATGGTATTCTGCCCTTCGTGAATATCAGAAGCGCGCTTAAGAGCCAACTTCATGCTTCGTTTGCGATGCTTCGGATCGTTGTCGAGAATTGCCCGGATGCCCTTTGGGATGCAGGTGAACATCCTCGCAAGTTCTGGCGGATTGCGTATCACGCGACGTATTACGGCCATTTGTATTTGATGCAGGCGATGGAGGACTTTGAGCCATGGCCGAAGTATCAGTCGGATCACCAGCGGATTTACGGAGAGGTTGCTGAATTTCCCGCTTGTTCCAAGAGTGATGTCTTGGAGTACATCGAATTTGTTGATGCCATGATTGATGGTCAAATCGACGCTTTAGATTTGGAAAGCCAAGAGAGTGGGTTTTCTTGGTACTCGATGCCCAAGCTTGATCATGTGATGGTCAATATTCGTCATGTGCAGGAGCACGCGGGTCAGTTGGGAGAGCGACTTTTGCAGGCGGGAGCCGACATCACTTGGGTAGGGAAGGCTTCAGTCAAATGATTACTCAATCCTATTTAATTCGCGCCAGTTTGCAGTCGACCCGCAATGAGTTGGCGGAGGTTCTCCCGCATCTAACGGAAGAAATGCTTAACTGGGCCCCTGCTGCGGGAATGCGGACGATCAAAGGTCAATTTGTGGAGATTTTGGGCACCGAGGTTTCAATGATGGAGCCAATGATGAAGAAACCGAAGCGGACTTACCAGGAGATTGACGCGGAGTTTCAGAAGCTGGACTCCGTCGCTGAGTTGATTCGGGCTTTGATTGTTACGCGGCATTTGACGCTAGAGCTTTTGTCGTCCTTGGACGAAGAAGGGCTGAGCGCTCAAGTTGAGGTTTCCGAAGGATATGCCGAGTATTTGGGACTTGAGTTTGTTCCTTGCAGCGAGATGTTTCGGATGCTGATCCGCCATGAGGCGTACCACACCGGGCAGTTGGTTTCGTATTTGTGGGCGTGTGGAAACGATCCGTATTCATGGGACTAGTTATTTGAAGAAGACGGATTTGTTTTCGAGGACGACCCTGGCGAAGACGGCGGCATATTCGCAGTACTTTTCCGATCCGGATGGTTCGACTCCCCCATCTTTTGTTGGATTGTATCGCTCGCGCCAGTAGCCATCTTTGGCCATTTTGGCAACCAACTGAGCGGATAGGAGCAATCGATCTTTTTCGTGGAGTCGTTTGCAAGCTAAGGCTTCCAGATACCACGTTCGGCCCATGGAGGCGACGTCGTGGGTGGGCGGCGGAGTATTGAACGGGACGGACTCGTGTTCCCAAGCTTCATATTTGTCTGGTTTGGTGGTGGTGAGGGTTGGCATGTTGCCGGGCCAAAACTCGGGGGTGTTGATGAGTTTTGTCCAGAGAACTTTGGTTTGCGCTGAGTCGGCGAGGCCGAAAGCGATGGCGGCCCAGTTGGTGTCGGATAGGCCGTGAAGGTCAACAGGACCCCGTTTGATGTGAATGTACTCGACGAAGTGATCTTGGTTCCAGAATTGTTTACGAAACGACTTGGCGAGGTTGTTGGCCCAGCTGTTCCAGATCTTCGCGTGCTTCTTTTCCCCCGCCGCTTCGGCAAGGCGAGCAAGATCGTGGAAGGCCTCGACGGCATAGCATTGGGTGACGCCGTCCCAGCCGTAGCGGGGAGGGAGTTCGGTGTAGAATCCGGAGCCTTGCATGAGGCCGTTTTCGGTTATTTGGCTGACTAGGTAGTTGCCCGTCCGTTCGACCGATGGTAAGTGCAGTTGGAGCCAGGCTTTGTCGCGGGTTGTCTGAAAGATCTCGGAGGCAGTCAAGAGGTAGCAGATGGGGCCGAGGGTGTTGAGGGGTTTGGAAATCGTTTCCCAGTGAGTGAACAACCCAACCCATTTTCGGATAGCATGGCTGGATTCGGGAAGGTCGTTTCGGATTGGAGGGCGGTAGGTGAAAATGTCTTGAGGTACACGGAGTCCGCGCAGATAGGTGTCGCCGGGTTGAGTATCGCCGGAGAAGATGGCGAAAGGGATGTTTCCGTCGGAGCGTTGTGAGGCCTGGACGAAATCGAAGTAATCGGTGACGATTCGGGTTCGACCGAGGAGGAGATAAGCTCCGGCCATTTGCCACGAATCGAGGCCGGGCCAGGTTGTGTCGTTGCCATAGCCGCCGCCGTCGGCATTGATGGTGAAGTGGCCGGTGTAGACGCGTTCGGTTGCGGCGGCGAGAAGGTTTTTGTTGACGGCGGATTGGAAGCCTTGGCGAACGATTGGATCGCGGACTTGGTCAATGAGTGGCGCCAGGTCGGGTTGGTGAAACTGTAGGGAGAGCAGTAGCGCCAGGTGGGTCATGGTTCATTTTAGCGCGTTCAACAATTTAGAGCGGTACATTACAGTTTAGGAAAATAGATATGCAAACAATTACGCCATTTCTATGGTTCGACAACAATCTCGAAGAAGCGATTAACTTCTATGCGGCCACGTTTAAGGACGCAAAGATCACCAACATTTCCCGGCAGGGACCAGAAGGTCCAGCGTTTTTCGCGAACTTTGAGATTCAGGGCCAAGAGTTTATGGGCCTCAACGGTGGTCCGATGTACAAGTTTACGGAAGCCGTTTCGTTCTTCATTTCCTGCGACACGCAAGAAGAGGTCGACTACCTATGGGAGCAATTGACCGTCGGTGGTGAAATTCAGCAATGCGGGTGGCTGAAGGACAAGTTTGGGTTGAGTTGGCAGGTTATTCCGAAGTTGTTAATGACGCTGATGAGCGACGGAAATCCGGCTAAGGCGCAGGCGGTGATGGGCGCGATGATGCAAATGAAGAAGATAGAGTCTTCGGTTTTGCAGGCGGCATATGACGGAGCGTAAGTTTGTGTAGAATTACGCGGTGAGAGATGCAGGGGATGAGTTTGCAAAAGGATCGTGAAGTTGAAAAGTTTCTGGCAGAGTCTGATCATCACCTGAAAGAGGAGCTTCGGTCGTTGCGTAAGATGATTTTGGATTCAAGTCTTGATATTCGAGAGGGGATCAAGTGGAATTCGATGAGTTTTCAGACTTCGGATTGGTTTGCGACGTTCAACCAGCGCGAGACGAAGCGGATTGAGATCGTTTTGCATTTTGGAGCTAAGAAAAAGGAAGGGGCGGATGTTGATACCATTGCTGATCCGGCGGGATTGTTAAAGAAGCTGGCCAAGGATCGGTGCATGTTGACGATTGTTGATGCGGAGGATTTGAGGGCGAAGGAAGGAGCAATCAAAGAATTGATGCGTGAATGGATTCGGTTCGTCTAAGATGAAAGCATGGTTTCCACGTTCATGGCCTTTGCCATATTTGGTCAAAGTAACCAAATCAAGAGTGATGGGCTTGAAGTTGGGCCGGGGAAGCAGTTTGCCCGAATTGAGGACGCGGTTGATCGGGCTAAGAGTGGGGATGTGATTTCGGTTTTTCCGAGTCCGGACGGGTACGTAAAGACGGCGGTTCGGGTTCGGCGAGCCACTGCGTGGGCAGGGTACTTTTGCTTAATGAAAGCCTTACCCGGGTGGCACGGTTAGCGACCTCTGCGAAGCTGAGAGTTAACCGTGAGAAACCTGAGAGAGTGCCGACCACTTCGCTTATTCTAGCTCCAATTCAGCCAAGAGTGACATTCGATATCACCCCTGGCAGATTCGATCGTTCTAGAGCTAGGGCCTTCGGTGGTAGGTGGAAAACGTCAGATAGTGAAAGTGGCCAAACTCATTGATAAACTTGCGAGTCTTTCTCGTCTTGCCTTGACTCACAATCGCATGGTTTTACCTTCATTACACTGGCACTTGAACACAGGTAACTCTCAGCTGCGCAGACGTCGCTACCAGTGCCACCCGGTTTCATTTTCCAAAACTACCTAGTTCACACAGTGACTTGTCGGAATGATTTGTCGGTCGTCGGGAGCACTTGGACGGACAGGTCAAGCTCGAAGCTGACGCAGATGGTCGCTTAAACAGGCCACCCCTTCCTTTGAAGTTTTACCCAGCCCACGCTAGGGGCTTGCCGCAAAATTACCCCGCCTACGCAGTAGCTGGCCACAAATAGCCCCGCCCACGTCAGTGGCTTGCCAAAGACTATCTAATTCACACTTAATACTCGTCGTACTATCAGCTTTTACTCGTAAATATTATTTAAAAAAGCCCAAAACCTTATGAACATCCTCATAACATGCTTGCCCTGATTTCATGGAGCCTGCGATTCTCTTTAATTGATTCGTGATCTCTAAATCATTGTTGGCTCTTACTCCACCCTCCAGCCACATCCGGTAAGCGTGAACTGCTATACAAAAGTCTTTCGATTTTTCGTTTAATAAATATGTTCGCAGCAAATCATAATATTCAGGCGTCCACATTGAACAGAGCACCTTAAGCGCAAATCCTTTATTGTATTCAGACTTGCCATTAAGCGCCGCTTTCAGTAAGGAATGGCCTCCGCGAACCGATTTGTCTGGAGATTTATCAGAAATTTTCAGTAGAAGCCCTGTTGCGTAGGCGTTATTAGAAACTAATTCCGAGGAAACGCTTTTTCGCCATTTAATTCTTAATAATTCCTTAGCAACTTCAAATCGATTCCCATAATCTTCTTTAGAAAATCCACCATTTGGCGACACATGGAGAGTCCAATTGATATTCGTAACAATTCGCTCCGCACGTTTATTGCCACCTCGTTCAAATACTGCAGCAAAAACAGTTCTTGGTTGTGTTAAAATTAGATTTTTTACCACAATGCTATTATTGCTGCGTATTACGGCATTTGAATCTAGTTTTTGTGCATGTGCTGTACCTGTGGCGACTAACCACATACAAGTGAAATAATATCGAGTTAATGAATTCATAATGTACCTGTCGTTGATGTAATGAAGCATCTTAGGGCGAGCCACTTTGTGGGCGGGGTTAGATCTATCATAGACAGAAAGCTTGGTATGGCGAGCCACTTAGTGGGCAGGGTTAAATCTATCATAAAAGAGTGAGCTTGGTGTGGCACTGGCTCCGACCTCTGCCTTGAACGAAGTGAGGCTGGGAGAAGCCAGTGGAAAGGAGACTGCGTTCATCTTGACCTATCTGCATTCTAACACCAGAACTCTTGAATGTGATGACAATTTATGTCGTCTGTCATATCGGTTTGATACTACTTTGACGTTAAGCGACGAAAATCCGGCGAGGTCTCAGGCGGTGATGGAGGCGATGATGCAAATAAAGAAGATCGAGTGTTCGGTTTTGCAGGCGGCATTTGACGGTGCGGTTTAGGTCTGGCTTTGCGATCATGGCGGTTGTAACAACCGGGATTTCTTCGAAATCTCGGACTTAGGACGGATTCGATTTTCTACCTAGGCCTGCGGAGGGTGTTGCATGGATTGCATTTCTGGCGAATATGGTTGGCAGCCGGTCGGAGATTTCTTCCTTGGTCGTTTAGATGATTGGTCGGAAGTCGACATTTCTTGGTTTTTCGGCTAGAATGAGTCGGAAAGACGTCACTCCATTCGACGCAGAGGTCGGAGCAAGTGCCACGAACATGCTTAGACTCTCAACTGCGTAGTGGTCGGCTAAGCATGCCACGAGAGTGTTCCCGCCTTTGATCTTTACTAAATTTAAGACACTGGCTTCTCCCAGCGTCATTCCGCTTCCGTCTGTACTCGTTCCTCGCGACGTCACTCCATTCGACGCAGAGGTCGGAGCCAGTGCCACGATTATGCTTAGACTCTCAACTGCGTAGTGGTCGGCTAAGCAAGTGAGTAGAGATTTCGTCTAAGATTGAGAAATGCTTACCTCGATAATTGCGTTGACGGTTTTTAGTCAAATTGATCGGGGCAAGGTTTGGGAAGTTGGGCCGGGGAAGCAATTTGCGCGAATTGAGGACGCGGTTGATCTGGCAAAGAGCGGGGATGTCATTTCGGTTTTTCCGAGTCCAGACGGGTACGTAAAGACGGCGGTTCGGGTTCGGACCCCTTTGTTGACGATACGCGGAGTTGGGCAAAAGCCAGTTGAGGTTAAGGGAGATGGCTTTGACTATTCGGGTTCGGGTTCGGTGCCAAGGGCGATTTTCCAAATTGACCCAAGCGGGACTGGTTCGAAGATCGAGAATCTCAATTTATCTGGCTCGCATAATTTGAGTTTTAATGGCGCGGGGGTTCGAATCCAGGGCGCGAACGATGTCATGGTCAGTGATTGCATCATTCACGACAACGACATGGGAATTATGTCGAACGGGAAGGCAGGTGACGCGAAAGCGGGTTCCAATCAGCGAATTGAGTATTGCTTAATTGAGCGTAACGGCAATATGAAGGATCCTGGTTATAACCACAATTTGTATCTGGGCGGCACTAGTGCAACGCTCTTGCATTGCGAGATTCGCAACTCGACGACGGGCCATAACGTCAAGAGTCGTGCGCACTATATTGAGATCATCGGCTGCTTTATTCATGATGCCGTTAACCGCGAAATAGACCTTCCCGAGGCATGGGATACGACGAGACCGAATTCCAACGCGGTGCTCATCGGCAATCGAATCGTTAAGGACCCTCAGTGTCTTGGCAATCGCGGCGTAATTCACTTTGGTCAGGAAAAAGGAACCCGGGTTGGCAATATCTTTCTGTTCCTGAATACCATTGTCACTCCGTTTTCTTCGCCAATGCTGTCTATAACTGGCAGGACTGACAAAGTAATTGCTGACCGAAATATCTTTTTGAATAGCGAGCAAAGCACGGTCCAGCTATGGGATTGGGTTGGTACAAGTCCAAAAATATTTGCAACAAGCAACCATCTGAGTCCAGGCTATGGTTCATTGGGCGGGACTAATTCGACAGCGACAAAGCGAACAGACCTTTTGGGACTTGTGCTGCCCACTTATCGTCGAAGCGCGGCCACGGCAACGCAAGAATTGCCGACCTTTACATGGCTTGATGGCGACGAAATGTTGATCTCCATGACCCCGGATTTCGAGCCAAGTGCTGAGGTAGGGCCAAGACTGAGACATTAAAGTTGTCCGGATAATTTCATTTGAACTATTTGAGCACGCGTTGCACCAATATTTTCAAGGCCATTGGTTTGGCAAAAGTTTTCAATCTCAGCGACGGTCAGTGGAACATCAACTGTTTCAAATCCCATTTTTTTCATGTTCCTTTTTACATTTGCAACGTTAGCAACATATTCCTCATAGTTATCGTCGAGACCATCTCGATCTTTCGAAGTTTGCTTCAAAAGGTCAAATTCTGTTCGGCTGAACTGAGAAATGCCTATTTGGTCAACGACCTTTGGTGGTACGTACGCCTTAAGCTTCTTCACGAACAAATTCTATCTGCAACGATTCTCAAAGTCAAACTTCCACGGCCATTAGCCTCAATTCTTTTGGCCGCCGCGATGCTCCTCGGCTAATCGGAGTTAGAACCATTAGAGAACTTGATTCGGAATGTCCCGATCAATGAGGAGACTAACAAATGAAATACCGAATTTTTTCTGCAACTATGATAGCAGCGGCAATTGCCCTTGCTGCTGCCCCTACGCCGAGCTTCGCTCAGGAGCGAAACAGCGAACATAAACTGGGAACGGTTGTCGCCTATCCTTGGGCACTTGACAAGTCAACCGACAGTGCGAAGGCCTCCGTTCACCGCAGTGCTAGCGAAATCGCAAAGAAGGCGGGATATGATGTCGTACCGGGGGATACTTCAAGCTCAGAGTGGCGACGAACGGATCGAAGATTACCGACCATTGGTCATCCATCTAGTCGGGAAACATTGGTGGAATACGGCCGTTCCGTAAACGCGAATTTTGTCTTGTGCGGCTCGGTCTCTTGGCACACTCGAAGCATTTGGGTTAACCTCGGGCCGAAAACAATATCAACTGCAACCCTCAGCGTCTACGTATTAGATGTTGCCACCGGAACCACCGTTTACGAGAAACTTGATGTTCAAGGAAGAAGCGATGAGAAGGACGGCGCTCTGAAAATCGCTGGCGACGTTTTAGTTACACCACTTGTCTCGGCCGTTAGCGGTGGTCCTGCCGCACCTCATGAAGAGCGAGCGGTTCAAATTGCGATGAGCCGAGCCCTTTATGACTGGGCTAAACCAACGAAGAAATAGAGCACAGGTTCACACCAACGGGGACTCTCACTCACGGAAATGTTGGATCTGGCAGTAAGCAGTCATACGATTTGACTCTCTGGCGATACAATAGTAGGTTATGGGAAGGGCGGTAATGACGGAGAAGTTTGGCAACATACTTCCGGATTTGCCGTCGCTCGATGTTGGATCAGACATCGAAGAACAAACTCGTGCGGTGCTGTCTCTACTTGTCGGGCGTGATTTTAATGAGGGTGAGTTGATCGCGCCAAGTCCTTCATCATGCCCCAATTGTGGTTCGATGGTTGAATCGATTCGAAGTCCCTATTGCTCGGATGAATGTCGGGAGGGTGCGGCTTTTGTTCGTCAATTTCGGAGTGCGGTTCGGGAGGGTTCGATTGCGATTCCAGACAAGCAGGCGGCCTTGGGGCAGAAACTTTGGTATGTGTTAGGCGGAGGATATCCTCGTCGAGACGTGCTGGTTCCACCTAAAGTTCGGCTGAAAGTGATTGAGCGGGAAGGGGGCAAGTGCCAGCAGTGCGGGGCAAAGGCGACCACGATTGACCACTCGGGTAGTGGCTGAAACAGGCCGATCAATTTGCGCGCCGTGTGCGCGTTTTGCAATAGGACCAAGTTGTACTCGGACCTTGCGTTTCGGAGTAGTTCGGCGTTTTTGGGGCGATTGGATGTGTTGGTGGCTCGGGTTTGGGCGGAAGATGCGATTCGGGTATGCGATGATGCAGAGAACTGGGACTGGCGGGAGTATGTGAAGGCTCGAAACGTAAGTCCGTGAAACGTTGTATATTGAGATATGACCAGCGATCCGGTCACTTTGAAGGTTGATAAGCGGGACGCTTGGCGGGCCATGCGGAGAGAATTGACTCATCCGCTCATTGTTACGACGATTTTGGTGGCTTTGACTGTGCCTTTTTGGATTTTCCCATCCCTTTATTTCTTTTTGTGGACATTTACTTTTGCCTCGAATGGCCTAGTCCCATGGCTTGTGTTGGTCATCCTATCTTTGGTTGGCGCTTGGGCGATGACTTCGACTCTGATACTCGCTGGAAAGTTTGGTAGGGACCTTCGGCCCTATCGGCTTGCAGCGATCGGTGGCGACCGCGAAGCCAGCTTGGCTTACATTGAGCTTCGAAAGCATCGACCTTCGTTTCGAAGATTCTCGCTTGTGTTTCTGTGCATTCATCCGATTGTTCCGTGCTTGGTATCGATCGTAATTATGAGCGGTGAAAATGGAGGTCATATGGCCATCCGAGATCACGGCAAGATGCGAAAGTCGACTCGCGATGAGGACCTTCGCATGGATCTTCGGGCATTGCAGGCGAGAGGTATTTTTAAGCCATTAAGCAAATGAGTCGTCGCTAGTTCCTGCTTAAACTCGCAGCTCCGCAGATGGTCGGTTAAACAGGCCACCCCTTAATTAGAGTAAAAAATCCTTTCCTGCACAGTTACCTTGAGGACGCTAAGCAACTAAATTATTACCGCGACGAAGTTCATGGTGAGCAGCGCGCCCTGTTTGGGGACATCGATGACGGAGACGACGGAGCGCGTTGGTTTGTGGTCGCCAAAAGCTTCGATGAAGGCTCGATTGAGTTCGGGGAAGTCGGCCATGTCTTTGAGGAAGATTGTCATGCTGACGACGTGGTTTAAGTCGGACCCGTTTTCTTCGAGCATTTCTCGCATGAGTTTTAGGGCTTGTTGAGTCTGCAAGTAAGGCCTATCGCCGACGAGGGATCCGGTGGCGGGATCGACTCCAGCGAGGGCCGAACCCCAGATCATGTTTCCGGTGCGGATCATTGGACAATAGGGTCCGAGGGCGGGTGGTGCGGACGCGGAATGGAGTGTCTCGTAACCTGACATATTTTGTCCAATTGTACCGAGGAGCTAGCCTTTGGCTTGAGAATCCCTTCCGGTCGCCTATAATTAGGACGTTCCTGGCGACCACCTTATGGATTTCTCCAAGCTTAACAATATTCTCGACTGGTCGGTGCGCGTCGGCAAGTTGTTCAAGATTCCGATCAGCATTCACATCACGCTGATTTTCTTTTTATGGCCGGTGATGAACCGCCATTTCATCGACATTCCCCACACGGTCGAGTTCGTAATCTTGGTTATCTTGTCGATTCTCATTCACGAACTTGGACATGCGTTGGTGGCGAAGCGTTTTAAGCTAACTGGGCTTTCGATCATGCTCCATGGTTTTGGCGGATTCGCCACATCGAGCGGATCTCGAAATCCAACTCAGGCCTTGATGATTTCCTTGGCGGGTCCAGCGGCGACATTTGCTTTGGGCTACCTTTGTCATGGAATTGCCTATGTTGTTGGGGATAATGGCAGTGCAAATGAAGTAAGCATCCAAGTTTTACTGATTGACTACCTTGGGACTTTCAATGTCACGATGGGTGTTTTGAACCTCATTCCAAGTTTCCCGTTTGATGGTGGCAACTCGCTTCAAGCGATTCTGAATCGAAAAATGACGTTTCTCAAGTCAACCCGACTTGTTGGCCACATCGGGTTAATCGTTTCACCAATTGTTTTGCTCTATTCGGTTTGGAGTGGCCAGAAGTTCATTTTCTTATTCGGTATCATGGGCATCTTTAGCTCGGTGATGACTCTGCTTAGTTCGGGCGGAATAAGATTTCGAGAAGCGTTTGATGATCGGAAAGCTAAGCACCAATTGCTGGCGGATAAGAAGCATGAAGAAGAGCGAAGCGGCGCCTACCTAGACGAGGTTCGGGCCAGGGAGAAGGAACGGGACGAGAAAGAACGTCTTCGGAAGATGTTTGAGGTCGTGGACGGGGACAAATAGAAGGCAGAGCTATTTTGGAACTTCGGCGAATGAATGACGATTTGACATTATAAGCCTGAGATAGGGCAAAAGTTGGAATCATGAATTGTCGAGTCACTATTGGATTTGTCACTATTGTCTCTGCGAACCCAGCTTAAACAGTAGCCGTTCCGGAGGTGGCTAAGTTGCAATATAACAGCATTGCTTTGGCGGCGAAATGAGTGAACCAAGCTGTTTTCATGAAAGTGTATGCAAAAGACGCGGGGTTCGTTGGCAAGTAATGGCTGATGGTCAAAACCAAGATCTCGGATGGAAGCGTGTTGGTAAGCGGAATGAAGACGACGAAAGTCAAACCAAGTGGATCGGCCCAGCCATTGCAGCCGGGCAAAGCAGGAAAGCACGACTTAGGTTTAAGTCATTGTTCATTGAATTTCGTTGACTTATTCATGTTTCCGTGGTTTCATAAGGGAATCTCACGGACTTGAGTTGTGAGGGGGAAAACTATGAATATTAAAATCATTCTTTCAGCAGTCGTAATTGGATCGACTGCAGCGTCATTTGCGGCAACTGTTCCACTCGAAATCCACGCACGATACATGAGCCTTCACTCGGTGATGAAATCCCTCAACTTCACTAAGTTTGAAGGTTTCTTCGCGAAAGATTTTGTAAATGTTGACCCATCTGGCAAATCTGCAGATCGAAAAGAGTTCTTGGCCGGTGTCAAGCCGCTCTTTGCTGCGAACAAGAGCGCCACGGTTACGGAAAAATTCTTGAGCTCAAAGAAGCATGATGGCATGGTCGACGTTGGGACCGACTTGGTGGTGAACCTGAAAGGGGCTGGCGGAACAACCGTGGTCCACGAAGTCTGCGTTGACACATGGAAAATGGTCAATAAGCAGTGGGTTATGGTTAAAACCGTGGATTCCAAGTTCGACGTGACGATGCCGAAGACGAAGAAGGGCAAACTCCAAGGCAAAGGCTAGAGTCAGGCTGTCCCCGCAAACGTTTCGCGGGGACATTTTCTTGTACGTTATATACGACCAACCCGTAAAAAGAGGAACCAAATTTATGCCTCAGGGGTAACCTACGCTTCTATGGCGCTCGGTCGGCACCTCCTAGTTTTTGGTTCAATTACGATTCTTGCAACGGGTCTCTATGCCTTGCCTTCAGGTTCGAAGGTAGTTAAGGCGAAGAAGAAAATTGACTTCAATCGCGACATTCGTCCTATCGTTGATAAGTGTTTAGCTTGTCATGGTCACGATCCGAAAACGGTTTTGGCTGGATTACGCCTGGATACCCGTGAAGGTGCGACGAAGAAGCTGGCTGATGGTCGGGCAGCGATCGTGCCGGGCAACCCAGGAAAGAGCGAAATGATGCGTCGAGTTTTGACGACCAATCAGAACGACATCATGCCGCCTCCAAGCAGCCACAAGATTTTGAGCGCGGACGAGAAGTCGCTTTTGAAGGTATGGATTCTGGAAGGCGCGGAATACAAGCAGCACTGGGCATTTGTTGCTCCAGTTCGGATGGCTCCACCAGTCACTAAGTTGAAGACTTGGGCAAAGACCCCGATCGATTCGTTTGTTTTGGCGACTCTGGAAGAGAATCATCTAAAGCCGTCACCAGAGGCGGACAAGCGGACGCTGATTCGACGGGTTAGCCTTGATTTGACGGGAATACCACCGACGCCTGCGGAAGTTTCGGCATTCATGAGCGATAAATCGCCCAAAGCCTATGAGAAGGTTGTTGATCGATTGTTGGCTTCGCCACGGTATGGCGAACGAATGGCGATGGATTGGCTTGACTACGCTCGATTTGCGGATACGAATGGATACCAGGGCGACTGGCAGCGGTTCCAATGGCGATGGCGTGATTGGGTTATTGATGCGTTTAACAGTGGAATGCCTTATGACCAATTTACGATCAAGCAGCTTGCGGGTGACCTGTTGCCGAACGCGACGACTGATGATCGAGTCGCGACGGGCTTTAATCGAAATCACCGGATTAACACTGAAGGCGGCGTTATTGCCGAAGAGTGGCGGGTCGAAAACGTTATTGACCGAGTTGAAACGACTTCGGACACTTGGCTCGGACTTACGGCAGGTTGTGCGCGATGTCACGATCATAAATATGACCCACTGACCCAGAAAGAGTTTTACAGTATGTATTCGTACTTCAACAACGTTCCCGAGTCGGGAACAGGTGAAGAGCGACCTGTCAATCACCCTCCGGTAGTTAAGGCTCCGGATGCGGTTCAGGCAGCGGCGATGAGGGATTATGACTCAAAGCTTGGCCAACTTAATGCCAGACTTCAGGCATTTGGACAAAAGAATTCCGCAGAGATTGCGAATTGGAAAGTCGATCCGAAGGAGCTTCCGGCTCTTCCAGGTCGAGTGGCGTCGTATCAATTTGGAAAGCAGCCGAAAGCCGCCAATGGAAATATTGCGCCGCCTCAATATATGGGTGAAGCGAAGGACGCTCCGGGCCGAATGAATGGTTCGGTCATGGTAAGCGAAAAGGGCTACGTTGACCTAGGTCAGGTTGCCGACTTTGATGGACAGAAGCCATTTTCTTATTCGTTGTGGATTTATTCGGAAGATGGAAACGGTTCGCCTGTCTCGAAAATGGATTCTCCTCAAATGTATCAAGGTTGGGATTTGTTTATTCAAGGTGGTAAGCCAGCTTTTCACTTGATTAGTGCTTGGCCCGACCGCGCGATGAAGATTACATCGCGGGCGACGATGCGCAACAAGACTTGGAACCAGATCACTGTTACCTATGATGGTTCAGGCAAGGCGGAAGGAGCGCGTATCTATGTGAATGGCGTTGACTCTGGATCGGACACAGAAGCGAACTCGCTGATGGGTTCTACTCGCACCAAAGCTAGCTGTAAAATTGGCCGACGAACGGGCGGAGACTTCTTCCGAGGTCAGGTTGAGGACTTGGAGTTTTATGACCGGGCTTTGCAGCGAAGCGAAGTTGAGCACAACAGCACGATGTTGGCCGCGGCAGGGATTTTGGCCTTGCCAGCTGAAAAGCGAACTGCGGATCAGACGAAATTGCTGATACGATTGTGGTCGCGAGATCATGACAAAGAGTATCGAGCGGTTGACGACGAGATCGACGTAACTCGCCAAAAGCGAGATATGTTGGATGGTCAGATTTCGACCGTTATGGTGATGGAAGAGATGGCGAAGCCACGGCAGGCGTTCGTTTTGGTTCGCGGTCAATATGACCATAAGGGCGAAAATGTTTCGATGTCAACGCCTAGTTTCTTGCCTCCTTTACCAAAGGGAGTTCCGAATAACCGACTTGGATTGGCGAAATGGCTGGTTGATCCATCGAATCCGCTGACGGGCCGGGTTACGGTAAACCGAATGTGGGAAAGACTTTTTGGAGTTGGACTAGTTGAGACCAGTGAAGACTTTGGAACCCGGGCATCGTTCCCGTCGCACCCGGAGCTGTTGGACTGGCTAGCTACCGAAATGATTCGTTTGAAGTGGAATCAGAAAGCACTTTGGAAGGAGATGGTAACGAGCGCGACGTATCGACAAAGTTCGAAGGTCACTCCTGAGTTGGTCAAGCTCGATCCCCAAAATCGGCTTATTGCCCGCGGCCCGCGCTTCCGCCTTACCGCCGAAGTCCTGCGTGATCAAGCGATGTTCTTTGGCAATATGTTGACGGAAAAGCTTGGTGGACCATCGGTTCGTCCTTATCAGCCGGATGGCGTATGGGACGAGATGAACGTTTACGGCAACCTTAAGAATTACAAGCACGATATGGACGAAAATCTTCACCGTCGGAGCCTGTACACGATTTGGAAGCGCACGGCGGCTCCGCCCAATATGACCCTGTTTGACATGTCGACTCGGGAAACGTGTCGAGTTCGGAGGGCACGAACGGATACCCCGCTTCAAGCCCTGAATATGTTGAATGATGTGACCTATGTTGAAGCGGCGCGGGCTCTTGGCGTTCGGATGTTGCTCGAAGGTGGGAAATCGACGGATTCTAAGCTAAAATACGCGTTTCGGGTGGTGCTGTCCCGTGATCCTTCGGCTCAAGAGCAAAGGATTTTGACCTCAGGTCTGGCTCGACGCTTAGCTCACTATCAATCTCATAAGGCCGATGCCGAAAAGCTGATTTCTCAAGGTGACTTTAAGAATCCGGCATCGGTCGATGTGGCGACGCTGGCGGCTTATACATTGGTTGCGAGTACGATTCTCAACCTCGACGAAACAATTACGAAGGAATAAATGGACCCAATACTCTCGATTCAAGACGAGCTTAACCGCCGTACATTTTTGAAAGTCAGCGGTGGCATGGGGCTTGCCGCATTGTTTTCGATGCTTGGCACAGAGGCATTTGGCGCCCAGGGTCCGAAACATAATAGAGTCGGCGGGATACCTTCGCTTCCGCACTTTAAGCCGAAGGCGAATCGGGTTATTTACCTTCACCAGTCTGGTGCTCCGAGCCAATTGGACTTGTTTGACTACAAGCCTAAGTTGGCCGAGCAACGAGGATTGGACCTTCCGGCTTCGATTCGGAATGGTCAGCGGCTGACGGGGATGACCAGCGGTCAGAAGAAGTTTCCCGTTGCGCCAACGATCTTTAAGTTCAATCAGCATGGCTCAAGCGGTTTGTGGTTGAGCGAGCTTTGGCCACATTTAGGCGCGATCGCTGATGAACTGTGCTTCATCTATTCGATGGAGACCGAGGCGATTAACCATGACCCAGCGATTACGTTCTTGCAGACGGGATCTCAATTGGCGGGACGCCCGAGCATGGGTGCTTGGCTCGCCTACGGATTGGGTACAGAAAACAAAGATTTGCCGTCGTACGTTGTTTTGACCTCGTTTGGAACGGGGCGAAAGGACGATCAGCCGATTTATGACCGACTTTGGGGTTCTGGATTTTTGCCGACAACACACCAGGGCGTGAAGTTCCGAAACTCGGGCGATCCGGTTTTGTATCTTTCGGACCCCGATGGTGTTGACCGAAATACTCGACGCGACATGTTGGACGACCTGGGAGAATTGAACAAGCTCAAGCTCGACGCAATGGGCGATCCGGAGATTGCGACGCGGATTTCGCAGTATGAATTGGCGTTTCGGATGCAGACCAGCGTTCCTGAATTGACGGATATTTCAAAAGAGCCGTCGAGCGTGATTGAGATGTACGGTCCGGAAGTGAAGAAGCCGGGAAGCTATGCCTATAACTGTTTGTTGGCGCGGCGACTGGCGGAGCGCGGAGTTCGGTTTGTCCAACTCTTCCACATGGGCTGGGACCAGCACTTTAACTTGCCGAAGCAGATTGCGGGACAGGTTTATGACTCAGACCAGCCGACTTCTGCTCTGATTAAGGACCTGAAGCAACGGGGAATGCTCGATGACACGTTGGTCGTTTGGGGCGGAGAATTTGGACGAACGGTTTACTCGCAAGGCGATCTTTCGGCGACGGATTACGGGCGAGACCACCACCCTCGATGCTTTACGATGTTTATGGCGGGCGGCGGCTTTAAGGGCGGAATTGGATACGGTAAGACGGACGATTACGGTTACAACGTGGTCGAGAATCCGGTGAGTGTTCATGATTTGCACGCGACGTTGCTGAACCAGCTTGGCATCGACCATACGCGGCTGACGTATCGGTATCAGGGAAGAGACTTCCGGTTGACGGACGTCTTTGGCAATGTGGTGAAAGATTTGTTGAAGTAGGTTTTGTTGGGATTTAGCCTCTTGGCAGAGTTCTTCTTTCGGCGATAATCGCCGGGTCGCGGTTTCTGGGTATTCCTAATATTGGCAGTGCCGACGCTCCCTGGCAGAGTTTCATCTTTCGGCGATAATCGCCGGGTCGCGGTTTTTTGGGTATTCCTAATATTGGCAGTGCCGACGCTCCTCGGACTTTGGCTGTTTCGTTTGCCCTACCCAGGCCTCAAGGATTTGCTTGGGACTTCGTCCAGTCGCAAAACCTTTCAACCTGGGCTGAACTCTATATGACCCTTCGGGCCCCAGGAGGGCTCGTGGTAATTAAAGTATGTCGGAGTAACTGGGCTATTCATGGTCCACGGGATCGACCCTTTGTACCTTCGAATCGACGAGACCTTTACTCTCCTCACCTTTCGAGGTGTCGGTTTTTGTTTTTGACTCTCGACAATGACAATTATCCTTGCTTGGACAAGGTCGGATTAGTGAGCCATTTGATCTTGCTTAGACAGACAACGTGGCATCTGATGAGATTGCGCATTTGAGCACTTGGCTTATGGGGCAGTTCTTTTCGGCGTTTTCGACGCTTGCGGTCCAAATGTCTTCACTTAGGTCTGGAACTTTTCCGGTTACGTTTAAGTGAGATTCGGTCAGGACTCCGCCTTCAAAGGTGATTGTGCATGTCGTTTCAAGGCTTTCGGCGGTGAAGCCAGCTTCATTCAGCACAAAGCTAAGTTTCATCGTAAAGCAGCCAGCATGGGCGGCGGCGATGAGTTCTTCGGGGTTGGTGCCGATGCCTTCGGCGAATCGGGAATTGAACGAGTATTGGGTTTTGTCGAGGACGGTGCTTTGGGTGGTTAAGGTGCCGTTTCCTTCTTTGCCGGAGCCGTTCCAAACGGCGGTTGCGTTTCGCTTCATCCCTATCATTTACGTGTCGATGTTCGGGTTGATTGCGGTTGGTGACGGAATTCTTATGGATAAAAGTTTTTCGAATTTTGAATCCTGACAAAACTATGGGGACGATGAGGCGTTGGAATGTATACTCGTACGCAAAGCCGAGGTTAAGGAGAGTTCAATGGTCAAGCAGTTTAAGGGTTCAAAGTCGTTCGTGTTGGGTGGATTAGTTGCCGCTCTTAGCCTCGTTTCTGGTTGTGGAGGGGCAAAAATTGGTGGTCCATTCGCGGCCGAATTTGTCTATGTTGCGACCGGAACGGGTATCGCAGAATTTGCCGTTTCATCAAATGGTCAGTTGTTGCCTTTGACTCCGCCAGAAGTCGTCGCTGCTCCTGCGGCTCTCAATACGGTTTGGGTTACTGCAAGTAAGGACGCGAAGTATGCCTACGGAGCCAATAAGACCGACGGAAAAATTTCACAGTTCACGATTAGTGGCTCAGGCGCGTTGGTTGCGATGACACCCTCGACGGTTACGGCAGGTACTGGTCCAGTTTCGATTGAAATTACTCCTAATTCGAAGTTCGTTTATTGTTTGAACCAAACTGACGGTTCCATTCAGCAATATTCGGTTGGATTGACGGGTGCACTGACGGTTCTGGCTCCAGCAACTGTGCCGGTCGCAACGGGTGGCGCATCGCTTGTCATCAGTCCAAACGGGAATTTCCTTTATGCCTGCAGTCCGTCTTCGGATACGATCAGTGCTTACTCGATTGGTGTTGCTGGGCAGTTGACGCCGCTATCGACTCCAACATACACGGTTATTAGTGCAAATGGAGCAACGATTTCTCCCGATGGAACTCATTTTTATTGCCCCTGTTCGACGGGAACGGCTCAGTTTTCGATTGGGCTTGACGGTTCGTTGACACCACTCGCGCCCGCAATTGTCGGTGCGTCGGGCGGTGGAAATACGAACGTAGCTTTTTCGGTTTCGGCAAACGGAAAGCACGGTTATTTGGCGACACTGAATGGTGCCTCTGGTGGAGTGAGCCCGGTAAGCCAGTTCAGCGTAGGCTTGGACGGAACGCTGACGGCATTAACTCCCGCGTTTGTAACGGCAGGAAATGCGTCGACAAGCGTTGTCACGGAGCCTGCTGGGAATTATGTTTTTGTGGTGAATAGCCTGGATCACACGATCTCAGAATATTTGGCTACGAGTAGTGGACTGCTGGCACCGGAGAGTCCGGCCACGGTTAGCCCGACGGGCGCGAAGCACATTACGATTATTTCGCGATAAAGGCCGGCAGGGAAGCGCAAGAAGCGCGGGAAGCATGGAAGCCAAGAAGCAGGCAATAGTGAAGCGGCGAGAATCGCCGGGTCGCTGATTGATAGAAGGCCAGAGCTGGGGTGTAGCAACGCTCCTTGGACTTTGGCTGTTTCGACCTTTCCAGGGGTCTTCTTGGCTGCTTCGCAGCTCCATTCCTCGCTACGTTGGTTGCTTCGCAACTCCCCTGGCTACCATCTGTGACCCTCCGGGTCAAGTCTTGGACTTTGAGACCATAGTTGGTGCGAAGCACATTACGATTATTTCGCGGTACGGGCGGGCTGGGAAGCGCGAGCAGGGAAGCGCAAGAAGCGCGGGAAGCATGGAAGCCAAGAAGCAGGCAATAGTGAAGCGGCGATAATCGCCGGGTCGGTCTCCAAAATGCATGGGACGATGAAGAATCTGACCCCCGCCGGTTCACCTATGGCCTGTTCAACGACGCCCCCGAGGGCGTAGCGTGGTTATTTCCCTCGAGAATAATTTCGTAAAATCCGTGGTTTGGTATTTGGACTTGCGTCCGAATGTATAGTGAATCTATCGTGATGAAGAACAGGGTTTTGGTTGGGATTTTTGGTTTTGCGGCGGTGATGACGGTGTTTGCCGCGGCGGGGATTCAGGCTCCGCCGATTGATTTCACGAAGTTCACTCCGTATACGCCAAAGGCGAATGAGGGTGATTACATCCTGACTGCCCCCTATGCCGATGCGGTTGAGATGAAGGAGCGGCCGGACGTGCCGAAAGGGAAGGTGTATCACTTCACGATGGATTCCCACGACAGCAAGATTTATCCGGGTATTGCCAAGTCGGCACCTGGTCAGGTTGTGCCGTATATGCGAAATGTGACGGTGTACGTTCCGAGTCAATACAAGCCGAGGAGTAAGTCTCCGTTTTACGTGGCTCAGGACAGTATGGGAAATGGCATTTCTCCGAAAATTCTGGACAATATGATTTTCGATCATCGGATTCCTTCGATGGTGGCGATCATGATCAATTCGGGTGGTGGAGACGCCCAGGGAAGCGAGCGAGGCCTTGAATACGATACGATGTCGGGCAAGTATGCCGAGTTTATCGAGACCGAAGTTTTGCCACGAGTCACCAAAGAAACAGGCGCCGAATTTACAAAGGATCCTAATGGACGGATGACGATGGGCGGAAGTTCAGGTGGGGCATGTGCGCTGGCGATGGCGTGGTACCACCCCGATTTGTATCATCGAGTCTTGTCGTATTCGGGCACGTTTGTGAATCAGCAGTCGCCGTTTAATCTCGAAACTCCGCACGGGGCGTGGGAGTTTCATGATCATTTGATCAAGGAGAGCAAGCCGAAGCCGATTCGCATTTGGATGCACGTGGGCGAGCAAGACAATCGATTCGGCGATCCTGAATCGACGTACCATAACTGGGTGCTGGCGAATAACCGGACGGCAGCGGTTTTGAAGGAGAAGAAATATCATTACCAGTATGTTTTTGCCCGGGATTCGGGGCATGTGGATGGTCGAGTGGTTCGGCAGACGTTGCCGCAGGCACTTGAGTGGGTTTGGCGCGGTTATCCGATTCGGAAATAAGTTATTTGAGGGTGCTTGGGAATTGGCAATGCGGCGATAATCGCCGGGTCGCAACGCTCCTTGGAATTAAGACGATTTCGACTTCCCACCCAGCCCTACGGACTCTTTGTCGCCGAGACGACAAAAAACCCTCTGGCTGGGCTAAGAATATTGCCGCACCGATGGCGCTGGTCCTGGACAAACGGTAGCTATCAGATGACCTATAACTAGGGGTAAACCTCGATCCTTTTCGCGCCCAATTTATTGATTTGATTTGGCAGTGGGGTCAGTACGACTTCAATCGCTTACACTAATAATTGCTATCTAATAGTAGAATTCATTTCCGAGTGCATGTAACCGAATGACCAATATTTGCCTTTGCCTTTGCCTTTCGGCATGTCTGTTTGCCACTTCGTTGGGGTCTGCTCAAGCTCCGAAGCACAGCCCTTTGACCCTCTGGTATGAGCAACCAGCGGCGAATTGGAATGAGGCGTTACCGATTGGGAACGGTCGAATTGGCGCGATGGTTTTTGGTGGAGTCGCCGACGAACGGATCCAGCTGAACGACGATACGCTATGGGCTGGTTCGGTTAAGGATCGTGTCAATCCGAAAGCCCTGGCCGCCCTTCCCGAGATCCGGCGGTTGATCTTCGAGGGGAAGAACGAAGAGGCGACGAAGTTAGCGGATTCGTCGATGATGGGAGTTCCACCAACTGTCGAGTCTTATCAGACTTTGGGGGATATCAGAATCCACATGTACGGTATTAGCGGAAATACCGACCTCACCTCTTCCCAAGCTCGTTCCTCGCGTGAAATGCGGTGAAAATTTCGGACACCTTCATCGCGTCTCTCCGTTTAGACGCGACTCGAATTGTTGTGGGCTGATGTAGCCGAGTGACGAGTGCATTCTTTCTTGGTTGTAGATTTCATGGATATAAGTTTCCAGCGAA
>JANYCU010000017.1 GCA_025360125.1 Armatimonadota bacterium | reverse complement strand
TCGCTGTTACAAACTATATCGAGGAATACAACAGTTCAAGAGACCACTCGTCACTCGGGAACACTTCCCCAAGACAATTTGAAGGGCTAATCGCCGAACACCTTCAAAAGAGAGTGTCTTAATATGAGGGCTCATCTCAGAATGACCGATGCGCCACCTCCCCTCAAGTGGAGGAGCTAAGTATTTCGACAATGCAGAATCCTGGGAACTTGAACGATATTCTCAGGACAAATTTATACCGCGGCAACTTAATCCGTTCGCCCCAATTGTGAGTCATTTTTGGATTGTTGGTTGCCAAAAATGCGCCAATCCACGACTAAAGCTCCTCCACTTGAGGGGAGGTAGCACGCGAGTCACTCGAAAGATTGAATATCGAAACCTGTGACGAGCGTGACGGAGGGGGGAGTCTTGGAGTCGGCCTCAAAAGTCACAGGAATCGCTCATCCAAATCTTCCAACAGAATAATTCCTGCACAAATATCCAAAATGAATTGAGCAACTTCACCTGGATTTCTTAGTACCCAACTTGCGGGAATACGAACAAACGCGACACCTGTTGCTTCGATTCTTTGTTGTCGAATGGTATCGCGCTCTTCTTTGAGGGCATGAGCATATTTACCGTCAATTTCAAAGGCTATCTGAAGACCTTCGTAGAAGAAGTCAACAACATAAAGCTCATAAACCGGATGTTGTCTCCGGATGTTGAATTCACCGTTTGCTGACGGCATCAACAGTGCCCAAAGGAGTCTCTCAGGTTTGGTGAGGCTCCGTCGCAAACTTCTTGCAATATTTATTGCTCTTGCCGAGCGCTTTTCATGCCTCACTTTGGGTGATTTTACACCTTCGCCAAAGAAGCCGCTCGAATCGCATTCAGCATCACTTCATGCTCTTCAGGGGTATGCATCGGGAAGTTGCCAACTCGGAAGTTATGATCCTTGAGCGGGCCATAACAAGCGCCCGTCCACATGTTCAGCTCTTTCGCCCACTTAGCTCGAAGGTCATTCGCGTTAAGATCACCTGAATTAACGGCAAACAAAGTTGGAGAGCGATAAGCCTTCTCTTTCACCAAGCAGCCGAAGGACGTGTCTTCGAGGGCGGAATAGAAGGCGGCAGCTCGGTCACTAAGGTTCTTTCGGAGCGTGTCGAGACCGATCGACTGATACTTCATGACCGCCTTTCGGAGGATGTAAATTGCCAAAACGTTCGGCGTTTCTGCCGTCATATTCTGGGCGGCGTATTCGGCGACGCGTGGGAAAGCGTGATACGTGCCGATGCTCTGGGTCTTTTCCAACTCTTCGGCTCGGGCGAGAGCTCGCTTCGAAACAACGACCACAGAAAGACCCGCAATGCAGTGGAATCCTTTTTGGATGGACCACATGGCGACGTCAATCAAGCTCCAATCGAGCTTGCAGTGAGGCATGGACGAAACGACATCGACCATGAACATTTTGTCGGGATATCGTCGGGCCAACTGATGGATTTGGTCTTCGGGAGTCCATAAACCGATGCTGGTTTCGTTGTTGGTAATGCAGATCGCTTCAGCGGTGTCGGGAACCTCAATTTCGCCAAAATTACCGTCAAATTCGTGGGTGTACTTCCACTCAACCGCTTTGCGTCCGAGCCATCCGGCATATTGGTGCCAGCGCATTGCGAACTCTCCGCCAACGGTGTGAAAGGTTTCGGTGGTGGTGAGGCATTGCATTGCGCGCTCCCATGCCTCGTTGGACGAGTTCATGAAAAGAACGGTGTGGGTGTCCGGAATCGAGAGCAAGTCTTTGATGCGCTTGTTCACATCGGCAAACATTTCGAGGAACCACGGCGAACGGTGGCTTTGCCAGACTGCGCCTTCTTCGACGGCTTCTTGGAGCCATTGCGCCATTTCGGGGTGAACTTTAGTAGGACCGGGAGCGAGTACGATCGGCTTCATGAGTGATTAATTGTTAGTTTATTCATTTCAATCCCTCTCCGCGCCCCAAAATTAAATTTTTCGAGTCTATATTTGTGATCGGTCCAAATAATTTTCAAATGACTACCTACTAATATGAAGCCATGACAGGATTGGCTTTCTTCATCATTGCGGCCCAACAAGCGAGCAGTGCGAAAAACGAGGTTCACATTGAAGTGAAGGGTGAGTTTCGGGTGATTACCTCTAACGGTATCCCCGATCACGAAACTGGAGCATTTCCGAATCGAGGAAATCCTAATTCAATCAGTCCTCAACGATACAATTTACGAGTGCCAGCGAACCCGAAGGTGGCCGGGTCGCCGACACCCTTGCAACATCAAGACTTTGGGGTAGCGATCAATGGCATCCCCTTCGATCCGTTTACGGCCGAGTATTGGCATAACGATCGCCAAGCCAATTGGAACTACGAGGGCATTTTTAACGGCCAGACATTCCTGGGCATCGACTTTAATAACGCACACGTTCAGCCGACGGGCGCCTATCACTACCACGCCAACCCAGTTGGGCTGATGAAGAATTTGCGCAGTGACGGCACCAAGATGGTGCAGATCGGTTGGGCTGCCGATGGGTTTCCGATTTATGGACTTTACGGATACAAGAACGCGAATGATCCAGCGAGTGGGGTCAAGAAGTTAACGTCAAGTTGGAGGGTCAAGCAAGGCACCCGACCATCGGGACCAGGTTTGGCTTACGATGGCTCGTTCGTTCAGGATTGGGAATACGTAAAAGGTGCGGGTGAGCTTGATGACTGCAACGGCCGCTTTGGCGTGACGCCCGAGTTCCCGAAGGGAACCTATTACTATGTGATTTCTGAAAATTATCCGTGGATCCCGCGAATGTTCAAAGGGAATCCGGACGCAAGCTTCCGACGCGGACCCGGCGGACCAGGCGAGTCAGGTCGACGCGGTGGTGGCGGTAAGTAAGGGAATTCAATGTCGATAAGCAAAAACGAAAAAGCGCCGCGAGAATCTCGCGGGGCTTTGTCGTTTGATTCTTAGTTCTCGACGAGGACGACATTGTACGGCTTGCCGTCTTGGCCAACGCCGAGGCAGAACAACATGTACTTTCCGCCAACGATGTTGATGGCCGCAGCCATATCTTCGAACCCGTTTCCGAACGCGAGTCGAACGGTGACTTCACCTGGATTTGGTTGAGCGGTAAAGCTCAACGTAGGTCCGCCGCCACCGTCAAATGTTCCATCTTCGACACCAGTTGGCAAGGCGTAGCCTTGACCATGAAGCGTTCCGTCCCCGTTGCTGGTGACGTCGACGCATTGGGTCTTACCTTGGTTGATCAAGAATCCTTTAAAGTGTCGTGAAGCGAGATCGGTAAGGTCAATATTCGTGGCTGGTTGCTTTACACCGATGATGCCGCCGAAGTTGGGACCGTAGTCGAGAACACAAACTCCCGATGGAGTCATGGCTCCGGTGACGGGGACACCGCTTGGACCATTGAGGTCGGTCATCAAGCCATGGTCGCCCGTGAGGTTGGCGGTTCCATCGGCCAGAGCTGCTCCGTTAATGTTCCACTGATGGGTTGGTCCCGTGTAGAGGTTTCCCGTTACGGTTAAGTCGGTAGCCCCGTATGCTTGGTCGGTAGCTTGGTTGAATCCCAATTTTCCGATTGCAACGTAGTTAAATTTGACATGTGGCCCCGGTGGGTTTGAACCAAGGCTGCTGGCCACAATTGGCGGCTTGGTATCGTCGCCGACTGGCTTGATTAACAGCGCGGTTCCCGAGAGTTCTAGTGCATAAGCCGATTGACCAGGAGTGACGCCGGAGTCATCAGTTGTATCAACGGTTAATTTCATGAACCCAGTTGACAAGGAAGACTTCGTTCCCGAGTAGTGCAACCCAAGAGTTTGGTTTGTGGCGGTAAAGGTCGATTCATTGATCTGCCATGACCATACGTCCCCCGGAGCTTGAGTCCCCAAGTAGTTGTGAGTCAAACCGTTCGACGATGACGAAATAGCACCGCCGCACCCAACGAGGTACAGCCCAATGCTTAAGAAAGCCCATTTTCTCATGATAAGGTGGTTCCGCAAAACGGTACTTTTGTCGGCGCGTAATTTTGCCAGCGTTTCGACACGTCGAGAATTCCTTAAAATAATGTGAACCTCAGCGTATCCTTACGGTTATAGAACGGTTGAAGAACGATAGGACACTGATTTGGACGACCTCACTCATGCAAGATTAATCTCTGAACGGAACGAGACCGCAGTTGATTTGCTGGTCGAACGCCATCATTCGGCGCTGTTTCGCTTCCTCGGTCAGTTGACTCGCAATCAACATGACGCCGAAGATCTTACTCAGCAGACTTTGATGAGGGCGATTGTTGGAGCAGCGAAATTCGATGGGCGGGCCAGTCTTCGGGCGTGGCTACTGGGGATTGCATTTCATGAATTCACGCGACATCGACGTCGCCGGGTTTGGCTGCCGATACTAGCGGATATCACCGCGAAAGCGACCGATATTGACTCGATTGACGATTCAGAAGCGATCCGAGTGGCACTGGCAAAGCTGAAACCCGAGTCGCGAGCGATCTTCCTGATGCACCACGTTGAGGAGCTTCCCTTGAGCGAAATCGCCGCGACGCTCGGCATTGCGGAAGGAACGGTCAAGAGTCGTTTGCACTCGGCACGGAACCAACTTCGAACCTATCTTAATTCAGGAGAACAAACGTATGTCCCCGAAACCTGTTGACATCGACCATGCCGTTTTAGGCCTTAAAGCCGACGGATCGACCGCCGAGATGAGACTCAAAGCAAGACAATCTTTGAGCAGTCCCAATCGGAAAGCGCTCCCGAAGCTTGGCTTCGTTGGAGTGGCTACAACTGCCGTAGTCTTTTTGTTTTGGCCGCGGGCCACCGCCGGGCGGACCTGGGCACAGGCATTACGGGCATCAGCCGAAGCCAAGGTGAGTCACGCCGTCCGTCATGGGGCAAACGGTGAAGTGCTGGGCGAAGAATGGAGACAAGGAAGGAACCAAGCTGCAGTTTTGTATCAGCCGGATGGCAAAGTCCTCCTTGAATTCAGAATCAGCGGGAACCGGGTCTATTCTTATTCAAACTTTGGCACCAACAACAATAGGGCTCTTAGTGTGGTTAACCAGAATGTGGGTCTGAACCCGAATGCTACTTTATTTGGGGTGGTTCGGACTGAAGACACATCAAAGCATCCGGATGATGGTGGTGAAGTTGAAGGGCATCTCGACCGAATGCTTGCCCTTTACAAATGCGAAATTGTTAAACAAGAACCAGCTCAAACCAAGCAAGGGCCAGCGATTCGATATGAATTGAAGTCAAAAGATCGTAAAGGAGTGCTTTTGATTGTAATCGTCGATGACAAGAGTGGACTCATCGTTGAAATGCTAAGCGCCGACGGGAAGATGAAAACCGTTTGCGACTACCCTGCATCCGTTGACCCAAAGATATTTGAACCTCGACCTCAGGCGGTTAAGAACTGCACGGTGTTTGATGAGGACAATGAAATAGAAATCAGAAAGAAGATTCTTGCCCATGGCATTGCGAAGTCCCATGGGGTCACGCTTCGCGGGGTCCTGCTTGATGGTCAGGGATATCTATGGGTCATGTGGACTGGCGCTCCAGTTTCTGGACGGATGGAGCATCCTTTCACCGTAAGCCACGCTGAGCTTGGCGAGCCATTTGGATTACCAGGTTTTACAACGAGTGCTTCAAACGGTAAAAACTCGCCCGTGATCACATCGGACGGAGCAAAACTGTACGGGATGGCCCGAGAAGCAAAAACGAAAATCGGCGATCACATCGATATTTCCGTTCCGACAAAACAGGGAACGGTCTCGTTTAAGTCGGTTCTAGTAACTCGAATCAGTCGATTTGACCCTTCGTATATGCGGCCAAAAGTAAAGGCTAAACCTTAACCTGCAGCGGCAAAAATTCTGCTGCATCGTTGATGCAGTAGAATCCACTCATGAAATGTTTGGCCCTGTTTATCGCGGCTCTGCTGTCGGTCCAACTCTTTGCGCAAAACGACGAAGCGTACGGCAAGAAGATCAAGGAGTACACAACTGACTCTTACTTCTTGACTGAGTTTGTCGACCACCTTCCGTCAAGCACAAGGGTGACTTCGCCGATGAAGCACTTTGGTGACATCGTCGGTGCGCCGAATGTATTGCACCACGTCGACGAGATCAACGCTTATATGCGATTATTGGCCAAAGAGTCGCCTCGGGTGCGAGTGCAAAGCATGGGTAAGAGCGAGGACGGGCGCGAAATGATCACGGTCATCATTTCAGACGAAAGCAACTTGCGGCGGCTAAAACAAATTACCGACATCAACGCCCAGATCGGCGACCCACGAAAGATGGTCGACTACAAGGGCGACGGAAATCTCAATGGTGCCGACGAAATGGCCGAGAAGCTAATCAAGCAAGGGCTACCCATCTATTACGCTACTGGCGGCATGCACTCGCCCGAGTCTGGTCCGCCAGAAATGCTGATGGAATTGGCGTATCGTTTGGCGGTTGAGGAATCTCCCTACATCCAGGAAATACGAAAGAACTCAATCGTGATGCTGACCCCGGTTTTGGATACGGATGGCCGCGATCGGTATGTTGATACGTACCTTTACCGCAAGAAGAATCCGACCAAACCTGCGATTCCGCTGCTCTATTGGGGCCAATACGTTGCCCACGACAACAATCGCGACAACGTTGGCATGGGATTGGCGTTGAGCAAGAACTTGGTTCAAACGTGGCTTCAATATCACCCCACCGTCCTGCACGATCTGCATGAAAGCGTGCCATTTCTCTACATTTCGTCGGGTACCGGACCGTACAACGCCTGGCTCGATCCAATCACGATTGACGAGTGGCATACGATGGCTTATCACGAAGTCGATGAGATGACCAAGCGAGGAGTTCCGGGTGTTTGGACTCACGGGTTCTACGATGGATGGGCACCGAATTACGCCTTCTACATTGCGAACGGTCATAACGCGATTGGGCGATTTTATGAGACTCAAGGTGGTAGCGGAGCCGACACTGGCATCCGAAATGTTGGAGAAGAAGCGACTCGACAATGGTTCCGACCGAATCCTCCAATGTCAAGTACGCGTTGGTCCATTCGGAACAATACAAATCTGAGCCAGTCCGCGCTACTGATGGGTATGCACAACGTGGCGGTTAACAAGGAGCAATTCTTGCGAAGCTACTATTTGAAGTCAAAGCGAAGCGTTATGAAGCCTTGGACCGAGGGGCCAGCGGCTTACGTTCTTTCGGCAAAGAAGGGTCGAGAGTGGAACCTTGGAGAACTGAAGACGCTGATGAATCGACAAGGGGTTGAGGTCACGATGCTCAATCAAGACGTCATTCAAAATGGATCGGTTTTGACCAAGGGCTCGTTGGTGGTCCGCATGGATCAGCCCTATTGCCGAATGGCAGACATGCTACTGGATAAGCAATATTATCGAGCAGACGACCCATCACCCTACGATGATACAGGCTGGACACTGGGGCCGCTTTTTGACGTGAATTCGACGCGAGTCACCAACAAAGTAGTCCTGGGTCGGACTGGCGTGCCGGACGCCGCCATTTGGGAGCAGGCGAAGCCATTCCCAGTTGACAAGTCGAAGCTTGGCCGAATCGCGCTGGTTCATACGTGGCAGAACACCCAGAACGAAGGTTGGTTCCGAATGGCGTTCGATGCCGCGGGAGTTCCTTATTCGTACATTTCGACCCACGATTTGCGCGATACAGCGGACCTCAAAGCCAAATATGACGTGATCATTTTCCCGCCGACGGGTGGAACAGCTCAGGGCATCGTAAACGGCATTAGCAAAGATGGCGAGCCGATTCCTTGGAAGCCTTTGCCAGGATTCCCGCACTTGGGGGGAGTTGCTCAGACTGACAACATTCGGGGCGGCATCGAGCTTCAGGGCATGATGAACTTGCAAAAGTTCTTGAACGATGGTGGCCTGTTTATGTGTATCGGCAGCAATTGCTCGGTGCCGATACAGTATGGATTGGTGAACGGCGTTACGATGACGGAGCCAAAGGCGCTATTTGCTCCAGGCGGAGTGTTTTTGGCGGACAATTTGGCCAAGACGAACCCGATAACGGCTACTTATGACGATACGGTTGGCGTTTATTTTAACCAGACACCGCTCTTGTCGGTTGGCGGAGGCGGTTTCGGCGGTGGTCGAGGCGGCGGCGGTAACGGACCAGCCACGAGTCGGCCAAGCGGTCGAGGAGACTTGACCGACCCTGACGTTGTTCAAGGTCGACCTCCCTATTCGGCTAAGCCTTTGCCGAGTGATGCTCCTCCTCCTGCACAGAATCAGGATTCACCCGCGTCTAGACCGAGAGTCTTGCTGCGTTTTGCATCGGTGGACAAACTTTTGCTCAGTGGCGCGCTCGATAAGGGCGAGGAACTGGCAGGCAAAGCGGCGGTGGTCCAATGTCCGGTCGGCAAGGGAAATGTGTTGCTCTTCGCGATCAATCCGATGTGGCGACAATCGACTCATGGTTCTTGGGCGATGATCTTTAATGCGGCCGCGAATTGGAACAATTTGCGAGGAGCTAAGTAATGACTGAAGAAGGGATTACGCCGGAACCAACTGGCGCAGCAAGCGAATTGTCGGATTTGACCGCGGTGACTCCACCTCCGGTCAGTGAGTTTTCGGTTCCTCCGCAGGAGCATGCCTACCCAAGGCCGATGGGCGGACCAGTTGATGCGAATAACGATCCTTTGCGATTTGTAATTCCGGTGAATCCATCCGGCTGGGCCGTGGCGGCGGGATACGTGGGTCTCGTATCAGTCTTGATGTTGCCCGCCCCGTTGGCCATAATCCTCTCTTTTGTTGCCCTGCGGGATTTGAAAAAGCATCCTGAAAAAACGGGTCAGGGTCGGGCGATTTTCGGCCTGATCATGGGCATCTTCTTTTCGCTCGCATTTATTGCGTTGCTGATTTCCATCAATTCCAGCAAGAAGTAACGTTACAGGATCGCTATGAACCTTAGTTATGCCAATGGCCGTTGCCGTCATACGTGAGTGGCTTTCCAAGCTGCCTTCCATTGGTTGTGTCGAGTATGTAGTGGGCTTTTGCCCCCTGTTTCATCACACTTCGTCCGCCAATGGTTTCGAAATTATAGGCCTCCAACTCAAGCTGCATTTTGTTGGCGCCGAGGAAAAAGCAGCTTTCGAGACTGACGTGTGCATAGGGAGTAACAATTTCTTTTATGCGCCAATTTCGTGTAGTTGGATTGAAGAACTCTACGCTCAGGCAATTCCTGGTGTTCACGTAGATAAGTTCTCTTCGACTATTTACTCCGACGAAATAGCCCCCGTGTTGCTGGGGCAACTCGCCAGCCTTTCGCCCTTTTGTATCGATGATTTCAAAGCCTGATGCATTTCTCAGAAGTAATTTCTTCTGCGACCAAAATAGGTGCGGTTTTAAGTCTGAGCTTGTACGATACTTTGGAAGAGGCAAAGTTCGGATCAACCGAATCGTTGGTACGGCCCGAACAGAAATTGAGACAAGGTCCTGAGCTTCTTCCCGACTGCCCTTGTCACCGGCCGGATAGCCAATAATCGCAATTGCTTCTTCTCGCGAAATTGGTACGGCCTGAAACAATTTGACGCCGAGCCAGTGCCGATTATACTGATATTCCAAGTTGTTAGCGGTTTTGTCCGGGTCTCCCCGGATCCGTCCTGCGATCCGCATCTTAAGAAATCCATCGAGATCCAAAGCCACGGTTCCACATTTTGTTCGAACCGTCGCGAGCTTCTGTTCTCCATACTCAATGACGCATCCGTTTGCGAACTTCGCTGTATATTCAGGAGGTCTATATGTATCCGAAGACACCAGGAATAGCGCGAACAGAATCATAAAGAAAAGGACAAATGTGTCCTGCGATTGGTTCCAGCCCAATGGAAACTAGAAATGATTACTGCTCTTTCAACAACTGCTTAATCAGAAGAGTCATCTTTCCTTCGCCGTCTTGGTTGTTGTAGTTCAATTCGCCTTGCCAACCACCCCGAACGCGATTATGTTTGTCGAGGACATAGAGACAGGGCCAAACATTCGTCTGCCATGCCTTCCAATTGGCATAGTCGCCGTCGATGAGGACGGGATACTTGATCCCGTTCTTCTCGATTGCCTTTTTCACGTTTGCGATGTCTCGTTCTTCCTTCAGCTCTGGGGTGTGAATGCTGATGGTTTCCAAGCCTTCCTTCTTAAATGCCTCGTTCAAATTCTTGATTGCCGGCATGTTGTTTTTGCAATTGGAGCAGGCAAAGGTCCAGAAATAGACGAGGGTGACTTTGCCCTTGCGGTCGGAGAGCTTGACTGGTTTCTCGGTGTTCAGCCACTCCTTTCCGATTAAGCCTGGTGCTTCTTTGCCAAGCAAGGTGTTGCCCTGATTCAACAGCAGGGAGAGAATTGGAATGATCATGGCTTCTTAATGTAGCATGGACGATCTTAGTTCCCAGGGTTTTGCTCGTTGACAAGCCTTTCGATTGGGGGCTCGTCTTCGATGATTTCGGAAAATCTCCCCACTTCCGGGTTGGAAAATAGGTTGTCGTTAACGTCGTCGTTGGCCGTCGAGACTTCTCCGATGATACATTCGTCCGATGTTCCTTCAAACTGGTGATAGACGCCAGGCATCAGCGTAACTCGTTCGCCTGCTCTTAATTGGATGGTTGAACCGCTTGGAACCGTGGTTGGTTTGCCGTTGTATTTCAGCGAAACAGCTTCGGTCGGATTGGACTCGGGTAATCCGCTCCACACGTCAATTTTCATGGTTCCCCACCGACAGATAATGTCTTCTTTCTTTTTGATGTGAGTGTGCGGTGGAGTGACCATTCCGCGCTGAACGTACATCAGCTTTTCGCAATATTCGGATTCGTTGGCAAGGTTAACCAGAACCAACCCGAACTTTTGCCAGTCACCGAGTCCGAAGTCGGTCACATCCCATTGGGGATCCGGTGGAAGGGTCCAACCGTTCTCGGCCCAACACGCTTTCGCACCAAGAATGAGGTGGTTAATTTCGCTTCGCTTCATTTCACGCCAACCCGTAGCCGTACAACTTGATGCGGCAGACTTCTTTGAATCCGAGTTTCTCATAGATCGGGAGGCCCATCGAAGAGGCTTGGAGGGTTCCGATTTGAAATCCCTGTTCGCGGGCGTCGAGAAGGGGAAGAAGGGTTACTGTTGCCCCAACACCGCGTCGACGAAAATCGGGCAGCGTAGAAACGCAGTAGATCCCGGCTACTCCGTTATGAATGACTCGGGCGGTGGTGCCCACTGGCTCGCCGTTAAGAAATGCTGTGTAGCACTTCATGCGCACACCATCTGGCATGGCGAACATTTTGGCGACTTCAAGACTTAGGTTAAAGCCAGTCGAAACTGCTCGTTGCCAGATCAGTTGGTCCTCCTCAGTGATGACTTCTTTCAGCTCAATTTCGGGATTCACTTGGCTTGCGTCGAGGGCGTTGAGGTCAATCAACATCGCTGGCGGAGACGCCAAATAGGTCCAGCCGTTTTGAACCAATATTTCTTCAAGATTGTCGGGCTTGGTATGCGGTCCCACCCAAAAATAACCGGGAGCATCGAGGTAGGCGAGCTTTTTGGTGATTGACTTTACTCTCGATGGTGCGTTCCGAACTTCCATTCCGAACGCCATGTTGGCAAATGGGTCCTTCAGGCCAGTGATTATTTCAAAGAAGTCGCCTTCATTGATCATTTGAGGGTGATTGCCAAACGCCAATCCGAAGGCCTGATCATCGTGGTCGTCCGCAAGATGAACGAGTGCTTGAGGGCTGAAATCGGATAATTTCGGAAAAGTTGTTTCAGTCATTTGGTTTCCAAAGTATACGAGAAACCTAATTTTGTGTGATTAGCGTATGATAACGAACATGATGAGAAGATTCTCTGCTCGAAGTCTTGGTGTGGCCGTTTTAGTCGTCGCATTTAGTTCGATTTCGTTAGCGCAAAGTGTTCGTCCGGAACTCTATTCGGGCCTCAAATGGCGAAGTGTTGGACCGTTTCGTGGCGGTCGAGTTGCGGCGGTTTCGGGCGCGATTGGCCAATCTGGAACTTTCTATATGGGCATGCCTGCAGGCGGAGTTTGGAAGACAACCAGCGCAGGAACGACTTGGTATCCCATCTTCGATGACAACAAAGAGGTTTCATCGGTCGGAGCCATCGAAGTTGCCCCATCGAGTCCGAACATTATCTATGTTGGCATGGGTGACCTCATCACTGGCGGCACCATCAACGAAGGCGATGGAATTTATAAATCAATCGATGCCGGAAAGTCGTGGACCCATTTGGGGCTGGAGACCAGCAAGCAGATTCCTTCGATTCTCGTTGATCCTCATGACCCTAATTTGGTTTTAGCTGCAACCCAAGGAAATATTCGCGAGGAATCCGAGGATCGAGGCGTTTTTCGAAGCATCGACGGAGGAAAGACTTGGACCAAAACCCTCTATGTTGATAAGCAGACCGGCGCGCAAAAGATCGCTTGGGCGTACGACCATCCGAGTGTAATGCTCGCGACGACCGTTCGCCACTACAATGCCCCGGGCGCCCAGCGCGCAGGGCCTAATGGTGCTGGCGGAGGCGGAGGTCAAGGTACGGCCACCAATTCAACTCGACTTTATATCTCTCACGACGAAGGTTTGACCTGGAAACAGATTTCGGGCCACGGCTTGCCAGGATTGACGGGGCGAACAAGTGTAGCAGTTGCCAACAATACTGATGCCAAACGGATGTTTATCGTTGGAAATTTTGGCCTCTACCGATCAGACGACGGCGGTGACACATGGAAGCAAATGGACCCAACCGATCGCCGAGTGGCCAATGGTCAGGGCGGCTATAACTGCGGTGTTTACGTCAATCCAAAGAACCCCGACATCGTCTACGTGGTTAGCACATGCATGTATCGGTCGGTCGATGGCGGCAAGACCTTCACCGGATTTAAAGGCGCGCCCGGTGGCGACGACCCACAACAGATGTGGCTCGACCCAACTGACGGTGACCGACTCTTATTGGGTGGCGACCAAGGGGCGACGGTTTCGTTGGACGGCGGACTCAATTGGGGCTCATGGTACAACCAGCCGACGGCGCAGGTGTATCACATTTCGGTCGACAACCAATATCCGTATTGGATTTACGCGACTCAGCAAGATAGTGGAGCGGTAGGAACTGCAAGTAGAGGCAACTTGGGTGCAATCACAACGTTGGACTGGCTTCCTCATCCTGGCTACGAATTTGGTTCGATTGTGGCGGACCCGTTAAACCCCAAGGTTACGTTTGCGGGTGGACCTGCGGGTGGCGGAATTATTAAGACGACTTACCCAAGCGGCCAGTGGATTAATGTCAGTCCGAATATGGATTCAACATTGACTTTGCGGAAAGTTGGGAATCAACCGCTGGCGTTTTCTCCTACCAATCCTCACGAATTTTTGGCCGGATTCCAGTTTTTGATGTCAACTACCGATGGCGGTCAGCACTGGAAGAAATTGAGCCCAGACCTTGGATTCCCTAAAGGATATGTGCCACCGAAGCCTGCGGACGCTCCGGGAACGAAACCACCTACGACGCCTCCGACAAAGCCACCGACGGTTCCTCCGGTTCGAACGGGAAGCACTGGCGGCGGTGGTGGTCAGATCGAAATGGATGATGAGGACGACGAGGATGGAATGCTCGACTTGCAGTTGGGGCCGAACCAAGGCGGTTCCATTGAATCCTTCTCGGTATCGAGCGTCAATAGCAATACGATCTGGGTTGGAACGAACAATGGCCTGATCAAAGTTACCAGGGACCACGGGGCAACCTGGGAAGATGTCACGATTCCTGGATTGAAGAATCCAACCCGGGCGGATATTTCGGGAATTGATGCTTCGCATCAAGACTTAGGGACGGCATACGTAGCGATCGACTTCCACGGCGTGGGAGACATGACTCCTCACTTCTACCGAACAAAGGATTTCGGAAAGACTTGGACGAAAATTGTGACGGGAATGCGAACTGACCAACCGAGCGGAAGCTTTGCTCGGGTCATTCGGGCCGATACCAAGAAGGCCGGACTCGTTTTTGCGGGAACTGAGAGCTCGGTTTACTTCTCGGTTGACGATGGCGATCATTGGCAAAATTTGACGTTGAACGCGCCGAATACTTCATACCGAGACATGGTGGTGAAGGACAATGACGTTGTCGTCGGAACCTATGGACGCAGTTTCTGGATTTTGGATGACATTTCTCCGCTGCGAGAATTAGCTGGTTCCGTTAGTTCTGAATTGGCGCACCTGTTCAAACCAGGGGATGCGATTCGGGTTCGTCGGAACGTGAACGGAGATACTCCGATGCCACCAGAAATCCCTCATGCGGTGAACGCTCCGGTTGGTGCGATTATTTATTACTACCTTGGATCACCGGCTTCAAACATGAGTCTGGAGATCAGTGATTCGAGTGGGCGGGTTGTTCGGCATATGACGAGCAAACCCGCTCCACCATCCACGGATGGTTTGCCCCCAGTTCCTGATTTTTGGATTGAGAAGCCATGGTCTCTTCCGACCGCGCCAGGCACGAATCGGATCAATTGGAACTTGCGATATGACAATCCGAATGCGTTTAGTCACAACTACGACATCAATGCGAACCCAGGAGAGACTCCGGCATCGCCGGAAGGCCCTCTGGTTGCACCGGGTGTTTACACCGTCAAATTGACGGTCGATGGGAAAGTCATGACCCAGACAGTTACGGTTAAGAATGACCCGCGATCACCCGCATCGGCGTCTGATGTGAAGCGGCAAGCAGAGATGCAAGCGGCCCTGTATTTTGGTGCCGGAGAAGCGTGGGATGGATTCCAAAAGGTTGCCCGCATTCGAGCCTTCTTGGCCGACCTTCAATCGACGGAGCCCACGGCAGAGCTTTCGGAAGCAATTACGAATTTTGATGCCAAGTTAGCGTTGATTGGTGGGGCGGGTGGCGGCGGCGGACGACGCTTTGGCGGCGGCTTTCCAACCATCAGTGGGCCACCACCTGCGCCGACGTTTGCGGGAACGATGGGCAACATGATGCGATTCATGAGCACGTTGGATTCGGGCGACCTGATTCCGACCGAGGTAATGATGAAGAATGCGAAGACGGCGGCGGCTGATTTGCTGACGGCTCAGGCAAACTGGAAGGCGATCAATGGGAAAGAGCTGGCCGCTTTCAATGCCATTTTGGCCAAATACAAACTCAAGCCAATCGCGTCAGCGTTTCCGCAATAAACATCGAAGAAAAGATCGATAGGCTTTCAAATCTATCGAGTTTTTTGAAATTACGGGAGGAAGTTTTACTTCCTCCCAGGTTTTATCAAGAGCCTCAATTCGTTAATTTCCTTCGAAACCCCGCTATTCGGTTACCATCTGCCAGCTATCATACACAGTACTATGGTTCTGGAAGAATACAATTTAGACCGCCAAAAAGCACTGATTTCCCTTTATCCCCACCAACCGCTTCGGGGGCAAAGTGCGCTGGTTACGGGAGCGAATTCAGGCATTGGCGAAGGTTGCGCGAGGCATTTAGCGGCGGCCGGTGCGGCGGTTGCGGTTAATTACGTTCGGAATCCGGAAGCAGCCCAAAAGATTGTTGACGATATCAATCAATCTGGTGGCAAGGCAATTGCAGTTATCGCCGACGTGGCGAGCGAAGAACAGGTGATGTCCATGTTTCTGACCGCAGTTGCGGCGTTTGGGACTCTGGATATTGTGGTTCCCAATGCTGGACTTCAGCAGGACAGCAAAATTGAGAAAATGACTGTATCCCAGTGGGACTTGGTCATGAATGTGAACCTGCGGGGCCAGTTCTTGTGCATCCGCGAGGCGATCAACGAGTTCGAGCGGCGGGGGATGCATGACGTTAGCAAAGCGCTTGGAAAGATTGTTTGCATGTCTTCGGTTCACGAGGTGATCCCTTGGGCAGGGCACGCGAATTATGCCGCTTCGAAGGGTGGAGTCATGTTGATGATGAAGTCGATCGCGCAGGAAGTATCGGATCGAAAGATTCGCGTTAATTCGATTGCGCCGGGAGCGATTGCAACTCCGATTAACCGTCCGGCGTGGGACACCGTTGATGCAGAGTCGAAATTGCTCGATTTGATTCCTTATAACCGGGTTGGTTTGCCCGATGACATCGGTCAAGCGTGTGTTTGGCTCGCGTCGGATGCGAGCGATTATGTGGTTGGGACGACGCTGTTTGTTGACGGTGGAATGACCCTTTGCGAAGGGTTTGCCAGCGGAGGTTAATTTTGAATACTCCCGAGCATTTGCGATTAGCGGACCAGCATGCCTTAAAAGGACATTGGTACCGTTGGGGCTGTTTCTTGGCCGACCGACACTGGGGCACGGTTCGGGAAGATTATTCGGATAGCGGTTCGGCGTGGACATACTTTACTCACGACCAGGCTCGATCTCGGGCGTATCGCTGGGGGGAAGATGGCTTGGCAGGATGGTGCGATCGGCATTGCGAACAGATATTTGCCTGGGCGTTTTGGAATGGCAACGATCCGATTTTGAAGGAGCGGTATTTTGGGCTTTCGAACCCGGAAGGTAATCATGGAGAGGACGTCAAGGAGCTTTACTACCATGTTGATGGGACGCCGACGAGCTCGTTTATGCGGACGGTTTACATCTATCCGCATCGCGAGTTTCCTTACGAAGACTTGGTCGCAACCAACCGAACTATTGGCGTTCATCGGCCAGAATACGAGCTGATCGACACGGGAATTTTGGATGAAAATCGATATTTTGAGATCGAGATCACTTACGCCAAGATGAACGAGGAGACGGTGGTCGCGAGGGCCTCAATCACCAACCGGGGGCCAGAAGCAGCTTCTATTTGGGTTTTGCCGCATTTGTGGTTTCGGAATAAATGGTCTTGGCGTGACGGATCCGAAATGCCAAGCATTTCGAAGTCGGGAAAAAAGACTTTGGTGGCAGAGTCACACCGATACGGGCGCGTCAGTCTTGAAATCCCGGATGCTGCGGAGTTTTTGTTTACGAACAACGATTCGAATGAAGAGCGTTTGTTTGGGCAGCCGAATGAAACGCCTTACGTCAAGGATGCCTTTCATCGGTACGTTGTGAATGGAGAGGTTGACGCGGTGAACCCTGAGCAGACTGGAACGAAAGGTTGCGCGGTGATTCCGATGGTTCTTGCTGCTGGCGAGACGAAGGAAATTCAGTGTTGCCTTGGGCCAGAGAAAGGGTTTCCAGCCCAGAAGGAGTGGGCAAAGACGCTCGTCATGCGAGAAGAAGAGGCCGATCAGTTTTATGCCTCTACTGCTCCGAAGGACCCGCAAAAGGCTTTGATTCAGCGGCGTGCCCTAGCTGGGCTGTTGTGGTCGCGGCAGTATTACTATTTTGACTGGGACCGTTGGGGAGCGGGGGATACGAATCAACCCGCGCCGCCACCAGGGCACCGAACGCGCAATAGCGGTTGGTCTCATCTGCACGCAAAGGACCTGATTTTGATGCCAGATGGATGGGAGTACCCGTGGTTTGCCGCCTGGGATTTGGCGTTTCATTGCGTGACGTGTGCGCTGGTTGACCCGGATTTTGCTAAGTTTCAGATATTGCTACTAATGCGGGAGTGGTACATGCACCCGAATGGCCAGATTCCAGCCTATGAGTGGGCTTTTTCCGATGTCAATCCTCCGGTTCACGCGTGGTCCGCGCTCAAGATATTTCGGGACGACCGCGACCGCACGGGGGTACCGGACTATGAATTTTTGAGCAAGGCTTTTCACAAGCTCTTGTTGAACTTTACGTGGTGGATTAACCGGAAAGATCAGCTGGGGAATAACCTGTTTGAAGGTGGATTCTTAGGCCTTGACAACATTGGTCTGTTTGACCGGAATATGTCGCTACCGAATGGCGATGTGTTAGAGCAGTCAGATGGCACCAGTTGGATGGGTATGTATTGCCTGAATATGCTTTCGATTGCCCTAGAGTTGTCGGCGCACGATATTAGCTATGGCGATGTCGCTTCGAAGTTCTTTGAGCACTTTCTCTATGTCGCTGACGCGCTGAATTCGAGCGGAATGTGGGATGACGAAGACGGTTTCTTTTACGACTTGTTGCGGTATCCATCGAGCGATGAGCAAATCAAGGTTCGGTCGATTGTCGGTGTGATTCCGATTTTTGCGGTGGCCACGATTTCGCCCGATCAGATCAGCAACTTGCCGGGTTTTCGGGAGCGGGTTGAGTGGTTTCTGAAGCATCGTCCGGGATTGGCGAAGGCGTGCCACGAAACACTGGATGTGAATGGGCGGAAGTCGAGCCATTTGTCGCTAGTGCCGAAGGCACGGATTGGACGTATTTTGTCCCGCGTGTTTAACGAAGATGAGTTCCTCTCACCGCATGGGGTACGGGCCTTGTCAAAGTACTACAAGAATCGTCCGTTTTCGAAGTCGATTGAGGGCACAGAACACCTGATCGAGTACGAGCCAGGTGAATCGACCACTGGGGTATTTGGCGGGAATTCGAACTGGCGGGGTCCGATTTGGATGCCGATCAACTACATGTTGGTTGAGGCATTGCGGGAGCACCACGCGGCGTGGGGAGCTGACTTTAACATTGTGCTTTCTGAGAGTTCGGTCGATACGAATGTTGGGGAGTTGGCGGAAGAGTTGAGCCGCCGGATTATCAGTTTGTACGAGCCGGGAGCGGACGGAGTTTTGCCTGCGCAACCGGACTCGTTTAGTCAGGCGAACCCGAATCACTTGATGTTTTATGAGTACTTTGATGGTGATACTGGGCGCGGGTGTGGGGCGAGCCACCAAACGGGCTGGACGGCGCTGATTGCGAATTTGATTGCGGAAGGCAGTGCATAGTGCGAAGTGCAGAGTGCGGAGTCGGGAGAATCATCCACCCCGTCTCTGGAAGCTTCGCTTCTCTGACAAAGTCACAGGACTGCCACTCCTCCCATCTTTTGAAGGGAGCGATTTGGGAAGCATCCGATGTCTTAGACGTGGCTGATCGTAGACAACGCTTAGGAGCGTTTATGAATCTGATCTCCCGGTTTGCTCAGCATTTCGATTGGTTCAATCGAAATCGCTCACCGACCTCTTACAAAAGAGGTAACGATTCTTGTCCCACTTCGAAGGGCTGGACGGCGCTCATAGCGAATATGATTGCGGAAGGGTAATTAAAGCCAATGAACGTTGCTCCTATCCGCCAAATTGCCTTGACAACCGGACACTCGTAATCCGCCCACAAACGGGCTCATGCACTACCGCTTTCTCAGCTTAAAAAATGAAGCGAGACCTATGAGTCCAGCGACGACGGTGATACCAATAAACATTGGTGATATTGGATTTTGCTTTGGCGGAGGAGGAATATTAAAGCCAGCTACATCTAATGTAGCCAAAGTCTTCATATCGGCCACGTCTCCAGACCACTTGTAGGTCTTTGGCGGGCAAGTTTTGTCTGGAAATTGATTCAGCGCAACAGGATTACAATGCCGAAAATCAAACACTGTGGCACCCTTTTTGAACTCGATATTTGGTGGATTATTATCCACAGATTTCAATTCGAATTGGGACACTAACCGAGGAGATGTAAGCCTCTTGGATTGAATTGTTTCATCCGAGCGAGTAAATTTCACGATTTGGTTCCCATCGAACTGAATATGGTCATAATTTCGAAGGGCTCTTCCGCCATAACCATTTGTGATCGAAACGCCAACAAGCTTGTGATTCACAAAAGAACCTGAATATTTTGTCCATCCCCTTGGATCACTCTTCAATTTGGAAGTTTTTTTCACTTCATCCCAGGTTTTTAACGAGAATTTGTCGGCGCCATTTTCGAACTGCAATTCATTCCAATTTGTTGGCACCTTACCGAGAAGCATCAGGCGAGTGAATAGTTCAGTTAATGGAAATTGCAATAAATTGACATCAGAAATTCTCGGATCGCCAAATGCGGGGATTACTTGGACAAAGCAAACATCCCACTTGTCATGGCTACGGGTATTTCGGCAATCAAATGTCTGCATAATCGCGAAATTTGAACGAAGTTCAAATTCTTGTCTCTGCAATTCAAGATTATTGCTTTCATTAATTATTGGACTATTGACGCGATAGAAAGTTGAGGTCTGACCAACCCAGACCTCAATCGTACTTTCAATTTCTTTTTGAAAGGTCTGAGCTGCTCCGCCTGATTCTCGCCATTCTTGCGAAGACGTAATGCTCCAAGTTAGATGTTGAAAGTTTTCCATAATCGTGCCATTTAGGTGCAAGTTGGCAAGCTGATCGTTTCTGTATGTCCGGCACTCCACGTTGTATCACATCCACACCCGTAAGGGTCTGATTTGCAAGGAGCTGTTTCTATACTCCAGTGAAAGTCCTTGTATGTAGCGACGCACGTTTCAGAGGCAGTCCCCGGAACGCATACGCTGACGTAGGCAGTTCCGAATGTTCGACGGAAGCAATTTCCTTCGCATGCTGGAGTACAGGTTATATTTTCGTTTTCACCAGCCCCAAATGGGTAATTTGGAAAGCACTTCATTTTATGGATGGTCACAGGCGATGCAGGTGGCACGTCGTCTTGAGCCATAAATTGGCTCGTCAAGCTAAGTAGCACAGTGATTGAGAGTATTTTAGTTAATTTCATGACTATATCCTTGGTTCTACTTCTACGGTTTCGGTCCACTTATGCCTAGAGTCTGAACATTCAAATGCCACCCTTTGCTTGTATCCAGGCTTTGAGATTAACGAATCTGGGTGAATCTCCAAAACCACGATGCATGGAACAAAAGGATACAAATTCTTTGGATAATCCGTCACAACAACGCATCCACATGCTGGTTGAACATTCATCTCAACCTTGGCGAATGTAGGATTTACCAATATAAATCTGCCTAATTGACTGTTCTTACTTGATCGGTCATATCTGACTGATATAGTGTTGAGCCGAAGATTGACTCCGGCCCAACGACTTATACAAACTCCATAGAGTCCGAATGATACGAAACTTAAACAACCAAATCGAATTAGATTTTTGACCGTTTTCGATTGAAGCGTTCGTTTCATTTGTGAATAATACACTGCATTGATCAAATTTGAAAGTGTGTTTTATAAAACATGTCAATTTATAGCGGAGTTCCAAGCGTTGGTGGAGTTCAAACTCTTAAGGACAAGGAACTCATTGTGGCAAGAACTTTTGTTTTGATGGTTAATTCTCAACTAGTAGAGATATCTCGTTGAATCGAATCCGACCATCCGAAAGTCTGCCGTATCAAAACTCATAATTTCGAGTGACGATTTTCCCAGGGGGAGCGTAATGCAGAGCGCGGAGTCGGGAGAATCATCCACCCCCTGGGAACTTCGTTCCTCCGTCGGTCATGAAAGAGCAATGTAAATGGAATGACCGATGCGCCACCCTTCCAATCTTTGGAGGGATGCGATTTGGGAAGCATCCAATGTCTTAGACGTGGCTGATCGTGAACAAAGCTTATGAGCATTTATGAATCTAATCTCCCGGTTTGCTCAGCATTTCGATTGGTTCAATCGAAATCGCTCACCGACCTCTTACAAAAGAGGTAACGATTCTTGTCCCACTTCGAAGGGCTGGACGGCGTTGATTGCGAATTTGATTGCGGAAGGCAGTGCATAGTGCGAAGTGCAGAGTGCGGAGTGCGGAGTGGAGAGTCGGGGTGTGGGGATTGGTGTTTTTTTTGCACTTCTCTTGAATTCTCGCCTATCGGCGGGGTCGCTCGCAAAATCAAGGCTCAGTTTTCAGAGCACAGAGTTCAGGATAAGATTGTGCCCTGAGCTAGCGACCGTGGTAGGGACAGTTACCGCCTGCCTACCCAGCCCTCCGAGCCTTTTGACGCTGATACGCCAAAAGCCTCTCGGACTGGGCTAAGAGTAAAGCCGCACCGTTGGCGCTGTTCCCTGGCAACTAATCGCTACGGGCTGAGACAATAGTTGCACGGCGGCTGTGGAAGGGACAGTTTCTGCCTGCCTACCCAGCCCTCCGAGCCTTTTGACGCTGATACGTCGAAAGACTCTCGGACTGGGCTAAGGGTAAAGCCCACCTCAGAAAAGACTGCCCTATTGGCGGTCTTTTCCAAGGACTCTCCGTTGGCGCTGTTCCCTGGCAACTAATCGCTAATGGCTGCGACAATAGTTGCATGGTGGCAGCCGGTACTCAATCCACCGCATTTGGTTGGCAATTGCTTCGCGAGCGCCACAATGGAGCCAAGTCAGCGGGTTGGAGTAGCCAGAACGGAACCATGATGATCATGGCACCAAACCAATCCCAGATGGTCTCCCAGGGTGTAGAAGCTACGATGACCTCGGAACGCACGAAGCAATAGGAGAGGATCATCGCGACGAGCCAGAGGATTCGCCAGATCCATCGGCTACATCGAACCTGTGCGCGGACTTTCAACGCGAGAAAGACAGAGAGAGTCCACATTGCAAAAACGAATATCAGTATTTGGGGTGTTAGTTTGTAATGCCAGTCGGCGTCCTGGATATAGTCTTGACCCCAGGTCAGATACCTTCGGTCCCATGACGATACGGCATCTTCGATTTGAAGGAAGACTAGACTTAGTGATTTGTGAATGAACTCAACTGGCAGAAGGGCCAAGAACCAGAGGACTGACCACGTGATGAAGATGCCTCGTTGGAGTTTTAAGCCGTTGGGCACTTTCATAGGGCAATTATAAGCCAACTGAGGTTCGAAGGCTTGATCTTTTTGTGGCGGGATGGTGATCAAGTTGACGAAATGGCTTCCGTGGGATGGCAGATGCCAAAACTTGTCCACGCCCTCCGCTTCGCCTAAGGCCTGCTCAGCTCTTGGCTACTCCGTAGCTCTCCCGAGGGCGTAGCATGACTAGTTCCTTGTCGTTCGCTGGGAACTGGGTTCTACTACTGTAATATTAGGAATGCTGGGATAATCCGGGAGGGACGGCTGGGGAACTTTGTTCCTCGATTCTAATTAGTCCCACAGGTCTTGCCAGTCGTTGGCTTCGGGCCAGAGGAAGACTTGTCCTTTGATGAGGCGGCAGTTTCGGTCGATTTGGCTGACAGCGTTCATCTCGGCTTCGGTGAGTGGTTCTGACGATACTCCTTTCAGGGTGGTTTCCATTTGGGATCGCTTGACCGAAAAAGGGATGGGGATTGAGCCGCGCTGGATCTGCCATTTGATACAAATAACAGCCGGGTGAATGTTAAGTCGGTTGCCAATTTGGACAATGACGGGGTCTTCTATATCGATGGTGTCGTCGCTGGTGCGGTCTCGTTCGGGGCGGCTGGGAGAGCCTATCGGAGAGTAGCCGATGGGGACGATTTCGTTTTGGATGCAAAAGTTGAATAACTCGGGCTGTTGAAAGTGGGGGTGGATTTCCATTTCATTGACGGCGGGCTTTATTGACGCGTCACTGAGCACTCGGGAGAGTTTTGGGATCGTCATGTTCGACGTTCCGATGTTTCTTACCAGACCGCGTTGGTGAAGGTCTTCGAGTTGTGACCAGGTTCGCATGTATCCGTCGTGATTGTACGGTTTGGCATGTGGATCGCGAGAATTGACAGCTACGCCTTGCTCGTGATGGTTTGCGAATGGCCAATGGATGAGATACAGATCGAGATAGTCAAGCTTGAGGTTTCGGAGGGAGTTTTCGCAGGCTGCGACCGCGTCACCGTGGTGATTGTTCCAAACCTTGCTGGTGATCCAAAGGTCCTTGCGGTTGGCTCCATTTCGGACTATTGAAGCAAAAGAGTCTCCGATTTCCTTTTCGTTGCCGTACACTTCGGCGCAATCGAAATGGCGATAACCCAGCCCGTAACCTTCGATTACGGCGGCGGCAACGGTCGCAGCATTGTACTTATCGGAGCCGAACGTTCCGAGACCGAGGACAGGCATTTGGTCGCCCGATCTGAGGGAGCGAAAGGGCACTGACACTATCCCATGACCTCGCGGAGGTATTTCTCGCGATCCGCATCCCAGTAACCGCATTCGAGCCGAAGGAAAACGGAAGTATAAGGAATCATTGTATTGGTTTTGATGACGAAGACTGAGTAGGTTTCGCCTTCCATCGCGAGCATTTCGAGGATGGAATCGTGGGCGGCGTCCGAACACGGTAATTGACCAATTTCGAATCTGATACTGCTTCGCAAAGCAAGGACTCCGGGGCAAAGGTCATCGGAGATGAATTCCAATTCGCGATCGAGAAGAACCATTGGAGACACGTGGCCAGATTCTTGAATCTTTGTAAGGACCCGATTGAGGACTTCATCAACGGGAGCGTCGGCGACTACGGTGGTCACTCCTGGAGCAACTTGCTCAGGGTAGGCCGCATCGGCGATGAGTATCCAGTTTCGGTGGCCGAGTCGGGGAAGGTAGGTTGAAAACTGAGTTAGCCAATCGGTCATAGTGCCTTCCTGTTCTACCCGGATTGGATGCCCCAGCGAAGGTTCAATGTCCTAGTTTGATCCCACGCAAAAAAGCTTCCCTCAACTTTTTTAGGTGAAGGGAAGCTTTGGGGGAGAACAGGAGTTCTCTTTGGGTTATCGGAATCGCCAGATGACGTTGCCGAATGTGTTCAGTGCGTTGGCTGTGAACGATTTTGCGTGGCCATCAGCAAAGATGACTGGCGTGACGCCATCGCCTTTCTTATTGGCACGGAATCGGGCATAGACTGGCTTCAATGCTCCGGGAGCGTTTGCGGTGCAGTCAAAGAAACCGACTCCGGCAGGAGTACATGGCGTGAGTGCATTCATTGCTGCAACGGTGGTACAGATGTTCACATCGGAAATAAGCGGGAGGCCATTTTTGTAGTTCTCGCTGGCAGTTCCGGTGGTTGGTGTTGCTCCGTTGTATGGATTGAAGACATATCCTCTTTCTTTGCCGTTAAGGCTGTTCGGAGTGGTAACGATCAGTCCAGTCCGGGCCACTTCTTCGGCTTGGGAGAATGACGCTGCGCCATTGAAACCTTCGGTTCCGGCGGGGGCGGCTCCGGGCACGGCGGTGCTGTTAGGATCAACTCCGGTGGCATCGCTGTAGCCAACGCTTTGGTTCTTACGTGTGCTCCAATCTTTGGCCATGGTTGAATCGCTGGCTGCCGGAGAAACAAAAATTTGGTCGTTTTTGACGTAAGGGAACAAGCCTTGGGTCCAAACGAAAGGATCGGAGACGCCTAACGGATCTCGACCAGAAGCAGGAACAAAGTAGTCATCATGATCGGTGGAGTACATGATCAGTGACGTTGCAAGCTGCTTCATTTGAGCGAGCGCGCGAGTCTGTTTTGCCGCTTCTTTTGCTTGAGCAAAGACGGGGAAGAGGATTGCAGCCAAAATTGCGATGATCGCAATAACCACAAGTAATTCAATAAGCGTAAAGGCCTTTTTCATAGAGAATAATTCCTGTTCAATCTGATTGGATTAGATTTCCCAATTCAATCAGGCAGTAGTCCATTATATCAAAAGGACCTGGAAATCTCGGTCGACTGGGGGAAAACCTCGCACTTTCATATAGGTTTCAAAGCTTGAATTGAGTGAACTCGATCACTGTCGGGCAAGAAATTTCACTTACAATCACTGTATTATTGTGAAGAGACGTTTGCCTATGACCACCGTTGACCCGATTCTTGATTCTGAGAAAGATTTTTACCTTACCAATGGTTATTTGGTGGTGCGGGGTTTGTTTTCGGACTCTGAGTGCGATTTTTGGAGCCAGTACTTTACCGACATGGTGGAACGTGGTGGTGACGGTTGGGCCGAGGGGGGTGTTGATACCAACCATGAAGATCCGCTCAAACGCTATCCGCGATTGTTGCAACCTCATCGGGGTGATAAAGTGGCGTTCGACTACATGGTTGATCCTCGGATTGACCGATATCTCTCGTCGTTTTATGATCGGTCTCCATTGGCAGTCCAAACAATGGTCTACTTTAAGCCGCCGGGAGCTCGGGGGCAGGCGTTGCACCAGGACAATCGGTATTTGCAGGCTGAGCCGGGGACGTGCATGGCGGCTTGGTTGGCGCTTGAGGATATTGATGACGAAAATGGCTGTTTGGAAGTGGTGCCGGGCACGCAGGACATGCCGATGGTCTGTACCGAGCCGGCGGATACCACGAAGAGCTTTTCGGACGTGGTGATCAACCTTCCTGGGATGTCGGCGATTCCGGTTCACATGAAGAAGGGGGATGTGATCTTCTTTAACGGGTCTTTGGTTCACGGTTCGGGTCCGAACCAGTCTGCTACTCGGTTTCGGCGGATTATGGTTGGGCATTATATCGAAGGGAACGCCGATCAGGTCGCAAAGTATTATTTTCCGGTCTTTCGGATGGACGGAAGCGAGGTTGATGGGTTGCGGTCGATTGACAAGGGCGGACCGTGCGGGGTTCCGGTTCTTGAGGGTGGGAAGATCGTTTTTCGTGAGGAAGGGGTTTCGGGCGCGGTAACGGGACCGCATTGAATATAGTGGTTAGCTTCTAGCTTTCATCCGTCAGTCAACCGGGTTCACTAAGCGAGAATTTATTGAGCATAGAATTGGATGATCGTTGCTTTACCGAAATGATCTGAATTGAAGCGGACTTTCAGCCCGCAATTACATCGAATTCTACACCTAGCGCTTCGCGCTAGGCTAACTTGAATCGCCACCTTCGGGGCTAAAGAAACTAAAGAATAGACTTGAATGGTCTTGGACAGAGGGGATGTCGTCGCTAAAACATCCCTCTATCCATGCCTTGGCTCTGCCAATCAATTCTGCAGGCTGGAAGCTTGGGAACTTCGTTCCTCTGCCCCATGCTAATAGGCTTTCGCGAAGACGACGCGTTGCTGGCTAGGAGCCCCAGTCAACACGCATTTGCCGGGTTGACCGTCTTCTGGCTTTTCGTGGTTGAGAGGAATGCAGCGGATCGAGGCTTTGGTGAGTTCACGAATTTTCTCCTCGGTTTCTGCGGTTCCATCCCAGTGGGCGAGGACGAAGCCACCGCCGCCTTCGCCGTCAAATTGCTTGGCGAAGGCGTCCCATGTGTCGATTCGGTGGATATTGGCTTCCCGGAAGGCGAGAGCTTTGGTGAAAAGGTCGCCCTGCATGGCTGCGAGTTGCGCCGTGACATGATCAACGACGCTTCCCGTCGTGACCATTTGCTTCTCGTCTTCATCCCGACGGGAAACTCCGAGTTCGCCCGCTTCGAGTTCGCGTCCTCCGACGTCGACTCGCATGCAGACTCCGCGCATTTCCCAGTGTTTGGCTTTGAATCCGGGGGATTCTTTGGCTCGGTCATCGACTTTGACGCGGATTCCCTTGGCCTTGAGTTGGGCGGCGAGGTCTTTGGCGACAGCAGTCGTTTGCTCGAGGCCTTCGGCCTTGCCCATTGGAACAAAGACGACCTGAATTGGGGCGAGCTTTGGCGGGCATACGAAGCCTTTATCATCGCTGTGGGCCATGATGAGGGTTCCGATAAGGCGGGTTGAGACTCCCCAGCTGGTGGCGTATACGTACTCAAGTTTGCCCTCGGCACTTTGATATTGGACATCGAAGGCTTTGGCGAAGTTTTGACCGAGGTGGTGCGACGTTCCGGCTTGGATTGCGCGGAGGTCTTGGGTCATGGCTTCGATGCAATAGGAGTGGCTTGCGCCCGCAAATGTTTCGCTCTTGGTCTTGATGCCTCGGAAGACGGGCACGGCCATCCATTCCTCGGCGAACTTGCTGTAGACGTCGTGAAGGATGGTAAGGGCTTCGGCGTCGGCTTCTTCGTACGTGGTGTGGGCGGTGTGGCCTTCTTGCCAGAGAAACTCTGCGGTGCGAAGGAACAGACGGGTACGAAGTTCCCAACGCATGACGTTGGCCCATTGGTTAACCAAAATTGGCAGGTCACGATAGCTTTGGATCCACTTTTTGTAGGTGTTCCAGATGATCGTTTCGCTGGTTGGACGAATGATGAGTGGCTCTTCGAGTTCGGCTTCTGGGTCAGGGATGAGGCTTTTGCCGTCGGCGCTTTTGGTGAGGCGGTGATGGGTGACGACCGCGCACTCTTTGGCAAAGCCCTCGACGTGGTCGGCTTCTTTGTCGAAAAATGACTTTGGAATGAGCAGGGGGAAGTAGGCATTTTGGTGGCCAGTTTCCTTGATCATGTCGTCCAGAGCTCGCTGCATATTCTCCCAAAGGGCGAAGCCATGCGGCGGGATAATCATGCATCCTCGGACTGGCGAGTAGTCTGCCAGATCTGCTTTGACGACCAACTCGTTGTACCAGTCGGCGTAGTTTGATTCGCGGGTGGGGATGCCTAAATTACTGCTCACCTTTAGATTTTGGCAGATTCGCAAATTATTGGAACCGAATGTTTTGCCAATGCGTTTAAATGATCAGAAGGCTCCCGATGAGAGCTGGCAAGAAACTCCCATAACCCTCAAGGCGGTCGCACCATTTGCAGGTAGCGGCCGCCATTTTTTGAAACCGATGTTAGTCTCCGATTCGTCAAAGAAGGTACTTATGATCAATCGATTGTCTTGTTTCGTTTTGCTAGTTTTAGCATCGTGTACTCCTGCTCAAGACGGACGCGGTCCGGGGCACTACGTTGAAGCCCTCAAGCAAGGCGCTCTTGATCGCGGATATATTTTGCGGATTCCTAAGAATTATAAGCAGGGTACACCGACGCCGCTCGTCATGGGATTGCATGGTTTGAGCGGGAACATGGACTATTTCACGGCCTCGACTAAGATTGAAGAGGTCGCTGACAAAGAAGGCTTTATATGCGTGATTCCGAACGGGACTCCCGACAATTTGCGGGGTTGGAACACGGGATTTTTTGCGATGGCGGGTACGAAGGATGATGTCGCCTATTTGACCTCGATTCTCGACAAGGTTGAGAAAGAGTTCTCGGTTGACAAGAAGCGAGAGTATGTTTTTGGACATTCGAACGGGGCGATGATGTCGTATTACCTCGGTGGGTTGATGTCAGATCGGTTTGCGGCGGTGGCGGGGATTGCCGGGACGATAGGGATTCCCAAGGCGAGTAGTCCGATAAAAGAGGTTCCGGAACCGAAGAATCCCATTTCTGTTTTGTTGATTCACGGACAGATGGACCCAATGGTGGCCTATAAGCCAGGGGCGAAGGCTTTGCTTCAATGTATCGGTGCCGAAGACTGTGCCAAGTGGTGGGCGAAGGAAGATGGCTGCGAGGGTGCGCCAGAAACGCAAGATTTGGTGAAAGATTTGGCAACAGTGACGACTTACCGTCGCGGGAAAAATGGGACTGAGGTGCAGTTAATTTCGACGGTGAAGGGCACGCACGATATTCCGGGTGGCTACGGTCAGGGCGGACGAGAGTCGGCTAGCGGGGTTGACGCGGTGGCTGAGATTTGGAAGTTCTTTAAGGCTCACCCGAAGAGCTAGACGTTGGCGATGTTGTCAAGACTTGCTTGGTCTTTGATGACGAAGTAGCCTTTGATGCTTTCGACAATACCGGCGGCTTTCCATTTGCCGAGAGTGGTGCTGACCGCTTCCCGATTTGCTCCGACGAGGTCAGCGACCTCGGCGTGGGTGAGTTTGAGGTTGACAAACTGGCGACCGTTTTTGGTTGTTCCGGGGAATTCATTTTCGAGTCGTTGAAGGAGCTTCGCGATGCGTTGGGGGACGGTCAGGAAGAGGACGTCCTGGATGAGATTGACGAGGTCGGAGCGTCTCTCGCCCGTCATTTTGGAAAGCTTGAGGGTGGCGGCGGTATTGTTGCCGATGAGCCTTTTGAGGAGGTCGATGGGGACGGCGTAGAGTTGGACGGTGCCAATTGCTTCGGCACTTTCACCGAGCGGTAGCTCGTGGTTGAAGAGGTCGATGTCACCGATGAGTTCGCCGGGCTTGAGGATTCCGAGAGTTAATCGCTTTCCGGTTGCGTGGTGGTGGACGATGCGAACGTTGCCTTCTTTGACGAGATAGGCGTGGGTGTGTTGGACGCCGGACATGCAGATGTGATCGTTGCGGCTGAAGTTGACGACGCGGCTGGCGCGGAGGAGTTCTTCGAGGTTTTGGTCGGATAATGAGGCAAACAAGTCAAAGTTTCGCAGGACCCAAAGCTTTCTGTCCGGGGCGAGGGTTGAATTGAGGCTCATATCGAAGTTCTACGCGACGAATCATTTGCGTGTTTTAACAGCAATGATCAAGTTGAGGAATTACCGATGCCCAGACGAAAGACTAAGCGTCTGAGCCTTGTTCGGTATTTTCTCGGGTCGAGTTGCCGAGGGGATCACTGGGGACGATTCGGACTTTGATGATGCGTTTGCCATCGGTTTCGACAATGTTGAATTGATAGCCTTCGAATTCTAGCCATTCGGCGAGTTTGGGTTGGCGTCCGCAAAGACCGAAGACAAAGCCGCCAATGGTGTCGAAGTCTTCGCTCTCGAATTTTGAGCCAATTTCGTCGTTGACATCGTCGAGGTGGGTTTTGCCGTCGACGAGAAAGCCTTCAAGCGAGTCGGTGAATTCGGGATCTTCATCATCGTGTTCATCTTGAATTTCGCCAACCAGTTCCTCGATGATGTCTTCGATGGTTACGATGCCGGAGGTTCCGCCATATTCGTCTTTGATGACCGCCATTTGCGATTTTGAGATTCGCATTTCCGCGAGGAGATCATCAATGCTCTTGTTCTCGGTGACGTAGAGTGGTGGGCGCATCAGCGAATGGATATTCACGGGTTTGCCACGAAGCATGGCGAGGAAGAGGTCTTTGGCGTGAACAACTCCGACGATGTCGTCGTCGCTGCCCTCGTAAATGGGAATTCGGGAGTGACCGGATTCTTGGATGAGTTCGACGAGGTCGTACGGATTGATGTCGATTGGGACGGCATCGAGGTCGGTTCGCGGGGTCATGATTTCGCGTGCTACGGTATCGGAAAATTCGAGGACGCTGTGGATGAGTTCGGTTTCATCGGACTCCATCTCTCCGGTTTCTCCGGCTGAATCCACCAGGGATCGGATTTCCTCTTCCATTAATTTGCTTTGGCGGAGAGTTGCCGAACCGCCAGCGGCGCGAGCGAAGAGGTTGGCGATGGCGACAAATACTTTGGCAAAGCCAAAGAGCACTTTTGTGCTGATGGCTCTGAGCGGGCTATCCGCTCTTCGTTCTCCAGGTGATGGGTCACTCATGCTTTCTTTTCTTCTACTTTACTAAGTATCTCATTACTTTGGAAACGATGTGAATACGAGGAAGCCAACAAGGACTCCTACTGCAGCGCCGATACAGAGTTCGCCGATGGTATGGAATTTGGCTTCGTAACGACTTTGGGCGATGATCCCGGCGAGGAGGACGGCTAGTCCGCCCGCCAGGGCGTTGGTCGAGAGCATAATGGCACAAGTGGCAAAGAAGAAGCCGAGGGCAGCGTGGCCGCTCACGAGCCCGCCTTGCAGGACTTGGCCCCGTTTGCCGAGTCCTTTGCCAATGATGACGGCGAGGAGGCACAGAAAGAACCCGAGGATGATGCGAAGGGGCGAGCCGATTGCGGGAGCTTCTGAGCTTAATTTGACTTGTAGGGTTTCCCACCGATTCTCACCGAGAATGAGCATGGCGCCTACGACAAGGGCAATCATGGTGGTGATCAGAACTGCGCCAGCGGCGATGTCCTTGGCAAATTTTGCCATCGGATTATAGTTGGGACTAACAAGGTCGACAACAGCTTCGATGGCGGAGTTAAACATTTCGGCAACGACGACGAGTGAAATGGTGAAGAGTAGCACCAGCATTTCACGAAGACCGAGGTTAACGAAGAGGCCAAGGAGGATGACAACAAAGACGACGTAGAGGTGAAACCTCATATGCCTCTGTGTTTTGAACGTGAAGATGATTCCGTTGAGGGCTACTTTGAATGGTTCAAATACGTTGTTTTTGCCCTTCATTCGTGTTCTTCCTGATGAAGTATAGACGTCCATTCGCCCTCAATTGGGATCCCGATTATTTGACCAACCTCATTCATTTTTTTCTGCATCGCGGTTCGGTCAGCTTCTTCGATGTCGTCGTAACCGAGGAGGTGAAGGCAACCGTGGACGTAGAGAGCGACAATTTCGTTGTCGAGCGATACTGATCGGAGGGTGGCCTGCTTTGTTGCGTAAGGGATGCAGATTGCAATATCTCCCAATGGGAGCGGTGCTTGGAGGCCGGAAGGGAAGGTGAGTACATCCGTATTGTCGGTGCAGTTTCGAAATTGGGTGTTTAGCCGGACCATTTCGGCTGATTCGACGAGGATGGTATCGACGGGACGTGAAATTGCGAGTGCTTGACGGGCTCGAAGGAAGCTTATTTCGAGGCTATCCAGATCAATAGAAATATCGGTTGCGTTTTGGATTGGACTTTGGTTCATGAATGAAAAAGGGAGCTATCGCTCCCTAAAGTCCGACTTCCGCTTAGTTGCGGGTAGTTCGTCGTCGAGCTTGTCGTCGACGCTTTTCGCTTGGCTTCTCGTAATGAGAATGCTCCTTTAGTTCGCGAAGAACGCCACTTTGCTGTAGCTTCATATTAAACTTCTTCAGCGCACTATCAATCGATTCATTTGGTTGAACAATAACGTAGATCAAAGAAAACTCCTTTAAGACTGAAGAGGATACCTCAAGAGTCGGGTGATTTGAAAGCAAACGAGCCTAGAGATTTCTCTAAGCTCGTTAAGACTGGTAGCAGGCTTATGCCTTTCTTACCAAGTTGAGTACAGGGTGCCGTCAGTTGCGGTGCCTGTGTTGTGGGCGGCAAGCTTTCCGGTGTTAGCACCAGTGATGGTGTATCCAAGGGCGCCAGCATCGGTCGGGTCAAGTGGAACGGCCTGGAGATATGGTCCTCGCCAATCGGCAGCCACGATAGCCTTTGATGTACCAGTTGAGTCAATTCCGTTCGCAGGAGCTGTCGTTACAGCAAGGTCTGCGGTTACGGCTGGATAGGCACCAGTGTCAGCCTTAAAGAGATCGATTGCATCGCGAGTTAACCGAAGGTTGCCGCGAAGGGCTGATTCCTTGCTTCTCAAACTTGAGTTTGCGAACTTTGGAATAGCAATGGCAGCCAGAACTGCGATGATGATAATGACAATCAGGAGCTCGACGAGCGTAAATCCTTTGTTACCGATTCGAAGATTTTTCATAAGCCTCTGTGTAAGATTTCGGCAAATCGCGTGCGTTTCTTCAGGCTTTTTTTACAGTTATTTGATATTTTCAATAACTGAGTAAATTGGACCGATGATGGAAACCGTAATTGAACCTACGATGACGCCCATGGAGACGATCATGAGTGGTTCGATAATCGATACGAGGGCTTTGAGTCGGGCATCAATTTCCTTTTCCATTGACTGGCAAATGACTTCAAGCAGCTGAGAGAGTCGTCCGGTTTTCTCTCCAACTGCGATCATTTGTGTGACTTGTTTTGGAAACATCTTTGTTTTTTCGATGGCGTCGTACATGGAGCATCCTTGTTCGATGTCATCCCGGGCTTTCATGAGGGCTTTTGTGATGTCGGCATGGCCTGCGACGCGAGCGCCTTGTTCCATCGCGGAAAGGAGTTGAACATTGGATGTTGAAAGGGCAGCAATGGTTTGGAGTGATCGGGCAATGGCCAGTCGTTTGAGAAGATCACCGAGGATTGGTATTCGGTTCAGAATCATTGTAAGAACTTTCTTCACGGGCTCGAATCGGAGCATGATGATGCACCCCATGATGATTGAGCCTGTAATGAGCAATGACCCAAGTGGATTGGTGCGGAGCATTGTTCCTGCATCAAGCATGAATTTTGTTGTTGCGGGTAGGTTGCTCTTCATTTGAATGAAGACTTGGCCAAACCTTGGCATGACGAAGATGATCAGAATCAGAATCGTGATGATGGAAACGCCGAGCATGACGGATGGGTACATCATTGCGTTGACCACCTTTTTGCGAAGGTCTGCTGCTCTGGCGAGGTAATTGGAACTGTTGCGAAGGGCCTGATCGAACTTTCCGCCGGATTCGGCAACCCGTACCATGTCGGTCACAATTGGGGGGAACATGTTGGGGGCCAGCCTGAGGGATTGCGAGAGACCTTGCCCACCGACGACACCATCTTTGACGGCCATGAGGCTGTCTCGAATGACTGGGGTTCTGGCACTGTAAATTACGGCATCGAGAGCTTCGACAAACGGTACGCCAGTTTCGGCCATGATGGCCAAATTGGCGAGGACGTCAGCGGAATCCTGGGCTGATACTTTCTTTCGAATCAGCTTCGTACGTGAATCGACTACTTCAAATTTCTTGAAGCCTTTTGCTTCGGACGTTGGGACTAAGACGTGAATCGAAATGTCTTGGAGATTGAGTTTCTTTTCGGCTTCATCGAGGGTGGCGGCGTTAATTTGCCCCTCAATTTTGGTACCCCTTCGGTCGACGCCCTTATAAGCATATGAGACCATTAGATGTTTTCGGCGGTTACCCGCAGAACCTCCTCGACGGTGGTTGTTCCGGAAATAACTTTGGTCGCGGCGTCTTCGCGAAGCGTTACGAGTCCAGATTCAACTGCAGTTCGTTGAATTTCGGAGGCATGCTTTCCGGTTAAGATCATTCTTCTTAGTTCAGAAGTCATTTCTAAGCACTCGTAGATACCGATTCGCCCTCGATATCCGGTCTTTGTGCAATGTTCGCAACCGCGACCTCGCACAAATGTTTGGCTAGGATTCAGGCCAAGGCGGCGAATATTTTCCGGATCTGGTTGATACTCTTCGAGGCATTTCGGACAGTTCGTTCGGACGAGGCGTTGTGCGATGGAGCACGAGATTGAACCACCCAATAGGAATGGTTCGATACCCATATCGAGCAGTCGAGTGATGGCGCTTGATGCGTCATTTGCGTGGAGTGAGCTGAGGACAAGGTGACCCGTGAGGGCGGCTTCGGTTGCGATGGATGCGGTTTCGCCATCTCGGATTTCACCGACGAGGATAACGTCGGGATCTTGTCGAAGCATGGACCGAAGTCCGGCTGCAAACGTTACTCCTGCTCGGACGTTGAGGTTGCCCTGGGTGATTCCATCCATTTGGTATTCGACGGGATCTTCGATGGTGATGATATTTCGATAGATGGAGTTGAGGTGATGAAGGGCGGCGTAAAGTGTCGTGGTTTTTCCGGAGCCAGTTGGCCCGGTGACCAGGATGAGTCCCTGAGGCTCTTCTAACTTAGAAATGAGGGTTTTGTGCGCCGTCGGATGGATTCCAAGTTTTGACAAGTTGATCATCGCGACATTCTTGTCGAGAATTCGGATAACGAGGGTTTCTCCGTAGACACTTGGGTATGTCGAAACTCGGAAATCGTATTCGCCTTGATTGGCAACGAGGGTACATCGGCCGTCTTGCGGGGCGCGTCGTTCGGCAATATCGAGACCAGCCATCAGCTTAATTCTTGATGTCAGCGGAAGTTGGAGGTCCTTGGGAATGACCATGACTTCTTGGAGAAGGCCGTCGATTCGGACTCTGACCCGGACTTTTCGTTGGTATGGCTCGATGTGGACATCGGAGGCTCGCATTGCGATTGCCCGGACAAGTAGTGCGTTGGCGAGTTTGACAACTGGTGCACCTTCGCCAACCTCTTTGAGTTCGACGATGTTGACCGGGTCGAGTTCTTCTTCCCCGACGGCTTGAAGCTCGAGCCCTTCGGTGTCGACACCACGAACTGCTTCTCCGAGAATTTCGCCAAGATCATCATATGCTCCGAATGCTCGGAAAATTGATTCACGGATGTCGGTTTCAGTCGCGATTAGCGGGTCGATATCGCGACCAGTAAGATTGGTTAACTCGTCCAGAGCTGACAGGTTGAGCGGGTCAACCATGGCTACCGACGCCGACACGTCTGTGACTTCGACGGGAATGACGAGGAGTCGAACTGCGACCGAATGCGGAATGATGGTCGATGCAAATTGGTCTGGCTCGATGACTGCTAGATCAATGAACGGCACACCCATTTGCAGACCCATGCATTGCAACTTTTGCTTTTCGGTAATCCTTTTGAGTCGGATAAGGAGATCACCAAGTGGTTCCGTCGTATCTTCCCGATGCGACAAAATTTCATTGAGTTCGTCTCGAGAGACGAACCCTTCTTCGACAAATATCTCACTTAGCGGCTTGTCGATGTTCATTGCTTGATAATGTGTGGGGTGATGCTGATGAGGAGCTGCGAGCTATTCTTTTGGGTTTTTCGGCTCTCAAAGAGTTTTCCGAAAAATGGAATTTGGCTGAGATACGGCACCTTTTGGAGGTTGACGATTTCTTCGTCGCGAAGAAGTCCGCCCATGAGCATTGTTTGTCCATCTTTGAGAAGTAAGGTTGATTTCGATTCTCGGGTTGAGATTTGCGGATAGCTGCCACCGTTGAGTTGGAGGAAGCCGAGAATGGATGAGACTTGCGCGTTGATTGCGAGGGTTACGGTGCCATCTTCGGTGATGTCAGTAGCAACGAGCATATAGATGCCGACGTTTTGCTCTTCGGTTGAATAGATGAACTGGCCACTTGAGGTTGTTCCGGTTACGACTGGAAATCGCCGCTTTTCGCCGATTAGGATTGATCCGAGCTCTCCGTCCATGACGCTGAGGTTTGGTGAGGCGAGGAGTTTGGCTTTGTTTGCTTGTTCGAGGGCATGGATTGTGCCGACAAACGAGAGTCCAGTACGGCTAAATGTGCCGACATTTGCGTGACCATTTACGGCTTCGCTGATGGTTGACTGACCGAAGTCCCAGGTCACGCCTGCATCTTTGAGTGCATCGTTTGATACATCGTGAATGGTCACCGTGATCTCAACCTGACGTCGAGGCGTGTCCATTTGTTGAAGGATTACGATGGTTTCTTGAACTGCCGCTGCTGGCCCGGAAAGGAGTACTCGTTTGGCACGCGAATCAGGTGGGGCCGTTCCATTTCCACCGGAGTTGGAACCACCACCAGAATTGCTGCTGCCCGAATTTCCACCGCCATTGCCGACGGTTGGAAGGAGGGTGTTTGGTAATGCGACGATTGAGACTTTCTTCGTAGCGAGATATTCTTTGAGGGAAGTTACTAGTTGAGTTGCGCCCTGATATTTGAGTGAGTAGATCCTCTGGATATTGTCGACGACAACTAGTTCAGTTTCCGTTTTGTGTGAAGTCGTGTCGGTCGTGGTTTTTGTGGTGTCGGGAGTTTCAGGTTTTGGCGCCGGGTTATATTCGAGATCAAACTCCTTGGGATAGGCACTCTTGAGCGTGGCCTCGTCTGCCATGACGATTGTGTTTTTGACTTTGATGCTTCGCAGTCCGGCCAGCATGGCGAGATGTTTAAGAGCATCTCCAACGGGCATTTGGGTCACGTTCATCGTAACCTTTTCGTCTGATTTGGAGAGCAGCACGATGTTGATTCCGGTTTGTTTTCCGAGGATCGAGACAACCGTTCCGATTGCGGTTGATGAGAGGTTTAGATTGACTAATTTTTGATTCCACGGGAGAGTGGGTTGGGGATTTGTGTCGAATTTTGCTGGTGCGGTTTGCTCCACAAGTCGACTGATCGGTTCACTCAATAGGAATAGATTTCCCGCGATTTCAGGAAGGAGGTTTTGGGTCGGGGGCTGGAGGGCCAGTTTTTTGGCTATGTCTATATGCCCTTCATAGTGACTCACCATGAGAACCTGTGGACCGACTTTTGGCGCCACTGGTGCCACTTTTGTGCTCACGACGGCAAGTTCGGCGGCCATGAAGTCGGCAACTAATTTTGGTTGGTAGCCAGTTGCAGGCAGAGCAGTGAAGAACCAGTTAAGCATTAGATATGTATCTCCTGTCCGATTGAAATTGATTTGGTGTCTTTGTTCTTGCGAACGATGATTTTGTGACTGGAAACAGATTCGACCATGAATCCGTCGCCAAATGTGTCTCCGGCTGCGACACTGATGCTACTTTTGTTGTAGGTGATGATGCCCATCGGAGATCCGGCTTCGACATATCCATCGAAGCGAATTGAATTGATTATTTTTTTGACTTGTGTTGCCTTGGGTAAGCCAGTCTTATCTTGTGGATTTGTAAAGCCTATGGATCCTTGAATTGGTGTGTTCGGGCTACTCGTTTCAGTTCCAGGTGGAGTTTCCGTTGTCCCAACGTTGGGGTTCGCTGGTGTTGGATCGAATCCCTTTGTTTGAATTGGAATATTTGGCTTTTGGAAGGCGTCTCGCTTTATCTGCGTTTGTTCTTCTTTTGCTGAAATATTGTTATTGGATGTAGTGGGTGTTGGCTGGGGTGCAGAGTTTGTGTCGGACGACGGCTCAACAGACTCCGTTGTCGTCCCAGTATGAGCTGAAGAATCCCGAATGGGGATCGGTTTGTTTGAGCTGCCACCACCAAGTGATCCAAGAGTTGTTTTTGCCAGCAAGACAATGGCAAATATCGCCACGAAGCTTAGTACTATGGCCTGTCGTTTATCTCCTACTTTCATTGCGATGCCTCTTGCTTAAGAATTTGAAAACTTACTTTGGCGGAAACCTTGGTGTTTTCGTCAGCCTTAGTTCCTATCGGCAAAATATCGATTGCCAGTAGTTCTATGGGGGTAGAAATTGTTGCAAGCTTTCTTGAAAAAGCCATGACGTTGCTGAGGGTGCCGACCACTTGACCCGTGATTGGTAGTTGTTTCCAGCCTCGCTCTTCGACACTTTTCTTGTAATGGGTCATGAACGGTACGGTGTCGTTGGTTGATGTGACTTCTTGAAGTTGGACGTTGTTTTGGTTGGCAAGTCGATCCATCGCAGCTTGAACAATGTTCAGTTCCTTTTTACTGATCGGCTGGAATTGAATTCGTTTTCCTTTTTCGAGGGTCTGAGACAGGGCGATCACTTCACGCTCGGTTGCGCCAAGTTTGGATTTTGAATCGACCGTTCGAAAGTGGTTAATGCCGATGCTGAGGATCAAGAAACCACTTAATCCGACGGTCATTAGCCCTGCTACGAGGATGGCCCGTTCGAGAACCTTAAGATTGCTGTCGTTGATATGGGCGCTGGAGTTCATGGTTAAAGGCTCACCCGCTTTATAAAGTCAAACTTAATGCTGTTTTTGGATAGCTGGCTTTGGCGGACAGACGTTTGGGTTGCGGACAGAACGTTAGGTCCTTTGCTGGCATTGTCGACAAATTCTCGGCCAACATCAGGGTTTGCCGCGTTGGCCAATACTTTGATGGTGCACTCGCCTTGGTTGACCTCGGTTGTGAGTTGCTCGAAGAAGATTTCGCTTGGTGCCGAATTGATGACTTTTGTCAATTCATTGAGATAGCTATTCGAAAATCGATGACTTCGGATTACCATATCATCCATCTGGATGCTGGGCATAATCGCCTTTGCTTTGGATTGAAGTTCTGATTTGGCCTTGTTGGACAATGCGAGGGACGCCTCAGATTGCATCAGCGCAAGTGTAGAGGCAGAATTCTGTTGAATTAAGATGGGGAAAGCAATTGCTGCACTCAGGATGATTATGGTGAGGACAAAGATTTTTCGATAAAACGTGAATTCTAATTCAGCACGCTGCCCTACCCAGGCATCGAGCAGATTGACTTCGACGTTAATCGTCTTTACTTTATGCTGCGCGGATCCAGTTATATTCCCTTGCACCTTCTGCTTGGCTCCTGTTTAGTTCGTTTTGACTCAGTCCTGCGAGGGCGAGTCCCATGACGACGGTGTATGCCTCTTGTCGTTTAGAGACATTGGCAAAAGTTTCTTGATTAAATCGGGTCATCATTCCGGCGATTGGTCGGGCAAATTCGATTCGAAGCCCGAGTTTTCTTTCTAGGTACGTAGCAAAGCCAGTTAGACCAACGAGTCCTCCAACGAGGATTGCCTGGTCGAGGATTCCTGCATAGCTTCGCTCGGGGTGCAGTGACCGGAAGTAGCGCATGAGCCGCCAAACTTCTTTGGTAAGTTTCTCGAGTTCGTGGGTTAGATTTACAAGCGCAGAGGAATTCATATACGGGACGGTTAAAATGCCATTTTCATTCAGTACCGTGAACTGATCGTGGAGCATTGTTTCCGCGACAGCTGAGTCGACATTAAGGGCTTGTGAAACCGCTTCATGAAACATGGACGAGCCAAATTTGACCCCTCGGATGAACTGAAGTTGTTGGTTTTGAACCACGTACATGTGGGTGTTGGTTGCGCCAAAGTCGATGATTGTTAGTGAAGCGTCGCGCCAAAGTGCTGACTTTCGATTCAGTTTGCGTTCGACAACGCGCAAGATTGCTTGAGCTTCGAGTTCCGCTCGGATGGGGGTAATTCCTGCATTGAGGATTGCTTCAGCTCGGCTATCGATAACTTTTCGGGGTACGGCAACAATGAGTGATGCCGTGTCACGATCGTATTCAGCATTCATTCTCGAGACTTCAATGTAGGCACTTTCGAGAGGGAATGGTAGGTGCTTTCGGACCTTGAATTTCGCCGCTTCTCGCAGTTCATTACCTTCAAGATCGGGCAAATTGACCCAACGGAGAACGGCTAAGTTACTCGGTATGTCGAACACAGCAGTATCGCATTGGACCGAGTTTTCGTCGAGGTAGCTCGCAAGGCGTTTACCAAACTCTTTTGGTTCGACGATGACTCCATTTTTAATGCCGGATTCGGGATTGGTAAACGAGCCTGCGGCTTGAATATCGATTCGATCTCCCACCTGGTTTAATAGGAGAATCTTGGTTGATCGAGAACCAAAGTCGACTCCTAAGGAAAGCCTTCCACTCTTACCAGTCTGGAATGATTTTGAGAACATTTAGGCGGCTTCTACTCCAGGGTAATCATTAGCTGGTTTTGTCCAGTATTCGGCGTACATTTCGTCGAGTTGTCCTTCGGTCAGAAGCTCCTTGAGGGATTCGACAACAACCGGGTCAAATTGGACGCCAGCGCCCTTGGACATTTCGCCCATGACGTGGCCCATGTCCATGACACCTCGGTATGGACGGCGGCTACTCATTGCGTCAAACGCGTCGGCTACACATACGACTCGGAGCGAAAGAGGGAGTTCGCCACCCTTCAGTCCGTCTGGGTAACCACTTCCATCGAGCTTTTCGTGGTGGTTTCGGATGATGAGAAGCACCCCTTCGCTCAGCATGAGAGGGCGGCAAATTTCGTATCCGATGACCGGGTGGGTTCGCATGGTTGCGAACTCTTCGTCGGTGAGTCGGCTTGGTTTGTTGAGGATATGGTCGGGGACACCAATTTTTCCGATGTCGTGAAGGATTGTTCCGATTCGAAGTTCTTCGAGTGCGTCAGTAAGGAGTCCCAATCGGATTCCGATCATGACGGAGAGGTCGCAAACGCGTTGCGAGTGACCTCGGGTGTACTCATCTCGGGCTTCAAGTGCGGTCGCGAGTGATTCGAGTGTTCGAATAAAGGTGGCTCGAGATCGTTCTTCCATTCGTGCGTTGTGCACGGCATTGGCTAGCAGAGAAGATAAGCTTTGGAGGAGGTCTAGCTCTTCGGATTCGAGGATCACATTTTCTTCTGAATTGATGATCGTCATTGCGCCAATCATGAGTTCGGATTGAGCAACTCCAGCACCAGAGAACTCTCGGTTGACCAGTGGCAAGCAGAAAGCCGACTTTACGGGAAGGCCGATGCCATCGCAATCAATGAATTCGCCGTCCTTTGCGGTCAGGGTAATTGGCTGACCCGTTTTTGCGACGTATCCAGAAACGCCTTCACCCATGGTGACAACGACGGGGAATTCAAAATCGCCTTTGACACCATAGGCTGCTTCTGTGAGGAGCAGACTTTTGTCCTCTTCGCAGGTGAGCGAGACGACGCCAGCACTGGCTCCGAGGTCAAGGACGGCGGATTTGAGGGTGCTGATGATGAGGCTGCGGAGGTCACCGGAAAGCGACATATTGGCAGCGGTGTTCATTAGGGTCGTGAGACGCTTATCGCGATCGCGAAGGATTCGATCTTTGGTTTGAAATTTTGAGAAGAGAAAGCCCAGGCATCCCGTTGCCATAACTCCGGACACTGGGATAATGATCGACTTATAGTTTCCGATGGAAAGGCCATCATAGCTGACGAGAACCATTGCGGCGAACGTAAAGAACAGCGACCGAGTCGCTTTTGCCGTGCTGAGACATTCGATAAGGATGATCGGGATTGCCATCATCCACAGATTGCTCAGGGAATCGGAAACGAGCGGGTTGGTGATCAACGCACTGGCTAAGCAAATGGTAGCAAGGTCAAAAAGTCTGAGTAATCCAGGAAAAACGTGTCCTTTTGTTTTATAGAGGTCGAGACTTTTGGTGGTGATCATTGCCCCGATGCCGAGAAGGCTTTCAAGGGCTAAGACAATGCCGAGGGTCATCGATGTCGCTGGGTTGTATGACATGAATGCCGAGAACAACAAGATGAGCCATCGAAACTTCAGATACTGACGATCGACTTGGTAAGCGAGGAGTAGGTTTCTTCTCACAGTTGGTTCTCCTTGATGTCCTGGTAGAAATACATGGATTTGTTATGGTTAAAGTCGGCAGAATTCACGAATCTCTTTAGGTTTGATTACGATGCTCGGTTCGATTACCATGCTCCGGGTAGCCAGTACCGGTTGGCCGCATCGGGGAACAGGGCAAAGTAGTTGTCGTAATTAATCGTCCAAGGGTTGTTGGTTGCGGTTAATTCGTTTGCGGCCACCGACCCAGTGATGTTGCGGTTACCATTGCTCCCGCTCATACGGCATTTTCCGTTGCCCATGATGAAGACGCTGCAGGTACCTGATTCAAAATTGATATCACCGTCGCAAATGACGACGAGGCGGCTCAAAATGCTGGTCGCGAGTTGAACATTGTCAATATAGGCGCCACCCTTGACGAATATGGTGATTTCTCCGGTTACGGTCCCAGAAATGGTCAGGTTGCCTGTGTGATACCTCAATTGACTATGGGTGAGAGAAATGAGATTGGTGGGGTTGTTGAGAACAGAAGCACCAGATGTTGTGATGCTCGCATTTGCCGCGTAGACCGCAGAGTTGAGTTGGAATTGTTCGACGGGTTGACGACCATAGAAGTTTCCCGTAAAAGAATTGAAAGTTGGGGCGGTCGTTTGGGTGGTGTAGCAGTCTCCGGTTAGGTGGGTGTAAGTTAAATCGTATTGACTTGGAAGAAATAGATCACTGTTTAAGAACACATGGTGGTTTGGATTGAATTTGCTGGTGAAATACATTGCAAATAGGAACGGGTTCACATAGGTCCGCTTTCCGATTAAGATATTTGAAGTTCGACTTTGTCCGTCGAGGGTGCCCGTGATGGAGATTCTTGTGCTGGTTGTTGGGTTCCAGGTTGGAGCGGGCACGGCGGAAATGGACAGCGAAATTCCGTTGACCGTTTGGACAAAGCTTTGCGTGGTGCTTCCGTAATTCGAGAGATTCTCGACGACCAATGATTTTGCTGATTCAACACAGTAGTCCCACTTTGCTTCCCGCTCTGATTGCTTTTGTTTGTACGCAGCCATTCGACCGAGGTCGACTGAAGCGGCAATAATTGTGGTGGCTGCGGCGATCATGATCACCACAAAAATCATAATCATGGCTCTTTTTCGCCGCTTCAAAATCCCGCCCTCCAGAAGAATCGTCGAGACAACGAAATAGCGGGGATTGGGTTGCCAAGGTTTCCTGAGAAGCCTTTAACCGCCCCATTGGGGTTGATGGTGGGGTCTAGGTTTATTTGGACCAAAGTTGAGAGTGTGGAGGTGGTGTGGGCAAAGGTTACGGTGCCGGGAATGTAAATTCTAGGAGTGGTTCCGGTGGCGTAGCTCCATTTGGCATCTACGTTGTCGGCAACGATATTTGAATCATCACTTCGGTAGGCGCGATACCAGAATTTGCCCGAAGTTCCGAGGGAAAACGGACTGGTGGATGGGATGAACCAGATTCGTTTGCCGGGATTGTAGTACTCCTTCAGCGTTTTATAGATTCCCGCCGGATTGTAAGACTCGTAAATGCCGTCGTTGTCACGGTCGGAGCCTGCGTTGGGCATTGCGCACTTTAGGGCGGTCACCGAACCGATGGTTACGTTAGTACACGAGATAGCATTGGAGGCCACGTCCGAGATTGCGGACATCAGATCTTTGGTCTGCTGATAGGTGTTGTATTTGGTGACCGAGTCTCCGGTTCGAATGGCAACGAAGGCAAACAAGGTCACGGTTGTGGCCATAACCATTACGGTCAGCGACAACGTGAACATGAGTTCGATGAGGGAAGCACCGCGTTTAGAGGCCATCCGGACCTCGCAGGTAGACCTCAAGTGTCATGATGTCGGTAAAGTTTCGTGACCCTTTTGATTCGGGCCATTGGGCGGCAACTTGAAGTCGGGTCACGTTTTTGCCGGTAACCGCCGTGAGCACGCGCGAGATGTTGACCGTTTTGCCGTTTTGGATTGTGATGGTCGTATTGACGGTGCCGTCAATGGGCAGCGCGGTTAGGCATGACGCTTTGACCTCATCAATTGTTGATTGCAAGGCAGCTTGGATGATGACTCGTCGCTGGTTGTAGTCGATGGTCTCGGTCGAGAACATGATGGAATCTGCGAGGGTAGCGGTGCAAATAAGGACAAACGACATCGCGACGACGATCTCGACAAAGGTTATTCCTCGTTTGCGGTTGCGCAACCTCACATTCTAGGTATCGGCTGGAATGGAAAAACCCAGTAGGTTTAGCAGGGTTGAGATTGTGCAAAAAAAATGCTGAGGGCTAGCAGCTTCTTGGCTGAAAGCTAATGAATTGGTGCCGGGGGAGGGACTCGAACCCTCATGACTCTCATCAACGGTGTTTGAGACCGCCGCGTCTACCATTCCGCCACCCCGGCAGGGGTCTTGAACAGACTTGAGATAATAATGTACCCCGTCTCGGTAAACTTGGGGCGTGCTTCTTTCTGTCTCAAATGTCAAAAAGTCGTTTGGGCCCGACCATATCTTGAAAGGAGTTACCTTTCGCCTTGAACCCCGCGAGCGGGTTGCCCTTGTTGGACGTAACGGAGCTGGTAAAACGACTCTGCTGAAGATCCTTACTGGTCAGTACGGTCCAGACACTGGAAATGTGTTGTTGAGCCGGGGTGCCAAAGTTGGGTACCTCAAGCAAGAGCAGCCTGTCACCATGGGTCGTACGGTTTTGGAGGAGGCTCAGTCGGGCACCGAGGAGCGTCTTGTGCTTCAAATTCGCCTGCGCGAGCTTGAAGAAATTATTCACTCTGACAAGGCGACCGATGATGATCTCGAGGAATATGCTCTGGTTCACGAACACTTTTTGGATTCGGAGGGGTATTCGGTCGAAAGCGATGTACGGACCGTTTTGCTTCGAATGGGGTTTGAGGAGTCGGAATTTGACAAACAGACTAGTTCTCTGAGCGGTGGCGAGCGGACTCGGCTGGCGATTGCCCGGCTGCTGTTGGAAGAACCTGACTTGTTGATCCTTGACGAGCCGACGAACCACCTTGACCTTCAAGCAACCGAGTGGTTGGAAGGGTGGATTCGGGCGTATCACGGAACGATTTTGCTGGTTAGTCACGACCGAATCTTTTTGGAAGCCACGGCCGAGCGAGTTTTGGACATGAACGATGGAACGGTTCGGGCTTGGCCAGGGCCCTTTGCCAAGTTCCTTATCCTGAAGGAAGAAGACCAGGAGCGTCTGGCGGAGGTCGCTAAGCGGCAAGAGCAAGATATCGCGAAGCTGGACGAGTTTGTTCGGCGGTTCATGAATAGTCAGCGAACGGCCCAGGCGCGAGGGCGACTGAAGTTGATGGACAAACTCATCACCGAGAAGGTCCAGATTGCGAAGAATGATAAGCAGATGGCGGGCGGCTTTGGCAAGACTCAGCGCTCGGGTGATATTGTTCTTGAGACAAAGAAATTGAGGGTCGGCTTTGGCGACAATGTTCTCATTAAGGACTTGGATTGGACCGTTCGGTTTGGCGAGCGCTGGGGGGTTATCGGTGAAAATGGATCTGGTAAGTCTTCCTTGATCCAGACCTGTATGAACTTGATCGAGTCGTTGAGTGGTCAGCACCGCTTAGGTAGCGGAGTCGTTGCGGGCTATTTCACTCAAGATGCCAGCGACCTTGATCCCGAAATGTCTCCGATTGAGACCTTGACGATGGAAGACGGGATGGGCGTGCCAGAGGCACGAACGCTGCTGGGTCGATTCTTGATCACAGGTGACGATGTTTATCGGCCGGTCAGAACTCTTAGTGGAGGCGAGAAGAACAAGTTGAGTTTGGCTCGATTGACCAATTTGAACCCGAATTTGCTGGTGCTTGACGAGCCTACGAACCACCTTGACATGGCATCGCGAGAGGCGCTGGCGAATGTCATTAAGGACTTTAAGGGGACGTTAATTCTTATTAGCCATGACCGATATTTGCTGAGCCAGATTACCGATCATACGCTCGACATCAAGAAGAGCGGTCCAGTTCAGTATCCGGGTTCTTACCCTGAGTATCGGGCCTCGCTGAATGTGAAACAAGCTCCGGTTCCGACGGTCAAAACCGCCAATAAACCTGTTGAGCCAGTGGTTCCAACGCTATCGCCACGCGATGTTAGCAAGGGCATCGAGCGGTTGAAGAAGGAAGTCGGTGCGGCTGAGCATGGCGTTTCGATGCGAGAATCTGAGCTAGTTCAGCTCGAAAATCGATTGGCTCACATCGGTCCGAAAGATGACGTCGTAGCCCTTAGCAAAAAGCATCACGAAGTCAAAAAGGACGTCGCGAATGCGATGGCTCTTTGGGAAGAGAAAGTTGTTGAATTAGAGAAGTTGGAAGCGATGAGATCGGGTGCGGTTGAAATGACGGTTCCAGGCGTCGAGTTTAGGTCGAAGTAACTATGTGTCGGCTTTCACGAGGAAACGGCGATCTACTGCCACAATATCGGCACCTTCGCCGAAGATTTCTGTATCCTTGAAGGGTCGAGGCTTGAAGGTTGGTAGGAGAGGATAGCTTGCCAATGCCAACGGCACCCGCTTGGTCCCGCTCTTTCCCGTCACCGAAATTTCTTCGTCCATCACAGTGACTTTGTCGCCGGAGAAATATGGCTGGGGAGCGTAACCTTTCCAGAACTGGTAGAAGGAATTGACTGAGTACATCAGTCCAAGAATGGAAATCGCGGAAGATGTTTTTGAGCCTCCGTAAATGGTATCGAGAATGGCTAAGATTAGCGATGCGCAAGCCGTGACAATATGAAAAACTCCTACCACGTTTGGTGGGATTTCGTAAACGTAAATTTCTCCGATTTCTAACGTGACGGGTGGGCGATATTGCTTCAGCTTTCCATTTTCGTAGCCGACGGCTAGGGTCTTGAAAACATGAAAAAGGAACTTGCTGTAGCCGTCATCCCACAGGGGAAGAATCCACCACCGTACTTTGGCGCTGCCCCGACGCGTTTTGACCTCGAACCCGTTGAACCATATTCGTTTGACCGAGACTATTTCGCTCCAGTCGCTTCGAAGCGGTGACAAATTATTGGCTGAAATCTCAAAACTGACATCGTCATAGATGATCTGCCTTGAACCGCCGAGCCCGAAAAATAGGACATAAAGTGTGAATAGTCCACCGAGAAGCGACAGAAGCGTCGGTAGCCAACCGCTAAAATCGGAAGTTCGCGCCTGAAAAGCCAACATATAGGTTCCAGATATTCCAGCGGCGAAAAGGAACCCAAGCGTTAGGTTTGAGGAGGCTTTCAGCTCAACTAGCTTTCGCTCATACGGAGCCCAGGCATAGAATTCGTCGGACCGGAGGACTTTACGGACTTTCTCCGATTGAGGCATGGAAGTACTATGACCTCGAGGCGGGGCGACTATAGGGCCGAAGCTACTCAATTCGAACCGTCCCTATTTCACTCTTGGATTAACCTGGCGGTAACGGGAATGTAACAATTCAATAAGTTCTTTCCAGTCTGATTCCATCGTTACCCCGCCAAATTCGATTCAATTCTATCATGACATCAAGCCGTTGTTGCGGTTCCATCTGCTTCCAGTGGAGCAACTTTTCGCGTTCCAGTTCATCGTAATCGCCGACTTGAACTGTCCAACCTTTTCGCAAGATCTTCAGTTTACGATATTATCGGGGTCTCGTCGGCGGGCATTTCGCGCTCGTGGAGGTCGACCGGGTTTGACTTCCGAACTTTGATGTTGACGGTTTCGACAATGACGGCAAAGGCCATTGCGAAGTAGGTGTAGCCCTTGGGAAGGTGGACTCCGCCGCCATCGGCGATGAGGTTTGCTCCGATAAGAACTAGGAAGGAAAGAGCAAGAATCTTGATGGTAGGGTGCTTGTCAACAAATTTCGAGACCAGGCCGCTGAAGAAGATCATGAAGATGCCGGAGATGACTACTGCGGCAATCATGACTTCGATTTCTTTGACCATTCCCACTGCTGTGATGACCGAATCAAGCGAGAAGATGACGTTGATCCAGAGAATGGCGATGATGACCTTTAGAAACTCGGCCTTTGCGTTTGCCGAAGGTTCGTCTTCAACTCCTTCGAGCTTATGGTGGATTTCTTTGACGGACTTGTAAATGAGGAAGAGTCCGCCGCCCATGAGAACGATGTCGCGAAAACTGAACTGTGCCATCTCTTTGGCGTGATCTAGCGTCTCGCCGCTCTTGACGATTGCGTCGGCCAGATATGGGATCTCGAAAATGGGATGGGTGGCGCGGACGATGAGTCCGATTCCGAGGAGCAAGAGAATTCTTGGGATGATGGCTAACATCATTCCCTGCTTCCTCGCGCGTTCCCGCTCTTCGCCCTGAAGTTTGCTGGCGAGGATGCTGACAAAGACGATGTTGTCGATGCCGAGAACGATTTCGAGAATGGTGAGGGTGAAAAGCCCGATCCACACGGACGGGTTAGTAAGGAGTTCCATCAAAGATCAAATGAGTTTACAGGAGGAATCACCTTTCAGGGAAGGTTTTGGTTGCAATCGACTTACGTTGAGCGAACTCTTTTCTAGGTTCAAATACTAAAGTCCTTGCCTAAGTCTCAAACATCTGACGAATGTCCCCAACGTAGGTAAACGCGATCAGCCAATAAATCAATCAATTCTTGTCGACTCATGCCGCTTGAGGCAAGTTTCATTGTGATGTCTTCAGCTTCCTGCTCGGTAAGGCCAAGTTCATATCCGTTTGAAATCAGAAATACCGAAGTGACCATCAGGCCAATTCGTTTATTGCCATCGACGAAAGCGTGATTACATACAAAACCATGCCACAACGCAGCTGCTTTGTCAGAGACTGTTGGGTACAAATCTTGACTAGCAAATGTTTGCTGAGGAGTTAGAAGGGCGCTTTCGGCTAGCCCTTCATCTCGAACGCCTGCACTTCCACCGTAGAGAAAAATCTGAATGTTGTGAAAGCGATAGACGTCGTCAAGCGACGGATACCAAATCATGATATCCGCCGCTTATTTCGCGAGATTACGGAACGCTTGGTCGTATTTGGCGAGCGTCTCGCGGACTGCACTCTCTACGTTTGGATCGGTTTGAGGATTGCGCAGGACAATGCAGCCACGCTCAAACGTGACCTCAATCTGGTTGTCGGTAAGACCCAAATGGTCTCGCATGTCTTTGGAGAGCACCAAGGCTGTGCTGTTTCCGCTTTTTACAATTTGTCGGACCATACATTTATTATGGCATGGTTCGTACAAAATGCATACATTAATCATACGATTTGATCGAGATCAGGTAGTTTCACCCTAGACGAAGCCAAAAGGGAAAACGAATTTCGCTTCACGCTGCAGAATTACTTTGGATTATAGACATCCGGGCGAAAGCTTGACATTTTTCGTTAATCCGAGGACTTGTGGCCCGAAACCCGCTTGAATTCCAAGTATCCTTTTTGCCGATGTCTAATCAACTTCGCTGGGGAATTCTTGCCACTGGAAGCATCGCCAATCAGTTTGCCGAAGGTCTCGCGGCTTGTAATTCGGGCAAACTCGTCGCGGTCGGCTCACGGACCATAGAGCGCGCTACCGAGTTTTGCGCCAAGCATGGCGGGACGCCGTTCGGATCGTACGCCGAGGTCTATAACCACCCCGACGTTGATGTTGTGTATATCGCGACTCCGCACCACACCCACATGGATGACACGATTGCGGTGGCGAAAGCGGGCAAAGGCATCTTGTGCGAAAAGCCGTTCACGCTGAATGCGATTGAAGCCGAGTGGGCTCTCAAAGCAGTGAAAGAGGCGAATGTCTTCTTTATGGAAGCGTTTATGTACCGATGCACCAAGCAGAGTGCGACGATTCGAGAGTGGATTTCGAGCGGTTTGATCGGTGACGTGAAGATGGTTAACGCCGAGTTTGCGTTTCAGGCAGGCGAGGATTGGACGAATTTTCGAAACGACCCGGATTTGGGCGGCGGCGGATTGATGGACGTCGGCACTTACTGCGTTTCACTAGCTCGATTAGCGTTTGGCGAGGAGCCAATCGATGCGACTTATATCTCGCAAAAGAGTGCGAAGGGAGTCGATTGGATTGGTAGTGGTCAACTTCGATTCTCACGAGATCGCAGCGCGGTGTTTACAACGGGTGTCGGAATCGTCTGCGATAACGGCGCCACAATTTACGGCGACCAAGGTCGCATCGTCATCGAGAGCCCGTGGAAACAGAGCGTCGGGACAAAAATGTATCGATACGAAAAATACAACTTGGTTGAGACGGTTGAGATGGGCATCACCAATGCCGAGCTTTATGCGGCGGAGGCGGATACGGTCGCCGAATACTTTGAGGCGAAGGAAGTTCCATTCTTGTCGGTGGAGGACACCATGCAGCAAATGAGAACGTTGGATAGGCTTCGAAAGTCGGCGGGAATTGTATTTGGAAACGAGGCGAAATCATGAAATATGGACGAGTTCCCCACCTGAATAAGGACATTTCTGCGATTGTTTGCGGAACGGATTGGTTGATGGGCGTTGCCCCAGCTGAATCGTTTAAGGTCTTGGATGCTTTCATCGCGGCGGGTGGAAACTGTTTTGATACTGCCCACTGTTACGGAGCGAACAGCAACATTCTTGGAGCTTGGCTGAAGACTCGGCATCAAGCTCACGAGATCGTCTTTTTGAACAAGGGAAACCACCCTTACGGAACGCCATGTTTGACGGCAGCGGATACGCGGTCAGACATTCAGGAGAATCACTACCGACTGGGGCTTGATCACACGGACCTGTACGTTTTTCATCGGGACGATGAGAGCGTTCCGGTTGAGACAGTGGTTGACTTCATGAACGACATCATCAAGTCGGGTTTTATTACTGCTTACGGCGGGTCGAACTGGACGGTTGAACGGGTCGCGGCGGCGAATGCTTATGCCGAGAAGTCGGGTCAGCAAGGCTTTAGCTGCAATAATCCGAACTTGACTTTGGCGCATAACGTGAAGCCACTTTGGGGCGGATGCTTGACCATCGATAAGGCGGGCCGAGATTGGCACGAAAAGACACAACTACCGCTATTTGCGTGGTCATCGGCTGCGCGGGGATATTTTGCCGAAACCCAGGATCCGGAAGTTATCGCTGCATACGATTGCGATCAAAGCCGAGTACGACGAAGTCGAGCCGCCGAAATTGGGGCGAAGCATGGATTGAGCGCGACTCAGGTTGCGTTGGCTTGGGTTTTGAACCAACCATTTCCGGCTTTTGCGCTGTGTGGGTTGCGGAAGTTGAGCGACGTGGAGCAGAACAGCGTGGTGCCAGATGTTGTGCTGTCGCCAGCGGAAATGAGCTACCTGGAGAACGGAAGTTAAGTATGCATCCATTTCAAGGGCTCTGGGAGAAGCTTCAATGCGAAATCGAGGTGCAAAATGCGCCTTGGTTTCCCCGAAGTTGATCGATTTGATGCATGGTACATTAGCGGCCTCATGAGGAGCACCGCGCCGGATTGGCATTCTAACGTGACGGGGGCGATTGGATTAATTTCGCTGATATGCTTTTTTCCGAGAAGGTGACTGCCCGGATCGACGAGTAGGGCACCGTTTGAGCCGTCAGTGTCATCTAAGTGAAGCCGAAGGGTTAGCATTTGCTCAAGGATAGCTGCTGGCGGTTGAACTGAGATGACGCCGTCTTTGGTTGACCACGGTCCGAATCCATCGACTTCATGCTTTTCTTGGACCTCGATGGTCACGTCTTGGTGCCAAGGCACGGCCCAATTCGCGTCTAAGGGCTTATCAAACAAGATGCTGCGAACGAGAATGGCGTTGGGACCTAAATGTTTCTGGGCAATTGGTTTAAGATGATTGCTGACGAGGTTGGCAAGTTCGGATGATTGACGTACGATGCCGCGAATTCCAAATGATTTGACATTTGAATTCAGGATCGATTGGCAGGACTTACAGACCAGTTCGAGGGTAGTAGGGTCAACAGAATCCCACTCAAAGCCATCAATATTTAGGTTCATTGTCTAATTGATCATACGGAATCTGGGTCACAATAGATTCACGGTGGTTCGCTATGGTAATCGCTCTTTTATTGACCTTTCTGCTTCAATCTCAGACGATCCCAGTCTTCCCTAAAGTCGAACCTGGGGGTGACCTTGGCAAGAGTCGATATCGACTCATCCGCTCAATTGAACAGGCTGTTAAACAAGAAAGCTTGGAACAGGAATTGAACTATTGCGGGTATATGTGGCAAATGGATGAGGGTGGGGGCCCAACTTACTTCCTTTTTCCGATCGGAGAGTCACGCCGAGTTTTCTTTTTTACCGAATACATGCGAAGGTATTATGGCGGTCGTCGAGGACTGTCCAGGGGAACTCAACTTGTCACATGTTTCGAGCTTCAGAAAGACAGTCGGCCTAAAAGAATGTGGCAAGTCGCAACTGTGTGGTCAAAACCCAATAAGACTTTGCCAACGGGAACCTTGGCTCACTTCTATCGCCTTATGAAAGGAGAAAGGCTCCCGAATCGCGAAGACGCCGACTACCGCTCCTGGACGAATAAGAACATGCGGTTCGCCAAATATTACTTTGATCGGTTCAACAATGCTGTAGTCGCAACCTTTGTCAAATCGAACGGTCGCGAAATTAATGATCCGATGAGCAAGCAGGGCGAATTTGCGCCGGGTGTCAGGACAAGCATGTTAGACGTTGAAAAGGTCGGACTCCCTATTCGCAATCATGAAATCAAGGCAATGAAGAAACGTTGAAGCTCAGATTCCTTGGGTTCTGTGATGTGGTTTCCGAATCAAAGTTAGCAATGGTCAACGGCACTCGCCAAATTCCTGGAATTAATGGCAATGTGGCCCGGTCGTCGTATAATGAAGACTGCGATGCGATTTGAAATAGTGATTCCAGACAATTCTCAACCCGAATTGCAAGCTCAGTTTCTAAGCTTGACTCAAAAGCTGTCGGCTCAACCTGAACTAATAAACTCGCTGATCTTCGATCAAAACGAGGAAATTCAGTCAATGTTCACCTCAGAACGGTTGGCACATATCGAACGATCACTCGCGGAAGTGGACAAAGGCAAGTTCCTGACTTCGGAGCAAGTGAACACTCATTTCGCAGCCAAAGACAGCGGATGGATGAAGAACAACCTTCAATAATCATTGTCTATTCTTTGACTTCCGTCGAAGAGCTTGATGAGATTTGGACCTGGAATGTTCGTCACAACGGATTTGATCAAGTAGTAGCTTATCGAAAGTTTTTGATTGATGCAGTTGAATCCCTCAAAGAAAGTCCTGCCTGAGGCGTGATTGTCGGGAAAGATTCAAATTTAAGGTTTTTGTTTATGAAGTGGAGTCCAAATGGGCACGGGCACGTGGCTGTTTATCGCTTCAATGAGACTAAGTCTGAAATCACTATTGCGCACGTATTTCATACTCGTCAGAACTGGCGTTCCACACTCAATTAGATGGTTTACGGCGCGCTTCAGATTGACTTTCGAATTCAGAGCGTTCATTCGCTCAAAGATAAGCGATCGATCATCCAAAAGCTCATCGCCAAGGTTCGAAGTTCGTATCCGATCAGCGTCTCTGAGGTTGGTGACCACGATATGTTGGGCAACGGAGTGATTGGCGTTGCGGTGGCAGGTTCTGATGCTGTTCAAGTGGAAAGAGTGCTTCAGCAGGTCTTGAAAATGATTGATGAAAATCCGGAACTGGAAGTTTATGATTCCGTCATCTTGGTCGATCAGTTGAAGTAAAATTTCAACCCATGCCACGCACTACCGTCCCCGAAGCTGAAGCCCTCCTCGACCACGAAATTAAGGTTCTGGACAAGGGATTTGTACGGCTGGTGGACTATATGGGCGGCGACCAGCGCATCGTTCAGGCCGCGCGAGTTAGCTACGGCGAAGGAACGAAGTCGGTTCGTCAAGACCGAGCGTTGATCCACTATCTGATTAAGCATTGGCACACAAGCCCGTTCGAGCAGGTGCAGCTCACGTTCCACTGCAAGATGCCGATTTTCATTGCTCGCCAATGGATCCGTCACAGAACTGCGAGGCTCAACGAGATTTCGGGTCGATACAGCATCATGAAGGACGAGTTCTACGTGCCCGAGCCTCAGCAGGTCGCGTTTCAAAGCTCAAATAATAAGCAGGGCCGGGCCGACTCGCTTCCGCTCGATGAAGCGATGGCGATCATTGAGCAGATGGAGCGCGACCAGAAGGAAGCTTATTCGGAGTACACCGGGATGATCGATAAGGGCGTGGCCCGCGAATTGGCTCGTACTAACCTTCCGGTTTCGCTTTATACCGAGTGGTATTGGCAGATCGACCTTCACAACCTCTTCCACTTTATTCGTCTTCGCATCGACCCCCACGCCCAGTACGAGATTCGGGTTTACGCCGAGGCATTGGCCCAGTGCGCGAAGGCGGTGGCTCCGTTCGCCTACGAGGCTTTTGAAGAGCACATTCTGGGTTCGGTTTCGTTTAGTAAGGCTGAATGCGCGGCTTTGGCGCGGATGCTGTCGGGCGGAGAGCCTGGCCTTGAAGAGCGACCGATGAAGGCGTTCATGGAGAAGGTCGAGAAGCTTAAGGCATCGGTTCCGGCCGAGGCTCCGGAAGAGTTTGTTTCGCCGAGTACGTAGAGTGCAAAATGCAAAGAATATTCGCTTCGCTCAATCGACTCATCCAATTCGCAAGCAGATTCTAATTTTCAGTGGAATTTGCTCATTGGCTTCTCTGTCCAGAGAAGCATCTCGCTTCGCGAGGGGTGATGAAGGCATCGGTTCCGTCCGAGGCTCCGGAAGAGTTTGTTTCGCCGACGGGTAATCCTATGTGGCACTGATACGCGTCGGTGGAAAGAAGTTGCTTACTCTGGTGGTCCTTAACAGGCGAATTTCCTGCCCACTTGTTGCAGGGTCACTCAGTCATAACGTGGTAATCAAATTTTACATACACGATATCAGGTAAGTTTGTCCAATGAATGGAACGGCAAAGGTGGCGGTAGAACAGCTAACAAGTCTATTGCAGCTTTATGAGGAGGTTCCAATAAATAATCAAGCTAGCCGTATGAGTTGGTCGAGGAAAAATCCATCATTAGAGACGCGACTTAGGGCAGCAATTGATAGACTCAATCCAGGAATTAACCAATACACGCTAGCCCTACAGAACGCAGCGGGGTTGTACGATGTGGCACAAGTAGCACTTGCTTTAAAAAACGACTACGAAGTTGGGTATTTGTCTGGGGTAGCGGAACTTATACACGCCGATATGTTCAGTGACTTTTTAGAGGCAGCTGAGCACCTACTTGAACAAGGATTTAAAGACCCCGCTGCAGTTATGATTGGCGGCGTCCTTGAGAACCACTTACGACAGTTGTGTACAAAGAATGTGATCGTGGTTGATGTAGCGAAGAGCAACGGAGGCATGGAGCCGAAAAAGAGCGAAACCCTCAATACCGAATTACGGACATTAGGAGTTTATGATGCCAATCGGCAAAAGCAAGTCACGTCTATGTTAGCGCTACGGAATTCAGCTGCCCACGCGAAATACAATGAATATGACCATGCGCGGGTTGTCCTTTATGCGTCTGAGGTTCGTAACTTCATCTCCAGTTTTCCCGCTTAGAATGACCTCATGGAAAATTGATCAGTTTGGATACAATCGCGTATGCCTCGGACATGACTTGGGGATGTTGCTCCTCAATCGAAAAGTTGAAGAAGCCAGCTTCTTCGTGGAACTGAAAATTCACGAAACTATTCTGACAAAGCTTTTGAAGTATCACATCCATGTCCAATTCCGAGTCATTCATTTTGGTCGAAAGCCCCGCCCGAGGACTAAAAATTGTTCCGGAGAAAAGCATTGCTTGCTCTTCCTTCTCAAACTCGGATTCTCTCCTCGGTGCGTCTATTGATCGATGTGCCGTATGCTTGTTCCTAACCCTTACGATGCTTTTGATAGTGGTTAAGTTTGAATCTTGACTGCCGATTGTCTCATGAATGAGAGCCGAAATTGCAAAGTGATAGAATTGCCCCACTCGATTTATATAGGCGACGATTTCATGGGTCAGGTTGGGCTTGCTGGCTCTGAAAGTTGTGTGACCCAATTGGACATCACCAAATAGCTCCATGAAGTTTTGATGGTGGTAATCCAAGCCCTCCATCATGTCGGCAGCACCAATAATGTTAATCGAATTGGTTGTCAGTAACCTAGACGTTGCCTTCTTGTCGTGTACCAATTTGAAGGCCCTTTTTGACAATGGGTTAACATGATCAATGGGCTCGCCCGGCGCAGGATCTTCGACATAAGAATTGGACAGATTCTGAAATGAACTCATTAATTGAAACTATCGTAACATAAATCGGCGCACTCCACATGGCCATTACTTACTGAACGCGACTTTTGCGAATGCTTCCAGTTTCGAGTAATCGCCGACCCAGGTCGTATACATCACTCCGTCGATGTTCTTGACTGACTTGGCGGCAGCGAGCCACGGTTTGACATTGTCTACTGGGGCGTCATAGAAGCCCGAGAGAATCTGATGGCAACCGAGCGAGGCGAAGAAGGCCAAGCTATCCTTTGGCTTCCCCGAGTTCCAATTCATAATCGTCACATCTGGGGTTAGCCCTTTCCAGGACTCTTTCCAGGTTCCGCCCGCTAGGTAGTAGTTGTCGACTGCATTATGGAACGGGTCGAACATGTCGCTCCAAACGAGGGTCATACCGCCGGGAACGGTTTTGTGACTTAGCTCAACGCACAGGCGCAGGTTTTGGGCGTACAGTGAACCTGGAGTTTTGCCTTCGCAGAGTGGACAGACGCCCGCGACTCGAATCTCATCGTGGGCCAAAAATAGTCCTTTGGGCTTCCAGAGCGAGGCGATTCGGGAGAACGAATCATTGAGGATTTCCAGGGTCTTGGGCTCGCTAGGACAGATGGCGGTCTTTCCCGACTCGGTGGCGACGGCGTGAGTGTAGGAGACAAGGACCTTCGTTCCTTCTTTAATCCGACTCCTTATTTGTGGAGTCGGATGGGTGAATGTATACTCGCCCATCCATGGTGTGGTGCCCAGATTGGTGTCTTCGATACGACTGCAAACATCAGTCTCTTTTGCTGCAGTTCCGTCATCATATTCGACCTTGACTGGAGCACCTGGGCGGCGCAGAACATTGAGGAATCCCGCTTCTTCGACGGTGATGTCATCGAGCCAGAATTTGCCGGATTGGCAACTCCAAAGCCCGGTGTAGAGGGTGACTTTGTCGAAGTTTTGGCTATTGAAGATGATGGTGTGCTCGGTCCAATCTTGGGTTTGTTTGGCTCCGGTATCCATAAAGCTCAGGACTTTGCCACCTTCACCCATCGCGAAGCAGCGAAATTCGCTTACGGGGACCACCGCTTCGGTTTTGAGCCAGAATCGGACTCGATATTGCTGCCACGGGCGCACGGTCAAGGGGTGCATCACGCGGGCGTTGACGCCCTTGTAATTCTCAAATCGAATGCTTTGATTTCCGCTGTGTTTAATCGCTGTGTCGACAAAAGACTCGGTTCCGGGACCATCCTGGTAGGAGAATCCAACCAGCTTGTCGCCGTTGGATTGCTCCATGCCAGAGTTCGTGTAGTTCACACGCCTCTCTGGGGCAAGGACTCCGTTGGTGACGACAAAGGGAGCGCGTTTGACGGGCTGGCCCTCTATGAGGTTCACGTCGTGCGAGAGGAGGCCGCTGGACCATCCCATGTCGGCGACGGCGGGAGTGATGGTGAGGCCGAATTCTTCGCCCTTCTTTCGCACTCGTTCAGCGTTGTCAAAGTAGTTTTTGTAGACTTTGTCGAGGATCGAGAATTTGGAATCGGTGATGACCATTCCGTTGTAGCCCGCCTTCTTGGCCCGCTCCATCACGGAAATGAGGCCGTCAACATTTTTTTCGACCGCGAGGTTAGTTTGGACGTAAAACCATCGAACCGGGAATTGTTCCACCAACATCGGAGGCTTTCTAAGAAGAATCAAGCACGCGATTGTTCCAAACATCTAGTCGTATGCTATCACGTTACCGTTAGTTTTTGTCGGTCTAAATGATGACCAATAACCTTCTTCTGACTACAACAAGTATCGTATAATCCTGAAAGGTTAACCCAGGAAATTTACTGGGAAATCTAGGATTGACACGTGCCTTCTTCGCGATTTCGCCTCAACCAAAAAGCATTAAGCCGGTCATCAAGAGTTGACCATGTCGGTCTGAAGGTTAGCCGACGAGACCTATTCTCCGGGGGTGCAGTGGCGATTGCGTCCATATCACCGGGAGTTCGGTCCGCGGTTTCAGCTCTTGGAGATGATTCAGTAAGGATTGACCTAGTACAAGTCGGTAAAAACTCGAAGGTGACGGTATCAACTTCGATTGGATCAACCTGGGCTTTAGATACTTCCACTTTTGCTGGGACTCCGAAGCTCGTTCGAGAAAAGGGAACCGAATCGACAGTACTACGTTTGACCGGAGCTCGATTTCCGGGAACTCAGATTGCCTTCAACTTAGAGGCAACTATTCCCCATGTTCCATCTGGCAAAATCAGCTTCTCCTTTTTTGAATGTGGAGACGGATCGGCGAGTTTCCAATTATCCGCTCCTCTGAACGAATGGATTAAGGGTAAAAGACAGGCAAGTGTAGCCATCGACAAGGCGAACCTGAATCACCTGCTCCTCTGTCTATCTGGTGGCACATTGGTCAGCGCAGCTAACAATGGAACTGTCGTTTACTTGGCGTCCGGAGAGTTAGCTGTCCAGGCATCAATGGATTTAGCGTTCAGCGATCAGATTTGGCCAATAGCCGACCTATCAATTCAGTCGAAACTGCGTTCAGAAGAAACTTTGGTATCAGGAAAGGACAAAGCACTGACCCAGATTCAGGTCTCCAAGCGTGAGAATTGGACTGGTAATGTGGCTTTGGTAGCTACTAGTGGTTGGCAAGTAAACGGATCTGTTGATGCGTTCGATACATGGGAGGCAGAATTCCATGAGGACGGGACGGTTGCGACGAGATTTAGTGGCGCAGGTTCACTCAGTGTCGAATTACCTGGCGCCGCCAAACTGAGAGCGACCACGCCGACCTTGAGTTCCTTAGGGATCGATGGAGAGGATCTCCATTTCGCTTCATATTTACATGATGAAGGTGACTGGATCCATCACGAAGGGGTCAGTCTCCATGCAGTTCCACTTACGTCTGAACCATTCATTCTGAGTACAAATAACGCAGGTGACTTAGTGGGTCAGCCAGTTCTTCATTCAAAGAATATTGCCGTGACAATCGAGGACGCCTTTGTCACTTTCGGAATATCGAAACTTCCTAATTTGATGTTGGTCAACGAACCGCAAGATCGTCCACCCGTCACGACCCGTCCACCAGTTATACAGCGACCGCCGATCATAAAGCCACCGGTCATTCAAAAGCCACCGATCGTAAAAATTGATCCAAATATCAAAGTCTCGAGTCAAGTTTGGATTCCTTCAATTGAAATTGTCCGCCCACAGGATTTTTTGAATTTAAAGTTTGAATTTGTAAACTGGCACCTGGTGAGTTCGATCGGAACCGCTCCATATTTTGAGCGGGAGATCAATACTCGCCCTGCCTACATTATTGTCGAATTCCCGCCACAGTCGGTGGGAGAACAAACATTTGGCACAACCTCCCCGGTTCAAACAACTCCAGTTCAGACTCTTTTGTCGGGTCCCACTCGACTAGTCTTCTTTGTACCACTTGCCCAGAAATCAATCAAGTTCAGTCTGACCGAAGATGAGGGCTTGCTTGATTGGGATAATTGGAGCCTCTCCGTTGCTCCTGCAGCGTTTTCAACGTTTAGCGGAAAGGTCAAGGTTGATCGTTCCTGGCAACATCCAATACAAGATATTAAGATTGGAGCGTCTCGAGACCTCGAATTGTTAGCCGAACGAATTCCGTCCGTTCCTGAACGGCTCGCAAGCATTTTCAAGATTCAGCGGGCAGTCATCGGTGACCAGCAAATTCGACCAGAGCTTCAAATCCCAATAATTCGCCAGAAACCTCCGAATATCATTCATTACAAACCTAATGTTCGAGAAGTGAGCCCGCAAGTGGATCCAACGAAGATTGTTCCGGCAATTCCAACCGGACGGACAGGCCCGGTATATCGGTATTACACCAATATTGAAATTCCGGCAATGTTGCAAATGTCGCCAGACGAAAATGCCCACTTCGTACATTCGCGAACTGCGGAGGCTCCGGCCGCCCGAACTATCTCTAATATTAATTCCGTTAGAGCAGTTGCTTCGAAAAGAACACCTATTTGGCACACCAGACTAGGTTCGATTGCGACCCTTGACGGTAAGTCGGTGCCAGTTGAATCGAGTGATGACGGCGAGTGGTTCTATGCGCAAGATGCCGAAGGTCGACTTGGTCCATTCAAGTCATCTACCCCTGTCCATCCCAACCTGAGAGCGATTGACTCGACTGATTACGACGTTACCGTTCCAAACACGGCTGATTTCTCACTTTCTAAGAAGCAACGGGGGGACCTTGTTGATACGATGTCCATTCGCTCTGCAAGTCCTTCCGCCGATGCTCCACCGTTTATTGCGGATCGACTGATGCTCACGAGTCTCGGTGGTTTCCTAAAGGGCTCATGGACCTGGGGAGACGCAACGCCACCCCACGATGTAGTTGGTTGGCGCCATTGGTCAACGTTAGGTCGAGAACATTATGTCTATGTTCGCGAAGCTGGATTCTTGTTCCCGACTGGTCACCGAGTTGACAAGATTACGATAACTGAGCGGAAGTTCAGACCTTCTGGCAAAGGTGTCGTCGCTCGTTTAGAAAAGAGAATGTATCTGGTTCTGATGAATCCAGTTGTCAACCTGAGTGCAAACGAGGCGCGGAATATGGCATTTAGTCAAATCGTTTGCAAAACCAAGACGACGCCAGATTTAGACTTCACCGGAATGTTGAAGATTGCTGGTTCTGATAAGTTCTTTGAATTCTCGATGGTCGGTACTGACATGGACGGAAACCAGGTCAGCTGGACTCAACAGGCGATGTTCTATGTCTTCAGCGCCGGAATCAATACCAGTACCAATTGGAGTGTCGGCAACGAAGTAAACCTCAGGACGGGAGGTCATATGGTGGCCTTTGCGCCAACTCAGAGCCCTTCTGACGCCACGAATTTTCCTTGTCAAACAATTTACATGGGTGGTAGTCCTGGGACACCAAATCCAAGTAAGGGAATTCCTGCATTTCGTCCAATCATGAATTTGGCCGCAATCAAGATCCCTGCTGTTGAGCAGTACTTGCCTAGTGGATCAAACCTAGGATTCGTCCCCGTAAAGTTTGCTGACGGATATAAGGCCAATGGATTCACCGGGGGGGCTGAAGTTTTCTTCGCCCTTAAGTCTCCAGTTTCTACTCCACCAGGCGACGGAAAGAAGTTTGGCGGAATGGTCAATGCTTCCATTAAGATGGATGTGATCAGTCGAAAACACGGCCCAATGCCGAATCCGACTGGCAATTCGATTTCTCCAACTCAATACGCATCAATATCCAGCGATGAATACGCCTCTACCGACGCGATTTTTGTTGTTCCTGATCCTCCAAAGCTTCTTGGGGTGGTTAGCATTTGGGATCTCCTACCGGACTCAATTGACGTCGGTGGAAACGGTGTCGATGTTCCAAAGTTCAAAGTGGCCAAGGTGTTTGCCAACGACAAATTCGGGGTTGTCGGTTCCGGCAATTCCAGTGCCCCGCTTATTGGTGCCGTTGCTTCGTTCTCTTGGCAGCCTGCACTCAAGGAATGGTCCCCTGCTAGTTGGCCATTTAGCCAAAAGTGTTTCTCCAAGTACAAAGGAACATCTCAACTCAGGGTTGATGCGGCATATTATCAGGTCACGGATCCGGAAGGATCAAACTTCCCGGTCGGATCAAGTTACTCTCTCAAGGCTGGTGTTTATAATTTCCAAGTCAATGCCTGCGATCAAGTTCATGTTCTCGTTGACAAAATAGAGTTCAGCAGTCAAACTGGCTCCAATTCTAGCATCCGCATCGATATTGATGACATCCAGTTCTTGGGCATGCTGTCCTTTGTCGGGGTACTGCAATCGATTTTGTCGCCAGGAACCAAGGGCTATCACTTCCAGTCATCGTCACCAAATTCTGAGCTTTTGGCGTCAACAAGTCCGGAGCCATATGGCGTTGGAATAGAACCTATCCTCGACATTAATGGGCAAGGATTGACGGTAGGTTTCTCGGTAACTGTCCCAACCATTGGGATCGGAGTGGTGACAGTCATGAATATCTCGGTGCTATCCGAGTTGATTCTGCCCTGGTTTGGCGATGCCCTCACCTTCCACTTTGCCTTTTGCAAACGCGATGCACCTTTTGCGGTTTCCGTTTACGGTATAGCTGGTGGTGGATTCCTTGGAATCGAGGTAACTCCGGGCGGAATTAAGTCCATCGAAGGAGCAATTGAGTTTGGGGCAATGGTCGCGCTTAATTTTGGTGTTGCCAGCGGTTCAATCAGTTTAATGGCTGGCTTTTACTTCAAATATGAAGTAAATGGAGGAACGACGCTGACCGGATACGTTCGGTTAGTGGGAGAAGTCGATGTCCTTGGCATTATCTCAGCTTCGTTGACAATGTATCTTGGTCTGACCTACAATACGGCTTCAAAAGTTCTATCTGGAGATGCGGCAGTCAGCATTCGCATTTCTCTATTTTGCTTCCACAAAACAGTCACGGTTCATGCCCACAAGGAGTTTGCCGGCTCCTCAAGCGACGCAAGTATCGGTGGCCTGTGGGCAGGGAATTCTCCACCAGAGCTATACACGGATCATCAACGGACCCAATTCACTAAGTCCGTTACCAGTCAACAATTCAAGAACTATTGCTCCGCTTTCGGAGGTAACGCATGAAAGAAACCATCATTTGGACCGCACTGCCCAACGGACGATCCGAGCAAGGCAAACTCATCATGTCTGCCCACGCCACATTCCACTTGAGCTATACGGCCCAAGAGTTAGCCCAGGCAGGTGGAAAAGCCAAGGTCTCTAACTTCCCCACGGTTGCCGGATTCAAACCCGAGTCTATTGCGATCAAGGTTTTCTTTAATGGCAAGCCGATTGATGCGAAAATAATTTCAAAGCCTGAGCCAGGACTTTTTGCGAAGTTCTTCCCTGCCGACGGTCCCGTTATATCTTATGATCCAGTAAAGCCGGAATGGCAAGAAGTTCGAACGTTTTCAACTTTCGATATTTACAAGCACATTGAACTCATTCATGCCGACTTTGCTGTGGCCTCTTTCGAGCCGAGCTTGAAGTTCGGTGATCAGACGATCAACCCTAACCTTACGGTCATGGCTCCAAGTGCGGACTTGGCGAAGAGTCGAGTCTTGCGAACAAAAAGTGTTCGAAGTACGGCAAAGGATCCTCATGCTCCGATCAGAGCAACGATGGAAGCTGACATTGCTCATCCTCAGTTCAAATCAATATTGGAATCCAGGCGAGTAGGACAAGCCGTGGTTGGTCAAAAAGTATCTGATCTGATGGTTGAAGCGGTTCATTTTCATCGTCCATTTGTGCCTGCAACGGGTGTTTGGGCATTGCCGACTCGACCTGAGACCGATTTTCATGATGCCCATGCCATGCTATGTCAGCATCCGCAGTTAATGCGGCTTGTAGGCGTTGTTCTCGACCTAGAAATTGCATCTTTGCCACCCGGAGATGGGGTCCTTTCAATTCAGGTCGACGGCATGCCGACGGCATCAACCAAGTTCCCTGGAACCATGTGCTCGATAACTTCAACCGGATTTCTTGCCAAAGAAAGAACCTCGGTGAAAGGAACAACCAGCTACTCAAGCGATATTGTGCAGGGATTCATGCGAATGAATCCCGAAGACGTCGCTCTTGGGGCAATGGACCTGTCTGGTGCCGTTCTTCAAACCGCAGGATTTTTAGATCACCTGGAAGTTCAGAAGACGAATTTGTTGGCGATGTCGAGTTTGGCAGTAAGGATCGGGGCTGGAGGACAAACGGGGCGTCCTCCAAAAATTGGAGCGGCAAATCCAGATCTGGCCAATATTCAAGATCGCGGTACTCAAAAAATCGCGGCACAATCCGAAGATCGCGATGCCGCTCAGTTACCCGCAAGACGTACCGCGGGAATTACGCTGTATCGAAGAGAACACTCTGCACGACACTTGGTTCGAGACACGATTGGACAACAAATCTACAGTGCGAGATTTGCGGATACGCTTTATGCTGACGACCTCCATAAGGGTTGGCGCCCAGACGTTCTTCATAAGGGAAAATGGTTCTCTCTAACTGCCCGCACGCTCTTCTATCGAATCGCAGATAAAGCTTTGCCAATCGATCTTTCGGACGAAGGTCACGTATCGCCAAGTAACACATCGTCGCCGGATGGAAAGGTTGTCAAGATCCCAGAGAGCGTCCTCACTTGGGATGGCTGGAGTCTTTCCGCTCCGAAACCAGTTAGCCCACTGGTTGATCGTAGCCTACAAGATGACTCGATGCCTGATACATCAACTATTTCGTCGATTGATGAAGCACGGAGCCACAAATATCAGGCAACCGAATCTGACAAGTTCTATCGTTTGAATTATTTTGCCGAGCCAGCAAAGGGATCGTTACCTACCCTGCGCTACGGCGAGGTTTATGCAATTCGATCACGATCTGTCGATCTCGCTGGTAACAGTTTGCCGTTGACGGCCAAAGAACCTTCGGGCGCATCTCAGACAATTGCTTATCTTCGACACGAGCCAATTTTGCCTCCATCTGTTCATTTGCACGATAGTGCCGGACCTGGTGAATCTGCAAACGTTTTAGCCGTCCGTAAGACCGCTGATGGAAAGGTCGGTTCAAAATCTCTTAGGTTCCTCTATCCTCCTGTCGGCGGAATGAGTATGGCCGAGCTTCACGGCAAATTTGATCTGCCAACTGGATCGCCCGACCCTACATTTTGGGACAAAGTGGCATCGGTTGACGCTCGAAAAGAGATCCCCGATACCATCACGTCTGTTAATGCGCCGCCAGTCCCGTATTTCATCGATCCTGCTTGCGTGGGGGCTGCCGTAAAGCGCGAAGGTCGAGCATCAAAACCGACCGATGTCGCGACGACTGGATTCCTTCCTGCGGGTGGATGGATCGATGCCCAGGCTTCGACCTTATCTTTGATGCCAGGCTCTGCCTTTAAGATGGACAGTTCGACAGGTATCCAGGGAATCGGATTGACATTGGCTCCAGGACAAGACGTAACCGTTAGCTTAAGTTCAACGACCAGCGAAGACTATCTTCCGGTCTTTGAACAGACTCGGTGGATAGAAAAGTCCCTCCAAACAAAAGGAGACAGCTTGGTCCGAGCTGCAAAAACACCGAAGTTTAGTCAAAGGATGGAGAGCCATCGCACCCACAAACCGTTCAGCTTCGAGCCAGTCAGTTATCGACCAATTGCAATCAGGTTTACTCGCGAAGCGCCAGTTGAGTCAAGCTCTCAAAAAGCGCTTGAAGCCTGCCTTCGAGGTCAAAACTCAGCAATTACTCCGACACGGGCTGTGAGGGTTGTCTATGCCACCCAAGTTCCAGAAAATGGATTTAAGTTCGATAAGATTGAAGTCAGTCGAGAGGGAACAGCCGCGACATTTGACATGCGCGGACAGGTCCATGGCTGGAGTACCGAAGAATTGGAATTCACAATCAGTTATTCGGACCCCGTCGATGACCTTTCAGAACATCGAAGAAAGACCGAAGCCGAGGGCCACGACGCCAAGATTTCAGATCTGAATCCCGCCTACATCGACACCGTTCCCGTTAATGGATGGTATGCCGATGAGGGCATAGAATTTCACGATACGAAGTGCCATATTGTCGAAATAACGGCTACTGCAAAGACACGATATGCAGACTTCTTCCCCAATGCCCAAAAGGCAAATCCGGTAGCCAAGGCACTCAGCCGCCAACGTCTTAAGTTGGTTGCTTCAGCGGCATCAACTGAGTCTGAAGGACCATCTGGAGCCTACACGCGATCATACATCAAGACCAATATTATCGTTCCATCAAGTAAGCGCCCCGACAAGCCTCAAGTCGAATACGTCCTCCCGGCAATGACTTGGGCAAGCGACTCTACTCCAACCGGGAAAGTGAGTCGCAAGCGAGGAAACACCATTCGGATTTACTTGCGTCGGCCTTGGTTTTCGAGCGGTATAGGCGAAAAGCTTGCGGTTGTGTTGCCCGATGGATCTGGACCAAATTCAAATAATCCAGATTACTATTACCATTCCACGATCGGTTTTGACCCTGCATTTGAATTCTTGGACAACACCTTGAACATGACGCCAGCTCATTTCCTCGGAAAATCAGGGGTTGCCAACCAAGTTCAAATTCCCGAAATTGGCGGAACCGCGACTCTTATCACTTACGATCCCAAGTTCGATGCACAGCTTCAGTTGTGGTTCGTGGACATTGAAATCGATCCTCTCAATCCGTATTACACGCCATTCTTAAGGCTGGTGGTTTGCCGATATCAACCAAATTCAACGGAAGGAAACCATGTAAGTCCCTTGTCGGTAACCGAGATCACACAGTTGCAGCCCGACCGAGTCGCGTTGGTCGTAACCGTCGAACAGCGCAAGACTTTTCATGTGTTTTATGCTGGCATAGCTGGCAAAACCAAGGTCGCCTCAAACGTTGTCATTGGTACCTTAGAAACTCAGGCGAACAGTAGTCCCGACGCACCTTGGATGCCAGTCACGAGAGACAATGAACCTTTTGAGTTCTTCGTTCCATTCAGCAATGGCCCATTGGGAATGTTTGCCCTTTTGTCGAACTTATATGATTGGAGCGGAAAGCCTGAAAATCTCGCTCAGTTGGCGCAAGGCCGTCCTGGGACCGTGACCGTGCCAAATCGTGCGAGCGAATATCGAGTTGTGCTCCGTGAGTACGAAGTCCACCCAAGTCAGGCAGGAGACCCACCAGTTTCAATCAATACATCGAGTATCGCGGGCAGGTTAGTTCACGCAGATGTGATTAACCTGACATTGGGAAGCCCTTTCGTGCGTGAACCGGGAAACATAAAGCCATAGCTTTATGTTTCCCGATTTCCGCAGTTACTTAAAGAGCTAACCGGATATGGCCTTTTGAAGCCTAATGTGACTTCTTTAGTAAGGAGCCGCTAATTGGCAGAATGGTCACGAGTTGAACTGGGCCGATCAGTCCGGAGTCGAGCAATGGCGAGTTCTTGTCGTAGAACTTCCAGGTGGTGAAGCCGATTCGCTGAGTTGGCGGTCGCGGAGTTCCGTCGAGAATCCACTTTGGCCACTCGGCAATCGGGCCGCCGTTGTACTTCGCTTCGGGTGGATATTGATCGTCGCCGATCAATCGGTTGCCCCAAAGGTTGGTGACTTTGACGACGAGGCTGTTGCTTCCTTTCTTGAGGTACTTGGAGACGTCGACTCGGAATGGTGCTTTCCACAATGTTTCGAAGTGGTGCCCGTTGAGTTCAATTTCGGCAAAATTTTTGACTTTGCCCAGATCGAGCCACGTTGGTCCAGTGGGTGAAGCCCCATTTGACTTGAAGCTTGAGGAGTAGGTTGCCGTCCCCGAGAAGTACTTAACTCCATCGACCGACGAGTCGGTCCAAGACATCAATTTATTCATCGAAATGCTTGCGGGCGCTCCCTTCTTTGGTGGGAAATGGATCGTCCACGGCTGGTTCAGAGGAACCATCTTTGGGGTACTACCAATCATTCCAGAAACGCCATCGGAGTTCGTGAATTTAATGTGTCCCGACTTCCACGGCAAAATCTGGCCATTGGTTGCCAAGAAGTTTGGCGGGGCATCGTCTGGCCCTTTGGGCATGAACGAGAGCGAGTCGTTCTCCGCGATGTTTCGCGTGAACTCCTTTCCGTCGATCGTGTAAACCAAATGAAGGTGCTTGACGTGGTTGTATGTCGGATCGCCAAAATTCGCGTTGGTGGCTTCAATTTCGGTTTCACCGTGCTCAATGAGCGATTTCGCTTTTTCAGTGGCATCGATTCCTCCAGCTCCGTCGGTAGCTTCCCATCGAGCCGAGATCACGGCGACCTTTGGCATTTGCGGCTCTTTCTCGCTATCGCCTAGCCAGACGAGAGACGTGAGGTGCTTTTTGGCGGGAGCTTTTCGGAAAATGACGAAGGTTGATCCGGCTGATTCGAGGCGTAGGGAGACGTTGGTTCTTCCGTTTGCTGCGCGCCAAACCATGGCGTCTTCAGTGGCTCCGGTTTCGGGATTCCAAAGCTCCGGTTGTCGACCAGATATTCGGAAAGAAACATCAAGGTCAACCGGGCGGTAAGCCGGATTAGCTACAAAGTAGTAGTCCGTTCCTTTATCGACTCGGTGAATCCAGTTGACGGGGCGGGTTGCGGTGAGGTCCGGTGTAATTTTCGTGCTGGCCAAGACTTCACGGAGAGTTTCCGATCCGTGAACTTTGGTCCAAACGCGGTCGACCATGGTCTGGTAGTTGGCATCGGACTTTTCATCGGAAAGACTTGGAGAACCTTGTGGCTTGGAACCAACGATGATGGCTCCGGCCTGGGCGAGCTCCGCGATCTTGGCGAGGGTCTTGGTGGTCATCCATTTGCTGTTGGGCAGGACGAGCACTCGATATCGCATTCCAGTTGGCAGGACAATCTGTCCATTCTCGACTCGCATTTGGTGCAAGACGGTGGCGTCACAACCGTCGTAGTCGTAGCCTTCGGGGATCTCCTTGCCTTTCATGAGCGGAAGGTCATTGGGGCCTTCTTCGCCCGTAAATGAGACGACGTCGGCGACGAATCGACCGGATTGAAGGAGGTACTGACATCGCGCGATGTATTTCATCCAGGCTTGGCCTTGATCCCACCACGTGATGGTTCGGTCAAGGTTCATTCCCCATGGACCCATCGTCATTCCGGGTTCGAGATCGAGCCACGGTTGGTGAGCGAATCGGTGGAAGATGTAGCGGTTGATACCGAGTGTGAAGATTCGGTCGCCGAGTGCCTTGATGGAGTAGGGATCGACTTTGTATCGACTGTTGCCTTCGTCGGTGGTGAATGACTCGGCTCCGACGATGGGTTTTCCGTTTGTGTGCGCGGCGGATGCGGCAAGTTTGGTTGACTCTTGGGCCATTCCGTTTGGAACCCAGAACTCGCCCATTGGGATATCGGCCAGGCCACTGACCTGAAGATTATCGAAAGAGCCATTGCCGTAGCCCTCGGTTGAGAACTTAAGGCCGTTCCTGTGGCATAGCTCTTTAAAGTATCCGAAATAATTGTCGGAGAACAGGTCGCAAATGGTCCTTCGCCAGTCCCAAAGGAATCGCTCTGTTCGTTCGCCGCTTTGGACAATTCGTCCGGTTATGGCGGGGAGGAAAGGCATTGGGTCGTAGCCGCGCCGCTTCATGAACTCTTCGCGGAATTTTGGAGTCCAGTTTTGGCTGCCGACTTCGTAGCTGTCGACCAAGGCATTCATGAGTCCGTATTTTTCGATTGGTCCGTTGTCCTTGAGGACGTCGGCCATCATCCCGCTCCAGAAATGATCGAGGGCGGTTCGGCTGAGCTTGTCGACCTCAGGTCCCCGGCCCGAGACGGGTGACGGTGAGTTGACGGCTCCGGTTGGGGTGTGACCCATTCGGATGATCGTCCATTCGCCTTCGGGGACATCCCAATTGACTCTGCCAGACGAATCCATGTGGAGGGTTTTGACATCGCCGTCGGGAATGACCGCGTCACTGGGAATATTTTCGAATTCGGGGGCCATTTTGTCGCCGCGATCGAAGCTGGCTTTGGTGCGAATATTTGGGTTTCGGAAGGTGGAGTTGGATGCCTTGCGAACGGCATAGACTTCGATGTCCTTGTAGTAATTGAGTTTTGATTGAGGCTTTGCGAGAACGCCATCGAACCTTTTTGGGCCGACAACGGTTGTTTCGGACCAGGTGAGAAATTGCATTGCGTCGGCTGGCTTGACCCATGGGCCGCCGCTGCTGGACCATCCGCCGCAGTTATGAACGCAGATTTCGATGTTCAGTCGTTTTGCTTCTTTGAATGCCCAGGCCATGGCGTCTTGCCATTGAGGTGTCATCATCGGGGTTTTGCCGACGGGAATTCCGACTTCGACGTTAAAGATTTGGGCTCCGCCGAGGCCGATCTTCTTCATTGCCTCAAGGTCGGCGGTGATTCCGCGCTTGCTGATGTTGCCGTTGATCCAGTGCCACCATGTGTGCGGTTTTGCGGAGTTGGGCGGGTTCTTGAAACCTGCATCCAACAGCGTTTGGGCGTTGAAAATTGCGGCAAACGCAACCAAAGAAAGACTCGCAAAAAGACGTGGATTAACCCTCATAAGACACCTCCGCAATGTTACCTATTTAGAGGTTCACTTGCTTCAGGGCTTTGGCTAAAACCGCGTAGTCCTCTTCGGTGCCGACCGACACTCGAATGTACTGATCCAATGGAGCGAGACCGGGTTTGCGAATGAAGACTCGTTCTTGCCGTAGGTTGGTTACGATTGCCTCGGCGCGCGCTTTGCTTCCAGCGTCACCCAGCACGAAGTTGGTGCTGGAAGCGAGAGGATACAGTCCGTATTTTTCGAGCAGGATCGCAAGGTCGTATTTTGCCAGCCTGTTTTTTTCTTGAATTTTCGTTTTGAAATCGTGATCTTGCAGTGAGGCCAGTGCTCCGGCTTGGGCGATTGAGTTCACTTCGAAGTGGGGGCGGATGCGGTTGAGCGGTTGCAAGGTTTCGGGTTCGCCGAAGGCGTACGCGACTCGGGCTCCGGCCATACCGTAGAGCTTGGAGAATGTTCGGAGGCGAATGAGCCTTAGGTCGGCAACTTCGTAGTCTTCGAGGAAGTCAAGATAAGCTTCGTCGAGAATGATGAGCGTTTCATCGGGCACTTGATCGATGAAGTGTTGAATTGCGTTGCCATCGTGAAATGTCCCGGACGGATTGTCGGGGTTTGCCAGGTACACCGCCTTGGCTTGGCATTGTTTGGCTTCTTTTGCGAGTGATTCGAGGTCGACTTTTAAGTTTCGATAGGGGACTTGGACCAGCTCGGCTCCGACTGCATCGACGAAGTAATTGAAGGTGGGATAGCTGCCGAGGGTGGTGACGACCCGGTCGCCAGGGGCAAAGTAGGCGCTCGCGATGTGGGTGAACAGTCCGTCAATTCCGGGTCCAACCACGAAGTGGTCGTTGGTTAGGTTATGCTTGGTTACGAGCGCGGATTTGAGCTCAAACGAAAGTGGGTCGCCGTACCACTGGGGGTTTCGGACGGCTTCGGTCATCGCCTGAATGGCGTTCGGCGATGGGCCGAAGACGCTTTCGTTCGCACCGAGGCGGGCGAGGAACTTGGTGCCCATCTCTCGCTCGTATGCTTCGGGCGCGACGAACGGAATGGCGTCGGGGAGCTTGGAAACGATTCGCGTTGGCTCGGGTCGGGACACGCGATTAGTTTACGCTTTAACCGCCAAATGCGTCTTTGTTGCCTTCTTTGATTTTGTCCGATGCTTTTCCGGCGACGTCTTTGCTGGTGTCGATATCTTTTCTCAAAATGCCTTTTTCGCCGGGTTCGCCAATGGTGACCGTTTCGGACTTACCGCAACCGATGGTGGCGAGGACAAGAATTCCTAAAATTGCAAACTTCATAAAAGAGTTATTCCATGTAGCAGTACAGGTACCAAGGTGAGGAAACTTATTCGCTTCGCTCAATGAGATGAGCCCTCATATTAAGACACTCTCTTTTGAAGGTGTTCGGCGATTAGCCCTTCAAATTGTCTTGGGGAAGTGTTCCCGAGTGACGAGTGGTCTCTTGAACTGTTGTATTCCTCGATATAGTTTGTAACAGCGAGG
>JANYCU010000027.1 GCA_025360125.1 Armatimonadota bacterium | reverse complement strand
AACGAGACTTCGATATCTCACCAGAAGTGATCCTCTGACAGACATCGAGCTTGAACTCACGACTATAACTACGACGCATCATATATATTCTCCACACCGAACATATTTGAGTGTCTTAATTTAAGGGCGCAGACCCATTTCACTTTTTTGGAATGAAGAGCATGCCACTCCCCCTTCTTGGGGGAGATTGGGGAGGGAGTTAAGGTTAGACCGTCGCGCGAGTGCGTTGGATAACGCCTTCGATGAACGCGGCGTTGTTGCCCGTTCGTTTGATGAGTTTGATGAACTGTTCGGTGGCTTCCAGCGAGCTTTGCTCTTTGGCCATAAGCCGTCGAAGCTGCACGACGCCGTCGTAGATGTCCTTGCTGAACAGCAGCTCTTCGTGCCTTGTCGAAGACCGTCGCACATCGATTGCCGGCCAGATTCGTCGATCGGCGAGTTCGCGGTCGAGGATGACTTCCGAGTTACCCGTTCCCTTGAGTTCTTCAAAGATCGATTCGTCCATCTTCGATCCGGTATCGACCAGGACCGATGCGATGATCGTGAGCGATCCGCCTTCTTCGATGTTTCGGGCCGCGCCAAAGAAGCGTCGCGGTCGGTACAAAGCGGATGGATCGAGACCACCGGTGAGGGTTCGTCCCGATGGGTTAATAGTCAAGTTGGATGCACGCGAAAGTCGAGTCAAAGAGTCGAGCATGATGACCACGTCTCGGCCCGTTTCGACCATTCGCTTGGCTTGCTCGAGGCAAAGCTCGGCAACGCGCATATGGTTTTCGGCGGGTTCGTCGAACGTGGACGAGATGACTTGGCCACGGACGGATCGTCGCATGTCGGTAACTTCTTCTGGTCGCTCGTCGACGAGGAGGACCATGAGAACGACTTCGGGATGGTTGACGGCGATCGCGTTGGCGATCGACTTCATCATCGTCGTCTTTCCGGCCTTGGGCGGGGAGACAATAAGGGCTCGCTGACCCTTTCCGATGGGCGAAATGAGGTCGACAATTCGGGTCGGAATGTTGTCCGGCGTCGTCTCCATTCGAAGGCCTTCATCAGGATACAGCGGGGTGAGTTCGTCGAAATTCTTTCGGCGTTGGTTCATGAGTTGAACCGTGCCGATGTTGTTGACGGACTCGATTCGCATCATTCCGCGATACTTTTCGCCTTCCTTGGGTGGTCGGACGAGGCCGAACACGAGGTCGCCACAGCGAAGGTTGCTGCGCTTGACGAGGGATTGCGAGACGTAAACGTCTTCGGGGGAAGGCTGATAGGTGTCTTTGCGGAGGAAGCCCCATCCGTCGTTCATGAGCTCGAGAATGCCCTTGGAATAAATGGCATCTTTGTCGGCGTTGACGACCGGAAGGAGGGCCTCAACTACCTCGTGCTTGAGGAGCTCTGCAGAAATTTTGTGCTTTTTAGCTAGCTTGAGGAGGTCGGCGGGCGCCATGGCGTCCAGCCCAGAAAAGTCGTGTTCTGGTAAGTTCTCAAGCTCGGTCGGAGAGTCACCCTTGGGGAGACCATCATTGGTACGAATGCGCCTGCGTCGGTTGTTGTTTTGGTTGTTGTTACCACCACCACCACCACCGCCAGGACCTTGGCGTTGTCTGAATGTCGGAGTCATGTAATGAGAGCCCGTGAATAAGGAATGATTTGGGAACCTTCGTGCAAGATGAAAATTATTCGTCTTGGTGGAGAACGGCGATGTACTGCAAATTGCGGTACCGCTCGTCGAAGTCTAAACCGTATCCTACCACAAATTTGTTAGGAATTTGGAAACCTATATATTCACATTCCACATTTACGACTTTTGCATCTGGTTTTGAGAGCAATGCACAGATTTGGAGGGACTTTGGTCTTCGAGTATTGAGGAGTTCGCGAAGGTGGCTGAGGGTTCGCCCAGTGTCGAGGATGTCTTCGATGATGACGACGTTGCGGTCTTCGATATTGCAATCGATATCCTTTTTGATTTGGACGACGCCGGAGCTGCTGGTGGTGCCGTGCCAACTGCTGACCTGCATGAATTCGAGCTGGCATTCGCGGCCGAGTTCCCAGAGCATACGAGAGAGGTCGCTGAGGAAGTGGACGGAGCCTTTAAGGATTCCGAGCAGGATGATTGGCTCGTCGGAGGGTGGGATGCTGGCGCTGATTTCTGTGGCGAGCTCTTTGACTTTCGCCTTAATGTCATCGTGGGAAATCAGAACTTCGAGGCGCATGGGGCGTTTATGAAGATACCACGGGACAGCGGGGGAAGCGACAAAAGCAAGGTAAGCGGGGGAAGCAAATGATAAGTTGAAATTTGGAGCGAGGAGTGTTTCTTCCGCTTCTTTCACTTCGTTCCCTTCTTCCGCTTCCCTCGCTATTTTCTGGTAGCCTGAATGGTCTTTGGGGAGGGGGGGCAAATGATTTCTGTGTTAATGATCGCGGCTGGACAAGTGTGGGCAGCCTACGGCAAATTCCCGCCTCCGGTGGCTCCATACTCGACGAAATCGCTGAATACGGCGCGGGTGAAGATGCCGATTATCTTTCCGCTGATTGGTGGAAACAATTATAGCGATGACTTTAACGCCCATCGGAGTGGGCACCGCCACACGGGGATTGATATTAAGGCTCCAAAGATGACTGCGATTGTCGCGCCATTCAAGGGAACGTTTGGCAATAAGGTCCACAGCTTTTGGATCTACGGCGACTACGGCTGGAAATGCCTTGGCACTCATCTGAATGACGACACGCCCGGTACCAACGACGGCAAAAACAACTTTGACTTTATGTTTGCGCCAAACCTAAACTTTGGCGATCACGTCGAAGCCGGACAACTGATTGGATACGTTGGGAATTCGGGCGACGCGACAGGCCCGCACCTACACTTTGAAATGTATTCACCCGTCGGGATTCGCGACCCGTATCCGTCGCTGCAGCATGCCATGCACATCAGTTCTCCGAGCCGCATCATTCGGAATTTGAACGAGAAACCGGAGCACAAGGAAGAGCGGTACGAGGTTTGCAAGCGAAATTGGATTCACCTTGGCGGTTCCTTTTATGGCATCTTGTTGGCGAAGCAATACGACACGGGCCGCGTTATTACGGTGAAGCATCCGAGCTTTGTGACGTTTTCGTTCGCCCAAGATCTTGTTGAGAAATTGGACATCGACTCTTGGCCGACTAATCGCCCTGCTTCGATCTACTTCCGCCGGGAGGGAGAGAAGGTCGTCGTGACAAAAGTGGTTCCGCCCGACAATTGAACAATACGAATCGAGTCTTTGGAACGGTCGTTATTCTGAACCTGTTGTGGGCTCCGGTCAACCTGATGATTGGGCTGGCGAAGGGGAATGGATTTTCGGCGATGGGCATCGGTTGTGTACGATGGGTTTCGCTGTCGTGCCTGCTGACCTTGTTGCTTCGTTTTTTGGGGTTTCGAAGATTTAGCAATTACCAAGCGATGTCACGAGCCGATTGGCTTCGATGCTTGACAATTGGCATCCTGATGTTTGGTCCAGCGCACCTGCTGTACTATGCATCGATCGGGCTGACGAGTGAGGTTGAGGGTTCGGTTTTGCTGAGTACGACTCCGCTATGGATCGCGATCATTTCCTTCTTTCTGTTGAAGGGCGAGCATATGACGACTAAGCGGTGGGTGGCGATATTCTTGTCGTTTGTCGGGGCGTATATCGTTGCGGTTGGATTCAAATTCCCCGACATGCTAGGGCACTCGAAGGGAAATCTGATGTTTGGCGCGGGCGTCCTGATCGAGTGCTGGATGGGAGTTTTAGCGGCAAAGATTTCGCGGCGCACATCGGGAGTTTCGGTTTTGGTCGGCCAAATGTGGGGGGGAACGATTGCCTTTCTGCTGGCGGCGTTTGTTCTAAGAGGCCCCCTGCCATTTATGGTTCCGACGTTTAGTATCGCGGCTTATATGCCAATGTTCTATCTCATTTTCATCTCAGGAATCATCACCTTTACGATTTGGTACCGAATTGTTGAGACCTCTCCGCTGACCCTTTTGAGCGTGGTGATTGGAATTCAGCCCCCGGTGGCGGCTTTGCTGAATTGGTTGGTGTATCACACCGCTCCGACAACGAATTCGATTATCGGAGCGACGATTATTTTTGCCGCTTTGCTGATCGGGTTTATTGGCGAAAGGTCATCACTGGACACGAGTTCAGATTCTATGACAGAACCGTTGCTTGCCAAATAGGCGGATTTGGGACTAAGCTCTTTTTAAGGTTTCTTCAGTACTATAACAAGAGCAAAAACATGAGCAATATTCCTCCGTATCAAATGGGTCCAGCCGAAGGCGGATCTCCCCCGGTCACTCAGAAAACCAATGTATGGGTTTGGGTTCTCCTCGGCTTGGCGGGAATGTGCGTGTTGTGTGGTGCCGTTGGTGTGGCTATTCTCTTTCCAGTTTTTGCCCAGGCCAGAAGGTCGGCCCAGGCAGCGAGTACGATTTCCACGTTAAAGGGTGTCAATCTCGCCGCAGTCCTTTATGGCGCGGATTACGACGACGTCTATCCTCCATTTAAGTCAGCAGAGGACATGTCGAAGAAGCTTGACAAGTATTTTAGGACATCGAGGGAGCGGCAAATTTCGCCAAATTTGAACTGGAACCTGGAACTATCGGGCCGATCGATGACTAGCATCTTAGAATCTAACAAGGCATGGATTTTCTCGTACGTTCGGCCAGATAATCCCGCGAAGACGTATGTGGGTTACGCCGACAGTCACATTAAGGTGGAGGACACCGAGAAATTGGAGTCGATCAAGACTGAGACGACAAAGATGCTGAAGAATCATTAGGACCTCGCGATGGCCAATTGCTCGAATTGCGGGGCGTCGGTTGATGAAATCAAAATAAATTCTCGATGTTGCAACCAAAGATCTTGGGGGCTAGTACCTTCGTTTACGATGGACGGGCGAGATAAGAAGCAAGACAACAAACCGAACTATTACGACAACCGATGGTACGAGTCGAACTCATTTTGGGAAGGAATCGGCTGTTTATTTGACTTGGCATTTATTGGTTGTATGGTTCCGATGGTGATGTTCGTTGTAGTCGTCGGGTTCTGCGGGAGTGGCGAAGAATCCCGCGAAGCGATTTGGGACGCAAGTAGCTTCCATAGTTCAGCGAAGCAGGCTCTGGGAACTTCGTTCCTCCAGGCCAAAGCGCGAACAGGTTCGCGCACTCCCAAATATGGTTTCGGTAACTAGGGTATAATTTTCCTTCACGCCCAAGCGATGCTTCCCTCTCGTGCCCGGGTGAAACTACATTTTTGACTGGAGTCAACCATGCCTAAGAAAGTCACAGGAAACATCAAATTAAACATCCCAGCCGGTAAAGGAACGCCTTCGCCGCCAGTTGGTCCCGCCCTAGGTCAGGCCGGAATCAACATGATGGAATTTCTCAAGAAGTACAACGAAATGACCGCCCCGCAAATGGGCTTCGTGCTTCCGGTTGAAATCACCGTGTACGAGGATCGATCGTACTCATTCGTTGTCAAGCAACCCCTTGCAACTGATCTTATCAAGCGAGCCGCCGGAATCACCACTGGCGCCGCAAATCCTAAGACGGACAAGGCCGGAGTTTTGACCAAGGATAAGCTTCGAGACGTAGCCAAATTGAAAATGGCTGACCTCAACACCGACGACGAAGAGATGGCAATGCGAATTATTGCTGGCTCAGCTCGCTCGATGGGTGTTCGAATCGAAGATTAGTTCACCGAAAAGCGAAGAATTAGCATATAATAACTTGGCTCAAGGAAGAGACCAGGACAAATAGTTGTCCTGGTCTCTTTATTTTTCTCAAATTGAGCCAAAGAAATACTTGTAGGGAAAACAATGATTGTCAAATCGTTTGTTCTGGGAACCGTGCTCTTAGTTGCCGTATCGGCAATGGGGCAAGCTCCGGCCCAAAGTAATTCAGAAATTCAAATTGGCCAATCCATCGCGGACATCTTTAAGAGCAATTCAAACTCCGACATTTCTCTGATCGCAGCTGGGTTTCTTAATCCATTCAAGGACACGAAGAACCTGTCCGCCGACTTCCAATTCCCATCCGATGAGCTTTGGCTCGTCAACCTCACGGGCAAACAATTGAACGATGCGTTCGAGCGAAGTCTCGCTTTCTATCCTGAAGCAAGCCCAGATATGCTTTATTTTGCTGGTTGCGAGGTTTCTTTCCAGTACGGAAAGACAACTAAAGCGAAAGTTCTTGGTGTAACCGTTGGCGGTGTTCCCATAGATCCAGCAAAGACTTATAAGGTTTCCATGCCAGCGAGCCTTGCCCGAGGTGGTCTCAGCTACTTTGCAGTTTGGAATTTCCAAAAAGCAGAAAAAGTAATTTCCCCGGCGATTTCGAAACTTCTCGAAGGTAAAAGCGTCCAAACTTCTACAGTAAGATGGCTTTCACGACAATCGCTTTAGCCCTGGCACTTTCCTTTCAAACGGCGGCGCCCACAGACAATAGTTTCGATCAAAAAGCTTCGTGGGCCTGGCTAACCAAGCAATGCGATTTTGGTCCCCGGGTGCCGAACACGGCTCCTCACGTGAAGTGTCGCGACCTCATTTTTGAAGAAGTTAAGAAGCGCTGTGATACCGCCGAGCTTCAACCATTTACCCACAAGTGGAGCCAAGATGGATCCACTCGCAAGATGTGGAACGTCATCGGCTACCAAAACTGGGATACGGCGACCACCCGCGTCGTTTTGCTAACACACTGGGATACTCGGCCGAGTGCAGACCAAGAATCTGACGAAGCTAACCGGAAGAAGCCAATTCCTGGTGCCAACGACGGGGCATCTGGCACTGCGGTTCTGCTTGAACTCATGCGGCACACCAAGAGTGTTCCTAAGTCACTCGGAATTTGCTATCTTTTTGTTGACGGTGAGGACCTTGGCCCAGGCCTCGATGAAATGTTCCTCGGTGCCGATTATTTTGCGAAGCACCAGCCAGCCAAGAAGCCGCAGTACGGCATTCTGCTGGATATGATCGGTGATGCCGACCTGGAGATTCCGATTGAACCCAACAGCTATCACAAAGCCGAGAAATTGACGCTTGGTCTTTATCGCCATGCGAAGTCAATTGGGATGGAGAAGACCTTCCCGATGAAGCTTCAAGGTGAGATTTTGGATGACCATTTGACGATGAACGAGCACGGAATTCCGACCGTTGACTTCATTGACTTTTCGTACGATCCTTGGCACACTTTGTCGGATACTCCGGACAAGTGCAGCGCGCAGTCACTGGGCAAGGTTGGGAAGTTTTTGCAGTCTTGGCTGAACCAAGAAGAGCCTTGGAAGATTAAGTAGCCGAATGCCGTTTGCCGTTTGACCAATGAAATTAGACGAAAATAGGAAGTTCGATCATCGAAGAAAGTAGAAAGCCACTGATTTTCTCGCCAACCAGATTTGCTATCTTCTTTTTAATAGGGATGATTTCCCGGGTTCTGGCCTGTGTCTTGAATGGTGATACTTGGTCGCACGTTTGGCGAGGAGCGATTATTGCTTCGTTGGCCTTTGGAGCCCTGCATGTCCGTAGCGTTGGGTTTCATGGCTCGTCTTAGGGAAAGCAAAACGGCTCAATGATGCGGCTGTAACAGCCGGGTCGCAATTCTCCTCGGACTTTTGCGACTTTTGCTTCTTCCTGGGCCTTCGGATGCTTCCATTGGTTACCCAATGGAGGAATCCTCCGACCCAGGCTAAGTGTATTTCCGACCCTTTGGGCCTAGGCAATGGGAAATCAGGATTCCTGTAACTGTATTCGTGTAGGTCAGGTGAAGGCATATTCTTTGGACCTTCGCCAGCGATAATAAACTCACAATCAACCTAGATTTCATTAGATTCATACGCAGCAAAGGGCACTATCAGTATCCATGGCTTGTCGATCTCGTATAGTGTAGGAAGCTATGGCTGAATTGATAGACGAAACGCAAACCGCCAAGCGAAAGAACTGGCCAGTCATCATCGTGATCTCGATCACCGTGCTTTCCATCATCGTTGCACTCGGAGCAAAGAGCGGCATCAGCTACTTTAAAGCAGTTCAGCGGCAAAAACTGCCGTACTACAGTCTCGAAGTTCAGGGTGATCAGTTGGTTTTTCGAACCTTTCAAAATGGAAAGCCTGAGATTCTGAAGACCGTCGCGACTTTGCCCAAATCTGAAATCACAGCGACCCAGAAAGATCAAACATTGACCATCAAAATTGGTGAAAAATCCATTGATCATCCGGCCGATTGGAGAGACGGATTCGTCATTTCCCCCAAAAATCACGCTGTCTTTTTTAAGCAAACCATATTGATCCCTTCTGCAAAGACGGGGCAGGGTTTTACGGCAAAATACATCCTGTATCATTGGAATGAAAGCAGAGGATTCAAAAAACTAACGGCAGCGATGAGCCACTTCATGTCAACAAAATTGTCGCTCGATGAAAGTACGTTGGTTGTGAATTTCTATGACGAAAAGTCCTCTTTCGGAACGCTTGTTTACACGATTGCTACTGGAAAGGTTGACATGGTGGCTAATCCAATATTTCAAGAATCCGCTGTCATGATTGATCCTGATAATTTGATTCTGGGCCTCCCAGGCAACACTCGAGAAGGAAAATATATAGTTGTCTACCGGGGCTACAATCTCAGCTCCAAGTCCTATCGTGACTTCTATGTCGACCAAACCGTCCAAGAGATCGTCGCCTTTAACGGCTCCATCTGGTGCCGAGCCGAGTCTCCCGGCAAGCAATCCATTCTTCGCCTCAACAAGAAGTTTGACAAAGTCGAGGAACGAATCGACTTTCCAGCGATAAACCCATAGCCATAAGTAAACCGTAGGCAACCAGGCAACGAGGCTTCAGTAAAGAGATTTCGCCGAGTCTGCAGTCGAGTACCCTAGAGTCAATGCCTCTTGCGATTTACGTTCACACGCCTTTTTGCCCGAGCAAGTGTGGCTATTGCGATTTCAATAGCTATGCGATGACAGGGGAGATTGTCGAGCGGACGGTCGCGGCGATTGTGCGCGAGATTAAGCAGTCGCCCTTGCGAGGAACCTCGGCCAAGACGATTTTCTTTGGTGGAGGAACGCCGACTTACCTCTCCTCATCTCAGTTGATCCGGATTTTGGACGCGGTCATGGAAGTTCATCCGCCGATCGACGGGTGCGAGATCACGAGTGAGGCGAACCCGGGGACGGTCGATTCGGAGAAGTTCTCGGCCATGTTCGCAGCGGGGTTCAATCGGATATCGCTGGGTGCCCAGAGTTTTCTCGATGAGGATTTGATTCGGCTCGATCGGATCCATAAGGCGAGCGAGATCGAGCGGGCAGTAGGCGCGGCTCGCGAAGCAGGTTTTACGAGCCTGAACCTTGATTTGATGTTTGCTTTGCCGTCGCAGAGTCGGGTGGCCTGGACCAAGAATTTGTCGAAAGCGCTTTCGTTGCAGCCCGAGCATTTGAGCCTGTACTGCTTAACTATCGAGCCGAACACTGCGTTTTACAAGAAGAATTTGCGCGGCGAGTTGGACTTGCCTGAAGACGAGATTCAGCGCGAAATGTACGACGAATGCGTGGCGCGGACGGCGGAGATTGGGTTGTTCCAGTATGAGATTTCGAATTTTTCCCGGCCTGGATATGAGTGTCGCCACAACCTTTGCTATTGGTACGGCGAGGACTATGTGGGCTACGGTCCGGGGGCGGTTGGTTGCGTGACGATCGGCGGCGTCTCGACACGGTACACGAATTTGAAGCATCCAGACGGGTACTGCCGAGCGGTCGAGGCCGGAACAGCAATTCCGTTCGAATCGGAGGTTTTGTCGCCGGGAATTCGGAATACTGAGCGGATTATGTTAGGGCTCCGGTTGAACGAGGGGATTCCGCTTGGGATCGCGGATGGGCAGAAGATTCCGATGTTGGTTGAGCGAGGTTGGGTTTCGGCGGATGGTGAGCGACTGAAGTTAACATCGGAGGGGCGGCATTTCTGCAGTGAAGTGGCGTTGGAGTTGATTTAGGCACGACTAGGTCGTCAGCAGAAGAGCGAATTGCAGCGAGATAAATCTCGCAGGACAAAGCGCCAATAAATTGGCGCACTCCACATAAGACGGTACCCTTATCCCAATGAACCTCCGCATGTGGACGTACGATATTGCTCGGGAGCAGTGTCCGGATTTGCAGTACCTGCGTGCTTTGTGTAAGTTGTCGCTTGACAATGGCTACAACGCGATTGGGCTGTATTTGGAGCATCGGTTTGCGTATCCTTCCGCTCCTTGGGTGGCCGGGAAAGAAGTTCTCACGCCCGATGTGATTGAGGCTCTGCAAATTGAATTTCCGACTCTTCAAATCGTTCCATTCATCAATTTGCTGGGGCATTTCGAAGGATTTCTTTACACTCAAGAGGGGACAGGATTGGCCAAAGATAGGTTCAAAGGGATGCAAGCCGATCCGGAGAACGCTGATTTTCAGACATTGTGCCGTCGGTTGATTGACGATACGGTACAGATTTTCAGAAGTAATCTTATCCATGTCGGCGGAGACGAGACTCAGCAACTAGGGAAGACCGACGAGGAGAAGGCGAAGGTTTACGCCGAACACTTTGGTCCGCTGGCTCAATATGTTGTTGATAAGGGGCGCACTCCTGGCGTGTGGGGCGACATGTACCATGAGCATCCAGCGGCGCTGGATTCGATGCCGAAAGAGACGATCGTCTTCGACTGGCAGTACTTCAAGTCGCCCGAGCACACCTCCAAGCTCTTTCGAGATCGAGGATTTCGGACGGTCTTTTGTCCAACGATTTTCACCTACAACTCGATTTGGTGCCACTTGCCGCAGAGCGAGCTGAATGTTCGCGAACATGCCGAGGCCGCCGCTCGATTAGATGTCGAAGGTGTCTGCGTTACGACGTGGGAATGTGGGTTGTTTGGCTGTTACAACACGATCTTGCCGTGCATCGAAGCGAGCGGCCAGATTCTGGCCAACGCCGCGCCGGAGAAGGACCGGGGATATCCACTGGAGAACGGGACCCTGGCAGAGGACATTGCAATTTACGCGAAAGCCGAAACCGCCGAGTTATTTTTGAAGTCATTCTTAAAGCATGGCGAGACGGACGAAGAGTGGGCTCGGCTGATGGGTTGCGAGTTGCAAAAATTGGGCGGCGAGTGGGCGTTTACCGGAATTCGATCAGCGATAAAGAGCCGGATGTTCCTGTATAGCAATCCGTTTTTACTTTGGCTGCGCAACGGGCCGAGTATTTTGAGCGGCCCCGGCGGAGCAATGGAACTTGCGGAGCGGGCGCAAATGTTTACGAAGGATTCGGACCAGCGGGGTGTCTGTCAGTTGATCATTAAGTCGATCGAGTTTCTGCTCCAAGTCGAGAAAGCGAGCGCGGCCTATGCCGAAGGAAAGTTTGGCGAGGCGATTACATTTCTGTCACCGATTCGCCAGATTTTTGACGAATTGGAGAAGATTGCGAAGGCAACCCATATCAATTCGTGCGGATCGCAGGCGGATGCATTTCGGTGTCGCGCGGCGAAGAAGCATGTGGAGGACGTGATCTTTCGGATCAAGCAGTATGGCAATGGGACGCTTGGTTACACGCCTTCGTTTGAGACATTGATCCATCCGAAGTTCGTTCCGCACGACCAGGCGAATTGGTGGTTGATTAATAGCTGGGCGAATGAGTGAGTGATAGTTTGTAGTTTGGAGTGTAAAGAGCAGAATTCTTTTATTCGCTTTGCTCAATCGACTCATCCAGTTCCTTCGTGCCTCAGTTACTGGCTTCTCTGTCCAAAGAAGCATTCCGTTTCGCGGAGGAGTATTTCAAAATTGTTGGCTGATCAATAGCTGGGCGAATGAATAGCTAGTTTGGAGTTTGGAGTCGGGATTCCAGCCGACCCACCAGGGTGTTACAATGACCCAAGGAGCCACTTGGTAGCAATTAACGTTCTAATCTATTCGCCAATCGTTGTCCGACACATTGAGGTCAACGACTTCATTTCGGCCAAAGTTGGAACGAAAATAGCTTCGGTACCTTTTCAAAAGGGCTTTTACAGTTCCGTAAAACAGAAGGAAGGCGTCATGGGTGACCCGGTCGAAGCCTTCTTATTTATTCAACTAACGAAGCCAACGGGCAAATCAATCCGGATTCAAGCACTGAAGGATTTCAACGGCGCGGTGAAGATTCAAAGCAAGGAAGACGCCCTCAAATTCTGCCGAATTTGGACGGATCATCACTTCTTTTGGTGGTTCCAACCGAGTGCGCTTGAGGTCAGATATGATCCCACTAGAAAACTCAACGGCTACGGCGGTTCCGTGAGAAATCACAAATGGTGGAAAGTCGTCAGTTCCTATCCGATGTTGAGCCAAACTTCCGATCAATTTGTCGTCAAGAGGCTTTTAATTATCTCGAAGAATCGAATGCGAGTGAAGTGTTACGTTTCAACAGAGACGGTCGGTCGCAACGGCGAATACAGTTTGTCGCTCGACAAATTTTCCGTTGACAAGGATTTTGACTCTATCTTTTGGTATTTGCCTACTGTGGGGTAGGTGCTTCCTTCGCCCTCGCCCCTCGAATGAGTAGAATAACGAAATGGGTTTTGATGGTCTGTCTCGTAAGAATTTCTTGATTGTTTCGCTCGCGGCCGCGTTTGCTCCGTTTGATGCCTTGGCCCAGAATGCGTCGCGGACGAACTACACCCTTGAAGACGTCAAAGGCGCGGAGAAGCTGTCTGGGCTAACCCTCACAGACGACCAACGGAAAGACGTCCTCCAGGCCCTGGCCGGGTCTCGTAGCGGACTTGATTCCATCCGAAAAACTGGACTCGATAACACAGTTCCACCCGCATTTAACTTCGTTCCTCACGGCAAAAAACCCAAATCTGGCTTTAAAAATGACGTCAAACCCACTCCCCCGAAGACTTTTACTAAGCCGACGAATCACGAGGACATCGCTTTTCTTACGGTTGTTGAACTTGGAGTTTTGATTCGGACCCATCAAATTAAGCCGAGCGAACTGACGGAGATATTCCTCGCCCGACTGAAGCAATATGGACCAAAGCTTCGCAACGTTATTACTTTGCTCGAGGATTCGGCAATGGCTCAAGCGTTGGTGGCAGACGACGAGATCGCCAAGGGCAAATACCGCGGGCCGCTCCACGGGATTCCTTTCGGAGCCAAGGACCTTTTTGCTTTTAAGGGCCATTTGACCACTTGGGGCGCGGAACCTTACAAAAATCAGGTCCTCAACTACAACGCGGCTGTTATTGACAAACTGATCGCGGCGGGAGCAATTCTAGTGGCGAAGACTTCGTTGGGTGCTTTAGCATACGGCGACGTTTGGTTTGGGGGACTGACATTGAACCCTTGGAATCCCAAACAGGGATCGTCTGGTTCTTCGGCTGGCTCTGCTGCGGGAACTGCCGCAGGGCTTTTTGCTTTCAGTATTGGCACGGAGACGTTGGGTTCGATCATTTCTCCGTCGACTCGGTGCCGGGTGACGGGGCTCCGACCAACTTTTGGTCGTGTGAGCCGGTTTGGTGCGATGGCGTTGAGTTGGACGATGGACAAGGTCGGCCCGATCTGTAAGACATCTGAAGATTGCGCAATTGTGTTTTCGGTGATTCACGGTGCGGATGACCGCGATCCAATGTCGGTCGACTTCCCTTTCACTTATCGATCAACGGTTGACCTGAAGAAGCTGAAGATTGGTGTTCCGATGCCAGTTGGCTACAAAGATGGCGACGATATTGCGAAGGACCTCGGGCCTGCCGGCACGATTCTGAAGAATCTTGGCGCGACGTTTATTCCGGTTAAGATTTCGCCTCCGAGCCAGGGAGTGAGCGAAGTTCTGACGATTGAGGCTTCGGCGGCGTTTGATGAAATCACCCATGACGGTCGAGTTGATTCAATGAAGGGATCGCTTTGGCCACCCGCTTTTCGGGCGTCATCGATGTTGACTGGCGTTGACTACATTCAGGCCATGCGAGCTCGGACGACGCTAATGCACAAGTTTGAGGCGGAGCTTGGCGATCTGGATTTGATCGTGGCAAATGCAAGCGGAGGCGACATCTTGGTCACCACGAATCTTACTGGGCATCCTCAGATGTTTATTCCCATGGGATTGAACGACCAGGGACGGCCGATTGGGACGTCGCTGATCGGACGGCTTTATGAGGAAGGGACGTTGCTGGCGATTGGGAATATGCTGCAGCAAGCGACCGGGGCATTCCGAAAGCGGCCAGATTTGAGTCAGTTGCCATAAATTCGCTTTCAGCTGTTAGCTGTTAGCTGTGTTTTGAGGTGCGAAAACATCCGCCATCATTCTTGCTTTTCTGGCAGCTTCGGCCTCGCCAGCCTGCTCGTAGAGCGCAATTGCGCGGTCAAAAAGGGCTCTATCGCTCGGCTTCCGTTCGGCACCGAGAGACACCAAACACATCGCAATTCCAGTTGGATAGTTGATTTCTTCGTAGATGGCGAGGGCTTCTTCTACGGTGTGTCCATCCATGTATTCTTGCCTCATTTCTCCATATCGATTGTTTCGGTCTTTGTCGTTGAGGGTGCTCAGTTCTTGAGATTGACTTGGATTTGGTGTGAAAGCGCGAGTGAATTGGTAGATCGTAGCCGCTTCTTGGTCTCGTGCTCCAACCTCGCGAGCCAAGGCTAGTGACTCTTCGAGATATGCCTTTTGATCGATGGAGGTATCGAATGGCAAACAAGCCCACCGTAAAGCCTTAGCCAATTCCACCTTGTCATCGGTTTGACGGAGGTAATGAATTGCCTTTTGCCCGTAGGCTGATGCCTCGGGAAAGGGGCCGATTTGCTTGAGCAAACGGGCCATTCGCGCGCAACAGATTCCCAGTTCTCGCGCTTGCTCAGCGGCTTCATATTTAGCTATGAGAACCTCGAGTATTGGTTTTGAGGGTTCCTCGACGGGTAGATCCCACGGCTCTTGAGACATATCGCCAGTTTTACCACCATTTGTTGAATACGCCAGTAACTTTGAGGCACCTTGCCCGTCTCTTTCTATCGTGTCTAATCGCTTTGTTTCTGCCGTTCTCGTTCTAAGTTTTGTCGCCATTTGTTTTTCCTACCAAGGTGGAGTCGATCCTGGTCTTGGGAAAGGAAAGCCAGATGAGAAGGAGCGAGTGTTGGTTAAGATGGCGGTTCAAATTCCGACTCCTAAAGAAAATGAAGTGACTTTAGTGCTGGCATCTGGTGATTTCGTAATCGTCAAGATGGGGCAAATTGCGACGATTCCGGCGGATGAGAAATTCCGCACGATTGTGGGAGAGAACGCTAGTTTCGCATTCGTTGAAAAAGGTTCGACGAGCGGAAACAATTTCTGGCGAGTCGAGCGACGCTAGGTCGCCCGACCGGTTAAGTAGCCCTATGCCGATTCTGGTGGAGCATTTCGGTTGCCATCAAAATTCGCACGATTGGAGTCCAAAGCACGGTGAGCCCGATCACGAGGCTCCCCGCAAAGTTTGGCGACGAATGATAGATTGTGGCAATTTCTGGCCTATTTGATCCTGTATAAAACCACACGGCAACCATCAAGCTTGCTAACAGCAGGGAACCTAAAATCGCACCTCTAAGGAGGGTCCGCGGAGTTAGGACGCCAGAACGTAGCTGACGCCAGATCAACGTAGTGGCCAAAATTGCTCTCAATACATTTATTGCCCAGATGATCATCACGGTTTGCTCGAAATTGGGTCCAATGGGTTGGCCACCAGGGCTACGCCGAGTCAAAAACACGTCAACGCCAATGTAAAGGGCAATCGAGCCGATTGGATAGCCATATCGGAGCCAAGTTTTGCCACTAAGCTCAGTCCAAAACCCAATGATAAAGTTCCGCCAAGTAAGGAGTATGACCACAAAAATGAAGGAAAGCGTTAGGGCTATAAACTGCGGATTCAGATACGAAACTAGCATCCGAAATATCGTAGTATCTTGATCAACAATAACTTGAGTCTTGGCATCCCAAACGGCGGCTCGAATGGGCAACATAGCCATGAATTGAACTAAAATTATGCCCCAAGCCACCAGTGAGCTTTTCAATGCCATCCAGAGCTTTTGAGCAACCAACCCTCCATCGGACATCGGACGTGCCCCAAAGAAAAGAAGAAAAGTTCGGTCGGAGTGCTTGATGTCAGTACGACGAGCCCCGCAACCGACAATGAGGGCAATCACGGGGACAAGAAAAACCAGGAGTGGCGCATACGCGCTGATCATGGGCCATACCATCGGATACAGACCGTCTTTGTTTGGCCCTTGAGCGGTTACTGGCCCCACGTATCCCCTTTCGCGAAACATTTCGACTGAAAATATTGAGCAACAGAACAGCACCAAACAAGGCAAAATCAGACCCTGCTGACGCCACTCGTACCAGCGTTGGGCTGCAGCCGGACTGGAAAATTTAAGCCATTTCGATTGTTTATGTATTCGGGCGGGCGTGATCTTAGGTTTTAGAGAAAAGAGTTGAATTTTCCCTTGCCGTGCCATGGCAACCCCGTGATACGCGATGGCATAGCAAGAGAGAATGACCAACCCAAGATATTCACAGACGATCAGTTCGCTGACTTTGTCAGCCAACGGCATGCAGACATAGTAGACAAGGGTTGGCAGGCCGATCAGAGTCAAAACGAGCTTCGAATATGGCACTCCCAGGGGGTACCAAAACAAGGCTTGAAGCATCGCCAATGTTGCGGTAACGAGCATGACAGGCCAGAAAACCGGGAAGTCTGGATAGTATCCGTGGATCAATTTTGTGATTGCCAGACCCGAGCTGAGGAACACAACGGTTCCGGTCAACATTGGTACGAAAACTAATTGGTATGTCCGGAGGGGCAAGGTGAACATGTGGGTTGGATAGGCCGACCCTCGGACGCCAACATCGGTGTCTTGGTACATGAAAATCCCGGTTAATGCCAAATAGCAAAAGATGAGAAATACTGACGCGACGGCAAACAAGGTCGGGTGATTGTCTGTTCCATTAAGGCGGACAATAACCAGGCCGTAGAAAACAAAATAGCCGGCGATAAGAATGAGCCAGCGGCTGTTACGCTGCCAAATCGACCACGCGAGGGTTCTTGCGGCGATCATGCTGCCCCCACTTGGGCGACGAAGATTTCCTCAAGCGAAAGTCCGGCTCGCTCGATGACCTTTGCGCCAAGCAATTTTGCCGCCGCATCGAGGCTCTTTCCGTCACCGCAATACGTGAGCTGCCACTCTTTGCCACTGCCGGACCACGTTAGGCTTCCCGCAAGATCTGGGTGTCGCGACAATGGTTCTTCGAATAAAAGCGTTGCTCGCAAGTGGCTCTCTTTGACCGTATCGAGGTTGTCCGAGATCAGGATTTTGCCGTTTCTGACAATGGAGATTTGGTCGGCAACTCGTTCCACTTCGCTCAGGAGATGGGACGAGAACAGAACGGTTCGTCCGTCATCGGCAATGGTGCGGATGATGGCCCCGAGAATATCTTTGCGGACGATTGGGTCGAGGCCGGATGACGGTTCGTCGAGCACCAAGAGTTCTGGTCGATACGCCATCGCGACAAGCAATCCAGCCCGTGATCGCTGGCCTTTTGACATCTTGCTAAGCTTTGCTCCGGGGTCGAGTTTGAATTCTTCCAGCAGTTTCATGGCGTATTGGTCGTCCCAAGTTGGGTAGAACGCCGCCGAATAGCGCATGAGCTCGTGTACCTTCATCCAGGTAGGCATGTCGCCTTCTTCGGAGAGGTAGCCAATTTTGGAAAGTACTCCCTCTGGATTGGAGACGGGGTCCATTCCAAAGACCTTTACCGTTCCTTGTTGAGCTTTCAAGAGACCTAAAACATGCTTGATGAGGGTGGTTTTGCCAGCTCCGTTTTCACCAACTAGGCCCATGACGGTTCCGGGTTGAATAGTCATCGAGACATTGTCAAGGGCTCGCTTGTTGCCAAATTCTCGGACTAGGTTTTTGATTTCAATTATCGGTTCGTTCATTTGGTTGGTTCTCCGTTGGTCATCAGGTGGTTGCGTTGTTTGATCAGTTCTAAAATTTCGTCGTTGCCAATTTCCATTTGCTTGGCCTCGGCAAGGAGGGCGTCGATTCGCTCGGTGAGAATCTTGAGGCATTCGTCGCGAGATAGGCGCGGACCGCTTTCCGAGACGTAGGTACCACTTGTTCGCTTCTTGGTGACGATTCCCTCGTTTTCAAGCTCCCGATAGGCTCGGGCGACGGTGTTCGGGTTGACGGTTAAGGTTTCGGCCAGGGTCCTTATTGGTGGCATTTCTTCGCCGGGGGTGAGTCGCCCCGAAGCGATGAGAAATTTCACCTGGTTAACGATCTGCAGGTAGATCGGCACCCCATCTTGTTCAGTGATTCGTATTTGCATACTGTATTAATTCAATAATACAAGATTATTTTGAAATGTCAAGGGGTTTTGGGGAAAAAGTGCAAATTCGAGTTCGAGACAACGTGGCTAGCAGATTTTTTGCTAGCAGCTTCCTGTCTTCTTGGCTTCTCAGCTACTTCCCTTTCCAGACCTGTTCTTTCGCTGAGTAGTCGGCGTAGTCGATCGTTTCATACAGTTCTGCGCGAGTGCGCATTTTGTCGATCCAGCCTGCTTGAGTTCCGGTGGCGAGGAGTTCGGCGTAAAACTCTTCGACGGATTTGAGCATGACGCGCAGGGCCGTGACCGGGAAGATGACCATTTGGTAGCCCAGCTCTTTGAACTGGGCGGCGGGGATGAGCGGGGTTTTGCCGAACTCCGTCATGTTTGCCAGCAATGGCGCGTCGACGCCTTTTCGGAATGCCGCGAATTCGGCTTCGTTGGCTAGTCCTTCGGGGAAGATGGCGTCGGCGCCAGCTTGGACGTACGCTTTGGCGCGGTCGATGGCAGCGTCGAGACCCTCCACTCCGCGGGCGTCGGTTCTGGCGATGATGAGAAATGATGGGTCGCGTTTGGCGCTGACGGCGGCACGGATCTTCCCTTCCATATGCTCTATCGAAATAACATCTTTACCGTCGAGGTGTCCGCAACGTTTGGGACTGACCTGGTCTTCAAGATGGATTCCGGCAAGGCCAGCGCGTTCCATTTCGATGACGGTTCGGACGGTGTTCCACGCTTCGCCAAAGCCAGTGTCCGCATCGCAAATGATGGGTACGGGGGCAACTTGACAGGCTCGGGCGGCCACGCCGGACATCTCGTCGAGGGAAACAAGGGCGATGTCGGGAACGCCAAGGAGGTTATTGGTGATCGCTCCGCCGCTGAGGTAGACCGCCTTCGCTCCCTGCTTGACTGCCGCAAGGGCAGACAATGGGGAGAACGCACCCGGCATCACCACGATATCCTTCGCCATTTGGTCGCGGAGGAGTTGTCCGGGCGATTGCAGCGGTGGTTGAATCATGCTTAGATGTTACCGGACATGAATGAACACAGATCGGGTCCAGTCGTAGTACCATTAACCTATGATTTCATTGCTTGCCCTCGCGGTCGCTCCTTTTGCCCAAGGGGTTTTGCCCATTCAATTCGTGCCGAAATCGCAATTCGCGTTTGAGCGGAAGGATACGATTTTAGAGTCGTCATCGGGACAGACGGCCGCGCTGGTGCTGGTGAACGACGAGAACGTGTCGAATGAGATTCTTGAGGCGGTTACCAAGCATCCGGATTTTGTTCGGATTGTTGAGTTGGTGCGGAAAGAAGCGGCAGGAACGCTGACGTTTTGGAACCCGACGGGCAAAGTCGTTAACGATAATCAGATAGCGATTCCGACAGCTGAGGCGGACAACATGGAGCCAGGGGAAGTTTCGCTGATTGTGGAGATGCCGCAGGCGGCAGGAATTCCGAAATCGGCGAGCGATAAGCCCACCATTTCATGCTCATTTGCAGGTGCTAAGAGCGGAAGAGGAATCACTACTGCCGATCGGAAATATTATTCGCTGAGCAAAATTGGGATTCCGAAATTTGCGTTCTCGAACCTACGGGTTTCGATTCAATCGCGTTCATTTGCCGGATCATTTGATGCGGCTCCGGGAACCACAAAGACGATCAGCGATGTAGGTTTTAAGGTGGTTGGTCCGACGGTTAGTATCGATGACAAGTTAGAACATTTTCAAGTGATGGAGGCGGGTTTTGTGGGAATGGACAACTTAGCGATGGTTGGATTGTTTGACTGGGACCGAATTGAGAAGGAAGTCGCTCCGGTACGCAATAGGAACGAAGTAGTTCAGGGCAAACTGATCAAGAAAGGGACTGAGGCTCCGGATCCTAAGGAGATGTATTTTGACTTCTCTACGAGGCGGCCAGTCAAGTATTTGACTTCGTTTGCGGTGATTCGGTCATCGAGTATCCAGGGCTTCTTCCAGCACATCGCGACGCAGCCGAGGGGCTAGTATTCGAATTTTGGTGGTCTGGGTTCGAACGGCATTAGGCGGATAGAACGACCATATAAGGGGTGAGTTGGTTTCCCTTCTGGAACGATGACCCCAGATTGAACTATCCAGGTGGCGTCTTCGGTAGTGCCAGGAATAGGCTTGGCCGTGCCGCTCCTCAATAAAACGTTGAGAACTCCTCCGGTTGGAAACTCGGGTTCATAGCTGGAAGATGGCATCCATCCAGCCATTCTTGCAAAGGAGTGGTACCGCATATGCTCATAGCATGGTTCGAGTTCAAGAGAATTATCCTCTACTCCAAATGGACTCATTACTTTGGACGTCGAACTCTTTTCGGCAACGCGAAGTTCGGGGCGACCAGTGCTTCCGTCAATTTCGCAATTGATGGCTTTGTTTCCGGCGTATCGTTTCAATCGCTCCATCATCAATTCACGGCCCTTTTCTTCAAAGGCGGGCGAGAAATCGTCATTGTCGGCCCGATAGAGGGTGAGAGCTTTGTGCATCCGCCCCATCGCTTCGAGGCAGGTCGTTCGATCGATTTCCCATTGTTGGTGCTCCTTGCTGCGTAGAACCTCTAAGACAACCGAGACTACGATGCCAACCAGACCAAGGCAAATCAAGACTCGCTTGAGGGTGAAAAAAGAGGACTTGTTCGGGTCTGAGTCCTGGCTCATCGTTGTTACTATGACGCATCGGACTGAGCTTTCTGTTTCGCCATTTCTGGGGAGTTATTGCTCGAAGCGGGGCGGACTCGGCTCAAAGTCGAACAGTTGCAAGTTGGAATATCCGGTCCAAGATTTGGGTCGGTCTTCTGGTCGAATGATTACTCCGTCGCGGCAGATCCAATGTTGAAATTTGGTGTTGTACGGCACAAACTTCGCTGAACCATTGCGAAGTAGCGCAACATAAGAACCACCCGTTGGTGGATCGTTGAAGTAGGGACTTGACTGGATACCGGGAATGTTGAACCTAAATTTATGTTGGAGATGATTTTCGCAGGTTGCGATGACACTGCCATCGTCGGTGCCATAAGTCGAATACAGCTTAATCGGTCGGGGGCCAGGTGATGAGGCGCGATAAACAGTTCCTTTGGTATTAAGGCGAAGAGTCATCGCGGAATAACGAGGGTCGTTAGGACATGCGAGAGATTTACCGCCGTCGTACTTCGAGAGTTTCACTTCAGGCGCGATAATTTCTTTCAGTTCATACACCGGAGAAAATCCGTCGGAATCGGCCCGGTACAAGACCAAAGCTTGGTTCACGCTTCGAAATCGAGCGAAGCAATTCTGTTTGGCGGCTTCACGCCTCATTCCACTGCTAAGGCCGGCTAAGTAAACAACGACGCAAGTAATGACCGCGCAAATGAGTACACGCTTTAGCGTCAAACCTTGCGAATCGTTGGATGCCGCTCGTTCCATTTCCCAACTTACTGTACTCTGGAAATCGAAATTAAGTTAGCGTTCTAGCCGTGGTGGCGTCGGCTCGAATGTGTAAATAAATAACCTCTGGCCCGTACTCGGTATGGGCTTCATTGAGTCAGCGTGGATTTTGAATACCCCTTTGTCGAGTATCCATTCGTGAAAAGGGCTACTCGCTGGAATTGACTTCACCGAACCGTCTTTCATCAATATATTTGTTATGCCCGAATCTTTTGGGTCGAAAACCTGGACTTGCTTGGTCTTAAACCAATTCCAGGCGGTTGATGATTTTGTCTTCAGATGAGAATCACAATAGGCAATCACCGATTTGTCATAGGTGCCATAAAAGACAAACTCCCTGGTCCCTGGTATTGCTGCAACCCGAAATTGGATGGCAGGACCACCCGCCGGACAAATCATTGATTGTGAGCCGAGGTATTTCGATAAAGCATTTAGCATTGACTTGTTTCTTGGCGATGTAATCACTGGTGAATAGCCATCGTTGTCAGCCCGATACAGTGCCATCGCCTTACCCATATTTCCAAGGTTTGATAAGCAAATTTGAATGTTGGGATCAGGTTTCTGAACGGATGGCTTTAATGCCAAAAATAAGGTTATTCCAACGATGACCATACAGATCAATATGCCAGTCAGAGTTATGATTGAATTCGGTTTTTGATCTGGTTGTACCGTCATTTTCTGCTGTAACGCTGGCGAACAAGAAAAGGTCACCGAGAGTTCCTTTTACAATATGCCATCCCCGAGTACACTTTGAGCTATGAAGCGAACGGTGTTGGTGGGCCACCCGAGCATTTCATGGCGAACCTGGATCAAAGAAAATCGAGGTCAGCAAGATTTTCTCTGCCTTGATCCATCCGATGCGGCGTTTGGCCAGCCAGCAACACTCACACTCTTTCGCGGTGACCGCCACTTGTATCAGCGGTTCTATGGCTCGCTTGATCCGTCGCGGGCTCCGCACGTGTTATTCGCGGCTTTGGTGGAAGCCCTGAGCCATTCAGATCGGGATTTGCTCATTCAGCTTTTTGTGTACCGAGTCACGCCACTCCTTCGACAAACGCTACAATTGATGCTTCAGCACATCAACGCCGATGTTATTTATATTCCTGATGAGTTGCGAGACGCGGTGCCAGAGGGGCAGGTGCTCATCGGAATTGACAAATCATTTCCAAATCTCGTTCAAATTGCTCAACGTAAGGCCCAGTGGCTCGACTTGTTGGAACGTTGCGAGGACCACGTTGTGGACTTGAATGAAACGCGGCTTGAGGGGGCCAGGCTCGGCGCAGGTAAACGGCTTTCCAACGGTCAAAAGGAGAAACTTGGAATTGATCGGGCATACGCCGAGACGATTGGGAGTTCGCTTTTTATTGTCAGCGATGACGAGTACGATGAACGAACGATTTCGCGAGCGATGGACTTTAGTCATACGAATCGGGTGTCACTCGCCGCTCCGGAACTCTATCATGGGGCTCTGTGCGCCTTCAGTAAGGTTTCCGGTGAGGATTTCGGCTTTGGGATGATCGACCATATTGATTTCGAGAAGATGAAGGCGATTGTTCGCTGCACGGCGATTCCACCCGTTCCGGTTCCCATCCTGCGAATTGGGTCGTTGCGGATTGATGATCAGGGCAATGAGCACGGGGAACTAAAGCCCTGGCAGGTATAACTAAGGCCTATGCGCCTTTACTTGGTTCGCCACGGACAGACCGATTGGAATGTCCAAAAGAGAGCCCAAGGACATACAGATCGTCCGCTCGACGAGATTGGCGTTCAGCAGGCCAAGAGGGTGGGCAAGGCGTTTCTTGATCTTCCGGTTCAACGCATTTTGACGTCGGATTTGTTGCGAGCGACCCAAACGGCGGAGGAAGTTGCCCGCCGAGTGAAATTGCCCGTTGAGGTTACGGCGAATTTACGTGAGCGGGGTTTTGGTGAATGGGAGGGGCAAAATTTCGCCGAGATTGCGATTCGGTTTGGATTTGAAGCTGACTTTCGTGGGGTTTCTCGAAATGAGGTAACGCCGCCGGGCGGCGAGTCGTTCGTTGAGGTTTGGCAACGATTAGAGACAGTGGTCAAGGATGTGCGAAATCGGAACGAAGACACCGCAATTGTTGCCCACGGGGGAACTTGTTCGCTGCTTATGGCGATGTTCTTAAAGGGAGATGTTCACCTATCCAATGCTTTTCGGTTTAGCAACGCCAGTATTAACGAGTTGGAGCCGCGTCCAGATGGTGGATTGCGGTTGATTCGGTACAACGACGTTTCGCATTTGGCCGGGGTTGAAGTCATCCACGGAGTTGCCGATGGAAGTAGGTAAACCGTCAGCCGAGGGCAGTGTGGAGGCTAGAATTCATTGATTGAATCTCCGATTCCTCCGCGGGCGGGGATTGCCACGCCGGAACATCCGCGTCGGAATAGTTTGCTGCTGCTCGCCCTTGGGTTTGGGCTGACCTTCATTCACCTCTTTTGGTATGGGTCGCCGTGGACGGCTTGGCTTGCGGGTTGTTGCTACGCTCCGTTCATGGTCTGGCTTCAGGAGTATTCGAAGCGGCCATTCCTTGCGGGTTGGGTTTTTGGGTTGTTCTACGGCATCATGAATGAGACTTGGCTGGGGCAATTTGCCGCCAAATACACGGGTTCAACGTTTGTTGGTTGCCTTATGGTCTTCATCATTGCTGGCGTTTGGGGCTGCTTCTACGGCTTCGCGTGTTGGATTCGACCGAAGTTCCGGCTACTCCACAATATGTCGATCTTTGGGATGTTGATCTTCCTTATGGAATTCGGCCGGATGAACGTTCCGCAGTTGGAGTATCCGAACTGCCCGATTGGTGAACCTTTGGTGGTCTATCCGTTTGTAGCGGTTGTCCTCATGTCCGCATATTACTGCGCATTTTTCGTGCTCATTGCCAACGGTCTTATCGCTGACAGAATCTTGGCGCCCACAAGTCGGGCTCCTCAGAAAGCTTCATTTGCGAAGCCCGCTCTTATCTTTGTTTCTTGCTTTATTCTGGTCATCTTGTTGGGTTTGCTACGCGGAAAATCGTCGGAAAAGAAGATTGGAATCCGGGTCGCCCTTGGTCAACTTGGAACTGACCTCGCCTACTCTGACGAGGACCAAAAACCTTCGCTTATTCGGGCTGCGGCGAACGATTTGACTAGTCAGGCGGTTGCTCAGCACGCAGAAGTGTTGATTTTGCCCGAAGGTTTAGCCCACTTTGATGTGAGACCGGATACACCCTTTCGATTGCTCCCGAATATGCCCGTCATTTTTGGCGCTCAACATGGTCGATCTCCGACTTACCAGGCGGCTTACCTTTGGGACGGCATAGGCTTTTCGCATACCGACAAGCGGCAGCTCGTCGTGATGGGTGAGCAGGTGCCATTTCGGAATGTGATCCCGTGGCCGAAAGATTTGAAACTCCCCGACGGCGACTTGATCAACGGTACCGAGCGTCACCTATTGGAACCGAAGCCCGGAGTCCGAATCGGAACCCTCATTTGCTATGAGTCGATGTTCTGGAAATCCTCGCAAGAATTCGCTGATATGCAAGCGGACCTGCTTGCGGTCATCTCGCTTGACGATTGGTACATGGGCACGAATGGAATTCCTCGTTTGGCCATTTGTTCGCAATGGAGAGCAGTCGAAACTCACAAGTGGTTGGTGCGGGTTGGCAGCCTCGGGAAAACGATGATTATTGATCCCTCGGGCCGGGTTGTGGCAGAGATTCCAACGGGCATTCGGAAGCTGTTAGTTTTCGATCTCTAACAAATTCTGCAAACAAATCCGGGCAAAACCTAAAGAAGATTCTCAGGCTTCCGATAAACCTCATGTGAGTAGTTTTGCTTTTCGATTGCAAAAAGTATTTGAATATCGCGAACTCGAAGAAGGTTGGGCAAAAGACAACTTTCTGGCTAAGCATATAGCCCGAATGGAAGTCGAGAACGAACTTTTTCAACTTGAAGATGATCGCAAGTTCCTCTTGAGCGCGGGCGCCGATAACCTCGAAGCCCGTGTCGAACTTGAAGTCCGGATTCAAAAGCTTGATGACCACGAGCGCGCCATTCGAATCCTCATTCACCAACTTACAGTCGAAGAAGAAAAGGCCCGCGATGAGTGGGTGATGAAGAAACAGGATAAGTCTGTTCTCGAGAAACTGCGAGACAAGGCTTACTCCGCTTGGATCCTCCGACAAAACAAACTAGAACAGGCCGCTCTTGATGAGTGGGCGGTACAAAAACAAAAAGCAGCATGAGTTTTCCCGAAATCGATTTTCAACCAAAAGGACCCGATTCCATTCGTACGCGGATGAACGAAATCCGGGCGCGCCTCGAAGGTCCGAAAAAAGAGGCAGAATTTGAAAAGCAGTTCAATGCAGCCAAAGGCAAGCCGTCGCCTTTAACAGGTTCGATTGGTGGGGGCGATGAGAAGCTAGGGACTCTACCTCCGATGAATCCTTCCGATTTCGATGTGATGAAAGGATCAATCGGCGGTGGCCAGACCGGGAAGCTTCAAATTCAGAGCATGATTTCTCAAGTCGCGAAAGAACAGAACATTGACCAGTCACTTCTCCGGGCGGTGGTCGAAGCGGAAAGTGATTACAATGCTGGCGAAGTTTCGAAGACAGGGGCGAAAGGGCTTATGCAGCTCATGCCGGGCACCGCGAAGGAGCTCGGAGTAACCAATCCGTTTGATCCTCACCAGTCACTCACGGGCGGAGCAAAGTATCTCAATCAATTGCTGAAGAAGTACGACAATAACCTTGCATTGACTCTGGCAGCCTACAATGCTGGCCCCGGAAAAGTCGATAGAGCTCAAGGAATTCCAAATATTGCCGAAACTAAAACATACGTCAACAAAATTTTGACTCAACTTGGTAAGAATTAATGGCTGGATCGGCGAAGAAGAAAGGTGGCAAAGGGCTCATGATTGGGCTTGTCCTTTTGGTTGTCGTCGGGGGTGCTGGGGCATTTTTTGGCCTTGCCATGACGGGCAAAATCAACATTCCCGGCATAACTCCCAAGAAGAAGCCGATTCCCGCTGCTGCTGCTGCTATTGTTAAGCCAAAACCAAAGCCAGTTGAGGGAGATACAAACAAAGCGGAGGATCCGAAAGTGGCGAAACCGCTTTCCCCGGCGGCCGACAGAGCTGGGGCTGAAAAGGTTGCCGAAGTTTGGGATGAGTTGCCCGCGGACAAGCTGATTAAAATTTCTGAAAAGTGGAAGCCAACCGAGCTTGCCGCAGTTCTATCCGTGATGGATCCGGCGAAAGTTGCCGAATTATTGGCCGCGATGCCTGCCGACAAAGCTTCAATTGTTAGTCGTGAGTTGCGGAATCTTGCGGCCCAGATTCCGGCTGAGTGATATTAGGTCGCCAGAAGCGGTATCGAAGCAACGTCCAAAAAGCCTCGGGCGCATCGTACCATCGAATTTTCTTTCCGGCTTCTTTCGAGCGTGGTACGTAGTCCACTGGTACTTCATGAATTTTTTGGTTGGCTCTCAGAGCTTTCGCGGTTACTTCTGGGCAGAATTCAAACCGAGTGCATTGCAAGTCAAAGGTCTTGAGCAGCGATGTGCGAAAGGCTTTGTAGCACGTTGCTTCGTCACTGATCTTTTCCGCGAAAAGGATTCGGACCGACCAGGCCAACATCACATTGACGATCTTGTTTGGGAGCGCCATATCTTTCGAAAAACCATTGGCAAACCGAGTGCCAAAAACGACATGGGCTTTCCCGTCGAGAATTGGTTGAATTAGACTTGGGATTTGCTCAGGGGAGTATTCGAGGTCGGCGTCTTGGACGATAGTCGCGGTTCCGAGCGCTAGCGGAAGAGCTTGAACAATTGCATGACCCTTGCCCAATGGTTTTGGGTTCGTAATGAGGGTGATTCGATCACCGTAGGACTCCAAAATATTCAAGGTGTTGTCCTCCGAACCGTCGTTCACTACGATCACCTGAACGGAGAGCGGGAGGCCAAGACATCGATCGACCACGGCCTGAATGGTCGCTTCTTCATTTAAAGCGGGAATGATGATCGAAACATCGGTCACGATGCCATTACTGTACCGCCGGGTAGCGGCTTCATCATGGATTTCCTGAATCATGTCGTAAATTCAACGCCTAGCGCAGGAGAAACGTTGCTGGTGTTTGCATGTCAGCAGAATTCGTGATTTATTCACGTTTTAAGACTAGAATAAAGCGGTGGGAGGAGCGACGAAGCTTGTTAAAGGAAGCGAGGAGTGGTGGATCGACTACCTCACGCATGGACATCGCTTGGAGGGAATGGCTCGGTGGCTTTTTCCGAAGCTTCCATCTAACCCCCGGTGTAAGATTTGCAAAGTCCCGTTCAACGGTTTCGGAAAGCTCTTTGGACGCTTTGGATGGTCACCGAGTCGCAAGAACCCAAAGATGTGTGGCTTTTGTAGCGACCGACTTCCGATTGGAGGGGCCGATGTCCAGGTTGCCATATTGGTCGTCGATGTGCGAGGCTACACTTCCCTTTCGGAGACGATGGCACCAAGCGAGTTAGTCAACAAGCTCAATGTGTTTTTCAACACTTGTACTGATGCGTTGATGAACCATGATGCTTTGATTGACAAGTACTTGGGAGACGCCGTTCAGGCTTTGTTTTTGCCAGGCGTAGCGGGGCCGGACTATATCAATTGCGCCTATCAGGCTGGTCGTGATATTTTGGCGAAATTTGATTCTTTGCCGATCGGAGTTACGGTACACGCTGGTCTATGTTATGTAGGAAACGTGGGTTCGAACCAGATTGTTGATCTCACCGCGATGGGTGATGTGGTGAATACGACGCACCGATTGCAGTCGGCTGCCTCGGAGGGCACGATGGTTGTTTCGGCGGAAGTTTATGAGGCTTTGGGCTTGTCAGGTTGGACGAAGTTGGATTTAGATTTGAAAGGCAAAGCCGAGTCATTCTCGGCCTATCAGTCAGTATCGTAACTTATTCCCCTTGCGTGAAGCTTTCGATGATCTCGCGAGTTGCGAATTCTCGTCCAGCAAAATCTTCCGGTGGGTCGACGTAAGCAATGATTGGCTCGCCCGTTCGAGGGTGAGTGATGGCCAAATAAGCCGCGTGAAGCTGCATGGTGCCTTCGCGCCACTCACGAGGGGCATACAGAAAGTCGCCCATGATCGGATTGCCGAGTGCCTTCAGATGGACACGAATTTGGTGGGTGCGGCCAGTATCGAGCTTACAGGCGACCAGAGTGCCTTGTAACAGTCGAGCAACTTTTTTAACGTGAGTGACGGCTCGCTTGCCTTTCGGGTCGACGATCATTTGCTGTCGGTTGGCTTGGTTGCGGCCAATTGGCGCATCGATGGTGTACATGTCTCGCTCGACTTCGCCTGCGACGACGGCATAGTATCGACGATGGGCTTCTTTCTTCTCGATCATCGCGGCAAGGGCGGCATGGGCTTGATCGTTCTTGGCCACCACCATGAGGCCAGTCGTCTCTTTGTCTAGCCGGTGGACGATGCCGGGACGAAAATCTCCGCCGATGGTACTTAGTTCACCGCCTCGGGCCAAGAGAACGTTTACCAATGATGGCTCTTTGAGCGATACTGCGGGGTGGGACGCCAATCCTCGAGGTTTGTTAACGATCAGTAGGTCTTCGTCCTCGTAGACAATCTCGATGTCCATGGCATGAGGAGTGAGGTCATGAGGCGCCGTTTCAGCAATCTCCTCGAAGTCAATTTTGTCTCCAACCTTTAACTTGAACGAAGCTTTTTCTTTGATTCCGTTGACTAAAACGTGTCCTTCGTCAATGTGTTTGACGATCTTCGATCGCGAATGATCGGGAAATTGAGCTGCAAGAAACTTATCAAGCCTGTCTGGATTTTCAACAATTAATTGCAACATAGGACTCAAAGTACCGAATATCTGAAGCGCGAATCGGGAAAACGCGTATAACTAAGGAACAAATGCTATCAATTGCTCTCGCTTCCGTCATGGGTTTTCAAGAACCCACTCTGACATTCAAAAGTAATTTCGAACCTCTGGGTAAGGTTATTGAGCGTATTTCTTCCGAAACTCATATGCCGATGGCTGCCTTTGGTGACATCAAGGCCTATCCAATTTATGTAAATGTAAAAGATGTATCGGTCAAAGAACTTTTAGAAAGAATTGCCACCGCTGCAGGAGCGGAATGGGAAAAGAAAGACAATAGCCTCTACCTTTCGGCCAGCCAGTCGCTGAAGACGCAGCAACAGAAATTGGGAGACCCAGAATTGATTGCGGCTATCGACGCGACCATCAATCAAACGCCACCAAAAAAACGTTCCCAGGCTGAAATGGAAACCGAGATGAAGAATGCGGAGAAAAACCCTCAGGCGGCCACAAAAATCATGTCCGAAATGATGGGCCAGATGTTTCAGGCTGACGAAGGAACGCTTGACCTTCTTAAGATTATCGGTTCAAAGGATCTCAGCAGTATTGTTGATGGTCGCCGGGTCGTGTTGAGCAGCACGGCAACGACGATGCAAATCCCGATGTCGAGTAAAGCGATCAACGCCATCATGAATTACCTTCGAAAGCTCGCGGCAGAAGAAAGCAAAAATACAAAAAAGAAGCCCACGAATGGAGATGAAGAGGGAGGGTTCGACATTATGGGGATGTTCGGTGGCGGGCAGGGTCTAAAGAAACCGGAATTGGTCAACCAAATCACGACAATTCACACTATTTTCCAAATCTCTCAGCGAACCACGCTCAACGTAGAAATCGGTGCTTATACGAGCACTGGCGTTGGGGTCTACAAGCGAACGGTTCAAATTCCATTCATCAATCCGGAAAGCTCCAAGACACCAGTCAAAGGACAGACATCGCTAGAAAAGGGTGGCGTCGCCAAGGAATATGCGCAGGCTCTCGAAGATGGAAAGAAGATAGACCCATTTATGGCCTTCATCTCAAGAGCACAAGGAGGGGGAGCGGCTGCGATGTCCATGTTTATGAGCCCAGATGCTCCATCTGATATGGGGGTTAGCCAGATGAAGGCAATCTCATCATCAATGAGGACCCTCATGGGTGACCCAAGTAAAAATGAGCCGCTTTCGTTCTTGCTAGGTCCACTGCTTGACCAGCAGGCGTCGATTGGCAAAAACATTATTGCTATCCCTTCGGACGACGTTATTTCAACGCTTTGCGCCCAACTGACGAGAGAAGACGCCACCGTTGAGGGTGTTCTTGACGCGGTTGATCGATCGATGACCGAAAAGATCACCAATGATGGCACTTGGACCATTGTTCAAGCTTCGTCACCAATGGAGCTTCGATCTGCTTTTTGTAAACGCGACGCCCTGAGCGCACTCGTGAAGGCAGGAAGCGCAAAGGGATATGTCAATCTTGATGATTGTTCGCGGTTCGCGACAGCCCAGGATACGGCCAGGGGTTCGGAAATCCTAGGCTTACCGATTGTAACATCCGTATTTCGAACTTCCGATCTTGGGTCGGCAACGGCTCTGACGTCCATTGGGTTTGATTCGCTCAAACTCTATGCCACTTTGACGGATTATCAAAAACAAGCCTTGAGTTCGAAGAAGCCTGTTGCCCTTGCTGCTTTGACTCCGACTCAGACCAATATTATTAGCCGCATGGTATTTAATGGCCCGTTACCGCCTTTTAAATCTGGCGATGGAATGGCGTCTCAGTTTATGAGCATGGGCGATTCAAACTCCTCCGAAAGCGATAATGGGATGATGGCACTTGGAATGGCCATGGCTGGTCCGATGCTCTCTGCATTTGGCATGGGGGGTGAAACATCGATTGATTCGGAACGAACCGTACTGCTGCCTGATGGAATTCCGGTTATGGGCGAAATCAAGATGCAGTCCTCTCGGATGGACGGCCTCATGGCAATAGACACTGCGACAGGCAATAAAATGATCACAATGCCTGAAATGCTGGGAATGATGAACAGCGATATGATGTCTGCAATGCCTGGAATGGCGGGCATGAAGCGAAACTTTGACCAATACAAGATGGCCAAACAAACGAGCTACATGCTGTACTTCCAACTTGGTAAAAACGCCAGCTACTTCGCGAGCCTCTATGATGTGTGGGTGGATGATTCGAAGACTTATACCAAAGATCAGTTGCCCGACAAAATCAAAGAACGGCTCGATGCAGTGTCAAAAATAGCCATCCCTGCTGGCGATGGGCCACCTCCAGGAACGATTCCGCCCCTTCGCTAAAGACCGACGAGTTTAGCCATCATCAGGACTCGAGGATCAGTTGGCGCCAAAGCTTTTGCCTTGGCGACATCTTTCTTGGCATCCTCGTCTCGCTTCATCACCAACAAAACATTGGCCCTTCCAATAAGATATCGAGTCGCCTCGGGCACGGCCAAAACGGCTTGGTTTGAATAGTCGAGGGCTTTGCCAAGATACGTTTCGGCACGTTGCTTGGCAAGAGTTGCTCCAGCGGTATCATGAGCCTGAGACAGCGAATTGTAATTGGCAATTTCTTCGACCCCTAAGTCAAGAGTCACTTCTGAAAGCAGGTCCATGCACTCATAGATCGTTAACTTATAATTCGGCTCTTCACGATCAGGGTCAACGTTTTTGTTTACGATCGCCTGCTCAAACCGCTCACTGGCTTTTTCCTTTTCGCCAAGGATCATATAGCACTTGCCTGCGCCCAGGTTGCTTTGAACCCGAGTCGGATCATATAACCGCATGGCTTCAAACAACTTCAGCGCCTCGCGGAGTCTCACCTTGTCGTCATCAGAAACTTTCAGGCCATTATCAGCATTTTCAAAAATCCCGAAAGCCAAGACGGCAGCCTTGTTGTTGACTTCGACGAGTTGACTGGAGTTTCGGATGAGGGGAACCCCGCTCGGAGTTGCATTTTCGAGACCCGAAAGGAAGACAACTACTCCGAGAGCAATTACCGCACCGATGGCAATCAACCAATTTTTCATGAATTAACCTGCTACCACGATATTAACCAGTCTTCCTGGAATCACGATCACTTTCTTCACTTCTTTGCCTTCTGTGTAGACCAAAACCTTCTCACTAGCTATCGCCAGTGCTTTTAACTTTTCGTCATCAATGGCTGCATCAACTTGGAGCGTGTCTCGCAGTTTGCCGTTCACTTGGACCGCGATCGTGACTTCGCTTTCTTTCGCGAGCTCATCAATATGGGTTGGCCATTGAGCGTGATACGTAAATCCTTCTTTACCTAAACCTTCCCATATCTCGTCTGCACTGTGCGGAGCCCCCACAGAAACAAGGAGGATCAAAGTCTCCAAGGCTTCAGACAGCGACAAGACAATCACTCGCTCGGAGTCCATTCGTCTTCGTGCGAAGTCGAGGCTATCATTCAGCTCGTTCATGTACTTCATCAGCCAAGAGACGTAGGTGTTATAGCCAAAGCTCTCGAGGTCATTCGTACAATTCCGAATTGCCTGATGGGTGCTTCTCCGAATTTTCTTTGACAAATCGTCGAGTTCTTCGAACGGTAATACGTCCTTCCAAGTCGAAACATAGAAAGGCCCTACTTCTGCTGCAAATTTAAAGATTCGCGAAAGGAACCGGACCATGCCCTGAATTCCATCGTTCGACCATTGCACATCGGCGTGGAAGGGGGCAACGAAGAGGAGGTACATGCGAAGGGCGTCAGCGCCATAGCTCTCGACGGCTTCGTCGGGCGTAACCACATTGCCTTTTGACTTCGACATGCGAACCCATCGCCACGTCAGGTCATCTTCTGGCAAAATTTTCGCTTCTTCAAACGATACTAAAACCCCGTCTTCTCCAACTTCTAAGCGTTCGCCTTCACGCGACTTTCGGTACGGGGTTGAGGCCAAAACCTGTCCTTGATTTTTGAGCGTTGCGAATGGCTCTTGAACCGGGCAGAATCCGGCGTCGTATAGCACCCGGGTCCAAAATCGGGCGTAAAGGAGGTGCATCACAGCATGCTCGGCACCGCCAACATAACAATCGACGGGCATCCAATAATTGACCGACTCCGGGCTCCAAGCCTTTTCGTAGTTTTCGGGATCGCAGAATCGCAGGAAATACCACGAGGAACAGGCAAACCCGCCCATCGTATCGGTTTCTCGCTTGGCAAGTCGACCGTCGCTGTCGACACAGTTGACGAACTCCTCGATGTGGGCTAGCGGTGATGTTCCGTCGCCACTTGGCTCGTAATGATCGACGTAAGGCAATTCGACGGGCAAAGCATTGAGCGGTACTAACTCTTCGTCGCCATCTTTGGTGTGAATCACCGGAATTGGACAGCCCCAATATCGTTGACGCGAAATGAGCCAGTCGCGGAGTTTGTACTGGATTTTTCGGTTCCCGATTCCCTCGGATTCTAGGCGCATACCAAGGTTCTGTTGGGCATCGGCAACGGTTTGACCGTCGTAGTAGCTTGAATTGACGAGCGTTCCTTCCTTTGGTTCAAAAGCTTTCCCTTCGGCATGAAACTTCTCGACCTCAGCGATTCCGCCTTCGCCGACAATGACGGGAATGATCGCCAGACTAAACTTCTTGGCAAAGTCGAAATCGCGCTGATCGTGTCCGGGTACGGCCATTATTCCACCCGTTCCATACGTGGCTAAAACGTAGTCGGCAATCCAGATCGGAATGTGTTTTCCAGTCAACGGATGAACTGCGTACGCTCCCGTGAAGACCCCAGTCTTCTCTCGGTTTTCTGCCGTCCGGTCGATGTCGCTGAGGAGTTTGGCTTGAGCTTGATACTCGGCAATTCGCTGCTTGTCTTCGGGACCGTTGGGTAAGAGGTCAAGCAAAGCATGCTCAGGCGCCAACACGCAGAATGTGACGCCAAAAATAGTGTCGACGCGGGTGGTGAATACATCAAAATGGAGCCCTTTTTCAAAGCCTCGATGGTCAGAATCGAGATCGTAGACTTCTTTCTCGCCCACTCCAGCTACAGCAAAGCTGAACTGGCAACCCTCGCTGCGACCGATCCAATTTCTTTGCATTGCTTTGATGCCATCAGGCCAATCGAGCGTGTCGAGGCCGTCAATCAGTTCTTGGGCATAGTCCGTGATCTTGAAATACCACTGGGGAATCCATTTTTTCTCGACAATTGCGCCCGATCGTTCGGCCCGACCAGCGATGACTTCTTCGTCGGCTAAAACGGTTTTATCGACCGGATCCCAGTTGACCGCGGCCAACTTTCGAAACGCCAACCCTCGGTCAAACAAAATCTCAAAGATCCACTGAGTCCACTTGTAGTAGCTCGGATCAGAACTCTTAAACGTTCGCGACCAGTCGAATCCGATCCCAATCAGGTCCATTTGCCGCTTATAATTAGCCGCATAGTTCTCGATCATTGGAGCAGGATGGCTCTTTCGCTTGATCGCCTCATTCTCGGCGGGCAACCCAAACGCGTCGAATCCCATTGGGTGGAGCACATTGTAGCCCTGCATGAACTTCATTCGACAGGTGACATCGGGCGGGACGTAGTTGCGCGCGTGCCCGACACTCAGACCAGCACCGCTTGGATAGGGGAAAAATTCGAGGCCGTAAAACTTCGGACGGCCTTCATCCTCGCGGGTCTTAAATAGGTCTGCTTTCAACCACCTCTCGCGCCACTTGGCTTCGAACTCGGATGGCAAGTATTTGTCGAACATTTGAACCTACTAGGGTACCAGAGAGGCAAAGCCTCTAGCTGCAAACCGAAAGCAAGGACAAAGACTAGATCCAAGCTTTTGGAGCTTGAGACTTGTGGATTGTAGCTTGAAGCTAAAGGCTATTTTCCCTTTCGTCGTCGGAGAAGGGCCAGAGCCCCAATTCCCAAAACGGCCAACGAGGCAGGCTCGGGAACCAGTACGTCGACCTCGGCTTGCTTGTCTGCGTTCAAAAAGATGAAATCTCCGTCATGCACGTCGCCAATGATGCCGTTGAATCCCGTGTAATGTCCGATTGGCGTATTCAATTCGGCATGCCAAGTCGAATGCGTATCTGTTCTACTTCCGCCAGGGGCGATGACCTTATCAAACCAGTCTCCAGTGAAATTATCGAATGCCAACTCGTGGCCAAGGCCGTCACCGAAGGTGGAAACCCACCAGCTTCTGGTCGTGAAGTTTCGACCACTCATGTTGTTGGTGACCGTCATGCTGACTTCTGTTCCGGGACCGCCCTCCTTGATTGTGCTTGGAGAAGCAGAAGTAACCGTGTTGATATCAATTTTCTGGAATACATCGACGTGGAGCCCAAAGCTGGCAAGTACATTGGTCGCTGAGTCGTCGGCGCCACCAATGAAGTCCAAATTGAAATCATAGACGCCGTCGGTCACGGCTGAATCAATGTTTCCGTTGTGGAATGCGCCAGCCAGATTCCAGTCGTTGTCGCCGTTGATCGCGGTGCCGAAGGTGTAGTGGTTGGATCCACCACCATTGAAGTCAAAGCCTCCAACCTGCGTCTGCATATTGATCAATGGATTGTAGCCGACGCCGCCAGTGATCACCATATTGTTGATGAAAAGATCTGGGTCTCCGGCACTGGTCTGGAGATTGACGTTCCAACTGTCATCAATAAGGACGTTTGACTTGTCGCGCATTTGGCTGTGTGTATCGCCATTCGTTTGGGTGAACGTTTGAGAAAAGGCCCCACATGCGGCTGCAATTGCAAGCAAAAATGTTGTCGATCGTAATAGATTTTTGATCATTAAACTTCCCCCTTACTCATAGCAAGGAATTTCGCTTCGATAACAATTCATCGAAAGCTAACAAGACGATAGAGAGTTTTTCGGTCGAAAAGTGATTTTGTCACGCACTTGTCACGGTCTTTATCAGGGAGATCAGGGGACAGGGCCGTTTGCAGAAAGCCGAAAGCTATAGATTAGAAATCGACTGGCCGGAGATAGTACTCGTTGATCGCGGTATTGCTGAGCATCGCGACGGTAGGTAGCTTTCGCTTCCAGTGGGTTGTACTGACGCGTTTCCAGACGATCTCGACCTCGGATTCGGGAAAGCCGAGCCCGATGATGGCTGATTTTGAATACCCTTGCACGACGTAATGCAAGATGCGATCGGCCTTAAGATACGAGATTCCAAAGTCACTTTCGTCGGTTTGGCCCTTGACTAAGTCGGCGGTGGCGGGTTTGTTGATGATCACAGGTGGAACGCCAAGGGCTTCGGCAAGGTCCCAAACCTGGGTTTTGAAAAGATCACCAAGCGGATTAATCGGGGGAGCGTCATCAGCGTGCCACGTGTAATAGCCAAAGAGTCGCTCACTCTTGTTTCCGGTTCCAATCGGAATCCCACCAACTTCGGCACTCTGATCGAAGAGGACAATCATTCTGGAACGGGCACAAATGTTGCCGAGACGTTGAGGAGTGATGTCTTGGTCGAGGGCGGAATAGCCATCAACCATTCCGGTTATTGGAATCGTTTGAACCTGAATTCCAATATCGTCGACGACTAATTGGGCGTGGTCAAGACTTTCTTGGCTGGAGATTTTGTACGGCATTCGGAATGCGTAAGTGTTGTCAGGACCAAAGGCACGGGCGCAAAGGTAGGCTACGACCGCTGAGTCGACTCCACCCGAGAGTCCAAGCACGACCTTATTCATCTTTCGGCGACGAATAACCTCTTCTTGGAGGAATGCCACGAGCCAATCGGCTACTTGATGTGCGTTGATTGCCAATGGATCCGAATCAAGTTCGACAATCTTGGGGGCACGAATCACAGGCAGCGACATTACTCTCTATTCTACGGCTTTGGCGGCTCGCGGCGCATCAAGACTAGGTCGCGTTGGACATAGAGAGGAATGCATGGGGCTTCGCCTTCAATCATCAAAGATGCTTCTTGGATATTTTTTTTCGTGTCAACGCCCATTTGAGCCAGGTCAATAAGGCGGTCTACCGTTGGATTGTGATATCCCGAATGGTTCTCGCTGCTCTTCGAGTGAAAAAGCATCGGAATCGTGTTCAATGGTCCATCGTAGTCCGGCTGCCACCCGGTAAACAGCATGGCAACTTCCCCTTTCGAGTTGGCCTCCAGCATTGCTCCGCTTGGCATCGCTCGTCCCTGGACGTCCATTCCGGCCTTTCTCAATGCAGCCACAATTGCCTCGACGCTTGGGTTTTGCATTCCAATCTCGGCGAACGTAATTTCGAAATGATCTTCGCCCTTTAGGTTCATTATCGAAAGTTCGTTTGACGGCAGTTGTGGTAAACCCGACAAATCTAAAAACGAAATCGCGGGAGTGACATGGTCGCCCAAAATTTTAGTGAAATCGACGTTTAATTTGATCCTCGCCGCAATCTCATATCGCATCTGCATGGTCAGCGATGGCTTGGTTTTAGGGTTCATTTGAAGGTAAACCAGGGTCGTCGGCCCGCCTTTGGACAGATTTTTGTGGCCTTTGACCACTCCAATCTCATGGGCGGCAAACATCGCATAGTCCGCTCCACCAGTGTCGAATATGCTTCGTCGGTTTGCCGAGTCGCCGCTAAAGCGAAACTTCAACCGCTCTCCTTCTCCTTTTGGTTTCAGGGTCCATTCGGTGCCGGGCGAGATGCTGTCCATCGTCCAGTTTCCGGCTCCATATCCGAGAAGCGCATCTGTTAGCGGCTTTTTCAATCCGACCAGTTTGTGGTTCAGCACGCCGAAGGCATTGTTGTTTAGCTTTTCGCCGTATGTCGAGTCCATGTGGTCGAGAATGATGAACAAATGGGAGTCGTCGGTTATCTTGATTCCTTCAAGGTGGGCGGCCTTGCCGTCGGCGAAGTCTTTGCTGCCGCGAATTTGGGCGGCAAATTGGTTACCAACACTCGAATGAGTTTCGGTTTCGAGGCACCGCTCCAAAGTAAATCGGATATCTTCCGACGTTACAGGATCTCCATTGGTGAATTTCCTGGGCTTTACAGTGAGGGAAAATACGCTTGGTTTGTCGCATCCGATCTCACATAGTGTGCCAATTGAAGGATACAAATAGGAGAGCACTTTGCCCGACGTCCAGTCCTGCAAAGCCGCTGGGTCAAGCGTTTTGACGTCGTACCGGGTCAGCCAAACGTATTCATTCGCAGCACCGGGCTTCGCCTGACTTGAGAAATTCCCGCAGCCGAATAAACCAACCGCCAGCAACGCGATAGCGACCCGAACCAGATTCATAGGTGAATGATACTACCGATCTCTGTTCTCAGTTCTAGGTTCTCTGTTCTACTTCAAATCAGTGCCAGCGGCGCCTTCTGGAGTTAGGTTTGGATCTGGACAATTTAAGTGATTCACGGTCATTGCTGAGGCGGGCTTATACTTCGCGTGAGTGTCCACAAAAACTAGGTTTCGCGATCCCTCGAATGCGCCAGCGTTAACCGTGAAGGCAGGGGTCGAAAATCCCCACGGCCCAACTTGTCCATTGCTGCCATGTTGGTGAGCATTGATCCACTCAAACACCATTACTTTCGAGGATTGAAACTGGACTTCGGTGTTTGAAATCGACGTGCAGGTTCCGTCAGGACACGGACCACTGCCAGCCAATTGAAAGAGATTTGTTACGGTTTGAATGAATGACCATGGACGATACAGCGAGCTCACGTAAGAATACGAAGTATCGTTGAATTGCTTTCGAGTTAGATCCGAGGGACAATAAAGCAAGCCATTTGCCGACGTCATATCGTAACTACCGGGCGCGGTTTGCTTTTGCACGATCCCGAGATAAGGCATGATTGGAACTCGAAATCGTCGGCCTGTCCACAAACCCGTCACATTCGTGTTCGGGAAATAGTCATCGTAATCGTTCTCGTAAAGAGTCATCGCCAAACCGATGTTTCTGAGATTCGACATGCAACTGGTCTTCTTGGCGGCTTCTTTTGCTTGGGCAAAAACGGGGAAAAGGATGGCGGCAATGATCGCAATAATCGCAATAACGACCAGCAACTCAATAAGTGTAAAAGCTCTCCGAATCATAAAGGAAAATTCCCTAACTGACTCTGAACCTACCACAATGCCCTTAGAAGGGGTTATAATCCGTCTCACTTCCATCAGAAATTAGGAGAAATAATTGGCAGGAGTAGCATTTCGCAATATCAGTAAGGTTTTTGGCAAAGACGTCAAAGCAGTTGACAACCTCAATCTCGAGATTAAAGACAAAGAATTCATGGTTCTTGTTGGTCCCTCGGGTTGCGGTAAAACCACCGCTTTGCGCATGATCGCGGGTCTTGAGGAAGCCACCGATGGTGACATCATGATCGGTGATGTCCGAGTCAATGATGTTCCCCCCAAGGATCGCGACATCGCAATGGTCTTCCAGAACTATGCGCTGTACCCGCATATGAACGTCTATGACAATATTGCGTTTGGGCTCCGACTCCGAGAGCTCAAGGGCTTTTTCTGGCAGCTGACGCATTCCGCCGAAGCCAAGAAAGTAAAGCAAGACATTGACGACCGAGTCAAAGAAGCGGCTCGGATGCTTGATATTGAAAAGTACTTAGGTCGTCGACCGAAGGAACTTTCCGGTGGACAACGACAACGAGTTGCCCTAGCCCGAGCCATTGTTAGAAAACCAAAAGTCTTCTTGATGGACGAACCACTTTCAAACTTGGACGCGAAGCTTCGAGTTCAGACTCGATATGAGCTTATTTCTCTCCACCGAAAGCTTGGAATCACGACGATTTACGTCACTCACGACCAAGTCGAGGCGATGACCATGGGTGAGCGAATGGCAATCATGCGAGATGGCGTCTTGCAGCAGTGCGACCGTCCTGAGTTGGTTTATGCCCACCCGGCCAATAAGTTCGTGGCTGGCTTCATTGGCTCTCCGCCAATGAACTTCCTTGAAGCTACGATCATCGGTGGAAAGATCGACGCTGGCGCTTTTGTCTTGCCAATTGTTGGCAACGAAGCAGCGAGGGCCTACGAGGGGAAGAAGGTAGTTTTGGGAATCCGGCCCGAAGAAATTTATGACAAGAGCGTTCCGTCGAACATGACCGCTTCGTCGGACAATACGATCAAAGCGACCGTCGACGTGATGGAGCCACTTGGCCACGAATATGTTGCCTATCTCAAGGTTGGCGACATCAAGCTCGTTGCCTCGATTGACAAAGAAACGAAGCTGAAACCGCTGACCGAAGCTGAGTTCTGTATCAACCTAGATCGATTGCATATCTTCGACGCGGATACTGAAGAAGCGGTCGGCTGACTTAGCTCTCAGATTTCAGCGAAAAAAACCTCACATTGATGTGGGGTTTCTTTTTGCCTGCTGAAACATGGCGATGGCCGTCGCTCGCTGTTCGGCGTGGTTAACGATAGGCAATGAATAGTCAGACATGACAGCCTCCATTTCGCTGGGCTCATGAATGGACCTATTGTCTAGGTAGGCTAGTTCGGGAATCCATTTCCGTATGAAAATGCCATCGGGGTCAAATTTGCGACTTTGAAGGTAGGGATTGAAGATTCGGAAGTACGGTTGAGCATCGCAACCGACACTGGCCGCCCATTGCCAGCCGCCGTTGTTTGAGGCTAAATCAAAGTCCAGAAGGTTCTCGGCAAAGTATTGTTCGCCTTTTTTGTAATCCACCAAGAGGTCTTTTGTGAGAAAGGAAGCGACGATCATTCGGAAGCGGTTGTGCATCCAGCCAGTTTCGGCGAAGCATCGCATGGCCGCGTCAACGATGGGATATCCAGTCTGGCCCGCCTTCCAGGCTTCGAAATGCTCGTCGATGCCGGGCCACTCGAGCTCGGCATAGGTCGGGTCAAACGTTGTAGAGACGACCTGGGGATTGTTGGCTAAGATGTCCTGGTAGAACTCCCGCCAGATCAATTCCATAAGCCATTTTTTGGCTCCGGCAGATTCATGCTGAAGTGCGGTTTGCACCGCTTCTCGGACCGAGATTGTTCCAAAACGAAGGTGGACGGAAAGGAGGCTGGTGCCGTTGACGCTGGGAATGTCTCTGGCGTCGCCGTATTCGTTGATGCGACTTTCGAAATCGGTTAATGCCGCATTCCCTGCTTGTTCTCCCGCATCCAGCCACGGTTGACATTCAGTAAATCTGATAAGGGAATAGTCGAGACCCATGGAGTATGGCGAAGCTAGCGATTCGGGTATCAGTTTGGAGAGTTCGGGATCATAAGCAATCGCGTCCACTCTTTCTTCAAATTTTTCAAGCCAGCGTCGCGAGAACGGCGTGAAGACTTTGAATGGGGTTCCGGTGAGAGAGAGAATTTCCCCACGCTCGAAGATCACTTGATCCTTGACCGTTTGGAAATCAATCGTTTGGTTAGCTAAGGCTTGTCGGACCTCCTCGTCCCGTTCGAGAGCGTAGGGTTCAAAGTCTCGTGCGGTCAAAACCGCTTCTGCTTTCAGCTCGTGGGCGAGTTTCGGAATCTCATGAACAGGGTTGCCATGCAAGACGATGAGGCTTGATCCGCGTTTCCGTAACCCTTGATCTAATTCCAGCAACGACTGCATGATGAAGGTCACCCTTCGGTCGGATCGGTTTTCGAGGGCATCCAAGATGACGGTGTCGAAAACAAAGACCACGGCAACTTCGTCATGGTTAGCACAGGCTTCGAACAAAGCTCGATGATCGTTGAGGCGCAGATCTCTTCGAATCCAACACAGGGCACGGCTCATAAAACCCTTCTACGAGACAAATCGACAAAGGTACGCTCTGTGCGTGCTTGCGCGATTTATTCATCATCTTGAGTCGACAAGCTTGATTCCAGCAGGGGCGAAAATCCTTGTCGGCTACAGTGGCGGTGCGGACAGCACCTGCCTCCTTCACCTTCTCAAATTAGCCGGATTTGATGTCGTTGCCGGACATCTTCACCACGGAATGAGACTTGAGGCAGACAAAGAGCTCCAACTCTGCGAAGCCTTTTGTCAAGATTTAGAGATTCCATTCATCTCTGGAAAAGCCGACGTTCCTCGAATGTCGGTTGACCTCAAGATGGGGATCGAAGAAGCCGGCCGGATGGCCCGATACAACTTTCTAGAGCAAGCAGTTCGGAGACTTGAATGTGACTTTATCGCCACCGCACACACCCGTACGGACCACGTCGAAACCGTTCTTTTGAACCTCACGAGGGGGTCAGGGCCGACTGGACTGACGGGAATCCCAGCCCAACGAGGCAACATTTTTCGTCCTCTGCTCAGCTTTTCTCGCACTGAGACGGAGCAATACTGCACCGAAAATGGGCTTTGGTTTCATAACGATCCGGGCAACGAGAATGTTGATTTCTCTCGCGTTCGAATTCGGCAACGGGTCTCGCCTGAACTTGCGGTGATCAATCCGAACGTTGAGGCGGCCATCGCACGGTGCGCCAGCATCATAGACGCTGAGGATCGGTTCCTCAACGGTGCAGCAGCGGCAGCACTCGAACAATCCGAGATTGTTCTTAACGGTGACTTGGCGTTCCTCACGAGGGACATCGAAATGGCTTTTGCGAAGCCTGTTCTGACGAGCCTTCCTCCGGTGCTATTCAAGCGGGCTATTCGGCTTGCGTTTGACTCCCTAGGCGCTCCGATCGACTTTGACCAGACTGAAGCAATTTCGGACCAAATTTCCCAGTCGAACGGTTCGGTTACCGCTGACGGCGGGCAGATAGTTTGCGAGTGGAACCAAGAACAAATTCACTTCCGGGTACTCCGACCTACTGAAACTTTTCGATTTGGAGTGACTTGCCCAGGCGAGACTGAGAGCGAAGAATTCGGCTGGAAGATTACAGCACGGTTGAAATTACCTTCAATCGAACGGCAGAAGCGAGCGGCCTTGGTGGTTGAATTACCCAAAGATCAAATCCAGGGTGAACTCTATTTCCGATCTTGCCAAGCCGGAGACGCCATGCAGCCGCTCGGATTTGAGGGAACCAGAAAGGTCAGCGATTTGTTGTCAGAAGCAGGACTAACTCACGCCGCTAGGGTCAGATTGCCGCTCATTTGTGATTTTCTTGGACCAATTTGGCTACCTGGAGTGTGTTTTTCGCACAGAATGTATATGAATGTCGAGTGCATGTCAATAGTTGCCCTGTCATTTGAACCTTTAAATTAAGTATCTGGCCCCGTAACGCGGAGACGAGCGGATGCGTAAATACTGCATAGAACCCTTTTGGAGAAAGATTGAGAAATAACAGCCGTAACGCAGTTTTCATCGTTGTAACCCTCATCCTGGTTGGTTTCATTGTGCTTAGCATTATGAATCCTGGGAAATTTGGAGCGCAGGGATCAGGCAAGATGAATGATCTTCATAGCAACGAGCTCTCCAAGAAAATTATCGAAGACAAAGTTGCAGAGGCCAAGTGGCAAGGCAATGAAATCACAGGTCGATTCTCCGACGGTGAATTCTATAAGTGCACGTATATCGAATATACAAACCCCAATGCAAAAGAAATTGTTGACCAATTAAACCAGCACCATGTCCCCACTGATTGGGCTGGACCGGGTGCGGGAAACACTATTTCGAACGCAGCAGTGGTGTTCTTGCCCGCGCTCCTTTTGTTTGGCATCGTATGGTTTGTCATTTCCCGGATGGCTCAGGCATCTGGCTCGCAAGCCATGAACTTTGGCAAAAGCAAGGCTCGTCGAGTCGGCGAAAGCGGTCCGAAGGTCACGTTTGACGATGTTGCTGGAATTGACGAAGCCAAACAAGAGCTTTTCGAAGTCGTTGACTTCCTCAAAAACACCAAAAAATATGCCGCGCTTGGCGCGAAAATACCCAAGGGCATTTTGTTAACGGGACCCCCGGGAGTCGGTAAAACTCACCTTGCCCGTGCCATTGCTGGCGAAGCTGGTGTTCCGTTCTTCCACATTTCCGGTTCCGATTTTGTCGAAATGTTTGTTGGTGTAGGTGCTGCCCGAGTTCGGGACCTCTTCGAAACAGCCAAAGCTCACCGACCATCGCTTATCTTCGTTGATGAAATCGATGCAGTCGGTCGACAACGTGGTGCTGGCCTTGGTGGCGGACACGACGAACGAGAGCAAACCCTTAACCAACTCTTGGTTGAGATGGACGGATTTGATCCAAACTCCGGCGTTATCATGATTGCCGCGACCAACCGACCAGACGTTCTCGATCCTGCCTTGCTGCGACCGGGTCGATTCGATCGACAAATTGTTGTTGATGCCCCCGATCAAAAGGGTCGACTCGCAATCTTAAACATTCACTCGAAAGGCAAGCCACTGGAGCCCGATGTCAATTTGGAAACGCTTAGCAAAAGAACTCCTGGCTTTACGGGTGCTGACCTTGCGAACATGCTGAACGAAGGAGCATTGCTTTCTGCTCGCAGAAACCGAACCAAGATCGGAATGCTCGACCTCGAGGAAGCTCTCGACCGAGTCATTGCTGGACCACAGCGTAAGAGTCGAATTATTGATGACAAGGAAAAAGAAGTCATCGCCTACCACGAAGCTGGTCACGCGTTGATTGGAGAACTGCTGGAGCATAGCGACCCTGTGCATAAGGTAACGGTGTTGCCTCGTGGAATGTCATTGGGGTCGACCTGGCATATGCCCGATACCGACAAATACCTTGTCAGCCAAGAAGAGCTTATTGACGATATTACAGCCCTGCTCGGTGGCCGAGTTGCGGAGCAAATCGCGTTTGGCCGAGTATGGACAGGTGCGTCTAACGACTTGCAGCGGGTCACCGCGATTGCTCGCGCCATGATCACCAAATTTGGTATGAGCGAAAAGCTTGGCACCCTTGCCATCGGACGAAGCAAAGACAATCCATTCCTTGGCCGAGATTATTACGAAGAGCGTGATTACAGCGAAGACGTCGCAAAAATGATCGACGAAGAAGTGCGAAACATTGTTGATCGATGCTATCAGCGAGCCAGTGACATTATCACTACTCACCGAAAGCAATTGGACGATATTGTGAAGGCACTGTTGGAGCGAGAAACCTTGGATCGAGAAGAGTTTCTGGCAGTTTTGGGAGGCGATGAGCTTCCACCAGAAAAACTGACTTACGATTCGCCCGAGCCAGTTGAAGCGCCAAAAGAGGCCGAAACAACTGTAACTCCGTCGGTAAAAACCCAAAAATTAGAGCCCGGAACCGCATAAAATTTAGAAAAGTCTCTATTCTCCCCAGAAGACACCTTGACGTAGGTGGCATAACCACGCTAAAGTGTCTCTTGGGCTGACATCAATCTCAAATGGAAATTGAAGGACTATTCCAAAGGGGCTTTGAGCTAAGGTGCGAGGGTAATTACCCGGAAGCAAAGTCGTGTTTTTTAAAAGTGCTCGGCATGGAACCTGGTCATGTGAACGCACGCCACCAGATGGCCCTCATCCAAGGATTTGAAGGCGACTTTGACGGCTCCCTTTCTGCATTAGAAGCTCTTTGTACGCAATATCCAGCGAACCTTGAGGTTCGATACGACTTTGCGATGACGCAGATGATGCTTGGCCTGTACGAAGAAGCCTGTGCGAATCTCAAGTTCATTCTCGAGAAAGATCCAAATCACTCGAAAGCTCTGCAGCAGATGACTTACTGCTGATCCAGGGATCAGGGTTCGGAGATCAGAGATCAGGGAACGCCACATAGCTGCAATTCAACTCGGATTTGATGGCGACAACGAAGCCTCCTTGATCGCGTTGAAGTCTCTTCATGATGATTTTCCGGCCGACCTCGAAGCTCTGTATGATCTAGCGATGCTGCAAATGATGCTTGGCCAATTCGACGAGGCATGCGTAAATCTCAAGTCAATTCTGACCCAAGATCCAACTCACCCAAAAGCATTGCAACAAGTGACCTTCTGCTGACTCAGAGTGCCGGGGGCAGAAGCCTTAAGATTCTCGTTTTGCTCGATCACACTCAAACTGCTAAACTACATTAGCCGTCTTGTGATCCCTGGACCCTGAGCTCTGCTCCCTGACTTATGAAACGCTGGCAAATTCTCCTTCTGTTCCTCGTCGTCGCGTTCATTCCGTACGCCTCGGCAATCTTTACTGGCGAGAATCTAGGTCCAACCGAGCACATCCAGACGATGGTGACTCCGGATGCGGCAAAACCAGAGTACGGCTGGGACATCCTGCAAGCAGATGGCGTTCTCCAATTTCTCCCTTGGCGAGATTTAGTTTTTGATGCTTGGCGTCACGGCGAAGCCCCGATGATGAATCCGTACCAGCTTGCGGGTCAGCCATTAACGGCCAATTCGCAGTCGGGAGGGTTCTATCCCTTTCATATTTTGTTTGCCTTCGTGCCGGGTTCGACCGGGTTCAAAATTCTCTTGCTCGGCATTCTCCATTTGTTTATTGCTGGACTGGGTACGTTCACTCTGCTTCGAAATCTGAAGGTCTCAGAGGGCGGGGCTTTGTTGGGCGCGACTGCTTTTGCGATGTCGCAATTCATGGTTGCGTGGGCACCGCTGGCGAGTGTCCCGACCACGGTTGCCTGGATTCCGTGGATTCTGGCGGGAATTATTAATGACAATCGAAAGCTTGGATTCTTCCAGGCTAGTCTCGCCACCGCGATGATGATCCTAGCAGGACACCTTCAGTTTGCGTTTTATGGCCTATTTGCGGCGTTTTTGGTCGGAGTCTGGACGATTGTGCGAGATCGTAAGCCAGTGGCCCTATTGCCCTTTGTTGCCATTGGCGTCGGACTCGTCGCTGCCTATCCGCAATTGAGTCTCGTTTTAAAAAACTCGCAAACCAGTCATCGCAAGAATATTCCGACTGAGGATGGGTACCAAGGTTATCAGAAGGGAGTCCTTGCTCCATACGAAGCACTCAGCTTTGTCAGTCCGAAGTTTATGGGTGATCCGAGCGTTTCCGAAAGGGCATCAGACTTGAGGTCTCGAAGCACTAATCAAATTCCTGGATACTGGTCAATGCTGGTCAAGCAAGGCGCAAATCCAGCCGAGTGCGCGCTTTGGATTTCCCCAATTGTCTTCACCCTTGCCCTCTTTGGTCTTTTCGTACGACGAACGAAGGATGGCGATCAGCCAAGTATCGGGATTTCTGCCCTATTGATCGGGTTAGGCATTCTTCTGGCTTTCGGGTCCCCTCTCAATCGCTTGCTATTCTTTTATTTTCCGGGCTGGTCGGCTACTGGTTCGGCTGGACGGGCGCACGTTTTGATCGTTCTTGGATTGTGTGTTCTCGGGGCGATCGGATACGACCGATTAGAAACGAAGAACGACGGCAACAAGAAGTGGATGGCTTTGGCGCTCGTTCCGTTGCTCCTGCTAGGACTGGGCTTCAACGTGATGAACAAACTTGGAGACCTTCTCAGCCAAGGAAATGGTGCACAGCTCTCTGAAGTCATCGCGAGTACAACCAAGCCTCATTTGGCGGGGATTGCGCTGGCTGCGTTGCTCGGCAGCGTTGCCCTTCTTGTAATCACATCCAAAAAACTACCCTCCATCGCGGCCGTTCCGGCGATACTGGTTGCAGTTACGTTGCTCGGACAACGACCTTTGTCGGGCAAACCGCTCGAAATACCACCTTCAACAATTCCCTCCCAGCAACGAGCGGTTTTTGTCAGCCGGAATTGGGACATGCGCGGAACTCCGTCCGCCTCGATGCCTCCCAATATCGCCAGTCTTGCCCGTGTCCATGATCTGTTCGGTTACGATTCGATCCTCGATAAGGATTTTGTTGAAAAGCTCAAAGGTGCCTATGGGGCAGACCCGGCTCCGCAGCAAAACGGCAACATGATGTTGCCCCGGCTCAAGCCAGACACAAACTTTAGCCCCGATACAACCGCCAACCTATCCAAACTTGGTGCCGACGCAATTGACCGAAAGAACCCGGAAAGCATCCTGCAAAATTCCCGAATAATTGCGGTGAACAAATCCGCGACAAAAGACGGACTTGCTGAGATTACTTACGATGGCTATGATCATCAAGACGTCAAGATCTCCGAGGGGACTACTTCGGTCCTGGTCAAAGACCGATACTTCGAAGGGATGTCCACTTCCACTCCTGGATCGACGCTCAAAAGCGAAGACGGATGGCGATTGATTGAGACCGATGGCAAAGAAACGACGGTGCGAATCGACTATCCCGGACGTAGGAACTTCATTGGAGTCATAATTGGTATATTCGTTCTCCTATTTGGATATATCATAACTTTAAGAAAGCATGAATCAAACTCAGCTATCGCCTGAAATTACCGAGTCGAACCTTAGCGGCCGCTGGATGACGGTGATCTTCAACAACGATCAGACGGATTTCGATGTGGTCGTTTTGACCATCATGGCCGCCACAAACTGCGACGCCCAGGAAGCCCAAATTGAGGCGTGGGAAGCTCACACCTACGGCAAAGCGCCGATTCACTTTGCCACTGAGGCAGAATGCCACCAAGTTGCCCGCATACTTCAAACGATCGGCGTTCAAACCGAAGTTTGCCTTGAATGGGAAGATTAGTCATGTCAACCAAGATCATCGAACTGCCCGATTTACACGGTGCCGATTCAACCGAGCTTGAATCGTGGATGGTCATTGTTTACAACAACGAGGTCAATACCTACGAAGAAGTCGTGTTTATCCTCATGGTCGCCACCCATTGCACGGTAGAAGAAGCCGAAATCGAAACGTGGGAAATCGATCGCTTGGGTAAATCAAACGTGCATTTTGCAGACAAAGAGGAATGTGAAGGTGTTGCCCAAATCATTCGTCAAATAGGCATACAGGTTGAAGTAAAGTCTGAACACGGAACTTAGGCTTTCGTCTAAAAACGTATCAATGGTCAATTAATGAAAAAATTTGCCCTTTCCAGCCTTGGTTTAGCTTTTTGCATCACCGCGAATGCCCAAACGGTGGATGGTAAGCCAGAAGTCCGAACAGAAATTCTGACCAAGCTGACTTCTCAGCTTGAAAACTATGCATTTGTTCCTGGCACCGACTTTAAAAAGTGGAATGAATTCATGAAAACAGAGCGGGCAAAAATCGATGAAGCAAAAAATGACGATGAGTTCAAGGCTTCTGTAAATGCGGCTCTGCACAAATTTGGATTCAGTCACATTCTCTTGGCCACACCTAAAGACGCCACGGTCCGTTCGACCGGAAAAACGACCGGAATCGGAGTGAGTAGTCAAGCTTTGCCCGAAGGTGGCCGAATCATTGTTCGAGTTGTCGAAAACAGCCCCGCAAGCGAGGCAGGTCTCGAGATTGGCGACGTCATGAAGGAAGTTGATGGCGTGAAAATCACGGAAGGCACAGTCCTCACTGGCGAATCGGGATCTAAACTAAAACTCAAAATTCTCAAGCCAAACGGAAAGACATTCGAATACACGATTACCCGCCGGCCATTTTCCACGGTTCGCAAAGACGAATTCAAGATGCTCAATCCATCGACGGGGCTTTTGAAGGTCAACACTTTTGACAACGCCTATAACCCAACCCTCATCGACGAGTACATGCACGATGCGGTGAAGGCCAAAAATCTGATTATCGACCTTCGCTTTAATGGCGGCGGGGCAGTTGTCAACCTTCAACACCTTGCGGGTTATTTCGTCGACCCACAATTGAAGCTCGGCTACATGCTTGACAAAAACTGCCTTACGCATTTTAAGGACAAGGAAAAACGAGAGCCTGCAAATCTAGCTGAGTTGGCTCCGTTTGCGAACGAGTATATGATGACCCCGGCCAAGAACTCACTCCGATTCACGGGCAATCTATTCATCCTAATCAATGGTGGAACGGGCAGCGCAAGCGAAATCTTTACCGCCGCCATGCATGATATCTACGGCAAAAAGACGGTTGGAAAAGACGGAACGATCATAGTTGATCCAGCCAACATTCACTGTACAGTTATCGGATCTAAGTCAGCAGGAGCAGTGTTATTCTCGCGCTACATGTCGGCGTCAAACGGTTTTGCCCTTCAGATTCCCGTTGCTGATTACCTCACGCCATCGACAACTCGACTCGAAGGTAACCCGACCGTACCGGACGTTGAAGCTGAAGATCCGAAGATCCTTTTACCAACTGCCCCGGACAAGGCAATCGACGCCGCCCTTGCCCTTGCTGAGCGATACCGAAAGGCTATTGGTATTTGATTTTCAATCGCGTTCCGCTCACAAAATTGCCTTTGGCATCTTGAGAATCGCTGCTGATCATGTCAACTTCACCGGATTTTGGATCGGCATACATTCGAATTCGGATACCCGCTCGCCTCATCGAAATAACCGACAAGTTTTTTCCGTCGATATTTCCGATTCCGTTCACTAATTTGACTTCATCGGTTCGATCAAACATGTCGAGAAACGGTATCTTGCGATTTAACACATAACGAGCAATAGGAGACGCATTCATATTTCGACTCTTTAAGAGATCTAGTGTCTTATCTGCGCCCCCTTTATATGATTTTGATGGTCCACTTTTCGGGTTGATCACGAGCGATCTGTCGGCCAAACTCCACGAGCCATTAGGCCCCGACTCCGAAATCTTCCCTTTTCCAAACGACAAAGTATAGGTTCCTTCGTCCGTTGTTTGACTGATTTTTTTGCCTTCCATTCGACTCAAGAATCGCCAAACCTTTTGAGAATACAAGACGGTTGGACCATCTGTTTTGGGCGGAATTGATGGTCGAGGATTTAGTCCCTTGACTGCACTTGCTGACATCGGAATACTGGGTACTGATCCCTCACTTGCGTACTGATATTTCCAATCATAAACTGGGCGATCGTTCATACGCATCTTGATTTCGGTCACGCGGTAGCTGTTGTCAAAGTGGACTTCGGACAATATTTTCCGCTTCGGATCGAGCAAGATCAGTAGGCTCCCCCGAACTTGCCATCGCTTATCCTGCTTCATGTCAGCAAAAAATGCTTTCTTCTGGGCAGAATCTAAGAGCCATGCAATTGGTTCCTGCTGTACTATTGCGACTTTGGAAGCGGAATCGGGAACCTTCGCTGGCTTCTTCACATTCAATGTCGCAACCTGGTTGAGCAATTCATCATAGAAACGAATTGCGTTCGGTTTTACTTCGACGATTTGAAGGTTCGGCATTTCCAACGTGCATACTCCGGGTGAAAATTTGATTTTCGTAGGAATAACATTGGTAAGACCATCGGAAACCATTACCGAGGCTTTGGTCATTTTCGCATGAGTTGCCTCAATTCTCGCCGTGATTGTCGCGGCCTCTGGCGTGGCGACAAGAAAGATGAACGGTACCAAAATCATAACTTAATGCTTTCCTAAACCTGCTGGTGTCCGATTGCGGCCCAAAAGGCCAGCTAAAGCCAACAGTGTAACAATATACGGCAACATCTTCCAAATTTCAGAAGGAATCTGCATGCCGAACATAGGTTTTCCACTTAATTGTATCTGCACCGCTGTCGCCAAGCCGAAAAGGAGGCAAGAAAGTGCAGCGGGAATCGGTCGCCAACCGCCCAATATTAATGCGGCCAACGCAATATATCCCCGCCCAGCAGTCATGTCTTTGGTAAAGGTCGAAGTTTCGGAGACCAACAGCGAACCCGCCAACCCCGAAAAAACTCCGGTCAAAGTCAGAGCCAATAATCTAATTCGCTGGGGATTGATACCGAGCAATCGAGCCTTGGATGGGTCACTGCCGACGCTTTTGTGTTGCAACCCGAATCGTGTGTGATTCGCAGCCCAAAACAGAAGGAAGGGAGCTAAAAGCGCCACGGCATAGTAAAACCAAAGTGGTAGCCGCTGCGCCTCTGTCAGCGTGTTTTTGGCGAAGCCAGAAGCCTCCAAAAACCCAGTTCCTCCCGAAGCAAGAAGGTTGATCGCCATTCCCGAAACAATGTGGTCAATGCGATAGACCTGGGTCAGCGTCCAATGAAGCATGCTGATGACGATTCCGGCCAGGATCGCCATTACAACCCCGCCGATTGCTCCGAATTGAGGGGCAAACGCCGCGCACACAAAGCAGGCGGTTAGCATTTTGCCTTCCAGTCCAATGTTGATTACTCCCGAACGTTCACTGGCGTAACCCGCCATCGCAAGGAGTAAAAGAGGAGCCGACATCGTGACGACTTGGAGAAGAAAACTATTCACGGATGTCCTCCTTTTTCCTGTACCGAATAGCCGCGAACATCACAATCACAATGGAAAGGACAACCGTAGTAATCCCCTTATCCACCCCCAAAATCACTAAGGCGGTGCCGCCTTTATTCATGGCCCCAAAAAAGAATGAACTGAGGATCAAGTACGCGGGATTCGAGCCTGAAAGTAGGGCAACGCCTAAAGCATCAAAACCATATCCGGTGGCAAAGCCATCGTAAAACCGGTGCTCAAATTGAGCCACTTGCAGGGCACCAGCCAAACCCGAGAGTCCCCCACTCATCAACATCGCTTTCACGGTCACTTGCTTGGTGTTAACTCCGGCAAACTTCGCCGCGGTTGGGTTGGCCCCAGTGGCCTTCAACTCAAATCCAGATACGTTTCGCTTGAGCCAATAGGCGAGGAGCAGAACAATGACAATTCCTACGACAAACGACTGCGGTATTTCTAAGTTGCCAATTGTGAAAAGCGGAACCAACCGACTCTGGACGGGCATCATTGATGTTGAAGGTGTAAATTGATCAGGACCCTTGAATGGCCCGGCGACCAAAGCCTTGGTCATCAGCAACGCAATTGCGTTAAGCATGATGGTGGTAATGACTTCGTGGCCATTTCGATAGGCCTTAATCAGCCCAGCAGGTAGCGCCCACAAGGCTCCAGTAATGATTCCGACAAAGCACCCTACAGCAACGCCGATCCCACCACCGATCGCGATCATCGACAGGCTTCCAAAACATGCCCCAACCGTGTATTGTCCTTCGGCTCCAATGTTGAAAAGTCCAGCTTTAAGGGCCAAATATACTGCAGATCCGAGAATCAGCAGAGGCGTCATCTCTTTGATGGTTCCGGAGATTCGGCGGGCATCCCCAAGCGATCCGGTGAAAATTGTTGCAATCGGCTGGACAATATTTGCTTTGACGAGGACCAGCGACAGGACAATAATCGCGATACTTACTGCGAAAAGAATTGGAATTTTCGCCTTCAACCCGCACCCACCATGAGCCGGCCGATCGCCGCTCGATCCCGAGCGACTTCAGTTTGCGGCTCATAAAGTTCCCCATGGGCCATCACGACGATACGGTCGCAAAAGTCGAGTAATTCGTCCAGATCAAAACTCACCACAATCGCGCAGGCGCCCGCTTGGCAAACACGCCGAATCTCGTTGTAGACTTTGGTGGTTGAGTTTAGGTCCAGGCCACGGGCGGGTTGAAAGGCGAGGATTAGCTGAGCATCCAGGGATAAGGCCCGACCAGCAACAAACCTTTGTTGATTGCCTCCGCTTAAGCTCGCTATTTCATCGCTCAGTCGCCCAAATTTTGTGTCAAACATCTCGGCCATGGACGGAGCCTGCTTTTTCGTTCCCTTCGATAGGTTCTTGAATGCGGGTAGCCGCTGCAGCCCTAGGGCGGCGCTATCGAGCAGCGACCAATCCTCAATGATTCCCTCTTCGTGGCGATCTTCAGGAATTATCCTCAGACCCTCAGTAATCCGGGTTCTACTTGACTCTGAATCCCACTGACTACCATCAAACGAGAACGTGCCAGAAATGGGCCTGGTGACGCCGATCAGGGCATGAAAAAGCTCTCGTTGACCATTGCCATCGACTCCGGCAATGCCGACCAATTGCCCCATCTTAACTTCGAGGTTCAGATTCCTAACTGCCATGTCGCCCTTTTCGCCGCGAACCGATAGTTGGTCGATTTTGAGCCTCACTGAACTCTTGCTAGAGGAAACGGGTTGCGGCCGCTCCATCACTGCACCGCCCACAATTTCCTCGGCAAGTTGATTTGGTGTCACGTCGTCTACGTTGTGGTCCGCGATTTTAATTCCACCGCGCAGGACGGTTACTCGCTTGCAGTGTTGAAATACCTCGGCAACTCGATGGGTCACAACGATGACGGTCGCACCTTTTTCAGCCAGTTGCTTTAGGCTTACAAACAGCGCTTCGGAATCCTGTGGGGACAACATGGCCGTTGGTTCGTCGAGGATCATGATTTGGCTATCGCGCCAAAGCAATTTTAAGATTTCGAGCTTTTGCCCTCCGGCAGGGCCGAGAGTTGACGACTCTGCGTCCCAGTCAAACTCGAACCCCATTGAAGTTGCAAGTTCGGTTGCTCGGGCTTGCATCGCGACCTTATTTAGAATTGCCGATCCTTCGGACCCGAGGACCAAATTTTCGAGATTTGTTAGCTCGCCAATTATGCCGTAGTGCTGGCTAACCATCCCGATTCGGTGACCGATGGCGTCTGCGGAGTTTCGAAACTTTACCGTTTTTCCACCGATAAGTATCGAGCCATCATCGGGCATCATTGCCCCATAAAGGGCCCTAATGAGGGTCGTTTTCCCAGCTCCATTTTCGCCAACCAGGGCGTGAATGGTGCCTGCCTGAACTTCAAAAGAGACATTATCCAGAGCTTGGACCATGCCGAACCGTTTCGATATATTTTGCATCGAGACGGCAAAGCTCATTATTTGAAGTACACCTCGAACAATGCCGCAGTCGCATCTTCTTCCCTTCCCTGCTTTTGCAATTCACCGAGCAACTGATTGACAAGCTTGGTCATTACGATATCAATTCCGAGATCGGCGGCGGCCGCTTCGCAGTATCCGAAATCTTTGCGTTGGTTCTTCACCGAAAAACCCGGAGCCCAATCGTGGCTTAAAACCTTCGCACCGTAGTTTTCAAAAGCCCAACTCCCACCTGCCCCGCCCCCGATCATGCTGTGGGCTTGGTTAATGTCAAGTCCCGCCTTCTGGGCAAATGCCATCGATTCGCAGAGACCGACGAGCGCTCCGCCCACAGCTATTTGGTTGGCCAACTTCATCACTTGGCCCGAGCCCGAATCACCCACTCGCTCGGCCCGTTTGGTGTACGGCAACATCACATTCATGGCGTGAACAACATCGTCATGGTCTCCTCCGCAGAAAATGGTTAAGGCTCCGTTTTTGGCTCCCATTGAGCCACCCGTGATTGGCGCATCAACAAACCTTAAGTCTTGATCTTTAAGTTCGGAATATAGGGTGCGGGCCATCGATGGCTCGATCGTAGAGTGGTCGACGAACATTGTCCTTGGCTTGGCGTGCGGAGCCATCGCCCGAACAACATCCGCTACATCTTCGCTTCGACCAACGCACGTAAAGATCACATCGCAGTTTTCGGCGAGTTCTTGAAGCGTGTTTGCTACCAATGCGCCTTCGGCTTTCAGTGGTTCAGATTTGGTTGGGGTTCGATTCCAAACCGTGACTTCATGTCCACCCTGCACAAGGTGCCCAGCCATTGGCCCACCCATCACTCCAAGCCCCACGAATCCAACCCTTACCATTTGCAGGTAAGGGTACCGGGCAGCCAAGATTGATTGCCAAGTTCCGTGGGCTTATTTAACGAACGTAAGAGCTCGATCCACACGCTTTGTGATTCTTTCTGGCCCAAGGACGGCCATCAGTTCAAACAATCCCGGGCCCGAGGTCTTTCCGGTCAGGGCCACCCGAGTTGGGTGGACAATCGGCCCGAGTTTCTCAATTCCATTTGCCGTCTGAAATTCGACCAGCTTTTCTCGATATTCCTCGATAGTAAGTTGTTTAGTCCCGCAAGTCGCTTTCAGGTGCGCAAACAGATCACGAACGTGAGGTTGTCCAAACCATTTGTCAACTGCTTTTGGATCCATTTCCGGCTCGTCGACTATGAAGAACTCGCATGCAGCTCCGAAGTCGATAAGGTTGGTAACCCGCTCTTGCTCCTCTTTGATGCAATGAAGTGCGTAGACTCGATTGGATTCCGCAAATAGCACCAAGTTTTCGAATTGAGAGTAGATCTTCTTCCCGTCTTTTTCTGGTTGGTTTGGCACTCGATCTTCGTCGACGAAGGTCTCCCAATAATGCTTGGTATAAGCTTCGGAATACAGTCCTTTCATTTCTTCTAAGACCGCTTCGGTGGTCATCGAACGAATTCGGAGGCCATTCAGCCAGTTCAGCTTTTCAATATCGAATCGCCCCGGCGATGGTTGCAGACCTTCGATCGTGAATGAACTGATCAGCTCTTCTTCGGTCATGCTCTCGACGTCCCCTCCGGGCGACCAGCCGATGAGGGCGATAAAGTTCTTGAGCGCAAACTTGAGATAGCCCTGAGCCATGTAATCCAGGACTCGAGTGGCTCCGTGACGTTTGCTTAGCTTTTTACCATCGGCACCAATGATGACGGGACAGTGAACGAATACCGGAGCAGTCCAGCCAAACAATTCAAACAACAGCGCGTGAATTGGCGAAGTCGGAATCCACTCTTCCCCTCTAAAAATGTGGGTGATCTCCATCAAATGGTCGTCGACCATTGCGGCAAAGTGATAGGTTGGCATCCCATCTCCTTTGATCAAAACCGGGTCGGGCAAGATGTTCGAATCAAACTCGATTCGACCCCGAATGGCATCTTGAACGATGATCTTTCGATCTCGGGGGATTCGCATGCGAATCACGTAGGTTCGCCCCGCCGCGATTGCGGCTTCTATTTCGCTAGAAATAGCGTCGCGCCAATCGCCGCCAAAGTAGCCAATTTGCTGCTTATTGATTTGCTGAAACTCGCGCATCTGGTCCAGCTCTTCGCTGGTATCGAACGCTTTGTAGGCATGCCCTTTCGCTTCTAGTTCCTCGATGTACGTCGCGTAAATTCCTGCTTCTTTTCGTTCAGATTGGCGATAGGGTCCAAATGGTCCACCGATGTGAGGACCTTCGTCGAATTCGATGCCGACCCATCGCAAGGTCTCGACAAACTCCTGCTCGCTTTCTGCGTTGTAGCGCGCCCGGTCGGTGTCTTCAATCCGGAAGATGCATTGGCCACCTTCATGCTTGGCAAACAAAAAGTCGAACAAAACTGTGCGCAACGCGCCAACATGAAGTAGTCCGGTCGGACTAGGGGCAAAACGAACTCGCACTGACATTACTTTCTATAAGGGTACCGCCCAAAGACCTATCGGGAAGCCGAACGGGTACAACCTAACGTAATAAACGAATTCAAGAACTACGATGAGCGAAGCTGCAGCATGGTATTACGTCGGTTCATTCGGACAACTCGGTCCGCTCACACTTGAACAAATGGAAGAGCTCATCGAAGGCGGAGTGATAGAAAAATCCACTTTCGTCTGGAAGCCATCGATGAATGACTGGTTGCCTGCAGGCAACGTCACCGAACTCATGTCTGCGTTCAAACTAGTGGAGCCGATGGCGAGCCCTCCACCTTTGCCCGGAACGGTACCTCCGCAAGCCCCTCAGCACCAACCCACCAGCTTTGCGCCAACATATAACCCAGGTTATCAGCCAGCTCCCGCTTATCAGCAGAGCGTCCCGATGGCTCGGCCCGTCGCAGTTCAGCCGTATGGTTATAACCGGACCCTCCATTTGCCGAGAAGCGATAAGAGTAGGACCGTTTCAGGAATTCTCCAACTCATCATTCCTGGAGTGGGCCGAATGTATCTTGGATATGCAGCCCTCGGAGTTATTCAATTCATCCTTTGCTTTTGCCTCGTTGGCTTCTTCTGGTCCATAATCGACGGGATCATGATTCTGAGCGGTAAGGTCGGAATTGATGGATATGGCCGCGCACTTGACGACTGATGAAATCGATTTTGCTCGTCATACGTCAGAATAGTATAAGAAGCGTATGAAAGCATTTCGGTTGTTGATTGGTGTGAGTCTCATTTTCCTTGTTCAGGCGATTGCTTGGGCTCAGGAAACTCGCGTCGTTTTCAAAATTGAGAACAAGGGTGAATTCACGATTTCGCTGAATACGAAAGCCGCCCCCAAGACTTGTAGCCATATCATAAACTTGGTGGAGCAAGGGTTCTACAACGGACTTCGATTCCATCGAGCCGAGAAGAAACCCAAACCGTTCTTGGTTCAAGTTGGTGATCCCGCGAGTCGAAACTCTGATGTCAGTAGCGACAGTCACGGCGGTTCAGGTTCAGGAATTGCCAAGGAAGAGAGCGGATTGCAGAACGAACTTGGTGCAGTCGGCCTCGCATCAATCCCCGAAGAGCACATTCTTGGCGACAGCCAATTCTATATTTTGTTGACGCCAGCCAAGTTCTTGGACGGCAAATACACCGTCTTCGGAAAGGTCACTAGTGGAATGCCCGTCGTCCAGAGCATCGAAAAAGGCGATCGGATTGTCAGTGCGAAAGTAATTCGCGGCGCAGGCTAGCCGAATTCCAGCCTGGATAGGCTAAAATCTCCCAGTGCAGTTGATCAAGGCTCTGATTTTAAGGCTCACCTTTGGTGTTGTTAGCCTCTTGATCATTTCGTTCATCACTTTTGTTGCGTCGGCCAATGCAAAAGGTGACCCGGCAATGATTATTGCGGGTGAAAAAGCCACCCACGAAACCTACCTCCGGATCTACCATCAAATGGGGCTGGACAAACCAATTGCCGTAAGATATGGCCTCTATTTAAACGATCTTGCCCACGGAAACCTCGGAGAGAGCTATCAAGGAACTCACGAACCCGTCATTGACGTTCTCAAACGATCACTGCCAATGACGGCCAAGATCGCAATTTTATCTATTATCCTGGCGTCCATCGTTGGAATCACTCTTGGAACCATTGCCGCGGTACGAGAAAACCGTTTTGCCGATCGAACTGTCCTAACCCTTTCGACGCTCGGTGTGACATTGCCAAACTTCGTTCTCGCGCCCTTTCTCGTCTATATTTTCGCGGTGAAAATGGACAAACTTCCAGTCGGATGGGAATCAGAGCTTCGCGGGCCAGAATGGATGTACTTGCTCCTGCCCGTTGTGGTCCTTTCTCTCCGGCCAATGGCGATGCTGACACGATTGACGCGGGCTTCGATGGTCGAAACCCTCCGTCAAGAATTTATTCGAGCGGGCATTGCTAAAGGCGTTCCACCCTTTCGGCTCATCACGAAATATGCGCTTCGCAATGCCATCCTCCCGGTGATCACCACCATCGGCACAACGTTTGGATTCCTCCTCACAGGATCCTTTGTAGTCGAGCGGTTTTTCATCATTCCCGGAATCGGAAGCAAAACAATTGAAGCGATTCTCGCCAATGATGTTCCTGTTGTCCAAGCTTGTGTTCTGGCAACCGGGGCAATGTTTGTCCTCGTCAATACCATCGTTGACCTTGCCCTCCCCATTCTCGATCCCCGAATTCGGGAGGCTCAAATATGAGAAAGAAAAAACTGAAGGATCCATTAGTCTGGGCCGGGATCATCTTCATGGTCTTTCTTGTCCTTTTGGCCGTCTTTGGGCCACTTATTCCTACCGATGGCAAGACGAATCCAGTCTTCGATCCTGCGGGCGGAGTTCACTTGCCCTATGGGAGCCCGCACGCCTTTCTTGGCTCGGATGAAATCGGTCGCTCCTTTCTCCAACGCATTGCCTATGGCGCCCGAATCAGTCTGTTTATTGGCTTTACCGTCCAAATAATTAACTTGACCTTTGGGGTGTTCATTGGCGTCGTTAGTACTTACGCGCCAAAATGGATTGCCGTACCGATCATGCGCCTTACCGATGGGATGTTCGCATTCCCCGACATCCTGCTCGCGATTTTGATCATTGGCATCATCGGCCAGGGAATCATCCCAGTTGTCGTTGCCTTGTCGATAACTGGCTGGCCATCGATCGCCCGTCTTACGAAGACTCAATTGGCCACAATCAAGGAACGTGAATTTGTCGTTGCCGCGAAGGCAGCGGGCGCGCCAACGTCGTACCTTGTTATCAAGCACCTGTTGCCACAAATGTCCGGAATCCTCTTGGCCGTCTCGATGATCGACCTCGCCGGAACCATTCTCGCCGAAAGCACTCTCAGCTTCCTGGGCATCGGTGTTCAACTGCCAACGCCAAGCTGGGGCGGTCTGATCAACAATGCAAGAGCACAGTTGAACTCGTATCCAACTGAAGTCATTGCGCCGTGTCTTATCCTCAGCTTAACCGTGTTCTCACTAAACTTTATCGGCGACGGACTCCGGGCCTATTTCGACCCGAAATCCAGCAACGTTTAGCGCTGTTTTGACTTAATGATCTCGACTGCTTTCGCGAATTGAGCATCCTTGGTCATCGTCGCGGCTTCAAATTCAACATCAGGATCGAGGTCAACTTTGACGTCTGGCTGAATGCCACCGCTGACGTACGCTCCGTCATCATCCACCTTGCGGCTAAGAGCACCCGACTTCGGCAAGAAGTAGTGAGCAATAGTCATCTTGATTCCAGCTCCGTCACGCTGAGGAAATACAGTCTGAACCGAGAATTTCCCGTAAGTGTGGTCACCGACCAAGGTTGCCTTTCCGTAATCCTTCAGCGCTCCAGCCATGATTTCCGCTGCACTCGCCGAATCCTCATTGACAAGAACAACGACCGGGTACGAGAAGTTATGCAAATAACCACGCAAGGCATCATTGGACTCTTCGGAACCATCCCGGAATTTCAACTTAACAATATTCTTGCCTTCAACCCATTTGCTCAGCATCGCAACCGCTGCATCCAGAGCACCGCCCGGGTTGTCGCGAAGGTCAATAACCAATCCCTTTAATCCATGAGATTCGACGGCCTGCAACTCACGATCAAACTGCTCAGGAACTTCAAGAGCGAAATTCAGAATTTTGATGTAGCCAATCTGTTGATCGGCAATAAACTTGCTTTCGACATTCGGAGGCACCACTTTTTCGCGCGGCATTGAAAAGTCGAGCGGGGCTTTCGCACCAGGTCGGGCAACGCGCAGTTTGACCGTTGTTCCTTCTTTGCCCTTGATCAGCATGACGATGTCGTCAGACTGCATTCCCGCTACCACTTTTCCGTCTACGGCGACAATAAGGTCCTGGGCGCGAATTCCTGCTCGCTGAGCTGGACCGTCTTTAAAGACATTGACGACTTTAACCCCAAGCGGGTCAGGCAACAGCCGTGCCCCAATTCCATAGAACTTGCCTTGTGTCTCGTCGTGAAACTCGGTATTCACCTTCGGCACAAAGAAATTCGTATGTGGATCGCCCAGCGAAGCCACCAACCCTTCCATCGCCGAATACTTCAACTCGGTCTTGTTGGGCCGCTTAATGTAGTCCGCCAAAATCCGGCCATAGGTCTGCTTGAAGATCGTCTCTTCCGAATCTGCGCCCGTCGAAGTCTTAATGCCTAAAAGTCGATCCCGGTTTGCCGGCGTAAATTGTCCATGCTTGATGTCTCGCCAAAAGAAGCCAAACGAGAAACAGGCAGGGAAAGCTAACGCAACTCCTACTACTTTCGCAATTTTCATTTCTTACCTCCCTTTCCTTTCTTGACATCTGTGGTTGGGGTGCCCGCCTTAAAAATGCCTGTAGTGAGCGTATAACCGCATCCGTCGGGCAATTGACAAATCTCTTGATATCGTCGGCTGTTTCCCATTTCGGTTCCGCTCAAGGTCGCATATCCTTTCGAAGACAAAGACAAAGCAAATACTTCGGCAGCATCTCGCGTTGAAGTATCGACGATCAACTTAATTTTCGGAGCCTTTGCAACTCCGGATTCAGTTTTGAAGATCATTGGTGTCGCCTTCTTTTCGTTGCTAAAGTAGCCAAAATTTGACGCTGGAGCAACCACAGTCAAACATTTCCGCATGGTCTCAAAATCTCCAAGAACATTATTTCTGAGGTCGAGAGTAATTTCCGATTTACCGGATGCATAAGATTTCAAAGCATCGTAGGCTCCCGAAGTAAAGGTCATCATAAACGCTCCGTTGACGTCCTTGAACGCTGGAACATCGTAAATTCCTTTCTGCAAATGAGTATCAATGACGATGCTTCCTCGCTCAAATTTTACGTGCGAGATACCGACCTCGCCGGAAATCAGACGCTCTTTCGCGTGGATCGGGGTGACGCTTTTGTCAAGTTTCGCCTTGATATCCTTGCGCATATCGTTAATTGTTTTGAAGTCAATCTTCTTGGCGAAGAAGTCTTGCTGTGCTTTTCGAAACTTGATGATTGCCTCAGAGTTCAGAACCCAGTGATCGTCGAGTTCAGAAACCAGGTCACCAGCCTTGACCCCGGCCTTATCCGCCGCAGAACCTGGGGCAACCGATACAACCGCCAGGCGAGGCAAGCTTATTTCAGCATCTGCGCCGACGCCCTTGATGTCCGTTTTTACTGATTTGAAATCAAGCCAAACCCCTACTCCGTGATACTGTCCAGCGCGAACATTCTTGTAGGCAGCAAATTCATTTTGATTGTAAAACTGGCTGTTGATGTCGCTGAGCCCAGTCACCATTCCGCGCACGGCTCCGCTTAGCAGCTTCTTGTCATCGGTAATTGGATCGACATATCGCTGCTTGAGAAGCATCGTAATTCCTGCGTAATAATCCGATTCGGCAATATCAAACTGATCGTCCTTTGAAGCAAGCAACCCAGAAGAGGTGCTCTCGGGCATATCTCGTTTGTCGCGGATGTTCAATCCAGCGATCGTGGTAATGAGCAATCCGGTGATGACTCCAGCCGAAGTGAGACTTTTCATAAATTTCTCTTAGTTATTTTCTATACGCTAAACTGGCGCGCTTAGCTTCTCAACCCGAGCGACATGCCGAGGAACTTGACTTGCGGCCGTCCCGAGGAACGTATGTACGATTGCCAGAGCTTGCTCAGTTCCAAGTACCCGGGACCCCAGTGCGATGATATTGGCATCATTATGCTCACGCGCCATTGCCGCCATATATTCCGTCGTGCAAAGTGCGCATCGCATGTTCGCATACCGATTGGCTCGAATACTCACCCCTATCCCCGTACCGCAAATCAGGATTCCGTAGTCAGCCTGCCCCTGAGCCAGCACATTTACCAGTTCATCGGAGGCATCAGGATAGTCATACGACGATTCGTCGGGCGCACCAACTTCTTGGCATGCGTGTCCGGCGCTTGTCAGTTTGCCAACCAACCATTTTCGCATCTCGATACCAGCATGATCTGAGCTAAGTACTAACTTCATTTGATCTCCATTGCCAGTTGCCTCACGGCTGGAATAGGGCTCTCTTTAAGTCGAGCCAAAGCGTCGGCAGGAATCTTCCAAGCGCCTTTAGCCGCGCCATGCAGAAGAGCGATCTGAATGGCAGGATGTTTGTCGGCAAAAAGGTTTTGAATCTCACCCTCCTTGACGCTTCCTAACACAGCTAGATTTTGCAAGGCAGATAGTCGCACATAGGCGTCTTGATCCACAACCATTTTTTGAAGGGCTTCACGCAAAATTGAACTATTCGCGCCCAGTGCGGCGGGTATGCGTTCTCGAAGCGTCGGACTTTCATCAGCCAATGACCCCAAAAGCTTTTCCTTTGGAATTGACATTTTTGCTGACAAGACCCTTAGGCAAGCTAATCGGACTGACTCGCATGGGTCATTAACCATAAGGAATTCCAAGCGTTGACTATCCAGCTTTTGAGATGGATCGAGTTGCCCGATTGCGGTTAATCGCAGAAGGGCCATGTCTTGGCCAGTCATCAGCAGCAACGTTTGGTGGCATGCTTCTTTCTCCTTGACATCGGCTCGAACCAAAGCGCCCAGTGCTACGGCTGCGCTTCGACGAACCCGCCAACTATCCCGCATTGTATTGCCAGTCACCGTCGTAAATGAAGCAAAAGCCGGATACTTGGCAACATACGCAAGTGCAACTTCACGCGCGGCCTCGTTTGGGGGGCCTGTCAAGAAAGTTGACATCGAGGTCAATTGAGCTGGCGTGGGTGGACCGCTAATCAAAAGCTCAAAATAGGCTCGCGTCGCATCGTGAGCAACCCCTGCATCAAGATCACCACAGGCGGCCAGCAATGCAGGCTCCAACCCTTTTAGCGTCTTAATCAAATCGACGTTCGCCAGGGCTCGTCGCTTGGTAGCTTTGTTTCCGGTTGTCAAAGATTCTCGAATTGCGGCTTCCGTATCTATTGATGGAAACGCGCCGATTGCCAATGGAGGAATTTGACTTTCCGAGACGAGGTCGAAGTTTTGGAATTCGAATTGGGTCAATTCAGATCGCATTCGCGTTCGACCAAAATATCGAGTCGGCGCACCGATCGTTGCTCCCATTACATCCGTTCCGGGAATTCCAATGATGACATTCTGCCAGTTAAAGTCCGTATTCAAAGGAATATTCGCCGCCTCTCCGCCAAGAACGACTTCATATTTCGTGCCGTCTTTTTTCCAGAATTTGACGGCAATTGGATTTCCGATCCGAGTTCGAATATCAAACTTCAGTGCTTTTTGTGTTCCCCACTTATCGGATGGCGGCAAGGCAAACTCACCTGCTCGCATGATGCTGAGTTCGCTGTAATTGAGTGCACCATCCTTGACTTCAATCGCGGCCGGAGACTGTATGGTCGCCATTTCTGAAGCCCGGAATGGTCGGCCGGGTTCTCGTAGGGAAAGCTGAGACCATTTTGTAATCAAATCCGCGTCTTTTCTGAATCCAGGATCAAACAGACGCTGATACTCGCCCCGCATGAGGGTCAATCGGTCCATCAATAGAGTCCGGCTTTCTTGGGTACTAAAGCCAGCTCTGAATCCATCAAAATGATTGGCTATGCGGTTAAAGATTCCCGCTTGGGCCACGTAGAACAGCCCCTCTTCAAACCACATATCTTGGCCCGAGCCGCCCAAGTCTGAAAAACCGTGGACGATATAATCTTCACCAGGCTCAGCTGACACATTCACATGCGAACTCGAGATCGCAATAACGGAAGCAAAAGGTCCCCGCTCAATAGAATCGTCCGATTCAAATTTACTCTTGTTAAACTCTGCGTTGATGAGTTGTTTAAAGTCCCGAATGTCATAAATCGGCTCGGGAACAAATCGCGGAACGAACTCAAAATTGATGGTGCCATCGGAGACAATCGCGAGCAAACTCTTAAGCCGAATCATCGCCTCCAACAGTCGCGTTTTGTCCCGAGTCTCCAGTGTATTTGAGTATTCCGGGTTAGAAAAATCACGCTCAGACACTGCTAGCAAGACCCGAATCTTGATGGCATCTGGTTTAATAGCTGGAACCTCCAAACTGGACCAGTCTCGGCCAACTTCCAACGGTTTCCATTGGCGTTGCTTGTCCTCGGGGCTCAGATACTTAAATATTGAGCTGTCAATTAATGCAACCGGAGGTTCAAAATTTGGCTTCGGGAATTGGGGGTTTTGGGTCTGTACCCGACCAACTGGCCCAAGCAAAGCACCCAAAACAATCAACGATGAAAGCATTTAATAAGCCTACTCTAAGACTTCAAAAAGCCGAATATCATTTTTTGACATCGCATGACCATCTCCACGAGTAAATTGGAGTGATTTTCGGTGTCCGAGCCCACTTAGGTCTGCTGGAAGCATTTCAATCATGTCGAGTACTACCTGCTTGATTTTCTCAGAATTAGCCTTAAATACTTCTAGAACATCAGTAGCGTTTACGGCTTCGGTGCCAGCATGAACTCCGCTGTCATAGTCCGTGATCAACGAAATATTCACCACCGCCATCCCGAGTTCGTGACACAAATACGCCTCTGGATATTGGGTCATGTTAATGACTTCCCAGCCTTGATCGTGGAACCACTTGGATTCGGACTTGGTGCTAAACCGTGGCCCTTGAATGACGACTACCGTTCCGCCATCGTGACAAGTAATTCCATTCTTGCGAATACATTCAACGGCAATTCGGCGCAACTCTTTGTCGTACATATCCGCAGGCGATACGTGGGTCACAATCGGTCCATCGTAAAATGTATCGAGGCGTCCTGACGTTCGATCGACGAACTGATCACAAACCACAAAATGCGTTGGCTCAACATGCTTCTGCAATGAACCCGCCGCGCAAGGGCTGACGATAACTTGGCAGCCTAACGAACGCATCGCCCAAACATTAGCTCGGTAGTTGACCTTATGAGGAGGAACTGTATGATTTCGACCGTGCCGAGGAAGAAAAGCCACTTTGCGACCTGCAACCGTCGCCAAGAAGACACTGTCGCTCGGTGGTCCGTACGGGGTATCAACTTTGACTTCTTCAACATTGGTGAGCAGGCTATAAAATCCAGACCCACCGAATACGCCAATGTCAGCTCTCGACGTCACTACTTTTGGCCCTCGCCAAGCATCAATAGTTTATGACCGTTATAAATAAATTGGTCCACCCGGCAACCACGGCGAATACAAATATCTTGGTTCAAGCCAAAAAGTTTCAGGTTTTTAACGGCAGTCAAATTGCTAAATCGCTTGTCTGCCAAAAAGTCAGAAGTCGCGCCAGCAACAATAATCCAATCTGGGTTTTGAGCCATCAAAAATTCTGGATTGAGGCTCTCAAACTTGTTTGAGTCTGGTCCGACTAGTGTCGCGCCGATAATCCGCACAACATCTCCTTGGAACGATTTCGTTCCTGCGATCATGTGGTGGCCACCCGTATCCGGAATGACCATTACGGCCTTTAATTCTCGTTTCGCAGGCTTTTCACCCTCTGACGCCGAAATGTTTTTACGAAGCTTAATGACGTATTCATTAACTGCTGATTCACCAGCCATTAGATTCGCCAACGTATACATATCCTTGATATGACCTTCGACCGTATCGGAACCAAAGACTTGCACGTCGGCTCCAAGGTCTTTCAACTTCTGCTGGTCAGCCACACTATAAAGGTCTCGATCCATGATGACCAAGTCCGGCTTTATGGTCGCGATCAGTTCGTAGTTAGGCTTGAGGTCGGCAACGATGTCAACTTTCTGAACATTTGGCGGATAGTCACATGCTTTGGTTCGACCAACTATCGGCACGCCAGTTAGGCTCGCCAATTCAGTTGTGCTGGGACTGAGGCTGATGATCGAATGGTAGACCTTTAGTCGAGGCTTACCACCAGCAGATTGTGGCCCTTTACAGCCAACGAGGACGAGAAGCGCAAGGACCACGCTACCAAGCAATTGCTTACGCATAGACTTCATTTTGTACGGATTCTCCTTCAAATTGCCATGCGAAAGTCTTATTTTCGCACCACTTTAAACCGCTTCGAGTTGCTAAATTTGGTCAGCACCCCAGCTTTGCCAAAAGCAATCACACTGACTTGATATTCACCACTTAAAACATCTTCGCTAAAATTCCATTCAAACGATTCATTCCTAGCGCTAAACGCTCTCAAGTAGCGCGTCGGAATTTTTTTCGTGTCCGAATTGGTAATCATGACGATTTCAACTCCGTAGCTAATTGCCTCAGGCACTGCATCCCATTTGAACGTGATACCATCTCTTACCGATACTCCATTTTCAGGCGAAGTAAGGTTGACCCGTCCCATTTCAGTTGGTAGCTTATGCGGTGTTTCTTGGGGAGGAGTCGTTTTGGGGGTCGTTTTGGTACTCACAGTGCTACTCGAAAACGCCGCATCGCCAATCGCAGCAGTCCCCGTCATCGTAAACATCAACGACTTCGCTCCCTTCACTCCGGCATCAAATCGAACTGGCTTTTGGCCCGAGACCGCACGGATTTCTTGCAACGGTTCGCCATCAACAAAAATCGCTAAGACCGCTTCTCCCGTTCCCTCGGTATCCGAATCGGGAATCCCGAATTGGCCATGAAACGAGAGCGATCCTCGTGGTACAGAGTAAACCAAGCGTCCAGTTCGCTCAATGGAATCACCTTGTGGCAGAAGCAAAACCCCTTCCTTTAGCACGATTCCACCAATCGAAAACTCTTTGGAAAACTTAAACGTCGATGACTTGGTGACTTGAGTAACTGGCGTTAGGTCAACCAATTTGACCTCCGGTTTCTTCGAAGTCTGCATGGCCGTCAGGGCCAACAAAATAGGTAGTACTTGAATCATGGCAATCTCTTAGTGAACATCGTCTCCCTTTAATGGGTCCGCGCCAGGATCACCCTTTTTCGGATCATTCTTTCCTTCGTCACCGCGAAGATCAATCGGTTCATCTGAATTCCCCTTCTTATTTCGAGACCCTGGGCGAGGAGCATTTTCGACAGAAGGCGCTTCATTATTATCTTGAATCCGTGGACGATTGTCATCCATATTTGAGTCAGGTGCCGTCTGATCGGTAGGCCGGGAGTCTGGCACCGAATCGTCATTTCGAGGTTTCGGATCATCCGGATAATTGTCGGGCAAACGGGGCCTATCCGAAGTACGAGGTCCGGGTTGAACCGTGGTGGTGGTTTGCGACGGAATAAATCGTGGACTTGAATTGTTCGATCGGAACATTGAAATGACCAACAATGTCAGCAAACAAGATCCAATAAATACTGCGATTACGGTCATAACCAAACGATTGTTTGGAGCAGTTGAATTAGCTGCTCTCACTCCGATTGGCGGCAGAGGATCACGACTAACGCTACTTGCCGATGCTTTTGGCATTACCGCTTCAACTTTCGGCAAGTCGCGCTGAACCTCCGCAGTGCTGTCATCATTCAGTATCCGCATCGTGCCATCTGGCTCACGGATAACGTCTGATGCTCCCAGCATGTTGCCACTAGCATCGTATTGAACCATACGTTCATTACCGAGAAAATCCTTTTCGATCCTGCTATATCCGCCGTCACTCATCCTGCTTACAGTATAACGCCGTAGCAAAAAGTTAAGTTTCGTGAATTATCTTCGGGAAATCTGGCAACCCCTTGATTCAATCCCACCGGACGCTATTTGCTCCGACAACAGCTGATTAAATTGAAAGGCGCAATGTTCTCGGTTTATCGAGAAAATGGCAGGGGCAACAGGACTTGAACCCGCGACCTACGGTTTTGGAGACCGACGCTCTACCAACTGAGCTATACCCCTCTGCCTTGATTACAACATCATTATACCTCGGGCTCAAGTCCTGTTGCCCCTGCGCCTAATCCAAAGCTATTTAGGTTCAAAATCGAACCACTAGTAAAGGTCAAAACTGCGGGGCTAGGGGCAAATATCATAACCCCAAACACCATTGATAGCCAAGTCGAAGGCGTTACGGGAATGTCTAAAAGTGCGCCAAAGTGCGCTGAAGTGCGGGTAAATCCCCAACATTAACCCCAACATTCCCAACATTGGGATTTAGGTTCAATGGGTCAAAATATGGATATGCCAGCCTGAAGCGAACATTGGAACGTGTCCTTTATGGTTCAGGCTGTGTTGGCAAATCTTCTTCCTTGTCTTGATTTGCCTCGTCTTCTACTGTGGCGTTATCTTGGACTTCTTCCTGCGTTGGCACTGATTCAATCGGCTCTGCTGTTGGCTCTGCCTTCCCGTCGAGAATGGCTTGCATCTCTTCCCGTGTGACAAGGCGCACTTCATCGGCAGACAATGCCAACGGCATACCGCCATTTGATTTGTTGACGGTAACAGATTGTGCGCCGCTTCCGTTTGGCTGTTCTTGGTAAATGTAGATATTCATTATTAGCTCGTTGCGGATATTGCCGCTTGGTGGATTCGTGTTGACATAAGGCTATTTGGCAGAAGATAGGCAGAGCCATTTGACAGAATCACTTTTACAGCCGTGTAGTAGTTCCGTTTGAAGTCAACGATTCCAGCAAGTGTTGTAGCTCCAAAAATGAACTCTATTGTTCCTGTGCCATCGGCTCCTGTATCTGTGATTTGTCCGCTTGCTGTGGCTGAACTTGTAATACTTAGATTAACAACTGCCGCACCGTCTGCATCAGTCCAGTTATTCTTCACCATCAAATATGCCTTTGTAATCGTAAGCGTGTCTGGTACGTCAGGAACCGTAATCTTAATATGCTTTACGCTGGATTTATAGAGATTCAATGCAGTGTTCATTATCTTCCTTTGATTGTTTTTGTTGGTGTAATCGGAAGTATAAATTCTTCGATTCCATTTATTCCTGCCTTAGTGCTTTTTTGCCAATCCAAAGACATTGTAAACTCGTCAACAAAGCTTATAACGAATCCTGAACTTATCAGTGCTTGCGCTGTAATGGCAATTTGTGCTTGCGTTGCACCTTGTAAGACTAACAATCCACTCGTATTGCTTGTGACAGTAACGCTTGCATGAATATCTCCCAACAGTGTTTTTAATCCTGTGACATTATTGGCAAAAACAATATTTGGTGTTATTGCTCCGTACAAAGTCTTCAATGGTGTAACAGACGTTGTTACAATTATTGGAGCGTTTACTGTTCCAATCAAACTTGCAACGGCTGTAGATAATGCTGTAAATGCTACTCCTGCGCTTGTTTGTCCAAGTAGCGTCTTCAATGTATCAACAGAATTTGTTACGCTGATTTGTGCGCTAAAATTGCCTATGGCTGATAGCTTTGTATTGGTGTTTGTTGTGAAGACAACGTTTGGTGTAAAGGCTCCTTGCAAAGTCTTCAAAGAATCCATTGCTGATGTGATTGCTACACTTACGCTTGTTTGCCCGTATACGCTTCGCAGTGGCGTTACATTTGTTGTTATGGCTATTGGCGCGTTTATGGCTCCATTAAATGTCTGAAGCGGATTTACAGCAGTTGTAAATATTATAGGTGCGCTTGTTTGTCCAAGGAGCGTCTTCAGGGAATCAGTTTGTGCATTGAATATTACGTTTGGAGCCATTGCACCAAATAAGGTTAGGCTTCCTGCCAGATTTGTTGTTACGCTGATTATTGCGCTCGCTTCTGCATTCGCCTGTTTGAAGGAATCAGAAGTTGTAGTTATTACTATGTTTGCCGACAATGCGCCAAAGACATAAGTCTGAATATAGCCATCAATATTTATTATTGGTGCGGCTCCTGTTTGCAAAGTTAAGAATGGCGTTGTACTGTTCGTGATTGCGATATTTGCCGCGACTTCTGCCACGATGCTTAAATATCCAGCAACATTATTTGTAACAGCGACATTTGCTATCCATGCTCCAAAGTGTGTCTCCAGAGTTGAAGCAGTAGCGGAAAACGCAATATTTGGTGTAGCGGTTCCTAATAAAGTCTTCAGGCTATCAACTGAAGTTGTAAGAGCCATATTTGGTGTAAATGCTCCCTGCAATGTCTTCAAGCTATCAACAGCAGTTGTAACAGCCATGTTTGGTGTAAATGCGCCTTGTAAAGTCTTCAAGCTGTCAACAGCAGTTGTAACAGCGACATTTGCTATCCATGCTCCAAAGTGTGTATCCAGAGTATCTGCGCTTGACGTGAATACAATGTTTGGTGCAAATGCTCCTTGCAAAGTCTTCAAGCTGTCAACTGAAGTTGTAAGAGCCATGTTTGGCGCAAATGCGCCTTGCAAAGTCTTCAAGCTGTTAACAGCAGTTGTAAGAGCCATGTTTGGCGCAACGGCTCCCACTAGGCTCGACGCACCAGCAACGGCAGTTGTGATTGCCATATTTGGTGTTGTGGCTCCAGCCATTGTTGCACTGCCAGCAACAGAATTTGTTACTGCAACATTAACACTAAATGCTCCAGTCCAGTTTGTGCCAGCAACAGTGTAATAAACACGTATTCGCACTTGTTCAACCATCGCATTACGACCTGTTGGGCTTGTTCTGCTAAGTCCAGTAATAATAGATATGACACAACCAAATGTGCTAGAAGTAATATCTGTGTCAACCCAAGATGCTCCACCAAGTTCTGTGCTTCCACCGTAACTTGTGGCAGTCTCAGTTGTTGCCCAATCAGCAGTAGTACCTACATTATTACCCGTAACAGTTCCCGCTTTAAGGTATTTGACAGTTGTACTTGTGATACTTGGGCTTCCAACTCGGTATTGCCGAACTTCAATCTCTATTCCATTAATTGTTGCTCCGCTTGGTACATCTGAAGAGGTGAAGCCGAAGTTTGTACACTTCAAATAATTTGATGTACTACTACCACCATTTTTGCAACCTGCATATACGCTATTATCTGACGAACACTCTGTACCAACTAAAGCAGTTCCAGAATCATCAGAATCCCAACTAACACTGCCAACAGCAGTATTATTTGCACAAGTGCCAGCCGTAAGCCACGATGTTACGCTCACTTTTTATACCATCCTTCTTCCAATATTTTGCGCTCATCCCACCAGTTGACATATTTTGTGCAACATAGTTTATAAATGAAGTCATCGGCTCTTTGGTATGCATGGTCTATAAATCCAAAGTTATATTGTTTGTCTGGATTCCATGTATTTGCATCGCATTCAATGATGTTTATTGGCTTGTTAGTGCATTTGGCTAACACCATTGGTGCAATATGTTCAATCACGTCTTTGTTTTGTTCTAGGATTGTTGCGCTTTTTACGTTAGGATTTGCATTTGCGTACAGTACGCCTAATCCAAGTCCAAAGCCTGTAAGTAAAATATCTCCACTTGCTTGCAATATGCTTTGATGGTCGAGCAAGTCTGGTGCGGAAGTTGTCATATAGCATTGATTGTCAATGTTCAAAACAAACTCCTCGCCTAATGCGCCTTCTGTTACATGTAAATCAATGTTGCCTTCGTTGAATGGCTTCCAAGGGAATGGAATAGTATTCAAGACATTTACAAGGAAATTCACTTGCTCGTCTGTATATGGCGTTAAATCCCTTTTTTGATTACGGATATCTTCGTATGTAAGAGCCATAAATACACTAACTTTGTTAAGTCAATATCCCGTATGCTGATATACATACGGGATAGAAGAACGATTGCCAGGTTAGGCAACGGTAATAACTGCGCTTCCTGCTGGAATTTGGAATGCGTCTCCGCTTCCCACTGTTTTGGATGCTGTTAAAGCTCCCCAAATAAGCATATTCCCTGTGCTAGTCGCGTCAAAAATGGCGAAGTGCGTAATGGTTCCCCAAGAACCTGTTGCGGTTCCAAAGTTAATAGCCGCAACATTTGATGTTTGACCATTGGTGCCTGAAGTAGCCGCCCAATTTGCGTCCAGTGGATTAACACTAACACGAGCATAGCTACCGCCGCTAACTTCTGTACCGCCTCCTGAATCGCTTGGAGCCGCTGTGAATAAAGCAACAGCAAGAACGCTTGGCTTCGTAAAGCTTCCTGTTCTAAAAATGTGCTTAATGATATTGTCTTCTAAATAGTCTGAAGCCTGTGACATAATTTGTTCCTTAAGGTGAATGGCTTAAAAGTCATTCAGTCTCTAATAACGAACTTAGGAGAATGTCTTGCCATCTTTGGCTGTTTGCGTCTTTACGTCTCCACCTTCGATATATGCAAGTGTTACGCGGCTCTCGCCCTTTGATGAATACGATTCATCAGCGGCTATTCCCGTATCAGCGTCAACACTTGATATTGCGGTAAACGTTGCTTGCAATACTTCATTCATTGGGCTTCTAACTTGACCTTTGATGTTTGTTCCATCTAGCCAATAATAGAATCGTGTGCCACTTCTGGTAATCAGTAATGCTGGAAATTCTCCAGGTGCTATTGTCTCTGCCATGCTCCAGCTCCTACCTTCGTCAAGTGAAGTAGCAACATAGATAACATCTTCTTTGGCATACATTAAGTACAGCTTCTGATTCTTGCTTCTTCTATCAACTCTAACGCAAACGGCAGAAGCGTCTATACCAGTATCAAATTCAGTCCATGTAAAAGGAATGATGTTATCAGCGACTTTAACAAATACTCTTCCATCTTCATTAACATAAGCTAAGTAATGTCTTCCTGAATCGCTTGTATCGTAGCTGACGCTCTTAGCATTACTAGATAATGCCAAAGCACAAAAGAATCCATGCCAAGGTCTCAATAGTGCGTATGTCTTTGTTCCTGATTTAATCTTCCAACCATCTTCAGTGTTGTCTAGTACAGGTGAATAATTCCAAACGTACCAGCCGCTTGGTGCTGTTCCTGCGCTTCCTATTGGCGTATCATCAGGCTTAGTTAAAAATGCGCTGTTGGACACTGGACTTATTAAGGGTCTTGTCTCTTCGCACATATCGTAAACTATTTGCGCGTAATCCTTCGTTGCATCCCAAGTATTTTTATCTCTTGTTCTGAATGGGAAGCAAGACATTGGCGGTACTTCACTAAAACTATTTACCAAAGCTCCGCGTACAGTCTCTGTATTGCCTTGTGGCAATAACACGCCATGAGAGAACTTATCTACAACAGCAATGCTTTGTCCTTCGTATGCGTCGTATAATGTGCTTAGTTCAGTTGTTATTGTCGAGGCAAGCGAAGAGCCGCCATCACCCTTTAGCACCCTATGCTTGAATCCTAGCCAATCTATTATTGTGTTTTGAGTTCCTAAGCCATTTACTTCTGGTGGATAAACAAAGCCAATGGCAGGGTTAAAAAATGTCCATTGTCCCCAACGAACACCAACTCCATTATTCCAAAGTAAAGAAGCTGTCTTGCCTGATTCCCAAAATACTTTTGGATGCTCTGAATACAAATCGAAGTAAGGATATTTGATTGTTATTGGCGTTGACGCAACGGCATATTCAAATTCAAATCTAATGGATTTATAGCCTCTTACCTTTGCCAGTTCAAAGTCAAATGCCGCTTCAGGGTCTGACATTATTGAACTACTGAAGCCATTGGCAAGTGTGTCTGTTCCTTCGTCATCCAGGACTCCTGCGCCATTATCAATGCCCCAACTTCCTGCATACTTCTTCTGATTACCTGCACCAATATCGTATGTGCCAGGAACGGTACAAAATGGCGTTGTGGCTCCATCATAACCAACCAAACTTATTGTCATAGACACAACGTTAGTGCTGTACCAATCTAGCCGCGCTCGTTTGGCAAGATAAAGAAGCATAAATGGTGCTTCAGTCCAGGAGCCGAACTCCATCTCGACGGCAGGCAATGGTACGTTAAATCCTGATAGTTCGATTCCTGCGCTGTTGAACTGAATGGTGGTTATATCTGGTGTTCCGGCTTTGATTCGGCTGTTCCATTCCGCGTGAACCGTTGGTGTAAGTTGTTCCGATGATTGAATATCAACGCCTTCTGTTTTGAAGCGGCTAATGCCAATCCATCGCAATCCACTTGCAAACGTGTCTAACCAAGGCGTGGAGCCTTGTTCCGTCTGCAATGGGCTTAGAATGATGCTGTTGCGTGTTCTGCGCTTCTCTACCAAAGGAAGCCAACTATTGTAAAGCCATTGTTCGCGAATGGAGCCCCAATAATCAGCCCAAGGCTGTGGACTTCCGTCTGCATTCCAATCTTCGCGCCAAAAATAAAACTGCCAGTGCGGACAAGACCAAGTTGCAATGTATCTGAACTTATCATCAGCGTGCCATTGATTACCGCCTTCATCTGGAGATACATAACTTGGGAAGGCATATCCAGCATTCTCAGACTTTGAAGAAGGCGTATGTACAGTATTAAATATCGCATTACAAACCCAAGCTCCGCCGCTTGGACAATAGTCTAGTAGATTCAGAGTAGTTGGTGGACATACGCATGTATCCGTTGTGTGATAGGAATAACTAATGTATTCTGATTGGCTCTTGCCAGCAGTAGTAGGGCAATAAATCTCTTTTGCAAAAGGGTCTTCTATTGCGTGTGTATCTTTGCCAACACAACCTAAGAACTCTGATACCTTTGGATAGACTTCTACATTATTGGAAGTTGTGGATGTTATAACTCCGTCAACACAAACCCGAGTTGTACTTGCTAGACATTGTGGGAATGTGAAGCGATACCATAATGCTCTATATGAATCTCCAAGTCTGTCAATAGCGCGTGTTAAGTTTGGTACAAGCTGAACTGTACCGCCTTTGCCTCTGCTTCGAGACGTTTGTTTATATACGTCTCTATATAAATCACCTAATGCACCTGTGCAAAGATTATAACAACGTCCTGGATAATTACCAACAAATACTGTTCCTCCATCATCCATACAAGATGCATAAACATCAACTGTTCCTGTGTCTCTGCCAACATATTCAAACAATGAATAGCTATATGATTCTGTAGCAATCGAAGCTCCCCAAGTATTTGTTGCGCTTACGATATCTGAAGGATTCAACCCAAATGGACAACCCGAGCCGCTTCCTGGATTTGCAATATATGCCTTTGCAGGTAATCCAACCCAATTTCCGTCTAGCTGTTGGAATCTCCAACCACCAGAAGCGGAACCTGAAGCAGTTGCGCTCCATTCAATAGATAATCCAGCACCAGGGTTACAAGGGTCATAAGTCCAAGGCGTTACATTCTCCTTTGTCGCAATACAACTACCAGTAAAATAAAGTGGAACACCAATAATAGGAATATAATTTTGTCCAACACCAGCGGATACTGCATCTATGCTACTTCCTGGAAGTGTAATGTTAAATACGCCATTTACATAAATATCAACAGCACTCCAGGTTAAGCGGAATAAACTACCTGTAAGTTTGCAGTACAGTTTGACATTCTTTACTTGTGCTGTGATTGATACACTGGTAAGGAATGTGGAGCCGCTTACGGTATAGCCGCCAAATGGCGCACCAGGCCCATTATAAGTAACTTGCCAAGTACCACTACCGTCAGCGTGTAAGACACTACCAGCAGTTAAATCAATGCCAACAGCAGTGTTTATAGCATTTGGTGCAAATTGCGTATATGCTTCTGCACTGTGGCTTCCTGATAAGTCTCCAGAACCTGTACCCGAGATTGATGCACCAGAAGTACAGTTATATTCTATTGCAAGCCATTCAATAATCCTGCCATTATTGGGCATCCTGGCACCCGCAAGGCTTATCAGACTTAACTACATTTACTGCATCTGCCTTTGTCTTCCAATCGTTTGCAAACTTCACCAATGCCAAAACAAAGTCATCAGCCCTACAATCACAGCCTTTTACGGTAAGTGGAATATCTGTCTGATTCCCTTCTCCGCCAATGTTGATAGTAATGCTATTCATGATTAGGTTAGTGTGGTTACGCTTTTTGGTGGAATATTAAGGAGCTTCTCTCCGCCCTTCTTTATGACAATCTTGCTGATTGCTTTTTGCTTATGAATTTCCGAGATACCTTTTGCAGTTGTACTGATGTTCATATCACCTATTAACTGTTATGGTGCTGGTGAAGGCGTAGGAGGTGAAGGCTGTGTTATATTGCTATCAAACTGGCAAGTATATTTGGACGGTCTCCAATACCATTCATTTGTAGTATTTGGTTCGCGCCTAAATTCAATGGACAATGAAGTAACCCTAAAACCGCCAATCGTATCCAGCCAAATAGCATCTCCGCGCCAAACTGGACTACCATCTGATTTGAATAACATATCAGAATCAAACTCGGCTATTGTGCGTACTGGTGTAAGTTTGTCGAAGAGCTTATATGTCGCTTGGTTGCAAGCCGCTTGTGTAGTAATATCTGGTTCCACCAATCCATACTTGCGAATCTCGCCCAACCAGTTTGCAGGTCTTGCGTTTGGTGCTAATGTAGGGTCTTGGGAAGCACTGTCTACTTTGTGGGATACAATCGGTCTGCCTGTTCTTAGGTCAACACCACTTACCCAAATATCATTTGCTTCAGGCTCTAAAACATGCTGTGAATATGTCCTAAATTCATATCTTGGGAAGAGCTTATCATTCGCGCCAAATCCAGCCAAATACGCTTTTGCATCAGCTACTGTTTTATACAGAATAATGCTTGCGACTGTCGGCAGTGATTCAGGCTTCTTTACAACAAACTTGATACCATCAGCTCTAGGAACAAATCCAATGAATAACGTTGCGTAGAACGTCTCCTTAAGTTTTGTGAGCCAATCTGCGATTGTGTCCCCAACTTCGATTAGAACGCTAAATTCACCCTGTTTAGGGTCTTGTACAGTTGGCAACATGAACGCTATTGCATCAACATCGTATTCACTTATTGCTAGTCCTGCTGTTTTAAGTAAGAACTTGAATGCTTCAGACAAGTTCATACCGTCCAATGGAACAGGGTCTGAAAACATATAGTGTTCAAAAATCTTCCACCTATCGCGGCATTCGATAGTTATTCTGTCTGTTGTGTCGTCTATCTTCCTTACATAACTTGGTGCATCGGTGAGCCCATCTATAAGGTCTCTAGCTGGTTGACTATCAACAATTATTTTGATTGGTCTATTGCTAATGTATTTAAGTTGTTTACTTCCGCTTCCCGTATCATTAAGCTCTTGTGGCTTCTTCAGTTCGAGAGTTAATCGAAGGTCTCCAGGACTGTCAGGAACATCTAATGAAGCCTTAGTAACATAAGGCAGAAGTTCTAAGGATTGCGTACTGTTCGTGTAATCGTTCTGCGTTGGGAAGAATGAATGAACACCATAGATGTTTGGTGAACTTATGCCATTGCCAGTTAAAGCGACTTTTACTCGTGCAACTTTATTTGTACCATTTGGAATAAAGGCAGTAGCAGGATTATCAGGGTCTGTAAGTGTTGCAACGGCTCCACCACCATTTAAGTCACCATATACAAACGATGTTGCAACTTCGCTTACCGCTGGTGCATCTCTGAAGAAGGATTTAACACCTGTTACATATCCTGAAGTTGGGTATTGTATTGGAGCGCATTGAACTTGCGCGGCTCCTTGCGGAACATACCACCAGAACTTTAATGGTGCCAATATTGTAGGGTCATCAACTGATTCATCTATTGATTCGATTACATGGCTAAAGCCGCCGCCGCGATTGCTGAATAATAACAGTTCCTTTTTGCGGAACGGGATTATGCAAACATCAGTAAAGGTAGAAGCAATTTGCTGTGGAACACCATCATTACCGCTAAGTGTGTAACTTTGCTGATAGACTTGATTCTCATAAACTTCGACTTCGCCACTACTAAAGAATCTAAGGGATAGAACGGAATCTGCCGTGGTGCCATTTGACCAGCCGCATTCCATTTGCACCCAATCATCAGCCGCGCTATTAGCCGCGTGCCACTGCAAGTACATACCGCCATTGCGCGGCTGTTGGACTTTGGTAAAGACGGCTTCACCTGGATTACCGCTTGGGTCAATGCCTTTAAGGTATGTATCACCAGTAAATCTGTCATTTGCATCAACCCATTTAGCAGAAGTTAAAGTGTAATCAGACTTTTTTAATCGGTTATATATTCCTGTTCCTGTCGTATTCCAGTTTGGAAGTCTTGGAGCTGGACAAAGTAAAGCCGTATTTGTAATAGGGTCTATGTATCCATTGCTTATAAATCGTTTGCCCCAATACTTGGCATTAATAAGCGTAGCAATCCTATCTCGGGAGATACGGCTTTGTCTTGTATCTAAAGTAACTTTGATGGAAGGAATAGCCATTGAAGGCTATTAACGGAGAGCTTATAGTGCGCCTTGTCTTTTGGCTTGTGTCAAGAACTCCATAAATGCTTCTTGCATAAGACCATCAAACTTGCCAAAGCCTATAACTTTGATTGTTGTATTGCTTTTGCCGCTGTGTCTAACTCTAGTATTGATTACATCAAGTTCAGCAGGAGATATTCCCATTCTCCCAATGTCTCCACCACCTAAGATATGCCGAGCGTTCAACTGTTTTGTATTCTCTGCCGTATCCTTAGTGTGCTTTGCGATTGCCATAATTGGTGAATCAACCATAGTTTTTGCCTTTGGATTATCTGGCTCTACGGCTCCCTTTTTACCCTTCTTTGCATCTTTATCTTTTATTACTTGATTTGCATTATAGGTGTTCATGAGCGTATTGTAGTTACGGTCATATTGTCCCATTGTCCAATCTGTTAAACCACCAACGGCAATTTTTGTATGTAGAAGTTGTGCTACAGCATTTACAACAGTCATTATTCCAGCCCAAACAGCATGAACAATTTGTGCTCCAGTTTGTATTGCGGCTAACACGCCAATAGCAAGTTTGGCAAGACCGTCTGAAGAAGGGTCAATATCAAACAATGAAGTAATCATATCAACAGTATCTTTAAGAACTCCGCTATCCATCAGATTTGTGATTACCGTAATAATATTGTCAATCAAAGGCTTCATATTTGTAAACAGTTGTTTTCCAACCTGCTGTTGCATAAGGTCAAAGCCTTCATCCATGTTGCTTAAAGTGGCTTCCATTCCACCTTCCATTTGGTCAACGATTGCTTTGCCTTGTGCGCCTACCTTTTTGAATAGCTCCAAGGCTTGTTTAATGTTGCCTGTGAACTGTCCCGATTTATCGAATGTGGCACCAAGAGCCGTTAGTTCTTGCTTGGATATACCAAAGTTCCTAAGCTCTTCAAATGCCCTTCCAAAGTCGCCTCCTTTGATTCTTGTTAGCTGTTCCGCAATAGTCCGAAGGTTCTCTGCTGGATTACCCGGCCCACGCATTGCGATTGCTTGCATTGAATCTTTGAACTCTGTGAACTTCATGCCGTTCATAACTAGAAGCTTTGCACTACCAGCCAAATCTTTAAACTCAAAGTTGGACTTCATGGCTTCGTCTTTGAGGTAGGTCATCATTTGAGCCGCCTTCTTCGTATCGCCATAAACACCAGCAAAAACCCTTTGAATCGTGTCCATTGGAGCCGCCGCCTTCATTGCTTCCATACCGAACTTGACAGCCGCAACAGACGCGGCAATAGTGGCAGTGGCAACAGCAATTAATCCTGTGGCAATGGCAGTGATTCCGATAGTAACAGGGTTAGACATTCCTGCCAAAGTTCCCAATCCAGACACCATGCCCTTAATGCCTCCGCCGCCTGTACCACCACCCGTTACTTGGTTAAGTGATTTACCGAGGTTGTCTGTCGCTTGCGCGGCTTTTTTAGCTTTAGGAGAATAGTTATCCTGAAGCTCCCATTTAGTTATTAGGGTATCTGCTACACTTGCCATTATTGGTTACCTTTTATTGTTCTGTCGAGTTCTTCGTCGCTTACGTCTGATGGTGTATTGTTCAGTTCGTCAGCATCCAAAGATTTGCTTGCAATAATCTCTAATAAATGCTTTTGTTGCAGTGCGCTTAGTTCTTCAAAATGCAAGCCGTACACTTCAGCGGCAATGTTAATCTTTTGCCTTCGCACTGGATTAGCCGCTAATCTTTTTTTTGGGCTTCAACTTCTGCAAGTTCGTTTTGAACAATAGCTTTTGTCTCATTGTAGTTGTATTGATTAGCAATGTATTGGAACATTACGCCTGCCTTCTTTGCTAACTTCAAAAATTCAAGTTCGCTTATCTTTGGCTCTTGGATTGTTCCAGCCATAACATATGCAGTTGTAAGCACTTCTATATTGTCAGTCCAATATTCCTTCATATCACCAGTTAAAGGAATCTTCTTCTCTACCATTCGTGTTGCGAAGTCTGCCGCTCCTGTTTGAAGCTTCTTAATGTCTGTATAGTCAAATACATACTTAAATTTGAGTTCTTCACCGTCAAATAATGTAACGGTGAATGTTTCATTTTTTGGTGCATAGCGTGTAATAAGGTCATCTACAAACATTCTTATTCTCCATCAGCCAATGAAGCTGTACAGCCCATTGCAAAACCAGCTATCCAACGTTGAACAGCCAACTTAACATCAAACTTCTTATCATCGTTTTTTGAATATGCGTTTAAGTCAACAATAACTGCCGATAAGAAGCCAACAATGCCAAAGGCAATCATTCGCTTAGGCAATTGCTAATGCTCCTTGTCCTTCAACAGTGAACTTCTCTTTTTGAAGTTGTTTGTTACCTACGGTATGGCTAGCAGTTTTGATAAGTCCAGTTCCTGAATATACACCAGCACCTGAAGTGAATGCAATTGTTACAAGTGCGTCACCTGTTGCGGCATCAGTGAGAGTAGTAGCGGCAGAAGCAATAAAAGTATCAGCTTCGATGCTCCAACCTTTGGAAGTTGCCCAAGGGAACGTCCATGCATCAGCGATACCTTTTGATTCCTCTGATTCAACATTTACAGTCAATGTTGCATTGTCTAAATTTCCTAAGTATACAGTACCACCAACTGTAAATACTGATACGTCTAATCCTGTTTTGCGTGTAGGCATCGTTAAAAAGCTCCTGTGAGTCAAGTGCTTTTAACGGCTTTATAAGCTAATGCATTATTTGCGTGATTCTTCGCGCATTTTGATTAGTAAATCAAAGTTCCTCTTCTTCCAAAATTTGTATAGATGTTGCCAGAATGGACGAGCCGTCATTTTAACAGTTCCACCTAATGACAAAACATATTTTGCATATGGAGCAATGTTGCGATAGATTTGGAAAACATATGTTTGCACTGCCGAGCCTCCTGTGCGCTTTTGGAACTTCATTGCTGATTGAAGCCTTCCTGTCTGCTTATTAATTGGAAGTGCTGGAAGCTTCATTCTGGTGTTTTTAATCGTGCGCTGACGTGCCAATACCGTCTTCATAGTCTTCAAGTCACTATAGGAACCGCTTCGCCTTCCATATGGATGTCCCATTTTGGCGAGTTCCTTTGTACTTGTGGTACCGCTGGTTATCGCTATGGCTTCAGCCTTGCAATCATCAGCAAGCTTGGTGTGTTCAACTGCCAGCGTGTGTGCCAATCTGTTTGCCTTTGCCTTCTGGTGCGCCGCAAGTACCCTTGCATCGTGGAAAGTTCCCAAGGTTATTCTCCCCAAGTGGTATGTACCAATGTCGATACCGTAAGCACCAGTTCATAAAATGGTTCGTTTGGGTCATCAGCTTCGATAAAGTCAATGTTTGTAACTGTTGGTTCCAAGCCTATTCCACCAAGCAAAGTATTTTGGCTAAGACTAGAGATGAACTCGTTTGCCCTTGCAATCTTCTCTAGTTCGATATTAAACGTTGGTGAACTTGACCATTCACCACGATATGCAACATCAAATATATATTGTTGTGACACTGTGTTAAATATAAGTTCTGAAGGAATACTTCCAAGTCTGATAACAGCGTGCGGATATTGCTTTTGTTCGATTCTTGGAACACCAAAATGAACCGCCTTCAAATCTGTCCAGGCACTATGACAAATGACCTTTAGCGCATTATATAATGGTTCTGCTTGTACTTGCATTATCCTAGCTCCTCAAGCATTACTGCCGCGTGGTCTCCAGGTAAGTTATGCTTGCTTGTGCGAACTGGTGTAGTTACTGCAAATGTTCGGTTATCCCAAACACAACGGCTTCCAATAGTAAGCAATGGTGCATCAGCAATCTCAAACATGAACTTATGTGGCTGTTTGTCATCAATACCAAATGATTCGTAAGCGGCTGATATGTCCTTTGGCGTTATTTGCCCCAAGACTTCAACAGCATCAGCAAATGTAAGATTATTACTTACACCTCCACTTACGGATTCAGAAGCCGTAGACACTAATACGGTATGTGGCTTGAACGGCAAAGGCATTAGAATAACCTCGTCTTTTTATATCGCTTCAAAGTGTCTTTATAGAAGTTAATTAACTGGTTTTGCTGTGCATTCATAATCGCATTGGAGCCTGTTGATGCATAACCAATGGTTACGTCATCTTGCTTAACCATGTTTACAAATCCAGTTGCATAAGCGGAGCTAGCCATTAGATTGCAAGCGGCATGTGATAACAAGGCTTGCTTAACATCGGCAGGAAGACTGTATGTATATCCCCAATTTGCTCTAATCCTAATGTCAGCTTGAATGTATGGATAAGCGCGTAAGATGTATCGGAACTTTACAGCCGTATATGGCTTGCCTTTGTTTGGTGCATTATAAGGGTAAAAATCGTAATCAATACCAGCGGTTAATATTCTAGTATCAACTGTAAAATTATCCGGGTCTTGCATCTCTATCATGCCACCGTCAAAAGCAAGAATGTAGCTATCTGGACAATCGAAGACACGCACTTCTTCAGTGCCAATGTTTAGGAATGGATAATAACCAGTGTCCCGTTCCCACTGTGCTACAGCGGAATCAATGTATCCAGAATAATCCAATGCTTCATTGGTGTTTGCCGCAACCATGCCAGCTTGTACCATAAATGCTTGTAAGTCGTCTCCTGTCGGATATGCCATTTAGAGCCCCTTATTTGCCCTTCTGTGGCTCTTCTTTGGTCTCAGTGCTTAAGTCTGCTACTGGAGCTTCTGCTTCTACTTTTGGGGCTTCTTTTGATTCGATGATTGGAGTAGCTGGTGTATCAGTTTTTGGCTGTTCCTTTGATTCAATCAAGCCGTCAACAAATCCGAACTTTGCCGCGTCTCTGTCTTCAACTTCAGAGCCTTTAGCTACCAAAAGGAACTCGGCTGTTACGTCGTCTTCTAAGCATGGATTGCCATTGGTGTTTATGTAGTATCGTTCTTTACTTAACATAAACGCTTTTAACGGCTTTGGATATTAAACTGGTTGTTCATCTATGGGAATAATTACTTGACCTACAGTATTTGCACCCGCCCAAGTAACAGAATCAATCGTTCCTTGGTTTATATATATTTTGCCTGTAGTAGAATCAATCAGTAAACAACCCTTCTCAGCAACGCCATTGTGTGAAGAATTTGAGCTAAATGTGCTTGTGTATAAAAATGCGTCCAATACCGCGAACCTTTGTAGACATACATCTATAACGCAAAAGGAGCGCATAATGCGCTCCTCTGCTTTGTTGTGTTGAAATCACTATAAAGTGATTATGTTTGTGTTCCTACTTTTGTCCAAGTAACACTTGCTTGTGTACCTGTGTTAATGTAGAGAAGTGCGTTTGTTACGTCAACAAGCAGACAGCCCTTAGCCGCCTTACCTGCAAATGTTCCTGTTCCTACTGCGCCATTGGTTGGCGCACCAGCAAACCGCAACACGTCTACTACGCCTTCGATTGGGTTATTAAGTTCGATTTGAGCCATAAGATTTGTTCCTTTGTTTTGTTGTGTGGCTAGTCCGAAGACTAGCCACGAATGCCATTAGAGACCTGTAATAGTACAGATTGCCTTTGGTCTAAGAACAGCCAAACCGCCTCGCATATCTGCTCGGACTGCCTGAACACCATTCACAAAGTAAGTGCTGTGGCTGTTGCTGTATTGAACTTCCAAGCCCTTACGCATAAGAGCCATTGTGTAGAAGGTATCAAACAACACGGCAGTACCAGCAGTTGCAACTGTAGACAAGATAACAGGAATGCCAAATATGCTTCTGTCACCAGCTAATGCAGGACTCTCGAAGATGTATTGACCAGTGCTAGCCTGTGTGATTCGCAGGTTCTGCCAATCAGTAGGATGCATGATAATCAAATTCGGTTCAGTTTGACCTTGAACTCGAACCTTGGTAATAGCTTTGTAAATAGCATCAAAGACAGAATCAGTTGATTTAGCCTGTGTGTTAATTCCAGAAGTGCTAGTAATACCTTTGATGTTTGGAGCAGTTCCATTACCGCTTAATAGTTGAGACTCAAATCGAGCCTTAACCATGTAAGATAATCGCTGATTAAGATAATCAGTGATTCCAGGAACGTCTTCCAACTGTTCGTCAGATACAGGAACAAAAGTACCAATCTTTTGGATAAGTGCAGTTGTCTCAGTAAGAGCCAAAACGCCTTCACCGTATGTTTGCAAAGTGCCATCAACAGATTCAGCAACTTCAGCGGCATTGTTAGTGAATGTTGATTCCAACATAAACTTGAATGCGGCTTGATTCACTTCAATACTTGGCATATAGTCAAGCAATGTCAAAGCTCGTTGTGGCGATAGGGCAACAATGCCGCTTCTGATAGATTCAGGAGACCAACCAGCACCAGTAGACATAAGGGTTTTAATCTGAATGTCTCCCAAGCTGACAGTAGGACTGTTGAGACCTTTAAGCGCACCAGATTCTACAATCTGTCTTCCAATGGTCTTTACTTCAGACCACTGTGAACCACCTGCTTCAAATGGCAATGGGTTAGCCGCTTTGCTGTTGCTAGCCTGATAATCTTCATTGCGCTTTACCATTGATTCGACTTTGTTAATATCGAATAGCTTTTTGTTCAAATCTCCGAGTTCGGATTCGCGCTTCTCAGCTTCTTCCAAAACGTCGGCAGACATTTTGAACTCGCCGTTTGCATCTTTATGTGAGCTGAACAAATCCTTTAATTCGTTCTGCAAAGAATCAATCTTTGCTGTAAGTTCTTTTTTATTCATGAGAATCTCCGTTAGTTACAAGGGCTCGTTGTGCCAAGAACTTTGCGTAAAGACTTCTAACGGCTTCATCTTCTGCCAATGGCTTTACAGCTTCTAAGCAGTTGTCTACAACTTGCTTAATAGCTATTAGCTCTTCATGGCGAGCTTTACTTAAAGCTCTGCCATCCTTTTGGCGTAAGGTGAATACGTCGAGTAGTCTCTTTGTGTAGTCCTTTGCGTTTGCAAGCATTTGCGCGGAGTGGTCTTCTAATGGAATGTTCGTAGGCGAACTTGATTTAGAAGCGTTAACCCCGGCTAACGGATTCGCAGGTACTGTTACTAAGGAAGCTTCGTAAATGGTAAGTGCTTTAAGGAGTCGTCCCTCTGGCACATATTCAGAATCATTGACTTCGTAGCCGATGGATAAACCAACAAACTTGCCACGAGCCAATCTCTCCTGTATTACCGTTCTAGCATCCTGTGCATCTTTAGTGGAATGGAAATCGGCTTTAATCCAAAGTCCAATATCATCTTGTTTAGCGTCGGCAATAGTGGCGATTGGAAGTCCGCTCCAATCATGTCCAACTGCGCCAAAGCCTGATTTAATAAAATCATCTACATTTGAGAATGCGCCTTTTACAACCGCTTCATTTACTCTATCGAAGTTGCCAAAAATACTAGCGTAGCCTTCAAAGCTACCGCTTCCTTCGTCTAACATCTTAAAGTCTGTTACTAAACAAGTTTTGTGTTCCATTATGCGTCTGAGCCTTTGTCAAAAGCTCTCTAACGCTCAAGTTATGTTTAGTTGTTTTTAGAATGGATTGCTAAAACCTTTGACACCATCAGATAAGCGCACTAATACGCACCTACAATGTCCTAGACATTCTGTATTTCCACCAGGAACGGTAAATAGCTCACCAGCGGAATAAGGAGATAATGCGGCTAATCTTGGACAATCATTACAGTGTTCAAAACCATTCATGCTCCATTGATATCTCTCCTCATAGGCACCTGCATCTAAGAAGCTTTGGTTAGCAGTTGCTCTTGTCTTCGATGCATAGAGAAGGCTTCGATTGTTTACGGCACCTATCTTTAGATTCCCGTCTGCGTCGAGGTATCTGCCGCTATCCAAATCATTTATGAAGCCATCAAGCCATTGTCCTTCTGTGTCTGCCGCGTGTTGACCATTGCGATTTGCATGAGCCGCAAGGTGCGTTGTATCCTTACCGCCTTGTTTTGCTCCAAGCGTCCAAGCATCCGTATGGCTATTCACCAACAGTGCATGGAATAAATCTCCCCATTTATCGGCATCTATCTCGCCATTTGCAAAACGCTCATTAAGAGCCTGCATTTGGCTGTAGGTGTCTTTGGCAAGATTGGCAAATTGCCTATTAAGCGTCATTGCCAATGTCTTCACCACTGCGCTCGACCAAAGCACGTTGCATATGCATTCTTTGCGCTATATCGTTCATGGCAAATGCTTTTGCCGTAGTTGGTGTTATGGCACCTAATGCCGCATCAAAGTAATAAATATCATCATCAGGTTCTGTTTGGTATCCTAGTTCCTGTTTTGCAATCGAACGCTTAATGAGTCCTGAAGTCCATTGCTTAACAATCCTATCAGTAAACTTATTACTGTCTTCCTGAAGAACGCGCACTGCACTAATATCGTATATGATTCGTTCCATTCCTGAAGTTGTGAACTCAGGTAGGAACTGGTTATTAAGGGTCTCTGATACGTTGCGATACATTGGTACAATCCAGGATTCATAGACTGATTCCCGAGCTTCTGCCATATTGCTGTATGTTTTTCCGTCGCTATCTAAACCTAAAATTAATGGTGGTACTCCAAGTACAGCACAGATTCTTTGTTCTGGTACTTTACGGATTTTGTCCAAGGCTAACTGTTCAGGCGATAATCCAGAAGTAGTTATGTCCACAGCTTGCGATAACACCAAAGGTGCGCCTCGCTGTTCGCCTGTTGTTCGCTGACGAAGAAGACTACTAATCAAGTCTGCTTGGTCTTCTTCAATAACACCATCGCCTTTAGGGGCAATAGTGATTCCAGCAATACCAAAGTTTTTTAATATCGCATGGCTATATGTGGAGCATTCAGAATCAGTAAGAAGTTCTTTGGTTACAGACTTTAATCCAGATAATCCAAGTCGAGGGTTATCAGGGTCAATACCATCTCTAAAGTGAATAATGTCATCAACGGCAATTTTATAAGTAACATTATTAGCTTTGTATTCGTAGTAGGAGATGAAGTCTCCACTACCTTGTGCTTCCTTTGGATGAATCAAATGGTGTGGAATATATACAAGGTTAATAATCTTGCCTGATAAGTTGCGCTCTTTGTAAATATAGGCGTTACCGTCCAACATAAGTGAAGCGTTTATTGCGCTCCAAAATGCAGTACCAGACATAAATTTGTTTGGATTCAGAAGTAGCTTTGTGGCAGGATGGTCTGGCACCATCTCATATTTGCCATTATTAAATCTTTGTGTTACTAATGGAGCTTCCATGTAAGCGCGTGAAGCCCATTTGACAGCCGCTACTACAATACTGTTCTTTGATGCATCAACAGTCTTTGCTCCGCCAATATACAAAGGCGTCTCGAACGCTTGCACAGATTGTGTAATGCTGAATCCTTTAGCATCTTCTATTACAGGCTGTTTGGCTTCCGCTTCAGGAAGTATTGGTTTACGGTTAAAAAAGCGCATTACAGCGGCTTTTAACGGCTTTTAGCCATATGCCTTAATAGCGCGGCTTTTGCCAGCTAGTGCGGTTATAGCCCATACCAAAGCATCTAACCTGTTTGGAGAGTTCTTTGATTCTCCAGGTATCCAGGATGTAAGCTCGTCTTCCATGAGGCTATAAGTCCCAACATGATGCACAACACCTTGCTCATATAATGCACTTATCGGCTCGGCTCTGATTGCTTTGCCTCGCGTTGCTGTGACAAGTTCCACCTTCATTGCGGCTCCGCCTGCTTGTCTTAGAACTTCTTCCACCATTAAGCCGCCGTAGTTGCGTTCTGCTATTACTGTATCAGCTTTGAAGTCTTCGTATGCTTTTGCAACTGCCTTTGCCCATTCCGCTGGTGTTCCTGCAATCGTGTAATCAGCAAGTACATAGTATTGGCGTTCGTTCCGATTTAATTTGTTGTCTATTCTGCCAGCAACTACAATGCCGCATTCATTACCACCTGTACTGCCAGAAGGGTCAACGCCTACAACTATTCTTGGTAAAGAATCTGGAGCTTCCTTTACTCTAAATTCATCAATCAGTTTTAGCGTAAATAATGCGCCTTCTACATCTTCTAAAATCTCAGCATTAAGCTCTTGTCTTCCTAATCGTGTTCCTTCGTATTTACTGATGATTGTGCTAAGGAAGGCTTTTGCAAGATTATCTTTGTTATCGTAAGTGGAACCGTGAGTAACAACTACACTTGGATTATTAATAAGTTCTTTGATTAGCTTCTGAGGCTTTGGCGTAGTCGAGATAGCGCATTTAGGGTCATCACCAAGACGCAAACACATTTGCGCCATATCCCAAGTCTCTTGCTGATACTTCCAACTTCCAAGCTCTTCACAGAGCAAAGTATCGAACTGATAACCTCGCAATGATTCAGGCTCAGCAGAAGAGAAGCAGAGAGCTTCTGCGCCATTTGCCCAAGTAATCGAACGATTCGAGGCATTCCAAATTGGTTTATTCCAAGGAGGAGAACAGGCTATTAATCCTGATTCGCCTAATACAATCAAGTCTCTATAGTCTGCCGTTGTAGGTGCAACTATTCCAATGCGCTTTGCTTTGCCAGCTTCTACACGGCTTCTAAGCCATTCACAAACACTTCTGGTTTTGCCAAAGCCTCTGCCTGCCAAAAGTAGCCACGTTACCCAATCGCCTTGTGGTGCTATCTGATTTGGACGAGCTATAGATTGCCAATCATAGGCATTCTGCAATAACAGATTGTCTAGTTCTTCACGCTCTTCGATTGACAGATACGCATATAACAGTTCTATCTCTGATGCTTTGTTAGATAGTATTCCATTCGTCGTCATTGACGACTTCTAACGCACTCTTTGAATCTTCAACGGGTATTACGTCTATTACTTGTGCTTCCAACTGTGCTTGTTTTGCCTTATCCATAAGCGCAAAAATCAATCTTGCACGTTCATTACTTGGAAGTTCGTTGCCAGTAATAGATGTTGGCTTCCCTTCCATCAACTGGATTTTGTCAAACGCCAATCCAGCAGTTCGCGCCAAATCCCAAAAGGAAGCTTTGTCTGCCTTCTCTGGCATAGTATCTAAAGCAAGTTCTACTATGTCTTCGAGTTTTGCTTTTATTCGTTCCTTAAAATCGTGTGCCATTACTAATGATTCCTTTGATATGTTGATTCCGCGAGTCCACTCTGATACTGTTCTTTGGCTAATACCAAAAATCCTTGCTGTGTATCGTTGGGTTTTGTCTGTTGTCAGTGCGGCAAAGGCAACTATCTTTGCCTTCTCTTCTTTTGTGTATTGTCGAGGTGTTGGTCTTTGGCGCAATCTAACATAATGTCCACAAATCGAATACTTCTCAGGATTGGCTTTTGCCATTGCTAATACCTTTGTGTTTGTGATACTTGCTATTGCATTATCAGGCTTGCGCCAATCTGCACCCATTATCTCTTCCTTCGCATCTCTTCCAAGATTGATTCCATTCGTGTCAGCCTTGTTATAACTTCTACATTCTGCATATTAACTTTATCATCAATTTTTGTTTGGTTCTGCTCTAATGCAAGTATCTTTACTCTTATGCTTATTTGTTCTGTTTGTATTTGATTTACTGTAATAACAAAACCACCAAACCAGTAAATGCCAATAAGAAAAGCTAACAATGCAGACCAATATCTAGTAAGCGCATTTTTAAGTGGAGCAAAGATTGACATTATGCCTCTATTAACGGAATGTTGCCTATTGCCAAATTCGCCCTTCGACAATCAAGCGTGTTGCCATTCAGGAAGTTAACAGTGCTGTTTTTGGGAATCTTCTTAACAGCCCTCGCCGCAATCACACGATGCAAATATTGGTGTCTGCCGTTCAGCCATGTTCTGATATAGCACCTGTCACCAACATTTGTAATGTGCCATGTGCTTTGTTCGATTACTTGGAAGTCCCGATTGTCTACAACGGCATCTTGCCCATTGTTGAATTTGACTTTAGCAGGAATGACAGAATCAAGATAATCGGCAAAGCAATCTTCAATATTGGCTGTACTGTGCAAATGGTCTGTGAATTCGTAAAGCTGTGCGTGTGTTCGTAGTCGTTCCTTCTTTTGCCAATCTCTAATCATGTTGGCAACACTTCTACCAACAAAGCGTTCAACTTCCTTTTGTGATTTAAGGCGTGTCAAATCTAACTGTTGAATCTTAACTATTGCATCTTGGGAAATATCAATAAGCACTTCTGGATTTGATACGCCACGTTTACGAGCAAACTTGATGGCGAACTCACGCCAATACTGTTCATCAATCATGTATTGATACAGTTATTTGTTTTGCGGTTTGATTCCTATGGAATATTTAGCGAGGTGTTCAGAATATTCTTTGCGAACTATGCCAAATGTATAATTTACATTTAGGCGATTCAAAGAAGATTCTTAAAACGATTCCCTCCAACAGCATTGATTCCATTGTCACAGACCCTCCATACGAGATTGGATTTATGGGCAAACGTTGGGATTCAACAGGCATTGCTTACGATATGGAACTATGGCGCGAATGTTTGCGCGTGTTAAAACCTGGTGGATATTGTGCGGCATTTGGAGCAACAAAATCTTACCATCGTATGGCTGTTGCTGTTGAAGATGCAGGATTTGAAATTAGGGATACATTATTTTGGCTGTACGGCTCTGGATTCCCTAAAGGCAAGAATATAGACACGGCTTGCCAACAACGCGGCATAGCGACTCCTGAAGCCTTCAAAGGTTATTGGTCAACATTAAAGCCATGTACAGAACCAATCGTATTGGCACAGAAGCCATTCAAGCGAAGCATCTTAGACAATCTTCTGCTTTATGGTGTTGGTGCGATGAACATAGACGAATGCAGAATAGGAGACGAGGTTCGATTCAATCCACCAACGCACAAAGGCAAGACCGTTGCAATGGGAGACTACTCCCATTGCAACGGACAAGGAAGCACAGTTAAGGGACGTTACCCAGGGAATGTAATAATGTCCGATGAAGTATTACAAACTTTGGCTAAGACTCAACAGCCATATTTTTATTGTCCAAAAGCAACAAAAACAGAACGGGAATTTGGATTAGACACATTAGCCGATGGAACTCGACAATGTTACAATGGTGCCAAAGATGGAGCCATTGGTGGTAAGAAGATATCGAAGAATATTCATCCTACAGTAAAGCCTTTGGAACTGATGCAATGGCTTTGCAGATTGATTACACCAAAGAATGGAATAATTCTTGACCCTTTTTGTGGCAGTGGCTCTACGGGAATAGCGGCAGTAACACAAGGATATAGTTTTGAAGGCGTTGATATGTCGGCAGAATATTTGGCAATAGCTGATGCAAGAATAACTGCTTGGCAAAATAAAGCAATCTAAAGCGATTTTTTAGCGTTCGATGACTCAGAACCCAAGAATCACTACAAAATCACGCACAGCGCAAATATGGCGGCATACCGCGCGTTCCAGCGGCTTCATCAGTCCCGCCGTCGCGCCACTTCGCACACGTCCTATCTTTGTTCTTCTTTTCTTCCTTCGCTTTGCGAAGGATGTATACATCCCTGTAATAAGGAACTGTCAGCGCAAAATAAAGGAATGAATTAAGGAACGCTTTATGGCTGTAGACTCTTTGTCAAAATAAAAATAGGTAGAGATTTGACAATCCTTTGGTGGAAGTTCCAAAGCGTAGCGTTCGCCGCAAGGCGATTGGAACTTACGCCACCGAAGCATTGGGATAGAAGCGTAGCTTCCCCAATGCAAGGAATACCATTTAACAATTTTTAATAATCGTTTTACGCGCGTAGACCTATAGTAGACCTATAGTAGACCGACCTTAATAAATTTACTAATTATCTATATAATATAATATCTTTTAATTAAAGAACTAAGAGAAGGAACTTGAAGACATTGCCCGTTTTAGGTTCAAAAAAGCGTAGTGCCTATGTAGTGGCTGCCAAACCACTACGCTTTTGATTTTTGCCAGCTACTATTTTTTTTGACAATCGCAAAATAAAGTGTGCTATTTTTGCAGGAATCGAACGATGATGTGTATAAGACACATATATAGGATTGGAAGAGCCGTCAAAGGTTCGTCATTGTTCCCCGGCTTCCTAGAGCCACGGCTCCTTCAATCTACTAGGATATCTACGCAATGAACAATGATTTACTTTTTATTGGCAAAACACGCAAACATGATTGTTTTGATTCCATCATAGGCGATTCAAAGAAGACAGCAATAACTTACAAACCAAATGACGACTTTGCTCCCAATGCTGGACAAACGAACGATTTGGTGCGTTCAGTGAAGAACTACTTCAATGGCAAATCAAAAACCTATAACCAATGTCTCAGCCAAATAGTAAAAGGCATTGGACTTAATCCAAGTAATGAACTTGCAAGGAAGTCTGTAGAACGCGCCATTACTTCGATTCCCGAACTTATACCTACAAAGTCCAAGTATGGCAACACGGATTATGTTTACAGTTGGAATGCAGAACGAGCCAAGTTAAACAAATGCCCTGATAATCTTGTATACATCGTTTACGAGGAGTTGAATCACCTTCTTTACAGTGATAACTGGAAGGCAAAGCCTAGCAAACGTCAAGTATGCAAGAGAGTAAGAGCAAGATTGCTTACGATGGATGATAAGCGCGTATATAGGGTTTTAGACGCCTTGGTGCAGTATGGCTATATCACTCCTGGCACAAAAGGCTATACAATCGCTAATCCAAATTTTAATGAAGCTTTGATTGTGAAGATTGCAAAGGAGTTAAAGTAAATGAGTACAAAACAAGTGAAGAAGAAGAAGCTATTACACCATGAGCTTTTAGCTCTAATGTCGGAACCTGGATTACTTAAATCAGGAAGACTTCCCGTCAGCGTGTCTTACTACTTGGATGCAGACAATAGCGAAGGGATAGAAATTACAATATCTTATTGGACTGATGATTACCGCTATGATGTTGATGCTCTATACGATGATAAGCAAATGCCAACCTTGGTTGTACAAGCTCGACCACCACAATACGATTGGAAGCCGCTACAGTTCGCGGAGTTAATTCTTGAACTTCCTATTGGTGATATTGTAACCGTCGAGGAACTTGCTTTGGCTAAACGTGCCATCAATAGGCATATCAAGCAAACAAATGTCACAAAGAAGCTTCTAGGGAGCTTTAATGATTGATTACGATGCAAAGCGCACAAATGCGCTCCTTGGTGGATTGTCTGCTGATGATATCCTTTGGCGAGGCAGAGAGACAAAGATTAGGACTTCGATTGATGAAGATGGAATCATCAATGGGTTTTGCATCAGCTACTTAGCCGATGATGATACTTACAACATTCAATCCACAATGATTCAAACAGAGAACAAAGTAAGGCTGTATCAAATGTGGATTACACATAAGACAAAGACATTCCGCAACATCTATTTGCCTGATGATGTAACAGAAGAGAACTTTACAAAGGCGTTTGTGCTGTTAAAGCGCAACTGCATAAAACGAACATTAAAGGAGACAAATGAATAATCTTATTGGAACGGGAATAGCAACAGGTGAAGTTGTGGAAGACAATATAACATTCCATAAAACGATTCCAATGCTTATGTTTGGGCCAGGTAAAGAGTTCCCACAGAACTATTCAAGAATCGCCACTGCCGTTCTAATGCGAGATGAAGAATCTCTACGCAATCTTGGTAGGAATATTCACGTAGTTTTGGAGCCTTCGACTGGCAAGCTCTTAGGCGTGGACATTGACCAAGTAAGATACCAGTTCAATTTGCATGAACTTATAGATGCACTAAAGGATTTGTAACAACAAAAGTGTAAATCTTCGTTGATGCTTCGCCAAACATCTGTATAAAATGATTTGTAACATAGCTCATTGTTTACAACATACATGTTGGAATTTCCCTATTTACAACATTAGCCGTTCCACTCCCTTGGGACGGTTTTTTTGTATTTGATGCGTGTTGGAACTTCCCTATTTACAACACGAGCCGTTCTTGGGATAAAAACGGCTCTTTAAATTTGATGCAGGAATCATTGCAAGTAATCCCGAACAACTATAATAGCAAGCCAAAAGCAAGCTAAAGGGAGATACAGTTGTTACTTATTGGGGAAGAACGCTTTGCGTTCAGCGAGGCTACAAAGCCACTCGCTGAAGATATTATTTTGGGATGTTTACCTTTTGTTAAACACATTGAATGGACTAATCAACAGGAATCAAAAAATTGGTTAGATGTTGAACACGGGATTGATTGTATTGCACGATGCAGACAGGGACAACCGCTCACTATTCAAGTTAAATGCTTATCACAGGATTACCATACAATCACTATCGAAGGCAAAGGCGTTGATTATGCTGGTAATCCAAAGGATGGAGATTGGTCGAGTTGCCTTGCACAGTTCGATTTGATTATATATAGCTTAGACGGCTCTTCAATAAGTAGATACGCACTTATTGACAATGCACGTTTAACAATGGCTAGCCACTTAAATAGAATCGCATGGAAGAAGCGTCAGAACAAATTTGGTCATAGTTGTTTTAGATACATCCATCTTGCAGAACTGATGGAACTTGCTCCTGATTGCATATTAAGTTATGGCGGAGATTGGTTGGATGACTTCTTGGATAAGGCAGAACTACCAGACAAAAGGAATGATATTTAATGAATCAAAATAAGCTTTTAATTTCCGTATACGCCAAAGCAATGGACGCTGAATGTGCTTTGGATGAACTTATGGAAGCAGTACGTGAATACAAAGAATCGAAGCCCGAAGAGCCGCAAATCGAAGAAGAAGCTACACCTGCCGCCTGATTTTCGCCACAAGCTTTGTCAGTTCGGCGAGCTTCGTCTCCAGGGATTGAACATCATCCTTCAGCCCTTCAGGATTCGCCGAGCGTTCAATGTCCGCATCAATCAGAGCGCGAATCCTGCCTCCAATCGTGTCATTACTCATGTTTGGGTACGTGTTCAGGTTTTGGCGGTTCCTACCTAAATGAGCGTACTGTTCCTCGGTGAGACGAATGGTAATGCTGTTCATGGACATGTAACACGTTTTACCACAATCGTAATTTTCCTCATAATCGTGCGGCAGGCTTATATTTCGAAGAATGGACTTTGTAAAAACCATCATTTGTAGTCGAGGTAGACAGACTTGGGAGACACCACAGGAAGTCTTTGACTACTTTGACAACATATTCAATTTTGATATAGATGTTTGCGCATCGAACCAAAACAAACTTTGTCATGAATACTTTAGTGAAGATGATGATTCCCTTTGCCAGGATTGGAATGGCAAAACTTGCTGGTGCAATCCACCATTTGGTAAAGCTAAACAATTTGTGGAGAAGGCTTGTTATGAGACAGCGTGCGGAGCAACTGTAGTAATGATTATTCCAGCAAATTTGAATACTAACTATTGGCACGATTACTTAATAGACAATCCAAGAGTTGAGACTTATTTTCCAAGAGGCGGTATCAAATTTGGTGGTGCAAAACAACCATGTCCCATTCCTGTTGCAATTGTCGTTTGGCACCCGCCTAGCTTGGATTTGGACAATATTACAGAAGATTAACAAACTAGTGTGCTGATATGCAACAAATCGCACTATTATAATATCGTGCAGGTGCTTCTGCCGTATACGCAGAACATATGTATATTGGGATTCAAACACCAACTAACTAGGAACAAAGCAATGACAACAACATTACCTTATTATATCGTCAACTCGTCCAAATTGGACAATGATTCAACAGCTATTCAATGGGCTATTGAGAATCTTCCACAGTTTCTTACTGTCGGCAAAACTGCAAAAACTGAACGTGAAGCAGAGGTGTGTTGGACAATCCACGAAGATAACACTCTTACAGTAAAAGTAATCAATAGTGCTGGAATAATGCGTAATAGATATTTTAAGAATCTATGTCATGCCTTCGAGAGCGCCATTCGAGATATTGCCCTTGAACCACTTCCCGAAGCCCAACGTAGATTTGTACGCTCAATTTATGGTGCTACATGCAATGGATACTACTGTACTTTCTCCCTCACAGACGTTGAAGCGCAAGACATGGTTTTGGAACATATACTTCCAAACGAATCTTTGAATATCAGCATTGTGGATGATTCAGAAGTAGATGACTTATCATTCAGTTGTGACTACTGCGTAGATGGAACATTACACATCGAATCAGACGGAATGTCAGCCATATATGAACAAATGGAATACGATGCATTAATGGAAGCTGAAGAAGCAAAAGAGCGTGAGCCTTTACTTGCTTAAGACATCTATTCAGAAACTATGCGGCTCCGAGCCGCATAGTTTCAAACACCAACTAACTAGGAACAAAGCAATGACAAAATTAACTACAGACATTCAAACACTGACAACTAACTACAGTGTCAACGAAAATGGCGATTTGACAATAACTACAAGTGAAGGCGGCAAAGTCGTATCAATCGAACATATCACCAAAGCAGAACAGCAAAAGGAACTTAAAGACAAAATCAACAAGCTAATCAATGACTTAGGCAGTAATGACCCTGCAATCTTTAATGCCGCCGCCAAAGAAGCGAAGCGCATGAAGGATACTTGTCTTAAGCGAGGAATTGTTCTATGCAAATGAGAGTCAACAATAAATATGCAAATGCTCTCAGACGAAATAGAAGAACAAAACCTAGCCATGACATATTTGATTGTCAAAAACTGAGAGCGGCATGGCACGAAGCGGGACATGCTGTTATTGCATTGATGAACTGCCGTGACATTAGCCGAGGCTATGTCATAAAAGAAATTCAAATCAATAAATACAAGAGCGATTCTAGAGAACTAAACAGCAAAGGATACATTATGTTAAATTCCATTGCTACGGGCTACGCCTGTTTGCACGATTACATGCCTCCTGAATACTATGTTGCGGGTGTTGTAAGCGATGCAATTCTAACAGGTAGCTATGTGAACGATTCGTGGGATATCTACCCGGAACGAATTATGAATAAGCTTACTGACAAAGGCAAACTGCACGAGTTATTTCCTGATTTGACATTCCAAGACGAATGTGAACTTCTTGAACGAACTGAAGTAATTCTGAGAGAGCATCTAAATATTATTCGCAAGATTACAAAGCGCCTTCTGCATTATGGCAATTTGTATTATGATGCAAATGTGAACTACCTCGTGAATGATTGTAAGCGCATGGCAAATGACAATTTGGTTAATGCGATTGAAGCATCCGATATTATACATAAGCGCATTATGGATGGACTGAAGGAAGCATCATGAACGCACTTGCACAAGATATTGTCAATAAGAAGGTAGCAAGGCATTTACACGAACTTAATTTAAGATACGGGAATGTCCAAGCGCAAAAGGATTTATTCACGCTTGAAGAAGCCGCACAAAAGCTATCTTTGTCTGAACGTACTGTAAGAGAACTTATAGATGCTGGAATATTGAAGAGCGTTCTAGTCAAGACAAACCCAAGAGCCAAACGTGGAAGCCGCCGAATCACTAAGAATCAGATTGACAGCTACATTAAAAAATTGGAAGTCGAAGCTAGGAGTTGACACGATGATTAAAAACGAGGGTAAATTGCGCACATGACTCCGTACAACTTCAGCAAGGATGACAAGCTGATTCCTATTTACTGCATTGCTTGCAGGACTCACATTCCCCGAGCCGTATCCAGCGCACAGCGCGGAATGTGTCACATTTGTTGGGCAAAGCTTCAAGCTCCTTCTGTACCGCCGCCTGTTCAGCCACAGCCGCCACAAGGCTATGCACAGCCAATGTATCAACAGCCTCAATATGCACAGCCAATGTACACGCCACAGCCCAAAAAGGGACTGTCAATAGGTGCTTGGATTGCCCTTGGCATCTTTGGCACTTGTGGAATCTGTCTGCTCTTCCCAATGATTGCTTTAAACAACAGCATTGATAGTGCCAAGAATAATGCGCCAAAACCAATGTCTGAACAGGAGAAGAAGGAAGCCGCCGCTCAAGCAATCGAAGACCAAAAGCAAGCCCAAGAACTTCAGGCAGAAGAAGCTGTGCGAGGCAAAAGACCTACTAATATATCAGGGTTGCCTACTGATGCAGTAAGGAACTATCTTAGGCATAATCTACGAGACCCAAAATCCTTAGATATTGAAGGATGTTCTGGAATCGGTAGATATGACAAAAACGCTTGGTATCAAACTTGCACTTACAGAGCCAAGAATGGCTTCAACGGATTAAACTTAGTCACACAAATGTTTGTTATTCGAGATGATGTTGTTATTGATGTTGTGGACAAATAGCGCAAAGACTCTGATTTAGTTAAATCACCCTATCTAACTGATTTAGTACGCTACTGTTCCAAGTTCTCCGCTACCTTCCACAGTACACAGAACAAAATGTAGATTTGTATTCTTACAACTTGCTTTTGATGTTCTTAACGGTACATTAGAATATGACAGTACAAACGGTCAAAGACATTCTCGACATAGCCGCAAAAATCATTATTTTGATTAAAGGCGCAAAATACATTGCAATATACAATGCGCCTTGGAGTAGCCTAATGTCCTTATGGCAAAAACCAAAGACCTCGTTGGGCAAATCGCACAAGGAGCCACCAAAGACCAAGTAACAGTAACTGTGACTTCAGGAAGCAAAAAGCTCCTTCTTCGATTGGACGGGAAGCTGAACGTAAAAGGCGATTATGCCTACCTGTCGCTTCCGTCCGTCGAGGGACTGTATAAGACTGCCGCAAATGGCGAACTGTACAAGTCATTGCCAAGTGCTGATGCAGAATCCCTATTCTTCCCTGAACGAGCCGCAGAACTGGCAAAGAAGGCTGAAGAAGTGGCACAGCTAAAGGAACTGGCAAAGAAGCTCGGCTTCAAAGTTGTTACAGACGGAGATTCAGATACACCAATGCCGTTTAGAACAAGGGCTCCTCGTGGAAGCAAGCCAAAGCGCATTCCAAAGACAGCACCAGCAAAGGGAGACAAGTTTACGAGCGTCAAAGACGGCTCGGCATGGACTGTATCAAACAATGCTGATGGAATGATTAAGCTCGTCAAAGATTCCAATAAGGAAGTCTACGATGTTAAATACAGTGGCATCTTCTGGAGATGGTGGAATAAGGCGTAATGGCTGAATATACAGTAAAGGAAGTCAACAAGACAGCGACAGATTTTGATAAAGTCTTGACAAATACAATGAATCAAATGGCAAGAGACGGTTGGCGTGTTGTCTGCGTCCACAGTGATAGCCAAAGCTATTTGCACTTCATTACATTTGTTAAAGGTAACTGACGCACCACAATATCTGCGTCATTACATTGACGGACGTGGAATCGAAGCAATAGAATCTATGTCCGTTACTGTCAAGGAACGGACTTCCCAAGGTTGGGAAGTCCTTTTTGTTGATTGGGAAGGCGAACAGCACTACATAACCTTTGTACGTAAAGAATAGAGGGCTTTAATGGGCATTCATCGAATAAGCCGATGTGTCCAACATCAGCAAAGAAGCATTATCCATCCTTACCCAAAGTTCTGTCTGTTCCCAAACGAATACAGTAACACTTCCAACAGGCGAACTTCAACGCAAGATTTACGAAGAAGTTGATGATGTTCTAACAAGGATTGGCGGTAAGTGGAACCGCAAACAAAAAGCGCACCTGTTCCCATACAATCCCGCTCCACTGTTCTATGCCGTCATTGCGTCGAGGGAACTTCCACCAAAGAATCCTACAGCCTTCTTCCCAACACCTGATAGCGTTGTGCGTTCGATGGTGGAAGCAAGCGGAATCATGCCGTACTACACAGGCTTAAAGATTCTCGAACCATCGGCAGGAACGGGAGCCATTGCAAAATATCTGCGTGGATATTCTGAATCGAACGATTGGCAAATAGACTGTTGCGAGGTTCTTCCCGTGAACAAACAAGCCCTAGTTAATGAAGGCTTTACAATCGTTGCTGAAGACTGTTTACAACACAAGCCGAACTTCCTATATGACGCTGTACTGATGAATCCACCGTTTGGAATAGACGGGAATCCAACCGTCTACATTGACCATATCTACCATGCTTGGAGCCTATTAAAGCCAAACGGACACTTTGCCGCAATCGTACCTACAGGATGGATTACAGCAAGCAACAATAAAAAAGTCAAAGCCTTTAGAGACTTCGTTGCAAACAACCTTAGCTATGAAGAGATTGGAACGGGAGCCTTTAAGGATTCGGGAACGATAGTTAATACAGGATTAATCTATGGCGAACGTTCCGACAATTGGCGCACAAAGCCCTACAACGGATGGAATAGCTATCATGCTTGGAATACTTGCCTTTGGATTGATAATGTTCAAAGTCTGTACTTCACAGCGATTAAACAGCAAAGCCTAGCAGACTTCACAAAATGGATTCCAGAAGTTGAGCGCGAACTATGGCGCGAGAATATTCCAGTGGCATTAACTGAAGATGACGTTAAGGCAATATGGAATTATTATGCGCTTCAAGATTAACTGACGTTATGCTGTGCGCTGAATAAATCCCCTTCCTCGGCATGGACGTAGTAACCCAAGGTTGTCTCAATGCGGCTGTGTCCTGCCAGCTTCTTCAAGACGTGCGGCAGTGTTCTATAGTCATTGGCATGACGGGTACACCAGGTATGCCGCAAATCGTGGAACGTTGGCTTTGCAAGCGGCTTCCCGTGTTCGTCGGCAATCGTAATCTCTGCCTTCGTAACAACATCATTGAAGCATTGGGTAAGCCGCCTTGGTTCCTTTGGATTGTTCCCGTTGATGTTGGGAATCACAAACGGGGTTTGATTGCGTGTCCGTTCATCCTGGAGCCATTTAAGAGCCGATGTAGGAAGCGGAATCATTCTAAATCCCCAATCGCTCTTGGGGTCTAGCTTCATCAATCCACCTTTGGATTTGATGCCCATTAAATCCCGTGTCTTCTTCGTGATTCTTTGGCGTTGCTGTCTAACCGTCAGCGTTCCCTTATCGAAGTCTATATTTGCCCATTCTAAGCCCAAGACTTCTCCCATTCGCAAGCCGCATTTAATGGCAATCAGAATGGCTCCAAAGCACCAATGACATTCTGCCTCGGCGAACAGTCGCTTCTCTTCGTCGGCAGTAAGAACACGAACATGACTAATCTCATGTCCTTCACTATCACGCTTCATCTTGGGCTTGGCAATCAAGACAGCTTTGAAGGGATTAAAACCATGTGTTGCTTTGGCTCGTAGCTGTGCCACTTCATACAGCTTGCTTCCAAGATTCCTGATGTTCTTACGTGTCTGTGCTTCTCCACCAGCTTTTTTAAGCATGGATTCAACATGTTCAGGTGTCATTTTGTTCAGGATAATGTCCCCGAGCATCGGAACCAAAGTAGCGTCAATGATGGCTACATAGCCTTGCACTGTTCTAGGTGAATATGGCTTACCGCTTCTGCTTGGCATGACAGGCATAATGTCTGTTTTGAAGTATTCGCACCATTCGCCAAACGTTGGAACACGTCCCGTTGATTGTTCGTTCGATTCAAAGTCTTCTGCCGCTGATTTAAGTTTGCTTGCGGCTTCTTCTGCCGTCTTTACGCTTCCTGCCTTGCGGAACCTTGAACCATCGGTGCGGAGCTTATCGAACTCCCAATAGAATCTGCCGTCTTTGCCCTTGCGGACGCCTTTAGGAAGGACAAGTGTCTTTGTAGCCATTGGGGAGCATTATTGCTCCGTTTGTTGGCAAAATTGAGCAAAACCCCAACAAAAACCCCAACATTTTGTTTTTTTTAGTCTATAGCCGTACTTTTTGGAGACCGACGCTCTACCAACTGAGCTATACCCCTGCGAGGAAAACGGATTTTACCTCACGTTCGAATTTACTCAGGCAGCATAAAGCTAGAACGAGCAATTTTCTCAAGTTCGGCGTAATCTCGCGAGCCAACCAAAATCAAGGCTGCACCCTGGACTCGCCAACCAACGGCCATCGTTCCTGGCTCAATTTGACCGTAAAAGTATTTACCGTCGGCATTGGGAGCCATTCCGTCAAAACTAGTAATTCGAGGTAGCTCGAGAAGGCTCATTCGGCCTTTGCCATCTTCAAAATCATAACGTCTGGATGGCAAGCCATTGATTGACATATTTGTCACACTAACCGGTTTGAGAGCATTCAAATTGCGATCGGCATATCGAAGCAACTTGTCAAGTTGGGCGTCTCGGGAAACTTTTTCAGGGCTTTGAGATCGGGAGCCAGCGAAGACACCTGCAAGCGAACTGCTATCCACCGAGCTTGCCTGAGCATGACGCGCATAGCCGCCGCCGATGACCATGATCAACGCAACCGCAGTGACAAATCCCCAGGAATATCTCGTAATGAAGTTGCCTGACTTTGCCACTCGATCAATGGCGTCGAGTCGTGTTTTGCACGAAGCCCAAACGTCGCTGCAATCAACTTCTGAATGTCCTTTCAGCGTTGACTTCAATCCAATGATTGAAGTGACTTCGGCTCGGCTTGTTGAACAACCAGCGAGGCGAGACTCGACCTCTCGGCACTCTGAGTCCGAAAGCTCTCCATCGACATATGCATGCAATTTACTTAATTCGATCATAGATCGTAGCCATCCTTAATAAATCCTTCCTTGAGAGCATAGTTCTCCAGAATCCGCCGGAGCATTGCTCGACCACGAGCAATTCGTGATCTTACCGTACCAATCGGCACATTGGTCGCATCCGCTATTTCCTGGTAGCTCATTTCTTCAATATCGCTGAGAACAACCGCTAAACGAAACTCTTCTGGTAACTTTCTGAGCGCGTTCTCTACTTCCGTTCCAACCAAACCATCGAATAGTTGACGATCTGGGATTTCCGATTCAACCGACATTGGCTCAATGACATTGTCTTCTTCTAGTGACGTCAGCTGAGGTCCACGTTGTCGCGAACGATACTTGTTGATGTACAAGTTGGTGACAATTCGCAAAATCCAAGCTTTAAAGTTCGAACCATCAAAGCGGTCGAAGGCCTCGTAGGCTCGAACAATAGCCTCTTGAGTTAAGTCTTCGGCTTCTTCTCGGCTGCGAGTCAGCCGTAAGGCGGTACCGAAAACAGAACTAAACGCCCGCTCAGCGTGACGTTCAAAAGCCTCTCGTTTCGTATCTCGCTTGCCGAATAGCATCGGTCGGGCGAGTCTACCTTCCGACTCTCTGTATGGGGATTTTCCGAGCGTTACGCTTGCAACAAAAGCCATAGATTCTCTCTCGCTATAGAACTAACATTGGCAGAAAAAAAAGAGTTCCGGGCATCGCAAAATTCAGTACTTTTGCGGTGAATCGCTCTCGAAACAAAAAGGGCCAAAGCCGGCTGGCTTTGGCCCATTTCATCGCTGCGGAAAAGCCCTACTTCTTCTCAGTCGGCGGCTTGACCTTCGAGAGCTTGGTGTACGTTACTTTGTATTTCGCACTGGCTGGTTTTACTGTTGTCGCACGCGTTAATCTATATTTCACAGCCGTCTCTGTCTTTGCGTAGTGAGCTCTGGTGACGGCATAGGCGATCGTACCGTGGGTTTGACTTTTGGATGGCTCCGGAAGGTATCGCCCTGGAAACACTTTCGTCTTCTGGAACGTGCTAGTGGATTTCGCCTCACTGTATTGGACCCGAGCGGAAAAAGAATTTACTCGCGGCTTAGTCTGGGTGAATGTTGCCTTATGAAGAGCAGTCGAATCTTCGAGCCGACCATCTTGCACCAATGGAGCGAGGTCTAATTCATCGCCACCGCCTTTTTTCCGCGCCTTTTCCTCGTCGGCACGCTTTTGGTCTTGCTGTCGTTTTGCGTCGCTTTCGGCCTTTTCCTTTTCGGTTCGCAGCTTCTCCTCGCGCACCCTCACCATATCGATTTGAAGTCGCTCGTCTTTGACCTCGGCATTCCCTTTGTCTAATTCTGCATTGCGTTTCAACTCAATGGCTCTCTTTTGCTGATCTGGTGACATCTTTTTGGCCGCGTGATATTCAAGCTCGATAAGTCGATTAACTTTGGACTGCTGCCTTTGACGGTCGACGGACTTCTTTTTGGCCGCGTGATATTCAAGCTCGATCAGTCGATTAACTTTGGCTGTCTGCCTTTGTCGATCGGCAGACATCTTCTTGGATGCCTGGACTTCATACTCAAGCAGCTTTCGTTTCTCAGCCGAAACACCTTGCTGATTGCCCGTTGCTCGAGCAGCTTCGATCTCCCTTTCAGCCAATTTGGCCTGGCCCTCGGCAAGGCGTACTTGATCTATATTCAACTTCTGCTTTGAATACTCATTCTCGATTCCCAAATCGAGGCGGCTTCGATCCTTTTCGACTGTTTGCTTGGCTCCATGGACTCTTTTATTGGCGGAGGCGATTTCAAGCTCTGTCTGTGCCAGGTTGACCGTCAACTCATCAATTTTTTTCGTCCGGCCAGCCTCAATTAAAGTGACGGACTTTATTCTGTCTTTCCCATTTTCCCGTACTCGAATCAAAACGCTGATTGGCTTCTTGTGAGACTTGGTGGCTCGTTTAAGCTTAGTCCTTTTGGCTTTAGTTTTTGGAGTCTGGGCGGCTTTAACCGAGTCAGGGCCGCTCTTGACCAGAATGGTTGCGGGTTGTTGCAATTGTGTGCTTTGGGCCATGGCCGTGCCCGGCCTCAACGCGATGAGAGCCAGAACAGCGGCCAGGGCTACTGAGGCAACGGAAACGACTTCAAAGCGGGCGACACCGCGATGACGATTGGCAGGGTCCACGATGGACCGAATTCGAGATTCAATTTTTGGTTGTTTCATGATAGAGACTCCGATGTGAGTCATAGGCTGGCGAGGGAGACCCGCGCCAAATTCAGAGGCGATTCGCAATAGTTCAGCCGCGTAGTCCGTTGGTCGAACTCCGGCCAGAATCACGCGGTCGTCGGCAGCTTTTTCTGCCTCCAAACGCATGGCCCTGGCTGCAAGCCATACCAACGGGTTGAACCAATAGAGAGCGCAAACCGCAAGAGCGACGAATTGAGTAAAACTGTCATGGCGACGAACGTGGGCCAGTTCATGCAGAAGCACGGTTTCGCACTTCTCGGTCGGCCAAGAAGCCGAATCTTTGGGCAACATAACGACTGGCTTTAGCCAGCCCCAAGTCATAGCCGCGGGTGGCCTGCGGGTGAAACTCACTCGAAGTTCCCATGCTCGACGAACGCCGGATTTCTGAGAAGCTTCGCTCAGCCCAAGAGCCTCTGGGCTCTGCAAACTGCTGGCTCTTTTCATTGCAGACGCTAAAAGCACACCGCGAGCGATATAGGCACCAAACGCAAGGGCGCCGACTAGCCAGAGAGCGATCGAAGCGTTCTGAACTGGTTGCCAATTGAAAGGCACAGAAGCAGGAACAAGGTCAACTGCGCCGACTGATTCGACCGAGTTCAAGTCCAATTGACTAAATTCCTGCACCGGAGCTTTAACATTTCGTCCCGGAATGAATTGGCAAGCTGCAGGAATAAGGAGCAGAGAACCGAACGCGCAAACCCAAATGACATGCCTAAGTGCGGCCGAACTGCGAGCCAATCGAGTGGAAGCAAATGTGACAGACAAGACGACAACTGAGATGACCGACCACGTTGCCAGCAATTCAAAAATCTTCATTGGCCCGCCTTCCTTGCCTGATCGATGATTTCGGCGAGGCGGTCGAGTTGCTCCGGAGAAATCTGAGACTCTTTTCGGTCGACTAGCGAAGCGACAACCAGCTCGACGTTATTTTCGAAGAAGGTCTTGACCAAGTTATCCATCATGCTACGCGCAACCTCGGTTTTTGGTACGGTCGGCGAGTAGATGTATTTCGCTCCGTCCTTGGCAAACTTTACTTGCCCCTTTTCTTCAAGATTAGTCAAATGAGTTCGAACCGCCGTGTAAGTAGGTGGATTCGGAATGGCGGTGTGGATCTCGGCAGCGGACGCCGTTCCAAGCTCGTAGAGCACGTCGAGGATTTGCCGCTCGCGCTTGCTCAAGTCTGGTCCGGTCGATGACTTCTTGGATGCCATGCCAGAATTCTGGCACTTTCGATAACCCATGTCAATACTATATGCCAGAAAAATGGCATTTTCTCATTTTTTTGGTTTTTTATGCAAATTGAACTAGGGAACGACCTTTGTAAAATCCTCGACCCCGTACATCCAGTCGACATCCTTTGGATTCACAAAATCGGCTCGTTCAAGCTTCTCGATCTTGGGAGGCAGTATTCGTCCCTCATGGTTCACCGCAGAAGTAAATGAGGTCTGCCCGGGGAACAAAGCATAGTACCGAACCTTGTTTTGAGCATCTCGGAACTTCACTGCTTGCACACAAAAAACAACATGAACGCCCATCGTAAATGGTTCTTTGGAATCTGTCTGCTCGGCACTGGAAGAGCTCATTCCATTGGAACTATTCAATAGGTTTACTCGCTTCTCAAACCGCGTAAAAGTGGGGTTAGACGCCATCATTGAGTCTATTTCTTTCGATGTTATCGAAACATGAGTTCCAACCTTGAAAGGCTCAACCGCAAAGACCATTGAAGGAATCATGACTTGAATGTCTTCTCCTTTCGGAGCATGAGCTGAAATCGAAATCAATCGCGCGGTATCGTCGACCGAAACTCCGGGAAGAGTCCGGAACGCGGGTTGCCGATTAGCGAGAATCTGGCGATAAGCCCCAAGCCCAAGCCCTGAGACCAAAATGAGCAAGCCCCACCGGGATGCAGTAGTTTTCCAATTCGATTTCATCCAATCTTCCTCGCGAAAATCATTCTATCATGATTCAAAGTTACCAACTCTTACTGCGAATTTCGACCACGCGATTCATCGCCGGGTATTCATCATGCGAAATTTCTTCTTTATGACTCCCTGTAATTCGAAAAACCGTTACTTCAAATCCTTCTTTGCCCGTGTTTCGAACCCGACGGCGTCCTTGATCATCGCCGACTTGATACGTAACCGGATCGCGAAGGTCAGTTACTTTCGAAATGATTTCTGGAACCTGCTCACGCTTAGGACCAACGATTCGCACGACCAGTCGGTCGCCACTTGCCTCGCCTTCGATGCGAACCGCATAAGGGTACGGATTCTTAAATCGAAGGTCAATATTCGAGAACGCTACTGCGGCATCTCGTCCGGGCGGGACGTACGATGGTTGGAATCGGTGATGATTCCGCTCGAGGATTTCCATTCCCGAAAGCAGTGCCGCATTGTAGAGGGTCGTCGAAGTCTGGCAAACTCCACCGCCCCAATCGTCGATTAGCTGGCCGTTGTAGCTCACGGGTGCTTTTCGATACCCTGCGTCCTTTGAGAATGTTCCCACCCGCTTATTGAACGAAAACTCCTCGCCCGGACCAATCTTCGCCCCGATTAGCTGATGCAACGCCTGGCGCGCATTATGCTTTTGGCTATTGCTACGTTCAGCTAGAGACGTGGAATACGCCGAAATCGTGACTTCGCCCGGCACCGCCATCAATGCGGCGAAACCCGCCGTCGCAACCGCACCTGCAGCCCCAATTTTCACCAAGACTGCCCTTTTCAATGGCTCACCTCGATTGTGTCCTCGGCGGTTGAGACCGAATGGCCTGGGTCGTACATGTTCCCTACGGTTGTCGGCAGAACTCGCACCGTACCGCTCTGCTCAGCGCGGAGGATGTACGAGATCTTATGATCGCCACTTGGCAATTCTCGTGTGAAGAACGCAATTCGATCATCCCGAATGACGGTACTGCACCACCAATATCTCCACGTGTCATCAGACCCCATTTCCTCCCGCTCTTGAATACGGCACGAGCTCGGAACTGGCTCATCAATCATGACGAACTGGCGGAACTCCTTCACCTTAAAATTCAATTGCACCTGGATCAGATCGCCGGACTGGAAACTGGTCACGGGCTTCTCGCTCGGCATCAGTTTCATGCTTCCGTTCATCAGCCGTCGGGGCTCGAGCTTGTAGTACTTCCGCTCGACCTGAATGCCCGAATCGGTCGATTCCGGCCTCAGCAATGCATTCACATCCAAGGTCTTTAGTTGGGCCGAGAAGTAGCATCGCCCCGTTCCCGTAGCGCGAATCTGCACCTTCACATCGCCTGTACCGAGTTCCCTTCTCGGAATGGTCACAGTTCGATCCGGGCCCTGGGCAACCTTTGGATCCAAGTGCACGGTTCGGATCGTTTTGCCATTGACCACCACCTCAACATTGGAATCTCCACTGAGTTCCTTTGTCGTCTTGACGTAGTTGGTAAGGCCAATCAAGACGTACGAAGTCCCTCGCGTCGAGTACCACATGTCGCCTTTCTTGGACATCTGCAGATAGTGGACGATGCGAGGAATGATGCTGTCAGTTGGACGAATGGTGGTATACGCCACCAGCGCCGAAGCGACTAACTCGGATCCCCAATAGCCTTCGTCCACCGACCAATAAGCCACGTCGGTGCCAGTCGATTTTGCCGTCAACAGGTCCAGCGCTTCATTGGCCTTCACCATATCGCCCTTAACGTAGAAGGCCATAGCCACCTGCGTAAGCTCTCCGCCCGAGAGCTTCTTCAGGTCGGTTCCCGCCAAGTACTTCGCCGCATCGGTTTTGCCCCAACGCAACATCGAGTAGATCAGGTAGTACTTATCTCGATTGATCCAATACTCGCCAAACGGCCAATTTTTCGGTGGAATGTTGTTCTTTTCGAGCCATTTCATTCCCCAATCGAGGGTCTGATTTAAGCTGATAGCCGAAACATCGGCTCCCGCTTGCTTGGCGCGGTCGAGTCCATCAAGGACCAAGGCGGTCATGTAAGGGTCCGACGTGTCGTAGTCCCACCATCCAAATCCGCCGTCGCGATGTCGCATGTTCTCTAAACGGGTCAACGAGTCGCGAACGATCTTGGGTAAATCGTCAAGCTTCTTTGGACGAGGTAAGCCAAGATCTTTGACCGTTTTATCGACCAAAACGCTCGGCATGAAACGGCTCATCGTTTGTTCGACACATCCGTACGGATAGCCAATCAGGCCGTCCAGCGAAGACAACATGTCTCCAACGAGGGTCGGACTTAGGTTCACCGTCAATTCGCCATACTTCGGATCGGCACCGGGCCTCATCGCAAGGTCAAACGTCGTGGAACCTTGTCCTGCCGATGCGACAATGACAGGTCGGCCATGCGGCTCAATCGGGAAGGATTGTTGAACTCCGTCGGTCGGACCGCCGTCGATCCATGCTCGAGCCGTCACAGTTCCGGAACCCGGGTCTCCGGCTGTGACTTCGCACTCAATTGTCTGAGGCTTGCCATTTGGCACATGCACCGTTTTCGGAGCAGCTTTGCTCACGGTGGCCCCGCCAGTCACACCCGTCTCAATATGAACGTCCTGATCCTTGCCCGAGTCGTTGGCGATCACGAGCGTCATTCGCTGATGGTCACCACTGACTAGGTACTGCGGCAATTGAAGCCGAACCATCAGGTCTTTCTTCGCCCGGAAGTTCTCGGTCTCCATTCCAACCGACGTCTTATCGGTGATTCCCACCGCCGTCACTCGCCATTCGGTGAGATTTTCTGGCAGCTTCACGCGAACTTTGGCCTCGCCATTTGCTCCCGTCCAGACCGACGGGTTCCATTGGGCGGTATCTCGGAAAGTTTTGCGAAGGGGAATCTTCGATGACCCTTTGTCTCCACCGTCAAGGTAAATCTCGGGGAAGGAGTAGCTGGTCTCGACCTCTTGCGACCGACTCGGATAGAAGTCATGCAAAAGGTCGGTATCATCGGGCGCGATGTCATAAATGCCCTCGTCAACAACGCCTAACGAAACGTCGGCGCCGACTGCTTTTCCATTCGAATCGGTCGTCTTTACGCTGACAATTGCAGTTTCACCTGGCTTGTAAACTTCCTTGTCAGCCGTCACTTCAATGTTCAGTTCGCGGTCCTTTCGTTCAACGACGATGCGTCCGCTTGATTCCATGAACTTCTTATCCTTCACGTAAACGACGGACACGAAGATGTTCGGCGAAAACTCTGCTTTCACAGGCAGTTTGACCATGGTCGATTCGGACGTCATCGGCACAATTTGGCGTGTTATGATGCCGCTCGCCTCGGTAGTTAACAGGGCCGAGCCTCCAGGCTTATCCGTTCGAATCAAGGCACTTGCGGTTTCTCCCGGCAAGTACTTGCGCTTGTTCATCGTCACATCGATCTTGCCTTTTGACTCCTCGAACTGGGCGGGCGAACCTTCGACGTAAACGTATGCACTGTCGACGATCTTGTTCCCTTTTTTATCCGTCGAGGTCGCACGAATCATCATCGAGTCGGCCCTCGACACGTGAATTGGGACATGAGTGGTGCCATCAGCTCCCGTCGTGGCCGTCAACGTCTGGCTAACGACAAAGACCGAGTCTCGCTTCGTCCATGCTTCCCGGCCCACTTCGATTGTGACGAGTTGATTGGGATGCGGAATTGATGACTTCATGGGGTCGCTAGTCTTCACCACGAGATCGACCGTGTCACCCGGAGCGACGAGCGGGTTCATCACTTCCAAGTGTAGGTTGTGATCACCGCGCACGACAGTAACGTCTCCACTTCCGTTAAAGTATTTCGCATCGTCTTCGGTGACGCTTGCGCTCACCTGATAGGTGTAGTCGTTCGACAAGAACTCGGGATCATCTTTGCTTCGAGTCGGAAACTTGATCGTTGCCTTTCCGGACGCGTCGGTAACCGCTTCCACATCCTCGGAATATTCTCCGGAGTGGCTACGGTCATTGTGCCTTCCGCTGCCGGATCCGGATTCGCTGTCATCGCTTTCCGCATCTTCGTCGACATAGTTCCACTTTGGTGAGCGATAGATGCTGGCCTTGACTTTGGCGCCCACGACTGCACCGCCGTAGTAGTACTTGCACTCGACGGTCGCCGATGCTTCGTCGCCCATCGTGTAGAACGGCTTATCCGGTGTGACTTCGATTGAGTATTCGGGCTTTCGGTAGGCAACCACGTTGGCATACAGCTCACCTTTACTGCCGAGGGTTGCGCATTCCATGATGTACGAACCAGGCTTCCCTTCTTTGCTCGTGGTGAACTTGCCGTTGAACGTGCCGTGGGCACTCGTTCGCAAGTGCTGGGTCTCCAGCAAATTGTTATCGGGGTCTTTGATCGTCACAACCACTTCGCTGGATGGCGGCAAGGTGTATCCATCTTCCGCCTTTTTGCGAATGATCCCCTTGAAATTGATCTCGTCACCCGGTCGATAGGCGGGACGCTCGCAGTAACCAACGATTCGAAGATCTTGGTTTTCGTGCTGATAGTCGCGATAACCGATGAAGGCTACCGAGTCTTTCGTTTGCGCCACAACAAGGGCATGATAGTCCTTGGTTGTCGGAATTACGACGTCGAGCAAACCATCTTTGTCAGTCTTGCCCGATGGCGCCAATTTGCCGTCTTTCAACAGCATGATTTCGGCTCCTTCTACGGGCTGACCCGTTTTCAGGTGCGTGGTAAAGCAAAGCATTTTGCCGCCTGAAATCTTGGTAACCAAGCCAAGGTCCGAAACATAGAGAGCAGTACCTGCGCGCACGGTGCCAGCGCTGCAGTCGATGAAATACACGCCAGTTGTTAGGTCGCCCACTTCAACGTTCTCGATAAAGGCACCCTCAACGTCAAGCTTTTTAACCGTATGACTCAGGTCGCGAACGTGCTCACACGACGCCTCAAGCTTCTTGAGGTCACCAGGATCTTCTTGACTTAGCGGCGAGAGGATTTTCTGAAGACTTCCGGCTTTCTCGATTTGGCTCAATGAAACCCTGAACAAGCTAACTTTGACATCTTTCGAGTTAGGGACGAATCCATGCAGCTCAACTTTCGGCTTCTCGTCGGAGGTGAAGACTTTTTGGCTACAATACAAGCGTAAACTCGGGTCATCTGGCTCGGCGGCAAGGTCTGCAACCGTATTCTTCGCCTCTTCGACCGTGAAAACCATGCCCTTCACTCTGTGCGACCGAGTGTTAGCGTTGATCGTGTAATTTCCTGCCGGAACTCCCCTAAAAGCAAATGTACCGTCGGGCTTGGTGTCGACACCTCGGCTTCGGGGCGAATCGTCGCCTTTCCAGTCGGCTTCCAGGGTAACGAGTTCGCCCGCCAGTGGGCGACCATTCTCCTTCATCACGAGCTTGCCCGTAATCGTTCCGATCGGCGTTTCTTGGGTCACGCCATACGTAACCAAGACTCCGCACAATAACAAGCCAACTACTAGACTAAGAAGTCGCTTCACGCGGTCACCTCCTTGGTGGTTTTGCGGGAAAGAAGAGCGATTCCACCCGCAATGGCGATGGTGACGGCTCCGGCGATGAGGAAGAACTTCACCTTGTCATCCTTGCCAAGGTCGGTCCAGTGGTCGAATTGATCCAGGAAGAAGACGCTCACCCCTACCAGCCCTGGCGCGATTGCCATTGGCATCAGCGATCGTTCCTGGCGAAGCAAAGCGACTATTCCAACAATGCCCAGCCCAGCGACGAAGCCGTTGATGCCCCGATGCCCGAGCATCACTTCGATGAAGACGCAGGCCACGATGAGTAAGACCACCCACAGCGACGAGCTAAGGCTTCCCTTCCAATCTGACGGGATAATCTTGTCAATCGGGAGCAAAGGAATGAGTGCTCCGAGAAAGACACCGAGAAGGACGAAATGCTGACTAATATCGAGCGATTGGGCATAACCTGCATCTGCTTTTTGCAGCAGTCGCATGAGAATAAGGCCGAACACCATGGATGTAGCAAGCACCCCAGTGCGATTTCCGCATCCAAAAAGGACCGCGAGCATGGTTACTAATCCGGCCGACACACCCGCATTCTTGTATAACGAGTAGCCAATCGTCGCTACCGACATGGCGATAATTCCGGCGATGATGATTCGCATCACGTCGCGTTCATCGTCGGGAACCAGGAAGTGGACAACTAACCCGGCAACGGCGGCAATGCCAATTGCGGTGCCGAGATGAGGCTCGACGATTCGTTGGGAAATGATAAAGCCAGCCGCAGCCACTACAAGCGCGATTCCAATCGCTCGAACAGCATCAAGCTTCTTGGGCAATAGTCCGACGCCAATAATTCCAAGCAGGGCGGCAATGCCGAGAATGCTGCCAGTGTCGACCGAGGCTGGGACGTTCTTGTGTCCAGCTCCGAGAAAATCAGCAGCGGCACAGGCGGTTGCGATAATTGCCGTCGAAAATCCAGCTCGGCTACCGAGAATAATCGAGCCAATCGCCAATCCGACCATCAAGGCAAACTGCCCCTCGGCAAGTGCCTTGGGTGGCAGAAAGTGCATCAATGTCGTTGCCGTAATGGCAACACCGACCGGAGCAACCGAGCCACCAAGAAATTCGGCCGCAAAGATCGCCAGCGCACCGATGCCGAGACCAGTTGCGAGCGCGGCTCGGTAGTGTTCCTGCCCATATTTCATCGCCAAACCAGCGACCAATATGGTCGTCAAAAGGAGGCCGATAGTGGCGGGGAGGGAGGGACGAGAGCGGACGGCATCTTTGCCATCCGACACCATTCGGGCAACGGCAGTTAGCGCGAGAGCAATTATTACAAGTACGGCGGTCATAGCGACACAGGCGATCCGGTCCCCGCGCCGCTCATCGTCATCAAACGATTGCCGTTTGCCCCCTTATTTCAGTCTGGAGACAGGATTTCAATTCGTAAGACGCGCGAACGAATCAAAACGTGTTGAGAATTATTAAGAATTTTTTCTTAACTGACTATCCCGCTGCGACTGGGATACCAGCTAGGGGCTTCTTCGCGACAAAGTCGCGCTTGATTTCGTTATAAAGTGAGTCGCGCTCAACCGGAATCCGATCGACTTCTTCGATCATCCGAACCATATTTGCCCGGGTCAGAACCTGCTTTTTGTTGCCAAATGCGCCTTCGCCGTACGTGATCTCGTATTCGTGAACAAAGCCATCGGCATCGTCTGCTCCGTACCAAAGGGCCATCTGAGTTACCGGAGCGGTATTCATGATCCAGAAGCTCTTGATATGCTCAAAATTATCGAGCATGAGCCGAGTTACCGCAATGCCGCGCAGGTCCATTTCGGCAGTTGGCTTGGCGATGTGTTCCAACTCAGTCGCTTCGGGGTGGAAGCTGAGCGGAGTCATGGTCAAAAAGTGCTGAGTCTCGTCTTGAAGCTCACGTAATTGGACTAAGTGCGAGACGCGCTCCTCCAAGGTCTCAATGTGGCCGTAAAGCATCGTGGCGTACTGCTTCAATCCAAGCTTGGCAGCGGCGCGGGCAACCTCCTTCCACTCGTCACCGTTCAGCTTCTTGCCAAAGAGTTCACGGTGGACTCGGTCCGACAAAATCTCGATTCCTCCGCCAGGCAAAGAGTCTAAGCCAGCTTCCATCAGATCAGCCAGGGCTCGCTCGGCGGAGACGTTGCCTTGTCGGGCAATCTCCGTGATCTCAACCGCCGTAAACGCCTTCACGTGAACGCCAGGGAGAACTTCTTTCACCACGGCGACCAAATCCATGTAGTACTGGTAAGGGAGGCGAGGATTGATACCGCCGACCATGTGGATCTCGGTGAGGTCAGCATCGCGGTGCCAGTTTAATCTCTCTCGAACGTCGGCGATGGACATCTCGTAAGGAGCCGGGCCACCCTTCTTGGCGTAAAACGAGCAGAACTTGCAGCCCTTGTTGCAAACGTTGGTGTAGTTGATATGCTGGTTGGCAACAAAGTACGTCTTGGCCCCATGGCGCCGCTCGCGCACCATGTTCGCCATGTAGCCAACCGCGCTCAGGTCTTTGGCTTGGAACAATCGCATGCCATCCTCAAAGCTTAGTCGGACACCCTGATCGACCTTTCGGTAGATATCCATCAGGTCGGGTCCAACAATCCTTTCGGGTGCAATGCTCACAATACTTCCTGCGTACATTTTACCGCCGAAGTTTCACTAATTGTTGAAATTTATCGTTTACTACTCTTTCTTGAAGCTAGAAGCTAGAAGCTAGAAGCTAGAAGCTAGAAGCTAGAAGCTAGAAGCTTGAAGCTAGAAGCTAGAAGCTAGAAGCTAGAAGCTAGAAGCTAGAAGCTAGAAGCTAGAAGCTAGAAGCTAGAAGCTAGAAGCTAGAAGCTAGAAGCTAGAAGCTAGAAGCTAGAAGCTAGAAGCTTCTTTAATACAGCCAGCGGCGACAGATGTCATGCGAAAACGCGATTACGGCGAGGTTGTGGGTTACATTTCCGGCCACATACCCCACGAGCTTTTGAGTCTTCAGTTCATCATGCTCTTGCCAGAAGTCTCGAATTGCCAAATCCTCGGCGTCGATCAACTGGCGGATATATTCCCGGGCGTCTGACCGACCAAACTCCATCAGCAACCATTCCACGGAAGTCGCGGGATCAAAAAGCGGTGCTTCGCCGTCAAAGATTGCCCGCCGCAACTGATTTGGCGACGAAAGCATTTCCAAGTACGGCAACAGGTCTTGACGAAACGAATCACAAATCTCGGCGAGTGCATCCTCGGTCGCGACATTCCAAACATCAAAGGTTGGCACGGTCTGAATCAGCCCGATATTGCCAGACACCAAAGAAACGGGTGGACGCCCTGCAGTCGGCCAATATCGTTCTCGGATTTCCCGCAACCCTTCATGACAAACGTGGAGTTGAAGCGAGATCGGTAAATAGGCCCCGCGGACCGGATTCGGCCCTAGTCGAACCAAGACTTCTTCAATCAGCGGTCCCGTCCGTCGCTCGATGAGCGGCAAGCCGCCATTCCGAAACAATCGAAAATCGAACCGCTGAAGGTACCCCGCCAAAAAGTGAACTGCGCCATGAAAGGACGACTCAACTTCGAGGGAGCCTGGTTCGCCGAGATCACGGACAAACGTCGGAACATCTACCGGAGTATTCCAAACTTCATCCCATTCGTTTTGCGTCTTGAATCGACGCTGAACTATCCCAAACATACTTCCTCCTAACTTTGCGCAAGTGCTTCTGGCATCTTGAAATGATCAAGACTCTTCTTTCGCTTCCAGACAGTTGCCCATGTGTCGTGAACGCAAACTCGTTCACTACCGATGACGGTCGAACCACCATTTAGTCCAGCCCCGGCTTCGTCGCTGACTGCGACGCCACCAATCGGGCACTCCTTTTGTAGGTGTGCAGCAATATCAATCACGGATGCAAAGTTGATCGAGCTCATATTGCCTGCCTCGGGAGCCAACACTTGGCCAGTATGAATTCCTGCGCGCAGCTGCAACGGAGTATCAATCTTGTTTCGGAACGCATTGAACTCAACGAGCCCAGTCTGAATTTGACGAGCAGCATTGAATGCATTCTGAGGATGCTCAAACGCAACAGTTATGCCATCACCCGCCGTCGAATGGATATTGCCAAAATGCTTTTCGGCAATCCGAGCGACGTAGTTGTGATATTCAGTAAATGTAAATTCAACCGACAATACGTCGGCACCTAGTTTCATCCTTGTCGAACCAACCACATCGAGGCTCAAGAAAGTTGCCGCTTGTTGACCCTCACGGAGGTGGTCTTGCAGGTCAACCAATTGCTTCAAGAGGTCCTGACGCGCCGATGTTCGATCCACTGAAGATGAGCCCTTCTTCCCGCCATGAAAAATCATTTGAAGAAGCATTGCCAAAAGCGAACTGGCACCTGCGCTCACAACGACCAAAGGTGGTGGGAAATTCAAGTTCGGGATGACCATGACCATCGCAAATACGCTTCCCAGAACGTAACTCAATCCTCCAAAAATGCCGCCGACAATTGCGGCTGATTTGACTGATTTTGAAACTGCAGCGTTATAAAAGGCACCGATCGCCAGCACGTACGAAATGGTTTGAAAGACGCTGTAATTCGACTTCAGGGCAAAAGCCGTATAAGTGTCGATCCTGAGACCAATTGCCAGCAGCATTGAAAACAAGGTTGCGAGGATTCCCGTGCTTACATACCGACGCGTATCGGTATCCAGCGAGAAGAACTGAGTTCTGAGTCGATCGAGGAAGTTCTGGGCTCCGTTAGATCCCTTGTTTTGCTCAAGGAATCGAATATATTCTTCGGAAACGCCAGTTGCTTCGGAAATTGCAAAGTACTCGTCTGACTCTAAATCTTCGCCTTTTACTTCGCGAAGTCGGTCGGCAAGCTGAAGGGCTTGCAGCACCATTGGGTCACGCATCATTTCACGTGCATCGTTTTTTTCGAGTACGCGAGTCCCCATATCTGAATTGTACTCGTGGATTGGTGACATGGCTACGCAAAAAAATACGGAACCGTAACTGAGTTACGATTCCGTATGTGCCTTAATGCTTAACGATGAATTAAGGAACGCTGCAACCGACAGCCAATGTGTTTGGATCAGCAGGATTTCCGAATCCGTCCACGTCTCCGTTAGGAATGACGAGAATTGGCTTGGCCAAATAGTAATCCGTATTGATGTAGGCCGAAGAAGAGATCAATGGTAGACAAGAGTTTCCAACTCCGGTCGCCCGGTAAACCATCCCACTTTCGTCTACAGAAACAGGAATTGGAGTTCCGCTTGCATTTCGGTTGTTTAAGTAGTCAGGGAAAACAGGTGTCACACTTGCCGTATCTTCGTGCAGCATCAGTCTGAGCAGATTGTTTGGCAACGAATCGTTGACAATTTGGAATCGAGCAACTGTCGATGGCATTGCTGCATGGAACGAACCATCAAAGGCAGTTTGTGCTGGTCCGAGGAAGTTACCGCTGACGTCGTAGAAATACAGCGTGATGTTTGCCAACGGCAATCCCGTGACGTGATTCAGAACTGATCCAATAATTCGAACGGCTCTTGGTCGAACTGAATAGAACGCTGAAAAATCTTGGTCATGCCATCGAGCAATTACAACCTGTTCGGTTGGTGATTGTCGAGTCGAGGCATTGTAAATTCCTGTGTTGGCAGACAAGACACCAAACGAATTCGTTGAGTCATCAGATCGCCATGTATCGGCTGGAATAACAACTCGATCCCCGTTAGCCTTATAACCGACTAATTGAAATTGAACTTGCTCCCCCGTTCGAATGTTAAGTGGATCGCCAAAAATTGGCAATCCTGGGTTCGGAAAGAACCCGGTTGAATAAATCATTTCGACTTTAGGTGAACCTACGATATCAAACGTACCGCCACCGCCGCCGCCAGCCACTGTCCCATTGCCCGCGCACCCCATCAAATAGAGTCCAAACGCAAGCGCACCAAGCATCCGCAATTGCTTCATCGCGTGTTCATTATGCCAAGAAAAAACTCGTTTGTGTACGAGGATTTGCACTTTTTTTACTGGCAACCATTTGGAGGAGGTGGTGGGATACCGCTAGTGAGCCTATAAAATGCGAGAGCGGTCGACAAATTTGAGGTCAAACCGCTGGTTAAGGCTGGCAATGGGGCGGTACACGTGACAATCGTTGTTGAGTAATCTTTTCCGCTATAGGCGAATTGTCGGACGTAATACTTTGCCTGGGGGTCTGCGGTCGAGAAGTCAGTTGTGAACTTTACTGCGGACGTTGGAACGCTCATTCGAATGGTGCCATCGGTGGCAATAAATCCAGTGCCGACAACAGTTCCTGAAACGTTGAGTGCTTTGATTTGAACGCCAGCAGCGGGAAACCCTTCTGTTGTTCGGCCAGTTCCTTTCAAAATCGCATCGGGAGTGACTACTTTCACGGTGAGAGAATAGTTCGTTGCATCAAAGGTAACGTGAACTGCGCCTGAGCTACCCGTGCCGGACGAACTGGCGGTGAAGAGTCCGGTGGAGTCTAATGCGCCACCAGGAGCTCCGGTCAAGGTGTAACCGGACGTTGGGATAATCACCCTGGTACTTGTATCGTCGACTCCGGTTAATCGAAATCGCACGATTTCATTGACGAAGATATTTGTGGGATCGACCGTCGTAGTTGGACTGGAACCGTCAATAACTGCTTCCATTCGGATACTTGCAAAGCCACCCGTCGATCCGTTGGATCCGTTCGTGCCTCCGCCTCCGCCACACGCCGTAATTGTGAATAGGAAGAGGATAAAAAGGATGCCCGCAATAACTTGGAGGTGTTTCATATCTTATTTGGTTTTTTTGACGAGTTCGCTCCGCCAAAGGTAGGGTGCAAGTTCTTGCAACGTGCGAATTTGAAATCCGCTTTTAGATGGTACGACAATTTCGCACAAATTTGGATCAGAAGTAAATTCATTTATAGTCTGCAGGCAAATTCCACAGGGAAAACCGCAGTCTTCAGTTACGACTGCCAATGCTCGGATATCTCGTTCACCGCCCATAATCATGTTTGTAATAGCGGCTCTTTCCGCGCATATTGTCGCGCCATAGGAGGCATTTTCGATATTTGAACCGCGGAATACTTTTCCTGAATTAGTAAGGATTGCCGCTCCCACAAAATATTGGGAATACGGTGCATATGCCAGCTTTTGGGCTTGCCTTGCCGATTCGATGAGATCTTGCATCGTAATATCACTTAAAGTTGACAACGGTTACTCCCATGCCACCCTCGGTAGCATCTCCATCTCGGTAGGACTTGACATCTTTGTGCGCCTTTAAAAACTCCTGAGTTATTTGCCTCAAGATGCCTTCTCCTTTTCCATGGACGATTCGAGCAAACGGAACGTTCCCGAGGAGCGAGTCATCGATAAATCTTTCCAATTCACGAATGGCGTCTTCGGCACGCATGTTTCGTAAGGTTATTTCGGTTTTTGCGTTGAATGTCCTGGCTAGGCTGGCACTCGACCGTCCAGAAGTTTTGCTGACAGGCTTTAGAACTGATGGCAACAGCTTTCGGGCATCGATTTTCATTTTCAAGGCTCCCATTTGAACCATGACCTCACGCCCAACTAAGTCCTCAAGCAGGACGCCATCTTGCTGCATTCCTAGCACTTGAACGAGATCGCCTTTCTTGAAGGCGTGTCGCTCGGTTGGTTGAGTTTGTTCTTTGGTGCTTCTGAATTTGGCGGAGACTCCTCGCCCGAGTTCATCGAGTGCTTTTAAGTCCAACCGAGCTTTTTGAACGGAATCTTGTTTGGTTCCTTGCTTCTTTAGCCCTTCAATGATGTCATCGGCTTGAATTCGAATGTCCCGTAGGGTGCTTTCGATTGCGTCATGGGCCCGCTCGTTGGCTCTTTTCCGAACATCTTCTGCCTCTTTAAGCTTTTGATTGGCTCTTGCTTCGAGGGCTTTTAGTTCGGCTGCCCTTCTGTCGGCTTCACCTTGAGCAATTCGGGCTTGTTTCTGCGCACTTTCGAGATTCTGCAGCATTTCGGCCATGTCTTTGTGCTGTTCGCTAAGACCTTCTTCGGCTCGGGCGACGATTCGGCGATCGATGCCATACCGCTCGGCAATCTTTAATGCCTGGCTAGCCCCAGCGGCTCCGAGGATGAGCTTATACGTTGGCATCAACGATTTCGAATCGAACTCCATTGAGGCATTTCGGAATCCTTCGGTTGAGAAGGCAAATGCCTTCAGCTCGCCGTAGTGGGTGCTTGCAAGGACCGTAGCGTTGTGCTCATGAAATTCGAGTAAGAACGCTCGTGCGAGGGCCGCACCTTCGGCGGGGTCCGTACCTGCTCCGACTTCGTCAAGGAGGATCAACGCCCCGGACTTGAGATTATTGAGAGCCGACGCGATGTTCTTGAGGTGAGCCGAAAATGTTGAGAGGGACTGCTCTAAGCTTTGCTCGTCGCCGATATCCGCCCAGATCTGGGTGAAGTGTCCGAATTTGCAGTGGTATGCGGGCGGGAGCATTCCGCATTGCAGCATTGTCACAAAAAGCCCCACCGCCTTGATCGCAACGGTCTTACCGCCCGTATTCGGTCCAGTGATGACGACTGATTTTCCGGCTCCAAGTTCGATGTCGAGCGGGACGACTTTGTCTTTGTTGAGCAATGGATGACGGCCACCCTTGATTTCAATATAGTGGCCTTGAACTTTCTCGGGGACTCCGGCCCGCATTTCTGATCCCAGCCTAGCTTTGCCGAAAATGAGATCGAGTTCGCCCAGTTGAGTAACAGACGAAATGATGGAGTCCGCGCAGGTACCAACCTTGGCGGAAAGCATTTTGAGGATCCGGGTTTCCTCTTCCTTTTCCTGAGCTTCGAGTAGGCGTGCCGCGTTTGTAGCGTTCAGCACGTCTTCGGGTTCAAGGAAGACGGTTGAGCCCGTCGAGCTGGTGTCGTGAACAATTCCCTTGATTTTCCCTTTGTAGTCGGCCTTGAGGGGGATTACGTAGCGGCCATCTCGGACGGTGTAGATTGGATCGGAGAGATAGTCACGGAACTTGCCCGACGTGTACGCAGTTATTCGCTCGATGATCTTTTGCTGAGCGCCGCGTTTTTTCCCTCTTATCTCGGCAAGAAGTTGAGAGGCTTGGTCTAACACTGAACCGTCGGAGTCCAAGCTGTATAGAAGTTCACCTTCCAGCTTCGGCTCGGGAAAAAGGCCTTCGGCAAAACCAGCTAAGTGGATTGACTTCACTGAGTCGATGTAGGTCTTGAATAAGTTGGTTGCGGCGAGGGCCGTACCCGTTCGGTATAGTTGGTCGCCACCAAGCTGACCTCCCTTCGCGGCCATTTTTGCTGCGTTTCGGACGTCGAAGACGCCGCTGAGCGTTGGCGGAGGTGAGACTCCGAGCAAATCGAAGGCTTCGAGGGTTTGCTCGATCAGCGTCCAAACGGGCTTCTCTTCGAATTCTGGGATGATCGATTCGGCCACAATTCGGCCCATTTCGGTTTGGCAGCAAGAGGCTAAGCGATCTCTGATCACTTGAAATTCCAATATCCGAAGTGCCCGTACCTCTCGCATATCCCAAACGTAAGTATGATATAGATATGATTTCGCTTGCTGTCAGCCTCCTGTTTTCTCACGCTTCCCTGCGTCTCGATGACCCGGTAACCGTTATTGCGAGCGAGGATGTTTGGGTGTATCCGAACGCGGGTGAGCCGAGTACGGACGAGACATTTAGAGTTTGGGGTGTTGGCGGACGGGCGGTCGCCGAGAAGCCTGAACAGGCAGAAAGTTTCGGATATGGTTATTTGAAGTTTGCTTTACCTGGAGCTCCGGAAGGAAAGAAGCTGGTTTCGGCGTTTATGGTTTTGAAGCCTTCTGGTTCGATGAAAGTTGACAAGGTTATGGCCGATTATCCGCTCGAAGTTCGTCCATTGGTTGGCAAGTTCGAGGAGAAGAAATGGACTTACGACCAATCGTCAACGGTTTATCCAGGTGACACCATTTATGGGAAAGGAGTTGTTGCTCAAGTTGAAGGCTCGAGTGATGCAAGCAAACTAGAGATTCGAATCGATTTGATGGGTGCTAAGTCGAAGTTTGGGGAGGCTTTTGGCAAAGCAAGTTCGGCGAAGGAACCGATGTTTTTCGCGTTGACCAGCAAGTACGATGCGGGTGAGCTTGGACGAGAGGGCATCTATCGGATCTATACAAGGGATCGAAAAGAAGGCGATGTGAAGCCAAAGATTGTCTTGAAGTTCGAATAGTCAAGGACAGCGTAAGAAGCGGTGGAAGCGAGGGATGTGGAGGAAGAAGATTTGCCCTGATGGTTCCAAATTGAAAGGGCTTCTATAGCCCCAGTAGCTAATTCTTGGATAAACGCAAGCATTTCTGAGCCTCAGAATTGCCTGGTTCGTGAGCTACTGAGGCAGCGATTCCGCAATTGGGTAGTCGTATCCCGATTATTCCTGGTTATGCGCGCCACCTGGGAGCTTCGCTCCTCTCCTCAAGTGGAGGAGCTTAAGGCTTGACAAACTGTAATATTGCCCTGATCCTAAAAGTAGGTTAGTGGCAGCGAAATAAATTTCGCAGGACAAAGCGCCGATAAATCGGCGCACTCCACATATCACTATTAGAGTATCAGAGTCATGTGGACGAAGTCGGCGTATTCGTCGCCGACTTTCATGGTTCGCTTTGAGTGTCCCCACGTTTCGAAGCCTGCTTTTCGGTACATTTCGATGGCGACGGTTTGAGAATGAGTGGCAGTTAACGAGATCATTTCGAGACCTTCGAACGTCCTTGCGCGCTCTATGAGGGCCGCAATGAGCGCCTTGCCGACACCCTTTCCTCGCGCAGAATCCGCAACGTACATAGCATTCAGGTCAGCCCCGTGACGGAATTTGATCAGTTTGTGACGAAAGAGTCCGGCCGTGCCAACGAGTTTGCCGTCAATGAACGCTCCGAGCGTGAAGGAAAGGTTTTCTACGGGTGGTAGTTGGGCTTGAATGTCCTCTAAAGATCGGGCTATGAATGACTCGTAGTCCATTCCGAAGGCGAAGGGTTCGGTTAGAAGCGCCACGGCCCTCGTAGCTTGATATTCAGCCGCATCGTCGGCCTCCAAGACCCGGATTTCCATGATGGATTGTAGCAGACAGGGCGAGCGGGAGATTGTTAAAGCGGAGAGTTGTGATTTTTCTGTCCAGAGAAGCATCTCGCTTCGCGAGGACGAGGTCGAGGTCGAAATGAGGGGACGTCAATGTGCGCATCGGCATCGACTTACGACTGTGATATTTCTACTTTATCTTCACGGTGGCTCATGGCCGAAGCGGGGAGGCTTTTGATGTGGGCGAAGGTGCTTTGCTCCATCTCTTCGATGGCGTCGGAGATGGCGCGGAGCTGGTCGGTGAGGGTGATCGTCACTCCGAAGGATTCGACTTTGCCCATGATGTCGGTTAGTTGTCCGAGCAGGCCGTTGATTCGGCTTAATGCGTCGCAAGCATCAAGAGCATCGGGGTCGGATTTGACCATTTTGTCCCACTGCTTACGCTGCATTCCGGATGGGCGATAGGCTCCGTGAATGGAGAAGATGACTTCGCGCATGGCGCGGTCGGTTGCTTGAATGACCTCTGCATGAAGCGTGTCGCCGAGGACATTTTTGGAAGATGGCGTTTTGAGCCAGGTTCGAACTCGGAAGAACGAATCGGCAACGCTTTCGAGTTGTCGCGCTACGGCGGGGTGTAGGCGCTCGCCAAGGGTTCGGTTTTCGGAATACTTCTTCAGTTCCTTGATGAGTGCTTTGTAGGTTTCGTGGAGTGGGTCTTGCCGAGAGAGCTTTGCCCGCCTGGATTTGTGCAGGCTATCGGTCACTTTGCTGTTGATCATGGCCGAGAGAAGCAGGATTCCGGCAATTCGGATGATGCTTGATGGCTCGATGAGGAATCGAGCGATGATTACCGCTATTCCGAGAAAGGAAAGAAATCCAATGAATCCGATTAGGGTCAGCCCGGTTCGAGTCTCGGCCCGGTTCTCGGCTTCGCGCAAGAATGCCTCAAACCTGATGAGGCTGTTGGGCATCTTTTGCATGGTCACAGTGTATCTAATCAGGGCGAGGGGCAAGAATATCTACCTCACCCAGTTCACGCTATGGCCCCGTTCACTGACCTCTCCTAAGTGAAGAGGATCATTCTCTTAACATTCCCTTTACAGTCACGTTTCTATAATTCTTAACAATTGATATGATTGGACTTCTTTCACTTTTGCCTCTCTTCGCCACTCCGATTCAGAGTGACCCAGTCACTTTTTCCTTCGCTTTTTTTGGCTGTAATCGAGTCGACAAGGCAGATTGGGATGTTGCTGCGAATCCTAGTTCAGCGAACTTGCCCCAGCTAAGACAAAGTTTTCAGGATATTGCGAAGATTTCACCCATGCCCAAGTACTTGTTCATGACGGGTGACTTGGTTCTTGGTTATGGCAACGACAAAGGAGAAGAGTGTCGGAAGCAGTTGGATGCGTGGATTAGTGAATACAAGGCGTCTTCGCTGAATGGCAAGCTTACGATGGTTCCGATTTCTGGCAATCATGAAATGAACCGAAAGGTGAAGGATGAAAAGCTCGCCAGCCCCTATACTGCTTCGATGTGGAACGATTGGCTTGCGGTTAATTCCTTGATGCCGAAATTGGCTAACGGTCCATTGGTTGGTGGCCCAGATCAGATTTCCGATGACCAGTCGAAGCTGAACTTTTCATTCGACGAAGGCAACGTTCACTTTGTTTGCCTTAACACCGACACAAGGACGAAAGACGAGCGGATTGGGTTTGTTCCGGCCAATTGGGCGAAAGCTGATATTGACGCAGCGACGAAGGCAGGCAAAACGATTTTCCTTCTTGGGCACCGAAATGTGGTTGACGGTACGAGCGCAGCGGGTGACGCTCCGATCGAGCCGAAGTCAGGCGGTGAGTTGATCAAAGCCATGCAAGCTAGTCCAAATGTGCTTGCATATCTCTGCGCTCATGTCCACGCTTGGGATGTGAGCAAGGTCAATGGCGCTTTGCCTTGGCAAATTATTGCGGGTAACGGCGGCAGCAAGCTTGAGAAGGCTTGGGAACCGGAAGGCGGCAAGACATATGGTTTTGCGGTGATTGAGATTCACCAAAGCGGAACGGTTGACTTGGTTCCTTATTTCCGGCCTGCGAAAGATGACAATGTTCAGGCGGCGAAGGCAGCTCCTGCGATTGTATTGGGTAAGTTAGTAAGCTAAAACATAGATTGATCCGAAACACTCAACCACTTAGTTGAGTGTTGGAGTTTTCTCGATGTTTTATCTCAAATTAGGGCCACGTAGCAACCTGAGGCCGTTCAGGATAACGACGACGGTTGAACCTTCGTGACCGACCACCGCGATAGGCAATGGCAGGATGCCGATGAGCGATGTGATCGCGAGGATCGTGATGACTCCGCCACCGATGGCGAGGTTTGCCTTGATGATTCGGTTGGTCTTTTTGCCAAGTGCGATGACTTCGGGAATGGATTCGAGTCGGTCCTTCATGAGGACGATATCGGCGGCATTGAGGGCAATGTCGCTACCAAGGCCGCCCATCGCGACACCGACGTAGGCGAGGGTAAGGGCAGGGGCGTCGTTGATTCCATCGCCTACCATCAATACACGCTCGGTCTTTGCTAGTTCAGCGATTGCGTCGACTTTGTCTCCGGGCATCAGTTCGGCTCGGTACGAGGTTAATCCCAGTTCTCCGGCAACTCGGGCGGCGGTTCGCTCATTGTCGCCCGTGAGCATGATGAGTTTCTTGACTCCGAGTTTGCCAAGTTGCAGAAGCACGCCCTTTGAGGACTTTCTTGGCTGATCTTCGAAGCCGAGGGCGGCAAGCTTTCCGTCGACGGCGATGACGGCAACGGTCCAACCGTTTGCTTGTAGGACTTCGAGGTGCCCACGAAATTCGTCGGGCATCTTGGCGGTGAACATCTTTGGCTGGCCAATTTCGATTCGGCTACCGTTTACGACGGCCCGAATTCCTAAGCCAGGGACGGTTTCGACTTGCTCAGCAACGGACAGTTCAATCTTTCGAGCCCTTGCAGTTTCTCGTAGGGCATGGGCCACAGGATGCTCGCTTTGAGATTCAGCGGCGGCGGCCAAACCAAGAATCCGGCTTGATTCCGGCGACATTTCTCCCTTGCCGTTCCAACAGACGTCGGTTTCTGAGCATTGAGTGGCGGGGTCCTCGTCGCAAAGGCAGATTTCGACGAGTTGAGGCTTGCCTGCGGTTAAGGTTCCGGTTTTGTCGAACGCAGCGGCAGTGACAGTTCCGATCTTTTCAATGAACTCACCGCCCCGAATGAGGATGCCGTTTCTTGCGGCCCAGGCCATCGCGCTAAGAGCCGCAGCGGGCACACTAATCACGAGAGCGCAGGGACTAAGGGCGACCAGCAATGTCAGCGACGAATATGCGGCGTCTTTGAATGGAACATGGTACGCAAGCTTGACGATCAGCATTGAAAGACTGGCCAGCAGGACGAACCAGGTGTACTTCTCGCCGAACCAGCGGCTTGTGCGCTCACCGCTGCCCTTGTTTTCTTGGGCCTGACTGACGAGGTCCACAACTTTTTGAAGCGTCGAGTTCTCGACGGTTGACGTTGCTCGATAGGTCATTCCGAATTCGAGATTTCTCGCTCCGGCCAGGATCGGCGAGCCAATGTCGACGGAAATTGGAACTGACTCTCCGGTGAGAGCGCTGTTGTCTACCGAGCCGCTGCCGACGGTTACGATTCCGTCGACCGGGGCAGTCATGAATCCGGGAAGGACAAGGACTTCATCGAGAACAATATCTTCGACGGCGATTTCGATTTCCTTTCCATCACGAACGGCGGTTACTCTGCTTGGGCGGAGCCTGATTAGCGCGTCAATGGCGTTTCGGGTCTTTGCCATCGTGAGGTCTTCGAGGGCCTTCGAAAGGGAGAAGAGGAAGAGGAGGACGCCCGCTTCGAATGGGCGGTTGAGTAACACCGACCCAAGGGCGGCGAGAAGCATGAGGGAATCGACGTCGAGGTGTTTGTCTTTTAATGTTCCCCATGCGGCGGGAACGGCCTCAATTGATCCAAGAGCGACGGAGACGTAGGCCAACCACGACAGACTGGGGATGAGGCTGATTAGCAGGATTAATCCTGCTAGGGCGGCCAGTATGATTTGTCGGGAAAAAATCATTGAGAGTCCAAAGTATGTACTACGGCCAAAGTAGTCGGCAGTTTGCAGTTGGCAGTTGGCAGAGTCGGATAGTTGTACAGTCAAGCTTCTTGTATGTCAGTTTCAAGATACATTAAAACCGTTTGGTAGGGTGTCCTTCCAAGGTTTCTGTATCCTAGGTGGGCTCTTTTCGTATTGTAGTGTACGAGCCATTCTTGGAGGTCTACTTCGAGCG
>JANYCU010000021.1 GCA_025360125.1 Armatimonadota bacterium | reverse complement strand
TTCCGCCTTCATTGATCTCCTTCACTATCTGAAGGATCTGCTCTTCACTATATTTCTTTGCTTTGGTTGACATGCTCACTCTCTTTCAAAAAGAGACGAATCATCACATCACCATGGATCGTTTTTTGGGGAACAAGTCATTTTGCATTAGCAACAAGATGTTGATTGAAGCAACTGTTCTGGTGATACACTTCATCCCTATTGGACTATTTTGGTGGTTTAAATTATCGAATTTTCGAGCAAATCCCGTTGCAGGCAAAAAGAATTTTGGAAATTGGATGCTCGAGAGGCCTGCTAGGAGAGGCGACCAAACTCCGACAGTCTTGTGTTTACTGGGGCATAGAACCTGAGAAAAGTGCTTTTGACGATGCATCAGCTCGATTGGACCACATAATTCAAGACGATATTGAGCTCTTAGATGATTTTCCGGATGTGCCTTTTGACTGCCTTATTTTCGGCGATGTGCTGGAACACCTCAGGAGACCCGAAATCGTCCTCGCAAAACTCAGAAAGAACCTGACTCCAGACGCAACTCTTATCGCAAACGTACCCAATATCGCTCACTGGACTGTTCTTCTCGAACTTCTCCAAGGTAAATTCGACTACACAAACAGTGGCCTCCTCGATAGGACCCATCTCACCTTTTTCACTCCAGACTCATTTCGAAAGATGCTCTGGAACGCAGGCTACGGGGTCAACAAAGAAGAACCCAACCTCATCCAATCCTCGGCTTGTCAGCACATCGGAGACCTAGCGAAGACACTTGGCTTGCCGGGTGAAAAGGCATTCGTAACCGCAAGCACATACCAGACGCTCTTCGTTGCGAAGCTCTTACCGGACGCAACTGAAGATGAAGGTGTCCGATCAAAGCTCGTTGGTCCACACCAGTTGCAACTCGGTGAGGCCAACTGTCGAGCGTCAGCAATTATCGTCACGTTCAATTCATCCGGGACAATCAATACATGCTTGGAAAGTGTTCTGAAGACTCTCGATCTTGCCGACGAGGTCATCCTCGTCGACAACTGCTCGACCGACGCCACGCGAGCAATTCTGAAAACCTGGGCCAAGAAAGATTCCCGAATAAAGGTCATCGAGAGCAGTGAGAACCTAGGGTTTTCCAAAGGTAACAACGTCGGAATTCTCCAATCCAAAGGCGAATACATTGTAATTTTAAATCCAGATACGGAAGTGTCTCTGGGCTGGATTGAATCATTGATCGTCAAACTCGAGGATCCAGAAGTTGGAGCAGTCGGACCTCTCAGTGATCAAGTCAGCGATCGGCAGTTCGTGACTCATCACTTGCCCAGAGACGTAACGGTTCCGGCCCGAGAGCTTCCACCGATTCTCCAAGATGTCCACGAAGGAGAATCTGAAGAGACAAAGCTCCTTATCGGGTTCTGCCTCGCAACCAAACGCAGCATATTGAACGAAGTTGGATTGCTCGATGAAAACCTCTTCCTTGGCAGCGACGATTTGGATTTTTCGTGGAGACTTTCCAGTCTCGGATACAAATTGCTTATCGCGCTAGATACGATCGTCTTGCACAACCATGGATCCAGCTTCAAATCCTTGCCCGAAGAGCAGACCAATGAATACGTGGGCCGAAGCGATGCAGCCTTCCTTGCAAAATTGGTGGATTACTATGGCAGTCTGGATATCCTGAACTCCGAGTTACTTTGGAATTCCACCATCTTCGAACCTATTCTGGTCGCGGCCCGCCTCGCCGCAGCTCATTAAGCTTTTCGATGGTCTGGAGATGGCCGGGATTGAAGAGGTGCGCCTGTTCGTACCATTCGAGCGCCTTTTCTGGTTGACCATCCTGCTCAGACATGACGCCGAGGAAATAAGCTCCTTCAGGCACATTGCGCTGGTACAAATAGTAGAAGTGATCCACCGCCCACTGGTTGCGACCAGTATTCATCAAGTGCAGTGCAAAGACTTTCCGCACTCCTGAGTTTTCAGGTTCCGCGTTACAGATGAAGTCAAATTGGTGAGCGGGATCAGTTCCGGTCGCGTCGGACAATTGTACCAACATATTTGCCCAGTGCTCATCATGGCCATTACGTTGGTGAACCCAATCCATGGCTTCTTTGCACGTCTTAAAGTCTTTGTGAGACAAGGCGGTGTCGAAAAGATTTCTTGCGAGTTCAATTCTTGGAGAATTCTCCAGAGCGAGTCGCCACTGCTCTAACGCCTCCTCATATTTACCGAGCGACACGTACACGTAGGCAAGGTTATGCCTTGTCTTGTAACCCATGATTCCTGGATCTAGGCTTGTGAACACTCCCGACACGTCAGCATTCAAAACTTCATGGTAAAGGTCGGCCGCTTTTTGATACAGTTTCTCTTCCGCTGCGATTTGGGCTAGGTGAAAGGCTATTTCCGGGTCTCCCGGAATTTCTTTATATCCCTTTTCCAGCCTCGCTTTTGCTTGGTCGCGCTTGTCAAGCTTTCGCAAAGCCGCGCCGAGGAGTGCGTACGCCTTACGAATGTGTGTTTCGCCCTTCTTGGAATGTTTGAGGCACTTCTCCAGCCACTCTACCGCCCTTTCTTGGGTTCCGGTGAAATGCTCGGTCATTCCTAAGTTGAACAACACAAACGGATGATTTGGCCGGTCTTTGAGATCCAGCTTGAGAAGCTTTTCATCTCTAATCCGTTTGCCTTCCTGACCAGCCTCCGAGGTGTCGTAGCCGGAGTGCATGACTTTTGCCTCCAGGCGAATTAGTCGACCACCATCTCGAATTCCTGCCTTCTCTGCTTGACGACGGACGGACTGCAGGGCTTGCTCATGGATTCGTCCTTCCCATTCGATGCCCGGAAAATTCCGAAAGATTTTCACGTGATCTACTTCCGTGCCCTGGCCATGCTCTTCGACAAACTGGACTGGCACAATGAATCCAATTACGTCCTGCTGCGCCGATGCAACAGCATTGACGATGACTTCCGCGCTTTGCATCGGTAAGGTGTCGTCAGCATCGATCCACATGATCCACTTTCCTTTGGCGTGCTTCATTGATTCCGTTCTTGCCTTAGCAAAACTGTCGGGCCACTTCGTTTCCCTCACCACCGCTCCGCACTCGCGTGCGATTTCTATCGTCCGATCTGTCGAGCCAGTGTCGAGCACAAGCACCTCGCAGAAGAATGGAACCGCGCTTTCTAAGCAATCCCGGATGACCCGCTCTTCGTTCTTGACGATCATGCAGAGCGATATGTCGGCTTTTTCCACCATTGCAGTGGTTCGCTCCAAGCGCTTCTCTGGTTTGCGCTCTCCGTTAAATTGAATCCGATCGGCAGAGAGACCGCTTAGGCCCGACGCAAATCCCGATTGAAGATCGTTCCGCCACTTGGATGCAAATTTGTCGTGGTTTTCCTGAAGCAAGAGTTGAAGGTCTAAAGGCTTTTCCTGTTCTTCGGTTGCCATCCGCTTCATCGTCTTTGAACCTTCGTGATGAATGTAAGAGCGAGCTGATATGACTAACTGATATCCTGCACGGCGGAGCCGATAGCTCAAATCATTATCTTCGAACGTACCGTAGCCAAATCTCTCGTCAAACAGACCCACCTCATCGAGTGTGGCTCGTTTCAACGCCATGCAGAAACCAACGAGCATATCGACCTCGACATCTTTGGCCGAACGCGTGGCGAAGTCTTGAGCGAAAAGGTCCAGGTTTTCCTCGGAATTGTAGGTAGGTTCGATTCGTTGGAAATGACCGGAGTTATTTGTGTAAGGTCCAGCCGCCGCCACCGCATCACCGGAAAACAACGATTCCATTAACCTTTCCAGAGCAATTTTGGGAACGATGGTATCGCTGTTGAGGAACAGAACGACGTCTCCTGTACTCATTACAGCGCCTTGGTTACTTGCTTTGCCAAAGCCGAGGTTGGTCTCGTTGCGAACGAGCTTGACGCCCTTAGAGACCTTGATCTTTGGCGAGCTACCATTGTCGATTACAAAGATCTCGTGGATAAGCTCTCCGCATTCTTTCAGGCTTGCTAAACAACGAGTGACATCCTCTTGTCCGCCAAGGGCTGGAATAATGACCGATACTTTCGGTTGTTGTTTCAACTTCACATTAGGCGGCTTTTCCTCAACCGCTTGAATCCCGGCCTTAGCTAAGAACTCTTGCAAGGGAATATGTTCAGCAAAGCCATAGGCTGGTGGATGAGTGGGATGGATGTTGCGCAGCATCTTGTCCGCATCCCATCGTTTCCAAACCTGTTCCCACCAGTTTGGTACGACTTCGTCCTTGTGTCCCCAACTAGTGATCTTGTTCCAGATGCGTTCATCGGAACCGGCATAGCTCATATGGTGGATAATTCCGTAACTCTCGTTAAGGAAAAGCATTCGTCCGTTTTCGAATTCACGGTGGTGGGTGTTGACCGCGGTATCGAGTTTAATCATGATGCACGGCGTAAACCGCTCGCGTGGCCGAATGACGTACTGGGGAGACTTCCAGTAGGTGTCCCACTCAACATACACGCGATCTGCCATATCTCCTTCGGCAAGCCTTTTCAGATGATCGAGAAGCTTAGGCTCAACTAGCTCGTCGGAGTCCGCAATGATGGCATGTGTGAAGCCTAACTTTCGGACATGGTCATAAGCCGCTTTTCTTTGACCCTCTTCGCTGAGCCATGTACCCAGAATGACTGTAGCACCAGCTTCTTCGCAGATTGCCTGGACTTGCTGCCATTCTCCCTCGTCCCCAGCCCAGGAAAGCTTGCCGATAAAGACATGCCGAGGAATGTCTTGCAGAATGTGAAGTGCAGCCGACAGGAATGTACTGTCATCGTGAACGCAAAGGGCAACGCAAACAGCCATGACTAATAAACATCTTATCCGCAATCTTGCTAGTTGAACGATAGTTTATTGAGAACATTGGACTTGACAGAGTGAAGGGCTAGTTGGAACGGGCTTTTGGCTCCGAACTGTTGAGATGGAATCTCTGTCGGCTGTTTAGCCGATTTAATACACATTACGCTGCAATTTGGGTTCTACAACTTCCCTAATTCTTCATAAGTCAGCTCATATTGCTCCCTGGGAAAGGCTCAGTCGCTCAGTCGCATAGGTGCTGGTTGCTGTAACGAAGTTACGAAACCGATTGGTGCTATTCGGGCTATGCAGATAAAAAGTTGTTGACTTACCGTGATTGGAGTACGTATAATCCAGACTCGCTCCGGTCGCACTTGTTTGTGATCGTGAGAGGGGGCTAAAATAGGTCAAGATTTCAAAGAAGAGTACATTGATTGCGCCTGGGTTAAGGTGGTTTCGGAACAAGCTGTGAAAGCTACATTATCGCTTTACAATCAACCGGAGAAATGCTTCTGGAGGTCAACGTATCAACGAGATAGCCATCCAAATCAGAAAGGGAATCCGACAGTCACTTTCCGCTCGCTCTACAGCCTTTCCAGCTTGTGTCTTGATGACCATTATTCCCTCACCTCCGGACAGAAGGAACAGATACTAAAGGAAATCGTCCCAGAAGTCACATCTGAGCAACACAAACTCTCATTGGCGTCCTCAATGGCAAGCCCGGAAGACGGAAAATCGCACCCACTGACTTTGGCGCTCCTTTGTAAGGCCATGGCTACCGCTTTGAAAACTGGATGTGCTACCGCAACACAAGCTGAAACTCAACTCAGGTTTGCTTTAAGTGAACTTATACACCATCCGCAACTAGATCCCGCTTCGCGAATACACCCTTATATCCTCTTCAACGTGCTTGATGCGCTCGACTGTCTATCGCATGCTGATGCAAGTGCGGCAGAAGAGCTCAAAGAAAAACTTATCCAAGTGACCCGTGAAGAAACGACAAAGCTACTTTCAAAAAAGGCCATCGAAGATATAAGTCCCGCTGAACTTGTAGCCCTTGGGTTTTGCTCAGTAATTCTTTCAGGGTTTGGTGAAATTCAGGATCAAGCGTCCGCGCGTTTGGCGCTAAGCGCATGCTTGGAAAGTCAGGATTCTAGCGGTTGCTGGCCTTTCGGTTGGGTTATGACTCACCATAGCGCAGGATCTGAGACCTATCCTCAAATTTCCACATACGAAGTTGGGTGGGCAGTTGTACGGGGAGCAAGGCAGCTATGGTGCAGAGGGAATGCCAATGACCAGGAATTTATTAGAAGGGAAGTCCTGCCCAAAGCGATCTCGGCAGCTAGTTACATTCAGAAATCGGCAGTGCATGTCTCAGGCGGTACTGAGCCCCACCTAGGATGGTGTAGCGACCATGTGTATGGCACTAGGATGATAGAGTCTTGGACTTCGGCCCTCGTCATTGATTTTGCCCGAGAATATGTTGCGTTTGTGGACGAGTTGAATAGTAATTCAGCACTGAAAACTTTCTCGTTCCAGAGGCCCGGGGATGTTGACTGGCCGTCATACCTGGCTTGGAGCACTTTCTTGATCGAAGGCGAGGTCGATTCAAAGTCACCAATTTTGACTTATATAGACAAAGAAATAATACGGCCAATCCTTAATCATCCTCAACAGGTCCCGCCTATAAATGGAAGCTCAAACTCACTGTTACTCTTTGGACCTCCCGGGACGTCCAAAACCACGATTGTAAAGGCAATCGCAGGTGCGTTGTCATGGCCAATAGTTTCATTGAGTCCCGGTGATTTCGTCGACCGTGGACTAGATCTAATTGAGTCCCAATCACGCGTAGTGTTCGACCGACTTGGTAAACTCAGAAAGACGGTAGTACTCTTCGATGAATGCGATGAGCTTTTCAGAGATCGACAACCGTCGTCGGAGAACGAGCAATCAAGAAATATTACCGCATTCCTCACAGCCTGCATGTTGCCAAAGTTACAGCAGCTCCACGACAGCGGTAGGATTGTCTTCGTGGTGTGCACAAACCATCTTGAATCAATGGATTCGGCTGTTTGTAGAGGAGGCCGCATGGATCATCTTGTAGCCGTCGGGCCACCCGATCTCGAAGCAAGGAAGCGAATTATCCAAAAGGCCCATAAGCAAGCGAATGGATCTGACTTGAAAACAGCGTTTCTGGAACAAGCGGCGTTATGCACGGAGAGATTTGTGCGTCCAGAGCTTGTGAGATTCGCCAAACTGGTCGCGGCTAAAAAAGCCACGAATTTTCCAGCGGCGAAGAAGCTCATGGAGGACATATCGACAAATATGGCTCAAGGGCTTACAATTTCAGAACTAGACTTCCAACAATTTACGAAGGACTTGAGGGATTACAGTCATCCTCACTTGAACCCATAAATGGACTTAATGAACAAAAAGCAGTGCGCAATTTGCAGCCAGATCAAAGGCGATAGCCTGAACGATCTTATTTTTAACAACGTTGGCGGAGAATATATCCGAAGGATTGCTTTCGAGACAGATTCGCTAGCCTGCGTACCTAGCTTGGCCCCATTAAGCAAAGGACATTGGCTTCTTTGCCCTAAGGAGCACTTTATTTCTGTTGCAGAGATGATTGAAGCCATTCCGTATGCGGAGATAAACCACCTTCGGTTTAAATTGGCCACCTTTTTGTCAACTAGGTATGGCCGATTCGTCCATCAATTTGAGCATGGTTCTGCCAACGGTTCCGATCGGATCATTTGCGGAACAGGACATGCACACTTACATTTTGTCTTGTCTGAGAAGCATCAATTAACTCTTCCAAGCGGAATGAAATGGGAACCAGTTCGGTCGGATCTGGGCGATTTAGCAGCTATTGTGCAGGGGCGCGAATACGCATATTATTGCAATGCTCAAAGTCAGTCATTCGTAGTTGTTGCCAAAGACGAGCCGATTCCGAGCCAGTTCATGCGAAAGTGGTTTGCTGAACAAAGTGGCACCGAGGTGGCAGGCAATTGGCTTGATGCCCTCAATGTTGGTGAAACGCTGAGGACCTTTGAGGACTATTCAATTCCCCAGGTTCAACTGGTCAACTAACTTGTTGCGATGCAAGCCTACGAATAGGCTTGCTGAAGTTGTTCGGCGGCATCTCGCATCGCGCCATCAAGAACATGTCCATATAGGTTTGATGTAAGAGCAATTTGCGAATGCCCAAGATAGCGACTGACCTGGTGGAGATTGAGCCCGGCCATCAGCATAAACGTTGCGGCAGAGTGCCTAAGCGAGTGCATACCTGTCTTTGGGAGCTTTGCTGTCTCAAGGACCCTATGAAGGTGCTCACTCACGTACTTTTGATCAAAGGGTCGTCCCCAAGGATTCGTAAAGACTAGGTTCAAAGCATTCTGACTCGCCTTCTGATTCTTCATAGCTTCTTCGGACAAGACAGCATCGAGCGAATGGCCGACAAGCGGCATGGTGCGAATACTTTTTTCAGTCTTGAGCCGCTTTAGAATCAGTTCCTTATTTATGCGCTGAAGTTGATTTTGAACAAGGACGGTTTTCTGTTTGAGATCGACATTGTCCCAGGTGATTCCGGTGACCTCACCAATTCTCATACCTGTCGCAAGTGTGAATTTGACCAGGCTCTCAATCGGAGATCCCTGAAGCGATTTGAGCAGAGCCTTGACCTGGTCTGAGTCGAAATAGACTTTCGGTTCTCGCTTCACTTTTGTGGCAAATGTCTTTGAAACCGGGTTATCGTTCACGTGCCCGTATTTAATGGCGACCCCATATGCGGCGCGGAGCGTTCTTTTAACAGCAGCAACCGTGTTCGGAGTCGCCTTGTCCTTCTCAATGCTCTTGAACATTCGGCTGACGTCAGTCGGAGTTACCTTATTGAGTTCCATGCGGCCGATGTATGGGTTGATTCGCTTGTCGGCCATGAGCTTGTAGAACTGGTACGTTTTGACTTCCCGGTTCGGCTTGATATAGTCTTCGAGCCAAAGGTCGATCCAGGAGGAAACCGTGAGGCTTTTGCCCGTGGTTGGAGCATTGCCAGCGAGAAGGGAAGCTTGCAGCTGCTTCAGCGCCGCCACAGCTTCGCCCTGAGTCTTGCCATAGACCTGCTTGGTCTTTATTTTGCCTGTTTGAGGGCATTCGTACTTCATTTGAGCAATGAATGAGGCGCCTCGTTTATATATTGATCCCGCCCCTCGTTCCCGTCGCTGCCGTGCCATAATCTGTACGTAATAATACCGCTTATCGGAGCAATAATTACCGCCTATCTACCGCTTACTCGGCGGAAAGTCGCAGAAGATCTTGGACAATGTCGGAATAATAGGTTCAATATCTGAACCTAAGCGGACGGACCTGGACGCGCTCGGAAGTATGCGCATTAAACTCTTAATCAGCGGGTCGAAGGTTCGAGCCCTTCACGGTCCACCAGTTTTTAAGTTCAAAAGTCGCCGATAGGCGGCTTTTTTATGCCATGGCACCAGCGCAAATCAGATAGTAAGCCTTTCATCCTCCGCCAATGTTAGCGGCGCAGATTTTGAGCATCGTATCAAGGTCCGCCTTCTTCTCTGGATATGCAGATACGTACCAAAGAAAGTCTGTTTGTGCCTTCTTCCAATTTTGGAGCCTAAAGTTCGCCTTCCCCCTTAGAAACCAAATTTCGGGATCAAGCAGTCGGATGGACTGGATAATGTTTCGAGGCGGTTCTCCAAACCGCTTCACGAAGTTCACAAAAGGGTCAATGGGTATCCGGAATGGTTTCGGAACGAAAATCTCGCCATTCTGGACATACAGATTCTGAATGGAATCTTGAGGCGACAAAGCAAGCGCATTCGAAAGCGCAGTGATACCACCAGCGTCGTCACCCGCTTCAAGCCTAGCTTGACCGAGAAGGTCCCAGGTTAACCAATCCTTGCTATCAGTCTTAAGGGCGGCTTCGAGGTCCTTGACCGCCTCAGGTGCTCTCTTTGTCCGGCGCTTCACCTGGGCCCGCACAACATAGAGACTCTTTTCGAGAGGAGCTAACTCAATGGCATGATTCAAATCGGTAAGTCCCGACGCCCAAGCTTCGGCGCCAAATCTCACGGCTGCACGGCCCGCAAAGTGTGTCGCATCCAGCGGATCGATTTCAATTGCCTTATTCCAATACTTCAAAGAAGCTTCGTCGTCGCCGCTCTCGTGCTCCACTCGCCCCAATAACCCATAACCTGTGGTCGCTTTCGGGTTCAAAGAGATCACCTTAAGGGCAGCTTCTCTTGCGGCACTTCTGGGCGTATCGACGGAGTTTGAGAAGCCACCAGCATTATCAAGGGCTAACTGCTCGTTGAGGGTAGCTTTTACCATCAGCAATTGCCATGAATTTGGGTGCGCCGTCAAACCAAGGACCAGGATGTCATTAACATCGGTTAAAGTTCCGATATTGATCACGGCATTCAGCAAAACCAACACACCTTCAAGATCATTTTTTCGCCTCAAAACTACCCACGAAGAACTCTTTGCCGCCGATTCCCAATCACGAGAGGCAAGGGCTAGTTTTGCCTCCGCAAGCATTTGATCCGTTACTTGATCCTCTGTCAAGGGTAAAGGAGCTTCGAATGTTGGCTTCATTGGTCCCACTGAGCCCGAATGCACGATGTCAGAAAAACTAGAGTGTCCGACTGCGATGGTAGGCAACTCAACCGCCGAGGTCATGCCTCCCTGCATTCCCCACATGACTCCATTGCTAGAAGTCATCATTTTCGGACTCCTTAGTCCTTTGAACTCTGAGGGAATAATGGATTTTACTACCGGACCTCCTAGTACTGATTTGACAAGCGCATCAAGCCAGGCTGACTTTTCCCATCGTCTCAAAACGCTGAATATGCTGGTTACCTGCAACGCCTGCCGTGCTTTCGAGAATCCTGACGCAGGATAACGTTGCTCAATGAGCGAGTACTTTTGTGTCAGGGCTTCGGACATTTTTAGGATGATCTTGCTAAATTCCGTGTCGACTCCGCCTAAGGGAGTCAAGGATGGACTTGTGGTCGAGACTCCACTTCCCAACTGTTCAGCAGAAATCAAAGGAGAACTCTTGACTTCATACATTCGCCGTTTCTCGCTCTTCGACAGGACGATATCTCCATAGCTCATCGGTCTCGGATTGATCCAAAATCGTCCTAGAGGAGCTAAATAGGCCCGACTACTTCCGTCAACGAAATCCATAATTTCTGGAACCCCCTCAACCTTCTTGTTTCCGAGATAAATCTGCTTCATCGCGTAGTCCGCGGTCAACATATTGAGGATCAGCTCGCTGTTCCGTAGATCATTTGAAATACCTCCGACTCGTGGTTTGTGAGGCGCCAATATGTCCATTTCTTGAGGATCGATACTAATGTAAGGATAGGTGTTTTGGACGTAGACCGATCTCGCCACCGCCTGCAAGATTCCCTTCGAAATAGCCGGAAGTCCGTCTTCATGTGTCCCGACAAAAATCAGATCATGACGACTTTCGTCTACCACCAGGCCTTGCAAGTTGTTCAGCCTTCCAAACTCGCCTTTCGACTCTCGTAGGGAAACTGATATCCGCATTTGCAAGAACCGGCCAGGGGGAGCATTAGATTGCTTCAAAGCAGCCACAAGGGCGTCGGCATCAACCCGAAGCGACATCCCTCCAATCTTAGATTTCATGTCAGGTGCAACTTCACGAAACCTTTTGACCCACTTTGACGGATTCAGCTTTACGCCAAATGGACCGTAATTGAGCCCGAGAGTTAAGATTCCGTCTGAGACCTCACCAAATTTCACCCCAATGGAATAGAAGGCTTCTTTGAGTTCCGTTTCGATCGACATCCCTGTGATTCGATCCATCTTGAATTTTCCAGCAAGTCCGGAACCGTTCAAATACACAGTCCCGCTACCTTCGGAAGCAGTTCCATCAGGATCGATCTTGAAAACTCCGCCGAGATCAAACGCTGTGGATAGCTTTTCGCCTAATCGGGTGTGAAATTTGATTTTTAAAGTGTCGGGTGTTTCCATTACTCCCGAAATTTCAAACTCGGCAGGGGCAAAATTACCAGCAGAACTAGATAACCCTTCTTCAGCCTCGAATGTAACGCCCCACTTTTTGTAGGTCTCCGATACCGAACGAAGTTTTTCAGCTGCAATCGACCACGCACTTTGGCTGCTAAGCAGATATCCAGCAATCAGGGAGGTAATCACAAGCTAGAATTCTCCCATGTTTGTAGTCATAGTAGCGTGAAATTGATTTAAGGCAAAGTTCTTTGAGTGGTCCATAAAGAGTCTCCTGTTTTGAGAACACTGTCTTCGACATTCTATCACGGTCCAACGATTAGCGAACATGACAGCAATGTGTTGCACGAAGACCCAAGCTGTGTCCGAAAATGAGGGTAGAGTTCATGGCAACTCGGAGCCATATGTTACTTGCCCTATCCCTTTTCGTCACGCACGTTTCAAATCAGTCTGGAGCCTCGCGATGGGAAGAGAGAAATCCTGGCGTATGGACGACGGAATTTGGCCGCCACGACACCCCCACACTCACTGAGGCCTCTGGTTCCACGCCACTAAAGGGCCAAATCGAAAAATTACCCCGGGCTGAGCTACCTTTTAAGATAAACGAAGTAAAGCTTACAAAAACCCGAGACTATTGCGTTGTAAGCGTCCCTCTCAAGCCAGGTGAGAAGATTTTCGGTTTGGGAATGCAAATGTCCGGCATCAACCGCCGTGGAGGCGTCTATCATCTCCAAGTTGATCATTTTGCCGAAGGGCACGATCGCCTTCATGCGCCGACTCCAATGTACATAAGCAGCCTCGGTTATGCTGTCTTTCTCAACACTTCCCGCCCAATAAACTTCTACGTCGGTGTAGGAAATCGACGGACCGATCCGAAGATTCCTGCGTTCAAAGACCGAAACACTGACCGAAACTGGGATGCCCAACCCGACAGTGGCCAAGTTGAAGCAAGCGTACAAGCCCCAGGATTAGAAATCACGATCCTCGCAGGCCCAACCGCCATGCAGGCGCTCCAACGATATAATCTATTTTGCGGAGGAGGAGCAATGCCTCCGCTCTGGGCCGTCGGATTCTGGCACCGAACTCCTTCGTTGGCGACTTCTAGTCAAGTGAGTCAAGAAGTCGATGAGTTTGCCAAAAGAGGGTTTCCGCTAGACGTCATCGGCCTGGAGCCTGGTTGGCAATCGCGATCCTATCCAGGTTCAATGGAATGGAGTCCTGAGCGCTTTCCCAATCCAAAACAGTTTGTCAGTTCGATGGCCGAGAAGGGAATTCATGTCAACCTCTGGGAAAATCCATACGTCGCCCCGGGCTCGTCACTATTCAAAAAATTAGAAAGCCGTTTCGGTTCGCATACGGTGTGGCTCGGGGCCGTGCCGGATGTTTTTGATGATAAGGCGTCCAAATCAATTCGAGACTTCCACACCGACAAACACCTCAATATTGGCGTCAGTGGCTACAAGATTGACGAAGTTGACGGCTTCGACTTCTGGCTTTGGCCGGATCATGCGACGTTCCCATCGGGGTTGGATGGGCTGCAAATGCGGCAAATCTATGGCGTCCTTTGGCAAAAGTTGATTGACAATATGTATCGTCAGAAAGGTCAACGGACGTTCGGTCTGGTGCGCGGCTCGAACGGAGCCGCGTCGCGCCTTCCGTTTGCTATCTATAGCGATACCTACGACCACCATCAATACATAACGGCCCTCATAAACAGTTCGCTCGCTGGAGTCACGTGGTGTGCCGAGATTCGCAGCGCCGATTCAAACGAAGAGTGGGTCCGACGGATGCAGTCAGCCTGTCTGTCACCCATCGCCCAGCTCAACGCATGGGATAGTGGCAAAAAACCGTGGAGTTATCCAGCCGTATCAGAAGAGATCCGGGAAGCCATGCTTCTGAGAGAATCACTCGTACCGTATCTCTACACCGCCTTCGCTCAATATCGACTGAGCGGAATCCCGCCTGTCCGTCCGATGTGCCTCATCGATGGCGGCGTGGAAAGCGACCAATACATGCTCGGCGACAATCTTCTGTTTGCGCCAATGTTCGTTGGGGCAAAAACTCGAACAGTTCGCCTCCCGGCAGGCAAGTGGTACGACTATTCGTCCGGAAAGTTCGCAGGCTCCTCGCAGACCATTACCATCGCACCAAGTCTGAGCGAAATACCATTATATGTTCGAGGCGGGGCAGCAATACCAACTATTCCGGGGGCTTTAAGGGCAGATTCTATCAAACCGTGCCTCTTGCGATGCTATGGCGAAGGACCCTATGTAGCTCCGATCTACGAAGATGACGGTATTTCCTTCGGGTTCGAACAGGGACACTATTTCTTAGGGACTGCGAGAATAAATAAGGGCAAGATCACAACTAAACTCGAAGATGGACTTCGACCGAACGTAATGACGAAATTCGAGTACGTAGTCATCGCTCCATAGGTTGTGTGCAGGTTCAACTGGTCGGAATATATCAGGATCAAAAGATTCCTAGGTAACATGCCAACACAATGGACCTTCTCGCTTTCGCAGGTATTTTCGCAGCCGTCAAAGAACTGCAAACACCAACAATTAAACCGCTAACATTGAGCCTGTCGGCAAAGGGCGCGGCGGACATTGAAAAGGGTAATAAATTCTTCCTAGCCGGAAACTTTAAAGATGCCTCAGCGGCCTACGATGACGCTTCAGTAGCCAACGATAACTCGCCTGTGCCATGGATCAATGGTGGACTCTCAGCAAAAGAATTGGGCAAGCTAGGAATCGCCAAACTAGCGATGAATACCGCGTTCCACATGGGCGATCAATCGGTGAAAGGAAAGGTCATCTCGGCAGGAATTGATCTTGCTCGAAAGCAATTTGAACCATCGAAGTCTAAGTACCAAGAATCGCTGTTCATAAACCCTAACGAGCCGTTCGGGCTGCTCGGTTTCGCGCAATGGAATCTGAAACAAGCCCACCTCCGCGAAGGTGAACGATTTATGTGGCAAGGCTATCGTCAGGGTGCTCCAGTCGTCATGGATTCAAAACTCCACAACGAGAACAGTCAAAACGTGACTGGCGGAACAGGCGATGGTTCCATATTGGTGGGCGGTCAAATGCTCAGCTCCGATGCCGCAACCGCATATCAGGCAGAGCTATTGACTCAGACTGTTGGTGGAAGCGCCCTACAACAACTCGTAAAACTCGACTTTGCGACGAACACGCCGTTTGGAGTTTTAGCTGGAAACCATCGTGGACTACAAAGTGATCGTCCCGGAACTTCAATGCCTTCATTATTCTTGCCGTCGAGCCCAGGCTCACGACTCGATCTGCGGCACACGATGATTGGACTTCAAAACCGAATAGGAGATCTTACGTTCCATGCCAACTATCGCCAGGAGTTCAGCAGCCTGCGATCATTCAACTTCGGGCCGATGGTCACCGATAATCGTATTCACCAATACATCTTGGAAACCCGCTATGATTCAGGTCAGTGGATGGCTGGAACTGGTTATAGCAAAGTCTCTAAGTCATCTTCACTAAATCCGGCGATCGAACCACTTGAAGCAATCTTCCCCCAGGGAACTACCAATATGTACAACGGGTATTTGGTAAATCGACAGGATTTGAACCAGAATATCAAATTTACGAGTGGGGCAATTTACACCAGTGCCAGAGGGACAAACCAGGCTGGTGTGATGGGACAATTGGCGATTCGCACATTTGGGAATCGTTATTTGCGGATAGGTGTCAAGCCAGGCATCAATCGGGTGCAAACAAACCTCGGGCCAATTAACGATATGATCGGTTCACTCGGAACAAACCCCCTCGACCGACTCGAAAGCTCGGCCTTGGAATTCAACCGGGACATTGCCTTGCCGAGCCTAAACAGTCGACTCACAAACACCTTTGTCTCGCTACCACTAGCCGCAAACGTTCTTCTCAGCGCCTTTCGAAACTCCTTCACCAATCAGAACTTTATTGGAACTGACCCCCAAACGAGTTCGCAACTGAACACAACTCGGGTCACCAATGGCCAGGTCACGGGGATCGGAATTGAAAGCACTTCCGTAATTTCTAATGCGACCAATTTGAGGCTTTCGGCTACCGTCCAAAGCTCTTCGGGAACATACGCAGGACCAACGCTGTCATTAACCTCAGGGAATCCACAGCCAGTGAAAGTAACCGAAATGCCAAATATTCCAAGATTTGAAGCGTCCGCTTCATTTGATTGGTCTACTCGGTCATCAACCTTCGCCCTAGCTGCTCATTATGTTGGAAGTCGAACGCAAGTCGTTCAAAGCCTCAACAACGGAGCTATTGAGCCTGGCGGGTATGTAAGCCGCGCCAATCCAGGAACGAGCATTGATGCTCATTTCTCTTTGGCAATACCGTCCGGTGGCGCGTTCGAGGTGAGTCTTTTGAATCTGTCTAACAACAACTTTTATCCAGGATTCCGGTCTTCCCGGCAAGTTATGATAGGATATTCCACGAGAATGTAATGATTTCAATACCCTTATTAATCTTCATGAGCCTGCAAAATCCACTAGCTGGACAAAGCAAGCCAATAACTGGCGACGACGTAAAGTTGCCAGCATATTTTGGACCCAAGAAACGGGCGGCAGTTCCCGGCTTTGCCGTCAAAGTCAACAGCATTATGTTTCCTATTGCTCTCCCATCCGGTGGCTATAAGCAGTCTAAACTTGAGGTTACGGGCAACATGGATTTTGGTGACGGTATGTCGGACATGCTGAACACTGCCTTGGTGGCGTCTAAGCGATTTATAGTTCTTGAAAGAAAGGATTTGGCCGATGTAACCGCTGAACTCGCATTGCCAGGTGTTGACGCGACTTCGGTTGCTGGTCCCGGAAAATTACTCGGGGCTCAAATTCTCGTACGCGGCGCAATTACTGAACTCTCTTACTCGAAAACCAACAATGAACTTGGCGCAGGTGGAGTTGTTGGTGATTTCGTGGATGCCAAAACCGCTTCGTTTACGGCGCATTGTGCCATTGATCTCAAGGTAATTGAAGTCGAGACTGGGCGAGTATTGGAGTCAATCCGAACCGAGGGACACGCATACAGTAAGGCCAAAAGCATTGACTTGCAAGTAGGCGATATCCAATTTGGGCATCAAAAATTTGAAACCATGCCATTGGCAAAAGCGATTCGTAACGCAATCGAACTTGGAGTCAAAGAGATTTGCAAGAAAGTTGATGAAATGCCTTGGGAAGGTCGAATCGCAACCATAACCGAAAAAGATGGAGTCAAGCTTTTGTACTTAAACTTTGGTTCTGAAGTCGGCATCAAGGATGGAGAAGCTTTGCAGATCTATCGTCCGGGGACGGTTGTGGTTGACCCTCAGACCAGGGTTGTTATTGGCCGTGAAGACGATGTTGTTCTCGGTAAATGTAAGATTCGCAATGGTACAAAAACGATGTCCATTGCCTTTTTGTCCGAAGGGACGGATATCAAGCCTGGAGATGCTGTTCGCCAAATGCCGAAGGTCGCTTTGCATTGACTTTGAACTTCGTTTGTGTTAAGGTTGCCTTAGGTTCCTTAACACAGGAAATTAATAATATATGAAATTTTCTCAGATTGGACGGATGCTCGTGGTTGCGGGCGCAATTTTTGGCACGGTAGTAATCGTAATCAGTCAGCCAGGTGGCGCACGTGGTCAACAAAGTATGGCATTGCCGATTCACTCAATCATTCCGAAATCAGTGGACATCAGTCAGGTCCAAGAATTCAAAGATGCAGGCACAATTCATCTCAATGAGATGCAAAAGCTGCAGATGTCCACTGCCGGTAAGGCATATCCAACCAAGACAATCATCATCACCAGAATCGACTTTGTGCGTATTTGGAACGATCGCTTTTATGTTCTTGGAGCAACCGATAGGACGGTCGGCGGAGGATCGCCAAAAGCGACAACAGCAGCAGAAATGGCCGTCCTTTCGTACATTTTTGATCAAGGCATCGATAGGATCGCAAAAGGTAGCTCGGCGAAAGGCAATGCTACTCCAACCGGAATTACGGCAAGCATTTCGTCTAATGACTTAGGAATGACACCGAGCCAGCTCAAGCAAGCTGTGATTCAGTACGTCGACTCCCATCATATGCAATTTTGGAACCGAGCCAGGGTTGAATTGGCCTCAAATCGTTAGATAATTATTCAATGGAACAGAAGATGAAATACAACACAATAACTCGATTAGTCGTTGTCTCTTGCACGGTCTTGGGAACCGCTATTGTGGCAACCAGTCAGCCCGGCTCTGCTCAGCAGAACTTCGTTTGGCCCACCCATAATTCTATGCCGAACCGAATCAGCATGAACCGAGTTCAAGAATTTAAAGATGGAGCAACATTGCACTTCAAAGATGCCCAAAAAGCCCTGACCAACGATGGTCTCCGACCAATAAAAGGGAGGACATATATTTCTAAGACCGTGTTGCGAGACTTTTTTGTCGAGCACTTTGTCTACATTCCAAATAGCGCAGTTGCTGGTGGTACGAGTGGCGGTGAAATGAAAAATATATCTCCCGCTGAACTAGCCTGTCTGATGTACGCGTTTGATCAAGGTGTTGATACGATGGTCAAAATGGGGACTGCGTCTCTCTCAAAAACGTACGTCGATCAAACGGGCATAACTAGTCAAATGACGCCAAAAGATATGGGAATGACTGAGCCACAATTTAAGCAAATGGTCGGACAGTATATTGAAAACAACCCCATGCGATTCTGGAACCAAGCGCGAGTTGGCTTAGCTTCCGGACGATAACGAACCAGTATAGATTATGAAATTATCAACTCTCCTCCGAACTTCAATTGTTCTCAGTGCCGGTACCGGCGCAACAATTGTTGCAACCAGCCAACCGGGAACCCTCCAAGATGGATGGCCCCAACACAAGTTGATGCCTACCAAGGTGATGATGGGTGGTCCTGGTCAAGGAATGCAGGAATTTAAGGATGCCGCAACCTTGCATCTCAACGACATCCAAAAAGCAATGATGGATGGCTCGATGGGCAAGTATCCTCCCCAGCGCTACGTGGTTATCGAAACGGTTTGGCGGAGTATTCTCAATACGAAGATTTATAAATCAGACCCGATCCCCGGCTTAATCGTGAAGGGTGGAAATGGTCATCAAATCAGTCCTGCGGAGTTAGCCATTCTGTATTACACCTTTGACCAAGGTATCGACATTATCGGAAAGTCAGGCTCGGCTAGTTCTGCAAAAGCTGAAGTAACGCCAACTGGGATAACCGCCCACATAACCGCAAAAGATATGGGGATGACCGCTGACCAACTCAAACAAATGGTAGCCCAATACATTGAGGGAAATCCTATGCGGTTTTGGAACCAGGCTCGAGTCGGGTTGGCATCCGGAAGATAGTACATTTTACGAGGAACAAAATAATATGAAATTGAATTCAATCACCCGATTCACCGTTGTGGGCGTTACAGTGCTAGGAACTGTACTCATTGCCACAAGCCAGCCAGGTATGGCATCGTCAAAACAAGCCACCGCGTGGCCAACTCACAAAATGATTCCAGACAAGGTCAGTATTAGCCAGGTCCAGGAATTTAAGGATGCAGCGACCTTGCATTTGAATGATGTTCAAAAGAGCTTAGTTGGACGATTGGATGCTTCCCCTCGCGCCCAAATTAGCCGTTGCGTCTTTACAGAAACTATTGTATCAAACTACATCAACAAATACCTTGTTGTTGTTGGAGCAGACATGGTTTCGAGCCCAGGTGGCGGTATGCCCGTAGTTAAAAAGCTGACTCCTGCTCAACTAGCAATGCTTTACTACACATTTGACAAGGGGATTGACACCATGAAATTAAGCAAGACATCGGCAGCTGATGACTGGGCAACCAAATCCGGTATTGGCTTAAATGTGTCACCAAAGGACATGGGAATGACGTTTGAGCAATTCAAACAGATGGTAGCGACATACTGCGAAGGTAGCCCAATGCGATTTTGGAATGAAGCTCGCGTAGGTCTTGCTTCCGGCCGATAGGCATTCGTACTCAGGACCTTCGGGCCAGTTTCTAACCCGAAGGAACCCGGTACTTATTACAGGCTTCTGAACTAATCGGAAGAGGGAATAAAAATGAAACTCAATTCAGTTACTCGATTCATCGTCGTCTCGTGTACCATTTTGGGAACCGTTGTTGTCGCAACGAGTCAACCTGGAATGGAAGCTGTTCAACAAGGTGGAAATTGGCCGGAACACTCAATGATTCCGGACAATGTCAGTCTTGCTCAAGTGGCAGAATTCCATGATGCCGCGACCTTGCATCTCAACGATATGCAAAAAAATATCACAGGTTCCGGCGGAGCTGGCCCCCAAATGAGGGGAAAAAAGACGAAGTTCAATGAAACAACGATCTTGCACACAAAGGCGTTCCTCAGCGCTGTTGACGACACGTTAGTTCGCTATCAAAAATGGGAAACATCGGCCAGACCCGTCGGTCCAAGTAGCGGTCCAATGGTTAAACTATCTGCCGCAGAAGTAGCTGTACTCTACTACGTGTTTGACGAGGGAGTCCACCATTTGAGAGATACTACGACCGGACAAGCTACTGGTAAAGCCGGAACGGCCAAAGTTAAGCCCCCGTTTGCCAATGCCGGACCAGACGGAATTTCGGCAAAAATTTCTGCCGAAGATATGGGAATGACTTCCGCTCAATTGAAGCAAATGGTTGCACAATACTGTGAAAGCCATCCAATGCGATTCTGGAACCAAGCCCGAGTCGGGTTAGCTTCGATGAAATAGATTCAATCAATCTAAGGAATACAAGTGAGTGAGGTGAAAACTGTGTGGATCGTTCGAAGTTTTGCGATCTATCTCAGTCTTCACCTCGCTCTTGTGGGCATTTCTGCTTTTCGTGGATTCCTTATCAGCCTCGATGATGCCGAATTGGCTCACTATAAGCTGAAGGAATATCCTAAGAAGATCGAGCAATATGGCGGTCTTTTTAGTGCCAATCAGGGATTTGGTTTTTTTGCTCCAGGGGTGTCCAGCGAATCGCGAATCATCGTCATGGGGTGTCAACGCGGAATAACGAATTGGCACGTCATTGATGTCGGGTTGCGCGGAGAATCTCAACACTTCCTGAACGCATTCGTAGGGATGGGGTTGAAGGGCCCGGCCCGAAAAGCAGTTACCGAATCAATCAGCGCCTACGCCCTTTCAAAATATCCCGATATCGATAGTGTCATCATTCAGTACCAAGCCGAACTGATCCCGCCTCTGCGTGAAAAGGAGTTACATGCCCGTGAGTGGATTACGCTCGAAACTTTTTTCTACTATCGATAGCCGAGAACCATTCGTTTGGTTCGTCCAACTGCTAGCGTGCGTCTTGTTGGCGTGCCTAGTCTGGTTGTGTCGCTCGTTTCTTGAGTTGTTTGGAGCGGGTGGAGCGATCCGGCAAGAAATCTTTTTGGATATTTCCAATGACGCACCATTTTCTGCTTGGGCCCTAATACGATATTTCCACCTCGGCGAACACCAAGATTTAATTCTCAAAATTAGCTATGCAATAGCCATTCTGTCTTGCTGTCTGGCATTTCTGCGTCCTAAAGACTGGCGATGCGTCACCCTCCTATTCTTTGCGTTCGTTTTCATTAAAGCAACCATGATGGGAGCCGTCTATGGAATGTACGAGTTCATCCACATCGGCTTGTTCTATTGCATGATTTGGTCGTTTACCACTATTGGTTGGGTTTGCCGAAAAGGGATTTCCGGTGATCGAATGGCCAGACTGGTTGGATTTGCTTTTCAGATTCACTTAGCGATCGCATATTGTAGTTCTGGACTGGCAAAAGGAATTGGAACCCAATGGCAAAACGGGGAGGCTCTTTGGAGGTCCATTTACCGAAGCGATTCAGCTGGAACTCGCCTGTTTGACTTTAGTTTTGTCCACAATTGGCCCTGGTTGCTCCAAATCGGATGCCTCTCGGTTGTTGCCTTTGAATTCATCTACCCGCTTGCCTTTTACCGCAGATTTCGTGGAGTAATTGTGTCGGGACTCATTGCAATGCATCTGGGAATCATGATTGGCTTTGGCCTTTGGTTATTTGGCGCCACGATGATCATCCTCAACATGTTCTTTTATGCGCAAGCACGAAGACTCGATGCCCAAAAAGACGCAGATGGATCGCTGTGGAAAGCCATAGGTCTTGTGGCTTGTAACGACCGAGAATTGGTCGACGCTTCAACTGCGTAACGAAAAGCCTGAAGCCACTGGCTCGCTCTGACATAAATATTGGTTTTGCCTTGGGGTAGCATTGCAGAATCTGCAGGTGCTGATACTGGCTTATCATGAAATTTAAAGCGCTTTTTTCCTTCATTTTGTCAATTTGCTGTCTTTTTGCAATTGGGGCACAAGGTTCTCGAACAGAGAACATGAACGTCGCCAGTCTGATTCAATCCAGGCTGCCTTCTCTCGGCCACCGGAACTGGATTGTTGTCGCTGATTCGGCCTATCCACTGCAAGTCTCCGCCGGGGTGGAGACAATCACCGTTAACGAAGACCAATTGAGCGTGGTAAAAGAAGTCCTCAATGCTCTTGCCAAAGCAAAGCACGTTCGCCCCCACATTTACTGCGATGCCGAAATGGACTTTGTCAGCCCAAAGAACGCACCTGGAATCACATCATACAAAAAGAGCTTGACCGGGTTGCTCAAAGGCAAGAGCGTCGACAAAATGCTTCACGAACAAATCATCGCCAAGCTTGATGAAGCCGGAAAGACGTTCAAAGTCCTGCTCATCAAAACTCCCCTAACTGTTCCTTACACCTCCGTCTTCTTCCAACTTGAGTGCGGTTACTGGTCCGACGCAGCCGAGAAAGAAATGCGAGAGGCAATGCAGAAGGGCGGCTAAAACAGGAACATGTCAAATCATATATCGCGCCGAGACCTGCTTGGCAGTGCCGCAGCCGCAGCTGTTGTGCCGCTGGCCGCATCGTCACTAGGGGATTCAAGTCCGCAAATTAGTCTGAAGTCAAAGAATCCTAAACTGCGAGATCGAACTCAACCAGAGGTTTACACTGGTCAAGACTTGCGATTTATCGGAATGCCTGTAGGCGGCTTGTTTGCCGGGACACTCTATCTTGGCGGAGATGGTCAGCTCTGGAACTGGGACATTTTTAACCAAAAGAAGGACGGTGCAGTTGAACGGACAAACACGGAGTTCATGGGCGAATCGCTGTCGCAAGGTACGGGGGCCAATTACGTCGATCCTGTCTCTCAACAATCTCCGTTCAACCAACATTTTGAGCTTATTGCCGAAGGGAAGCCAGAAAAGCGAGTTCGATTTGGCAAAATCAATTTTCGCGGTGAATATCCCGTCGGAAAAGTAGAGTATCTCAACGCTGATTCCGATGTTGAGATGATTTTGGTGGCGTTCTCGCCCTTCATTCCTCTCAACGTCGATGAATCGTCATATCCCGCGACAACCTTGACGTTTAAAATAACAAACGTTGGCAAGATCCAGACTCAATACCGACTGCAATACGTCACCGAGAATCCAGTTTTGACGTTTACACGGAAGAAGCGCAGCGATTTCAAACTCACCGCAGAAAAGTCTTCAACTGGAGGCATTTTGTTTGGAACCTCATCGGTCAAGTCGGACGAACCGATTCGATCAGAAATACACTATCAAGATTGGTCGAGTGGTACGTACGGCAACTGGGTTCCATCGGGAACAGCGTTCGGCAAAACTCCGCGAAAGGTTTCTGAGTTGCCAACGTACATGGGACCAGTAAAGGCAGGAACCGAGTTCGTGGTGAATACCCACCAAAACCGAAATGGTGAAGATGTGGGCCAAGCCGACGCTCATGTCGGCCTCCTCGTTTCTCCCGAATTTATAATCGCGCGAAACTATATCAACATGAGGGTTGGCGGTGGTAGTCACAAGGGTGAAACATGCGTTAACCTAGTGGTCAACGGAAAGATCGAACGATCGGTTACCGGGCACGACAGCAACGAAATGGCGTGGGAGTCTTTTGATGTCCGCAATCTGGCTGGAAAAGCCGCCCATATCGAAGTCGTTGACTCATTTACGGGCGGATGGGGTCAGATCTCACTCGGAGAAGTTGTCTTTAGCGACGCCACAAGGGCATCAGCACCTCTTGAAGAAAGTCACGACTTCGGTACTTTCAGTGTCGAATTTGCAGGAGGAGCAAACCAAACAACAATTGGCGGCACAAGTGTCGTCGGTAAAAGCGTTTCATTGGCTCCGGGTGAATCCAAAGAAGTCACCCTGATCGTTGCGTGGCATTTTCCAGTAGTCGATAGTGGGCTGCCCGGAAAGCACAATTGGTACGCAACCAAATGGGCGAATGCAGGCGAAGTTTCCCAAGAGATTTTGTCGAAATGGACACATCTTTGTAACACGACTCTTGCTTGGAATAAGACCTGGTACGACTCGACGCTTCCGCATTGGTTCCTCGATCGAACGTTCGTGAACACGAGCATCCTCGCAACCACAACCTGCCATCGCTTCGATGACGGAAGGTTCTACTTCTGGGAAGGAATTGGTTGCTGCGCCGGAACCTGTACGCACGTTTGGGGTTATGCCCAGGCAATCGGCAGAGTATTCCCCGGAGTCGAACGATACCTCCGAGAGAAAATTGATTTTAAAAAGGCATTCCACCAGGAATCTGGAGCAATTGACTATCGAGCTGAATACCACCAGATTGTCGCTCATGACGGGCAATGCGGATGCATCATGCGAGCCTATCGGGAGCATCAAATGAGCAAGGACAACAAGTTCTTGACTGGAATTTGGCCACAAGTCAAGAAGGCAACTCAATATCTCATCAACCAAGATCAGGATCGAGACGGAATCCTCGATGGAGCCCAATACAACACGCTCGACACCGCCTGGTATGGAAAGATCGCCTGGATTTCATCCCTCTATTTGGCTACCGTAAAGGCAACCGAAGCGATGGCCAACGCGATGGGCGACAAAGAGTTCGCCAAGGAGTGCGCGGCAATAGCAGAAAGCGGTTCGAAGCAAATGGTGGATCAACTCTACAATGGCGAATACTTCATCCACAAGCTTGACCCGGCGCATCCCGAGTCAAACAACACCAACAACGGTTGCCACATCGATCAGGTCTACGGCCAATCGTGGGCTCACCAAGTTGGCCTCGGGCGCATCATCCCCAAGAAGGAAACCGTTTCGGCATTAAAAGCCTTGTTCAAGTACAGCTTCTACGATGACGTCTGGGAGTATCGCCGAAAAGTGAAAGGAATTCCTGGTGGACGTTGGTACGCCGCACCAGGTGAACCTGGCCTCATCATGTGTTCCTTCCCTCACGGTGGCGCAGCAGAAAGCGTTGGTAAGGGCGGAGACGCATGGGCCACTATGTATTTCAATGAATGCATGAGTGGTTTTGAATACCAAGTTGGTGCCCACATGATTTCCGAAGACCTCGTCGACGAGGGTCTGGCAGTTGTTTATGCGATTCACCAGCGCTACCACGGCTCAAAGCGCAATCCGTATAACGAAATCGAGTGCAGCGACCACTACGGACGAGCAATGGCTTCGTACGGAGCGTTCATCAGCATGACCGGATTCAAAGTCGACGGCCCGAACGGCAAAATGTCATTCAGCCCGAAGAAGTCTGGCAAATTCCGATGCGGATTCATCAACGAACGCGGCTGGGGAACTTACGATCGATCGTCATCGGGCGTCGAAACTGTGACGTACGCTCACACAGTCTAAACATGAATGCACTGATTCTTGCTCTGGCAATTGGTTTTCAGGAGCCAAAACAAACACCCGAACAGATTGAATCGGCGCTCCTCTCCTCGTTGGACAACCACTTCTGGGACGCAAAGCACCAACGATGGCGTGAAATGGCGGGCAAAGACGATCAAGTATTCCTTTGGGGATACTCGGTCCTCTTGTCGACTTTTGCCATCGGCGCGAAACTTGACCCGGCAACGTACAAACCTCGGATGGAAAAGGCCTTTGATGGCTTGGCCAAGTATTGGACCACCAAGGCGCCTGGAGCCTATGCCGTTTCGCCCGGTCAGAATCCGAAGAATCCCGATCGTTATTACGACGACAACGCGTGGGTTGGGCTGGCGGCGATCGAGGCATTTGATGCCACTCACGAAAAGAAATATCTCGAGATCGCAAAGAAAGTCATGACGTACCTGAGGAGCGGAGAAGACGACAAGCTTGGCGGTGGGATCTACTGGCATGAGAACAAAAAGGAGTCGAAGAACGCCTGCGTCAGCGCTCCGGCGGCGATGCTCGCACTCAAGCTTTTCCTGATCACCCACGACGAAAAACTCCGAGATGACGGCGAGAGGTGGCTTGCGTGGACCAGCAAGCTGGCCGACAAAGACCTTCTGATCATGGACAACATGAACCTCGACGGGAAGATCGACCGCGCCAAGTGGAGCTATAACTCGGCATGCTATATCGAAGCCGCCTGCCTGCGAGGATTTATTGTCACCAGGGAGTCACCTGTGACTGAAATTCCTCCCGGAATAGTCAGAGTCATCCAAATGACCGATGCCTCGACCGACCGATGGCTTGAACCCGACCAGAACTTGGTCAACAATCCCGGAATGTTTGCCATGCACCTTTTCGAAGCCTTCCGAGCAGTCAACCAGGTGATGTATCAAATGAGGTTCCCATCAAAGCTCGAACTGCCAGATACCGGGCAATACGTCGCTTCGATCTTCGAGAAGTGCCGGAACGACCAGGGCCTCCTCGGCGAGCAGTGGAACCGTAAGCCCAAGCCGAATGAGCAATTAAAACTCATGTACACCGCTGGCTTGCTGAGGACTTGTTTGGTCGCGCGGCGGCAACCATAGCCGGGCGCGGGGATGAAGATTTCATCGTAGCCTGAGGCGCTCCGACCGCCCCGAGATCGACGCCGACCGACCAAACACTCCCCTCGCGAAGCGAATGCCTCTTTGGACAGAGAGGCCGATGACCGAGGGAGAGGAACTGAAAGTTCCCAAAGGGAATCGGGTGAGTCGATTGAGCGAAGCGAATAATTTCCGGGCGCGGGGATGAAGATTTCATCGTAGCCTGAGGCGCTCCGACCGCCCCGAGATCGACGCCGACCGACCAAACACTCCCCTCGCGAAGCGAAATGCCTCTTTGGACAGAGAGGTCGGTGAGATCAATCCACATAAGGAAATAGCACAAGTTGATCGAACCGGGTGAGTCGATCGAACGAAGTGAGTAAGAAAGAAGATTCATGATTTACCCCCTAGCCCTAAATCCCGCCCCGAAATCGACGCCGACCGCCCCACCACCCCGTCCGACGCCTTCGGCGGAGCCTTCACAAATTCCCCCGCGACCCCCTCGACCACCAGACGACCATCCGTCGTCAGCTCCATAAACGCAAACAGCGGCTTCGAGTACGCCCACATCCCCGACGACCAGAAGTAGCTGGCCGAGTTGACGCACAAATAAGGAACGCCCGAAACATGCTCTAACCGATCGACGTGCAGATGCCCAAACATCGACACCGCAACCGCCCCTTTCGGGTTCAAACGACCGCAACGGGCCACGATGTCCAAAATCTGCTGCTGCTCGGGCGGCAAACTTTGCCCCGTCCCGTTAACAGCGGGGTCAGCGAAACCCAGCGGCTGGTGCGAGATCAGCACAACGGGCTTCTTCGACGTCATCAACGTCCGTTCCAGCCACCCAAGCTGCTCGGCGTCGGCCCAATTGTGGGTGGCGTTATCGGTGAAGTAGTTTCCGTTGGCGTACGAGACCAGGTCGCCGTTCTTTTTGAAGTGGTTGAGGTCCAAAACGACGAAGCGGTAGTCGCCGTAGTCGTGGGTTCGGTAGGGGCTCTTCATGCCGATTCTCTCTACCGCGGTGGGTTTGGTCACCTTGTCCATGTCGTGGTTGCCCAGCACGTGGATGGTGGGGAGCTTGATCGCTTTGTACGCGTTGAGCAGCTCCTGCGCGCCTGCGTCCGAGTAACAAAAGTCCCCCATCTGCAGAACGAAACTGAGATCCCGCCGAGCGTTGACTGCTTGGATGAAGGCGTTGATGCGCATCATCGCATCGGGAGCGAGGCCGTGGTGGAGGTCGGTGATGACCGCGAACTTGAGCGACTTTCGCGCGGCCGGAAGGATTGATAACGGAATTTCCAGCTTCGGGAGGAAGCTTATTGCGCTGAACTTTAGTAAGTCTCTTCTTGTCATTGCTTCTCCGTGCTGACAGCTGAAAGCTGATGGCTGAAAGCTCTTTCGAGCAGGTCTCTTCTTGTCATTTCCTCTCCGTGCTGAGAGCTAACAGCTGATGGCTGAAAGCTTCTTTGGTTTGTTCGCTGCGGGTCATTTATTTCATTATAAGCGGGGCATGAAAAAAGCGAGTTAACTCGTTCGGCTGCCGAACGCGAATGATATTGAAAAACTTTGTTCCTAAACTCTGGCCTTGAACCGGAGTCCAAATTAGGTCAGCATCAAAAAGCGGGGGTGATGAAAAAAAGTACCCTAAGAAGTTGAGGCCTCCTCTTGGCGTTTGTGCTGAAGCCCGAAAGCGGATAGCTGAAGGCTGGATTTTCATACGACTACTATAGTATACATTTGTCTACTAATAAGAGTCAATATGGAGGAGAGAATTTGAGAAGATCGCGGCGGGTGATTGTGGATACCGTTCCAATGATTATATTCCCGTGATCATCCAACCAGGTTTGCTTTTCAAAATCCATTGTTACCTGCATTGATGGCACGTCACATATTGTAAGATCGTATCAGTGGTTCAGGAACAGAATTTGATAAAGTCAAAGCAACGTGTTGCTGACCACGGCGAAGTCTTTACTCCTGAGTGGATGGTCGAAGCCATGCTTGATCTCGTCAAGGCTGAAACAGAAAGAATCGATTCGCGATTTCTCGAACCAGCATGCGGTAGCGGGAATTTTTTGGTGAAGATTCTTCAACGGAAGCTTGCTGCCGTTGAGTTAAAGTATGCCAAAAGCGAATTTGAGCGAACCCATTTTGCCCTGTTAGCGCTGATGTGCGTTTACGGTATTGAATTGCTGCAAGATAACGTCGGCGAATGCAGGGAAAACTTACTGGCGATTTTCTCTGAATATTTGAATCTGGATGACACTAAAGATTTATATCGGGCCGCCAAAATGGTTCTGAGCCTGAACATCGTTCATGGTGATGCGCTTAAGATGAGAACTGCCAATGACGAGCCGATTCTTTTCGCGGAGTGGGCGTATCTTGGAAAAGGAAAGTTTAAGCAACGGGACTTTCGATTTTCAAATCTAACGCAATCGTCGTCGTTCGTTTCGGATGATCAATCTTTATTCTCTGTAATGTCCCAGCACGACATATTTTCACCCGAAGCAACTTACAAGCCTATGACTATCGCAGATTTGTCGAATTCGATAGGAGAAATTGAGACATGAGCCTTCAAGCACAGTTTACTTTGGTTGGGCGAAATCCAGATGTCCTTTCGTGTATTGCCAACTTGTCTAACGACGAGGTCTTTACTCCGCCCGACTTGGCGAACCGAATGCTCGATCAGGTGGCCGAGGCATGGGCCAGTGATCACGATGGAGCCAATATTTGGGCGAACAAGGAGGTGCGGTTCCTCGATCCTTGCACGAAAACCGGTGTCTTTCTCCGCGAAATCACTAGGAGGTTGACTGAAGGCCTAGAGAAGGAAATACCGGAACTTCAGTCTCGGGTCGACCATATTCTCAAAAACCAGGTCTTCGGCATTGCGATCACCAAGATTACGAGCTTGATGGCGAGAAGGAGTGTTTACTGCTCGAAGTATGCGAACGGACCCCACTCGATTGCCCGGAGCCTACCGAAAGAAGATGGAAATATTTGGTTCGGAAGAGTGGAGCACACCTGGAAGAATGGAAAGTGTACGTTCTGTGGAGCCAGTCAGGAAATCCAGGACCGGGGTGACCAGCTAGAGGCCCATGCGTACGCCCTTATACACACGAAGGATGTTAAGTCTCGTATCCGCGAGATATTTGGAAAGAAAATGCAATTTGATGTAATTATTGGCAACCCGCCCTACCAACTCGGAGACGGGGGAGGAGGGGGAGGAGCTTCAGCTACCCCTGTGTACAATCTCTTTGTTCAGGCGGCTGTATCATTGGAGCCAAGGTATATATGTATGATCACCCCGTCAAGGTGGTTCTCGGGAGGAAAAGGCCTTGATGAATTTCGTGACCAAATGCTGAACGGCAGCCATTTAATGAAGCTTGTCGACTTTCCGCAACTTTACGATGTTTTTCCAGGTGTAAAAATCCGTGGTGGCGTTTCATATTGGTTATGGGCAAGGGAGCATAGCGGTGGCTGTGAAGTAACGACGATGGTTGGAAATGAAGTTATAAGCGCCCCAGTTGTTCGAAAGTTAGATGCATATGATGTCCTTGTACGAAGTAATGAGGGCGTCAGAATCCTTGAAAGAGTCGAATCATTCCAATTAAATGGAAAGCGCGAGGCGAAGCTTTCAGAGCAGGTTTCTCCGAGAAGGCCGTTTGGCCTGACAAATGAGCGTGGCAAAGACTCACCGGATGGGATTGCAAATCCTGTCCTAGTGTATGGCAATCAGCAGACGTCGTATCTTCCTCTAGATGTGATTTCATCCAATAGAGAATGGATCAATAAATGGAAAGTTCTTCTAGTAAAAGCCCATGGCACAAGTGGGAAGGAAGACGTTACTATCCTTGGCGAACCCATCTTGGCTGGCCCAGGTACAGCTTGCACAGAGACCTACCTGGTGGCAGGAGTATTTGACGACGAGAATGAGGCCCAATATTTTGCCGCTTATATGAAAACTAGGTTTGTGCGGTTTTTAGTTTCGCTACGTAAAATAACACAAAATATTACTCGTGAATCCTATAAATTTGTACCTGTACTGCCGATGGATCGGGTCTGGACAGATGAACTACTATTCAGCAGGTATGGAGTGCTAGAAGATGAGGTTAGATTTATTTGCAGTCGTATTTCAAATCGACAAAGTAACATGACTAAGGCCAGCGAGTCGCCTGAACAATAATAGTGACATCAACGCGCGAAGAGATTTTGGCAATTAAACCTTGCGCCACACCCAGAATTTACGCTTATGCGATAGAGGATGATGCGCATTTTGGACTAATTAAGGTCGGTCAGACAACTCGGGACGTGCGTCAAAGGGTTGTGGAACAGCTAAAGACTGCTCACATTACTAACTATAAAATTGAGTTGGATGAGCTCGCTGTTCGGGACGACGGTTCGACATTTACGGACTTTGATGCACGCGCTGCTTTAGTTAAGAAGGGATTTCAGAATCACGCATTGGAATGGATGAGATGTTCGGTAGATGACGTCAAGACCGTCGTCGCAGAATTGCGCACTGGTAAGAAATTTTCAGGTGCGCACCACGAGTCTTTCCCAATGCGCCGGGAGCAAGTTGATGCAGTATCCAAAGCATTCGGCTACTTTCAATCGATCTGGCAAGAAAATCCGCAAGCTACACCTAGATTTCTCTGGAATGCTAAGATGCGATTTGGCAAGACGTTCACGGCATATCAGTTGGCGAAGCGAATGGATGCGAAACGCGTTCTTGTCCTCACTTTTAAGCCGGCGGTCGAGGACGCCTGGAAGACCGATCTTGAGTCCCATACAGATTTTGATGGATGGCAATATCTTTCGAGGAAATCGGATGATGAGCCGTCAGCCGTAGCGAAAGACAAGCCTCTTGTTTATTTCGGGTCGTTTCAAGATCTTCTTGGTCGGGATAACTTCGGCAACGTCAAGGCAAAAAATGAGTGGGTTCACGCCATCAATTGGGATCTTGTGGTGTTCGATGAATATCACTTCGGGGCATGGAGGGATACTGCCAAAGAGTTATTTGAAGGTGAGGACAGTGCGGTCGCCGCGAAGGAATCGAAACTAGAATATGGTGGAGATCTCGACAGCCTCAATGAAGGTCTCAACATCTTATCAAGTAGCGAGTCGGAGATATTGCCGATCACCACGCGCGCCTATCTCTATTTGTCGGGGACGCCGTTTCGTGCTCTCTCAACTGGCGAATTCATTGAGGAACAAATATTCAACTGGACTTACACCGATGAGCAACGGGAAAAGCGATCCTTTCAGATAGAAAAGCCAAATGTAAAAAATCCTTACCTCGCACTGCCTCAGCTGCAGCTTCTTACATACCAAATGCCGGATGAGTTGCTGGCCGTGGCCAGTGGGGGGCAATTCGACGAATTCGATCTGAACGAATTTTTCGCTGCCTCGGGTCAAGAAGATAAAGCTGAATTCAAACACAAAAATGAAGTTCAGAAATGGCTCGACATCATTCGCGGTCAATACATGCCAAACGCAATCGAGCACTTGAAGACAGGAACCCGTCCGCCTTTTCCTTATGCGGATGTTCGCCTCTTGCCGTACCTTCAGCACTCGCTATGGTTTCTGCCGAACGTAGCCGCCTGCCACGCTATGGCGAACCTTTTGAATGAAAGGCAAAATATGTTTTGGCATGAATACGATACGATTGTCGTAGCGGGAACAAAGGCCGGATTGGGACTAGCCGCACTGCCTCCAGTGCGGAAGGCGATTGGCAATGGCTTTACGACCAAGACGATAACTTTGACTTGCGGGAAACTCGTCACGGGGGTCACTGTTGCTCAATGGTCGTCAATATTGATGCTAAGGAACCTTCAATCGCCGGAAACATACTTCCAAGCGGCTTTTCGCGTTCAATCGCCTTGGTCGATTAAGAATCCAAACGGTGACAATCCAAACGAAGAAGAGATACTCAAGCCGATTTGCTACGTATTCGACTTTGCCCCGACCCGCGCCTTGCGGCAACTTTCGGAATACGCAATTGGACTTTCGCCAAATGAATCTAATCCTGAGCAGGCAGTGAAGGACTTGGTTTCGTTCCTTCCCGTTTTGGCTTACGATGGCGCCAATATGACTCAGGTCGATGCTGGCGGCATTCTCGATATTGCCATGGCCGGAACATCAGCGACCCTTCTTGCACGAAAATGGGAAAGTCCACTTCTGGTTAACGTCGACAACGATACACTTCGCCGAGTTTGGGAAAATTCCGAGGCGATGGCCGCCGTTGAGCGGATCGAAGGATGGCGCAAACTTCCTGATAACGTGCTTGAGACCATCATCAACAAGACTGATAAGGTCAAGAAACTGAAAGCAAAAGCAAAGCAGGAAGCTCTCACTGGGCTAGAAATGGAAGAGCTCACCAAAGAGGAGAAGGACTTAAAGAGCAAGCGAAAATTGGTTCAAGAGAAGTTGATCAAATTTGCTACACGGATTCCTGCGTTTATGTATTTGACGGACTTTCGTGAGAACACCTTGCAGGATGTGATCACAAAGATTGAGCCGGATTTATTTAAAATAGTAACTGGTCTCGACGTGAAGGACTTTCATCTTCTGGTTCAGCTTCGAGTCTTCAATACCGAGCATATGAACCAGGCCGTTTTCGCCTTTCGGCGATACGAGGATGCTTCTCTTAGCTATTCTGGAATTGAGAGTCATGAAGGGCTGACTAAAATCGGCCTCTATGATACGGTTGTGGCATTAGACTAATCGAAAAGTGCTCCTGTGAGTTCAAGGAATTTGTTATTGCCATGATTGGCTACCTGGTCTACCGGCAAATAGTGTGTCGGGACCTCCCATCCGTTTCGAAAGTTTTCATTCCGATAAAGATATTTCATCTTTGAGTCCATTGTTGACATTGACATTCCACGGGCAGAGAAATAGCGGTCACATTTGAAGTCCGGCTTAATCACCCGAGGAAGGTCAATTATGTCAATGTTCTCGGTGTGGAACCCAAATCCTAGCACGATGACCTTATCGGGCCATTGCATTGCTAGTTCAATTTCGTTCATTACCTTATCGTGAACTTTGGACCGCTCGTGAATGGTCAAAAGACTCTGCGCCCTTTCGGTGGTTAATTCAAAGTCTTCTATTCGGACTGGCTCCCCATATTTGCGAACTCCATCGACTGGGCTTGCCGACGTGTCGCCAAAAACATGAATTACGTTAAGTCTGCTGACGAAATCTAAAGCTCCCAGTGCCGGAGCCTGATACATGTTTGTGAAGGCTTCAAACATATAGTTTTCAATTGAGTTGTCATAGTTGAATGTAATAACTTTCAGTTGATTTGCTTTTAAGTCTTGCCATTTATTAGCACCTTCGCGCAATTGGTCCCACACTCGAGCGTACCAATCCTCGTTCGGCTCGTTGGTATGGATATACTCACTTTCGCATCCCGTGATGGAAATGTAAACGAGAAATTTCCCGAATTCTGCGAGGTCCGGGTGCTGGTTTAGAAAGTAGTCAATTGAGCTGGACCTAGACAACTTGAGCCGAGTTTGGAACTGATGCAATTGAGTCGATCGGTAATCGTAATTCCCGTCATTGACAAAGATGTCACGTGCCTGGTAAGAAAGTAGCCTAGTAATTAATCCCGCGCCAAGTGGAAAGCCATAGGGATAACTTGCACCTGCGCCAAGAATTAATAGAGTCTTTTTGCGAATCATCTAACGCGATCGTACCCGTAATAAATTCCAGTCCAATTCCGATTTGTGGCGTCTCACACAACCTTTGCTTTGTTCTTAGTTTTGCGTTGTGACGATGCCGTACTCATGGGCAATTCGGGTCGTTCCGACATTACCATTTCGAGTGAATCGAGTTTTCCAGAAATCTCTTTTGGTTGATGGCCCGGTCGGATCACTCTAATGCTGGTGGCTGAAATTAAAAAAGATGATTCCGGATGCTCAGAGATGAGAAGTCGCGAAGTCTCCATTGTGTCTTTCCATTGACGATAGGAAATCAACCGAATTATGGCTGCGGTTGGCAGAGAAAGGATGGCGAACCAGAAAGGTGTAGGCATAGTCTTATGAAAATTCCGATAATCACAACGACATTGAGAGTACGTGCCCCTTTCGTCAATCTCACTTCGAGAGCAACAACCAGGAATTCCCCTTTTCCCTGGTAGACCAATACCAGATTAAAGGAGATGCACTATATTCACAATGTATTACGACGAATGGTCTTCGGTGTCGGCATTTTCATAAGAATCGTTTGTGGTCACCAAACGACATGCACTCCGATTGATTACTAAGTAACCAATCAGTCCATGCTGTAAATGTATATTACGACAAATTTGCCAAAAAGGTTCATAAAGATTTTCTTTGCAGTCTTCTAGCGAGCCATCGCGTAGGCGGCGTAAGTTCCCAACTTCAAGATAAGGGGTGGCCTGTTTAACCGTCCACCTGTCGCAAGACCCCGCCGAGCCCGGGAGGGAAATGGAATCGGGGCGCAGCTGCGAGCTTCAGTAGGGACAGACAGCGACTAAAACTCCACTCGCTAGGTGGAACCGCGTTCGGCTAAAATGAATTCAAGGGCGGCCCAGGCAAGAAATATCAGGCGTTCGGTGAGACCAAAACGGCCTTCCAATGGGCCAAAGACCCCCGCTGCACCGTGTCGATCAATACCTTGGTTCGGCGATTGGAAAGTGGCGAAACCATGGAAGAAGCCATGTTTGGATATTAAGTTGGGAAGGCAACCAAGCGACGAGGCGGCGAGCTACTGTTCGGCTTGGCAAGTCTGAAATTAAACTCACTTTGCAGGATGCAATTCCGTCCAGCTAAAATAAGTCCAGTGCGAAAACCCAGCAAACTCTACAGCGCGTTTGGAGTCACCGGGACAATAGCCGAGTGGTCTCGCGATCCTCGGTGCTTGGTCCCTTACCACGTACTAGCCAGTCGCGTGAAGAACGGTTTTGTCTTTGAAGAAGCGCTGACCCTGCAAGTCGGTTGTGCTTGGGATCGGACACGGACGACGGACCGAAGAATACAAAAGACCATTCGAACCGTTACGGCTTTTGGCGAGACCAAGACCTTAGAGGAATGGGCGGATGACGAGCGATGCAACGTTGCTTACGCAGGTTTATACCAGCGAATTCTGCGCGGCTTGGTGGGCGAGGACGCGATTGTCGGCATCCCGTCGGAGGGCGACAAACTGTATACGGCCTTTGGCGAAACCAAGTCGCTGAGCGATTGGTCGATGGACCCTCGGTGCATCGTGGGCTTTGCGACCTTGAGACTGCGAGCTAAGCGCGGAGAGAAGATGGAGTATGCCTTGACGCGGGAAAAGTACGAAGTGGTCTCGACGCATTTACTATTCGAGAAAGTGCCCGAGAAGTAGAATCTCGTCATGAAGTCGCTATTTGCCGTGATCTGTCATGACGCCCGGATTGATGCCAGTGGGAACCCATCCTGCGACACGATTTTTCGCGCCATCAGCGTCGGCTCGTTTCCGTACAGACACCCTCGAATGATGCTAGTAGGTCGGTTTGAGGTCGTCCCAGACGACCTGCAGGATCGAATGCACATATGGGCCGATCTCATCAACGCCGACGGCGTCGTCCTAAACCGGGTGATCGACGATCCCAACATGAAGGTTGGGCAGGGCTACAACTCCAACACCATCACCTTTGTCGCCGAGATGCTAAACCTAACCTTTCCCTCACCCGGCGAGTACCGATTCTCGATCTTTGGCGACGGCGTAATCTTGGCCGAGCTGGATTTGACATTAGGCCTGATGAAGTAGTCGAAATATCAAAGTTCGGTTACAATAAAGGTGCGATGATTCCCGATGAGCTAAAAGGAGTGTTGAGTCAGAACCCGAACATCATGTCGGGGTCGATCTGCTTTGTCGGTACTCGCATTCCCGTCAAAATCCTTTTGGACAATCACCGAGAAGGGGTGCCGATCGTTGAATTCATGGACGCCTATCCAGACATTTCCAGCGATCAGATTCAGGCCGTGCTCGATTGGCAAGACAAGCAATCAAAAGTCGTTTTGGGAATCGAAGTCGCGTCTTGACCATGAAAGGTCGAGATTTGAGTTCAAATGGAGGGCTGGAAGCCCACCCACCATAAACCTTCGCCCTAGCGCAGCTAGCCCGTTCTTACGCCAAAATCGGTTTGATAACCGTCCCGCTCACGTCCGTCAGCCGGAAGTTTCGCCCTTGATAGTTATAGGTCAACTTCTCGTGGTCAATCCCCAATTGATGCAGAATCGTCGCGCCAAAGTCATGCGCGTCGACCCCGTCTTTCACCACGTTATAGCCATAGTCGTCGGTTTCGCCGTAAGTCGTCCCGCCCTTAAATCCGCCGCCCGCCACCCACAGGCTATACGCCGAGCCGAGGTGGTCGCGGCCATGGCCGTTAACGTTATTAATATCGCCCTGCACGAAGGTGGTTCGGCCAAATTCACCCGCCCAAATGACGATCGTGTCCTCCAGCAGGCCGCGCTGTTTGAGGTCTTTGACCAGGGCTGCCGAAGCTTGGTCGGTGTCGCGGCACTGGAGCGCCAGTTGGGTCGCGAGGTTTCCGTGCTGGTCCCAGCCCGAATGCATGAGCTGGACAAAGCGGACTCCGCGCTCGATGAGTCGCCGCGCCAAAAGGCAGTTGTGGGCGTACGAGCCGTTCTTGGTGACGTCGGGGCCGTACATCTCGAGGATGTGTTGCGGCTCCTTGCTGATGTCGGTCAGCTCGGGCACGCTGGTCTGCATCTTAAACGCCAGCTCGTACTGGGTGATGCGGGTCTCGATTTCAGGGTCGCCGTAGTCCTCCAGGCGTTTGCGGTCGAGGGCATCGATGTCGTTCAGGACTCCGCGCCGCATTTCGGCCGTCATTCCGGCGGGGTTGTTGAGGTACAGGACGGGGTCGCCTTCGCTGCGGAATCGCACGCCTTGGTACTTGGAGGGGAGGAATCCGCTGCCCCAATAATAGTCGTAAAAGAGCTGGCCGCAGGTGTGTTTTTCGTCGGCGCTGGTCATGACGACGAAGCTGGGCAGCTCGTCGGTCATGTTTCCCAGGCCGTAGCTGGCCCAGGCGCCCATGCTGGGTCGGCCCGGAATCTGGCTCCCAGTGAGGAAGTGGGTGACGCCGGGGGCGTGGTTCACCGCTTCGGTGTGCATCGACTTGATGAGAGTGAATTCGTCGCTGATGCCGCCCATGTAGGGGATCATTTCGCTGAGCCAAAGACCGCTTTTGCCGTATTGTTTGAAAGGCTTGATGGCGGGCAGGACGGGGAACTTCGCCTGAGTTGCGGTCATCGTGCTGAGCCTTGCTCCTTTTCGGATCGACTCGGGCAGCTCTTCGAGGCGGTGTTTTTCCAGGCCGGGTTTGTAGTCGAAAAGGTCGATTTGCGAGGGGGCTCCGCCTTGCCAAAGGACAATGACGCGCTTGGCTTTGGGTTTGAAGTGGGGGAGTCCGGGGAGGCCGGGAATCGGGTTATGCTTTTGTTGTGTTTGTCCGAAACTGGATTCTGCGAGAAGGGAAGTGAGGGCCCAGGTGCCGAGGCCGGTGGCGGTTTTGCCGAAGAGTTGGCGGCGAGAGAGGCGAAGGTCACGTTCGAAGAATGGATTCATAGTTACTCTCTAGTAAGGGCTTCGTCGAGGTTAAGGATGGCGAGGCAGACGCTGCTGAGGGCCGCGTGATGGACGATGTCGAGCTTTTTGTCGCGAGGGCTGTCGCCTTGGCTCAGGAATTCTTCCGCCCGCTTGGTGTCAGCCGAGAAGCCCTCTTGGGCCCGGAGCATAGAGTTTCTGAGGATTCTTAGCTCGTCAGTATTAGGTCGCCGAGCGCAGACTCGCCGAAAGGCTTCTTTGAGCTGGTTATCGTCGTCACTTGTGGATAGCATTACGTTCTGCGCCAGGTTACGGGCCGCCTCGACCCAGGTGACCGCGTTGAGCGTGGTAAGGGCGTGGAGCGGGGTGGATGTTTGCCCGGAGCGGACAGTGCAAATTTGGCGGGTGCTTGCGTCGAACATGTCTCCGGGGGCGACGGTGCGCCGCCAGAACGAGTAAATGCTGCGGCGATACAGGTCGGGGCCTTTCGACTGGGGATAGTCGAAATTGCGCTCATCGGTGATGTTGAGGCCGTCCCAGATGCCTTTGGGCTGGTAGGGGTAGACGGGTTTTCCGCCCATGGCGGGGTTGAGCAGGCCGCTGACCGCGAGGGCCTCGTCGCGGAGGATGAGACTCGGCATTCGGAACCGCGATCCGCGGGCCAGGAGGCGGTTCTCGGGGTCTTTAGCTCGTAGGGCCGGGGTTGTTTTGGAGGTTTGGCGGTAGGTCGCGCTGGTGACGATCTGTTTGACCAGTCGCTTCATGTCCCAGTTGTGCTCGCGGAAGTCGACCGCGAGCCAGTCGAGTAGCTCGGGATGAGTGGGCGGTTCGCCTTGCATGCCGAAATTCTCGGGAGTGCGAACGAGGCCACGGCCGAAGAACATTTGCCAGATTCGGTTGACCTGGACGCGGCTGGTGAGCGGATTTTGCGGGCTGAGCATCCACTTTGCGAAGTCAAGGCGGTTCTTGATTGGCTCGCTTGGTTTCGGCAACGATTCTGGCGTATTTGGTGTGACTTCTTCGCCCTTCGTTTCGTAGTTTCCGCGGATGAGGAGGTTGGTCTTGCGCGGCATCTTGTCGGACATGACCATGACGCGGGGAATTTCGCTCCTCAGCTTTTGAAGTTGGCTGTCGATGAGGAGTCGGTGGTCGCGCCGCTCTTTGACGCCGCCGGAAAGCCCGTGGTCGAAAAAGAAACTGCGAAGTTTGTTCTTTTGGTCTTGGTTGCGGTTCTTTGGCTCAATTAAAAGGATCGCGTTGATATCTTTGTTGTCGGTCTTGGCGGTCTTCTCCCAAACGAGCTGGCCAGCCTCGTCCTCTTCGCCGGGTTTGACCTGCGAGCGCTCGAGGGCGAGTTGCTTGTCGAGTCGATCCATCTCGGCCATATCGGCCGGTGATCCGGCGTAGATCCAGGGTTGAGCAATGAAGTGGCGGCCATCGTTGTCGGTGGGCACGCCGTTCTCGGGAACATTGTTGAACAGCGCCATCATGCTGAAGTAATCTTTCTGCTTGAGAGGATCGTATTTGTGGTCGTGACAGCGGGTACACGTCATCGTTAGGCCGAGCCAGGTTGTGCTGGTGGTGTCGACTCGGTCGAACAATCCGACATTGCGCTGTTCTTCAGGAATCGCTCCGCCTTCGCCATTGAGCATGTGGTTGCGGTTGAATCCGGTTGCGACGAGGTCATCTTGAGTGGGATTCGGAAGTAAATCGCCCGCGAGTTGCTTTGTGGTGAAATCAGCGAACGACATGTTGTCGTTGAAGGCTTTAACTACCCAGTCGCGCCAGACGTATTGGTAGGTGTCGCCATCCATCTGGAAGCCATTGCTGTCGGCGTATCGGGCTGCGTCGAGCCACGGCAGGGCCATGCGCTCGCCGTAATGCGGACTAGACAAAAGCCGGTCGACCACTTTCTCATAAGCGTTGCTAGAGTGATCACCAACAAAGTCATCAACTTCAGTTGGAGTCGGTGGAATTCCAGTTATATCAAGCGATAGGCGACGAATGAGGGTGGTTCGCTCCGCTTCCGGGGACGGCTTCAAGTTGTTTTTAGTGAGTGTGGCGAGAACGAAGTTGTCGATTGGATTCTTAATCCACGAGCTCTTGACAAGAGGAACTGGTGGTTTGTTCGGAGTTTTATAGGCCCAGTGTTGCTTGTTGGACACGACTCCTTCAATACAACCTTGATCGATCCAGGCTTTGATTGTGTTGGTTTCTTTCTCGCTGAGAGGAGCGAAACCCATCGGCATCCTTGGTTTGCCATCTAATCCTTCGATTCGGCGCATAAGGATGCTTTTAGCACTCGAATTGGACATGAGGGATGAGCCAGAACCTCCGCCTGCTCGAATTGCTTTCAATGAGGCGACGGAGAGGCCGCCACCGGGGTTGCCTGCGTCGTGGCACTGAAGGCAGTGCGCCTTTATGATCGGCTGCACATCGTGGACGAAGTCAACTTTTTGTTGGCCAATGGACGCGTTGGCATATATTCCAATCGGAAAAGCACTGACCAATGCCAGGCGGAGTATGGTTGTCCAAGTCAAACGATGCGCCATCGCCATCCACACATTATCGCAGGTTCTGAGGCCGATGAACATTGCGTTCGTGAATCCTTTGTTGCTAAGCTGAATTGGCTGGGGGTTAGCGGGGCGGAAATGATTCAAATTGGCAAAGTTTTTGTTCCCATTTTAGCTGCCATGACAGTTGGTGCTTACCTAGGAACGGAAGCCCGATCTCACCCCGCCGAAGATAGGAAGCGAACGCATATTGCCGTTTGGGTTGGTTGGTCAGGATTTGAATATGACGCTTTTCAGGCGGTCGTCAACGACTACAACAAGCAGCAGAACACGATTTTTGTTGATCTACTATCGATTTCGGGCAACTCTCTCAAAACACTTATCAGTGCATCAGCAGGTCTTCCGCCAGAAATATCACTACTCAGTGCTTCTGAGATTCCTCAATTCGCCGATGCTGGCGCGATCGAAATCCTTGACGAAATTTGCAAAGAAAATGGTTTAACCGAGGACAAATATGTTCCGGGCTATTGGGATGTGATGCAGTATCAGGGCCATTCTTATGCCTTGCCAGCTACTCCGGCCACCATCGCGCTCCACTACAACACCGACATCCTCAAATCCGCGGGATACACCAAGGCGCCAGAAACAATCGAGGAGATGACTGAGATGGAGAATAAGATCACCACGATTAAGGAAGGCAAAATGGTTATGGCGGGGTTTCTTCCAACAGAACCCGGTTGGTGGACATGGGCATGGGGACCTTTCTTTGGTGGCAAACTTTGGGATGGCAAGTCTAAGATCACGTTCAATGATCCGGAAAACCTTCGCGCAATGGAGTGGTATGGCTCGTATAGCAAGCGGTTTGGTCATCAGCAATTGACTGCATATAAGAGCGGGTTTGGTGTCTTTGCTTCACCCGAAAACGGCTTCCTTGCCGGGCGTGTGGCCATGGAGGTCCAGGGCGTTTGGATGAGTAACTTCATCAAGACATACTCACCAACTCTTAAGTGGGACGCGGTCCCATTTCCATATCCTAAGGATCGACCGGACCTCAAGGGGCACACCATTGTGGATCAAGACATTTTTGTCTTGTTGAAGGGGTGCAAGCATCGGTCAGAAGCAATCAAATTTCTCGCGTATTGCGAAAGTCAGCCTGCCATGGAGAAGCTATGTTTGGGGCAAAAGAAGTGCTCGCCCCTTCGAAACAAGACTGATGAATTTTGGGCAAAGCAAGAGAATCCCCGAATTCGATTGTTTGATGAGATGGCTTATAGCAAGAATGCCTTTGCCAATCCGAAAATCGCTATCATGCCTCAATACCAAGCTGAGATAAGCAATGCCCTTGATGAAGTAGCTTTAAGAACCTTGACTCCAAAAGAAGCCGTTGATAAGGTTACCGCTCGGATGCAGCCAAAATTGGAGAACTATTTGCGCGTGCTCGAAGCAAGGAGGAAGGCAGGAAAGTGAACAAAAGAAAAGAAAGCATTGCGGGTTTGCTGTTTGCCTCTCCTTGGCTGTTCGGAATCAGTGCCTTCCTTTTCTATCCACTTTTAATGTCTTTGTACCTTTCATTTTGTGATTATTCCGTTTTGAGGCCCGCCGTCTGGATTGGAACCGATAACTACCGGGAACTCTTTCATGACGAAGTTTTCTGGATAACCGTCAAGAACACACTGCTTTATGCAGTAGTTTCTTTGCCCATGAGCATGATTTTAGGGATTGGCTTGGCGATGCTGCTCAATTCGAAGGTTAAAGGGTTGACGGTCTACCGTACAATATTCTTCATTCCGTCCTTAGTCCCGGTCGTATCACTTGCGATGCTTTGGCTTTGGCTTCTCAATGGAGAACACGGAATTATCAATCTCGGGCTCGGCAAAATTGGGATTAATGGCCCCAATTGGCTCAGCAATCCTGCATGGTCGAAACCAGCTCTGATCCTCATGAGCTTGTGGGGGGTTGGCAACGCAATGTTGATCTACTTGGCCAGCTTGCAAGACGTTCCTGTTTCTCTGCTCGAAGCTTCTGAACTCGATGGTGCCAGTTCGTGGCAAAAGACGCGTAACGTAACTCTGCCAATGATTTCGCCCGTGATTCAGTTCAACATGGTGATGGGCATTATTGGCTCCCTTCAAGTATTCACTGAGGCATTTGTCATGTTTCCTGGTGGAGTCCCCGCTCGATCAACCTATTTCTATTCGATGTATCTGTACGATAACGCATTCAATTACAGTCGAATGGGCTACGCCAGCGCGATGGGGTGGATCCTATTCATCGTCATCATGATCCTAACCGGGATCGCATTAAAGTTGAGCAACCGTCATGTTCATTACGGAGGTGTATAGCTTTGAAATCGAAGAAAAAATGGTTGACGATTCTAACGCACGGCGTACTTATCAGCTTTTCGTGTCTCTTTATTTTTCCGTTTCTTTGGCTTCTTGATACCGCGATAAAGCCGATAGGTGAAACCATGAAGGAGCCTCCGGTTTGGATTCCTTCCAAGTTTGAGTTTCATAACTTTTGGGATGCCATCACTTATGGTTCGGACAAAGTCGGATACATTCCGTTTTTTGTCTACGCTCAAAATTCTCTTATGCTTTGCACCCTTGTGGTTGTGGGACGAGTTATTTCCAACTCCGTCGTCGCCTACGCCTTCGCCAGGCTGCGCTGGTGGGGAAGGGACTTCGTCTTTGCACTCACTTTGGCCACAATGATGGTTCCATTTCCCGTTCTCATGGTTCCTACGTTCACTATATTCAGGCACCTGGATTGGATCGGCACCTACCGTCCCCTTTGGGTTCCTGCCTGGTTCGGGAGCGCATTCAGCATTTTCCTTCTACGACAGTTCTTCCGAACGATTCCGTTTGAGCTTTCAGAAGCCGCCAGAATTGACGGTGCGGGTGAATGGCTCATTTTTAAGTCTATAATCCTTCCCCTTTGCAAGCCTGCCCTTTCGGTTGTGGCACTGTTTGCATTCATGGGAACTTGGAATGACTTTCTTGGGCCATTGATCTACCTGTTGCGGCAGGACACATTTACCTTGGCGATTGGCCTTGAGTTCTATCACAGTAAAGCAGGTGGAACGCAGTGGAATTTGCTGATGGCGGCCACAGCCATCGTCATCATGCCCGTTATGATCGTGTTCTTCTTCTGTCAAAAGCAGTTCATCAAAGGAATTGCGATCACTGGCATCAAATAATCAATTCAACACAAAAATAACTTTAATGTGAGTGTAATTAGAGTAAATAGCAATTCAATTATGTTAAAATGGATACTCAATGTCTGAATTGCGTACTTTTCTCGAAATCCCATACGACGAACTCGAAGAACGAAACCTAGAAGCCAAAAAGAAGCAGCTCGACCGAGTCAAAGCCAGCGAACTTGAGAGCCACTATCTCAAATATCTTGAAAAGGAAAAATCGATCAAGGCAGTAACCGTCTGCTTCAGCGACCTTGAAGGACGATTTCACATGCTTGACTATGACAAGAAATTCTTGCTCGGCAGCCACGACAACTTGACCTTCGATGGTTCAAGTATTCGAGGTTTCAGCATGGTCAGCGAGTCCGACCTTCGACTTGCGATCGATTGGGGATCCTTCCGATGGTTGCCAAGTGACGTATTTGGTCCTGGAAAAGTAATCTGCTTTGGCCTAATTCAAGATCGTGATGGCAAGCCATATAAGACTGATTTCCGAGGATTACTCAAAGAATATTCAGATGAGCAATTTAAGGCAAATGGATATAATTTCAACCTGGCGGTTGAAGTAGAAGGATTCCTCTTCGAAGGTCGAAATGCCGAGCAAAAATTCACGTCAGGTGAAGGCTTCAAAATTGTGTCAAGCGGTGGCTATTATAATTCGCTTCCAAATGATGAACTTCGGATATTTATTGACCGATTGGCCGAAGCGCAACGAGCACTCGGATTTGAAAATGAGAAGGACCACCCTGAGGTTGCACCTAGCCAGTTCGAATTGAACTACAAATACAGCGACGCTACTATTGCGGCCGACCAAATTCAGCTTTACAAATTGACGGCTCGACAGATTGCCGCCAATATGGGATGCACTGCTAGCTTCTTGCCAAAGCCAATGGTTGGAATCAATGGCAGTGGTATGCACTGCAACATGTCGATCTCGGACAAGAGCGGCAAGAACTTGTTTTATGACAAGAAGGGAGAAGACGGAATTAGCCAAATGGCAGTCGATTTCATCGACCGAATCCTCAACAGCGCAAACGACATTTGCTTAATTTTGAACCCAAGCGTCAACAGCTACCGACGGTTGGATCCTCACTACGAAGCTCCAAACCAGATCAAGTCGTCGGCAGTTGACCGAACTTCGATGATTCGAATTCCACTTGGGAACGAAAAGTCTGCCCGAGTTGAGTGTCGAACAGTTGCTCCCGACGCGAACGCATATTTGACGTTCTACACGCTCCTCCGAACGGGCCTTGAAGGTCCGATGACCGAGAAGATCACGAGTGAGACGCGACGAACTCGAACTCGATTCCTTCCGGACAACATCTACGATGCCATCCGGTTGATGAAGCAAAGCGACTTCATGGCGACGCTCTTGGGCGAAGAGAACAAGGAGAAGTACATCGATCGAAAGCAGGCGGCGGCCGAGCGAAGTCCGAAGGAACTTGGAACGCGAGTCAAGACCGGCGAAATCATCTACCACCACGAAGTTACGAATCAGTACCTTTGGGGCAAGTTCTAAGAATAGCTTCAGCTTTCAGCTGTTGGCTTTCAGCAAAAAACTCCAAGGCGGGTGGAGAGGAATGAATGTCCTTTCCCTCGCCTTTTTCCATTTGCAATGTCCTGAACCTTATAGTCAATTGGGAATAGTTATGGTTTTGGGTTGAATTATCAGCAAAAAGCAGGTAGCGTATTCGCATGAAGAAAGGTCTTTTCTTTGCATTGCTGGCAACCGTAGTTATGGTTGGCTGCTCCGGTGGGAACACCAATTCGTCAACGAATACTCAGTCTACGTCGACTACCGGAAACACTCCCGCTCCAGCAGGCGATGCTAAGACCATTGCTTTTGTCACAAACAATGCCAGTGACTTTTGGACGATTGCCCGAAAAGGAACGGATAAAGCTGTTGCCGAATTGAATGGCGCATATAAGGTCGACTTCCGAATTCCCCAAGATGGTACTGCCGCTCAGCAGAAAGAAATTTTGGACACCTTGGTCGCCAATAAGGTTGCCGGAATTGCGATTAGCGCAAAGGACCCTAAGAATCAAAAGGATTTGCTCAATGACGTGGCATCCAAAACACTGCTCTTCTGTCAAGACAGCGATGCAGCCGACACAAACCGAGCTTGCTATGTTGGTACGGATAACGTTGCTGCGGGCATGATGGCCGGAGAAGAACTGAAGAAAGCCCTGCCAAACGGTGGCATGGTCATGGTATTTGTTGGCTCCAAAGACGCTCAGAACGCAAAGGAGCGATTTGCTGGCCTCAAGAAAGCGATCGAAGGAACGAAGATTCAAATCCTTGATATTCGAACCGACGAAGCCGATCACACGAAGGCAAAGACCAACGTAACAGATACGATGCTCAGCAATCCGGACCTCGCCGCCTGCGTTGGTCTTTGGAGCTACAACGGACCTGCAATCATAAGCGCAATCAAAGATGCGAAGAAAGAAGGCAAAGTTCTGGTCGTTTGTTTCGATGAAGAAGCCGACACCCTGGCTGGAGTCAAAGACGGAATTGTTGCGGCGACCATCGTTCAACAGCCATTTGAGTTTGGATACCAAAGCGTCATGATGATGGCGAAGGTTTTGGGTGGTGACAAGTCAGCCATTCCGGCAACGAAGAAGGTCATCGTCCCAACACAAGCGATTAACAAAGGAAACGTAGAAGAGTTTTCGAAGAAACTAAAAGAACTCACAGGCAAGTAGTGTTACTTCAACTGTCTGGCATTACCAAACACTTTCCGGGCGTAATTGCCTTGGAAAATGTCGATCTCGACCTCGCCGCTGGCGAGGTCGTTGCTATTATCGGTGAGAACGGTGCCGGAAAATCGACGTTGATGAAGATCCTGAGCGGTGTCCATCGGGCTGACGCTGGTTCGATGGCCTTTGAAGGAAAGACGCTCCAGGTTAAATCTCCGAGTGATGCCCTCGATCACGGTATTAGAATTATTTACCAAGAATTGAGCGGCCTGGACAATCTCGATATTGCATCCAACATCTTTCTCGGTAGGGAGTATCGCAAGGGTCCTTTTGTCGATCAGAAAAAGCTCAATGACGAAAGCAAAAAGATTCTCGAGCGGGTTGGTCTCAATGTCTCTCCAGAAACCCAACTTGTAAGGCTTTCGATCGCTGAGAAGCAATTGGTTGAAATTGCTCGCGCCTTGTCTCTCGAAGTTAAAGTTTTGATCTTAGATGAACCGACGAGTAGCTTGACCATCGAAGAGACCAATAACTTGCTTCGATTAGTTCAGGAACTGAGGTCGCACGGAGTGGCGATACTTTACATCACTCACCGACTCGACGAGGTTCAGCAAATTGCGGATCGGGTGGTTGGTCTCCGTGATGGACGGAATGCTGGAAAGCTTTCGCGGTCAGAAATCTCCAAGGATGCGATGGTCAAAATGATGATCGGGCGGGATATTAAACGCGAAGAACGGTCTGATGCTGTTGGAGGCGAAGTCGTTCTAGAACTTTCTGACTTTCGGTCAGCTCGATATCCGGATGAAGTCGTCAATTTAGAGGTTCGTCAAGGAGAAATTCTTGGGATGGCCGGGTTGGTCGGTGCGGGAAGATCGGAGCTTGTTCGCGCGGTTTACGGCATTGACGCCTACCGAGGACAGATTAAAGTGGGCGGTAAGGCAATACGAATCAAGTCGCCTCAAGATGCAATTTTTGCTGGGGTCTTTTTGGCCCCCGAAGATCGAAGAGGATGTGGCCTGACCGTCGAGATGTCAGTCAAAGAGAACACGTCGTTGCCCAAGCTCAAGGCTCTGACCAACTTTGGTCTTATCAATTTTAAGCGCGAAGAAGCCTACGCCAAGGAGTCGGTCGCGGAAATGAACGTCAAGACGGCCAACCTCAATACCAAGATTTCAACTCTGTCAGGCGGTAACCAACAGAAGGTTGTTCTGGGCCGCTGGCTAGCGATGAAACCAAAGGTTTTGATTGTCGATGAGCCGACACGAGGAATTGATGTTGGATCGAAGGCTGAAATTTATGCTCAACTTCGCGAGATAGCCTCGACAGGAACGGCGATATGGATGATTAGCAGCGACATGGAAGAAGTCATCAACGTTAGCGACCGAGTCGCGGTCATGCACGAAGGGAAACTGACCGGAATCTTGGAGCGCAAACAAGTGAGCGAAGAAGCAATCATGAAGCTCGCAACAGGAGGACATTGAAATGAAGCAACGAGGAAAAGAGCTGGGAATATTTGTCATTATTTTGATCCTGCTGACTTTCAGCTTCATCAGAAACCGAACCGTCTTGTCTCCCGAAAACCTGATCAACACAAGCCGATTGATTGGAATCTACGGAATCATGAGTTTGGGAATGTCGTTTGTCATCATCACGGGTGGTATCGACCTTTCGGTTGGATCGGTTATTGCGCTTCTTGGAGTACTCCTGTCAATCTTTATGGTCGATAAGCATATGGGACCAGGGCTGTCGATGTTGATCGTCGTGGCGATGGGTGGATTACTTGGACTTGCCAATGGACTTCTTGTCACCCGACTAAAAATGCAGCCATTTGTGGTGACTTTGTGTGGGCTCCTACTTTATCGTGGCCTTGCGCGCTTTGTCAGCAACGACGAGACGAAAGGATTTGGTGACTCCAACGGAATCTCAGGAGTCAAGGCTCTGGCTACGGGAAATAGCTTCTTTTCGATTCCGAATCCCCTCATTCTGTTGGTCGTGATGAGTGTGATCTTCTTCTTAGTCCTCCATAAGAGCACCTATGGTCGATACCTTTTCGCATCTGGATATAACGAAGAGTCGGCCCGGTACGCTGGAATCAATTCTCGAAAAGTCATTACGCTGGCTTACGTTGTTTGTGGCGTAATGACAGCGATCTCTGCGATCTTGTTTGCCTTTTATACCAATTCCATTTCACCGTCGACCCATGGTAACTTCTTCGAGCTATACGCCATTGCGGCTGCGGTCCTTGGCGGGTGTTCGCTCCGCGGTGGCGAAGGGTCCGTCATTGGGGTTGTGCTGGGCATCACTTTGCTGCTTGTTATCCGAAATTTGGTCACGCTGCTCCAGATTCCATCTTCGCTTGAGTATGCGGTCATGGGTGTGGTTATTTTCATTGGCGTCTTGGCTGACACCGTCTTTCGAAAGAAAGGCACAACGGTACGCAAGAGTACGACGTAAGATAGAATTGTTCTTCAGTTTGGAATCTCAAACTGATTGCATAGGAATTGATTGATGGATATTAAAGACACCGCCGCTGAGGCATTGGAGAAAGGAAAAGACGTTGCTGGACATGTTGCAGATACTGCAAAGGACCTCGGTCATGGCGCACTTGAAAAGGCAAAAGAAGCAGGCGAAAAGGCCAAAGAAGTTGGAGGCCATGCAGTTGACAAAATCAAAGAAGTCGCTGGTGAAGCGACAAAGGAAGGAAGCTTCCTCGATAAGTTGAAGGACAAAGCTGAGACTCTCACCGGAATTGATCTCAATCGAGATGGCAAAATTGGCGACACTCCGATCGAAAAGAAAGACTAACAAAGTTCCAAGAAACGATCAAAGACCAGCGTAGGCTGGTCTTTTTTTAGATATGCTTTCCTCGTGTTTCTTTTCTCTTTGCTTGTAGCATCTGCGATCCACCAAACCAGCGCTCCAAATTTCCAAACTAGCAGTTTTGACTCAAATTGGCGATTCAGCCTCGGTAGTGCGGCATCGTCAACGAAGGACTTTGGCTACGGAGCAGGCGGAGGACATTTGGCCAAAGCTGGGGATGGCGAAGGTCCAGTTAGCACTCGATTCGGCGACAGCAAATGGAGGCTGATCGACCTCCCGCACGACTGGGTAACTGAGTTGCCATTCGACAAGAACGCGGACATGAGCCACGGGTTTAAAGCCATTGGCCGGGCTTATCCAGAGAATTCGATTGGTTGGTACCGGAAGACATTCGATATTGGCAATGAACTCCTCGGGAAGCGGATATCGTTGCAATTTGACGGAATATTCCGAAACGCTCAGGTCTGGTGCAACGGAAACATCATTAAGCGCAACGAAACGGGATACATGGGATTCGCGGTTGACCTTACGAATATCCTGAAGTACGGCGGGAAGAACGTCGTCACGGTTCGAGTTGACGCCACGGAGTTCGAAGGTTGGTTTTACGAAGGAGCCGGAATATACCGCCACACTTGGCTGAACATCAACAATCCGGTGAGCCTGGTAAAAGATGGCCAGTTCTTGATGCCAAAGCTTAGCAAGAGCGACGGCGTTGTGGATTCGCAGATTGAGATCCGAAACGATGGCAGCACGCCGCGAACGGTCCACCCGATCATGTCAATTGGTGGCGGTCGGACTAACATGAGTGTGTCTATTGGCAAAGATGTCACGATTGCGCCAGGTGCAACTGCCACGGTTGGACTCAAAGCGCAAATTTCCAAAGTGCCACTTTGGTCAGTTGAAACACCGAACCTTGTAGACGCCAAAATCGACCTTTATGAGGGCGATAAGATGGTCGACCAATACAAAACGCATATTGGATTCAAGACCGTCGTGTGGGACCCAAACAAGGGCCTCACCATCAATGGCAAGTACACCAAGATTCAAGGAACCTGCAACCACCAGGACGCGGCGGGAGTCGGCAGCGCGCTACCAGACAAGTTGACGTATTGGCGCATCCAGCAGCTCAAACAAATGGGTTGCAATGCGTATCGAACGAGCCATAACCCGCCGACACCCGAGCTTCTTGAGGCTTGCGACAAGATGGGAATGCTTGTTCTGGATGAAACAAGAGCCTTTGGTGACTCGGAAACGGCTCGCGACCAGTTGACTCGGTTGATCCGACGAGATCGAAATCACCCATCGGTCCTCTTCTGGAGCATTGGCAACGAAGAATTTATGTACAACGGTTCGGATGAAGGAGCGCGAATGGGCAAATCGGCCGTCGAACTCGCTCATCGCCTCGACCCAACGCGGGTCACGACATATGCGGGAAACAACGGAGGAGAATTCCACGGAATTAATTCGGTGGTCGATATTCGAGGCTTCAATTATGGCCTTCCTCAAGCAGACCAATATCATAAGGATCATCCTTTGCAGCCCGTTCATGGCAGCGAGGTTGCCAGCACGACGACGACTCGCGGAATCTACGTTGATGACTACAAGAATGGTCGAGTCTCTTCATGGGATCGAAGAACCGTCGGATGGGGCTCTGGAGCTGAAGAATGGTGGTCATACGCCGCCGCAAGAGAATGGTTCATCGGTGGTTTTGTTTGGACGGGATTTGACTATCGGGGTGAGCCCACTCCAACGGTTTGGCCGACCATCAATAGCCACTTCGGAATCATGGACATGTGCGGATTTCCAAAGGACATTTACTACTACTACCAGTCGTGGTGGAGCAACCTACCGGTCGTACATATCATGCCGCACTGGAATTGGAAGGGCGACGAGGGCAAGGAGAAGAACGTTTGGGTTTACAGCAACGCCGATGAAGTCGAGTTGAGCCTCAATGGCAAGAGCCTAGGCCGGCAGAAAATGCCGTATACGGGGCACTTGGAATGGAAAGTTAACTACAAGCCCGGAAAGCTTGAAGCCGTCGGTTTCAAAGGCGGCAAGGTCATGCTGAAGGATACGGTAGCGACTACTGGCGAAATGTCGTCTGTGCGACTAGAACCCGATCATCAGGGCATCATGGGCGACAGCAAAGACCTCACGGTACTGAACATCGTGGGTCAAGATACCGCAGGAAACGTAGTTCCAACTGCCAACGACATGCTCGAATTTGAAATTGAGGGCCCAGGCAAGATCATTGGCGTCGGAAACGGCAATCCAACCTGTCTCGAACCTGATACATTTACCGCCAAGACCTTTTCCGAGGACCTTTCTACAAACTGGAAGTTCCGAAGAGTAAAGGGGACCGAGGCAATGGTGCGCGCGGACTTTGACGATTCAAAATGGCAAAGCGTGGACGTCAACGAGAATCAAAACGTGCCATCAAATTCTGATGCGGTTGTGCGTCGCAAATTCAATGTCTCTGATGTCAGTAAGTGGCAATATTTGGATCTTGGGGCGATTGATGACGATGGTGAGATTTACATTAACGGAAAACTCATCCGAAAGACCTCGAACTGGAACGACACGTATCAGTTGAAAGTGCAGGGTTTGCTTCATAACGGCGAGAATACGATTGTGATCTTCATCCATAACGGCGACGGTGCGGGTGGATTCAGCAAGGGCGCATCGTTGAGCGGAATGACGATGCCTGCGGCTTGGAGCCGAAGCCTTTTCAACGGTCGGGCCCAAGTTATAATTCAACACACTGGGATAGGAAAAATCACGTTTAAAGCGAAGTGGGGCGGGAATGCTTCAACAACTGTTTTTGATGCGTTGTAAGCCCTTGTGTTTTTACCGAAAATAGAAGATACTCTAACGATGGAACTCTCCCGAAGAGATGTACTCGTTGGAGCATCTTCATTGGCGCTTGCTAGCGTTGTCAAAGGCCAAAATAATCCAAAGAAATTAATGATCACAGGTCAAGGTGAACATACCTACGAGATCATTCATGATTGGATTCAACCACCGATGAATTTGAAGTGGGGAGATACCCATGGGGTCACGACTGACGCTCAAGGTCACATTTACATTGCTCATACGGTTGGTAGCGGAAGCGTCAGCCGCGATGCTATTGTAGTCTACGATCAGAAAGGAAAGTTTATTAAGTCGTTCGGCTCTGAGTTTGCGGGTGGCGGTCACGGTCTTGACCTTCGGAAAGAAGGATCGGAAGAGTTTCTTTATATTTGCGACGTCAATCGACGGTTGGTAGCGAAGTCTGACTTAAATGGTCGAATTGTGTGGGAATTTTCCGCCCCGACTGAATCCGGCAAGTATAAGGGCAATGACGGTTGGAATCCGACCAACGTGGCGTTTATTCCGGGCAGCGATGACTTCTTTGTTGGCGACGGCTACGGCTCAAGCTATATTCACCGCTACACGAAGGACGGTAAGTACGTGAAGACGATTATCGGGCCAGGTTCGGAAGCAGGTCAGGTCTCATGTCCCCACGGCCTTTGGGTCGATGACCGAGTAAAAGGGAACAATCGACTGTTGGTTGCTGACCGAGGAAATAACCGACTTCAGTATTTCGATATGGAAGGTAAGCACCTCAGTTTCGTGAAAGATCCTGTCCGACAGCCTTGCCACATCCATTTCAACCACGAATTGATGCTGATTCCTGACCTTGCCAGCCGAGTTACGATTCTCGACGGAAAAAATGAGGCCATTGCCCAATTAGGTGATGGTAAGGGCGATGGCGACCTGCGAGGTCAGCCACGAGAAAAGTTTGTTGCTGGACACTTTGTGCATCCGCACGGTGCCGCCTGGATCAACAAGCGGGACATTCTCGTGGTTGAGTGGGTACCACAAGGTCGAGTCACTCTCCTTCGAAGAGTATAAAAAACAATTGCCCCCGATCCGTTTGGAGAGGGGGCATTTTTGTGGGTGAATTCAATCATTACCGAGAAAACTACTGGTTTTGATTCGGAGTGATTCGGGAAGGACCTCAATGTAATGAGCGCACTGCCGATCCATCACCTCCCCATTGAAGAGCAACAGTCACCTGAAGTTATCTATATTGTTGTTCCCAAAACGGACGTGGTTGCGACCAAGGTTACGAAGCCTTACTCGCTGGTCGAGCGCGTTTCGTTAGTGGTTTACAATTTTCAGATTTGCTCAAAGAGCCGAAGCGATAAAGCCCATGCATTGGCGTTCGCGCTTTCGTTCACGTTGATCGCCGGATTCTGGGCTTACAACGTCAAGTCTGCGTTCGGAATCGACATCTTCCCCCACCAGCACATCGAAAACTTCGCTCCACTGCCAGGTTGGCAGCGGTAAGCGGAGTTATCAATGGCGAGGCTGTTCGGTGGCCACGACGAGAATATCGACCGTCTTTAACTGCTTGGCCAGGTCTAACATCAAAGAACCTTTGATGAATTCTTGAATCTTGGTTCGGTCGCTGTGGCCGATGATGATCTGGGTCACGTTATTGTCCTGCACGTACTTGATGATTGCGTCAGCAGGTTCGCCAGTTAGGGTTGAGGTTGGAATTCCGAGTCGCTCGCAAAGCTTAAAGTCGTCTTGGAGGATTCGCTGGGAACTCTCAGGCAGTTTCTGCTCTTCAACATAAACCGCTTTGGCTTCACCTTGCATTTTCTGGGCAATTCGCCATCCTCGACGAATTAGCCGGAGAGACGATCTAGTTGGTGAGATACAAATCAAAATGCGATCAGTCGCCTGCCAAGGGCGGGCTATTCGTTGTTGTTTTCTCCAGGCAATGAGGTCTTCATCGACTCGGTGTGCGACTTCGCGCATCGCAATTTCACGGAGAGCATTGAGCACGGCTTCACTGTAGTAGCCAGTAAGGCCAGCCTCAATCTTGTCCGCAACAATAATTTCACCGCGCTTAATTCGGTTTCGAAGTGCTTGGGGAGTTAGGTCAACCAACTCTACTTCTTCGGCTTGATGGAAAAGTCGATCAGGAACTGTATCGGTCACTTCCTTGCTTGTAATCTCAAAGATATCGTCTTTAAGGCTTTCCAAGCTCTCTACGTTCATTGTAGCGATGACATTAATGCCGTTTTGAAGTATTTCCTCGGCGTCTTGCCATCGAAAGGCATGCGACGAACCGGGAACATTGACATGGCCGAGGTTATCGATCAAAACCGTATGTGGATGTCTCTCGAGAATTGCGGGAATGTTGATTTCTCGTCCAGTTGTTCCGCCGTACTCAAAGGTTAGGGGTTGAACGAAATCTAGGCCCGAACTTAGGTCAGCATTGACGATGAGGCGGTCGCCTTCGGAAAGGATGGCTAAGACGCAATCTTCACCACGAAGCTTGCGACGTCGGGCTTCCTCGACCATGACTTTTGCTTTGCCAACACCAGGGGCATAGCCCAAAAAGATTTTAATTTTTCCAGGCATATTAAGTTGCCACCGCTACACTTACCATTGAGTCAATCCAATTCTGAACATCTTTCGTTAAATCGTCAATCACGATTGTTCCGTCGTGGGGCACTCCTCGATTTTCCTTCAGTTCAGAAGATACCGTTTCCTCGCAAATCGCCTCGAAGAATCGGTCACCGCAAGGAACCTCCTCACTATCGATGTATGCTTTGATAAGTTCTTGAATAAAGGCGGGCATCACGACGGTTAGCGGCTGAACGCCTGCTTGAGTTGTGATTTCAAAGTCGCATGTTAGGTCGCCAAATTGTTCGTCAAAGTGCTTGTCCTTCAACTCAAACGACGTGCCGTTGATGCTCTGTCGGCTGAACTCTCGGCAGACTGCAGTGACGGGCGATTGCTGCTTATCTCGTTCGAGAACCGATCGAACGGCATCGCGAAGAACTTCGGGACCAAAAGGCTTTCTGAGAAAGTCCATCGCACCCTTATTGAGACCCTCAAGGGCGGTATCTATTCCGCCGTAGCCTGAAACCAACAGAACTTTGGCTGATGGATCGCGTCGAAGTATCTCGCCCTCAAGCTCAATACCATTCATCTCCGGCATCTTGTAATCGGTTATGACGAGGTCAAAGCCCGCGCCATTGCCGTAAATTTGGAGGGCTTCTGGACCGCTTTGGGCAGTTGTGACGGAATATCCTGCATTGGCAAGAACCAATTCCATCATTTTTAAAATTGTTGCTTCGTCGTCAACGATGAGTATTTTGGAGCTCAATAATCCTCCGAACCATGGCCAATCATTTGAATGCTTCTCTGTTTATGTATACGCCAGAGAGCGATCAATGGGGGTGGCCCCAACAGGTAATTATGGATGATTCCCGAATAGATATAGGTAAATGGACACGTAGTTTTAGAATTCGTGTACCAGATTTTTAGGTCTTGGGTTGGCCGGGGAACCAAACCGACAGTCGAATGTTGCCATTTTCGTGGGTGACAGTAAAGGAGTCTGCGAGCCTTCGGAGGGTCGCACGGACTAGGTCAATTGACTCGGCATGGTCTTTGTCGATGCCAGCTTTGAGTGCCATTTTCGATGAGATGTTCTGATAGGCGTCAGGGTGAATCTCTCCGCCAACCGTCTCGATTATCACTCGCCACTTTTCGTCGTGCTGATCATGAGTCATGGCGAATTCTTTGACTTTCAAGTCGTGGCGAAGGTTATCCATCCAATGAATAAGGCTCAGGCCGATGACGCCTCGGCGACACACAATTTCGCAGACGCCATGTGGGAAGTCACTTTCTGATGACTTGCCTTCATTGATGAAAAAGAGATACGAAGACGCAAATTCGATTTCACGGGCAAGATCGTGGCGGTCGAATTCAAAAGTGATGGAACTGGCAGAAACAAAGTTATCTAAGGCAGGTGATACGATCGACCCATAAATGAGATTTGCCGCTGCTGCGCGAGTTGGCTGATCATCTTCCCGTTCTGCTCTCTTAGCGATGAATTGACCCAATGCAGTAAGGGCTGGCCTACCGATACTGTGGTCTAGTGCTTCTAGCTTCCATTTCTTTTCGTTGCCGAATCCGAAACTTGACAAAGATTGAACAAACGCAAGGATCCCGATGAGAACAGTAATGCTCAAGACAAGTTTTGATATCGACGCGATTTTTGGCGCAGACTCGATTTGATCGTTGACTTGTTCGTTGGTCTTGGCAAGTATTTGCTTGAGGGCTTGGTTTGAAGAATTCAGACCTGCGGTCAGAACCAGTCTTGCTTCCTGATCTTTGTGGGCATCAATGAACTGTTGGTACTCTTTGATTGAGGCCAATAGACCAGAAATGTAAGGGAGAATAGTTCCTTTAGTTGATCGCTTGATACTCTCTACTTGGGCTCCCTTCAGCGCAAGTTCGGCACCTCCTAGGTTAGGTAACGGGCTGCTAGGATCAGATTTTGCACTTGTGATTACTCCATCGAGCATGGAAGTTACAGCATTTAGGGTTCCTGATGTCCGACCAAATCCATATCCCTTTGCCTCGGCGACTCTGGGTGTAACGATAAAGTAAGTCATCGTCGTGAAGAACGCCAACGTGGCGCAGCCGAACAGAATCGTTCGAATACTGACCATCGACTTGAGGGCTGAAATGAATAGCGCCATACAGGTCACTAATTCTACGGACAATCCGTAGAAACAACAAGAGATAAACTGAAGGTACTGTGAAACCGCTTCGAATTGCTGCCCTGGTCTTTTCCGGACTCCTCATTCTTGCTGGAGCCGCAATGGCGTACATGGCGTCAGTTCGAGGCAGATACGTTCCGGGAATCGGAATTGTTGGACCCGATACCAGCCTGGGCCAGCCCAGACACCCGGTTACCGAGGAGATGGCGAATAGTGTTAAAAGACTTGACCGCAAAATCGGCAAGTTCTTTAAACTCCCCGATACGACGGGCAAGCCTGTTTTGATTGGTGGCCAAGGGCCAAAGCCGCAGTTTTTGTTCTTTGTGAAGCAGGGTTGCCCTTGCAGTTTTGATGCTGAGCCGATTATTCAGAAGCTCTATCACCACTTTGACGGCAAGATTGAGTTCATTGAGATCACCGACGCGAAATTTGACGATGCGAAGAAATGGGCAGCCGACCTCAAAATTCCGTATCCCGTCGTCACCAATCCAAAGCTTGATGTGATGGAGTCATACCAGGCTCCCGCTTCGGTGTACAGCACTCTCCTGGACCAAAATGGCCTGATAGTGAAGCGATGGGCGGGTTATTCCATGGACTACCTTGCCGAAATGAACCAAGAAATGTCGAAGTTACTCGGAGAAACAGCGAAACCATTTGATGCGGCCTATGCGCCTAAGATCAAGACCAGCGGCTGTACATTTGATGGTTATAAAGCCATCAAAGAATAAAAAAATGGCCCGGACGAAGGGACTCGAACCCCCAACCCTCAGTTCCGAAGACTGATGCTCTATCCATTGAGCTACGTCCGGGTAAGGACAAAAATATACCCGAAATAGCTTTCAGCTGTCAGCCCTCAGACATCAGATTTTGGAGTAACTCCGAACACCAGACTCTAAACTCCCGACTATTAACAGCCCGCCGAATTACCAGAGATTTTCGCCGAACCTAAAGAACCCGGCATAATTCCCGAAAACCTTTATGTACGGAGAACATGGATATGCAAACGCTGATTCAACCGATTTTAGGACTTGACAATGAGTTCCCAGCGAGCGTGTTTGTCCTCAACCACATCACCAGTAAGCGCTACGGCTGCTATTGTCACCAGAACATTCACGGATTGGCTTGCTTCAGCACCGAAGCCGGAGCCGCGAACTTTGGTCAGTTCATCAATCTCGATGGCCTGAAAATTGTGGAGCTTACGTTTGACGAAGCTCGAGATGTTGCCAAAGAGCGCCCGATGCCCGTAACAGCAGTTATGTTGCTAGACAACATGAGTGAGCCAAAGATTCATTTTGTGAGGTAAAGAGCTTTTAGCTAACTTGCCATTCCAACCCCATTCTCAGAAGTTGCATATTATGCAATTTATTATGCATAATTATGCATCAGTATGGTGAATCGCAATCCTCGACACGAGGCACTCCTCAAACTCATTTCAACCGGAACCTTTTCCGCGCAAGAGGATGTTGTCGCCCAAATGGTCCGGAATGGCTTTGATGTCACTCAATCCTCCATCAGTCGGGATTTTCGTTTGCTTGGAATCTCCAAGATTAGCGGGTTCTACCAAGCCACCGCCGGACGAACCGATCGTATTCGGTTGAGCCATTTCATCCAATCAATTTCGACGGCGGGCCCCAATATGCTCGTAGTTAAAACCGAGAGCGGTGGCGCATCACCCGTCGCCGAGGCGGTTGATCACGCATTGCTGCAAGGCATCGTAGGAACAGTTGCGGGTGACAACACCATCTTTATTGCCACCGAGAACTCCGAAGTTCATGAACCCATTAAGCTTTTTCTAGGAAATATATGACCCGCGCAACCGTTGACAAAATCGGATCAGTATCCAAAAACGTTCCCCTTCGCAAAGAGATTCGGATTTCATCCGAGATCATCGCAAAAGAGGGCTACTTGGTCTGCGGCCGAGTCATTGGACAAAAGACAACTTATAACACGCTGGAAAGCTGCGACGGAAGAATGGTAACACTGCATGATGGCGATATCATTGTTGGTGCTTTGGGCCACCGAAATGCCCTGCAAGGCTATTCTGGGCACGTCCCTGAGGTGATCAAGCCAGGAGACACTCTTCAAGTCCTCAACCTTGGTGGAGTCATCGGTAAGTGCACTTCGGCCAACCCGCAAATCGGACCACCTTTTGGCATTGAGATCCTTGGGTCGGTCTTAGTTTTTCCTGAGCTCGCTCAGCGTAAAGGAGTTCCTGCCCACATTGGGATGAATTCAATCAATCCAAAAGGCGAGTTGGAAGATTCAAAGAAGACCCCAATCATCTTCATTGCTGGCACATGTATGAACTCAGGCAAGACGTTTGCGGCATGTGAGATCATTCGGCACTTCCATACCAAAGGCATCAAAATCGCTGGATGCAAACTGACGGGCGTATCCCTCCTTCGAGACACCTTGAACATGCAAGATCACGGCGCTGATTACACTGCCTCATTCAATGATGCAGGAATCGTGACCACCGATGAATCGTCCTCAAACAAGGGTGCGCGAAAGATCCTTCAATCTTTGATTGAGACCGATGCAGACGTCATCATTGCCGAACTTGGCGATGGAATCATGGGCACCTATGGGGTCCAAAATATCCTTTCCGACAAGGCAATAATTGCCAGAACCAAGGCTATAGTTCTCTGCGCTAACGACCCCGTCGGAGCGTGGGGTGGGCAAATCTTCTTGCGAGACCAATTTAACACCAAAGCCGACGTTATGAGTGGTCCCGTGACCGACCATAACGCGGGGTCCGATTTTGTTCGAGACACTGTCGGGGTTCCCGGAATCAATGCTCGTTCGCATGGGGTCGAATTGGCCGAGTTCCTCTTGAAACAGGTGGGACTTTGAAGATCGGCGTCGCCATTATGGGTGGAACCGGATTTGGAGCTGGAGAGCTGATGCGATTGTTTTCCAGCCATCCAAAAGTAACAGCTGTAGCCGCGACTTCACGCTCAAATGCAGGTAATCCGATTTCCTCAGTCCATCCTCATTTGGCATCACTTTATGATCAACCTTTTGTTTCCGAAATTCCTGAACATGCATTCGAGAAATTTGATGGAAAATGTATTATTTCGGCTTTACCGCACGGAGAGAGCGGAAAAGCTATTGAGGAAGTCTTGAAGAAGTTTCCGGACGCAAGGGTCATCGATCTGAGCGGAGATTTGCGGATCAAGCAGTTTGATGTGCACAAACACTGGTATAAAAATACTCCAGAACTAAAGGAACTGCGCGCGGAGGCCGTGTATGGACTTCCCGAAGTAAACCGAGACGAAATCAAAACCGCCCGAATCGTAGCAAACCCGGGTTGCCTGGCTACTGCAGCAAACTTGGCATTATTACCATTTTCTGAGTCAAAGCCAAGGTCATCCCACTTGCATTTGTCCACCGGATCTTCCGGCTCAGGCAAAGAACCCAAACCTTCGACCCATCATCCGATTCGGCACGCTAATGTTTTGGGATATAAACTTCTGAACCACCAGCACGAACCAGAAATTCATCAAACCTTGTGTGCAGAAGGGTGGAGGCCCTACAGCCTTCCTTTTGCTGCGCATAGCCTGCCTATCAGCCGAGGAATTTTATGTACGGCGTTTCTCTCCTATAAGTCGGAGAGACCTCAGGTTTGGGCTGAAGGACTCATTGAACTTCAATACAAAGACCATCCGTTTGTTCGTTGCAGGGGATTAAACCCGGCGGAAATCGAAAACGTTGTTGGCTCGAATTTTTGCGATATTTCTGTGACGGCAGTCGGAGGGGAAGTTGTGGTTCATGCCGCCCTCGATAACTTGGTGAAGGGCATGGCTGGCCAAGCGATTCAAAACATGAACCTGATGTTTGGATTGCCTGAAACAACCGGACTTTGGACCGGAGGATGGAGACCAGTATGAGCAAATTCCTTCTTGACACCTTCGAAAAGCTGCCGTTCCCAATCGAAAGTGGGAGCGGTGTGTACGTGTTCGACGATAAGGGAAATCGGTACCTCGACCTGTACGGCGGTCATGCGGTCGCGCTGATGGGGCACTGTCCCGATCCGATCATCGACGCGATCACTCAGCAAGCCAAAAAGCTGTTTTTCTATTCGAACATCGCGGATACGTCGATTCGAAGTGAAGCGGCCGATGCGCTGGCGCGAATTGTTCATCCGAGCCTTCGAAATTTCTTCTTTTGTAACTCGGGTGCGGAAGCGAATGAGAACGCGATCAAACTCGCGATTCGCCAAACTGGCCGTGAACTCGTTGCCGCATTCACCGGGTCTTTTCATGGTCGGAGCTTGCTTTGTACGGCAACGTCGGACAACCCTAAGACTCACAAAGAACTAGGGAATTGGGTCGGAAATCGAGTCGAATTTTTGAATCCAAACGATGAGCGAAGTCTTGAACTGCTCACCGATGAGTTTGCCTGCGTGATCCTCGAACCCATTCAAAGCATGGCAGGGATGGTCGAATTCAGCCATAGCTACCTCATCAAGCTACAGGAGATTTGCCTCAGAAAGGGAATCCTATTGATTTTCGACGAAGTTCAAACTGGCTTTGGACGGACAGGGGAATACTTCATTTCTGGATACAGCGGAATCGAACCGGACATGATGACGAGTGCCAAAGGAATTGCGAGCGGGTATCCAATCGGGCTCCTTGCCGTTTCCGAACGAGTCAAAGATCAAATCAAACAAGGTGATCTCGGCTCAACTTATGGCGGTGGACCAGTTGCGATGGCCGCAGTAAAAGCAACGTGCGAACTGCTCGAAAGCGGGGCGATACTTATGCAGGTCAAGCAGATTGACCAGTTGATGCAGGAACTCAAGTCCGTTCCTGGAGTCGAGGCAGTGTTCGGGAAAGGTTGCCTCATTGGTCTCAAAACAATCCTTCCTGCGGTTGAACTCAAGAATCGTTTGTTGAAAGAGATGATTATTACGGGAACAAGCAAGCAGCCGAACGTTTTGCGTCTGCTTCCACCGATCGTCCTTGAAGAACAGCATATGATTCACTTCCGAGCAAAACTGACGGAGTGCCTGAAGTGAAGAACTTTGTCTCCTTTTTGGACCACGACCCAAACGTGATTCGCGCTATCGTCGAACAAGCACTTGGGATCAAGAACGGAAGCATTGTCCCTCAGAACCTGCAAGGAAAAACGCTGGGGATGTTGTTCTTCAATCCATCACTGCGCACCCGCGTCTCGTTTGAACTAGCGATGAAGCGCTTTGGGGGCGATGCGATCGCCCTCGCGGCAGGGTCCGACACTTGGAGCCTTGAGTTTGGTGAACGAGCCCTGATGAACGGAACCACCGTCGAGCATGTCAAGGATGCCTCAAAAGTCTTAAGCCGATATGTTGATGGCATCGCCATTCGAAGCTTTGGCGCGCTGAAGTCGTTGGAAGAAGACCTCAAAGAATCGGTTTTGCGCGGTTTCGAACAGTTTGCCGACGTGCCAGTCATAAGCATGGAATCCGCCTGCGAACACCCTGCTCAGGCCCTGGCGGACATGATGACAATGCGCGAGCGTCACGGTAACGAGCGAGTAAAATTTGTGCTTTCTTGGGCTCCTCATATTAAAGCATTACCGATGGCGGTGCCGCATTCGGCCCTTTTGGCCGCCGCTCATTTGGGCCACGATATAGTTCTGGCTCATCCCGAAGGTTTTGACCTCGCTCCTCAATTTGTCAACCATGCCCGCGAAGTCGCCACCCAGTTTGGTGGCACACTTTCAGAAACCAATAATCAGTCGGACGCTCTGATGGACGCGACCATTGTGTACGCCAAGAACTGGGCCCCAGCCGCCGCTTATGGTGATCCGGCCAAGTTGGACTCCATGCTTGGCGCACATACCGATTGGCTGATGACGGGCGACAAGATTAAGAACGCCAAGACTTTACTGCACTGCTTGCCCGTCCGACGAAATCTTGAAGTTTCGGATAACGCGCTGGACAGTCCGCAAAGCGCAATTTACGATGAAGCTGAGAACCGACTTTGGGCTCAAGCTTCACTCCTCGACACCATTTTTAATCCTTGACATTAACATGACATCACCTCACATCTCGTCCGTCGTCGACTTCTCCAGCATCAGAAGCGCATTCCCGTACATCAAGACCTTTCGAGGCAAGCGGTTTGTCTTCAAGATTGGTGGCGAACTGTGCGAAAACAAAGCGACTCTGAACCAAATTATGGAGCAAATTGCTTTGCTCAGCTTGTTTGGAATCAAGGTTCTCGTTGTGCACGGTGGCGGTAAGCACGCAACCGAACTCGGTGAAAAACTGGGCTATCGCAGCGCATTTGTTTCTGGTCGGCGCGTGACCAGCGAAGAAATGATCGAAGTAGCAAAAATGAGCTTTGCTGGAGTGCTCAATTCGGATCTCGTAGCGACCATGAACGCCCTGGGGATATCGGCGTTCGGAATCAGTGGGGCCGATTTCGGCCTAGTCAAAGCTCATCGCCGTCCGCCCGTCGTCATTCATGATGACCGGGTCAATGCAGAAAGGGAAGTTGACTTTGGCTTCGTTGCCGATGTGGATGGCGTGAATTCTGAAGCACTTGAAAGCCTTTTGATGCTCGATTCAGTTGCAATTGTCGCCTCATTGGTTGCCGATGCTGAAGGAAACATCCTGAACATCAATGCCGACACTTTGGCCAGCGAACTTGCCATCTCGATGAAAGCGAGCAAGCTCATTCAGTTGACCGGAGTTGATGGTGTGATGGGTGACGTGAACGACCCTGGCACTTTGATGAGCGTCTTGACGGTTGCGGAGACTGAGAAACTCCTCAAGGATCCGTCGATTTCGGGTGGCATGATTCCGAAGCTGAAGAACGCGGTCAACGCGCTAACGGGCGGTGTCAATCAAGTTCACATCATCAGCGGAACCAAGCACGACGCAATTCTGCAGGAGATATTTACCAACGAAGGCTCGGGCACGATGATTGTTCGAGAGTAAATGTCCTCGAGGGTCGAGGGATATAATCTCAACATTACCGGTTCCAACGCGGAGCGCTCGACACAATTACCATCGTCCGTTGGCCCCTTAGCTGTGGAGGTATCGAAACTTAGCTGGATTCTAATTCTTTCGGCGCTTTCGCGGTTTCTTGACCTGTGGCGGATGAACCTTGTCTGCGTTCAACTTCTTCACAATTTGGCGAGCAGAGAGAGGGGCGATATACTTAGGTTTGGCGGCTTCTTCGGCTTTCTTGAGTTCCAGCTTTTCTGCCGGAGTCAGTGGCTTAATGAACTCGTCCCCGAACTTCCAAAGGTACGGCATCTCGCCCATGAACGGATAAATTTCGGGCAGGTCACCTTTCTTCCGCATGAGGCATGAAAACGCGCCCGCGCCAAGACCCTGGTGAGGATAGAGGCGATAGGAAGGGAAGTCTTCGTAGGGTGATTTGTATTCGGCTAAGGCTTTCACCTCAACCACTTCCATATCGGGATGGGTGCGAATAAACCACTCGATCACCCGCTCGTTTTCCTTAGGACTGAAAGTACAGGTGGCGTATAGCAGGTGTCCGCCGGGCATCAGTGAATGATACGAGTTACCGAGAATTCGACGTTGCCTACCCACGTTCATGTCGATCATGTTTGGAACGAACGCGTCGGGAGCTTCGTCGCCTTTGGCCATCAACGATTGTCCGGAACATGGCGCATCGCAGATGATCAAATCGAAGCAACCTTTGTACTTTCGAGCGTAGACGGATGGATCCGCCGACCAAACGTAGCTCGATTCAATTTTGCAGCGGTGAAGGTTGCCGATCAGGGTTGTGATCCGCTTCTTCATGATCTCGTTGCACATCAGCAACTCAGGTTTGAACGCTTGGTAAGCAAAAATCGCCTTTCCACCCGGCGAGGAGCACATGTCGAGAACTCGCTTTACTGGCGTTTCGATTGCCAGCATCCCCGAAGCGGCGAACACCGATGAGAAATCAAGCGAATAGTACGCGCCCTTAAAGTAAAGCGGGTGCTTCTGAGCCTTGAATGAGGCATCGCTGATTCTCTCCACAAATGGAGGCTGCCACGAGACTTTTCGATCGCGAGGAAACGACTTTATTTCTGGTCGATCAATCAAGATGATCAGGGCTTGTTCCTTGGCTTCTCCCGCCAACATGGCGTCCAAAAACTCTTCGCGCTCGTCCTCGTCTTTGAATAAGTCGTGGGCGGCCTTGAATAGCAATCGCGAATTGTCTTTGGTTGGTTTGGCCATTAGGTTTTAGATGCCGAGAACGAGCTCGGCGATTTGGACTGCATTCAATGCGGCGCCCTTCAAGAGTTGGTCGCCCGAAAGCATCAAGCAAAGAGCGTTTGGATTGCTCAAATCTTGTCGGATTCGACCAACCAGAACTTCGTCCTTTCCGCTTGCTTCAAGTGGAGTTGGGAAGCGATTTGCCTCGCGATCATCCACGAGCGTGACGCCGGGTGCCTTCAAGAGTACCTCTCGAGCCGCTTCAACCGAAGGAGCGGGACCGTCAAACTCAATCGTTACCGTTTCGGTATGAGCCCGAAGTATCGGAACCCGCACGCATGTGACATTAATCTTGAGATCGGGTTCGCCGAGAATCTTCTTGGTCTCTTCGATGACTTTCAGTTCTTCTTCGTTGTAGCCAGATTCGCCGATTGCGGTGTTGTGGCTGAATAGGTTGAACCCGTATGTTTGATTGAGTGACGTTGGGGGCAAGGTCGCATTGTTGACAATCGCCCGAGTCTCGTCCTCGAGTTGGCGCATCATGCTCGCTCCGCCACCGCTTGCGCTTTGGTAAGTGCTTACGATGAGTCTCTTCATTTTCCCTAGGGAACGTAACGAGTTGATGGCGGTGCAAAGCAGAATCGCCGTACAATTGCCAACTGCGAACAAGCGATTTGCGTCGGTGTACGTGTTTGGATTGACCTCGGGAACAATCAAGGGAACGGTAGGATCCATGCGAAACGCGCTGGAGTTATCAACAACGAGTGCTCCGGCGGCTAATGCGTCAGGAACAAGGGCTTTCGAACGAGCAGCACCAGCCGAAAAAAAGGCAACATCTACCCCAGCAAATGCACCAGGTTTTGCTTCCTGAATTTTTATTGAAGAGCCTGCAAAGGTCAGCTCTTTGCCAACTGATCGCTCGCTAGCAAGTAAGGTCAATGAGCGAATTGGAAACTTCCTTTGCTCAAATAATCGTAAAAACTCTCCGCCTACCGCGCCTGTCGCACCAACAATTGCGACACTAAATGATTCACGCACTCCTAGTGTTCTACCTCAAATCATGGTACAACCAACTTCACATCTCAATCTTAGGACGACCTCTATCACTGCAATTCGCTCAACAATAACGAAAAAAGACTTCAAGGTTACGTTCCCCGAGGAACCTGGGAAGCAACTTTTTCGGGAAATCCAATATCCCGCATCGACCGGATGCTTTAAAGTTCTGAATTTCGAACAAGAAGTCTTGGAAGCGAAGGATGGCCTCGCCGATCTTGGCACCGAAACGTGGGCCCTAGTCCTTAAAAAAGAAGGAACCACCCTATACGGGTCGGACGAACACCAATTTCCAGTTGTCGTCCCGGCTAACACGGTATTTCTGTGTCGATCACGCTCGGTTCGCATGAGGGTGACCAAAGGGAAGCATAATTCAACAATCGTTCTTTGGAAGGCGTCATCGCTCCCAAAATTAGCGGAGAGTTTTGAAAAATCGAAACGACACATTGCCGCGCAGAGTGTTTTCCCCCTTCACGCCAACTCAATGGACCTTTTGACCAAAATGGTCAACGAGCCCCATCGAAATTTTGAATTGATCATGATTGGAATTTTGTACACCACCGTGGGACAAATCATCCTTTCCAAAGACGACGTTGATCTTTGTCCCATCGATCATTTGTTCCCCGAATCCCTCCGACCCCTCCTTCAAATGGTTCGAAAGGAACCGGCAAAGTACTGGCCCGTGCCTGAGGCGGCAAATATCGCCGGGTACTCCGGGCATCACTTTTCCCGAGTATTTAAACAGTATTCAGGCATGAAGTTTCAATCCTTTGTTGAGCGGTGCCGTGCATCATATGCCATTGAGCTTTTACTCACGTCCAAAATGTCCATCGACTCGATTGCCGTAAAGTCCGGATTTGGCGCTTCTCAGGCGCTTCGAGACGCCTTTAAGGAGATACTTGGAATCATGCCGAGCGACCTCCGAGGCTTCAACCATAAAGGAGGTTGAAACCAAAGGGCACTGCCGACAGTAAACTTTATTTGAGATGAAGTATTACGCCGGAGTCATTTTTGCCATCGGCTCACTGCTCGCCGGACTCCTTAGTCTCCTTCGGGCAAGTTCGTTGCCAAACGAGGTCCCTATGCATTGGAACCTCAACATGCAAGTGGACAGATACGGAAGCCGCACCGAAGCGCTGCTTTTTATTCCAATTTTTCTCGTGGTGTTTTGCGGCATTTTTAGCCTGATTGGGGTGGTCAGTTCTACTCGCCTCAAATTCAACACGGTCAAAGCCCTCAATATCATTTCTGCTGCCATTGTCGTCTTCTTTCTGCTGATCCACAACTCGATGCTTTCACAAAATCCCGACGCCATGGCGGGAATGTTTCCTTTCCTTTTTCCGAGCCTCCTGTTGGTACTAGGAGTTGCGATGAACGGAGTTGAGCCCAATCCGTGGGTTGGCATTCGTGTGCCGTGGACCATGAGCAATCCGATGGTCTGGAGAATCACCCACGAGCGCGCCAGCAAATTGTGGGCCTATGGCGGAGTGATCGGTCTAATACTCGCGATGCTGAAGACACCAATTTTCGTGCCAGTTCTAATTTTCGTTGGTTGTATTCTTTACCCAGTTTTCGACTCCTATCGGATTTCAAAATCGGTTTAGCCTGAGTACTATAAGTGTTTAGGAAAGGGAATTGACCGCGCTGCTCCCTCCACCCAATTCTGATTCTGTGCGGCCTTGCTACCTTTACTAAATTGCTCTTCTTCGGCTTCCTTTGCTTCCTTCGCTTCCCCCGCTCGCCTCTTGGCGAACAGGTACCCTTATAGGGCAAATGCCCATTACTGAAACCGATGTTCTCGTAGCCTTGAAGTCCGTTATGGACCCGGACCTGCATCGAGATATCGTCACCCTCGGGTTTGTCAAAAACGTCGCGATTGAGCTTCCAGTTGTCTCCTTTCAAATAGACCTGACCACCCCAGCCTGCCCGGTCAAAGACTTGCTAAAGTCGCAAGCCGAAGAGTGTGTTCTTGCCCTCGACGGAGTCGAAGAAGTCAAAATCGAAATGACGGCAACCGTCCGATCTCGAAGCCAAAAACCTGAAGACCTTCTCCTCGGTGTGAAGCATGTTGTCGCCATTGCTAGCGGTAAGGGCGGAGTAGGGAAGTCAACCGTAACGGTTAACCTTGCATTAGCGCTTGCCCAAACTGGAGCTAAGGTCGGCATTCTCGACGCCGATGTGTACGGACCGTCCATCCCCTTGATGCTTGGTGCTCAGCACGATAAGCCATTCACTGAAGGGCAAAAGATTATTCCAATCCTCAAATACGGTGTCCAAACCATGTCCCTCGGCTACTTACTCGAAGAAGACAGTGCCGTTCTATGGCGTGGTCCAATGGTCGCGGGAACCGTTCGCCAGCTTCTTGCCGATGTCGAGTGGGGAGACTTGGATTATCTTCTCGTCGACTTGCCGCCCGGAACGGGTGATGCACCGATGTCCCTGGCCCAGCTTGTTCCGCTGACTGGAGTTGTCATCGTTTCAACGCCCCACAACGTTGCCGCGAACATCGCGGGCAAAGCCGTTCAACTTTTCCGCCGACTCAACTCGCCGATTCTCGGCGTTATAGAGAACATGGGTGAGTACGAAGATCCTATCACTGGAGAGCGAAAGAAGATGTTCTTTGGCATGACTGGCGATGAACTAGCGACCCAATTGGCCGTTCCGTATCTTGGCTCCATTCCGTTTGACCCAATCATCTCGCGATCCGGCGATGAAGGAATACCGTCTGTAGTCAGCCACCCCGAAACGCTCCAAGCCGCTGCGTTTCGAATGATTGCGGGCAAAGTAGCCCAGCAGACCTCCATCCGGGCGATGGCAACCGAACCAGAACCAGTTTCGTAAACTGCGACCTCTTTGGTATATATTTTGCATCACTTAGGGTGTGAAGCCAAGGAAGGACTCAACAAGCCAGGGATTTAAGGTCGGAAACACGCTGCGAGCAGCGGCTTTCGCACCGACAATAAGCGTCGATTCTAGTCAATCCACGAATTCAATGCGAGTCAACATGGTGCCCGGAGTCGAAGCATTGTTGTCTCTCAAAGAAGTTTGGGAGTCCCTTATCGCTCTTGATCCCGATGCGTCGCCTTATCTTTCTTGGAATTGGATTCTGAGCTGGATCAATGTTTACGGCCAGGGCCAAGAATTTGTCACTCTCATTTGCCGGCAAGGCAACGAGATCGTTGGGATTATCCCCTTCTCGTGGAAAAAGCGAGTATCGCCCTTGACTCTGCGAAAACTCTGGATGCTTGGCTTTCAGTCAGGAATTGGCAGCAACGGGCTAACCGAAGAACCAATACTCGCAGTCAGCAATCGCCCGGCAGTGCGAGAGAAGGTTTTGAGCGTAGTTCACCAAGAACTCAAGAAAGCGATGCAATGGGGGCCGTGGGATATCATTGCCTATCGTCGATTTGGCCGAGGATTTGAAGGTTGTTCCATGATCGAATCGAAGAGCAACTCCGTCGTAGTTCAACAATACATGCGAGGGTCTGAATATTCCGAGCTTCCTTCAACATGGGAATCTTTTCTATCAACGCTGTCCAAGTCGATGCGAGAGAACATTCCGTACTATCCAAAAAAGTTGAAACGTGACGGTTTTGAATTTCAAATTGAATCAGTTTCAGGAAAGGACATCCAACCCGCGGTCTCAAAGCTAGTCCGTCTCCACAAGAAGAGAACCTACGAGGACGACAGTCTCCTTCACATTGATTACTTTGCTGATCCAAGACAGAAGTCATTACTCCTCGAAGCAATGAAAACAATGATTCCCGCAGGGCAAGCCGAGTTGCGAGTCTTAAAGGTCAATAACGAAATCATCGCTGGACAAGTTTTCCTTAAGAGCAAATCAATGATGATTGCTCATTACAGTGGATTTGACCCAGAATGGGCTAAGTATAGTCCGCTGTTTGTGCTCCAAACCGAGACGTTTCGCGTAGCTATTCGCGATGGAATTCTTACCCTAAATTTGCTTCGTGGCAATGCGAATTGGCAACGCCGTTGGAACGCCGAGGCAGTTAATCAGATTATTGACGTCACGATTGCCAAGCAAACTATTTTGCCCCGAATTCGACAGGTAATTGAGACCCACGAAAGTCGGGCAATGGAAGCCCTCTCGACGGCTAAGCCCGTTCAGCGAGCCCGAGCGACGATTCGATTGCGACAAATCAGTGGAGAAGTAGCCTAGAGGTCGTTCAGCCACTGAACCAAAGGCGAAGCCCGATTTTCGTGCAAGAACACGGACGGATACTCTTCCTTGTTGATCCACCGCAGAACCTGAAACTTTTCCGCATCAAGAGTTGCCTTTTCGCGAGGCATCGGTTCCCACCACAGATTGCTCATCACGTCAAAGATGGGAATTTCGAGGTTTAGGCCGCCCATGGGAAATCCACTACAGTTGACCAAACCTTGCGCTCCGGTGAGAACGGCTTCTCGAGACTCAATACTAAAAACCCGGTATCGAATTTGCTTGGTGCGCAAGAAGATTCGGAGCACTCGACACATCGCATCGCATCGTTCTTTGTTCTCATCCCATGCGTAAATTTCAATCTCCCGATCGCCGTAAAAATTGGCAATTGAAGCTGCGACGTATGACGCCGAGGCAAAATCTCCAAAACCAATTACAGCAAGTCGTTCGAACACCAGTGCGTTTGATACCCTATTTCACTATAATGTTAGCCAATGGATGACTTTGAATTCGGATTTGATACTGCCGAATTAAACACGCCTAACCTCAGTCTCAACTTTGGGCCCGCCGGACGAATGACCAGTTTATGGGTCAACGAAAGCGGCAGCCCATTTGGTGGCGACCAGCAATTTGTCGCCGGACCCATGCCGATGGGCGATGAGACCACCGAAGAGTACGTTCCCGGGTCTATCCTACTGGGAGTCCGCACCGGGCCCGACGAGCCGTGGATCGTCAGTCGAAACACTGGAGGAGATCCCGTCATTGGCGAGAGCCAAGTCGATATCGAATACGAGTTCTCCCTGCTCAGCGACCTATCGGTGAAAGGCAAATTCTTCGAAGATCCCGAACGACCAGGGGTCATCTGTTGGGATATCATCATCAAAAATAAAAGCCGTCACAGTATTGAAATCGGAGAACTCGGATTCCCGCTTTGCATGCAGACTTCACTTGATGGCTTTCCAATTTCGGACGAAGGCATGAATGCTCTGCTTACCGAGCGAACGATCGTTCAAAAGCACATTGGTGGCGCGGGTAGCTACGTCGTCGCCAAGAAGGTGTGTGGCGATCCGCCTGGTCTGCTCATTTTTCCTGGAAAGGACACGATTTGGGAATTTGCCCACAGTTCGCCGATGTCGCTCCGAACCACGCCAGGTTGGCAAGGTTTCCCCATCGTTTATGTCCACTCAAGGGCCACGATTGACCGGGAAGATTGGGGCGAGTGGTTCTACGATCACACGACCCTGATCATGGAACCCAAGGAAGAGGCCACTTTCCAAATCTGCTTCGCACCAGTCCTGGCAAAGCATGGATACGATATTCCCATGGCTCTGGCCGAATACGGAGTCCCGACATTCCGACCTGTGCCCGGTTGCGTAATTCCGATGGATGCCACCGCTGTGGTTGAAGTATCAGGCACTCGGCCAACTGAGTTCAGTTCGGACGATGAGGAAGCTGAACTTGATTCCGAATCAGATGAGTTTGGCGGGACGGTAACGATCCGGTCCGTGAGAGCCGGACAAAACCGCTTGATTGTAAAGGACATGGACGGCCGCGAGTCCTGGGCCCACCTCATGATCATCGAGCCGATCAAGGATCTCGCGATGAAACGTGCGGCATGGATTTGTAAGCACCAAGTCGCTAAAGAAGGACCTTTTGAATTCGGAATCCTGCCGATGGACCTCACCGAAGAGCCTCGCCAAATATCCGAATTTGATAACGCGTGGTGCATCATTTCCAGCCTTGCCGACGCAACGTTTTTGGTCGAAAAGAATCGCATCTACTTTGATCCTGACGAGGTCAAAGTGATCGACGACTATATTGAGAAGTTCCTTCTCAAACGATTTCATAAACCTGGCCAAGGCTCGTTTGGGGCCATCTGTCCTCCGTGGCGAGATTCTGTGGCGATGGACGCCAGCCGGGCCCAGCTATACGTGCTAGCGGCCAAATTCTACTTGTCGTGCGCAGATCTGGCCAATAATTCAAAACTAAGTCGAAAGCGAGAAGAATTCATTGACCTCGCCCATGAGCTTGTCCGCGGACTCCTCAAGTTTGCCGACCGCGAAGGCTATGTCGCTCAGGCCCTTTATGGCGCAGGAGAGTTGTATCAATTCGAAGAATGGAAGACGCTGCGCAAAGGATTCCTCGAAAAAGCTCGACTGCCATTCTGGAACGGGCGCTACTTCTCGCTGACCACCCTCGAAGAAGTCGGAACCGTGGCCGAGCTGGAAGATTCCATGAGTGCAACCGGATCAGTTGAGCAACTCTGCCTCTCCCATAAATCGCCATCGCCTAACTGGTGGTCCTTCGGCGCCGAGCCTCGTCCGACCGTTGACTATGAGCTACATCCGTATTTGCCTGATTTCAGCGAAGTCTTCCCGTCGTACACGTCGGTTGCGTCATCGCTCGCCATGACCACATGGCTCAAGCGCGACTACACCCGTCTCGACGAAGCAGGCCTTCGTCTCGCAACCGCAGGAATGTTGGCTCCGTGGTGCCTTGTGCGCGGCGACGGAGCGGCCAGCATGGGATTCTGCCCCGACCTTGGTTCAAGCCAGCGTGGCGTCATCGCCTACACGGGCGATATCGGCTTTGCCCTCGCCGATTACCTCCGGTATTCGACGGGATATCTGCTCACTGCGATTGATCGAGGTTTCGTTCCGACCGGCCTTCATTTCGAATCGTATCCGAAAGATGGAATGACCATCCTTCGCTTAGAGCCTTGGGACGGAGTCGGACGCCGCATCGTCGTACGCCATCTTAACCTCATTGTCGAAGTCGACGGTGCCAAAATCGACTGCCTTGAATTTGACATTAACCTCCAATGGGCAAAAATCGTCCTCGACAATCCAACCGAGGCGATGAAGCGCAAAGCAACGATCTCAGTCGATGGCTTGTGGGGCACAAATTTTTCCGTCGAAGGCGCCGAATTCACCATTCAGGACGGTGTCCTTCTCCTGAACGCTACTGTCGAAGCGGGTCGCCTAAAAGAAATCGAAATCCGCGTGGTTTAGAGGGCCTGCCTCCGGTAAAATAACCCTTTGATGGGTGAAACGGTTCTCGTACTTGGCTCTGGACCGATTCGTATCGGTCAAGGCATTGAATTCGACTATTCTTGTGTTCATTGCGTGTGGTCTTTGCGAGACATGGGTTACCGAGCAATCTTAATCAACAACAACCCCGAAACCGTCTCCACCGACTTTGACACCTCCAACGGCCTCTATTTCGAACCCGTAACTCTTGAAGACGTGATGGATGTAATCAGCCACGAAGAACCGATGGGTGTCGTGTGTCAATTCGGCGGGCAAACCGCCATCAACCTCGCCCAAGGCCTTTCTGATCGAGGAATACAAGTCCTTGGCACTTCACCTGCCGCCATCGCCGAAGCGGAAGACCGAGAGCAGTTCGACGCACTTCTCGAAAAACTAGATTTTCAACGACCGAAAGGCAAAGCCGTTCGATCTCTGGCCGAAGCCCGAATCGTTGCCGAGGAAGTCGGTTACCCCGTCTTAGTCCGTCCAAGCTTCGTTCTCGGTGGCCGAGCGATGGAAATCGTTTTCAGCGAGGAACACTTGAAAGGGTTCTACATGGAAGCCGAAGCCGCGAACCCTGGACAGCCAGTTCTCGTAGACAAGTACCTCCTCGGAAAAGAAGCCGAGGTTGACCTTATTTGTGACGGCGAAACCGTTCTGATTCCTGGAATCATGGAGCACATCGAGCGCGCCGGAGTTCACAGCGGTGACTCAATGGCGATCTATCCGCCCGTATCCATCACGCCCGAAGAACTCACAGACATGTGTCGAATGGGTATATCGATCGGCCGGGCCATAAAAGCCAAAGGCCTCGTCAACATCCAATTCGTCATAGTCGATGGGGTCAGCTATATCCTCGAAGTCAATCCTCGGGCAAGCCGAACCGTTCCATTCCTCAGTAAGGTCACTGGAATACCGATGGTCGACCTCGCCACCCGTGCCATGATGGGCGAAAAATTATCGGACCTCGGATACTCGACCGGATTATGGTCGCTCAATGCCGAGAACGGCAAACCGTACATGGGAGAAAAGGGTGTCAAACATGCACCAATGTTTAAGGGCGCCATTCAGGAAGTCGAGTCCGCGCTGGCGACCACCGGAGTCTCGCCTGTTTACGCAGTCAAAGCCCCAGTCTTTAGCTTCCAAAAGCTGCGAAAAGTCGAACCGAGCCTTGGTCCTGAGATGAAGTCAACTGGTGAAGTGATGGGTGTGGATTCAACCTACGAAGCCGCTCTTTACAAAGCCTTGCTGGCGGCAGGAATCAACTTCAAAGGGTCTGGCGCAGTCTGTATTACGGTCAGAGACCAAGACAAGGAACAAGCGGTTGACATTGGTCGCCGACTGCTTGCCAGCGGACGAAAGGTCGTCTCCACTCCCGGAACGGCCAGTTACCTTCAAAGCCGAGGAATCGCCTGCGATAGCATCAATAAGATTCAGGCTGGTTCGCCGAACTTGCTCGACCTTATCATGGATGGCGGAGTCAGCATGATGATTAACACCGCTAGTCTTACCGAGACGAGCGAAAGCGAAGCGGCCCGCATCCGTCGGGCATGCATTGAAACAGGCGTTCCGTGTGTCACCGCCATCGATACCGCGAGCGCGTTGGTTCATGCGTTGGAAATCTACTCAGACCCGATGATGAGCCAATGCAAGCGACTGGACGAATATTTCGTTCTCGCGTAGTCGATGGAGCAAGGGCTTCCAAAGAGTGTTGCACGGATGCGGAAGGCTCAGACTAGCTGCCTCAAATGCAAACGAGTCGAGGAACTCTAGAATCCCGAACTTGCTCTCATTAACCTAAGACTTTGCTGTTGAGGCTTAAGAAAGCAGAAGCACGATAATCCATGCAACACACTCTTCCAGCCCGCAAATTCAAGCCCTACAGGTGTCAAGTAACCCACTTCCAGCCCTCCAATTGTGGATAATATTCGCATGGCCCTAACTCCCGGTACTAAAGCACCTCTTTTCACTCTTCGCCGCAAGACAGCATCTGGCATGAGTGATGTCAGTTTGACCGACCATTTAGGCAAGGATATTGTCGTGCTGCTGTTCGTTCCCGGAGCCTTTACTCACGTCTGCACCGACGAGTTTTGCCAGCTGAGCAACGGAACACAAGAGATTCCTGGCGCGGTTGTCTACGGAGTCTCGGTTGACTCGGCTTATTGCCAAGAAGCTTGGGGCAAAGCTGACGGAATCACGATTCCAATGATCAGCGACTTTACTCATAGCGTGACTCAATTATACGATGTCGTCCTCGAAAGTCTTTCTGGGATGGGTCCGGCGTCGTTGCGGGCTGCATTCGTGATCGACAAGCAAGGAACAATCACCTACTCCGAAGTCACCCCAACTACTCTGGATATGATCAACTTCGACGCCATCCGAACGGCCGTTGCGGCTGTCTCGTAGTGCAGATTGGGATCTAGGTAGCTCGGAAAGACACCCCCTCCGGTTCACTCGTTCCTCGCTTTCCGACTCCCCCGAGGGCGTAGCGTTGACAATTCCCCAAGAACAAATGTTTTTCGACTTTAGGGAGACTCCGAAAGAAGAAACTGAACATAGCTACACCCTCGGGGGGAGTTGCGGAGCAACCAAGGGCGAGGAACGAACCAGAGGAAACGAAGTTTCCCAAGGGGTGGGCAACATTCTAGAGGAGAGGTGACTCAATGAGAAAACAGGCCACCTATTACTTCGGGAGTTTGGCTTTTAATTCCTTGATTTCTTTTTCGAGCATTTCAATTCGTCCTGAATTATCACTAATAATGCGAATTTGTGACTCGTTTTGCATTTGGCTAATGACTTCGCGGAATCCAACCATGGTCCCGACCATCATAGAAGAAAAGAGTGCAACGGAGAACCAAACTTTCTTCTGGAAGGACCAATTGTTAGGCAAAGTCTTCCGTTCAGTCAGCTTTTCTAAGTCGGTGACGATGTGAATCAAACTCATCATAACCATTGCTTGAAAAAAACAAACAGTCACCCACAGAATGCTTGGGAAATATTGAACTAGAAACATAGCTTTACCAATTGACTTATATTAGTCGAAATTCTTGGCTCCCCGTTGGATAAACTCAACGCGGAATGAAGATTGGATTGTTCATCGCTCTCTTTGGAGACAAACCGCTTGAAGAAGCCCTCGATATCTGCGTAGCAGAAGGCATTCAGGCAGTAGAAATTGGCTGTGGAGCGTATCCCGGCAAGGCTCACCTCGACATCGAAAAACTGCTCGAATCGAAGGCCGAGCGCGACGCCTTGATGCATAAGATCGAAAGCCGAGGTCTTATCCTTTCTGCGCTCTCGTGCCACGGCAACCCGCTTCACCCGGTCAAAGAAATAGCAACAGATCATCACAATGCGTTTGTTCAAGGCGTGAAGTTGGCTTCGATGCTCGGAATCGGAGTCGTCAACGGATTCAGCGGCTGCCCTGGCGATGGCCCAAACGCAACGAATCCAAACTGGGTCACCTGCGCCTGGCCCGATGAATTCCGAGACATCCTCGAGTGGCAATGGAACTCGTCCGTCCTTCCGTATTGGAAGGAGCAGGCTGCATTCCTCAAGCAACACAACGTCAAGTTCGGCATCGAAATGCACCCCGGCTTCGTTTGCTACTCAAACGATACTCTTCTCAAACTCAGAAACGGCATCGGCAAAGACGGCGACTACGTCGGCGCTAACTTTGATCCTTCCCACCTGTGGTGGCAAGGAATTGACCCGATTGCGGCGGTCCGACAGCTCGGCCAAGAAGGCGCGATCGTACACGTTCACGCAAAAGACGCCCGCATCGACCCTTATACATCCAGCCTCAACGGAAACCTCGATACGAAGTCATACGGCGAGATATCCAAGCGCTCCTGGGTCTTCCGCTCAGTCGGCTATGGTCACGGAGTCGAATGGTGGAAAGACTTCTGCAGCGTTCTTCGAACCGTCGGTTACGACTATGTCCTTAGCATCGAGCACGAAGACGGCCTCATGAACCCGATGGAAGGCCTCCGAAAGGCGCTTGACGTCCTTCAGCAGAGTGTCATCCAAGAATCCGCTGGCGAAATGTTCTGGGCGAGGGATTAAGGTACTTTTAGAGTCTGAAATTTGAAAGAAATTCGGAACACCAAGCCACGAAAACAATTCTCCTCCATGAATGGGGGAGTGTCATACGAATCGTTCAAAACTATTAATAACAGGTCGATTCGTATGACGAGGGGGCTGAATGAACTCCCGACTCCAAACTAACTAGCAATGCGCGCCGTAATCCAGCGAATTCTCAGTGCCTCTGTCGCCGTAGATGGAAAAGTCGTGGGCCAATGTGCCCACGGTTTATTGCTTCTCGTCGGAATTCATAAAGACGACTCCTCGGCTGATGCGAAGAAAATGGCCGAGGAAATTGCTGGGTTACGCATATTTAACGACCAAGAAGGGAAGATGAATTTGAGTCTCAAAGACATTGAACCGCAAGGGCAGATACTCGCCATTTCAAACTTTACGGTTTACGGTGACGCTCGTAAACAAAGGCGTCCCAGCCTCATTTGAACTTGGAAAAGTCCTTTTCGAGCAATTCCTGAACGATTTGAGGAGTCTAGAAATACAGGTTGAAACCGGAGTATTTGGCGCCGATATGCAAGTATCTCTTGTGAACGATGGACCCGTGACCATCGTAATTGATAGCGAACCATCAAAAAACCCAGGATAATGAAGTAACGAGTTGACCAATTGTTCGTCCAATCCTTTGAAAGATCTCAGGTAGGACTGAACCCAAATGATACGCGGTTTAACGATGAATTTGAAGGCAGCAGCATCAGCCAGATTAGACTTAGATTCTGATGAGTCTCTGGTCAAGCGCGCTCGTGAAGGCGATTTCGACGCATTCGAAGTCCTTTTCGACCGTCACCGACTACTCGTTTACCGATTTGCGTATCAAATGGTCAACAAGCGAGATGACGCCGAAGACATGGTTCAAGAAGCGTTTGTCCGAGCCTACCAAAATCTTCACCGATATCGCGACGAAGCGAAATTCACAACCTGGCTTTTACGAATTGTCTCAAACCTGTGTACTGACCAGGCGAGAATGAGCCAAAGACGGAATAACTTAGAACAGAAAGAAGCGAAAGGCGCCCTGGATTGGATGACCACTGGAAATTTTGAAAATCCCGTCGATAATCTAGAACAGGACCGAAAAAGACTCGCGCTGAAAAAGGCATTGGCCGCCCTGCCGGTTCACCACCGACAGATGATTATTATGAGAGACATCGAAGAACAAGAATACAGCGACATCGCCAGCGTGCTCGGATGCACGATCGGTGGCGCAAAGTTACGAGTTCTCCGAGCCCGGCGCGCTCTGCGTGACCGTATTGCTCCGCTATTAGGAGATGACAGCAATGTTTGAAAAAGACAAATTATTTGATTACGCATTTGGCGAATTAGGCTCGCACGAAACTCAGGTTTTCGAAGCCAGCCTCCTCAAGGATGATTCCCTCGCAAAAGAAGCGATCGCTCTTCAAGCCCTGAAGGCCGACCTCGTTTCGCTACGCGATATCCCCGAGATGCAATATTCCAAAGAGCGACTTCGCGACGCCATCCTCGGTCAAGGCCTCAAACCCACCAAACCTGGTTTGCCTTGGTTGAATTTGCTTCTCGCTCCAACCGCAATTGCGGGTGTTATTGCCTTGGGATTTGTTCTCATGAACGGTACTTCACGCAAGAACCCTCAGGTAATTGGCACTCCGCTGACGGCCCTGAATTCAGGCTTAAAGGCTCCACAACTTCCGGATCAGAAGATTACTCCGCCATCCCCGGTCGTTGCGTTTAATTCTGAGGATGCCTCAGGGTTTCCAGATATTAGAGATACGGTTTGGGCCTGGGAAGATCCAGACGGAACAATGCACTCGTCGCGCTCCCAAACCCGAGCTAATCATAGTTCGGTGAAGCCACAAGTCAAGCGAAGTCATTCAACACCAACTTACACCGCGTTTAAGACACCTGACCACGACCTTTCCCACGAAGTCTCAGGTGCCGTTACGGGTGCTGCTCTCGGCGGCGTCGGCACTACAAGCGATGATAGTTCGATTGTGGCTTTGGCCGATCCGTCGAAGCAAACGGCAAGTGCGGATAATCCGATGATCATGATCAACAAAGATCTAGATTCTGGGGTTGGCGCACCAGTTGCAATTGAGGTAAACGACAGCAAGAATGTTATTATTGGCGGCTAAGATTGGATTGATGACGGTAGCCAACGGGCAGGTAGCTTCGGGTGAAGTTGCGATGTGGCAGCATTTGCGCACATCCATCGCAGTTTTAGTTCGAAAAGGTGCTCCCATTGGCACCGCCGCCTTTATTAGTGCTGACGGATACGCGGTTGCCAACACCCTCATCATTCAAAAAGGTGCGACTGAGCTCATCACTGAAGCGGGCTTGACATACAAGATTCACGTCGAAAGTTCCGATTCAATTTCTCAGTTAACGCTGATCAAAACCACGACTCAGCCAGCCGGAATTACGATTGTCCGACCTGCAGAAAAGTCTGACCTAGAAGCCGGAACCGTCTATGCCATCTTGCCCAACAAAGTTTTGCGAGGCGACCTCACTGGATCTGAAAAACTTTTCATTGACCAAAAGACCAAGCGAACATTTCCAATCCAAGAAATCCGAGTGGAGCAGCCAGCTCTTCAGATGGGCGGTTCGTTATTGTTTAGTCAAAATGGACGTCTTATCGGCGGACTGTTTGCTGCCCTCGCTCAAGAATCGACCTATAACGCCGCACCTCCAGCAGTAGCTGATCTCGCTCAAACCGTTCAAAAATCTGCCCAGGGAACCGCCCAGCAAAATCAAAGTCTTCGAAACTTTGGACCGCAAGGCATGATCGTCGGATATTCTCCAACTTGGGAAGTCACAAGTAAAGCAATCGCCGGATTTTTGACACCTGAACGAAAAGCACAATACGGCCTTCTCGGAGTCTTCATCACGGACAATAAGTTTGGCGGAGTCGAGATTCAATCCTTAACCAAAGACGGTAGCGCTGACAATGCTGGCCTCGAAGTTGGCGATGTCATCCTAGAGATCAACCGAGACAAAATCCGCAAACAGATCGACTTCTCGCGAGCAACTTATAAGTTGGTACCGGGCACCACAATCCCAATTCAAGTGCGAAGAAAGGCGGAAATTTTAACCATTCTGGTTACAGTAGGGGTTCAGCATGCTCAAGTGGACGGGCATCCGTTATCTTCCACTGAACCGAACGGTTTCCTTGAAACTCGTTGATCTGAGGTTCAAAAACCAAATCCGTTCGTTTGCCTTGGCCAATTCCAGCAAACGTTTCAAATAGTCCAAAGCCAACGCCTCGTAAATTCTTGTGGCCAGCAGGAGTAAGGGTCAAGTTTGCATGGCTCCCATCACCCATAGACCGTAACGAACTAATCGTGACATCGGGCGCAAAGAAGATTGGTTTGGGGTTTGCCATTCCAAACGGCTGAAGCTTTTCTAACTCCTCAATCAATCCAAACGAAAACTCATCCGATCCGATCTCTGCCGTCAATTCGATGGCCGGAACAAAGTCTTCCGGTTTCAGGAATTGCCCGACATACTGGTTAAACGCTTTCGAAATTAAGTCAACGTTGTTCAAATCAAACGCAATACCCGCCGCCATTGCGTGCCCGCCCCCAGAAACGATCAAGGGGTAGTTCTGAATCATTGACGCTAAATTTAGACCTGGAATCGAACGCCCAGACGCCTTGCCACGACCCGACTCTGGTTCAATACAGCCGACAAACGCTGGACGATTAAACTTCTCCTTTAACTTGCCCGCGACAATTCCTACAACTCCAGCGTGCCACTTTTCGTTAAAAATCAAGAGGGCGTTCGGAAGGGAAGGCATCGCTTCGACCATTGCAATGGCTTCATGAATCATCTCCTCTTGAACATTGCGACGATCTTGGTTGTGACGATCTAGTTCTAGGGCCAAAGAGCGGGCAGCCTCAGACTCCTCGCTGAGCAAAAGTTGCAGGGCAAGCGCAGCATCGTCAACACGCCCAGCGGCATTAAGACGTGGACCAAGCTTGAACCCTACGTCGTAGGAAGTCACCTTGCCAGTGATCTCCGAGATTTCTTTCAGGGCTATTAAACCTTTCTTTTTCGACTCCGTCAATCGCTCCAAACCGAATTTCGCGATGATTCGGTTATCCTCAACCAATGGCATTACGTCGGCGATCGTTCCAAGCGCGGCCAAATCGAGATAGTTCTTTTGGTAGCTGCTAACCGAATTTGGGTCTAGCGTTTTGGCAATACCCTCACACAGGCGGAAAACCACGCCAGCTCCACTGAGGGCCGGAAAAGGATATTCATTGTCTTTGCGGTGAGGATTCACGACCGCATGTGCGTTCGGCATCGTGTCCTTCAGTTCATGGTGGTCAGTGACCACCACACGCATTCCGTGGGCCAGAGCGGCCTCAACTTGGTCGTGCGCGCCAATGCCACAGTCACACGTTAAGAAGACTTTCGCTCCCCGCTCCTTGGCTTCATGAACCAAGTTCATATTGATTCCGTAGCCTTCTTTTGTCCGGTGAGGAACGTGAGTATAAACTTGACAGCCGATCTTCTTCAGGAATCGATCGAAGATTGCTGCGGATGTAACTCCATCGACGTCATAGTCGCCATGGACAAAGATTAATTCTCCGCTCTCTTTGGCCGCTAGAATCTCCTTAACCGCCTTTTCGTAGTCAGGAAGTTTCTCGGGTGGTCCCAAATCATCCAGCGAAGGATTGAGGAATTTGTGGGCCGACTCTGGGTTGGAATAACCACGTTGAACAAGAATCTTAGCGGTGAGCCGATGAATCTTTAGTTCATTTACCAATACATCAACCGCCACAAGGTCGACTTTGGGAAGAATCCACCTTTTGCCTGTTGAAGATAATCGCATGTACAAAAAAGCCTCCTGCATTCACAGGAGGCAGAAATTAAAGTTTTTCGACTTGGTCGAAGTCCAGTTCGACCGGAGTGTCTCGGCCAAAAATGTTGATGAGAACTTTGAGTTTCTCTTTCTCGGCACTGACCTCTTCGATCTTTCCGGTGAAATCGCTAAATGGTCCAGCAACAACGCGAATATTCTCGCCCTTGTTCCAAGCAACCTTTGGAGTCTCTTGGCTTGCTTCCAAGTTAGCGATAATTCGCGTAACTTCGTAGTTCTCGAGGGGAATCGGTTTATTGCCCGATTGAACAAAACCAGTGACGCCACTGGTTGACTTAACTAGCTTAAAGGCATCATCACTCATCATCATATTGATGAGGATATAACCAGGGAAAACCTTTCGATCTTTCTCGACTCGCTTGCCGTTTCGCGTGTGCAATTCCTTTTCTGTCGGAATCAAGATTTCAAAAATGTCGTAGTCCCATAGGCCTTCGACCTGGGCTCGTCGCGTTAAAACGTCACGCACTTTGTTCTCGTGACCTGCGATTGTGTGAACCGCGTACCAAAATTTAGGCATCTTTTACGCCCCTCCAGACTTCGTGATCAGGCCAACTACTGTCTCAAAGAAAATCCCGAGAACCGCCATGATCACAGTTAAAAGCAGGCAGACTGTTACGACGACGCCGAATAATCGGTTCGTTTCCTTGTAAGCTGGCCAAGACACTTTACGCATCTCTCGCTTAACCCCTTCAAAGAACGACTTTGGGCCGCGCTTTGACTTTGGTAAGGGTAATGACTTAGAAGTTTGTTCTGACATATACAGTTTTGCCCGCCTCTTTTGTTTGGGGAACCAAAAGGATACCTATTTCAACGCCAAAACTAGCGAGATATTCGGTGGATTTTGATCTTCTTCATCCCATCAGGCGATTCGAAGTTAATCGTGTCGCCAACGACATGGCCATAAAGGGCAGTGCCCATCGGTGATTCCGAGCTCAAGAAATCTTTGTCCGGATCAGCTTCAACCGAAGATACAACTCTGACTTCAAATGTGTCGCCGTAGCTAAGGTCTTCAATTTTGACAACTGAACCAAGGCCCACATGGTCCGTAGGGATTCCTTCGGGATCTAGTTCCGCTGCGTGGCTCAAGATTGATCTGAGTTCACCAATTCGGTTTTCAACGAAAGCTTGCTCAGTCTTAACCTGGTCAAGTTCCGAATTATCCTCGCTAAATTCACCATGTTGTTGACTCTCGCGAATTCTTTCAGCAATTTCTGCTCGAGAGTGTCCGGTCAAACGAGCTAACTCTGCTTTCAAGGAAGCATAACCATCCGCCGTAAGGTAGATTTTCGATTCTAAATCTAAAATTGTTTCTGCTTCGCTCATTTTGTTTTCCGATGTCCGAGGGCGAATTATAGCTTAAACCCTGTAACGTGTATACGAATTCTTTCTAAGAGACGTTCGAAACTGAACAAAAATTCCATCAAAATTACAAACTAGTGTCATCATTAAAGCAATTCTAACTTGAAGACCCCTATGAAGCACATAAAATGTTCCCGCGTTTTTCTGGGTCTGTTGATGGGCCTATTGGCTCAAATCGGCTTTGCACAGTCCGATTTTTTTTCTTCCGTAAGACCGGAAGCTGTAGTCGTGGTCAAAGAAACAACCATGGGGTCAGATATTGTCAACATAACCTATCAAGGCGGCAATTTTCCGCAGCACGCCATCAACGATATGCTTGGACGCCTTGGTAAGGCTCTCGGCAACGAAGCGCGAAATCTTACCATCGAAGTTGATGGCCCCGTCACAAAAGCAACATTTGCAGTCAACGGTCTAGTCGTTCAAGGCAAGCCCCGTATCAACATTGCGGCTCTTGCTGTTGCCCTTGCTTTCTGCGAACACCCAATTAAACAATTTAGCGTCTTCTTCGCCGATTTATCCGCCGACATCGATACTCCAAACCAATGGTTCCCAAAGAACAATACATGGAAAATGGAAGGGGTTAGCATGAAGTCACCCAAAGGTTTGGACTATCGAGTCCAAGTGTTTACCGCGAATCCTAATGAGATTTATATGCCGGACAGCAATACGCTGACCCATGATTCTGGTAAACCAGAGTCTGGTGGAAGATCAAGTATTTTCATCCTGCTTGGCATCGTAGTTGGTGCGATCGCAATTGGTCTGTTGGTATACTCCGCCCTACTGAGGCCTCGCCCAAGGGGTCGTTAGCCGCTCTTAATTTAATTGGAAAAGTTCAATGTTTGATGTAAACACAATTTCAGTGATTCAGCTCTGCGAAATGGGCTTTGCAAAAGGATCCTCGGACGTTATGGTTAAAGGCGATCGTAAGCCAGCCATGAAGCTTCATAGCTCCGTGTATGAACTTCACCCAGATTTACCAACGATTGATCCAATCAATGCTAAAAGAATGATCTACGAGATCATGAATGAACGGCAAAAAAGGATTTTTGAAGAAACCTTTGAAATGGACCTTGCATTCGAAGTTCCAGGCAAATGCCGTGTTCGGTGCAACGTCTACATGGCGAAAGGTTGCCCCGCCGTTGTCATGCGAACGATTCCCTTCAAAATCCGATCTCTTGAAGAGCTCGGAATGCCAAGCGTTTTGGGCGAACTTACTAAGCACAAAATGGGCTTGGTATTGGTCACCGGACCTACTGGTTCGGGCAAGACAACAACCCTCGCAGCAATGCTCGACATTGTCAACCGAGAGCGAGCCTGTCACCTGGTAACAATCGAAGACCCACTCGAGTACGTTCACTTCGACAAAGCCGCATACATCAGCCAACGAGAAGTAGGAATCGACACTCTCGACTTCCAACCTGCTCTCCGTGCTGCTCTTCGAGAAGCACCGGACGTCATCCTTGTTGGTGAAATGCGTGACACCACCACGATGAGTGCCTCACTGCAAGCAGGTGAAACAGGGCACCTTGTTTTCTCCACGGTACACACTTCAAGCGCCTACGAAACCATGGACCGGGTCATCAACATGTTCCCGCCCCACGAAAAACAGCACCTTTGCCAACGATTGGCCAACTCCTTGCGAGCAATTATTGCTCAAAAGCTGGTTCCAACCACTGATGGCAACGGACGTGTTTGCGCATCCGAAATCTTGATCTGTACCCCGACCGTCACCAAGGCAATTGAAGACGGTCACTTCAGTGATCTCTATCAGCACATGAACGAAGGAACATATTGGGGAATGCAAACCATGAACCAGAGCCTTCTAAAATATGTGCGAGCAGGCATCATTACTGAAGAAATTGCAATCCACAATGCTGGTGTTGCCTCAGAATTGAAACAAATGCTGAGAAGATAGTCGGAAAAAGTGGAACATAGTGTTATGCTTACTCCACTTATACTGGTGAGGAGGAACTTTGGCGCTACCAATCGATGACCTATTACGGGATTTGGTCGAGAAGGATGCATCTGATTTGCATCTGAAGGCTGGGCAACCTCCGTGCATGAGAGTTCGGGGTGAATTAGTACGCCTCAATATCCCCGCCATTCCAATCGAAGAGCATAATAATCGGCTGTTCAGTATCCTGAACGAAGAACGTCGACATCGCCTAGAAACGGTCAAAGAGGTCGACCTGAGCTACAACGTCCCCGGCTTGGCTCGATTTAGGGTCAATATGTTTTGGCAACGGGGCAATATCGGCGCAGTGTTCCGGGTCATTCCATTCAATATTCGAACGATCGACGAACTAAACCTTCCTGCCGTTTGCAAAAATGTGGCCCTACTGCCTCGTGGGCTTGTTCTCGTCACTGGTCCGACTGGATCAGGAAAGTCAACCTCATTGGCCGCCATGATTAACCACATAAATCATACGAAGCGGTGCCACATCATGACGATCGAGGATCCCATCGAATATGTCCACAAGGACAACATATCGATTATCAACCAGCGAGAGCTTTCGACCGATACCCACTCGTTTGCTCATGCCCTCAAGCACGTCTTGCGTCAAAATCCTGACGTCATTCTCGTTGGTGAAATGCGAGACCTTGAAACAATTCAACTGGCGATCACCGCCGCCGAAACGGGCCACTTGGTACTCAGCACTTTGCATACCGTTGATGCGGCCCAAACAATCGACCGAATCGTTGACGTATTCGAACCAGATCAGCAAGCTCAAGTCCGCACCCAACTTTCAGTAACCCTTCAGGCCGTCATTTCGCAAACGCTCATCCCACACAAAAAGGGGAGTGGTCGAGTTGCAGCGTTCGAAGTTATGATGGCGACACCATCAATCCGAAACATGATTCGAGATGGCAAAACCCATCAACTTCCAACCGATATCCAAATGGGAGCTCAATACGGCATGCAATCCCTCGATGGTCACCTTCTAAAATTAGTTGAAAGCGGCGAAATCGAATACGAGGACGCGTTGGCAAAATCATCCAATGTTTTTGAATTCCAACACCGAGCTCAACAACACGGCGTAATCGGAGGTCCAGCCAATGCTGTCCGTTGATACTTACCTGAGGCGCTGCGTTGAAATTGGCGGAAGTGACGTTCACTTCAAAACCGATTCGGGACACGTCTATATTCGAGTCAACGGAGATCTCCAACTGGTCGAGGCCGACCCGTACCATAATCGCGAATTTCGAACAGAACTCTTCAAACATCTTAAGCCAGAACAAGTAGAACTTTACGAGCAAGAACTAGAATTAGACTTTGCCATCGAGCTCGAAGGACTTTCTCGGTTCCGTGGAAACGTATATCAACAGCGAGGTTATACCCAAGCCGCTTTTCGAGTTATTCCCTACGAAATTCAAACGATGGAAGATCTTCAACTTCCATCGGCAGCATACGATTTTATCGAGCGACCAAGAGGATTGGTTTTGATGACCGGACCCGCAGGTTCTGGAAAGTCAACCTCGCTCGCAGCTATGATCGACAAGATCAACCGCACCCATCCGCACCACATCATCACCGTCGAGGACCCAATTGAATTCGTTCATATTGACCAAAAGTCTCTTATCAATCAAAGAGAACTTGGCAACGACACAAATTCGTTCGCAAACGCGCTTAAATATGTTCTAAGACAGGACCCCGATGTCATCCTGGTCGGTGAAATGCGAGACCTCGAAACCATCCACCTCGCGATCACTGCGGCTGAAACTGGACACCTAGTTTTTGGAACCCTCCATACCGTCGATGCGGTTCAGACGGTTGACCGAATTGTTGACGTCTTCCCGACCCATCAGCAACAGCAAGTGAGAATGCAACTCTCGGTTAACCTAGTTGGAGTAATATCGCAAACCCTGCTCAAACGGTCCGACGGACGCGGAAGAATTGCTGCATTCGAAACGCTTGTAGCCACCAGTGCGGTTAGAAACCTTATTCGAGAAAACAAAACGTTCCAAATCAGTTCTCTGATCCAAACGGGAGCCCGAGCCAAGATGCAAAGCCTCGACCAGAACATGGCCCGCCTCGTCGAAATGGGTCTTGTCGCCTACGAAGAAGCCAAATCAAGGGCGAAAGATCAAGGCGAATTTGAAAGGTTAATTAATTTGTCTAAACCTGCTGGTTCTTCAGCCGAAAACTCGCAATCAGGGAATAAACGACCTAGCAATACGCCCAATGCACCAGCTCCTCCTGGTATCAGAGGCGCTCAATTCAGACCCGGCTATCAATCAAAATGATTGATCCTGCGCTCTTTCAAGAAAACGAGAGAACTGCTCCAATTCAAGATGAGCGAAAATATGCTCAAATTGGCAGTCTGGCGTGCGAATGTGGCAAAACCCTCATCAATGTCACGATTGCCTTCGAAACATGGGGAAATCTCAATCAAGACAAATCTAACGCTATTTTAGTCTGCCACGCCCTCAGTGGAGACGCCCATGCGATCGGATGGTGGGATCGCCTCATTGGACCAGGCAAAGCCTTTGATACTGATAAGTACTTCGTCATTGGCACGAACTCTCTCGGTGGCTGTCAAGGCACAACCGGACCAGCATCAATTTCACCCGATGGCAAACCTTACGGGGCTCGGTTCCCAATGGTTACCGTTGGAGACATGGTCGACGCCCAAGCGAAACTTCTGGATCAGTTACAAATCGAAAAGATTCTTTGCGTCACAGGTGGATCCATGGGTGGTATGCAAGCCCTCGAATGGACTGTCCGCTATCCAGATAGAGTCAAAAAAGCATTCATTACCGCATCATGTGCAAAGCACTCCCCGATGCAAATTGCCATTAACGAAGTAGCGCGTCAAGCAATCCTTCGTGATCCTGAATTCAATGGCGGCGACTATTACAGTGGGAACGGACCCACGAATGGTCTTAGTGTCGCGCGCATGATCGGACACATTTCGTTCCTGAGTGGGACCGCATTTGAATCAAAGTTTTCTCGTCGACTCCAAGATAAATCCGAATTCTCGATGGATTTTGGCATTGAATTTGAAGTCGAAAGCTATCTCAACTACCAAGGCGACAAGTTCACCAAGCGGTTTGATCCCAACTCGCTTCTTCACCTCATGCGAGCAATTGATTATTACGAGTTGCAAGATGTGACCCGAGCAAAAGCAAAGTTTCTGATCACTTCGTTTACCTCTGACTGGCTCTACACTTCTCAACAGTCGCAAGAACTCGTGGAGATGCTAACGAAAGCAAATAAGAGTGTGAAGTATGAAGAGATTGACCTGCCCTACGGACATGATGCGTTCTTGCTTGACGGCACCATTCAAGCTGGACTCCTCAAGCAATTCCTGGCCCAATAGCTCATCACTCAGCACTCGATCCAGGACTATTTTCCGCGTTCGGCTGGTTATTGGATGAATTAGGTGGGACCTCGTTTCGATGCGGCTTTGAAATACCACCACGATTCTCTAGTGCGTTGATGACTTTATCGACGATTGGACCAATCCAGTCCGTTTTTGATAGAGGCTTAAGCATCAGGACAATGCCCGAGACAATGACCGTAGCCCCCAGAACCGTGCCTAAGCCTGTCCATAATCCCGCAATAAGTCGAGCCCGAAAGGAGCTCTGGTTCTTCAAAAACGAAGCGAGTAAGTCATTTTGGCGCTCAATTCGCGCATTGAGTGTCTCTATTGCCGTTAGCAATTCCTTGTTGTTTTCATCGGTCACGCTAATTGCTAGACGTCTGGATCGACCAATACGGTGCTAGCCAATCGAGTCAAGGATTCACCTGTCATCCGCTGTACTGTCCAGTCATTCATTGGTTCGGCTCCAAGCTTTCGATAGAAAGCTATCGAAGGTTCATTCCAATCCAGCACAGCCCATTCAAATCGCCCACATCCTCGCTCTAATGCAAGGTTAGCTAAGTATCCTAGGATTTGTTTTCCATACCCAAAATTCCTATATTGAGGCTGAATATAGAGGTCCTCCAAATAAAGCCCCGGCTTTCCGAGAAAGGTCGAGAAATTGTGAAAAAACAAACAAAAGCCAATGGGGACTCCATCCAAAATGGCCAAACGAGCTTCGGCATAAGGCTGTTCAGCGAAAAGGGAAGCTCGAAGGGCTTCTTCAGTAATCAAACACTCGTCTAAGAGTCGTTCGTATTCAGCTAACTCTCGAATGAATTGCACAACATAACGAACCTCGTCGGAACCAGGGGGACGAATCTCAAAATTACTCATAGGCGCTGAGCCTCTTCATTAAATTGTCCTTAATTGATGGCCAATCTTCGCAGAAGATGCCGTAGTAGGAAGTGTCTCGATACTCTCCAAAGTCGGTCATCCGATGTCGCCGAAGCACCCCTTCGTGTACTGCGCCAAGCTTCAATATTGCCCGTTTTGAGTGCTCATTTCGGTCATCGCACTTCAACGTGACTTTTGTACAACCAAGAACTTCGAACGCGTAAGTAAGTAGAAGCAGCTTGCATTCCGGATTCACGAATGTACCGCGCATCGTCGGCGCATACCAAGTCATTCCAATTTCAACTTGATCATCGTTGGGCCGAATGTCCATGAATGTTGTGCCACCGACAATCGTTCCGTCAGAAACCAATTCGCAAGTGAAACCTTGAATAGAGGCATTCTCAACAATGAAATCAACGTAACTTTGGAATCCATCCGTCGATTGTCCCTTGGGAATCTGAGAGACAAAAAATCGAAAGGTCTCGACAGGTGCTATCGCAGAGTAAGCCGCCGCATCGGAAGCCTGAATCGGACGAAGATGAACACGCTCTCCGATGAGTGTTGGAGGATTCAATTTTGGATCAGCAATCATTTCAAATTATATACTTGGGTGAATTTCGAAGTCGCGTAGTCAATCCACGGCTGGGCATTGAGGTCTTCACCAACAATGTGCCTTATCAGCTCCTTAGGCTTAATCATTCGCCCATATCCGTAAACTCGCTCCACTAACCAATCTAAAATCGGACGATAACTTCCTGTTTCCATGAGCTCATTGACATCAGGTATTTCTTTGACCAATTGATTCCAGATCTGGACGCCTATCAAGTTCCCGTAACTATAAGTTGGGAAGTAACCGATGGAGCCTCGACTCCAATGCACGTCCTGCAGGCATCCCTCTGAATCAGAAGAGGGAGAAACTCCAAAATATTCTTGATACTTTGAGTTCCAAGCTTCAGGAATGTCTTTGACTGCCAGTTGATTCGTGATAATCGCGACTTCCAGTTCAAATCGAACTAAAATATGCAAATTATAATGCAACTCATCCGAACCCACCCGCATTAAGCCAGGTTCGACTTTGTTATAGGCTCGCCAAAACTGGTCGTTACTAATCTCACTCATGAAGGGAAACTGCTCGCGGAACCAAATCCAGAAGTAGTTCCAGAAGGGTTGGCTTCTCCCAATGACATTCTCCCATGTTCTGCTTTGCGATTCGTGGACGGCCAAACTAATTCCGCCACTAAGAGGGGTAAATTCCCAATCCGGTCGCTGGCTTTGTTCATAGAGGCCATGTCCCATTTCATGAAGGGTAGATGAAACGATGCCTCTCATGTGATTACTCGGTCGAGTCGTCATTCGTACATCATTGATCGAAAGATTCGAGCAGAAAGCATTTGCCGCAATATCAAGGCGGCCAGATTCGAGACTAAATCCAATCTGACCAATGACTCGCTCCATGGCGGTCTTGAGACGACTTTGGCCCCAATCACGAATCAGGAAGCTATCATCGATCGGTGCCCCTTCTTCTTTGATGCGACGAATCAAGTCAATCGTAGGCTGCTTCAAATCACCGAGAATCTGATGAGCTTCAGCATACGTAGAGCCCTCTTCGTAGAGGTCGATCAACGGATCATAAGGATGGTCCTTGAACCCATACAACGCACTTGTTTCACGCGAGAGATCAAATAGTTCTTGATAGTGGGGAACCATCGAAGCAAAGTCATTGGACTCCTTACTAATTCTCCACTGGTGATAGGCTTCCGAACTTAAAGCTGATTTCTTCTGCACCAGCCACAACGGCAGTTTTTTTGCTTTCGCTATATCCGCACGCAGCACTCTTAGCTGAGCTTCTTCCATATCCGAAGCATCGGAAAACGCTTCATCGATGGAGGACGACAACTTATCGCCAGTCAACAATTGATGGTGGAGTTTGCTCAGGCGCAACAAATGTTCAGATCGAGCGCTTAGTCCGCCTGGCGGCATCAACACTTGCTGGTCCCAGCTCAAAAGGCTGATTGAAGCCCGAAGAGAATTGAGTTCTCGATAGGTTGTACAGACTTCGTCAAATGGCCGCATCAAAGTATTCTAGCTGAAGTTAGTTCACTCGAAAGCCCAGGTTGTCCAAGATTGATCGGGTTGTTCGAGGTTCCTCGATTTTGTCTTCAGCCTCGTGCGACTTAACTGCATCTAATTTGCATTGATTGTTGGCTTCCCGGTGCCGACACATCTCACACTCTGTGCGATGATTTTCAAGGAAAGTAAGTTCTTCCCGAATTAATTCGCGGTTTTCAGATTCGCGCACCAAATTTCCAAAAACATAGCAGCGGAGTCGTAACATAAATTAGTTTCCGGTTAGTCCAATTAATTCTTTTTAGATCTTCTAAATCTTGACAGACACTGAAAAGCGTCACAACAAATTGAGTTTATTCCAATTCAGGCAATTCTTGCAGGCAATATTGAACAAATCGCTTAAATTTCGAAGATCATGAAATCTGGTTTGTTCGATGGTCATTTTCGCAGTTGAGCTCCGTCTAGTAAAGAGAGCAACTCGGTTGGCGTCTGATTTATGAATTGGAATGCAATAAATTAGGAACGATTGCAGGACTCAAATCGGTTCTTTAAAGGTAGACGACGACCAAGAGAATTCGTTCCAAATCAGGGAAAATGATCACGGAAGTGCAGTGGACCTGAATCAACCGCACCTCATCGGTACACTAAAATCTCATGCCATTCTCAATGCCCATTTCTTTACCGCAAAGTAATTCTAGTCAGCAAGAACTAACTTTGAAACACAAAGAACTTGAGGTTTTGAGTTACGAAACCGAAATTGACGGCCCGAACGGCATCATTATCTTTCGTGGCGGTGTTAAAGCAACATTCGACCGATCAACCCTCACTGCCAACGAATTGATCATTAGGCGAGGGGTCACAACCGACCCAGCCGTAGACGTAATAAGTGGATCAAAGACGATCAAACTTCGGCCTAAAGAAGCATATGCCAATGGCAAAGTAGCGGTAGTGGACCCCGATGGCCACCTGGACGCATCCAATCTTTGGTTCACATGGGATCCAGATAGGGCAAAAGAAGTAACGGGGATCGGTGAGACGGTCGAAATAAACATCGGCAACTCTCATGTCAAGGCCGACAAAATGTCCCGGTCAGGGCAGGGATACGACTTAACAAATGTTTCTTTTTGGACAGGGAACTGGAGAACCCCTCTCTTCATGTTCAATGCAGAGTCCGTATTCTTTGTGCCCGCTAAGCAAGGTATCGCAAAGCATATGCGGATTTCTGTGTTCGGAGTCCAACTGCCAGATATTCCGAGGTACGTTTTTTCACTTGACCCTCGAGCAAGTGGCCTCAGCCTTCCCAGCGTCGGATTTCGACAGGGCGCCGGCATAGGTGCCTCGTGGACTAGCAGCTTTCCGGTTAATGACTCCGCAACGATATCGACTTCAATAACCGCATTTCCAAATGTACAGCCGACCTACGCCATTTCATATTCAAAATCTTACGTCAAAGAAGAGGACCTCGGAGTCAACCAATATTACATCTCCGACCAGTTCGGAGAACGGTCACAGTTCTCATTTTTTGGGAATATCTACATGGATTCTTTGTCATCGGCTTTTGACCGAATGAAGACGCAGAAAAACCTATTTTCAGTCAACAGCACCTTCAATTACGAAACACTTGACCGAGTTACTGATCGAACGACAAATTATTCGCAACCGATTGAATTGGGATATGAAAGGGGTGGTCCACTCGGAAAATTTGCATACCTCTACCAACTAAAAGCATCACGAATTATTGAATCCGGTGACCGATCAGCAACGAGACTGGGAATCTACGGAAGCACCTTTCTACCGCTCACTCATCACGGTCGGTTAACCGCCGGGACCCGAATCGATGGCGCGGCACGCATCGATGCTAGCTCGTCGGGCTACATTGGGGGCGAAACTGGATTTAATTACGACCTCACAGGTGGCCTATCTGTGAGTACTGGCGCATATGGTTATAAGAACTTCGGAAATCCACTCTTCTTGGGAGACAATTTTCGATCCAATCAAGGATACGTGATGCGCGGAGACTGGCTTGGCAAGTCATCAAGCATTTCAATGATGTTTCGATATGATCCAACTCAAGGATGGTTTGATCGCGAATATCGATTGACCCAAGTTGTGGGACCAATTGAGCCCGTAATCGTCTATCGCCAATCACCTCGACAATATGTCATCGGCATCCGATTTCGAACCAACGACATCGCCAACACTCTTCGGCAGCGAAAACTGAGACGCGAAGAATCAGATGCAAACGGTATCAAGAAATGAGCTATCACTTTACGCAAGAGGAATGTCGAAATCTCTCTTTCGCATCGAGCAAAGAATGGCTCCTCACCAACGGAATTGGTGGCTTTGCGATGGGGACTGTTTCTGGAGTGAATACCCGCCGTTATCATGGATTGCTTGTTGCAGCCTTGACCCCGCCAACCGAGAGGACTCTGCTTTTTGCCGCTTGCGATGCCTTTGCAATCCTTGGGAAAAAGAAGATCCCCCTCAGTACCAACCAATATCCAGGAGCAATCTATCCAAATGGGTACCAATTCCTATCGGGTGTCCAAGTTGACGAGAGCGTGATCTGGAGGTTCCAAGCAGATGGTGTCGATGTCTCAAAAGCGATCACCATCGAGCCAGGGAAAAATGCAGTAAAGCTTGAATTTACAAACCATGGAAAGAAGGCAATCACCATACAACTGGTTCCTCTAGTCTGCTTTCGAGATTTTCATTCAAATTTTCTCGAAAGAGAAGACTTTCCCGCCAAAATTGAATACGATCAAAACCAAACGGTCATCGAGGAAGGAAATCATTCGTTCACACTATTTCATACCGATGCCCTCCGCCGGCCCGTCCACGGTTGGTACTACAGATTCGAACATCAACGCGAAATTGAGCGTGGACTCAACCCGAAAGATGATCTCTACTGTCCTTGTGAACTGGAATTCCAGGTCAAGCCAGGACAGTCCTGTTCGCTCATAGGCTCTCTTGAGATTGCCCACGATATCCAATCTCCTCCAATTGCATCGAAGAAGAAATCAGTCGTGCAATGCCTTGAGGAAACGGCCAGTAAGTTCATCGTACAAACCGAAAGTCGGACGACAATCATGGCTGGATACCCTTGGTTTAGTGACTGGGGCCGCGACACCATGATCGCCATCCCTGGACTCTGCCTGTCAACGGGCAAAACTGACATTGCCAAGCAAATCCTCCGCGATTTTGCTTCTCAAATGGAGCATGGACTCATCCCGAACCGATTTGTCGAGCGAGGAGAGAAGGCCGATTACAACACCGTCGATGCGACGCTTTGGTTCGCAAACTGCGTCTATTTGACCCTCGAACAAGATTGGGATATCGACTTTGCAACCGCAATGTACGAAAAAATCGCTGAATCTATTCGATACCACCGCCATGGAACATTGTTCGGTATCGCTGTTGATCCAAAAGACGGCCTCCTCCTCCAAGGTGAACCCGGTGTTCAACTAACCTGGATGGACGCAAAAATAGGCGATTGGGTCGTAACCCCCCGACACGGAAAACCAGTCGAAATCAACGGCCTTTGGATCAACATGCTCAATGTCGCTTCGTGGCTCGCTAAAAAGCTAGGAGGAGACTCCAATCAATTCGCGACCCTGATCAAACTTGCCACCAAAAGCTTTGAACAGAAGTTTTGGCACGAAGGGGTGAAATATTACATGGATACCGTCGATCCAAACGACGCATCTCTAAGGCCAAACCAAGCGATCGCGATGAGCTTGCCATTCTCGCCGTGCGATCCAGAACACGCCAAAATGGCACTGAAGGCGATCGAGCGCGAACTGCTGACCCCGGTCGGCTTGCGAACCCTCTCGCCCGAAGATCCAAACTATCATCCTTTGTTCCAAGGCCCAATGGCTGAACTCGATGAGGCTTATCACCAAGGCACTGTTTGGCCCTGGCTCTTTGGTCCATACATTCGATCATTCATCAAATACGGCGGTAGCCAATCGGCGGCAAAAGCCAAGCTTTCTCGTGTATCCAAAATGCTCACTGAATATGGAGTCGGAGGAATTGCCGAGTGCTACGATGGAGATGATCCCCACTTTCCCGGCGGGTGTCCGTGGCAAGCGTGGTCTGTTGCCGAACTTCTCAGCGTAATGAAGAATGAACTGGCAATGTAGCCAGTAAAATCTTAAGTGCCCAAGTAAAATCATAAGTGCAAAGCGAGGGTCTTATCCGTCCAAACCTTGCCGTCTAAAATGCCTAAGAATTTCGTCCATTTGCACAACCACACCGAGTATTCGTTGCTCGATGGTGCAAATCGCATCCCAGACCTAATTAAGCGGGCTCAAGAACTCGAAATGCCATCCATGGCCATCACTGACCATGGAGTCATGTTCGGTGTTATGGAGTTCTATCTTGAAGCAAAAAAGGCTGGAATCAAACCGCTTTTGGGCGTCGAAGCCTACGTCGCTCCTCGAGGAATCGAGAAGAAAGACGGGCGAGCCGACCGAGAAAACTTTCACCTTCTCTTGCTCGCCAAGGACCTCGAAGGCTACCAAAATCTCTGCAAACTTTCGTCCGTCGCTGCCCTCAAAGGGTTTTACGGTAAACCAAGAATTGACCACGACCTTCTCCGAAAATACAGCAAAGGTGTCATCGGTACAACCGCCTGTCTTGGAAGCGAAGTCTGTCAAGAGTTGATGAAAGGGAACTACGAAGAAGCCCAACGCATCGCGGGAATGTATGCCGAAATCTTCGGAAAAGAAAACTATTTCGTCGAACTTCAAGACCATGGACTCAAAGAACAGCGAGACATCTACGAGCCGCTGATTCGAATCGCCAAAGAGATCGGTGTCGATACAATAGCCACCAATGACGCGCACTACCTTTGCAAAGGAGATTCCCGCCCTCACGACGTTCTCCTCTGTATCCAAACGGGCGAACTCGTCGCGAATACTAAACGCATGAAGTTCGAAACCGAGGAATTTTACATAAAAACTGCCGAAGAAATGTCGGCAATATTCCCCGATAACCCGCAGGCCATCGAGAACACCCTTAAGGTTTCCGACATGTGCAATGTCGAGCTCGACAAGCGAGCGGCTCCGATGCCTAAACCAGGCGTTCCCGAAGGCAAAACGAGCTTTGAGCATCTCCGTGACCTCGCTTACCAAGGGCTTCACAAGCGGGCGAAAGGCCCCGAGGAAAAGCACGACCGACTCGAATATGAACTCGGCGTCATCGAACAAACTGGTTTTGCCGACTACTTCCTCCTCGTCCGCGAATTTGCCGAAGAAACCAGAAATCGAAATATTTTCTTTGGAGTCCGCGGCTCGGCCGCTGGTTCTCTCGTCTCCTATTCAGTTGGTATTACCGATGTCGACCCAGTCGATTATGACATCACGTTCGAGCGCTTCCTCAACCCCGAGCGAATATCCATGCCCGATATCGACATGGACTTCGAAGACGCCCGCCGCGACGAAATTATCCAATGGGTAACCGAGCGATTTGGCGAAGACCACGTCGCGCAAATCATCACGTTCGGGACGTTAGGCGCGAAAGCCGCCATCAAAGACTGCGGCCGTGTCCTCGGCTATCTCCCGCAAGAAACCGACAAGATCACCAAAATGATTCCCGGTGTTCCCGGAATGACTCTCGACAAGGCCTACAAAGAGGTCGCCGAGTTCCGGCAAATGATCGAGTCGGAACCAAAATTTAAAGACCTATTCACCCAAGCAAAGTCGGTCGAAGGCATCTCGCGCAACGCAGGAGTCCACGCAGCGGGGATCGTTATTTCACGAGATCCCCTCATGGATTACCTCCCGCTATATCGAGGCAACGACGGCCAGGCTGTCACCGCCTTCGAGATGGGAATCCTCGAAAAGATGGGACTGCTCAAGATGGACTTCCTGGGCCTCTCAAACCTTACTGTTCTCGCTTACTGCGTCGAAAACATCAAGAAGTCCACCGGAAAGACGATCGACCCGAGGCTCGCAGAAGAGAATGATCCCAAGACCTGGGACATGCTCGCCCGAGGCGAAACCACTGGTGTCTTCCAAGTTGAAGGCGGCGGAATGACCCGCTGGATCCAGCAACTGAAACCCCAAAGTGTCCGCGAACTAGCCGCTATCATTGCGCTCTTCCGACCCGGACCAATGGGCGAAATTCCAAACTACATCGACTACAAATTTGGACGAAAGAAACCTGAGCTCCTCAGCGATCTCATGACCCCAATCCTTGAGGAAACCTACGGGGTCATCGTCTACCAAGACCAAGTTCTGAAGCTGGTCCAAGCCCTCGCCGGATTCACACTTGGTAAAGCTGACGTTCTGCGACGAGCAATGGGTAAAAAGGACGCCAAGGCTATGGCCGACATGAAAGTCGAATTCATGTTTGGAACCGCAGATAAAAACATTAAGGCGGAAAGCGCGGAAAAGATCTGGGAGCTCCTCCTCCCGTTCGCTGGCTACGCTTTCAACAAGGCCCACGCCATCTGCTACGCCCTCCTCAGCCATCAAACCGCGTGGCTAAAAGCAAATTATCCGGTCGAGTACATGGCCGCCCTCTTGGCCGTCTACCGAACAAAGGAAGAGCGCGTCATCGCCTTCATCGAAGAGTGTCGACGAATGAAAATTCCGGTTCTTCCCCCCGACGTCAATAAGTCAGAAAGCGATTTCAGTATCGAGAAGGGCGCGAAAGGCACCATGGCCATCCGCTTTGGCCTTGGTGCAATCAAAGGAGTGGGCGATGGAATCGTGAGCGCGATCATCAAAGAAAGGGAAGAGAACGGCAATTCAACCCACCTCTACCAATTCTGCGAACGAATCCGACCGCATGGCCTCAATAAAACCGCCCTAGATGCTCTCATCAAGTCCGGTGCACTCGATTCAATTGACGATAACCGAGCGACAAACCTCGAATACCAAGAAGCTGCCCTCATGTTTGCGACTGATCTCACCCGAGACCGGGCGATGGGTCAAGATTCGCTTTTCATCACCGATGACGACGACTCAACCTCGGTCAGCTATCCAACTCTCCCGGCCACCACTCCACTCTCCCGCTCAGACAAGCTAGCACTCGAAAGAGAAGTTCTCGGCATCTACGTCTCCGATCACCCTCTCCGTGGACTCGAACGCATTCTGAGCAAACAAGCCACTCACTCGTGCGGAGAGCTAGCCGAATTAGATGAAGGTCAATCCGTCAAACTATCGGGCGTTATTGCTTCGACCCGAGCAATCTTGACCAAAACAGGCAAGAAAATGATGTCGATGACGCTCGAAGATTTTAGCGGTATAGCCCGTTGCATTGTCTTCTCGTCCTCATATGAGAAGTTTCGAGAAATCTTGCACAAAGACAAGCTCGTCGTCATCCACGGAGAAATCACGGTCAACGAAAGAGGAGGCGAGAAAACAAGCGAAGTCCGCCTCTTTGAAGTAAAAGAACTCGACGGGTCGCTCGATCTTGTGCCAGACGAAATTCCAATGGGTGGTTCAATTATCGTTAAAATTGGCCGAGCCACCAAGGGCGACATGATCAAAATGGAAGCGCTTCTCAAAGACCATCCGGGCGATCACGAAGTGTACGTCCAAATTGAACCACGGAACGATCACGCTCTTCTACCCGTCCAACTCTTGTGTCGCCCAAATCCAATTCTTGAAAAGGAAATTGATAGGCTTTTTGGATCAAATTCTTTTCAAATAACTCAGAACATGGAATTCGGCAACCAGTAATAACGTTTCGAGTATCTTAATGAGTAGAAATATGCGAGCTATCACGATCCTGACATTTCTTTGCGCAACCGTTGCCGCCCATGCAGCCGACGCCTTCGACTTAAAAGTTGCAAACATTGACGTATTGCAAGACAAGAACGTTCAGGCAGAAATTGGCATTACCCCTGGGCAACTCAAAACCATGAATGTGTATGCCGCCCAATACACAGCTCAAAATAAGGCAAAGATTGATGAGTATCAAAAGGCTAAAAAACAAATTGACAAGGCCTTTTCAGATTTTCACAACGCTCAGTACATCGGGCTACGAACAAACGTCCTCAAAACGCTTTCGCCCAATCAAATCAAGAGACTTCGGGAATTGACGATTCAGGCCGCTGGTCCCCGTGCATTACTCGACGTGGTTGTATGGGACAAAGTAGGAGTTCCAGACGACAAAAATCACACCAAATACGGTCAATTTTGCACCGCGATCCGTGACGGAGATCAAAAAATCGCTGGTATCAAGCAAAAAGTTTCTGATGTCGTCAAGGCCAAGTACAAGAATCAAAAGCCCCCGAAAACCAAAAAGGAAACGGATGCTCTTCGAATTCGTGTCAATGACGACCTAGCCACCGAAATGAAGAAACATGAAGGAGAATTGGCTAATATATTGAAGACTTCCGAAGCCAAAACTTCCCAAATGATTCCTAAGAAATATTTGGATTCCCTCAAGTCCCTCATGGGTAAAAAATACGAAGCACCAAAGAAGAAAGGTAAATGACGATTCAACAGAAATTTGAATCGCTACAAAGCCGCGGTGAAAAAGCCCTTATTTGCTTTTTCACCGCAGGCGACCAACCCCTCGAAGACCTTCCACTAATCGTTGAACTCCTCGAAGCAAGTGGTGCCGACATCATCGAAATCGGAATTCCATTCAGTGACCCATTTGGCGAAGGTCCGACCATTCAAGACTCTAGCCAAAGAGCTCTCGAAAATGGAGCCTCACTCACCAAAATCCTTGATGCAATTGGACAATGCAAGGCAAGCATTCCACTGGTAACAATGGGCTACTACAATCCAATCCTCTGCTTTGGTCTCGATAACTTTGCCAAGCAGTCCGCAACAAGCGGCATCACTGGCACGATCATTTCCGATCTGGTGCCAGACGAAGCCGCCGATTGGGATCAAGCAAGCGCAAACCATCACCTTGAGACGATCTATCTTGTCGCCCCAACGTCAACTAGCCAACGCATCGAACAGGTAACTACTCAAACAACCGGATTCGTGTACGTAGTGTCGCGAACAGGTGTAACTGGTGCCGAATCGTCGGTGCCAGTCGAAATCAGTAGCCTCGTTTGCCGGGTCAAAGACAAAACCAAAAAGCCAGTTTGCGTCGGATTCGGAATTTCAACTCCTGATCACGTAAAGTTGGTATGCCAAGAAGCTGATGGGGCTGTTGTAGGTTCTGCAATTGTAACCATGCTTCACAAGCATTGGGAGAAACCCGCCGAACGAACGCTCATCAGAAATTTTGTTGCATCGCTCAAATCCGCAACACAGACTTAACTCTGACACTTACAAATACTTAGGTGTTTCCGGAACGAGATATCCCTTTTTGAAAGAGGGATCGGTGAGCATGAACCATCAAAACTTAGAAAGGATCCGTTCAGGCCAACCGAGGAACGAAGTTCACAGGAGTAGTTTCAGTCATTGACCTAGATGGAGAATTTTAGTTGGCTCCCAACCTCCTCAGGCTGCCCTTAATTTCGTTACCGCACCTTCAAGCAGGCTGGATACGCGTCGAGCTCGCATACCCATAGCCTGAATGAGGGCAATCTGCTCAATCTTGTCCGTCTTAATCGTATAGGGCCAAGGTTCAATACCGACGCCTGCACTTTGAGCCGCGATAGTTGCAACTTCAGTCGCCCCGACAATAAGCCGCTCTTCGCGTGTCAGGTCAAAATCCTTCGGTCCCTGCAAAGCAATTGTGAGCTCCCTTGACAAGTGCCACGCCTTTGCCAATCGCCCTGCTTCCTCTTGAATCGAACAGCCCACCACATTCCGATAGGCATCATTTAAAGGAATTTGACGATACTGGGCGATCGCTGCCGCGTCATCAAATTGCTGAGGTAATTGTCGTGCCACCAAACTGTAAGCAAGGGCAGAAAAGAGTCCAAAGGCAGAAGCCCGCACTTGGAGCGACGAGTCGACGGTATTGATATCTTGCTCTAATGCTGAAGGAGTCAAAATAGCGACCACCATACTCCCCAACGACATGTGGGAACTGGAAATCGTCTTGCATTTAACCCGAGAACCCGAAATCCACAAGTCGGACGCAATCGCAAGTTGAGATAAAGCCCGAGGACCGCACTGCTGAACAATGTGAATCAGCGGTCCTTCAAAGCCGATCATCTCACAAACCATCGAAACGGTACGAGAAACCAACAGATCTGAGGAAAGCACCGTAAGGGTTGACCGAGTATCCTGCAAAGTGCTCTTTATAAGCAGCATTGCAGCCGTTGGCGGTAAAGGAGCAACGTTTACAGATGTCATAACCAGCAATTCCTGAGAAACCCATTAATCTTGTCGGGTATTGAACCTTGAATCTGAAGGGAAATTGTTAGGTATAATACTCTCTCGCTGGAGAAATAATGAAAGACGGAATGCACCCAACTTTGAATCCTATTTTGTACGTGGACGGAGAACACGAATGGACAGGTGTTTCCACAATGAAATCCAATAACGTCCGAAATATTGACGGACTGGATCACTTTGTGATCAACTTGGAAATCAGCGCGTTTAGCCATCCGTTCTACACGGGTCAAAAGAAGCTTGTGGATACCGCAGGTCGCGTTGAGAAATTCATGCGACGATACGGTCAGCAAACGGGCAAATAAGCATAGCTTTAGACACTATGCGCCCTTCAAAAAACCTCTCCATTGTCCTCGGAATAGCCGGGGCAGGAGTGGTTTTTTATGCTTATGAAGCTTTCCGAGTTCGAGGAGAAGCTGGCGGTCTAGCTAAATCTATTTCTCCTGCCTACTGGGCAGATCGGGCGGCTGGACGAGACCTTTTCGATCCTGAAAAGAGAATTTGGTACAAAGGCGTTCGAGAAAAGAAAGAAGTCACGATCTCGTTTGATGACGGACCTCACCCACTCTCTTGCCGATCTCTGCTCGCAACCCTCAAAGACAAACACGTTCCTGCGACATTCTTTGTCGTTGGTAAGCAAGTAGAAGGGAACCCCGACCTAGTGAAGATGATCATGGACGAAGGTCATGCGCTCGGAAATCACACCTACGACCACATCGCTCTGGATACGATCAGCCGAGAAAAGGTCTTTGACCAAATAAATCGATGTGATCGCGCAGTTGAAAATGCCACGGGTAAGCGAATGGTTCTTTTCCGCCCGCCTCACAATCGCTATAACGACATAGTCCTTTCCGTCGTAAAACAAAAGGGCGACATCCTCATGAGCTACGTCATCGGTGCGAAGGACTTTATTGGTACCGTCACCAAGGAAGAACTCACCGCTGACCAGCAAAAAGAAGCTGCAATCACCCCGGAAAAAATCATCTATTTCGTCGAGAAGCAACTTCGGCCCGGTGCGATTATTCTGCTTCACGATAACCCAATCACCGCCGCCGCATTGCCAAAGCTGATTGATATGGTTCGAGCTAAAGGCTATGAATTCAAATCAGCCAAAGATATGATGAGCGAACTTCCTCAGCACGTTCAATTGGACCCGAATCCCGAAGTTCCAAAGGCATCTCAGCCTGCAACCAGTCATAATTAAGGAATGGCAGACATGTCGACCGCTCGAGCGCATCGAGTTACCCTCGAACAGGGCGATCCAACCGTTTTCGGATTAATCAAGCAAGAAGAAGTTCGGCAAGAACACAATCTTGAACTCATCGCATCCGAAAATATTGCCTCGCTTGCTGTCCGACAAGCCATGGCCAGCGTCCTTACCGACAAATATGCCGAAGGGCTCCCCGGCAAGCGATACTACGGCGGATGCGAAATCGTCGACCAAGTCGAACAGCTCGCAATTGACCGAGTCAAAGAACTCTATGGCGCCGAACACGCCAATGTCCAACCCCACTCTGGAGCTTCGGCGAATATGGCGGTCTATATGGCTATGCTCAAGCCAGGAGACACCCTCATGGGCATGAACCTGTCCCACGGTGGCCACCTCACTCACGGTTCACCTGTGACCTACAGCGGGCAAAACTACAACATTGTCCCCTATAGCGTCTCTCCCACCGACGAACTCATTGACTACGACGCATTCCGCCAAACTGCGCTCGAACACAAGCCAAAGATGATCGTCAGCGGCGCATCGGCCTATTCACGTGCGTTTGACTTTGCCAAAATTAGGGCAATTGCCGATGAAGTAGGTGCTCTCCACATGTGCGACATGGCCCACTACTCAGGTTTAATTGCGGCCGGAGAGTATCCAAGTCCAATTCCATATGCAGATTTCGTAACTTCGACAACCCATAAAACCCTCCGTGGCCCGCGCGGCGGCATCATCCTTTGCCGAGAGCAATTTGCAAAAGAAATCGACAAATCCGTCTTTCCTGGAATTCAAGGTGGCCCCCTCATGCACGTCATCGCAGCCAAAGCCGTCGCATTTGGTGAAGCCCTCCGACCGGAATTCAAAACCTATCAACATCAAATCCGTTTGAACGCTTCAGCACTCGCGGCGGCACTTACCCAGAATGGCTTCCGAATCGTCAGCGGTGGCACCGATTCCCACCTCATGCTCGTCGATCTTAGACCCTACGGTGTAACTGGCAAAACCGCGCAAATCGCCCTCGACGAAGCCGCCATCACGACGAATAAGAATTCGATCCCGTTCGACCCCGAGAAGATGTTCGTCACAAGCGGAATCCGGCTCGGAACCCCTGCTGTCACAACCCGCGGAATGAAAGAGCCGGAAATGAAACAAATCGCCGACTTCATCTCCGATGCCCTCCGGAACCACGATAACTCCGAAAAGCTCCACTCAATCCGACACCAAGTCATCGACCTAACCAATCGATTCCCGATCCACATCTTTTGAGTTGAGTATTCCCTCAAGGCCCTTCCCCTTGTCGGGCTTTGCAGAGGGGGAAGGGTTGGGATGGGGGTTGCCAGAAGCCCGGTTATCCTCTAGTAGAGAAGGTGTGAACAAATCTAACTTTCTGTTCGTTGTCCCATAAATGACCACTAGAGCAAAGCGAACTTATCTGGCTTGGCTTTCCGCGTTTGTTAGCGCGCTCTGCATTTTCGTTCATACCAATTCAGCTCCAGAACACAGACCTTCACTGCTCCGACTGGCAGGTTTACAATCAGATGGGCAAAGCCTATATCTTGAAAACGATTCGTTCCGTCAAGATATGGATTCCCATATGGTCGTCTCGCTGTCGAAAGCTCAGATTCTGCAGAGTGATGATCCAATTGCCACTTATCTGAGATATGAATTCGACAAGAACTCAGAATTCTTAAGCGTTCAGTACTTCATGCTCAACAACGACATCTGCTTCACGTGCACCACAAAGTCAGAAACCCTATCCTGGCTGCCGAACGACATCCTCGTTTCTGACAAAGGATTTCGCAATTAAAGCTGTTTGTTCAATGAGACGTCACACATTAAAACGAAAGCTGCCCAAGAATTTAGTAGGTGTCGGCATCCAATACACGTCGTTTTGAGGCTCGAATTGGAATTACCTATTACCGTCGAAAAGTGCGGTGAAATCCTCCATTCAGGAAGTTTTCGAGAAATACCAACTTCGTCCAACGACATTCGCTGCACTGAAGGAACCGGGTCGCCTTACTTAGAGATTCAGTGAAAAGCTATCAATGTGCGAGACTATCCGACAGACGAAACATTGTTCGTCAAACGTACTGCCTTTACCGGATTGTTTGGTTTTCTTTCATCGATGATGTTGAGTCGCCAAATCATTGATTTGTTACCAAAACTAGTTGCCTTCAAACTTCGATTCCCTCACGGGAAGAACTCGTAAATCACGCAATGCTTATCCGAATAAGCAATCTTCGTGTGCTTATCTTTCTTCAGCGCGTCCTGATACTGACCGTCCCAATCCTGCGAACAGAAGAACCATTTCGTCTTCAAATCCCGCGGCCAGGCCGTCGAAAGATCATCTTCCTTCGCCGAACTCTTCGCCGGATTAAACGCCCCCGTTTTGCCTTGCTCCCGACCCGCGCAGTTTAACGTCATCAACCAGTAGGTCGCCGGGTTGTATCGATACTGAAAGACCGGATCCATCCCGCCCAAAAACCGATTATGCGTATCCCAATAAAAGAGCGGACCAAAGTCAGACCAGACGCCTTGACCAATAATCTCACCTGGCTGAGTATGAGCAATCAGCCATTTTGTCCCCGCCCGGTAGTCCGTCGCGTTGTATTTATCGGACCGACTCAGGTGAGTTTGGACAAAGAGGCCAAGCACGACCACCATGTTGATGCCGATTGCGTGGGCCGTAAATTTAGGAATTCCTTTGCACTGATGAAAGACGACTAAAGACGTGAGAATGGCAAAGGGCGCAAATTGGTCCGATCCCCGACGAGTAATGAGAATTGACAGCATAAACGCCGCCGCCATAATCCCAAACGCACCAAGAAAGGCAGAGCCTTTAAGCGTCCTATCCCGAAATCTTAACCAAATAAGACTACTGACGACAAATAAGATGATCGGCCCGAGAAAGGCCCGTAGGAAGTAGCCAACATTGAGCCTTTCCAACTCAACGCCAAAGTTCTTGACCTCGCCCGCACGTCGAACCAGCATCAAGTCATAAAGCTGAATCTTCAGCAATTGCAGTCCATCCATCATCCCTGGCCGAATGCAAGATATCGAGAGTGCCACGAGCAAGCACGAAACTTCTAGCCAAGGATTCCACTCTTTCTTTGTCACCCTGCGCTGGATGAACGTGAAAAAACCAACCATGACAATTAAGTAAGACAAGGTCGGATGGAGGAAACCAATCAGGGCCGACGTCCCGATTGCCAGCCAAGGAGCCTCAGTGAAGATCGCAGCAAATAGCAGAATGAGAAGGGAAGATGACAGGGCCTGTGGCCGAACCGTATCCATTCGCATTAAAAAGCCAAGCGAGGCCGGCAATAAAGCGAAACCGTACCATTGACTCCATCCCATTCTCACCACCGCAAGGCGCGAAAACAAGAGGTTCAAGAGCATCAAGTAACCAGGGGCAACTGCCAAGATAACGACTTTGTTCTGTAACACCGTCAGCGGAGCCAACAGCAGGTGAAATCCCCACCATAGGTCCGAATTGTGCTGGGAAATAACGCTATAGGTCGTCCACGGAAAGGCTCGGTAAAACGGACCGTTCTGATAATACAGAGCCGCGTGGCCCATATGGTAAAAGTTATCGCTGTCGTAAACGTGCTGGCAAAAGATGCAGAACGCCGTTACAAAAGCCAGAGCAACACCCAGATAGGTGAGAAATGCCTTCACTATTCAATGCCCTTAACATTCCGAAGCAAGTAGGCGCCGAGGGCAAGGCAGATCGTGCAGAATACAAAAATATAGCCGTATCCGGTTGTACTATAGTGAACGATGTCTTTTTCACCAATGACAAGGCTCTTTTCAAGGGTATAGCCAGAGATGGTCAGCAGAAGCGAGGCGAACGGTTGGCCGATCGACTGTGGCAAAGTCATAGCTACGTGCCAGATCGCCATGTCTTTACCTGCTTCTTCTTTGTGAGGTAAGACATCCGTCCCTAACGCATAATCCACGCTGAGGTAGGCCCCATATCCGAGTCCAAATATTGCTCCAACGATGAGTGCAGCATAAAAATTGTGACAAAAGATGAATACTGGAGCAATGACTGCCATGACTGCGTTTGCCAAATATACAACGCCTTTCCGGCCAATCTTATCTGATAAGAGTCCGCCATAGATTCCCGTAAGGCTCGATACAATCAGGATGATGGCAAACAAAATGGATGCCTTCGCTTCAACTTTTGCGCTCGGAATATGAACAACATCCATCAGGTAGAAATTGATGTAAGGCACAATCGAATAGAATCCCAGCATCACTAGGAATCGAGTGATCCAGACCCATGCAAAATTCGGATACTTTCGTGGATCGATCCAAAGTGACTTTATGTACTGGACAACCTTGAAAGGTTCGAGATCAACCTTGAGTTGGTTCTCTTTGATGCCGTAATAGGATATTGCTCCAGTAACAGCAATCAATACGCTAATGATGCCGTAACGCAGGAAGGTCTGGTCCGACTTTAGGACAATGCCGACGACGATGATGCCAATGAGAGTGCCGAGCTGGCTCATGAGCGCCATAAAGCCAGAAGCTTTGCCATGCTCGTCCTTGCGAACAACATCAGGAATGATGCCCATGTAGGCTCCGGAAGCAATATTGTTTCCGAATTGGACAACTCCATAGCTCGCCAAATAGGCAACCCAAGACTTCAGACTGACCACCGAGTAGGCCATAAGCATAAGCCCAATGATGTTTAGAAAAACTCCGACGGCAATATAGGGCTTTCGACGCCCTTCCTTTCGTTTGCATCGGTCCGATAGGGCTCCAGCGATGAGTGGCACAACGATAGCAATAATCGCCAGGTAACCAACTTTGCCAAGGACACTGGCCTTGTCTGGTCCGGCCAGGCGACCAATGTCACCCGGCAACAGGATCAGGATCATCGGTCCCCATTGGAAATTCGTGGCGAACCAGAACGCAGAAATGATCAGATGCTGAACGATCGAAAGCTTCTTATCACCATAAGGCGATTCAAACGAGCTGTCTGTGCTTTGCGCAGGGGTTGATGCCATAACTGAATTTGACCGTAGCTAGTTTAGCCCAGAACCTGCCATCGAAAAATCCACCTATTTGTCTCGTAGCGCGTATTCGTAATCGTTGATATCGTCAACATCATAAGCAAATTCGGCCGGACCATTCTTAATCAGCGAGATACGACAACTCAACAATGTCTCCGCCCGCTGAACCGCCTCAGCCGATGTCAGCGACTTTGTCAGATACTTCCAGACGAACTTGCCGCCAAAAAGCTTAGCCATCGCCATTTTGCTCTTTCGATTCGCAACTGCCTTATCAACTTCCGGGAGGATTCTCAAAAATACATCCGGTTTGATCAGATAGATGCAACCAAGGGTCCAATCACCGTCTTTCAGCTTGAAGAATGTTCCAGCAGCACTCGGGAAGCGGTCCAAATATTCATCTTTTGAAACCAGGGGGACACAAATATCGGCCGAATCTGGACAGGCATCGAGAAAAGACTGGATATGCTTCGCCTCGATGTAAGGAAGGTCGGTGGTGATGATCGCAACGCGGGACGTACAATCGCCCATCGCTTTAAGGTCGCGAATCGCCATCGCGATATTTTTGGTCAGGTCACCTGTGTCGTTAAGTTTATTGGAAACTCGAATGCCAAAGGCATCCTGAACTTCCTTGGGGCCAACCAAGACAATTCGGCCCAGTCGACCAGAGTCGTTGACGGCTTCCAGAACCCGGAAACCCAACATATAGTCTTTGACTTTTATGAGAGCCTTGAAGGGCGTTAATGCGACACGCGCAAAGTGATCATCAATTCTGCCGCCCGAAGGCAGTACTACATCGTATCGTTCCACTGTTGTCCAATTCCCCGATTGAGTCTAACAACTCAATCTCTAGGACTTAAAGACGGTGACGCGGGTGATTTGGCTCCACAAATAGGTGTCGATTAAACTTCCTTTTGTAAATTCTATGGTTTCTTCGTCGTGGCCGGAGATATCAGAGAGCTTATATTCCATGGTTCCAAGCTGAATAGTTGCCTGGCGAGCATTGACGGGTTGTTGCACGTGACCATCATTGTCAAGCCAACCTCGCTTAAAGAAAACGTCCTTCCATGTTGAAACGGTATTGAGTGTCATTGGTATCCCCTCTAAATCATTGGAATACCTAAAGCCGATCTTTAGGAATTTTCGACCAGTTTCACTGATTAAGTAACTGTCGGTGGCGTTCGATTTCGTCGAAACACTCCCGCATCGCCTGAAACATCGATTCGATCGCATCCAAAGGTGGGCTACTGAACGGCCAAATAAACGCTTCACGAGTCAAATAAGCGGCCTTATTAAACTTAGGGATCATCGTAAACAACCTTGGCGGAACCTCACGCGAAGACTTAAATGAACAAGCAATCCGACCCTGGCGGGCATCCAGTTTTTCAATCCCCAATGCATGGGCCCTTATCCTCAACGCCATAATCGCAAAGGCATTACTCACCGTGTGCGGTGACCTTCCATACCGATCTTCAATCTCCATCTGCACTTCGCCCAAACGCACATCGTCCCGTGCCGACATCATCTGCTGATAGAAGTAAAGCCGCTGAGCATGATCTTGAATATAGGTGTCCGGGAGCAGCGCAATGACTGGCACTTCAAAAACCGGAAGAGGAGTCAGGGACTCAAGCGGATCTTTGCCCGTCTCGCCCGCATTAGCCTCCCCGTCAACCGAATTCTTCAGCGCAAACACCGCTTCATTGATCAATTGAGTGTAAAGCTCATACCCAACCTGAACCATCGTGCCGCTCTGCTTGGCTCCCAACAGTTCTCCCGCTCCGCGGATCTGCAAGTCTCTAAACGCAAGGGAATATCCTGACCCAAGCGACGAAAACTCCTGCAAAGCCCGCAGGCGCTGCAAAGCGTTCTCCGACATCGTCTTCTTCTTCTTTGGCGCACCAAAATCTCCGCCTTCCTTCTCCTTCGGATCAGGCAACGTCTGATCCAGATTTTTGCCGTGAAGGAACAAAGCATATGCTTGGCGATCCGATCGCCCAACCCGACCTCTCAGCTGGTAAAGTTGAGCTAAACCAAGTCGGTCCGCATTCTCAATGATCATGGTATTGGCGTTCGAAATATCAAGTCCGCTTTCAACAATCGTCGTACTCAGCAAGACGTCAATCTCCCCTTTAATAAAGCCAACCATGATCGGCTCCAACTCGCGTTCGTTCATCTGCCCGTGGCCAATTCCAATCCGAGCGGTTGGAACCAATTTCCTCAGCTTCTCATAAACGTGGTTAATGCTCTCAACTCGGTTGTAAACATAAAACACTTGCCCACCCCGAGCCAGTTCACGCAAAATTGCCTCGCGGACAACCTCACCCGCATAAGGTCGCACAAACGTTCGAACCGGAAGCCGTCCCGGCGGCGGATCATTGATCAAAGACATCTGGCGAATATCCATCAATGCCATGCTCAAAGTCCTAGGAATCGGTGTTGCTGAAAGCGTCAAAACGTCAACTTCCGACCGAAGTTGCTTCAACATCTCTTTCTGCTTCACGCCAAACTTCTGCTCCTCGTCGATAACGACGACGCCTAGATTCTTAAACTCAATTCCTGTACCAAGTAGGGCGTGAGTACCCAAAACAATCTCGATCGAACCGTCTTTCAATCCCTGCAAAATATCGCGCCGCGCCGCAGTATGCGTGTAACGATTGATCAGAGCCAACTTTGTCCCAAACGATGACAGCCTCTCTTCAAAATTGCGGTAATGCTGCTCGCTCAAAATCGTCGTCGGACAAAGCACGGCGACTTGCCGCCCCGACTGAATCGCCTTAAATGCCACCCGAATCGCAACTTCTGTCTTGCCAAAGCCCACGTCGCCGCAGACCAATCGATCCATCGGATAGGGAAGTTCAAGGTCAGCTTTCGCTTCCCGAATCGCCTTCATCTGGCTGGGCGTCTCCACCCAAGGGAACGTCTGCTCCATCTCCGCCTGAAACGGAGTATCCGGGCCGTAAGGGAGCCGGTCGACCTTCTTGCGGGTTGCGTATAACTTCACGAGGTCCCGGGCGAACGCCCGCGCCTCCTCCTTCGCTTTTCCCAGTGTGCGTTGCCACTCACCTCCCGTCAACCGATTCAGCTTGGGCGGTACATCGCCCGGATTCAGATACTTCTGAATCCGATCGAGCTGATCGGCCGGAACGTAAAGGCGGTCCGGAGCCTGATATTCAATGTAAAGAAACTCCTTCTCAACATTCTCAATCTCCTTTCGAATGAGGCCCTGAAAGATTCCAATGCCAAAATTGATATGAACAACGTAATCCCCGGGCTTGAGGTCCAGCACCGTGGCAATCGGAGCCCCCTCTTGGAACCGTCGTTGAGGAAGCTTCAACCGTGCAACGCCAAAAAGCTCAGCATCCGAGACAAGTGCTACCTTCTCGTGGGGCAAAACAAATCCACCGCCCAGGTTTCCGCTGCAAAGTTGCACCGGACCTGTTCCATCATCGGACGGATGAATTTCGATTTGAGCCAAAATCGTCTTCGCCCGGTTCGGCTGATCCGTGCAAAAAATAACCGTAAAGTTCTGCTCTCGCCAAGTCTTCAATGTCTCCGTTAAAGCATCTCCCCGTCCCCGATATGGCTCCAGCGAAGCTCCCCCTACGTCCGTCGTCGTTTGAACGCTTAGCCACCTGGGCAAGTCGTTCATCGACGTCAAAACTAACTTACTGGCCGGAGAATCAAAGTGCTCAACTGGCTGAAAGAAATCGTTCGCCGTGCTGTGCAAAATCTCGCCCCGCTTAACCCGCGCTTCTAGTCCTTGACTGAGTTCCTCTTCCGCCCGGTTTCCAATCGCCTCAAGCTCTAACGGCTCATCCAAGACCAAGAGACTCTTTTCGTCCAGAAAATCGACCGCGCACTGTGAGTCAGGAAAAAGCATCGGACGATATAGCTCCAGCCGATCAAAAAAGCTTCGTTGGGCAAGCTCCCGCGCATCTCCCTCAATCAAATCTCGCAATCGCGCTGCCGTCTCATCATCAAGTTGCGATTCTTCCCGTTCCAAAGTGTGTAAGAGAATTGACTGTAATTCTTCCTCGTGGCCCGTAAACAAAACTTCGCGACTAGGCGACAACGACAACGCCGGAATAACCCCACTCGACCGCTGAGTATTCGAATCAAATGTCCGAAGCGACTCAATCTCGGTGTCAAACCACTCCACTCGAATCGGTTGCTCATAGCCACTGGGCCACACGTCGACAATCCCACCACGCTGACTGTATCCGCCAGGCTGACGGACGGGCTCTTGTTCGTCGTAACCAAGTCGCTTCAAGGTGTCAGTAACAACTTTCGGATCGATGGTCTGGTTCGGTTTCAGGGTAACAAAGGATTCAAGCAGAAGATCCTTAGGCAACGTTCGCTCAAGAGCTGATTGCGGCGAAGCAATGACAATCTTCGCTTCCGACTCGGCCAAAGCTCTTAAAGCGCCTAATCGATCCGACAAGGCAGTATGTTCGGGAGTCGCGTCTTCGAATAAAGCCGATGACCCACTCGGTAACTGAAAAATCTCTGCATGTGGCACGCCGCACAGTTCTAACTTCGCTTGCCACGCCAACGCCCGATCGTAACTGGCGGTCACCACCAACATCTTTTGCTTGTGCCGAAGATAGGCAGACGCAACAAAAACCGCACGAGCCTCATTCGGAAGACTGCTCCAGCAGACACTTCCCGAAAGATTTTCAAACGGTTCAGGGACGATTTCTGTGACTTGGCGAGCCCAGTCGGCAACGCGCATTGCAGGAAGTCTACCAGCCCAACCAGCCTCATTGCGTAAAAGCAACCAAGACGAAACTGCCGACCAAGGACAGGTAGCTCGAAGCTTGAAGCTAGTAGCTGGTAGCTAATCATGGTATGATTTTTTTGTTCGACGCTTAACAAACGCGAACACGAAAATCGTGAAAGACCAGCTACTTTCGGACAAGGCAGTCATTAAGGGCAGACCATCTCATTTTACGGGCGCATACGAGGATTACTCCATCGGCGACATCATTTGGGTCGTCGAGCAGTTCCAAATTGCCGGAGACATCCATGTCGCCCCGTTCCCGGGCCGCGGAAACATCAACCTCCACACCTACGAAGTCCTCGCCGGAGCGGACGAATACCTGCTTCAAAAAGTCAACACCGACGTTTTCGCCATGCCCTACCGCGTTATGAACGGAATGGCCTGCAGCATCAAAGCCCAGCGCAATTCTCTGATCACTAACCCAGTCGACGGCTGGGTCCCCATTGAGCTCGTACCAACCAAAGCCGGAAAAGCATTCCTCGACCTCACCGACGATCATGGATGGTCGGTCTGGCGGCTCATGGTCCGCATTCCCGAGTCCTGCTCATTCAAAAGCCTCAGCGAAATCGAGAGCCGAAATGAGCAACTGAGAATGGCATCCGAAGTCGGTCGCGGCCTCGCCATCTATTCCGACCTCACCTCCAGCATCAAGCCCCAATCAGTCGAAGGCTCCCTCCCCGGCTACCGCGATACCGGACTCTATTACCGACAATTTCACAGTGTCATGAACGGCAATCGCTCGCTCGGTGATGCCGCCGCCCTCCTACCCGACGACCCAATCTTGCGAACCTCGATGGGTCCCCATTTCCTTGTCGCTCTTCCTGAAGAAGAATATCAATCAAGGGTGTCTGACCCAGACCTCGCGCCTTACATCTCAATTGTCCAAGAGCAAGAGCCATTTGCCATGGCCCTCTGGACTGCCGTAGCCCAAGGTCGAATTCGCAACACTCTCATCCACGGCGACACCAAGATCGAGAACTTCCTCTTCGATACCAACACTGGCCTCGTAAAAGCCCTCGTTGACCTCGACACCATCATGCCCTTCACGTGGCTAGCCGACTGGGGCGATATGATCCGCTCCCTCGTCAACGTGGCGGGCGAAAAGGAAACCGACCTCACCAAAGTCTCTGTCGACGAACAGGTCTATAAAGCTGTCGCCGCGGGATTCCTCCTGTCGGCGACCGAAATCACTGACCAAGAAGTCTCGATGATGGTTCCCGCCGTTCAGGCAATCGCTCTCGAACTCGGCCTCCGATTCCTGACTGACTACCTAAAAGGAGACACCTACTTCAAACTCAGCGAAGACGACCCCGCCGATCTCAACCGAACTCGGGCAATGGTGCAGCTCACGCTTTATCGACGCCTCGTCGAATTCGGCCCCGAAGCCGAAGGCTTCATAAGCTCGCTGAGATAGATCTTGTGTGGAGTGCGCTGATTTATCAGCGCTTTGTTCTGCGAGACTTGTCTCGCTGCTAATCTAGATAACAGAAAGCGTACAGAAACCATGATCTTCGAAACTAACCGTCTGTTCGCCCGCCATTGGACCATGGACGACCTTGAAGCCGCTTTCGACATCTATCGCCGAATGGAAGTCATGCGGTACCTTGGCCGCGACCCCAAACCCATGGAAACCATCGAAGAAGCCACCGAGATGATGGACCGCTGGATAACCAACCAAGCCGCCCGACCCGAGGGCCAAGGAGCTTGGGCCATCATCCGTAAACAGGACGAAAAACCCATCGGCACCATCATGTGCAAAGCCCTGCCCAACAACGACATGGAACCCTCAGGTGAACTCGAAATCGGCTGGCACCTAACTCCCGATGCGTGGGGCCACGGCTACGCAACCGAAGCCGCACAAGGAGTCATCGAGTACGGCTTTCGCAAAAACCCCGACCTCGAAAGAGTCCTTGCCGTCATCTATCCCGAAAACCAAGCATCCCAAAATGTCGCAAAACGACTCGGAATGACTCACCTTGGAATATCAAACGACTATTACGGAATGCCCCTCGAACTCTTCGAACTCAAGCGACCAATTTCCAAACAAAAGGCGTAAGTAATTTAAGAACAATGGAAAAACGACAATTTGGCAATACCGACATGCAGGTCTCGGTTCTCGGACTGGGTGGTGCCGAGATCGGCTACGGTGGAGTTGACCAATCAATTGTCACCCCAATGATCAACGAAGCCCTCGATAACGGAATGAACGTCATCGACACCGCAGAATGTTACAAAGATAGCGAAGAGAAAGTCGGCGCTGCCGTCAGACATCGGCGCAACGATTTCTACCTGTTCACCAAATGTGGCCATACCAGCGGACTCGACGGCGAAGATTGGGACCCGAACATGTTGCGCAAACAAATCGATCGCAGCCTCCAACGACTTCAAACCAATCACATCGACCTCATGCAGCTTCACACATGCGATACCGAAACCCTCGACCGAGGCGAAGTGATCCAGGTCCTTCAAGAAGCCAAGCAAGCGGGAAAAGTACGTTACATCGGCTACAGTGGCGACGGTCAAACTGCCAAACGCGCAATCGAACTAAACGTTTTCGATGCTCTACAAACCAGCTGCAACATCGCCGACCAAGAGTGCATCGACTTAACTCTTCCTCTTGCCAAACAGCGGGGAATGGGTGTCATCGCCAAGCGACCAGTTGCTAACGTCGCGTGGCGACACGAAACCTCCGAAGCGGCTGGTTACGGCGGGGAATATTGGACAAGGCTGCAAGAACTCAAATACGTCTTCCCCGAACTCTTTGATCTCGCCCTCCGATTTACGCTCTCGCAAGACATCCACGTCGCTATCGTTGGAGCCTCGAAACCCGAACGATGGATCGAAAACTCATTCATCGCAACAAAGGGTGTTCTCGATGCATTAACGCTCCAAGAAGTTCGAGACCGTTGGCACAGCATCGCAAAACCGGATTGGGTCGGACAGACTTAAGCAATCAGGGCTCGGGAATCAGAGATCGGAGATCAGGAACGCTGCCTCTGCAGCCCTTGGCACCATGCTAAGCACATGATGAGAGCCTCCAAAGTAGGCAAATTCCTGCTGTGGAGGCTAAAGAAATCCTGGAGTCACCTGAGTCAGGCAACAACGTCCATATGGGAAACAAGACCGCCTGCCAGGGCATAAACATGAAGCACAGTCATATGCATGAGAACCATTCCAGCCTTGTCCTTCACGACCTGATCAACCGTGACCTGAACTCGGCCATCGGGCAAGGTGGCAATCGAAATTGGCGTGACTGTTGGGTCAATCTCTCCCCACTGACGCGTCCAGTATTCCTTCACCGCCTCCTTACCAACAACATGACCACCCTCGAAAGATTTTGGCCAATGAACGTCCTCCGTCATGAATTGCAGCACACCGTCAGCATCCCGCTGGTTAAAGCAGGCGTACATCTCAACGAATTGTTGGTCCAAGCCTTCCATTGAAATTAAGATACGCTTAAGTCACACCTGCTGTTTCTTGGTAGATGTACAACCAACTTAACTCCTGCCTTATCCTGCTAGCTGCCTCCGCAGCCCTCCCAGTGCCAAATAACTAAATTTGGTGGCCCACTATAATTGCCTAAGCCTATGCTGTGGAGGCTGTGGACCCCGTGCCTCGTCCAAGACAGTGGAGGCTTAGGAAAGCTCTTTTATTTCAACTGAGCCGCTAAACTCGCCGCCGCCTTCTCCCACTTCGGAAAATCAAACTCAAAACCGTTCTGAAGCAAAACACTCGGCACCACTCTTCGACTCTTCAACACCAACTCGCTTTCCGTCTTCATCATCCGTGTCCCAAACTCAACTAAAAAAGCCGGAGCGGGCAACCCAAACGGAACTTTGAGCGACTCTCGAAGAATACGAGAGAAATCAGCTTGCGGCAACGGATTCGGAGAACAGATATTCACTGCTCCCGCAATCTCCTCGTGGTCGATGATGAACTGAATCGCCCGCGTGAAGTCTTGCTCATGAATCCACGAAACATACTGCTCCCCATCCCCAAGTCTCCCTCCGAGAAATTTACGAGCCAAGGAGGCAAACACAAAGAACACACTCCCCGAATCAGGCGACATCGTCATTGCACTTCGCATCGCAACCTTGCGCGTGTTGGGAGTTTGAGCCACATCAAGTTCAGCCTCCCATGCCTTGGCAATGTCGATGCTAACATTCCACGTATACGGAGCGCCAGGCTCGTGCCCTCCAATAATGCCTGTAAATTCGTCATTCGGCGCATCGTACCGATGGGCGTAAATCGTCGCCGTACTCGCCTGCAACCAAAGCATAGGAGGATGGTCCGCTTGACCAATGACTTCGCCAAGCACCCGCACCGAATCAACCCGCGAACTCATCATGTCATTTAGGTTCGCAACCGAGTAGCGGCAGTTCACCGAACGCCCCGCCAAATTGATGATCACATCCGCGCCATCGATTTCCGGGGCCCAATCACCGGATGTCTTGCCGTCCCAAATTACTGACCGAACACCATCAGCAACAAATAAATGGCGAGAAAGCACAACCACTTCCCAGCCGATAGCCCGAAAGTGTCGAATGAGGACCGCACCAACATGACCAGACCCACCTGCAATGACAACTTTCATAAGAAATTGAAATCTCCTAATTTCTTATACGTAGAAAGAACTGAGATGGACGCAACCGTCAAAAAGAGATTTGAAGATGGGCAATCCGCCCCACTCTCATGGTCGCCAACCGAAGGAGGAAAACCATCCATCGTTTGCTTTCGTGATTCTTTGACCGAGGACCTTGGCCTGGACCCAACTGGCAAAAGATTCACCGCAATTGCCGACAAGATGATGGCCGGAAACTATTATCCGCCAGACGCAGTGCAATTCTTTGGACTTCATCAAGACGAGCACCGCACGATCAAGCCCGGTGACCGCATTCAGCAACGCGCCCCGTTTGGGCCGCTTGGCTTCTGGTCAATGGTTGAAATATTCATCGCCGAGCGAGCCGAAAACGAATGTCAAATTGGCTACGTCACAACCAAAAAGCACCATGGCCGCGGAATCTGGTCCGCTACGCTAACCCGGGCAAATGACAAGCTAACCATCAAAGTCGAAAGCATCGCAAACCCCCACTCGTTCATGTTCTGGGCTGGGCTTCCTTTCGCGAGAATGCTCCAACTCCGCGCACGAAAGAGAGCCCTCGAAGAATTTAAGAAGCTCTGACACCTTAGTAGACTTACGTAATCGAGCACAGATTAAATGCCTACCAAAATGATCCCTCCCAAGAATGGGAATGTGGCACGCTGGTCACTCCTAAACTCCGGTGTTTTTTGACCAGCGTGACAGAGGAACGAAGTTCCCAAGGGCTGAATATGAGAAAGAGTGTAGATGCTAAAGGTCGCGATTCCATTCGGCGAACCAACCCCCGCTCGTCCATCAGCCAATTACTCCTTTGTGAAAAGAGGTCGATGAGCGACCTCGATTGAAATCAATCGAAAAAGGGAGCAAACCGGGAGATTAGATTCAATCTGGCAAGCCTATCCTAAAACCCGGCGATCCCGTTAGGAGATCCTACGCCCGACACAATATCCCAACCATGATCGGCCGAGTTCACCCCCGAAGTCCCGTGCGTAACGTCGTAAATTCCTGACATTCCAACCATTGAATAAATCAATGTATTGAACGACACGCTACTGGTTGCATGGCTTCCCGCCGCATTCGCAATACCCGCCACAATTGGGCAAGCAACGCTCGTTCCGCCAAAATTGATCCATCCACTTAAGCCTCCACTTGCCGTGCTGTCATAAACCGACACCCCAGTAGCCGGATCGCCGACCGCAGAAATATCAGACCCACTCCGAAAAGTGGAAGTCTTTCCAATCGCCACATTTTGGAAAATCTGTCGAGGCTCAAAAGCACTAATTCCGCCGCCCGTCTGAGCCCAAGCATTTTCACTAATCCGGTTTCCAAGCGCATCCAAATTCAGCGTCGTCCCGCCAACAGAAACGGCATTTTTCGAGAGAGCCGGAAAATCCTTCTCGTCACTCGTGTCACCCGCAGCAGCAAAGAACACAACGCCAGTTTGGACCAAATTGGGGTCATATTTCACGAAACTACAAGCAGACTCAGTCGAGCCAAAACTCATCGACACCTGCTTCACGCCGGGCAGTGCTTTTGCGACCAATACCGCTGCCATCAAATCCGTAACCGACGAGCTCTTAGCTTCGACGAGATAGATCTTGGCATTTGGTGCCATCGCGTGAGCCCACTGGGTGTCAATCGCCATCTCTTGCGACCAACCACTATCGGTTGGAGGTTGTATTCCAGCAGCAAAAACGACCTGGAAGACAGCATTCGTGCTCGCGGTTGCACTCCCTGACGGCTCGGTCGGAAGCCCAAACTGAGCAGAAAAAGTATTGAAGTCGGGAACTGAGGTCGGATAATGGTAGGCATCCACAATCGCAATTGCACCGCTGCCCAAGTTGGAAGGCACTGAATAGGCGGTCCGCACCATATCAGGCGTCAATCCCGTCGGTCCAGCTAGTCGCGAAGTCGCGCCGCCCACGGCAATCAAGTGATTTGTGTGGGCTCGAACTCCAGCGTCATCCGCCAAAGCAACAGTCGTTACCGGAACAATCGCTCCTGCCTTCTGTAATTCGGACATATTGTCCGACTTCGATGACAAAGCCGATATTGCAGAAGCCGTACAGGTGGGGTCAGAAGCTGGAGTCAAAAACTCGCTACTGCTCCCCGATCCTCCGCAACCTAAGACAACCAGGCCCAAAGCCATCACGCCAAACCCAACACCAAGCCAAGGAAACTTTCCCACGATTTTAGAATAAACGATTTACTGTCAGTTAGTTCACTTGTATGAGAAAATTCATATATTCCCATCTAGACCTTGCTGCCTCGTCTAAACCAATTTTCAAACAATACGCAATCTCTGAAGGCCAAAAGTAAAGAAAATTGTTTGGCGAGGCTATAAAGCCATGATTTATGCAGACTCAAACTAAAGATTCCTGGACAGCCTGGTAACGACCTATGTGCCGCCAGAAGTTACCTAAGATTCAGACTGAAAACGTCTTCTCCGAGATTGAATACCGCGAAGCGGTTACACTCATGTAGCCGTGGGTGCGTGCACCCACGGAAGCTCCCCAAAATGCCTCGACCCCGAAGCGGGTCGCACCCCTAACAACAACGAAAGAAAGGCCCCGATCTCTCGGAGCCTTTTTCATTTCAAACGATCAAAACCCTAGTCAACCTTGACGCCGAGCTTCTTCAACGCTTCTTCAACGCGCTTGTCTTTGTCTTCGTATCCAACAATCGCATCGGCAACCTTTCCATCCTTATCGATGATGTAAGTCGTCGGAATTCCCGAAACATTGAACAGGGAACCCGCAATGCTCTTGGCACTGTCTCGACCCGCTGGGTCGAACGAGAATGGGAACGAATACTTTTCTTTATTGGCCGGAACCCACTTTTCGTAAGCATCCTTATCATCCCAAACGCAAACGCCCAGAACTGCAACGCCTTGGTCTTTCACTGCTTTGTAAACTGACTCAATGTGAGGCATCGACATTTGGCATGGCCCACACCAAGTCGCCCAGAAGTCAATAACAACAACCTTGCCGCGATAGTCGGACAGTTTTTGATCGCCACCGCCGAACTTAATCGCCGTAAAGTCGGGTGCCATCGTTCCCGTCTTCAACAGAGCCTTTGGCGGAGCCGCCTTTGCCGTGAGCTCAGGTACTGGCTTAAATGTCGACTCAATCCAAATCTTGGAACCGTCTTGCGAAATCATGGCTTCGTATCCCTTGCCATCGAGGCTAAAGGGAGCGCGGGCGTCAACCATCTGAGGCTTGCCGTTGTCGGCCATGTCGACCATCATCCAAATTGGCTTTGACTTGCCCGCATCAGTCGTTCCTGTGGCGCGCTTGTTAAATAGACCATCGGCGTCATTTTCGACAAGATTGACCTTGTGCATCCTTCCGTCAATGCTCACCATTCCAGATCGAGACGACTCTCGATAACTAAATATGGGGTTGGCACCGTCGCGCACAAATCGATACATTCCGATGGTGTATTCCGAAAACGATGTTTCGTGACTAGCATCGCCATAAGAGGCGCGCAACGTCACGTCCATAACGCCATACATCGGCCGTTGACCATCTCGCTTTATGTTCCAAGCGCCATCGCCGTCGTCAGTCAGGTCACCATTCTGGTTCTTGTCGATATAAATCTTGAAATCCGAACCCTTAGGCTCATCAAGCACGATAATGAAAGTGCTTTTAGGCCCGTTTCCAACCTTGATCGTGCCGTATTGCGGTTTTGCCTTATACATCGGCTCCTTCTTAATGCCAGCAGGTTTGGCATCGCCGACAGTAATCGGAACCGGGAAGTAGCCGAGTTTCGCTTCGACGGCACCTTTTGGCTGAATCGTCAAATCGTCCGTCAACATCGTGGCGGCATAGAGAGCAATAGTTGAAATCATCGTAATTTTCCTTTGTCGTGTGCGGCCAAAGGTCGCTTACAACCATTTTACAACTACTGGCTCGCCCGAGGTTCGTCCGAGATCAGATTTGATGAAACTGTCGAATAGTACAACCTCCAACCAACCACGAGGAATACCATTAAAAAAACGACAAAAAGCACAACCGCCACTCCACGCAGCGGCGTCATCTTCAAATCAGTTGGCCGGAGAGTTCTGAATCGGCGGCCTGGCAATTTGGATCCGTTTTTTGCCAAAACCGCAAGCAGGAATACCAAGACACAAGCACCAATCGATACGAAGGGAATCATCAAACTCTATCCATAGTCACGGAATACAAAACCCTGAGGTTGCTATTTCTTCGCGAACTTAGACATCAATGCCAAAGTCGACTCTCCAACGTGGTGCTCGATCCCTTCTGCTTCAATTTCGGCCGTACCCGAATCAACTCCGAGTGCCAACAAAAACTCGACAACCGTCTTATGCCTCAACCGACAACGGGAAGCTAATTCTTCGCCAACTTCTGTCAAACGAAGTCCTCGATAAGGTCGCAGAGCCACATATCCTTCCTGCTCAAGCTTCTTCAGCGCCTTCGAAACCGTCGGGTGAGCAACACCTAGCCGCTTGGCAATATCGACAAGCCGAGCCTCCCCATTCTCCTCCGCTAACTCCAAAATCACTTCGACATAGTCTTCTGTTAGCTCGGTGCGATGCGCCTCACGAGTTTGGACAAAACTTCTAGAAAGTTCGAAAGTCATAATCTGGCTCAAGAAAAGTGTAGCATAAGCTTGACTTTGTAGCCAAACCTACAGCATAATTACCAATTGTAGCCAAGGCTACAATTGGATGTTTTCTTCGATGTTTTATGATGAATTCTGCAAGCGATAGCCAAATCCAGTCGGAAACCGATCAGCTGTCACTTTCGGACGTCAACCAGTCAATTAATATTCCTGGACCGGGATGGCGACGGTGGCTCGCATTTGTTGGACCTGGTTTCTTAGTGAGCGTCGGATACATGGATCCCGGAAACTGGGGCACCGATCTCGCTGGCGGCTCCCGATTTGGATACGCTCTGCTCTGGGTTATCGTAGTCTCCAATCTCATGGCCCAATTCCTCCAGGTCTTGTGCGCCCGCCTCGGTCTCGTTACCGGAAAGGACCTTGCCATGGCCTGCCGAGATTACTATTCCAAGCCGATCGCGACCGTACTTTGGATTCTCTGCGAATTAGCCATTATCTCCTGCGACCTCGCCGAAGTCGTCGGCTCTGCGGTCGCTCTTAACCTCCTCTTCAAAATCCCTCTAGAGATCGGAGTCCTCATTACCGGACTAGATGTCCTGCTTCTCCTCGGCTTTATGAAGTTCGGCTTTCGCAAAATCGAAGCCATCGTCATCACCCTAGTCGCGACCATCTTTTTCTGCTTCGCCTACGAAATCGCCAGCGCCAAACCTGACTGGCCTGCCGCCCTCAAAGGCACCCTTATCCCAACGATGCCAAGTGTCGGTGCTTGGCTCATCGCAATCGGAATCCTAGGGGCAACGGTCATGCCCCACAACCTTTACCTTCATTCCAGCATCGTCCAAACCCGAAAAAAAGGCAAGGAAAAATCTGATGTTAAAGACGCAATCAAATACAACACCGTCGAAACAATCGTCGCCCTTAGCCTGGCCTTCCTCGTGAATGCGGCAATTCTCATTCTCGCTGCATCAGTCTTTGGCAAAAGCGGTATCGCCGTCGAACAACTCCAAGACGGTCACAAACTCCTCCAATCCGCCCTCGGTGGCGCATCCGCAACCGTATTCGCGGTCGCCCTCCTCGCTTCCGGACAATCGTCAACCATCACCGGAACCCTGGCGGGTCAAATCGTAATGGAAGGTTTCATGCGATGGAAACTGAAACCGTGGATTCGTCGAACCATAACTCGACTTCTGGCCATTGTTCCCGCCATTGCCATCATTCACTTCAGCGGTGGCAAAGACACCGTCCAACTTCTGGTCATTTCTCAAGTGGTCCTCTCCATGCAATTGCCGTTCGCGATATTCCCCTTGATGGCCATCACCAGCGATCGCCGTCAGATGGGCATTTTCACCAATTCAAACCTAGTGAAGTTCGTTGGTTACTCCATTTGCTTCATCATCGCCGCACTTAACGCGTTCCTCATTTTCCAGGGGCTATTCGACAAGAAATAGTTTCATTCGATTGAACTCAGGCAAACTGAATCAATGAAGAAATTTGAATACCCGGAAGGCCCGCTGCAGCACTACCAGCACAACCACCCTCCCGTCTCCAATCCAAATGAAGTCGAAGCGAAGGAACTTCGACCATCCCAACGAATAGCCGACAAAGTGGCGGAAATCATTGGAAGCTGGCCCTTCATCATCATTCAATCAATTCTTCTCGTAATTTGGATTTCTATGAACGTCTATCTTGCCGTGCATCAGGCAGCGATCAAGGCATTCGACCCATATCCATTCATTTTGCTCAACCTCGCCCTCAGTTTCCAGGCCGCCTACACTGGCCCAATCGTGATGATGAGTCAGAACCGTCAATCCGAAAAGGATCGAATCATGGCTCAAAGCGACTACCAATGTAATCAGACCGCAGAAGAGGAAATCCGCTTACTCATGGAGCACCTCAAACACCAAGACACCATAATGATGGGAATGATGCGGATGATCGAGAATCTTGAAGCTAAGTTGGATGCCAAAACCAGCTAGATCAAACATTGCCTCTTACTTTTGTTAAGACAACGTTAAAGTGCACAACGCCGCTCAACATGTTAAAGTAACTGTAATTGAACATGGAACAGAATAATGCCCTCCTGAAACGGTTAGCAAATTTCATTCTTGACGATCCAAAATCAAGTTTTCCTTTTTCCGCGAAACTAGCAAAGGAACAGGGATGGACACCGCAGTTTACAAATCGAGCCATTGAAGAGTACAAGCGATTTTGCTATTTGGCAGTTGTCTCCGGGCATCCAGTCTCGCCATCCGAAGTTGTCGATGAAGTTTGGCACCTGCATCTCACTTATTCCGAAAATTATTGGAGGATATTCTGCCCTGACATCCTGCAAATGCCTTTTCACCACCATCCTTCCAAGGGTGGAGCTGATGAGCGGGCCAAGTTTGATGATTGGGTCGCCAAGACGCGGGCTAGCTACGTATCTGCCTTTAATGAGGAGCCACCGTTCGATATTTGGCAATTGAAGAAACCAGGGCAGTCATTCTTGACAAAACCGGACAACCATTATCACATTCCGAAACTATTGGTAAGGAACTTTGGACATGGGTTCGCATTGGTCGCTGGTATTTTGATCTTAGCCGGATGCACCGAAGCATTTGGTGGAAATCCGCTCGACATGCGCGGACCTGATTTTCTCCAGTTCTACATGGTGCTTTTTGTTCTTTTATTTGGAGTAGCACTAGGGATTCGGAGTCTGCTAAAACTTCCGACCGAACTAGGATGTTCGACTTCGAGTGACCTTGACCCATACTCCGTTGCCTACTTAAACGGGAAATCAGTGCTTGCGGTTAACGCGGCAATCACATCTCTCTTGACTCAACAAGTGATTGAAATGGATGTGAGAAAGCTCAATCTGAGAACTGTTCAATTCGAATATGCCCCAACCAATGAATTTGAGCGAGAAATTCTCTCGTTTACAGGCATTGCAGGCGGTATCCATATTCTGACCCTACGTAGTCGATGCCAGTCTGTGATCCATGGAATCCATGACCGATTAGAAAGTCAGGGATTCGTCTTATCAACGAAACAACGAACGATTTCATCGGTCTCCAGTTTTGCGGTTGCGATGGTTGCTCCAGCATATGGCCTTATGAAGATTCAAGTAGGCATCAGTCGCGAACGGCCAGTTTTGTTTCTTGAAATCCTGTGTGTGCTTTCGCTCGTCATTTGCCTTTTTCTCTTAAAGCCGCCCTTCCGAAGCCGCCGAGGTGATAAGATGCTGGCCTGGATTCGACTTTCGAGACCGCACTTACGAACCGTTGGTCGTCACGTCAGGCAAGCTAATTCTCACGATATCGCCTTAGGTATGGCCCTCTTTGGAGTCGCGGCACTAAGTGGCAGTGCCTATGCTGCCCAGGCAAGACGCCTGGCACCCCAACCAGGAGCATCATCGTGCGGTGGAGGAGGATCCAGCTACAGCGGATCTTCGACTTCAAACGATGGTGGTGGCTGCGGAGGAGGAGACGGCGGTGGTGGTGGCTGCGGAGGAGGAGGCGGAGGTTGTGGAGGCTGCGGCGGATAAGTCATTTCCCAGCAAAAATGCGGGGAAATGACTGTTGAAGAAGCAGAGATTCGCCTAAAATCTAACCAAGATGTTTCGGCTAAAATTTCTCCTTCTGCCCGTAGCCGGAGCCCTATCTGCATTTCTATCGTTCCTCATTGCATCACCCTGGACGAAGACGCTTAACCGACCTGAGCTGAAACCAGGCGATCCGCTTGCAAACTTTACGTACGGAACAGCATGGAGCTATGTTCAGCACTCGGTATTTGGACTTTTGCTCTGCGGTTCATTCTGTTTCATTCTTGAAGTTGGACGGCGGACGCCCAAGCAACTTCTCAAGGCCACCATCCTAGGCGCCGTATTCGGACTGATCATGAATAGCATCGCCGACTCTGGTGCTGACTACATCGGAATCATGGCTTCGAAGGGCGGCGGATCGGAGGCCGGAGCCAGTATTGGACAACTCGCCGGGTTTTTCGCATGGTTCTTGTTCGTGCCAGCCGCTTTGTCGTTCACGATCACCTTCGCAATCGGCCCAACTCAGCAGCGTATCGGCAGGGCAACCTACGCCACAATCTTAGCCGCAGTTTTAACCTTCATTACTCGGTGTGGTACCACAATTTTTGCAACCGCCAAAGCAGGCATTGAAGGGTCAACTCAAGGCACCCCTGGTTCAAAAATGGTTGCTGCAATCCCCATCTTCTTGATGGATGCGATTGCAATCGGTATTGTGCTCGGTCTAGCAATGTACATGTCAGATCGATCTCGGCGCGCGGGCTCACTTCGGCTCATCTACGGTCGAAAAGAGCACCAAGACTGGAGCCTCGATCATGCCGCCAACCGGATTGGAACTGCAGAGGTTGAAATTCCTATTCGTGGTTTTAACGGTGTTGAGCCCGTTCATGCTTGCATCTTCAGACAAGGTAATCAATTCTTGCTGGATTGTCAGCACGCACCCGGCTTCCTCAACGGTCAACCCGTTCTTCAGGCAAATCTCAATAACGGCGATACGATTCAGCTTGGCGAAGCCCAACTCGTTTTCTACTCTCAAGGAAGAGTTCAATCGAATTTCCAACCGCAGTTCTATCCGCAAGTCCAACAACCAGTTCAACCTCAATTCATTCCCCAAGCACCTCAAATGCCTATCGATCAGGCAGCGATGCCTCAAGTCCCCATGGCCCAGCCTCCAGTACCTCAGGTCGCTCTGCCTGGCTACAGCCCTGCGCCAACCATTCCGCAGGCAACAACGGGGCAGGTCATGCCATCTTCAGTTCTCATCGATCCATCCGGCATGCATTACCCGCTCCAATTCGGTGTCAACTCGGTTGGAAGGGAACTTGGAAACATCGTATGCCTTTCGTCGGTATCGACTGTTTCTCGGCAGCACGCTCAGATCACCATTGACCAGTTCGGCGCTACCTTGGTCGACATGGGAAGCGCCAACGGAACCAAGGTCAACGACTCACCACTCACTGGGCCAACATTGCTCAATAACAACGACTCAGTTTCATTCGGCTCAGCGACCTTAACTTTTCGGAATTCCTAAACTTCATCACCTCGAATAGGATAAAGTTTTGGAATGCTCTTTTTGCTCGCAACCTTAGTTGCCGAACCTGTTAAATTCCCAATGACCGTCGAATCGGTCATGCGCGGAGTCGCGCTCGTTGGTCACGCTCCACGAGGGTTGGTTTGGTCCGAAGATGGAACCCAATTGGGTTTTCAATGGGCAAAGGCAGATGGATCGAAATTTCCAGCTTACAAATCCTACGTGGTTAATGAAGACGGAACTGGCTTAAAGGAAGGTCGCGTTACTCCCAAGAAAACAGAACCATGGGATTCGGGCTCCAAAGTCGGATATCAAATAGCTTACGAATCTGGTGGCGATATCTTCATTAGAGACACCTTTGCAAAGTCCAGTGAAAACATTACGAAGTCCAGCGATGCATTTGGACGTCCAACACTCACAACCGATGCTCAGTCCGTCATCTTTCAACGAGATCAAGACCTATTTCGATACTCGCTTGCAACAAAGAAAACCGAACGACTAACTCAAGCAAAAGCTGATCCGACTTCAGCCGTTCCCATAACCCTCACCGGACCAACTAGCTATTCGGTTGGCGTACTTTCGGCTTCGCCATCGGGGACTCACCTCGCGGCTCTAATGTTTAAGGGTGGTGGCTCATCGCGAAATGCCCAAGTTGCTCGATTCATTACTTCAAGTGGCTATGTTGAATTAAGCGGCACCTATCCCCGAGTCGGAAATCCCCAAAGCCACAGCATGGCCAAAATCTACAGCATCAAAACTGGAAAAGCTGTCGATATCGAGACTCCCCGTCCAGGGTCTGTCGGCCAAATTGATTGGGCTCCAGACGGAAAGCATGGAGCGATGTGGAGTTATTCCGAAGACCACAAGGACGCCTGGCTTTATGGGTTTAACACCGAGACTGAAAAAATCACGATGCTCTGGGATGAGCATGACGATGCCTGGGTTGGTGGTCCTGGACTCGGAACGATAGGCTGGTTACCTGACAGTTCTGCAATTTATTTCGAGTCTGAGAATTCAGGATTTGCAAATCTGATGGAGATTGACCCGGAAACCACCAAGTCAATTCCGATCGTTTCGGGACCGTTCGAAGTTTCAAACGTTCAACTCGATAAAGATCACGAACGATTTACATTCGTTTCCAGTGAAGGAAGTCCATATGAGCGCCATGTCGATTCTGTCAGTCTAAAAGGCGGAACGAAGACCAAACTAGCCGACCTCAGCGCCGATGAAGATGCGACTTACGCATTCTCTCCTGATGGCTTCCGGGTCGCAGTTGTACGATCAAGAGCAAATCGTCCAGCCGAACTGTACGTCAAGGGAGTTCAAGTCACGACAACCCCATCCGCCGAATGGCTATCTGCACCATGGATTGACCCTCCGATTATCAACGTCCCTTCACGCGACGGCAAACAGATTCCCGCCAAGCTATTCCAACCAAAGAATTGGCGAAAGGGCGGCCCAGCGGTCGTGTTTGTCCATGGTGCTGGTTATTTGCAAAACGTCTACGATGGTTGGAGCCACTACTTCCGCGAGTACATGTTCCATCACGTACTGATGGAGAATGGATACGCCGTTTTAGATGTTGACTACCGAGCATCGGCGGGATACGGCAAGGCTTGGCGAACTGCGATTTACCGGCACATGGGCGGAAAGGACCTTGACGATGTCGTCGATGGGGCCAACTATCTGGTTAAAACGGTCGGAGCTGCGCCGGACCGTCTTGGAGTTTACGGCGGAAGCTACGGGGGATTTATTACCTTCATGGCGATGTTTACTGCGCCAGACGTGTTCAAGGCGGGAGCCGCGTTGCGACCAGTTGGGGACTGGGCCAACTATCATCACGACTATACATCTCCTATTCTCAACACTCCGAAGGAAGACCCCGAAGCGTACAAATTGAGTTCGCCCATCAACTTCGTGGATGGTTTAAAGGGACACCTCTTAATTTGCCACGGCATGGTCGACGTGAATGTTCAGTTCCAGGATTCGATTCGAGTTGTCCAAAAACTCATCGAGCTCGGGAAGAAAAATTGGGAAGTTGCTCCGTACCCGGTTGAGGACCACGCCTTCGTTCAGCCCGAAAGTTGGACCGACGAGTACCGGCGAATCTTTGGACTCTTTGAACGAACCATCGGCAACAAACGACAGGTGCCTGGGCCTTGAGAAATATCGATATCCAGATAAAGTGAACGAAATGAAAGAAGCCCTTTCAAAACTGTTCGGTATTTTTGTCGAAGTCTATCCCTCAGACCTCGATGCAGTTATCGCTTCAGAAAAACATCATCGCCTCGTCATGGAGAATGAAAAGGTTCGGGTGCTGGAAACCATCATCCACCCCGGCGAAATCACAAATGTCCACACCCATCAGTGGTCCTCAACAACGTTCTTCCTTTCTACCAGTGACATGGTTCGTCGAGACGACAAAGGGAACGTCCTGATGGATTCTCGAAACCTAGAAGCAGCCCCGAGTCCTGGAGAAGCAGTTTGGACGTCGAGCCTGGGTCCTCATACGCTCGAGAATGTCGGTGAGAGCGTGATTCACGTGATTACGGTTGAGGTCAAGCCCCAGCAATAGACGTTTCTGCGCGGTACGCCTTGATCCACCCTACCAAACCGAAAACAGCAAGCAGTAAGAAAATCGCGTAGAGATAGGCGGTGGAATACAGATGCCTGGAAACATAAAGTGGTATGTAGGCAACGTCTACGATGATCCAAAGAATCCAGTTCTCAATCTTCTTAGCATTGATCAGCAGTTGGGCCACGATGCTTGTAACCGTTAATATTGAATCAACAAACGGCGATGCTCCTTGGTAATGCCTAATGATCGGAACGTAGATGGCAGTTCCGACTCCGATGATTCCGGCAATATAGGCCCACCACATCGGCGGAATTCTAGAAATTTTGAGACTGGCTTTTTGATCGCCACCGTGAGCCCAGAAATACCACCCTTGAATCCCCACTGCAAAGTAGAAGAACTGAAGTGTCATGTCCGCTGGTAGCCCCCCCTTGTAAAAGACCCAAGCGTAAATCGAAACATTGACCAAACCCACAGGCCAATTGATGATGTGTTCAACTGCAACTAAATAGACGCCAACGACTCCGGTCACAAAAGCAGCGAATTCGACCCACTCACCTTTATAAACGTTTTTGAGCAACAGCCCGATCAGGATTGAAACGCTGATTACAACCGCTAACACAGGTAGGTTCAGTTTCTTTGGCAAAGTCAATCGATTTTACCAACAGAATTCGGTTGCCAATGGGTTTAATTGAGGCATGCGACCTGCACCCGCATCAGTCGATCAATATCTGCTCGAAGTCGAATCTGTCGCGGCTAAGGAAGCATTGGAACGCATTCGTGCGATTATCCAAGAAGTAATTCCAGAAGCCGAGGAAGACATCAGCTACGGCATGCCCATGGTCAAATTGCATGGCATGGTAATCGGATTCGCCGCGTTCAAGAAGCATTGCTCAATATTTCCTGGCCACACGGTGGCTGATTTCGCAGCGGAGTTAAAGGGATTCAAGATATCGAAAGGAACAGTTCAGTTCGTACCTGCCAAGCCAATCTCCGAAGACTTGATCAGGAGAATGGTTCGGGCGCGGGCCAAGAGAATCTCGAAGCACATTTGTTGAAGCCAAGGAAGAAGTCGTAAAGGTAGGATACGGTATGTTTTCCTACTATGATCGTCTTGAGTGTTCGGCCTGTTCAAAACAATATGACCCCCATCAACTAGCCAACCTCTGTGAATGTGGCTCGCCACTGGTCGCTCGTTATCGACTTGACGAGGCAGCTCGAACGCTCAATAAGGAGGAACTCAAGGGAGATTCCTTATGGCGATATCATGCAATGCTTCCCGTGCAAAGTGAGGAAGGCATCGTCACGATGGGTGAAGGCATGACTCCACTTCTTAAACTGCCAAGGCTCGGAGCCCAACTCGGCTTGTCCAACCTATCTGTCAAAGACGAATCCGTCAATCCCACTGGTTCCTTTAAAGCCAGGGGACTCGCGATGGCTATTTCCAGAGCGGCCGAGCTAGGAGTCACCAAAGTAGCCATCCCGTCAGCGGGGAACGCAGGTGGGGCAACCTCGGCGTATGCCGCACGGGCAGGAATTGAAGCTTTTGTCTTCATGCCAAAAGACGTCCCCAAAGCGTTCATCATCGAGTGTGAGGTGAACGGCGCTCATGTTCAACTAGTCGATGGCCTGATCTCCGACTGCGGAAAACTGGTCGGCGCTCTTAAAGCCGAAAATGGATGGTTTGAACTTTCGACCCTCAAGGAACCTTATCGACTTGAAGGAAAGAAGACCCTGGGTTACGAATTAGCCGAACAGCGAGGATGGACTTTGCCGGACGTTATTTTGTATCCCACTGGCGGCGGCACTGGCTTAATAGGAATGTGGAAGGCATTCGACGAAATGGAGGCCCTTGGCTGGATTGGTTCCAAGCGCCCCCGAATGGTTTCTGTCCAAGCAGAGGGTTGCGCACCCATGGTTCGAGCCTTTCACCGGGGGGACGCCAAAGCTGAACCTTGGGTCAATGCATCAACAGTCGCGGCGGGGCTCCGGGTCCCGGGAGGAGTCGGTGACGCCATGATCTTAACTGCACTCAGAGACAGTGAGGGAACTGGCGTAACCGTCAGCGACGAAGAACTACTGGAGAACGCCCGGCTGATGGGACGAGCCGAAGGACTATTTGTGTGCCCCGAAGGCGGGGCCGTTTTGGCTGGTTTACGAAAGCTCATCGATCAAGGTTGGGTGCAACCCGACGAAGAAGTTGTTCTCTTTAATACTGGCAGCGGATTGAAATACCTGGACGCATTTTCAAACTGAGCACGTGAAGAAATCCCGGTAGAATCCCCTCCGTGATCGGCAAGTCAACCCTGTCTTCGTTACCTACTCTGCGAACCTATAAGTCGCGTAGGGCCAGTTCTTACGAAGTGACGGGCGGTAACCGTGACTGGTGGGTTGTTCCGGCTGGAATCGAAACAACTTTGATGCAATCAGCTACTCCAGGTTGCATCAAGCATATCTGGATGACGGTCGGTGAAGACGACGAGTACTGCCGCAAGGCGGTCATCCGAATGTACTGGGACGGACAGGAGCATCCTTCGGTCGAGGCGCCGCTTGGGGATTTTTTTGGCATTGGTCACGGCATATTTAAGAACTTCATCAGCGCCCCACTGCAAATGAGCCCCGAGGACGGGAGAGCGATGAATGCTTGGTGGGCCATGCCGTTCGACGAGGCAAGAATTACCATCGAGTATCAGGGAGAAGGGAAGATTCACCTGTACTTTTATATCGACTTCGAGGAGTACGCCCAGCCTCACGGAGTCGAAGTTGCTCGATTTTGTTCATTCTGGAATCGCGAGAATCCGACCAATGGCTGGCTCAAAGAAAAACCTCAACCCCACAATTACCTTCAGATTTGGGACGACCACCCAAACTTATCGGACCAAGACAACTACCTGATTCTGGAAGCTCAAGGAAGTGGGATTTTCGCCGGATGCCATCTTAATATCGATTGTCGAGAAAGGGTTGGCAACGATTGGTACGGAGAGGGGGATGATATGTTTGTGATCGACGGTGAACCTTGGCCACCTCGCCTTCATGGCACGGGCACAGAAGATTACTTTAACACGGCCTTTGGCCCAACTCAGGAGTATTGCGCTCCTTATCATGGCCTCCATCTATACTCTGGAAACGAAGAGTGGCGATGGCAAGGAAAGAACTCAATGTATAGGTATCACATTGAAGACCCCATTCGTTTTGAGAAGTCCATTCGTGTCTCGATAGAACACGGCGAAGCTAATGCGTTAAGCCATGACTTTTCGTCAACTGCCTACTGGTACCAAGTCCTGCCCAGTTTGGAATTGCCAAAGCTGTTGCCAGTTGACTTGCGGATGCCGCTACCGGACATTACGAATTAGCCGAAGGGAATACCTTACATCTTCGCTTGGCCATGATCTCTGCTATCTCAGCCGAAGAACCACCGCGATCGGAAAGTTTGCGAATTACGCTGTCGTAACCCGCTTCGTCTCGATTCTGGCTCAGCTTAAAAATGGGATCCAGGTGGGTAACTCTGATTTCGAATGCTTGAATTGCGGGGAGCATCTTTGACGTGTAACTATCGGATAGATCCTCATAGTTTGCCCCAGAGTTCGGATCATTTTCAACTTGGGCCGTTAGCCGCGTGAGGACATTAACCAGCGAGGCTTGATCGAGCATCCGAAGCGTGCCTCTCGCATGAACCGCCATATAATTCCATGTGCCGCCACTTTCTGGATTCGTATACCAACTGGCACTGACCGGACAATTTGGCCCCGAAAAGACGGCCAAAACGTCGGGATTCTTGGTAAAGCCGTGCCAGTGATCGGTGGATCGCATGACGTGTCCGGTCAAGATGAGGTGATCATCTTCTTCGTCAATCAGGACAGGAACTTGAGTCGCCACTGGCTTTCCGTCCACTCCATTGCCTGTGATCAGAGCAAAGGGTCGAGCCCGTAGGAACGCCATAATTTTGTTTCGATCATCCTCGGTGAAATACGGAAGCTTGTACATGAACCAAATGCGAGTTTACTTGAGGGCATCGAATTGGGTTGAAGCAAACCCGGTACTAACCTCGTCCATTTAGTCGTGTCGCTTCGAACGATATTGCTCACCGTTGTCACCTTGTGTGGCTTCGCTGCGAATTCGGTATTATGTCGACTTGCCCTTGGCTCGAAATCGATTGACCCAATTAGTTTCACGACCATTCGACTCTTAGCTGGCGCATTTATACTCAGTCTGATCATCGTGCTTCCAAAGTGGAAGGAGCAATCCAAATTGGGCGGGAACTTGGTCTCAGGACTGTGTTTGCTTTCCTATGCCGTCGCGTTTTCCTTGGCCTATATCTCGCTTCCAGCAGGCACTGGTGCGCTCATCTTGTTTTCAACGGTTCAATTCACGATGATCCGCGACGGGATTGATCGAGGAGAACGACTGACTGCTCTGGCCTGGGCCGGAGTTTGCCTTGCCTTGGTTGGCCTCATTTGGCTCGTCAGTCCGGGAGTTCATGCTCCGTCTGCTTTGGGTGTTGGTTTGATGGTTGTCGCCGGCATTTCGTGGGGAACCTACTCGATTAGGGGACGCACATCAGGCAATCCTGCAATGAATACCGCCGGGAACTTTGTCCGTGCGACCCCATTTTGCGCAATGATTTTTTTGGTATCGATTTGGTGGGTACACCTCTCAACCTACGGTTTCACACTGGCGCTGTTATCCGGTGCGGTGACGTCCGGCCCTTGCTACATCGCTTGGTACATGGTTTTGCCCAAGCTTCCGTCAACAACTGCGGCCGTCGTCCAACTTTCCGTTCCAGCCATCGCGGCTTTCGGTGGTGTCATTTTCCTTGGTGAAGTTGGAAGTGCCCGTCTCTGTTTATCCACGCTGCTTTGTCTTGGAGGAGTTGCTACGGTTATTTGGTCTTCAAACCTCACCAAGAAAAATCAATCCAAAGACTCGACGACATAACCCTTACTTGGTTGTCGTCGATTTAGGCTTTCGCTTCATCAGAAATTTCAAGACAGAGGTCTAGCCAGCAAATCTAAATTCAGGGTCCACATATTTCTCAATGACATAGAACATGTAGTAGTACCAACGGCAGGCCGACCAAAGGCCGATGACCAGCAGCAAGCCAGTTTGCCATGTTGGATTTTGGATGAAGATTCCGAGACACGCGATTGCCGCCAGCAGCAAAAAGAGCCAACCCTTTAGGTGAATCCATAAAGGATTTTTGAGATCGCGAAAGAGGTCCATTTGTTTCGCTATTATACGAACAATGTGAACCTAATTATCCTTCCCAAACTTCGGTTCGCCACTCGCCCCAGACTTTTTCTTCTTCCCACTCCTCGGTTGGCTCTTGACCCGCAAGTCGTAGGGCGAGAAAAATAAGTCCGACATGCCAGCCTTCGTGCCAAACCATGTGCTGAAGATAAAGAATCGCATTGTCATAGAACCCGACCTTCTCCTTGCCTTCATCGAGGGCCTTTTGGACAACGGTCCGGACGGCCGCGCCGCTTTCGACTAGCATCGCGCGGATTGCGTCAAGATCGGTTACCAGGTCATCCCATCCATTGGGAAATGCATTCCCTAATGAGTTCGCAAGTTCCTGGTCAAACTGACCCAGAAAATATTTTCTGGTGCTGTGCATGTGAGCAAGATGCCGGGAAATCGGCCAGCCATCCTCGGACGGAAGGGCATTGGCATTGGTCTCATTGATTTGACTCGCAACGGAATTGACGATCCGACACTGACGGTCCCACGAGTCGAGAATTGCAGCAGTAATATCCATAGACGAAATTCTACCAAAGTATTGAGTAGAATGTGGACATGGAAAACATTCGTTCAGCCCTCAAAAGTCAATATCATGCCGCTCTCGCCATGCTGCGTGAGGCCATTGAGACTTGTCCAGATTCAATTTGGATCGGTGGCAACCCTCCACGTCAATTTTATCGGTTGGCCTACCATACGTTGTTCTTCACTCACCTCTATTTGGAGGTTCATATGGACGACTTTCAAGCATGGGAAAAGCATCGAGTTGAAGTCGAGAGCGATCAGGAAAGGGAACTGCTCGAACCTACTCCATATTCAAAAGACGAAATCCTGGAGTACTTCAAGATTGTCGATGGTCGAATTGATTCTCAGATGGATAAGATCGACCTCAATTCTCAGGAAACGGGCATTCCCTGGTACAAAATGCCAAAGCTAGACCATGTAATCATGAATCTCCGACACGTGCAAGAACATGCCGGACAATTGCGTGATCGACTTTTGGAAGCAGGAATTGACCAAAAGTGGACTGGCCAAGGCTAGTCCACTCTAGTTATCGTTTGTGACATGGCCCATCAAGTGTCGAACGGAAAAAGCTTGTCCAGTGTGATATGCGATGTGAAAAGCTTGGTATCGCAAGTATGCGCCCCAAGTAAAGCCAGGACGATCTGGAATCGGATCATTAAAATCCGGGTCGATAGCCTCAACCGCATTTCGGAATGCCGCATGAATTTTCTTTAATTCATTAAGCACATCATCGACCCCAAGCTCCAACGACACTGGGTTATTGACCTCGTTCGTGTAGTAATCAAGTCTCTTATCGACGAGCGGACTAACGATGCGGTCGGGAGAGCCCTCAGGCAGATAACTAGCAATCGAGACTGTTTCCCAATAAGCAACGTGGCCCGCAAGTTCACCGACGCTGAGCAATTTTGGATGCGCGCGCCGCCAAAGGTCTACGTCAGAGAGACCTTCGAAGGCCAACGTAAATTCCCAATGAGCGTCGTCACTGCACTTAAGCAGCATTTCAAGCTTTGCCATGTCTTAGTATAGTGTTGTCTACTCATTGACGTCAGGGCCCCTATCATGAAGTTCATATAAATCTCCTTAATCGAATTTGATGTTGGTATCGTTAGGGTGCATTCTGATATGACCTGCTTGAACCTCCTCCTCCTCGCCACAGTCCTGCAACCAATTGGTCCTTCAAAACATGACGCGCCAATCGATCGTTTTGCTTTGGTCAGTCGACACAATGTCGAACTGACAAAGTTTGATGGTGAACGTCCACTTCAGGTTGGCAACGGTGAGTTTGCATTTGGCATGGATATTACGGGACTCCAAACATTTGCTCCCTTTAATACCATGTCCCAGTGGGGCTGGCATAGCAGTCCGCTTCCTCGTGGTGTCAATATCTCAGACTTTCAAGGACAAACTTGGGATACGCATGGCAGGCCAGTCAAATACCCAATGCCTGATCCTAATAACCCCGAGATTTCGGCGTGGCTAGCGGCAAATCCTCACCGCATCAACCTTGGCAGAATTGCTCTGAATTTAAAAAGGTCCGATGGTTCCCCTGCTGAACTTCGGGACTTGAAGAATACGAAGCAAACCCTTGACCTTTGGACGGGAACAGTTACTAGCCGATTTGAATTGGATGGTTCGGCAGTTGTTGTTAAAACGGCGTGCCATCCCCACGATGATACGATCGCGTGTAGTATTGACTCCCCATTGGTCAAAACTGGACATGTCTCGGTTACATTTTCAGTTCCTGGTAACAATGGCAATCAATTTGACAACTTCGTTGGAGATTGGAGTCAGCCTGGACACCTAGACGAAATCCCATCGTTCGATAAGAGCCGAGTCGACTTTACTAGAAAGCTCGATGAAGACGTTTATTCGATGAGCGTGGTTTGGGATGGAGACGCCAAATTTCATCGGTCCGAGACGGGGTTAGTTGCCAACATCGAAGTCGTGTCAGCTCGTTACGGAGCAAAAGATCATTGGATCAACGTAGCTGAAAAGGCAAGAAACTCTATTCAAAATGGCCGACTTTCACTCCATGTCGATAACCACTTAGGGCCCGATCCATTAAGAGATACAGTCAAATCATTGCAATTGGTTTACAAACTCAACGGAATCGAGAAATCGTTGGAAGTTCGAGAAGGAGGTCAAGCAATTGTCGATCCGTTTCCAGATAAGCGACTCCTCAGCTTGCACGGAAGTAAGTCCAAACAACTTTCGTTCGTGTGTGCCTTCAGTCCTGAACCCATAACGAAACCTATTCCTCTTGCATCAACTGTTTTCTCAGCTAGTAAGTCAGCTTGGCCAGCTTATTGGAAGAGCGGAGCCGCAGTTGACCTTTCACGAAGCAAGGACCCGCGATGGCGGGAGTTAGAGCGTCGCGTTGTCTTGTCGCAGTATTTGATGAAGGTGAATGAGGCAGGGTCTTTACCGCCTCAAGAAAGTGGCCTGGTTAACAATGGATGGTTCGGTAAGTTTCATCTCGAAATGACGTGGTGGCATGCGGCCCATTGGGCACTTTGGAACCGATTTGATGAGATGAACCCAAGCATGACTCTGTACCCTCAGATTCTTGATCGCGCTAAGGACAGGGCAAAGAGCGAAGGTTATATTGGCGCTCACTGGCCAAAGTGCATTGGGCCCACGTTCATGGAGTGGCCCCACGAAATTCACGCACTCTTAATGTGGCAGCAGCCTCATCCAATCTTCTTTGCTGAACTCGATTACCGAGCGCACCCGACGAAAGCGACCCTAGAAAAATGGCGACCAATTGTCGAAGCAACGGCGGATTTCTTGGCATCTTATGCATTCTTCGACAAGGCCACAAACCGATATGTTTTGGGACCCCCAATTTTCTTGGCCTCAGAAAATACTGACCCGAAAATATCCAAGAATCCGACGTTTGAACTGGGCTATTGGCGGTACGGGTTGCGAACAGCCAACCTTTGGCGTCAACGACTTGGACTCAGCAAGAAAGCTCAATGGGAGAAAGTCGAGAAAGGACTCGCTCCATTGCCCGTCGAGAATGGACTTTATGTGCTGTATGAGGGAGTTCCCGACATGTGGACCAAATTCGCATTCGAGCATCCAGCCCTTACCGCCACATTTGGATTGCTGCCCGGTGATGGAGTGGATAAGGCCACGATGCACCGAACTTTGGAGAAGATTTCATCTACTTGGGACTTTAAAAGAACTTGGGGTTGGGATTATCCGATGCTGGCGATGTGTGCGGCGAGGCTTGGAGAGCCAGAAAAGGCAATTGATTTTCTTATGACTTCATCAGAAGGTTTTCAATTTTACGCACGAGGATTGGCGACCGGAGGACCGTTCCCATATTTTCCGTCGAACGGTGGCTTGTTGTACGCGATTGGGTTGATGAGTGCGGGTTGGGACGGAGCGCCGCAAGGGAATGCGCCTGGCTTTCCAAAGAATGGACGGTGGTCTGTGAAGGTCGAAGGAATGAATAGGGCCCCTTAGAATTCTCGGCTAAACTGTTCGTCATGTCAAAGGCGTCGTATGCTTCCCTGATCCTTGCTCGTTTTGACGAGGTCCGACTTGGCGGTCCGATAAATGAATTAGACGGCGTAGTTTCGATGTTCCAAAGTGTTGGGGCTGATGTTCGAGCAGCGGCGACCGCCTTTGACTCAGAAACTGCGTTCAAATTTGCCATTTTTGGTTTACATGATTCGGTTGAATCGGCGAGGGCCTGTGTCGCCAACCGATCTGATTCCATGCCCTGGATTGCCGAGGCAAGCGAAGTTTGGTGCGGAGTTTTGGCTCCATTTCGACATTTTGGAGAGTCAAATTTCTTAGCACCCGATGAACCAGGAGCACTTTTTGAAACGATGCAACCTGAACCTCTAGCTGGCACACCAATTGTGGTAGCCACTACCGCAGGCTGGACTCCAAATCCAGAGTACGACATGAACGCAATTCGAGATTTCGGCGCAGGAGTTTCTGCGGTTCGGATATCAATGTCGGGCACACCTGGCCTTCACTCTCAACAAACATTTAGTTTTCCTGGAGGGTTAGAAATTGATGGTCTTACCGTGACATTCTGGAAAGACTTTGCTTCGATGCGAGACTTTGCCTACGGGTCTGGTCTACATCGAAATCAAGTAAAGCGACAACGCGCAGACGAATTTGGCGCCAGAACTTCGTTTACTCGGTTCGCCGTGGTGGAATCCGAAGGGACATGGCACGGCACGGACCCATTGATTTGGTAACACAAAATGATTCTTGAATTCACAGCGGAAACCATCGAATGGAGAGGTCCCGCTCCCTTTATCTTCGTTCCGGCCCCAGTGGATGTGTCGGCGGAAATCAAAGCGATCTCCAACCATGTCACTTACGGATGGGGATGCATTCCTGCGGTGGTCTGGATTGGAAGTACCGAGTACACAACGTCACTGTTTCCGAAGGATGGAATTTACTTGGTTCCCGTAAAGGTGAAGGTGCAACGAGCAGAGAATATTGCACTCGGCGACACAGTCCTTGTGAAATTTGAAATTGTTTCAAGAAGGCTCGGATCTTTTTGATTTTCTGCAGGGCAAAAAAAAGACCCCGTAGGGTCTTTTTTACTTCAGGGTTGTCTTAAGCTTCATTCGTCCCGACTTCATGGCTTTGCTCTTAGCCCTTACTTTTCGAGTCGACGCCTTCATTTTGACTCTCTTAAACAATTTTGGACGAACTTTCTTAGACATGCTGACTATTGTACCACCCCGAGCAACCCAACATTTGCATCGAGCGCCGTTGACTCGCTTACTGCCAACCAGAGCATGAACTCAGATGTTGATCAGGTATCTTATAGCCCTGTCTGCTCCTGTCGTCTAGCGGTTTAGGACATCGCCCTCTCACGGCGAAGATCGCGGGTTCGAATCCCGTCAGGAGTACCAAAATTAAAAACGGAGAGCACGCTTTGGTTGCTTTCCGTTTTTGGCATATGTCAGGGTGAGAAATCGTGGGATGCGAAGCATCTGCGGTTCGTTAGCGTAGCGCCGCCTTTGGCGGTATCCCGTCAGGAGTACCAACACTTTAGCGAAAGCCGTCATGAGCGCCGATTCGGACGACATCGCACAGTTCGATTTTCTTGGCACGGCGAAGATCGCGGGTTCGTTAGCGTAGCGCCGCCTTTGGCGGTATCCCGTCAGGAGTACCAAAATCAACAGAAGCCTTCAGCCTTCGGTCTGCACTTTAACCAGTCTTAATTCGGTTCTTCCACGATGAACCGCCATTGTCAATGATCCGTAGATCTTTTCATTTTCACTGGACCACGTTGTAAAATATGGGATAAATAGGCGGTACCAAAATGAAAGTTGAGCAGCAGATCCAGGAATATATTGTGAGCCAACCGGAACCAAAACGAAGTGAGATGAACACCTTGCATGAGCTCACACTGCAAGTATCGCCGGGGTGCAGATTATGGTTCACCGATGGCAAAAACAGCGAAGGCAAGGTCGTAGCGAACCCTAACATTGGATATGGCTTTTACACTATTAAATATGCCGACGGAACGGCGAGAGAGTTCTATCGAATTGGCTTGAGTGCCAACAAAACTGGAATCTCGGTCTACATCCTTGGACTGACGGATAAGACATTCCTGGCCAAGACTTTCGGAGAAACTTTAGGCAAGGCGAGCGTGACTGGCTACTGCATCCGGTTCAAAACAATCAGGGATATCAACCTTGATGTCCTTCAAGCGGCCATTCGACACGGGTTTGAATCTCAACATGGCGCGGCGTGAACTGGTGAAAGCTCTTGCGACGCAAGAATAAATCGAAAGTCTGCCCCGTTGGTGTTGATGGCGAAGTCGTGCAGGAGTGGCACTATGCCATCAACTGGATGGTATATGAATTGGAAGAACCACAAGATTGGGATGACGTCACGACTGATACTTAGAGCGCAGGGCCAATCGAACCCGAGAAGATGTATCCGTTATCGTCGACCGTCATCTGGTTGGCTGTTGTCCCTTCGCTAGGAATGGTTCCCGTGACGTGAATTGCGCCGCCACCACCACCCGGAGGCCCCGGCATGTTGGACACATAGAAACCAGACACGTCAAATTTGCCAGTCTGCATATTAGCGGTTCCGGTCAAGGTTGCTCGGCCCATAATGGCAGCACTCGTAGCACTGTTGATCGTACAGGTGCCAGTCACGGTTCCATTCGGTTGAACAATAATTTGGACACCAGCATAGGCTCGACCAGGCTCGGTTACCGTGCCTTCATAGGTACCCGCCCTAAAAGACGTCGCAGCCCCGCCATCTCCGCCGCAGCCAACACCGACAAACGTCAACATGACCAAAAGACCCTGGATTCCTTTCATAGTATTTCTATTGTCCCGCATAAACCTGGAAAACCAACCACTAAAATCAGAAACCAATCGCGTTGCGGCATTGACTCGGAGCGAGGAATAGCTTACGATTGATTTGTGAAGATTCAAACTGGAAGTTTCGCCCTGTTGACCGTTCTCGCCGCCTCGGCCCTCTTCGGACTTCAAAGCGCTCGTGCGCAATTGACGAACGGTGGACAAATCTTGAGAGTTGCCGATTCGCATGGCTATCGCCTTCTCCACACAGCATCGACCACGTATCGTTTTAGCTCGAAAACTGGCCTCACCCAACGTCTCGTGATCGCGAGTTTGTCCGGAACCGGAAAAAACATGAAGTACTCGTGGCTCCCAGTGACCGAACCAGGTACTGCCGCTGTCGGAGACGCTGGTCGATATGATGTTGTTGAAGGCCAGGGCGATGGGGCATCCTTGGTTCGACTCGACACTTCCACCGGAAGAAGCTGGGCGATGATCGCGGCCACCATTCCTTATTGGAAAGAAATCTCCATTAATTGATCACGGCTGGATGTTCATTCCTTTGTAAGTAAAGTTTCGCGCAAGGTCGGCTTGATCATACGAGTGAGGCCCTGCCGTCGCGACTCCCGGTGTAACAATGTTGCGTCCCATGGTTGTCTTGCCAAGCTCGACGATTTGAATATAGGTTCCACGGTTTCGGTAGGGGATCGGAGCAAGCCCGCTACCTGCCGGAACCGGAATCGTTGACACTTCAAACGGTTTGAGACCCGTCGCATTCTTGGCATTTTCAAGCGCAGTAGCGACGATGTCACTCGCCGACCTGCCAGCGAGGTAGTCGAATTTCGTTTCGCCTCGTAGTGCCTTGGCCATCACATCGGGCTGAGCAACGAGCGAGAAATTATCGGCTCCAGCAAAGTTTCCGGTGGTTGGCGTGAAGATTAACTTTCGCAACTCTACGATGAAACGGCTATAGATCGAAGCATCGAGAGAATTTGCCATTAGTGCGCCATGGAAAGTCGACAAGGTTTCCTGCCCCTGCAAGAAGGGGGCAAAAGTGCTGTAGGTGTCGCTCATCGTCGCCAGGGTCACGACCGCCTGCTCCAGATCTCCGATGGTTTTCTTTCCTGCGGGCAATAGGTGACTCACCAACACATTGTTGCGGAACGACTCTCCCCACGCCGGGGTATCGAGATTGGGCCACCAAGAAACGGGCTTGTTGTTCCAATTGCAGATCCAGCCTCGCTTTGGATTCCAAACATTGGGCATTTGGTCAAATGGCACAATACCTTTCCAGGCAGTCGCCTTTGTTGCAGGAAGAGGGAAGCGAGGATCGAATTCCGTGGCCCTTAGCGGAACCTCTCCCAAATATCGCCACCCGATATCGCCCGACTTAAGCGCAACGAAACAGTTGAAGTTCATCGTTGCTCGGCGAGTAGCTTTTTCAAAGTCTTGTTTGGTCTTGGTCGTCCATAGCCCGGCGACCGCTTCGTAGGACTGAAGCTCTCGACCCTGATACGCTCGCTTTCGGGCAAACGCAGTTAGCTTTGGCTTGACTTCGAATACAATCGGACCAAACTCGGTGTCTTCTCGGACAACCTTGACCGTTTCGCCCCCTTTGACCCGAATGTCTTGGGTTGTGAGCTTTGTTTTCTTGTTGATTCCATCGACGACATAGCCTTGCTCGATAGTCTTCATCACGTAGATGTCTTCGGTGTCGGCAACTCCGGTGGTGAGTCCCCACGCCGCGTCGTCGGTGGCGCCCACCACCACTCCGGGGACACCCGGAACGTCCATTCCAGCCAGATCCATCTCGGGAGCATGGATCGACATTTCGTGACAGATCGATGGAACCGTGAAGCCCATTTGCGGCCCGCTCAGCAACATAGCATTGCCCGTTGCCGACCGACCTTTGTTGACCACGACGCAGTAGCTGCCGGTTTTAAATGGAGTCGCGAGGAGTTCAGATTTCCGCTTGCTTTCGTCGAGGCTCACGACTCGAATTCCGGGCAGAAGCTCGAACACTCCAAGGTCGGGGAGCATTGTGAGGTGCTTCAGGGATTGCGCTGGAGTTGGGTTCGGAAAGACGACTGGCTTGACGGTGTCATCCTCGGGGTAGCAGGTCGGAATCGCTTTGGGATCGTTTTGCCAAGCAAAATCGCCAAATACGTCGAGCGAACGCTTCGCGACTTTGGGTTGAAGTTCCAAGTACTTGTACATCGCGAGGTTTCGCAGTTCACCCGCTCCGCCCCGGCCAAAGAGTTGAACTAAGTTGATGGTGATTGCGGCCGAATCCAGCACCGTCCAAGGTTCGGCCTTCATGTCATTTTTGGCGTATTCCGGGGGAAGGTTGCCCTCGTCGAGGTACTTGTTTACGCCCTTGGTGTAGGCCACGAACCAACTTTTCATCTTGCTTGGTAGGTGGTCGAACTGTTGTTGAAGCTCGGCGGGGGTGTAGAACTGTTGAAATTGTTGTTTGTCAGCTGCAACAAAGGAGGGGCCAAACGCCTCGGCCAGACGACTGCGGGCTCCGCGACGGCTCATCTCCATTTGCCACATTCGGTCCTGCGCGACCGAGTAACCGGCCCACATCATCGCCTCATCCATTGTTTTCCCGTGAATGACAGGGACTCCGTAGGCGTCGCGTGCGAGTGGAGCCTGTAGGGTTAATAGGCATAGAAGGGAAGATATCATGTTGGTAGTTTAGCGTGAATCAGAGGTCAGAGCACAAAGCTCAGAGCACAGGGGAGGAAAAATTGTGGGCTGTGAGAATTTTGAGAACCATTGCAACTAGGCCGGAAATCTACCTACTAGCCAACCCAGTGGCTAGACGCCAAAGACCTAACGCGACGAAGAGCGCACCAGACGAAACCCCGTTCTGTCACTCCGAAGCGTGGGAATACTGCTGCCCCGCGCTGCAGAACGGAAGCTCTCATCGTTCCAGCTTGACCATGAGGAACCCTTTGTCACGCGCCTTTCGCCAGAATTCGGCCTAATACCTTTTGGTTGATGAGCGTCGGGGACTTTGATATCAAGGCACCATTGCCAGACGTTACCTGCCATATCCAAACAACCGTAAGGGCTTGCACCGTCGGGAAATGACCCAACCGCAGCAGTTGAATTTGCATCGCCAAAACGACTCTTTGAGCAACATAGCTTATTTGCGTCATACTCGTCACCCCAAGGGAATTCGCGGCCATCAGTGCCTCTTGCGGCTTTCTCCCACTGCGCCTCGGTGGGCAAGTCTCCCCCAGCCCATTTGCAATAGTCGCGAGCTTCTTGCTACGAAACATTCACCATCGGGTGATCATCACGCCAGCCCCAATCTGGCGCCTTAAACTTAGCGAAATCGACTCGTGTTGCCGAACAATAAGCTTTAAATTCGGCCACCGTGATATCGGTTTTTCCAATCCAGAAAGCTTCAAGGTTGACGGTGTGAAGCCTATTATCGTTGCCTCCCATCTTGAACTCTCCCGCCGGAACTGACACCATTTCGATTTTCGTGAAATCTCTTGGAGGCGATGACTTGCCGCAGGAAGCGAGGACCAGTATGCAAGGGATAATAATGTTGAACTGTTTATTCAAATCGTAGTTCCATGGATGATCGAGATGCAATGGCTATCTTGAGTCAGCGGGTTTTGGATTGCGGCAAGGCAGAGAAGAGAAGAGATCATGATCGTATTTTAGCCCCTATGGAGCGAGGGCATTCTGGCGGCATTTGATTTTTCTCTCATCCAAGCTTCCAGGCTTGGATATATTTGGCAATGCGAATAGAATGAGACAGGGCATGAGTTATTTGGTTGATTGCGTTGAGAAGGGCTTAGAATCAGAGTTGATTCTTGTCGAGCAGGCGAGTTCGGATATGGCAGTTCAGGCTCGAAATCGCATGTCTCAGGCCATTTTAGAAATCAAGCCGATCGAGTTGGACATTCGGAGGGCGGAGATTCCCGAAGTTTTGTCGAACAAGGAATTGCAGAGCATCGTGGCGGCACTTGGCGTCGGAATCAACGTTATTCCGGGAATGAACATGCTGCGGATCGAGAGTATTCGGTACGGAAAGGTCATTCTCGCCTTGGAGCCGTCAGCTCGAAATCAGGTTGTGGAGTTTCTAAAACGGTTCATGGGGCCGGTACTCGAAGGCGGATTTGTGTACGAGACGGATTCAGCGGCAAATGTCTTTGCTAGTGGCGATAGAATGTTGGTGCAAGTAGCTGGTGGAGAACGATGACTCTTCTGGCCTTCGTCTCAACCATTAATTTAGATTCTCATTCCCGGTTCGGCCCCTAATTCTCAGGTGACTTTTGGTTGTGGTGAGTCCAGTGGTAGGTTAATTCGGCGTAGTTTGATTTGCGCATCACGATGAAGATGCAGGTGATTCCTTTAGGGACGTCGAGGTCTCTAGAGTCATAGTCGAACGAGGCGAAGTCTTGTATGTTTGAGATTTCCTGAATGGGAAATCCGTTATGTATATTTGGCGTGAAATCGGTTCCGGTGTAGAAGCCTTCCACGCTGTCGTCTACAGTCCAGTTCTTCTCCCTCAGTTCAGCCTCAATGTCGGCTTTGATTATTTTGGGGTCGCCAGTGAATTCAAAGCAGAGGTAGCTTTTGTCCTTCTTTGCTCACGCTACTAGCTTGGCGGTTTGTCGTGTGGACTTCATTCCATATGGAATAAGTTGGCCGTTGTACTTTCCGATCAAGTTGAAGGAGCGATCGGCGCGTAGCCAAAGTGCGGTTCCACCGCAGGCAAAGAGGAGTCCTGCGGTCAACGAAAGTCCTCGGATTAACCACCATTTTGATTTCTCCTTTGGCATATATGTAGTTAATATTCTCGGTTGAGGAAGGATTCGTTGCGGTGCATATTTTCTATACTTTTCAGCGAAGCAGGCTTCGCAGGCTCAAAGCGATGACAGGTCATCGCACTCCGAAAGATCGCTCTGCGATCAAAGACACAAGCGGGACGCATATACTTCGACAAAAGCCCTCCCCCGTCCAAAGCGACAGGAGGGGGAAATGAGACTATTACTCCGCCAGCATTTCTTCGTAGATTTCGATGAGGCGTTTGGTGTGGGCTTCAGGCGTGGGTGGATCAGACCAGAAACGATCATAAGCCGCTCGGCTCATGCGGTCGGCGGTGGCGTCGTCAAGCAATAGGTGCATTTTGTCGGCGAGGTCGTCGACGTTGTGGGCCTGGTAGGCGAAGCCCGTTTCGCCTTCGACGATTTCGTATTTGGTGGCGGTGCAATCGGACGCGATAACCGGGATTCCGCGACCGAGGGCTTCAATTGGGGCCAGCGGATTGACCTCGTACCAGATCGAGGTGATCGCCATTGCGCGGGCATGTTTCATTTCCTCGAGGACTTGTTCGCCATTGAGCCATCCAGCGAAGGTTGCCTTTTCGTAGCCGATGTCCTTCATGGCCTGCATCAAAGGGCCGTCACCAAGTATTCGAATCTCAGCCCCAATCTTTTTGGCAGCTTCAACAAAGATCTTGGGGTCTTTTTCGAGCGAGAGTCGGCCAGAGAAGACGATGGCGCGGTTCTTGGTAACGTCGACCCGAGGCTCGGCAACAGCTTGAATCGGATACCTCATCATGTGGAGCTTTGCGTTTTTGGGCAGATACTGACCGAAGACGTCGACGCTCTTTTGGCTAAAGACTCCGAAGTGGTGAACTTTGCCGGGCATGCCGGCTTTTCCGCGTTGCACGGCCCAGCGATAAACCTCGGCCCATTTGGGCAGGATGGTTCGGGTGTCGGTGCAGTGGCTCACCAGACAGGGAAGAGAACCGGGGCGAAGTGTGCAGATCTGATTGGTCTGCTTATTAAAGAATTGGCCCTGGGGGCAGGCGACATGGTAATCGTGGAAGCTGCAAATGAGCTTGGCACCGCAGTCGAGCGCGGCGTTGACCACGCTCGGTGAAGTGCCAGTTTTCCAGAGATGGGTATGGACGATTGTGTTCTTGGCGTCGCCGAGTTCGAGGATTTGTTGAAGCTTCTCGTACGCCGGGCGCGAGTACGCCATCTGAATGAGGCGGGGAATATCCATCCGTTCTTGGGTTTCGCCAACGGTGTGGAAGTGGATATTTCTTCGGCTGGCGAAGTAGGGATCAATTTCGGTGAATCCAGACAGATAGTGGACCTCGTGCCCATCGTTTGCGAGGTGCTCAGCACTGAGGAGGGCGCACTTGGTTGCTCCGCCGCTAACCACCGCGTTGTCATTGACGATGATGATCCGCATTTAAGCTCCTTGCTTCAGTTCCCATTCCCACGCGGTACGGACAATGGTTTCGAGGTCGCTGTGGTCTGGTGTCCAGCCGAGGAGTTCTTTCGCGTAGCTGGGGTCGGCATAAAGCGATGGAGGATCGCCGGGGCGTCGGTCTTGATATTCGACGGGGACTTTCCGTTGAGTTACCTTGGCGGCCATGTCGATCACTTCTTTGACGCTGTAGCCTTTGCCCGAGCCGAAGTTGACTTTGGTTGACTCGCCACCTTCGATGAGATACTGCAGGGCTTTGACGTGCCCGCTGGCGAGGTCTTTCACGTGGACATAGTCGCGGACGGCGGTTCCGTCGGGCGTGTCGTAGTCGGTACCAAAGACGCCTATGTGTGGACGCTTACCGAGAATTGCTTGGAGGATGAGCGGGATAAGATGAGACTCTGGGTTGTGAACTTCGCCGATTTCGCCGTCGGAGTCCGCGCCCGAAGCGTTAAAATACCGCAGCGCGGCATATTTGAGGTTGTAGGCCCCGGAATACCAATGCAAAATCTTTTCGCCCATCAGCTTGGTGTCGCCGTAGGGCGAAATGGGATTTTGGGGATGCTGTTCGTTAAGGGGAACGTACTGCGGAACTCCGTAGGTGGCGCAGCTGCTGGAGAAAATGAATTTTGTGACTCCGGTGTCGATGCATGCGCCAAGGAGCTGGTCCATCGCGGTGACGTTGTTGCGGATGTACTTACGTGGATTGACGACGGACTCTCCGACGTAAGCATTCGCGGCAAAATGAAGGACTCCGCCGATTTGGTGTTTGCGAATGACTTTGGTGACAAAATCGTAGTCTCCGGCATCGCCTCTTTCGAGTGGACCGAACTTGACCGCCCAATCGTGCCCCTCGGAGAGGTTATCGAGGACGACAGGATTAAACCCGTTAAGGCTCAATTCTTTGCACGTGTGGCTGCCGATATAGCCCGCGCCACCTACCACCAACACTTTCTTTGAATCCATAACTCAGCCACAGTAAAGTTACCGCAGAACTGAGTTAAAGAATCGGTAAATAGGCCGAACGATAATAGGGGAGAGAAATGCTGGGTTTAACTTTCAGGTTGCGAGGACTGCTCCCTCCGCAGCCCGAGGATGTTGGACTTCGATCGATTGGACGACACTCGGACTATGTACCCAAATGCTGTGGAGGGTTTGTACGGAATTTAAGGCCTCCACAGCATAAACTTCGACAATTCGCTTTTTCTGTGTGTGCCAGTTGTCTAACGTGATCGGGCTGCGGAGACAGCATCAAGGAGTGACGTTACGGCAGGGTTTTTCTTCCGCCCATCAGTGACTTTCCGCCGCTGTATCGATAGACGCCGTAGGCGATACCACCGATGATCAGAATTGGTACGGCGACACTGATCGCAAAGTGGAATACCATCATTGCGATTTTGTACGCAATGATCAGTGCGACGATGACACCGAACAGTTTTAGAAAATTCTTAGTTCCTTCTGACATTTAATTTGCCTCTTTCAATGTATACGGACGAAAGAGCCAATCGGTTTAGACTGGGGCTCTGGTCCTAATTATGTCGGTTTGGTGGAAGGGAACCCAGTTTGACTCCGTTCTGTCGGAATTAGGTTCTGCCGTGGCCTACAATTGACTTCCGTACTACTTTTGGACGAAACTCGCATTAGGTTTTGACCAGGTCTCTGGCCCTAATTTCATGCTATCCTGAAGAATCCCAATGAGCGACTCCCGAGGTAAACCAATTTGCAAATAGGCATCGTTGGCACTGGACTCATTGGCGGATCAATTGGGATGTCTCTGAAGTCGCAAGGTTACGAAGTTTTTGGGTGCGATTCATCGGCTGAACACATCGAGGTCGCGCTACGTCGAAATGCGATTGACCGTGGAGTTTCTCTGGTTGAAGTTGCGAAACTCGATTTGGTTTTTGTCTGTGTGTCACCAAGCCTTGTAGTTCCTCTTTCGCAGGAGGCTTACGGTCTGAAGGGGGAGTTGTCGGTATTTACTGATTGTGGATCGACGAAGTCGGAGATTGCTGCCTGGGCTAGTTCCAAACCCGATTTTGTTCCAGGACATCCGATGGCGGGCCACGAAAAAAGTGGACCATCGTTTGCGACGAATTGGCTGTTTCGCGGGGCCAAGTGGATTTTGACTCCGAATAAGGAGACTTCGTCCGGGGCATTAGACTTGGTTGAGACTTTTGTCAAAAAAATGGACGCCATTCCGGTTCGCTTGGCACCCGAGACTCATGATCGACAAATTGGAGTCCTTAGTCATTTACCGCATGTTTTGGCGGCCTTGTTGGTCGAGTCTCGAAAGTCAATCCCGAGTGGAGATATCAGTGCGGGTTCATGGAAAGATTTGACCCGAGTAGCGGGAGTTGACCCAAAGTTGTGGGCCGATATCATGATTTCGAATCGGGCGGAGCTGGCCAATATTCTTGAGGCATTTACGGCCAATATGGCTTCGGTTCAAGGCCTTCTGGAAGCGAACGACCGCAAGGGGTTAGAGAAGTGGCTGAAGGACATCGCGGTTGCGAAGGAGAAGCAAAAATGAACCTGTCGTTTACAAAGCTTGCAGCCTTGCAAGGTGATTTTCGGGCTCCGAGCGACAAGTCAATGACCCATCGGTCTTATATGTTCGCGGCGATCGCTTCTTCTCCATCGTTGGTGCGGAATCCGTTGCGGGGAGAGGATTGCGAGTCGACCCGAAATGCCTTGATTCGTCTTGGACTGAGGCATGAGATGGTTGGCACAGGCGAGTTTCGGTTGGTGCCTTGCAAGGAGTGGGTTCAACCTGACGCGCCTCTAGATTGCGGAAATAGCGGCACGACGATTCGACTATTGTCTGGATTGGTCGCTTCACGACCTTTACTCGTGACAATGTTTGGAGATGCAAGCCTGAGCAAACGTCCGATGCGGCGCATTGCCGAACCACTGCGGCTGATGGGAGTGAAGTTTGACGGCGAGACTCCGCCTGTTACGATCCGAGGCGGACAACTGAAGGCGATTAGTTACAACACACCTGTAGCGAGTGCTCAAATCAAGAGCGCAGTTTTGTTGGCGGCCCTGAGGGCGGATGGGACGACGGTTGTTACCGAGCCGTCGCTGAGTCGGGATCATACCGAGCGAATGCTATCTGCAACAGGCGTCAAAATCGATAGGACGGGCTTAGCAGTTTCTCTCGCCGGAAACCAACAACCGAGCGGATTTGAGTTCGACGTTCCGTCCGATATCAGCAGTGCGGCATTCTTTTTGGTGGCGGCGGCTTTGATGAATGGTTCGCTGGTGACGGCTTTAGAAGTTGCGGTCAACCCAACTCGATCTGGAATTCTAGAGGTCTTTGACCAGGTCGGCGTGCCGTATGAACTTCGGAATCCTCGGGTAACGATGAACGAGCAAGTGGCGGATGTGACGGTTGGAACGGCTCCGGTGCTTCGCCCGTTTAAGATTGAAGAGGAATTGGTTCCAAGGCTCATTGACGAGATTCCTATTCTTGCCGTTTTGGCGACGCAATGCGAAGGAACTTCGGTGATTCGAGGCGCGCGGGAGCTTAGAGTTAAAGAGAGCGACCGAATTGCGGTTATGGCTGAGGGCTTAACCCGAATGGGAGCGAAGATTGAGGTCTTTGAAGATGGTATGGCGATCTCGGGTCCTACGCCGTTGACGGGAATTAAGGTCGATTCGCATCTGGACCATCGGATTGCGATGTCGTTTGCGGTTGCTGGTTCGATTGCTCGCGACGTCACCGAAATTGTGGGGGCGGAAGCAATTCAGACGAGCTTCCCCACCTTTGAGTCAGAATTGAACCGATTAGGAATTAGTTAATGGAAGCCACACGAGTTGTTATTGCGATCGACGGGCCCGCCGGGGCAGGGAAGAGCACGGTGAGCAAAATGCTGTCGCAACAACTGGGGCTTCGGTATTTGGATACTGGCGCGATGTATCGATGCCTTGCTTACAAGGCCCTTCAAGCAGGTCTGCGGACGGATCAGGGCGTCGAAGCAGCAGTGCTTTTAGATTCGATCGATATTGAATTTGGAATTGGCGAACCTCAACCTGTGTTCATCAATGGAGAGGAAGTTACGTCGGACATTCGAACTCCAGAAATTGGGGAGGCAGCGAGCGCGTTAAGCCAATACACGCCGGTTCGTCAGAAGATGGTTGAGCGGCAACAGAAATTGGTTGCCAACGGCGGCGTGATTTTAGAAGGTCGTGATGTGACGACGGTTGTCGCACCAAACGCCACTCTAAAGGTCTATTTGACCGCAAGTCTTGAAGAACGGTCCCGACGACGACTAGGTGAGTTTTCGGCCAAGGGAGTTGCGGGGAGTTTTCAAGATGTTCGGACTCAAATTCAGAATCGAGACCATCGAGACATCAATCGAGACGACAGCCCACTGTCGGTTGCCGACGATGCGGTAATTGTTGAATCCGCGGAGCACACCCCCCAAGAAGTTTGCGACATCATCGTTCGGCATCTTCAGCGGGTTACTGGCGCGTAACGGGTAACCTTTAAGGGTCGCTTAGCACCAGTTAAGCGTAAAAGAGAACCAACAATGGGAAGTTATTTTGCCCCCCGAGACTGGGGAACCATGCTCACCGCGATGATCACGCCTTTCAATTCTGATGGGGCTGTGAACTTCAAAGAAGCGCGAAGAATTGCCGCGTACATGGTTGACGAGCAAAAACATGACGGCCTGGTTCTCAACGGTACGACGGGCGAGAGTCCGACCACGACGGAAGCCGAGAAGCTCCAATTGATCGAAGAGGTTTTGGACGAAGTCGGGGATCGTTGTGCGATCGTCGCCGGTTGCGGTACGTACAATACGGCTGAGTCGGTTCACATGACTCGCGAGGCAACGTCGAGGGGCGTTCATGGAATCATGATCGTGAATCCTTACTACAACAAGCCGGGGCAGCGCGGGTTGTTTGCCCACTTTAAGGCGTGTGCCGAGGCGACCGAGCTACCAGTGTTGGTTTATAACATCATTCCGCGAAGCTCAATCAATTTGGACACTCCAACCTTATTGGAACTGGCCAAGATTCACAATATTGTTGCGGTGAAAGAAGCGAGCGGTAACATTGCGCAGATATCGGATGTTTGTGCGATGGCTCCGGCTGGATTTCGAATCTATAGTGGCGACGACGGTCTCACGATTCCAATCATGAGTGTTGGCGGTCATGGCGTGATTAGCGTTGCGGGTCACGTGATTGGCAAGCACATCAAGACGATGGTTGATTCGTTTGCTACTGACCCGGCGAAGGCAAGGGCGATGCACCACAAGTTGATGCCGATCGTGAAGGCATGTTTCATTGCCCCTAACCCAGTTCCGGTGAAGTATATGTTGAACAAATTAGGATTTGACTGCCTGTCAACGAGACTTCCTTTGGTCGAGTTAGATGATTCTGAGCGAACGGTTTGCGAGAAGGCACTCGAGCTGATAAAGGCGTTCTAGGGCTCTCGTATAAAACCCCCATCCCAACCCTTCCCCCTCCCAAAGAGCAAGGGGAAGGGCTCTAATCAATTTTTAATCGGTTTACCGTATTCGAGCATGTGGGCGATTCGGGCACGAGTTTCGGGTCTTTGGCAAAGTTGAATGAACCGTTCACGCTCAAGCCGTTCGGTGTCCTCAATCGATGTGCTCTTGGTGAATATGAACCGCAATTGGCTGCTGAGAAATTCATCGTATGCAGTCAAGGTGCCATCCTTGAGTTTTGCCGTCGTTGCTTCTTCGATGAGGCCATTCATGTGGGGGGCGACGCGTTTAAATTCGATTTCTTGTCGAGGCATTGCGCGAAGGGCAGCTTCTTTTGCTTGGGTTATCAGCAAGTCCGGATTGAAGCAAATTTCATCATTTTCGGCGAGATAGCCGTGGATCTTCGCTTCGACTGCATTGGAGGCCACAAAGCCTTCGGTTAGATTAACAACCGCTTCTTTAGCCATTTGTGGTGATTGTTGCGTTCGCATCCGCATGATGGTTACGCCACGGCCACCAGGCAAAAGACCGACTTTTGCTTCGGGCAAACCGATGTTAGACTCCGCAACAGCAACAATTTTTTGACAGTTCATCGCGAGTTCAAGTCCGCCACCAAGCGCGTAACCATGGATGGCCGCGACGACAGGCGATTCTCCGAGTCGTTTCCCTAATGTTTGGAGTCGAAGAAGGGAATATTCAATTCCTGCCCAATTGGACTGATCAATTGCGTCTAGGAAGAATTTGAGATCAAATCCGACTGAAAAAGCCCGTCCTGGATTGGCGAGAACGAATGGACCAGACCGACCTTTATCGAGAAAATCGTGGAGATCTTCGACCGCTTGAGGGGTAACAACTCCCATTTTCGTCGTCAATTCAATTCCAGTTACACCGTCGCCGAGGTCTCGGAATCTCAGCGAGCCTTGCTCATCGACAATTCGATAGTCGGCTAATGAACGGAATTCTGGTTGACTTGGGATGTAGATTGGCCCTGATTCGTCAACAGCCAGTTGTTCATTCTCAACATAGAACTGCTTTTTGGTTCCCAATACTAACTCAGAACCGATTGCGTCGATAAATTCGAAGGGGCCAAGCTCCCAACCAAAGCCCCACTTCATGACATTATCGAAATCGGACACGGTATAGCAAATTTCGTTTTTCAGATAATCGGCGTATCGGAGAGTGGGTAATAAATAGAGTCGGAGAAATTCTCCGACCTCGTCTTTGGCTTGCAGGGCAATACGAATTCGTTCGCCAATAGGCTTCTTAGCATTGTCGGTTATCGTGGGGAATTCAATTGGGAATTGAGGCCGATAGGCGTCGGTCTGCAAATCGAGCACCATAAACTCCTTGCCAACTCGCTCGTAATATCCCTTGCCCGTCTTGTTGCCGATATGGCCTATGCTGACGAGGTATTGAATCGATCGCGGAGTCGCTAGGGTGCCAATGAACAGATCCTTAGGACATCGACGAACCTGGTTTCCGGCGATATCTTCCATGATGTCCAGCCCAACGATATCATTAAGTCGAAATGAGCCTGATTTGGGTCGTCCGAGGAAAGGTCCAGTTATTTCATCGACGGATTCGATGGTCATCTGAAGTTTTTCCGCAACATGGATTGCTTGGTACATGCTCCACATTCCGAATCGGTTGGCGATGAAACCAGGCGTATCTTTTGCGCGAACAACTCGTTTGGCGACTCGCCTCTCCAAAAACTCGGTGATGATTGGTAAAAGGGTTGGATCAGTGAATCGCGTGTCAATCAGTTCAAGCAACTTTAAGTACCGAGGCGGATTGAAGAAGTGAGTGCCAACAAATCGAGACTTGAATGAATCGGACCGTCCTTCGAGCAAAAGACCAAGCTCGAGACCACTCGTGTTCGTTGAAATGAGGGAATCGGCAGGAATAATTGCGTCAAGTTTTTCGAAGAGCGATTGTTTTATGTCCAGCTTTTCTACAATTGCTTCACAGACCCAGTCTGCTTCAGAAACCCAATCTAAATTCTTTTCGATTGACCCAAGGCGGATTGTCTCTGCGGTTTGCTTGATATAGAAATGGGGAGGTCGAGCGGCCCTCGCTCGATCAAAACAGGTTCGAACGGAGTCGTCTGAGACATCCAGAAGCGTGACTTGAAAACCTATATTTGCCAAGTGAGCGGCTATTCCGCTCCCCATGGTTCCTGCGCCAATCACGCAGACTTTATTGCCAGATTTCAACCGTTCAGATAGACCCATTACAACCTTATAAGACTCCTGAAAGAATACCTATGCAAAATGATGCTTCAAATGCTAGGTATAAATACCGAATAATATGGTGTGCTTTCCGCTACAATGGATATGAATATGATTGAGGTAACGGCCCATAGCTGGCTTTAGAGGACGGAGACCGGTTCGCCAGGAACCGAGTCCAGAGATCAACGGTCGACTGTTGCGACATCCTGAGTTGCGCGTCATCGGGTCTGATGGCTCGCAGTTAGGAGTCCTAACATCGCGAGATGCCCTGGCCCGAGCACGAGAAGAAGGTTTCGACCTGATTCTGGTTGCTGGTCACGCGCAGCCCCCTGTCGCAAAAATTGCCGACTACGGCAAACATAAATACCTTGAAGGCAAATCTGGCAAGGATAAAAAGCCCAAAGGACAGGAAACAAAGGGTATAAAGATAAGTCCGCGTATTGCAGAGCACGACATGGGCTTTCTGGGGAACAACGCCAGAAAGTTTCTTGAACACGGAGACAAAGTCAAAGTGACGTGCATGTTCCGGCAACGAGAGTTGGCTCACCCTGAACTGGGGAAGGCTCGACTCGAAAAGTTTGCACTGGGACTTGAAGATTGCGCGGTGGTCGAGAGACCGCCTTCTTTGGATGGAAGACAGATGATTATGATTCTGAATCCAAAGCCGGGAGCGATAAAGAAAGATGCCAAAAATCAGGACGTACAAGACAGCAGCGAAGAGGTTTAAAGTTACCGGCAGCGGTAAAATTACACGTCGAAAATCGCACAATAATCACCAGTTCTTGCACAAGCGAAAGAGCACACGACGTGCTCTGGAAGCTGAACCAGTGCTGTTCCAAGGTGAAAAGAAGCGAATTCGACGACTTCTCGTATTGTAATATTTGTGGTTCCGCTCTGCGGAATCACCCCGACCCTTTACCGCTACCGCTCGAAAGGCTGGAACCCGGTGGAAATTTAAGAACAAGGAAAACAAGAAATGGCAAGAATTAAACGTGGCCTTATGCGCCACAAGCGCCACAAGAAGATCATTGGCAAAGCCAAGGGTTATTTCGGGCGTAAGAAAAACGTATTTAAACGAGCTCACGAGCAGGTCATGAAATCGGGGCAGTATGCCTTCCGTGACCGACGAGCTAAGAAGAGAGACTTCCGAAGATTGTGGATCGTGCGAATTACCGCTGCGTGTTCACACAGTGGCATCAAGTATTCACAATTGATCCACGGTTTGAACTCACAAGGAGTTCAATTGAACCGAAAGATGATGAGCGAAATGGCCATTGCAGATATGGATTCATTTAAAGCTATCGTCGAGTTGGCCAAAAAAGGGCTCTAATCACTGTTCAGTGAACTGAAATCGGAAAAGAGGGAAGTCGAGAGACTGCCCCTCTTTTTTTGTTTTTTCTAGTTCGCAACCACTGCCAGCAAGAGTTTAATTCCAATCGTTCCATTGACGCTTCGCCATCAATTTTGCACCAAGCTTTCCTCAACCGGCAAGGATAACTGGGTTTGGGAACCCTAAAACCTTCAAGGCAGCATCCTCGTGATGAATAAATCTGTCAAAATCTAGGTTCTGTTTCTGCTCACCGTTGCGTAGAAGCTATTAGTCACCGAGGATTAGAAATTACATGCCGTTCGATTTAAATCAAGAAGAAGCTACGTTTGTTGAGACTGTTAAAAGTTTCGTTGCCACTGAAGTATTGCCGTTCACTCGCGAGTGGGAAAAGAACACTGCGTTTCCCGATGAGATTTGGACCAAGCTTGGCGCGCTCGGGCTCCTCGGAATGACCTTGCCCAAAGAAAAAGGTGGTACTGGCCTCTCGTGTGCAGCATTTGTGGAAGTTTGCAAACAAATTGCGAAAGGCGATCCAGCCCTTTCAATGAATGTGGCCGCTATAAACGCTCTTTGTACCGCGCACTTTGATCATTTCGCGACTCAGGAGCAGTGCGATAAGTACTTGCCAGGAATATTAAAAGGCGATATCAAGTTAGCATGGGGCTTAACCGAACCTGATGCTGGATCGGACGCTCGTCGAGTAAAGACTCACGCCGTTCCAAGCGACAAGGAAGGTTTCCACTTGATCAATGGTCGAAAGATGTTCATCACCAACGGTGGAAAGGCTGACCTCATTATTTTGATCGCTCGAACCAGCGAAACCGCCTTGTCTGCTTTCTTTGTTGAAACAAATCAGCCGGGGTTCAAGCTCGAAAAGCGCATCCATACGGTTGGAGTTTCGGCTTCCAATACCGTGCAATTTTCGCTAATCGACGTAGTTGGTTGGCATACGCCTTGTACTTTTGAAGATGCGATAGGCTTGCTTTACCGTGGACGTCTTGCAATTGCCGCTATGGCCCTTGGCATTGCCGAGAAGGCCTTTGAGCTGACGGTCGAATACTCAAAGCAACGCGAACAGTTCAATCGTCGCCTAGCCGACATGCAATCAGTTCAAAATATGATTGCCGACAGTGGGATGGAAATCGAAGCTTCGAGCTTGTTGCTCCAAAAAGGAGCCGAGTTGTTTGATCAAGGTAAGCCAATCATCACCGCTAGTTCTTACGCAAAGCTTTATGCCAGTGAAACAGCGAATCGCGTCACGAATCGTGCGATTCAGATTCATGGTGGTCGGGGGATGACCCACGAGTTCTTGGTAGAAAAGCTTTGGCGTGATGCAAAATTGACGGAGATTGGCGAAGGATGCTCAGAAATTCAAAGATTGGTCATAGCAAAGCAAATTCTGAAGTAATAATAGAATATGACCTCAATTTTGGCCCTTGCTCTTTTGTTGCCCAGTGGACCTGGGCAAGTAAAGCCACTCGAACTCTCACGCAAGTTCACCGCTGGTGAAAAGTTAAGCTATTACGCTCGGGCCCAATTTGTTGATGAACAGCGACAGGGAATCGTTCAAACGTTTATTCCGCAAGACGAAGAAATTAACTATCGGTACACGATGCTAGTTCAAAAGGTTAAGGCCGACGGCATCGCCGAGATCTTATACCAACGTCCTACGATGACATTCGTTATGGGTGACACTGCCGAGTCGGCTTCGAAATCTGAGGTCGAAAAACTGGACTATAAATATCTCCTCGACGTGAGCCCCGTTAACGAAGTGGTGTCCGAGAAAGATTTGAATCCTAAGAAGGCTAAAGAAAAGCCGAAAAGTAAAGACAGAGATGGCCTTTTCAGCCAATCGCTAAAGAACAAAGTTCTTCGGCAAGGAACTCAAGCTGACGGTGTGGCTTATGGGCTTTTACTAAGCTTTGTTGGAGAAATCCAGCGACTGGCATTTTTTGTTGGACCGCTTGATTCTGGTCTAGATATCGCCCCGAAGTTTCCGTTCGACGAGGTCAGTGTTGGCAGCACCTGGAAGAAAACCGTCGGATATTCGCCGCAAAAATTGAAAGGGCAAGGCGATAAGCAAGCGGTTCAACGGATTGACTACACCTACACATACATGGGGGTCATGAAGAACAAGGATGGTAAGGATATCCAGCGCATTCAGGCGATTGCTAAGTTGGATACAGACTTAATTGAGTACGCGCGACAACTTGTTGGTGGGTCGGCTTCCAGCTCGATGTTCAAATCAGTTCCACTCAAATTTGATGCCAAAATCGACTTTGACCTTGATATGACGACCCTGCATATGGTCAAGGCCTCCGCCGAGTCAAGCGGCAGTTTCGGGATTGCGGTAAAGGGTGCGGAGCAACCATTGCTTGAAGATCGATTTAAGGGCCGGACGAGTGTCAAGTTGGAAGGGCGAAGCCTTGGCAACCCGATCGATTCTACGACTCCAAAGCCAACAGCGCCAAAGAAAGGCGGCGGCGGTCATTAAGTAAGAATCTAATTGGGTCGATTTTGCGTCCTAAGTTAAGTGGAATTACGTCCGCTTTCAAAGCCAATGGCTCACCATGAAGGCGTTTCGGAACGAACGCTCGAAGTCGCTTTGTCGATCACGCTAGGCATCATCTTGATGACCGTCACAAGCTTGATTACCAAAAGTACGCTTTGGGTTGGGTTTTCGGGACTGTTCTGTATTTCCTCATTTGTCCAAGGTCGAATCTTGAACCGCTCATTTGTGGTGCAAATTCCTTTTCTTTTGGTATGTGCGATAAAGGAACCGATATTGGGCACGCTATTCCTGGTTACTTACTCGATTCAGTCCGTTTTGGCATCGCGAGTCAATGCTCAACGGTTTACGGTACTACTAGCGTCAGAAGTGATTACGTATTCAGTATTTTGCTTGTTACTCAAGCGGATTGCACCCGAATTATGGCTATTTGCTGGTTTCGCTTATGTAAGTCTTCGGACCTTGTGTTCCTCGCTGATAGCCAATAAAACGGGGAAGCCACTCGATATCGGGGCAATTTCGGGCACCTGGGCTTTCGTCTCAACCCAAGCCTATGTATCGCTGGCGATGGCACTGTTCTATTTTGAACGGACCGAAGTGACTCAAGTTTTTGTCGTCTCGATGTCGATCGTCAATGCGGTTTGGATTGGAATACTTTTCACTTATCAAAAGGCTCATCAAGAATATGGGAAAGGAGTCGTCGCTCTGGGCGGTTTGCTGAATTACTCTCATGTTTATACGGGCAATCATTCGCGTCGGGTTGCCTATTTGGCTCGTGAAACGGGTCGGCGGCTGCGGATCGCTGAATGGAAACTCGATTATTTAGTGCAGGCAGCGTTGTTGCATGACATTGGAAAAATTGCTGTCAGTGAACAAATTTTGGAAAAGCCAGGAAAGTTGACTGACCAAGAGTTTGACGAGATCAAGAAACATCCGGTGACTGGACAGAAAATTGTTGCGAATCTCTCAGAGTTGAAGATAGTGAGTGAATGGATCCGCCACCATCACGAGCGAGTAGACGGCCGTGGATACCCTGACAAGCTTGAACGGCGGAAGATTCCCGTTGAGAGCCATGTTATTTCCGTTATTGATGCTTATGATGCCATGACCGGACATAGCGGAGACGGACATAAACGGCTCTATCGTGACCCGATCAGCAGCGAAGACGCCATTGCGGAATTGAAACGATGTTCGGGCACCCAGTTTGACGCCAGAATCGTTAAGCACTTCATCCGAGTTATTGAAGAGCGGAAGGGGAAACTCTTATGATTTCTGTCGCCCTCGTCATACTGTTTTGCGTCACTTGTTTTGCGTTGTTCGTTTTTCACCTACCTTCGATTCGCAGGTCGAGGATGACGCAGATTGGCCGGGCGATTGCATCGGCGGTAGAGAGTCGCAGCCCGTTCATGGACGGTATGTACCGAGAGATTTGCGATTTAAGTGAACAGGTCAGCCGCGATTGCGGCCTTTCCCGGCACGATGCAGAAACGACTAAAATTGCCGCCTTGATATGTGATATTGGTCTTTGTAGTGTACCGAGTGCTATTCTGCAAAAAACATCAGAGTGGACGCCTGAAGAGCAATCCTTGTTTGACCGTCATACGGAGATTGGTGCCTCGATTGTCCGTCAATCACCGATCTTGCGGCGATATTCAACGATCGTCCAGCACCACCATACTAAGTTTGCCGATGAGCCAAAGACTCCGCTCGAGGCCAGAATTATCGGCGTTACTGCCGATTACGTACGTTTTCGCCGAGTGTACGGTGATAACCGTGCGATGACCGCCATTGAACGCCAATCAGGCAACCAATACGATCCAGAGATCGTTGGAGTACTCAAGGAGCTGGTAACTGCTCAGTGAAAAGTAAGCTCTTTTCGAATCCGCTGGTGCTTATTTTTGTCGGTGCCTTACTGATCCGTTTGATCGGTGTTTCCTGGGGGTTGCCAAACGACCTTCGCAATTACAGCCTTCATCCCGACGAGCAAGTGAACTTGCTTTATGCCCGGCAAATTATTCCTTCTCAGCTTCATTTTACGCCAGGCGACTATCATTACGGAACTTTGTATCTGACGCTATTGCGGGTTGTTTCTGACGGTGTCATTGGCTTGTCGGGCGGACTCGATGCCGCGGGCAACATTTCATCAGGGGCGTTATCTCAGATTCATCTGGCGGGTCGGCTACTGAACTGCTTTTTTGGGGCTGGGCTTGTTGCGTTGACGTTTGGAATTGGTCGAAGGGTTTTGTCGATAGTTGGTGCGTATGTTTCGGCAGGTGTCGTGGCAGTAGCTCCCGCACTACTCGTTCATTCACGCTTCCAGACCGTCGATATGCTCGCTACTTTGTTGGCAATTGCATGCGTCTACTCCTGTGTTCGCCTGACTGAGGCGGAAGCTCCTTTAATTAAATGGACTGTATTAGCCGGGGTATTCGCAGGGATGAGCGCAGGGACAAAGTACGTTGGCATCGTCGCGGTCTTTGCCTTACTTCCCGCCGTGCTCTACGCCAAGAAACCTGCCATGTTTGGACTTGGACTACTTGTTGCAGTGGCGACTTTTGTGATTACGACTCCGGGGTGTCTGCTCGATAATCAGGCTTTTGTTCGGGACTTTACGTTCGAGCTCAACCATTCGAAGACCGGGCATGGCGTTGTGTTCATGGGTACGTCCCCCGCCTGGATCTTCCATATTGGAAACCTAAGTTCGGGCTCGAGCATTTTGACCGTTGTTCTTGGTATTGTCGGCTTGTGGTTGGCAGTGATTAAAAAGAACACGTGGGCGATGATTTTGAGCGTGTTCTTCTTGATTTACTATGTGGCGGTTTCGGGCGGGCAGATCAAGTTCATGCGCTACATCTTGCCGTTGATTCCAGTTTTGGCTCTCGGAGTTGGATACGCGATTCAGCGAATTCAAGAAATGGGCAAAGAGAAATGGGGAATCGCTCTCGGCATTCTCGTCGTCGGGGGAATTGATACTGGTGGACTAGTCAGAGGTGGAGGACTTACTGCGCAAATGATGACGCCAGACCCACGCGATGTGGCGGGTCGGTGGCTTCGCGAGCAAGGTGACATTAGTGTCGGTCTGGTTAACGATCCATGGTTTTGGAGTCCGTCGATACAGCCAGACATGGGTATCACGCGAAGCTATGGTCAACGGGTACTTATGGAACTTTGGGCCAGTTGGACCAAACCAAAAGTTCTTCGTTATTTCCCGCCCAATCCGAAGGAGAGAATCGAGTGGGATTCGCGGTTAGTTACAGAGTTAAAGCCAGATTTCATTTCGTTTACGTCGATCGAATATGCCCCGTTCAAGAGAATGTCTGAACTTAAAGATGCTCCTGAAGTCGAGAAAACGTACGGTTCACGATTCTTAGAATTTAAGACCGCCCTAGAAGCGAATTACGATCCAATCGACCCGGTTCATGTTAATGATCCGAACCATCTCGACATGGTTGAGGACATGGAATACGTTCGGCCCAACGTGCTGATATGGCAACGAAAGAAGACCTCCGCGAATCCGTAGAGTGGTTCTTAGACTATCTCAAGATCGAAAAGGGGGCGTCGATGCACACCCTAGAGGCCTATTCGCGCGACCTTGACGAGGTGATTTTGGTTGTTTCTTCTTCACTGGCCAGGTGGGAGGATTTGTCGCATGATGAATTGCAGAAATTCGATGTGTTTCTTGCTGGCGTTCCTTCACGTCGGTCGGCCCAGCGGAAAGCGAGTTCGTTTCGGAGCTTCCTGAAGTTCTTGCGAAAGAATGGCGTTCAATTTGTGGTTGATCTGCCCTCGACTGGGGGATTTAAAGCGGGGAAACGGTTACCCAAAGCGATGGATTCCCGGTCAATTGAGGGAATGCTTGCCCTTCACGAAGACACCAATATCCATCACCGCAACATGGCGATCCTCGAATTACTGTATGGTGCGGGTCTCCGTGTTTCGGAACTCTCATCACTTGATGTGACTCAGATTGATCTTGCTTCGAGTGCGATTCGCGTCACTGGAAAACGCAACAAAACGAGGATTGTGCCACTGCCGCATCAGACTGCATTGGTCTTGTCTAACTACCTAGATCAGGTTCGCGACACGTTCATCAAAGGACCGACCGGATCGGTTTTCTTGTCAATTCGGGGCAAACCGCTGTCGCGCCAAGCGATTTATTCGCTGGTTTCGGACATGGCGGTCGCGGCTGGAGTAAGGGGCCATATTGGTCCACATACATTACGGCACACATACGCGGTTCACCTGTTGAAGGGCGGGGCTGATTTAAGAGCGGTGCAGGAGTTGCTGGGACATGAGTCCATTGCGACGACTCAGGTCTATACCGAACTTCAGGACGATGAAGTGAGAAATCGATATCAGAAGGCGCACCCCCGTGGCTAAGGCTTCAAAGAAAATAAATTGGAGTTCGGCTGGACTTCGAGGGTTAAGTCACTTCGTTCGCCTCGGTTAAGTCGATAGGACGCAGCTAGGCCGATCATGGCCGCATTATCTGTGCAGAATTCACTGGATGGGATAAGAACGGGAAGACCATATCGCTGGCCGAGGGCGATTACTTGGTTGCGGAGTTCCGCATTGGCCGCGACACCGCCGCAAAGGCCGATGGAACGTGGGGAAAGGTCTTCTACCGCGTTTTTGAGCTTACTTAGGAGACTATCGCAGATCGCTGCTTGCAACGAAGCACAGGCATCAGGAACATTGAGATTTGTACTTTCTGATTCGACCAAGCGGAGCATGGCGGTTTTGAGGCCACTAAAACTGAGGTCGTATCGCTCTTTGGCGAGACCCCGAGGAAGGGCGTAGCGCTTTGGATTTCCCGTCTCCGCAAGTTCAGAAACTTTGCGACCGCCTGGGTAACCGAGACCAAGGAGGCGAGCCCCTTTGTCGAACGTTTCTCCTGCCGCATCGTCCCGCGTTTGTCCAACCAGTTGGTAGTCGCCGAGTCCACGAATAAGGACTAATTCGCTGTGGCCACCCGACACGAGCAAGGAAAGCATCGGCAACGGGGCGTCTAGATTTTCCGCCAGGAACGCCAAAAGGTGACCCTCTAAATGGTCAACGCCCAGCAAAGGGACTCCTAACGTTTGGGCCAAAGTCTTGGCGGTCGTTACCCCGACCGATAGAGCTCCAACAAGGCCAGGACGGCTCGTAACCGCTAGGGCCTGAATCGCACTCAAAACAACGTGAGCCTTGGACAAAGCGGTTTGAATAACGGGAAGAATAGCTTCGATGTGAGCACGAGCGGCGGCCTCAGGAACGATTCCTCCCCATTGCTCGTGCATGGCAACTTGGGAGCTAATAATGTTGCTCAGGACCTTATTTTCGAGGATAACAGCTGCAGATGTTTCATCACAGCTTGATTCAATTGCGAGGATGTGGCCCGGAAAAAATGACGCCATTAGGGAGCCCATTTGACCAGGTCGTTCAGCATCATGACCACGGCATCTTCTTTGTTGTCGGGGTAGTACTGCTTGCGAACCGTCGCTTGAATGAAGCCTAACTTTTCGTAAAGTTGAATCGCGGTTGCGTTCGTTGCCCGAACTTCCAAAGTCGCGCAAACCGCGCCTTTTGTCCGTGCTTTTGTTAACAGTTCGATCATCAGTTTTCGACCAATGCCTTGGCCCCGCAAGTTTTCTTTCACGACAACGTTGGTCACATGGGCTTCGTCGACAAGAATCCAGACTCCGCCGTATGCGCTCACTTCGCCATCGATCAGACCAACAAGGAAAATGCCATATTTATGTTCAAGCTCATTTTCGAAACTACGCTGTGACCACGGAGCCGTGTGAGTCACCTGCTCGATTTCCAAAATCTTTGGAATGTAAGTTTTATCGAGAGCGACGAATCGCAGGGTTGCCAGCATCATCCACCCAAATAGGCTTCTTTGACTTTCGGATCGACGAGAAGATCTTTGCCTATTCCTTCGAGGACGACGACGCCCGTTTCAAGAACGTAGGCCCGGTCGGCAATTTCAAGGGCGCGGTTTGCGTTTTGCTCCACGATCAAGACGGTCTTGCCATCTTTGTTCAGATCTTTGACGATATTAAAAATTTCAGTAATAAGGAAAGGAGCCAAGCCGAGAGACGGTTCATCGAGAAGCAGAATTTCCGGATTAGACATCAGCGCTCGCGAAATGGCGAGCATTTGTTGCTCACCACCGCTGAGTGTGCCTGCACTTTGTTTAAATCGCTCTCTGAGCCTTGGAAAGCGGTTTAAAACGGCTTCCATGTCCGATTGCACCATATTGTCTTTGCGTAGGTACGCACCAAGCTGCAAATTTTCTTGGACCGACATGTTGGTGAAGATCCTTCGACCTTCTGGTGCATGACTCAATCCCAACTTCACAATATCGTGAGGTTGGGCTTGTGTAATATCGTGACCATTGTAGGAAATTGAACCGGATCTAGCGCGAATTAGCCCGCTAATTGTCCTGAGCAAAGTGGATTTCCCAGCACCATTCGAACCAATAATGGCGACAATCTCGCCGGGATTAACGTGAATCGATACGTTGTCCAGCGCTTGGATTGCGCCGTAGAAAACGTTAATGCCATTTATCTCTAACATGTGAAAACCAATCGGTTCTACCTTAAATAAACCCGATTAGGGCTGAATTGTACTCCTCAAATACCCTAGAATAATTACTAGGTAATGAAGAATCCAAAGTTCTCTAGGGCGTTTGAAGTTGTTTCCGAACTTCCAGAACCGCTGAAACCGCTCAAAAGGCTTGCTCGCAATTTTTTGTGGTCGTGGAACCACCAAATCCGAGATCTTTTTCGTAGCATCGACAAAGACATCTGGGAAGAGTGCGAGCACAACACGATTCTGTATCTCAATCGGATCCCGAAAGATAGATGGGCTATCCTCGCTAAAGATGGGCTGTTTCTAGGCCGTCTAAAGGCATGCGAGCAAATTCTGGATGACTATCTGGCCGAAGAGACTTGGTTTGAACGTGAGTTTCCTGATCAAAAAGATAAGGCCAAAATTGCCTATTTCTGTTTTGAATTCGGAATAACTGAGGGCCTGCCCATTTATAGCGGCGGCCTCGGCGTTCTCGCGGGTGATCACCTGAAGACTGCATCAGACATCGGATTGCCATTGGTTGGACTTGGCTTGCTCTATAACCGCGGCTATTTCCGTCAGCAGCTTACACATGACGGGTGGCAACAAGAGATTTATCCTCAGTATGACTTCTACCAGATGCCGCTTCAGTTGATGCGGGACGAGAATGGAGACCCAATTCGAGTACCAATCGAATTTCCAGATCGCGTCGTGACCTTGCAAATTTGGCGAGCCGATGTGGGGCGCATTCCGTTGTACTTGCTCGATAGCAACGTCCTCGAAAATGCCCCAGGTGACCAAGAAATCACGGACTCACTCTACTCGGGCGATGAAGAGATGCGCATTCGACAAGAAGTCATTTTAGGTATCGGTGGAATGAAGGCACTGACCGCACTTGGAATTCGCCCAACGGTATGCCACATGAACGAAGGGCATGCCGCGTTTCTATCGATCGAGCGAATTCGGCAATACGTTGAGGAAAACGATTGTGACTTCCGAACGGCGAGAGCGGCTACGGTCCACGGAAACGTGTTTACGACGCATACCCCGGTACCAGCTGGCTTCGACCTTTTTCCGCCTAAGCTTCTCGAAAAATACATGACCAACAAGGTAGCAAAGGCACGACTACCGTTTGAAGACTTCTTAAAACTTGGGAAATTTGATCCAGAAAGTGAATCTGAGTCGTTTAACATGGCGATACTGGCGATGGAAACCGCCAACAACGTTAACGGAGTTGCAAAACTTCACGGCGAAGTATCGCGGGGAATGTTCTCGCAGCGATGGGCAGAATATCCCGAGAACGAAGTTCCGATTGATCACGTCACGAATGGCGTCCACATGATGACTTGGGTCGGACGGAAAATGGCTCACTTGCTGGATGAATATTGCGGTGATGGCTGGCGACGGAATCCGAGCGATCCTGACAATTGGAAAGGAGTGGACAAGATTCCCGATTCAGAGCTTTGGCAAGTGCGAGAGGACCAACGAGGTGCCCTTATTCGGTACATCCGTAAGCGTATGGAGACCAATTTGGCTCGTCGGCACATGAATAGCCGGATGGATCAGACATTCATCAGTAGCATCCTTGACCCACGAATCCTGACAATTGGCTTTGCACGACGATTTGCAACCTATAAGCGTGGCTCGTTGATGATCAGCGATCCAGACCGTTTGAAGTCAATTTTGTATCACCCTGAGCGGCCCGTACAGATTGTCATTTCAGGCAAGTCGCACCCACGGGACGACGCTGGAAAGAAACTCATTCAGGAGCTCTATAATTTCATCACCGAGGGCGGCGCGCGGTCACGAATGGTGTTTATTGAGGACTACGACATGGGAGTCGCAAGAATGCTCGTCCAAGGCGTTGACGTTTGGCTAAACAACCCTCGACGACCCTATGAAGCGTCGGGTACCAGCGGAATGAAAGTTGTGCCCAACGGAGGATTGAACTGTTCTATCCTTGACGGATGGTGGGACGAAGGCTATGACCATTCGCTTGGCTTTGTCATTGGCGACCGATCAGAAGGGCTCGAATCTGGACACCAAGACTGGCTCGATTCTCACTCGCTGTACGACGTTCTTGAAAATCAGCTTTCTCCGATTTTTTATCACCGGGTCGAGCACGGAATGCCAATGGGATGGCTCGCGATGATTCGCGAGAGCTTGAAGCATCTTGGACCGTTCTTTAGCACTGACCGAATGGTTCAGGAGTACACGCGGAAATTTTACGTGCCAGCTTCAGACAAGTTCTTGGAAATGAGCAGCAACGGATCCGCTCGGGCAAAAGCCGGACTTGAATGGCGAACTCGGGTTCAACTCGGGTGGCCCCAGGTACAAATTCATGGCGTAAGCGACAATGCGAAGACGTCGAATTTGCTCGGTAGTCCGCTCGAAATTACGACGCAAGTACACCTTGGACAACTCTCAGCTGACGACGTTCGGGTTCAGGCTGTAACTGGTAAAGTTGGAATGAATCGTGAGCTGATTGATACCGAGCCGATTGACCTGGATTTTGTCGCTTACGAGGATTCGATGGCGATTTTCCGTGGGAATATAGAATGCACTCATCCAGGGCACCAGGGCTACACCATTCGAGTCGTACCGAAACATGCTGACGTTTCAATTCCGGCCGAGTTGAACTTGGCAAAATGGCAACAATAGGGTTCTTTGTCCGCGATTGGCTCGAAATTTGACGGGTACCTTTATAAGGTTTTCTTGTTATGGGCTTCTTGCGAAAAAGTTTAGTTTTGATTCTGGCGGCAGTTTCGCTGCCAGCGTCATCGCTTGCTTATATGGGTGCCATTCATTTAGGCGTCGGAGATTCGAGTCCTGTCGGCCTTTCCATGGACTTAGGTGAGTCGAAAGTTACATCATCGGATCCTCTTATTTTGGAAGTAACGAAGACCGGATCGGGTCTGCTTGCGAGAGGTTTGAGACCTGGCGCAGGATTCATCACGATTCACAGCAAGTCGAAAGTCCAACAGATTGACTTTTCGGTGAAACCATACGCGGCGATCATTCCTGCTCAGATAACCGCCACGGTTAGCGGAAAGCCAGCGATTCCTGGGACAATCTCAGGATCGATCGAAGGCTCACTCAAGCGTCAAATTCGATTTGCCCCCCTTGCCAAGATGTCATTAACGTTTTTAAATGTTCCCTCGCTTGGCCCGGGAATGTCGACCAATATTCCGGTGAAGGTTTCCATTTCTGCCCCAGGAACCATCCTCCGCAGCGGCACGGTGACGGTTCGGGTCAACAACGTTGGCCTCATGCCGAAGAATGAGGACGCGTTATGGTACTGCAACGATCCCGAACGCATTACCAAAAAGGAAAATCTTTTTGCCCAAGAGCTCGATCCCGAAAAGTCGGCTCGCTTGCTATACCACCACATCAATGACACGTCTCGCACGATGGTCGTGCGAACGCTCATCATCAACAATTCCGACGATGAAGTGCGCGTTTGCCTCACCCCGGGCGACTCGGCCCCGACGATGGATCCGGTCAGTGCCGGACTTCGCGCAGCCGACGTATTCCTCCGAGCTTGGATATCTGACAGCGGGGAAGTGATTACCCTTCCTCCGCACACTTGCATTCCCATTTCGTGCCGAAAACTGAAGCCGAAAGCCGTGATTAGTGGCTTGTGCTCCATTCGCCATGTTGGCGGTAATTCAAAACTTTTAGTCCGAACTGATGCGTTCGACTTGATGGACATGGAGCCACGCTGGAATTTGACCTATAACAGTTCGACACCATGGCGTGAAGTCGGTGCCCTGGCAGTTCGAACTTGGGATAACTCGGAATACATGATTTCCGAACACGTCTACCCCAGCCCCTATCGAGCAGAGACCGCTTCGTTCTCGGTGGGTGGAAGGTTTTCCGTGACTCGACTTGGGCAAAAGTCTATTCTCCGCCAAGACAGTGCTGGACGACTCGACGGCAACTTTGGTGTTGTCTATGACATAGCGGCCACAATCACAAATCCTCAGCCAGTTGGCGCCGACATTGAACTTGCCTTTGAGCCGAGCGCCGGATATTCGGGCGGAATCTTTTTTGTCGACGATCGATATGTGATCACGCCAAAGATTCTGCCAAAAAGCGAAGCTAGAATCGCCAAATACCATTTGGCTCCGGGTGAGACTCGAAAATTAAAGATCATGACGATGCCACTTTCTGGTTCGAGTTATCCCGCTACGTTGTTCATCCGAATGGTTGGCTCAGGCTCTTCGTCAGATATCATAGATTTGACGAAGAATAAACCATGAGCGAAACCATCAAAGCTATTGCCGACCTTTTTGGCACTTTTCAATCCGACGTACGAACAGACGTTGAGCCGCTACGCAAGGGACACAGTGCGGATGAGAGCGACCAACTTGGCCGTCTTAGCCTTGAAGGAGGCAACTTTTCGGAAGCGATTGCTCACTTTAAGAATGCAGTCGATCAGCGTGAGCCACGAGATATTTCCTCTCGACTCGAATTAGCGGGTGCCTACGAAACGGCTGATCTATTCCCCCAGGCTTTTCGCCAATACGAAAAGGCTTTGGCGATTCGGCCTGATTCCGCCGAGGCTCGGGCGGGGATTGCCGACCTCAAAAAGCGATACGGCAAGTTTCGAGATTCCATCGATCATTTGCTCATGGCCCTCGAGAAAGATCCGACGAACGCCTTCATGAACTTCAAGCTCGCCGAGACTTTACGAGACGCTGGCGCTCCGCGGTCGGCAATGGAGTACGCAGTGAATGCAGTCGTGGCGATGCCAGATAACGACTATTTTCACTTTTGGATTGGCGAACTCAATATTCAGCTTGGCAACTATGATGAAGCGCTTCAGTCGCTTCGCGCTGCGGTTGAACTTTCCCCCGGCGACGACTACTATTATTTGCGGTGTGTCGTTCCGTTTTGGCGACTAGGAAAGCGAGCGGAAGCGATCAAGTCGGTTCGGCTTGCGAGCGACCTCGACCCGACGAAGAACATGTATTACGGACTGCTGGAGGAGCTTTTAAGGGCGAACGAACAGTTTGAAGAAGCTGACCTAGAGATTCCGCGCTCGAGCAAGATGGACCGCTACGACGAGGAAACCGTCGAGAAACTGCTCGATGAGATGGGAATTGGGACGGACTAGTCACTTGACGAAAATATTGGCCTTTCTGCAGAGTGATGGAATAACTACGCAAATAATCATCCACCCCGTCAGCCCGACAAAGTCACCGGGCTGCCACCCCTCCAATCTTTGGATGGGATTCTTGCCCAGGACAGGACAATACAATCATTATTCCAAGTCTTGGACCTCGATCTCGCCGAGACAAATCATTCGAATCAAATTGGCAACACCATCTGGATTTGCCAAGACTCTCCGCGCTGATATTCTCACAACCGAAATACCCGCCTTTCGAAATAACTCGTCTCGTTCGGCATCGCTGCGTCGATGCAACTCGTGGATCATTCCGTCGATTTCGAAAACAATCCTTCGCTTGTCCTTTGTTACATAGAAATCAGCAGTAAATCTTCCAAGCAAAGAAGCTTGTCGTCGGAAATTAAAGTCCTTGTTTACCTTTGGGCGCAGTCTTATCCAAAGCAGTAATTCTGGCAGCGGCATCTCATTTCGCTGCCTTTTCGCACGAGCAATATGCTTGGGCAACGACCTCGGAAGTTTCGCGGATTTTGGTTTCGGTCCTTCCACAGAAGGCATTTTACATGCTCTATTTGCAATTTTTACTTCAAGGTGTCCAAGAATAAAATCCCATCCAAAGATTGGAGGGGTGGCGCGCCAGTCATTCCAAAGTCGTTAATCACCAATGACTGGCGTGACGGGGTGGATGATGAAAGAATGTGGAGTTAGTCGTAAAATAAAGGTTGGGACTTCGCCCAGTCACAAATCCAATCAGGGCTCTCCCTTTTCAGGGCTATCGCTAGATAATCGTCTCTGAATTGTCAAACGACTTGCCAGGCTTTCAAATAGGTGGAATCACAGGTGAATGAGGAAGCCGTTTGGAGCCTGGAGAGTTACACCAAAGTTCAAATAGCCTCCCAAGTCGAGAAAGACGTTCATGGCTTTGAAATCATCCATCGTGTACCCTGCAGGAGCCTTGCCTTGCTTTAGAAGTTCTCCAAGGATCATATCTCGGTATTTGCTAATGCCTTTTGCCCACGTGCGATCAGTAACCGACATGCGATCCCGCCCCTTAGCAGCATCTAGCCAACGTTTCAGCAGGTCGGGTGAAGCAGTCTTAATAAGATTGTAACCAAGTGTCTCACGCTCATTAAATGCGTCCGAGTTAGGGCTTGGCGTGTAATCTTCAAGGGTGGCCAAAGCGCGGGCTCGAATCTCTTCAAGATTTGGTTCTATCCGATAAGTGTCAGGCGGACCTTTTTCTGTGACGATCGTCCCACCAACACATTCAGCAATTGCATCCAAAAGATTTGGCTGCCAATTGCCAGTGACCATAATGTGAACCCACATGTCATCAAAGAACGGGTGAACTTTGACATGATAGCCCAGGGCAGACAATCCGTTTCCGAGGCGAAAAGACCCTTCGATTCCAGGTGCCTTGACGTCAGTCATTTTCTCTTGCAGATACGTAATGGTATCGTCTGTTGCCTCCTTACCGCGAGGTTGACCGTCTGGGTGGCAATAAGGTCGAGGTAAGAGACTAGGCTGAAAGAATCCGCAATATTTTGTGCCCTTGATTTTCAAGTAGGATGCTAGTGGTGGGTCTAGTTTCGCGGTTCCATCCGTATATCGAAAAACTCTGCACGGCCCCATCCCTGAAAACATTCGCTCTGGATAGACACAAATGGCTTGTTTAATCGTGCCTGTACCGGCGACAAAGCGCATATATTGCTCTGCAGTGCCACCGTCAAATATTCGAATTGACTTAAGCTGCGGCTCCTGCGCGGCTACACTCAATATCGCTAAGGTCACAGGCAAGATCATCTTATTTGAAGCTCCATAGTTACACAAAAAGTTGAACCACTTTGACTATGGAAGTGGTTCCTTGCAAGGAAAGAAACCTGATCAATAACTCTGTAGCCTAAAGCCCTTCATTGGCGACTTCAATCGCCTTCAAACACGCCTTCGCCTTGTTTTGGGCCTCGATGTATTCCGAAGTCGGATTAGAGTCGTGAACGACGCCACAGCCCGCCTGCACGAATGCTCGATTACCCCGCTTAAAGATCGTTCTTAGGGCAATACAAGTGTCCATGTTGCCATCGTAACCGATGACGCCGACCGTGCCAGCATAGGCTCCACGACGAGTGGGTTCGAGTTGGTCGATGATCTCCATCGCGTGAACTTTCGGTGAACCGCTCGTGGTTCCCGCGGGAACGGTAGCGCGAATCAAATCGTAAGCATCGAGATCGTCCCGCAATTCACCCGTCACATCGCTGACGATGTGCATCACGTGGCTATACTTTTCGATCACCATGAGTTCGTTGACCTTCACAGAGCCATATTTGGCCACCCGTCCAATGTCATTCCGACCAAGGTCAACGAGCATGATATGCTCGGCGCGCTCTTTCTCATCGGCAAGTAATTCCTCGGCCAGTTGTTGATCTTCGGCCTCATTTTGCCCTCGCCACCTTGTCCCGGCAATCGGTCTAACACGGGCATTGCCATCGTGGAGGGAAACCATGATTTCGGGCGACGCTCCAATGAGTTCGAAGTCGCCAAATTGAAGCAAAAACATGTAGGGCGAAGGGTTGATGCTGCGAAGGGCCCGGTAGATCGAAAGTGGATCGGTCACGGGCTCAGCCATGAACCGAAGGGAAGGGACCATTTGCTGACCGTCGCCTTGTCGAAGATACTCCTTCATCTTGAGGACATTTCCTTCGAATTCCTCTTGCGTTTGGTTAGACGAAAGTTTCGGCGGATTTACTCCACCCTTAGGCAGGGGCGGCAAGGGCTGACTCAATCGACCGATGACCCATTGGATTTCGTTTACCGCATCGTCGTAGCTCTCTCGGGTTCCGTCGGCCATGACGACTACCCGGATGATGTTTTTAACATGGTCAAACACGACCACGTGATTTGTGATCATCATCGCGATATCGTCGACCTTCAGATCGTCCTTGCAGGTGTCGGGGAGTTTTTCGAAATAGCGAACGATGTCGTACGCCATCATTCCCACCGCTCCGCCCATAAAATGGTTGAGACCAGGCAACGGAATCGGCGACATCTTGTCGAGTTCTTCTTTCAGAACATCGAGCGGATCTTCGCCTTGCTTAAGATTGAACGGCCTCACGGCTCCGCCGGCAATGATTTTGCCTTGTCCGTTCTTGCATCGAATCACTCGTTTCGGAGTGACCCCTAAGATTGAATAGCGGGCGAGGTGCTCGCCGCCCGTAACGCTTTCGAGAAGAAAACTGTAGGTCTGATCGAATGCAAGTTTCCAATACGCGCTGACTGGCGTCTCAATGTCAGCTCGGATATCTTGGTAAATCGGAACTGCCTTTCCGTCGGCAGACAGAGTTAAGTATTCGTCAAACGAGGGAGAGAGCATTCCGAGTGAATTATGAACGGAAATCATGTGAAAGATGTGACAAACTTAAGTCGTGTCTGGCTTCACCACCCACTCTGGCAAAATCGCCGTCCTCAATGAGGACCAGGTCGATACCGACCGAATTATCCCGGCCCGCTTCCTCAGTAAAGTCGAGAAGAGCGGTTATGGCGAACTTTTGTTTCACGACGTTCGGAACGAATCGTTTATTTTAGATCGCCCTGAGGCCAAGGGTGCATCGATCTTAGTCGTTGGAACCAACTTCGGGTGTGGCTCATCTCGCGAACACGCAGTTTGGGCGATCCAGCAAGGCGGATTCGAATGCGTCATCGCCCGAAAAGAAGAGAACTCGCCAGGATTCTCCGATATTTTCCGAGGCAATTCGGCCAATTGTGGGTTGTTGCTGATTGAACTTAACCATGCCGACCACGAAATTCTGGCGGCTCTTCCGACGGGAGCGACAATTACGGTTGATCTTCCCGCCCAGACCGTATCGTTTGCCGACTATGTCTTTCCATTTCAAATCAACGAGGCTACAAAACTCGCACTGATTGAGGGCCTAGATTTGATTGGCACGACCTTGCAATTTGAGGCCGATATATCGAAATATGAGGCACATTCGACCGCATTTGTTCCTCCTATGGTTGGGAGTACTCATGCGTAAGTTTGTATTACTCTCGTTCACGGCAGTGGCAATTCTGACGGGTTGTACTAAGGAGGATTCCAATAATTCCAGTGGAATTGTTCCGATTAGTACGGGTAACACCAGTTCAAACAATTCAGCCGTGTCGAATAACGCAGTTGATAACTCTGAGGAAGCAAACAACCACGGAATTGATGCCAACAATGAGCCCAACCCGAATGGGGGACCGAAAGGAAACGTTTACGGCGTCAAGAATCCCGACCGAATTTTCCAGTTGGATTCACTTAAAACTACGACGCTCAAGACTCCCGGTGGCGACCTCAAGCTTTGGATCATGGATGACGAGAGCAAACGTCAGGAAGGCATGATGTTCTTACATGACAAGGAAGTTAAAGATAACGAGGGAATGCTTTTTCTGTTTCCCGTTGTTCAAAAGCTTTCGGGTAACTATTCGTTTTGGATGAGCCACACAATCTTGCCGCTCGATATTGACTACATTTCGATGGATAAGAAGGTTTTGAACGTTGGGAAAGGTGTTGCGTTTAGTGAGGCACCCGTCAAACCAGCGGGTGACTATTTTTACGTTATTGAAGTCAAACAGGGCCTATCGGCTAAATTTGGACTGACTCAAGGCGCAAAAATTCCAATTTCTGACGACTTAAAGGGCAAACCTTGAACTATTTCTTGATATGATTGTCTTCAGATGATCATGAAACGGATTGCCTGTATCACTCTTGGCCTAATTTCCTACGCATTGACCTTTAGCCAAGACAAAATCGATACTTTTGGCGACGATAAGCGAGCGTTTATACTGCTTCCTGCAGAATCCATTTCGAGTGGATTTGCTTCCGACGCCCAGTTCTCACCTTCGGGCCGATACATCACGTACGTCAAGTATGAGATTCCGGAATACGAGTCTGCAATCGCTAAGTCGCTGGTCGAACCAAGAGAGCCGATGAAGCGCCCAAAGTGGTATCGATACGACCGGGTTAGCAAGACGAGCAAATTGATCCCTTTACCGGAGCAAGCGGAGCAAACCGTCATTCTTGGCGATGAGCGGACGGTCTATTTTTACAGCGATGCCAAACCTGAAGTTCAAGGATTCATTGATGTTCCCACGGGCAATATCACGAAGACCAGTTTCGACTTGCAAAATTGCGTTTACTACGGCAATGAGACCGTGGCCCCATATTTCATGTTCAAACGCGGTGAACGCGACATGTTGCTAGTGAAACCCAATGGACAATCCTTGACCTTTACGATGCCCCCGAAAGTCCGAATTTTCAAGCCATTTCGCTCGGATGCCAGTTCAATCACGTTTTTGGCGATGATGAAGTCGGACCCCACCAAAGTCGGCAATCTGATTTACAAGACCTCGGACGGGAGCACGAGTTTCAAAGAATTGTCTCGAGCAGAGTTCCAGAAAGATGCTGGGGCGGACGCTACTCCAATGTTCAAATCAGAGAAAGCTGGCGACCTCGTTTATGTGAAGCTTTGGACTTTGCCAAAGGATTTGATGACCGACTTACCGACAAGGGCAAAACTTTGCTTGTCAAGCTCTCAACCAAGGTTTGGTCCCACAAACGACTGCGTCGTATACGAAGACGCGGGAGCACTTTTGATCAGAGAAATCAAGCCGATGGACTTGGAATTAGCCCGAAGGCTCCTGGCCATGGAAGCCAAAAGAAAGGCAATTTCGGATGCAAAGCAGGCGGCGACTGGACTGATTGTTTACGCCGCCGACAACGATGTCCTTCCTGGGGCTGAAGGTTGGGAGAACAAAGTCGGACCCTACTTTAAGAACGCTGACTTTTTACGCGACTTCAATTACACGTTTAAGGGCGGCAGCATGAGCTCGATTCAAGACCCTGCTTCTACCGAACTTGGCTTCATCGTGGGGCCGGGTGGGCGGGCGGTGGCTTACTGCGACGGACACGTACAATGGATAGCAAACCCATGAGACAACTACTGGCACTTTTTATAACCTTCGGGTTAACGTCATTTGGCTTTGGCCAGGATCTTTTCGGCAACGACAAAGAAGCGTACGTATTAATGCCTTCACAGACCATTGCGAGCGGAGTTGTACGGTCGTATCAGATTTCCCATTCCGGGCGTCTCATTTTCTATCGCCAAGTCACAGGTTTGAAATTTGACGAATTACAGCAATATGATTCACCGGAGCAGGGAAAATGGTTTGTTTACGACCGAACATCCAAAAGCACAACTGCGCTAAACTTTCCGGTTCCGATATCGAACATCATGACGTTTGGTGATGACCGAACCGTCTATTTCTCCGGCGCAGGAGAAGGCAATCCTGAAGGGTTTTTGAACCTATCGACTGGCCAGGCAACACCCCTAGACAAGGGCGAAGCAAGAATTATTTATTATGGGGATAAGGCCTACGCTCCATTCCTTTTGGGAGTGAACAAGGCTAAAGATACTTTGGGAATCTTCTATCCAAACGGCAAGATTGCTACCGCAAAGCTGGACCCTGCCATCTCCATTGGCTTTTCTATTGAAGGGAATACCCAAAATTTGATCATTTACGGTTATCACCTGGAGAAGGGAGCTAAAAAGGCCTCTAATCTTATCCAATACAAAGTCACCCTCAACCTGTCGTTAATGACCGTCAACTATGCGTTGATGGATGAAGCCCTGGACAAGAAATTTCGTCAAGAACGTGAGGATGAATACCGGCGGCCGTTCACAACTCAGTCCAGCGGTGACATGGCTTACATTCAGCTTGATGTACCAGTGAAGGTTCCGACCGCGAATACAAGTCGCTCACCAGGTCAAAAAACTCAAGCGCCCGATCCTAAACCGGAGGAAAGCGGGCTCATTCCGAAGTCAGCAAAGCTTGGCCCGGCTGAAGGTCGAATCGAGTTTTCAAACCAAAGTGACATCGTGGTTTACCAAGATGCCGGATCATTGCTTTTTCGCGTTATTCAGCCCCTAGATCCAGCTGCCGCCCGAAAACTTAGCTTGGATATGGTGAAGAAGAAACTGCTTTCCAAAGCCAAACAGGTTGGATTGGGATTTTTGATTTATGGGTCGGACAACGATGAGGTGCTACCTGGAGCGGAAGGGTGGGAGAACAAGTTGATGCCGTACATGAAAAACCGCGACCTCATGAATGACTTTAACTACACGTTTAAGGGTGGCGACTTGGCAAACGTTGAAGATCCTTCCGGTACCGAATTGGGCTTTATTGTTGGGCCCGGTGGGCGGGCGGTAGTTTACCTTGACGGTCACGCCAAGTGGGTCCCTAACCCATGAGACAACTAATTACCATTCTGCTTGCCGTTGCTTTGAATGCCCTTGGCTTTGGCCAGGATTTGTTTGGCAATGACAAGGAAGCTTATGTATTGATGCCTTCACAGACCATTGCGAGCGGAGTTGTACGGTCGTATCAGATTTCACATTCCGGGCGTCTCATTTTCTATCGCCAAGTAACCTCGACGAAGTTCGATGACCTCTTGGCATTCGATTCGCCAGATCAAGGAAAATGGTTCGTTTACAATCGAACCTCGAAAAGTAGTACCGCGTTGAAGTTTCCGATTCCAATTTTGAACATCACGGCACTTGGCGATGACCGAAACGTCTATTTTACAGGCGTCAGGGATGACAGTTCGGGAGGATTTTTGAACCTCGACACGGGCCAGGCAACACCCCTAGACAAGGGCGATGCGAGAATGATTTACTTCGGAGAAAGGTCGTACGCTCCGTTCTTCATGGGCGTCAACAAGGCAAACAACTCCCTCGGAATTTTCTACCCCAATGGCAAAATTGCCACTGCAAAACTGGATCCGACAATTTCAATCGCATTCATGATGAACGGTGATTCGCAGAATTTGAATCTCTTCGGTTATCAAAATCTTCCAGGAAAGGGAAAAGTGAAGGTTCAACGGATCCAATACAAAGTCACGCTTAACCTCTCTTCGATGACGGTCAACTATGTTCTCATGAATGAAGCAATGGACGAGGAGTATCGCGCCAGCTTAGAAGATGAATATAGGAGGCCTTTTACCACTCAATCCAGCGGTGACATGGCTTACATTCAGCTCGATGAGGCAAAGAAAATTCCGACCGCAAGCTCTGGTAGATCACAATCGCAAAAGACTCAACCAGAGGAGCCTAAGCCCACAGAAAGTGGACTTATTCCGAAAGCGGCAAGACTGGGTCCATCGGAAGGGCGAATAGAGTTTTCCAACCAAAGTGACATCGTCGTCTATCAAGATGCTGGTTCTTTGCTTTTTCGAGTCGTTCAACCCGTTGATCCCACGACGGCAAAGAAGCTTGGTCTGGATATTGTTAAGAAGAAACTGCTTTCCAAAGCCAAACAGGTTGGAACCGGATTCATGATTTATGGCGCAGATAACGATGATGTGCTTCCTGGAGCGGAAGGTTGGGAGAATAAGTTGATGCCATACATGAAGAACCGCGACCTATTGAACGACTTTAACTACACGTTTAAGGGTGGCGATATGAACGGGGTTGAAGATCCCGCCGGGACTGAACTTGGGTTTGTCGTCGGTCCTGGCGGACGAGCGGTGGTTTACATCGACGGACACGCCAAATGGATTCCTAACCCGTAAGCCACGTTTGAATTGCTTCGTCGAGCATCGGTTCGGTTAGTCGGCCAGTGAATGTGTTTTGCTGGCTGGGATGGTAACTCGCGACCAACTTCGTGTTGCCATCCATCGAAATGACGCCATGAGCGAATTTTGGGGCTTTTGCATTGAGGGCTCGGTGCGCCTCGGTCCAGGCAATGCCGCCAAGACACAGAATTCCTCGCCATTTTTTGGCGTGAATAACTGCCTTTAGCCACACACTGCAGTTTCGGATCTCTTCGATGGTCGGTTTGTTGTCGGGCGGCGCGCAATGGCAAGTTGCGACAATCAGTGCGTTCGTCAACAAAAGACTATCGTTTATATCGATGGATTCAGGCTGGCTACAGACTCCGGCTTTGTGCAGGGCGCGGAAGAGCCAATCGCCCGAGCGATCCCCCGTGAACATGCGTCCAGTTCGGTTCGCGCCGTTGGCGGCCGGAGCAAGGCCGACAATGAGAAACTCAGCGTCTGGATCGCCCAGCGGCGGAACAGGTTTCGCCCAATACCTTTCGCCAATATGTCGCTTGGGCGGATTGGCGGCCACGTCCCTGCACCAAGCGCGCAACCGTTCGCATCGCTCGCACGAAGGAATTGATTGGATAACGCGCAGGATTTCTGAACTCATTCCGATACAATATAGCTGAACCGATGCCCATCTACGAGTACGAACCGTGCGACCGAGACTGCTTTATCTGCGAAGGGAAGCTTCAGCTCATGCAAAGCATTTCTGAAGATGCCCTGGGCTTATGTCCGTTTTGCGGAATGGAGATCAAGAAGATCGTGAGCCGGGCCACGTTCAAACTTCAAAAGCACTCCGGGGCAGAAGACGCGGGTAAGAAAGGCTTTTCGACTTACAAGAAGTCGGAAAAGGGAGTTTGGGAGAAAGTCGGAGGAGACGGCGCCGATTACTTGGTCGGCTCCAAGGAAGACATTGCCGCTGTTGAAGCAGAGAAGCAGAAACCTGCGAAGAAGCTCGACCTAGACAAGGCCTAAAGATTCTTCGAATCCGCACATCACATTCATGGTGTGGATGTATTGGGCAGCCCCAGCTTTGCCGTTGATATCGGCCATGATATGGATCGCCAAAAGGCTCTCGGATTCACCTTCGGTCAGTTCCAAACGAAAACACGCCCACGGTTTACCCTCGACCAATTCCTTGACCCACGGCTCATTTTCTGTTCGCCGAACGAAGAACGAGCGTCCATATCGCTCATCAAAGATGTCGTCGAGTTCATCGAAGGATTGTGGGTTGGCGATCTTTGCAATGCAATAAGCCCCGCGAACGGTCCCAAGGTCGTGGTTTTCGCAGTTGAAGGCAAAATCTCCGGTGTAGCCAACGGATTTCAGCCCGGTCTGCACGCCTGATTCATCTTCTTCGAAGGAAAGAAGGACTGCAGGTGGCTCGACCACAAGTCCTGCTTCAAGCAGGGGACCAAGCGCTAAGGCGACTAACGTTCCCCCAGCGGACGGTACCCATGCGGTGTCGGCACAGACGAGCGGATTGTTGTCCATCAGTTCGACCACGCCACCAAGCTCGCTACCATCTGGACTCGTCACCGACCGACGGCGGTTGGTTTCAAATTCGATACCCTTACATTCATTCTCAAGAGTCGCGGTGACCATTGGATGCTTGCTGAGAAGAGCCGAAATAGCTGGGTCTGCAGAACCAGCTCGAATCATTTGATGGTCCTAATATTCATCGCAATCTTGAGGTTTGAAAACAGCATATCGAAATCAGCGGATTGAGTTTGGCCGTCCGAAAATCGAACATAAATCGTTCCGGTTCCGGAAATATCGTAGTTTCCGGAGACCTTCATTACGGATGTGATCGCCATTACTTTTACGCCGTTGATGGTCTTGACTCCCGTAACTTTGTAGGTCGATTTCATGATCATGCCGCTCGGTTGGCCCGGGCTCCCGGCGACATTGATATCGCCATCCCAAGACTGACCGACCTTTACGGGAAACTCTGGCCAGGCAAATGTTCCACCGTACCCATCAATGGCATTTCCGATCGGTTTTCCATGCTTGTCAACTTTGATGTGTTTGACTTTGGATGGCGTCTTTCCGACTGTCGGTGGCGTTACATCCAACAATGTAAAACCCTTTTTGTCGAAACCCGTACACTTGGTCACAAAGGTCGATTTGGATTGCTTTTTTGCATCACTGACCAAGTGGGCCGACATTTCTTGCTTGAGAACTTGGCCCTTGGAATACTTGACGAAAATCATGTATCCACCTTTTTGTTGAACAATTTGGCCGAAAGCAGATCCGATGGTCAGGACACCAATAGGACCGAAAAAAACGAGGCGTGGGGTGCGCATATGCATAGATAGGATATCCGACTTGAGCAAAGTTTCACTTCAGAATTCAGGCAGGGACCATTTCGACGTACAATTATAAGGTCGGTTTTTGCTGGCGCTCAAAATGATTCCTTTTCTTATAGCCCTTGCCAGCCCCCAGTATCAAGAATCGGACCAGCTGAAGACGCTGCTACCCAATGGTGCCGTGATCTTCTGCGAAAAGCGCGAATCGCCGTTTGTGTCTGTCCAACTCATTCTCAGCAACCGTGACTTTCCAGACCTACCTTCAAATTACGGCTATCGACACTTGATCGAGCATATTGCCGCTCGCTCCATTCCTGGCCATGATCTAGAAATTGAATCGTCAGGAGGGTTCTTGTTTTGCAGCACGAGCCGAGACTGGATGCGGTTTGAATGGCGATTGCCACCCGATAAATTGTCCCTCGCCTATAAAGGCATTGGGCAACTATTAAAGGATTGTGGGGCCACCGAGGACCTCATTAAGCGGGAATCAATTTTGGTCGGACGAGAAGTTGACCTTGCTTCGACTCCCGAAATTGCCTCAAAGCAAGCATGGAAATCGGTCTATGGCGCCGAAGGGATTGATCCAGTGGGAAACAAAGAGTCAGTTTCGGGAGCAAAGCCGGACGATTTGAGAGGACTTTGGCGACAAATGACCCGTGGGAGCAATGTTGTTATTTCGGCTTGTGGCACGCTCGACCAAAAATTATTTACTTCTTCATGCAAGGATTTGCTATCTGGATTGATGACTTCCAAGCCGGGCCCGATAGCCACTCGAGCAATAGACGGTAGTTTTGGAGCGGCGGGAATGGTTGGAGTTCCGATCCCTTCGATCACGACTAAGCAGGGAGTTAACGCTTTGGTCGCTGCGTTTGGTTTAGCTGGACGGCTCAATCGGCCGTTTATTACATACACCCCGAGTATTCGCTCGGGCATGGCGCTCGTCGGCACTACGGACCCTTATGATTCCATCAAACAAGTTGTGGATGTTGAGGACCCGGCGATTATTTTCATTTTGGGACGAATCAACGCAATTGAATGGGTCAAGTCGCGGCTTTCAACACCGGATGGCGCAGCCGAATTTAACGGAACCTTATTGTCGTTATCTCCCAGTTTGCGACCAGCAAAACTCATCGAAAGTATTGAACTTGCCTCGTACGCTGGTTTCCTCCGAACATGGAGCCTCATCAAAGGTGTTGCGCAGTGATTCCAGCCTTTGTATTTTTTACTCAAATCACGGTTTCAAACCAGGTTAGTTCGGTGCCGGAAATTCGCGAATATGCAGTCCCTGGAAGGGATAGCGTGGCCATTGAAGCGGTAGTCAAGTTGCCGGACCTAAACTCCTCCCAACGATACGTATTGGCCCAGGCAATGCAAGTCGCCGTTCAAATGACACCAGAATTTGGTAATCGCGACGTTTTGCACGTTCAAAAAACGGGAACACGATTTCGTCTGTACATGGCAGCTGACCACGTCAGAATTGGATTGACCGTCGATAAGGGCGACTTCGGCCCCGGGTTAAGCTTGCTCCACAGCGTTCTTACCGAACCATCTTTTCTTGCTGACACCATCAAAGCGAGACGATCACGAATGACAAGCCCTTGGGGACCAGCGTATCGCGGATTTGACTTACAAGAGGCTGAGCTGAATCACGATACAATGGCGGCACTTTGGCAAGGAATAATGCGTCCAAAGAACATCTCAGTGGCCGTCGCGGGCACCTTTCGTGGCAATGCTCCAACCGAAAAGTGGCGAAGCATGCAGACCGGATGGGTCTACGATGCGCCGAACCAGTTACCGCTGTCTTATCCGTTACTGGCAAAGCCGCTACCAAACCCCCTGCCGATTATTGTCTACGATAGCAAACCGATCACGGTTACTCGGGCGAGTCTTGCCAGCTATCTACTTGCCGCCAATGCCCTCGGAGTCGGCAAAGAGTCCGTTCAATGGCTCGTCGCGCGGGAAGCCATGAACTTGAGTTATCGTCAAGAGGCCTTTTTACTTCCAACCGTGCAAGGGTGGCGATTCCGGATGGCGTATGCAACCGATGAGGCAGGAACAAAAGCCGAAGTACTCGCTGAGTTGCGGACCAAATTAAGGGCAAAGTGCGAGTCGCTGACGCAGGCAGACCTGAATCACGCCGTCGGTATTGGCTCCGGGTACTTGGCTTACCAAATGCCAACTTTACCGTTGCTACTCGGTATCGGTGAATCACTTTCGAATGATCTGAACGACCAAACCTATTTGCGTCATTATTGGCGGACGATGTATGGCTTTGATTGGGATGCAGAATCGATTTTGCTTCAAATGAAGGGAATCACTTTGCCAGAGATGAAGAAGTTACTCATCCAACTAATCGACGAATCAGATGTGAGAATCTATTGAGCGTTTTCGTATCGTCTCTATAAAAACAAATGACCGAGCATCTTTCGCCAACCGGAGCAATGGTCGCGCGGATTGCCGTCTATCTGCCCCCATTGATCTTCATGGGAATCGTGACGAGGCCTATCTTCGCAGCCATACCACAGCATCCTGAATACACTGTGACTGCATTGGTTTATGTCGCCATGGCTTTGGTCTGGACTGCCCTCATATGGCTCATCTATCCCATCCGATTGGTTCCAAAGTCGGCGTTCCGGGTGATCGGAATCTTGGCTATCGTTGGCTCTTTTGGGCTATGTTTTGTAATCGGTGGATTGAACTTCCTGCTCGGTCCAACCATGGGGGGAACCCCGCCAATAACGTTAGACCAGTATGGCTATATGCTCTTGTTCGCCGTTGCGATGTCTCCAGGAGTCTGGTACTTTTACTACTTGGTGTTTCCGCAGAAAATCAAGAAACCTCCAATCAACCCTTAGGCATACCGGGGATCCTTTTTACAAAGGGTGAGGAAGTCGCAATCTTCACACAGCTCTTTCTTTGACGGGGAATGATCGTCAATCGTGGTCGCCAGAATTTGCTCTCCGAGTAGCCGAATATCTGCCTCAAAGACTTTAACCTCCTCATCGGATAGGGAAGCCGAGGCCTTCATTTTCGCTCGCAGAGCGTGAATAGTCGCGATCACAGGAACTCCCGGGAAATTTCGCCGAATGAGAAGCTGATAGCACGCCATCGCCAGATCGCTTCTGACATCGTCTTCACTAACACTGGACCGACCAGACTTGTAGTCGACAATTTCGAGCGTGCCATCGGGATGTTGGTCAAGGCGGTCAACTCGGCCAATGAGGACGAACGGGCCAAGATCGGAGCGGAGGAATTTCTCGACTGCAACGGTGCGGACGCCGGGTTCTCGCTTTAATTCTTCTTCAATCGTGTTGATGACAATTTCTCGGCCTTCTCCAAACGCCTCTTGCATCTCTTCGGGGCTGGAATACCCAGCCTCAAGCCAACTCTCCTCATAGACCTTGAGAGCATCGCCAACTGTCGTCACTCCAGCATCACCAGAATCGTGAAACCGCTCAAGGACTTTGTGCAGAGTTGAACCAAAAGAGTAGTAGCTTTTGGCCTTCAGATACCACTTGCCCCGGGCGTCCACATACGTCCAAAGATATTTCATTGGACAAGCCAAATAGGTGGTCATTCGGCTCGGACTCAGGGTTGGCTTCTTCGGGGGCACGAAGCTATTTTACGTCGGATGACCAACGGCTTGCACGAAACAATTGTCCTCATCTTTCACTCCACACTGAAACTTTCTTTTCCTCGGTGCCGACGGAGAGGCATCTGAGAGCGTAAACTATTAGCGTGAGTACCGCAATCGACACGATTCGAATTGGCCATTCCCCCGATTCCGACGACGCCTTTATGTTTTGGGGTCTTGCCTCAGGCGCGGTTCAGAGCCAATACAAGTTCGAGCACATCCTCAAAGACATTCAAACTTTGAACGAGTGGGCGATGGAAGGACGGTTAGAATCCACCGCGATTTCGGTGCATGCGTTTGCTTACGTTGCCGACAAATATGCACTCTTGCGACATGGCGGATCATTTGGTGAGAGCTACGGCCCAATGGTTGTCGCCAGTGAACCGATTTCGGTTGCAGACCTTCCAAACCATGTCATTGCCATTCCCGGAAAATTGACTTCGGCGTACCTGCAGCTCAACCTCTTTTTTGAAGATCAAATCGGGAAAGACGCGATCCTTCAGTTCGAAGTCGTTCCTTTCGACGAGATCATTCCGTCAATACAAGAAGGGAAGTATAAGGTCGGTTTGATCATACACGAAGGCCAGTTAACGTACGGTCGCGATGGCCTGTTCTTGGTCGCCGATATGGGCGTTTGGTGGAAGAAAAAGACTGGTTTACCGCTGCCGCTCGGCGTTAACGTGGTTCGCAAAGACCTCGGACCTGAAGCAGTTATCGAAGTCAGCCGATGCATGAGAGCGTCGATCGACGCAGGCCTTGGCGACCGAGGTTATGCATTGGATTATGCTCTTCAGTTTGCGCGAGGAATGGACTTTGAGACGAGCGATAAATTTGTTGGCATGTACGTGAACGAACGAACGAGGGACATGGGAGATGAGGGCATTGAGGCGATTAAGCTATTGCTTTCTGAAGGTGCTCGGATCGGCATGGTTCCCCCGGTCGAAGTCGAAGTCGTGGATTAATCTCTTGTGTGGAATGCGGCAATTTATTGGCGCTTTGTCCTGCGAGATTTATCTCGCTGCAAAATTCTGATTCATGCTAGATCTGTCTAAAATCAAAGGAATTCTGTTCGACATGGACGATGTCCTATGTCACCTTGACGACGACAAACGCATAGCCTATCTCCACGCTTTGTCTGGCATGGCACATGCTGACGTCGCCGATGCAATTTGGGGTTCGGGATTTGAAGACCGGACCGATGCAGGCGAATTTACTCCCGGCGAGTACCTGACCGAGTTTGGAAATCGGATCGAGTATCCGATCTCCCGACAAGAGTGGTGCGAATATCGCCGCTGCGGCATGACGCCTTATCCTGAGGTTCTGGCGGTTGCTTCTCGATGGAGCGAGCAATATCGCATGGGGGTTCTGACCAACAATGGTCCCCTGTTGCACGAGGAAATCGACACATTATTTCCCGAGCTTCGCACGATATTTGGCGAGCATATCTATTGCTCCTCGCAATTTGGCCTCCGCAAACCAAACCCGCAGATATTTCTGATGGCGTGCGAAGCGCTGGGCATCTCGCCAGCAGAAACGCTCTTCATCGACGACCGTGCCGAGAATGTCGATGGCGCATTGGAGGCTGGTTTAAAGACATATCGATTCGTGAGCGTTGAGGCGTTCATAGGCGAGTTAATGCCATCCAGGTTTTAGTTCGCATTTTGGGCCTGGCCGGGCAATAGGTTACGAGCTTGCGAATACTTCTTGTCAAGTTTTTCGATATGCCCATCAATAGGCGGCAGGCAGCGAAAAAGGATAAACAATCAAAGAATTTCTTTTAGAATAAGTCTGCAAATTCGGTTGGACTTGCCGACCAAAAGCACGATCGTGACGACGGTACCAGGCTTTTGACTGAACATATGATTAAGGGCGTCCCGATTGATCGCAGATGCGTCCTTGCCGTCGATCGTGATAATTTCATCCCCAACGACGAACCCGAGTGTGTCCGCTGGACCTCCTAGCTCAACCTCCTCGACAGTCCATCTAGTTCCATGGGCATGGAGCTTTAATCCGCTACGATTATAAACGTCAGGTACCCCATACTGTCGATTCTTTTCAAAAATGATGCGTTGTCGAGCGTAGTCGAATGTGACGTTAAATTGCTTGATAATGCCAACACCGATGTTGCCCGAGACGTATCGATTGGCATCGAAGCCACCTTGCTGCATTGAAAGCCTCGTAATCGGTCCCTTCACTTCGACCTTAGGCCGACCATCCGACCCAGAAAAAGAGACGCGACCTGCTCTGCCCATCACTCCGTAGGTGCCTCCGCCAACAGCCTTGCCGCCGTAAGAAATGTGCGCATTTAGGCGGTTGTAGAAGTTGTATTTTTTGGCAAATGGTGCGATGAGAAGTAAGGATCCGTTGTCGCCAGTATCGACAGTGAATACTCCAGCAACTCCGTCGACCTCGCCAAGTACTTCCGGTTGATTATCCTGGAAATGGAACGGCACAATATTGCCATGACCTGAATACTTGAAGTTACTCAGGGGAGTTAGTGTCATCAGTTTATGATCGAAGTCTAATCGGACCGCGAAACGTAGCAGGATTTCTTGTCCTACGAGAAGCATTTCGGGGGCATCGTCGAAGATGGAAAATACGTCGGCGGGTATTTTGCCAAAACTGGCATCTCCGATTTGAATCCGATCTACCATCGACACTCCCGAAACAACGAAGGACTCACCGCCACCATACGATTTCTCAGTCGTACCGGATGTTAAATGTAGCCTTGAAGCGACCTTAGGTTGAATAATTAGACTACCACCGGTGGCGAAATCCGCCCAGAACGGACCTTGGCCATTTAGTCGGACGGGGATAAGAATGACATTATTTTCCAACTTGAAAGGTATTGTTGTCGAAGTCTTGCCGTGGTCCATAAGAAAGTCAGGAGCCTCAGGCTTTGGAAGGGAGAACGCCGTATCTGAAATTGGAGCATTGGCCTCGATGGACGTCACAGTTTCAATTTCGTGGTCATCACTGCCGGCGCGCCCTACTTGAATGCGATAAGGCAGCATGACTCCGCGAATAGGTCGATAATCGGAAAATCTGATTTCGGAGATTTGCTCGGCCTCTTGCTCGACAAAACGGTCAATAAGGTGCGTTGAAGTATCGAACCAGATTTCAAATGGTCTCCCGCCTTCAGGAGTGATCTGAACGACGTCGAAGCTACGTGCACCTTCAACGCGAATTCCCAAAATTTGTCGAGTAGATCGTAGTCGATCCTGAAACCAGTAAGCCCTTGCCACTTGGTAAGCATTATCGACCGAGCTCAGGCGCGAATCGTCATCTCCAAGCCGATAGCTCTGGCCGAGTCGTGGTTGGAGCCAAGATGATATTCCGTCATATCCGCGAGCCTCAGTAAAGAAAGATTGGACACTGACGACATATCGACCCGTGTGCACGTCATTCCACTCGTCTATTTGACGTTTAACGCCTCCACGTTGCGACATTCTCGTTGTATGGAGCGAATGAATCTGATTCCATGAGTCTCCACCGGAAGCAGCTTTCGAAAGGGTTAGGACGGTTTCAACATCCGGTGATTGAGGTCGTTTGTCAAAGTATGGCGCCCACCAAAGAGCTATTCCAATCGAGCCAATGCTCAAGATAGTGGATCGAATCACTTCTCTGAATGTTATGTTAAATGGCATAAGATAATTGTAAACGAACGCCTTTCGTGGCAACTTGTACACAATTAGCGTTTAGGGATGCAGTAAACATTTCAGGAAAAACAAGTTCGTCTATAGTCACCCGGAGTGCTGCCCATGCGGTCCCGAAAGGTCCGAGAGAAATGGCTTTGGTCCGAAAATCCGACATCTCCGGCTATCTCGCCTATTGATTTTCTAGACCGAGCCAACAGACTGCACGCCTCATTGACCCGAAGATCCCTCACGTAATCACCGACGGTGCAATTGTACTTTTGTCGAAACATCCTGGCCAGATGAACTGGATGAACCGAAACTTCTGCGGCGCTTTCAGAATGGGAAAAACTCTCCCTGAAGCGAGCATGCAGGAGTCCTTCGACTTGTGCGAGCCATCGGGATGATGTGCTGCCGTCGATATTTCGCATTCCACGAGAGGCAGCAACGCAAACATCAAGGATCAATCCTTCGATTGCTAGGGGTGACAGGGAGTCGTTGCGTCGAAATTCGTTGTAAATCCTTGAAGCAATGACGGATACTGGCCCGGACGAGAAGTGGTGAGGGGTGTCTAGAATTGGTGTATATGATCGTACTAACTCGGCACGGTCTTTTCCAAACTCCACACAAAATATTTTCACTTCGACATCGGAATGTTGATCCCAATGGACTTCTCCTTGTGGGTGCAAAATCAGTGCCGACTTTTCACAGTATCGCTCATCTTTCCCGGATGTCTCGTCGTATGCCCCACGAAGAACAAGGCAAAAGTTAGCGAGCTCATGAGAGTGAGGAGCAATCTTCAGGAGCGGCGGATAGACAGTCTCGGTCAGATGGAGCCCTGCGACATCCATACGCCGAGTCGTACTGCCGAAAAAGGTGCCTTGAGGAATTTTAATAGCTGACACAATCCTTCACGATATTTTATATTCCGCTCCAAAGACACAGCGGAGCCGACGTTTCGTAGTTTGCATATTATGACAGGATTCGAATTCGGTCTCATGAGCAGACCTACTCGGCTTCCAGCAGGGCTTTCGACGCGTCAGGGTCAAAATTATTGCGACAAAATTTAAGACTTACCGTCTATCCAAGACGCTCGATCTCATAGGCCATTATTTCGGTGCCTTACGGCCTCTGAGCAAGCTCCCATTTTCTTAGCGCGGCGATATGATCGGTGTTGAGGAGATCGACGCCTGCGTTCCAATGGAGACTCCAGGTTGATTCGAGGTCGGAGGCTCCCCAGAACCGAACCAGCCGATACTCAGCATGAATCGCTTTCACCATAGACTCAAGTTTTTCCATTTGGGCGGTCGGAAACGTGGCTTCCCCCTTATTGGGAAATAGCTCGCTCCAATCTCCACTTATCCACGGCATTTGTTCGACCGAATATTTCTTTCCCATATCCTTGAGTTCGCCGTCGATGCCCGCCCATTTGCCATTGTCGGCCGCGATCAAGTCAAACGCTCGGTACCCGCTGATCACGAATCGGACCTTGCTCTTTCTCCCCGACGGTTTCAGCTCAGGATATCGGTCAAGAATTGTCTTGAAAGTTCGGTATGCCTCTTCGCCATTCTTCTTCACATCGACCAACACCCAAAAGGTTGTCTTCGACCCCGGATAGATTGCCCCATGATTAGCTTTCGCACGAGCCGAAAGTTTGTCCAAATACATCGACTCAATGGTTTTGTCCGGCTTGACATCCTTGGCGTTATGCGCGACCAGCAATTTGCCGTCCACGGGAAAGACGTCCACTTCGACGCTGTTAAATCCATTGTCCAGCGCTTCATCCAGGGGTCTCGCTTGCATGTAATCGTTATGAGAATGAGCACGCGTGATCAGTGGAGTCTGAGGTGCAAAGAACAGGGAAGCGAGCAGCAACATATTGGTTATCTTAGAATACGCCATGGCGCCCGACAAAGGACTCATCGCAGTATCTGTCATCGCTATCTTGACAATTGGCTCACTTTCAATCCTTTCTGTCGGACAGCGCCCTCCTGTTGGTGGAGGGACCACGACCTCAACTGGCACATCTTCCGATCAGGGTGGTGGTCGCCCTGCGCCCCTAATTAACAACGATTGGCAGCTGCTTCAATTTGGTCAAAGTATCGTTCGCTACAACAGCATGAACGGCGCGACCCAAATGATGCCGATGGACGGCCAAGGGAAAATGACCTGGCGGAACTTCGCTGAACATTCTGGGGCACCTAATCGTGGCAATGCTGGTCGATATCCATGTTATGACTGGGCAGAGTCCCATCGGCGGGCTGGTATGCGTGGACACCCAAACTAGCGAAACTTGGGGTATCACCAAGCCAACAGGAGTCACTGCATGTGACCTTACTCCAGGCGGAGCCAAGGCGTCGGATTTCCTGCCTGGCAATTTTGGTTTTTATAAATATACATTCAACTAGAGTTAGTTGAAAAGGAGCCTATTCACCCGACATTTTAGGGAATTTCACTTCGCTGACGGTCCAGCCCAGAACGTCGGTGATTTTGAATTTGCCGTTCATCGAGCGTGTAAGGTTATCGACGATTTGAAGTCCAAGACTACTCGTCTTCGTAGCATCAAATTCTTCGGGTAACTGGTCTCCATTGTTAGAGACCCAAAGGCTCACGGTATCTTCATCGGTCTCAATGGTCACATGAATTTCGCCTTCATTGGTCTGGCTAAATCCGTGCTCGACAGCGTTTGAGATCAGTTCGTTCATGAGCAACGCAACCTGAGTGGCCTGATTCATATTGAGTCGGAGATCCTCACCACGAACCACAAACGAAACCGTCTTATTGGGCAACATAAGCGAACTTTGATGGTGGTGCACCAAAGCTTCGGCGATGGATCGAATCCCGACATGGTCAAGGTCTTCTCGACTAAGCAGATCGTGTACTGCAGAAATTGCGAGAATTCGCGTTAGTACGTCGTTTAGGGCTTCTTCGAGAGTCTTATAACTCGCGGTTCTGAGTTGCAGCCGTAATAAAGCCGCAACTTGTTGTAGGTTGTTTTTCACCCTATGGTGAACTTCTTGCATCAGGGTGTCCCGAACCTGAAGCTTGGCATGTTCGATGGCGAATGCCGCTTGCTGGGAAAGGGTTTCAAGTGCCGAAATTTCATCCAACGAAAAATCTCGGACTTCTCCGGTGTAGCACGACATCACTCCAACCGGACGATCTTGGATTTTTAACGGAATACAAATCATGCTGCGAAGACCTTGCTCAACCGCGAGATCGTGGCCAATGTAATCTGAATCGACCTGTACATCACGCACTATAACTGGCCGATTTTCTGCCAGCGTTCGCCCCGCAATCGACTCTCCCAGTTTAATTCCACGCTTGCGCTGATAAGCCTTTACCGTAGCCTGAGTAGCCCTTAAGATCAACTCTTGACGTTCTTCGTCGAGCAACCTAACGGTACAAACCCGGTAGTTAAACTGCTGAGCAGTTAGGTTCACCAAGAGCTGAAGAACTTCATCGAGGTAAGGACTGGTCGAAATCGTTCTAGATACCTCGCTCAATGCACCGAGGCGGTTGGATTGAGCACCAACTTGAAACCCAGCTCGATAAGATTTATAACCAAGGGCAACCATATGGCCGATGGATGTCAGCTTTGCTTGAGTCTTCACTGGGAATCGCCACGGCGTCTTTCGGCGAAAAACAATGACGCCAAAGATATTGCCGTCAACATGTCGAATCGGAATCGCGGCGACGCTACACGATTCCATTTCGTTAAGACCAGGATATTTGGCGTAGCTAGTATGGGCAAATGCTCGATTTGGGTGGTACTGGCCCTCACCCGAGATTAACGCCATCCCAGTAAACCCAATTCCTTTTCCGAGTTTGAGCCGATTAACGAGCTCAGGAACAATCGTGCTCGCCCTCAAAATGAGGCCTTCGCCAGCATCGCGAAATAAGATATCGCACGAATCAGCCTTGGCAGACCGCTGGGCGAGCTCGGCAAGTTCATCCAGCATCTCGTCTTCGGCTCTTGCGCCGGCGACAATTTCGAGAAGCTGATTGACCTCAAACTCTGTCATTGAGTTAAAACGGACCGATTGCCGTGGTACTTACGAACACCGGATCTAAAATACGATTTGCTAATTCTTTGATCTGCGCATTGGTTACTTTGTTCAGCCGAACTAAAGCTTCTTCGATCGAAATATCCCGTTTGTAATTCAACTCGCATCGACTCATGCGCATCATTCGGCTACTCATCCCTTCCAGCGCAAGCACGAGGTGCCCTGCAAGGCTCTTCTTAGTCCGCTCCAGTTCTTCTTCATCCAAACCGTCAGCCATAATTTTGTCAAATTCGGTGCGAACAATGGATTTGACTTCTTCCCAGTTTTTCATGCTGGTGCCGCCGTAAACCGTATAGGCTCCGCCCGCCCCATACGAAAGCGTGTAGCTGCCGATGCTGTACACCAAGCCGCGCTTTTCGCGAACTTCTTGAAACAGTCGGCTGGACATGCTTCCGCCTAAGGCCGAATCAAAGACGCTCATCACCGCCAGCAAATCTTCGTCGTAAACGGAAATTGCATCGGTGCCGATGCAGAAGTGAACCTGTTCGGTGTCTTTATTGATCTCATTGATCGAAGCGATGCCTGCAGGTCGGGAAACTTGCGACTCGGTTGCCCCAGTCTTCAGTTTGCCGAGGATTTTTTCCGCTTCCTCTTTGATTTGGTCTGGATCGACATTTCCGGCGACCGAAAGTAGGACGTTTTCGGCTCGATATTGGCGGTCCATGTATTCGATAATATGTTCGCGGCGGAAGGACTGAACCGATTCTTCGGTACCGATGATTGGCTTTCCGAGTTCATGTTGGCCCCAGCGGTAACCTAAGTGAAGTTCGTGTACGTGATCAGACGGTTCGTCTTCACTCCGCTTGATTTCTTCACAAACCACCCCTTCTTCGGTCTCTAGCTCCTTGGGATCAAAATTTGAATGGAGCATCATGTCGGTGAGGACATCGATTCCATTGGCGGTGTCATCCGAAAGAACTCGACAGTAATAGCAGGTGGACTCCTTGTCCGTAAATGCATTAAGCACTCCGCCTCGACCTTCTATCGACTCAGCGATTTGTTTGGCCGTTCTGGTTGGCGTGCCCTTAAAGAGCATGTGCTCGATGAGATGAGTGATTCCGGCTTCGTTATCTCGCTCGTGTCGGCTTCCGGTTTTGCACCAGAGGCCGATTGCAGCACTTTTGACGTAAGGGACTGGCTCGACGAGGATTCGAACTCCGTTCGAAAGGGTGATTTTATTGAGGTTGGTCATTGAGTTTAAGGGCGAGCGTCCCGAGTCGCTCCATTGAAAATTGAAATTCGTCGCCGTGGGAAACCGTGCTTTCGATGTCTTCAAAAATGGGTCCCACGCAGAAAATGTCACCAGCATGGAGGGTGCACGTTTCGGAAGCAAAACGAACGGCTTCGATCATTGAGATTGTGAACTCTTCAAAGTTAGCGGTCGCGCGTTCGACATGATTTACTTTTATTGACGCCTCAAGCTTGTAGAGAATTCCGTTAGCAGTCATCACCATAACGTCGTCGAGTTCGTCAGGCGTCGTCAAAACCGGACCAATCACGATTCCAAGGTCATGGGATCGTCCTAGGCCAATTCCTTGCTCCCTCTCCTCGTTTTCGAGGCCCTTGCCAGTAACAATGCAAACCAGAGTAAGGCCGAGGATCATCGCTTCGGCTTCTTCGACATTGACATGGTAGCCCGAACCAACAATCGTGCCACCTAAATAGCAACGAACAACAAAATCGTTGTCAGCATTGGGCAAATTGACAATTTGACTAGGTCCAATGACCGCTCCCGGATTCCCATAGAAGAAATGAGGGTCTTGAGACTGCTTTCCGATGTCAGATCGAAAAATGCGAACACTGGGCGGGGTTGGAATTGGACAGAGTGGTCGAATGTCCATTGCGTCGTGAACAGCAATCGCCTCGGTCCCATCAGTCTCATAGATTTTGCCTGAATAAACCATCCCGGATTTGATCACGCCAGGTTCTGATTTTAGTTCAAATCGGCAAAGTTTCACGTGAGTTAGGATACCTTGGTCCCACGAGTGGAACTCCACTGGCACGAGTTTCGTCTGATGGAACCAGGTGCAGTAGAATGAGCCAAGCGCAGGAAAGCATGTCCCGACGAACCAAAATCCTCATTTGTGATGATGAACCCTTTGTGTTGCGGTTGCTGCAGGTCCACTTTCAACGAAAGGAATTCGATGTGATCACCGCTACCGATGGTCGAGAAGCGCTAACGCAGCTTGAGGAGCATCAACCAGACATCTGCTTGCTCGACGTAATGATGCCCTACATTAGCGGGCTTGAGGTTCTGACGAAAATTCGAAATAATGCGGCAACCGTCGAGCTTCCCGTCGTCCTTTTAACCGTAAAAGCCCAGGATGAAGATGTCTATGAAGCTTTTCATCGGGGTGCAACGATGTACCTGACGAAGCCGTTTGATCCTGAAGAAATCGTTCGATGCGTCGAGTTAATTTTGCAACATTCTTCATAGATCATTCTTACAGGATGTACAACGGTAAATAGTTGTGGTACGATGCTAGCCTAGAAGGGAGATATCTAGGAGAACTGCATGCCAAAGAAGATTCTAGTTTGTGACGATGAGCGCCACATAGTTCGTTTGATTCAGGTCAATCTTGAGCGAAATGGCTATACAGTCGTGACGGCATTTGACGGGAAAGAGGGCTTGGAAAAAGTCAAATCTGAAAAACCCGACATGTGCGTCCTCGACGTCATGATGCCATATATGGACGGCTTTGAAGTATTAAAATCGCTGAGACGCGAGCCAGAAACGGAAGCACTTCCGGTCATTATGTTGACCGCGAAAGCGCAAGACAAGGACGTTTTTGAGGGCTACCACTACGGTGCAGATATGTATCTGACCAAACCTTTCAACCCGATGGAACTCGTCACATTCGTCAAGAGAATTCTTGATGGCAACGACGGCCCTGACGGCGGCGGAAAGAGCAAACGAATCGACCTTTAAGTCAAACAATTTAAAAAGCCCCAAGTAATGAGCTTGGGGCTTTTTTTATTGACGCCTTACCGGAGACGATGGCTATCTCGAAGGAGTCGAGCAAAGACTCCGCCGATGACCGTTCTCGCATACATTCCCCTTGTCTCGCCCGTTTTCGTTTCGTACCAGTCGGTAAAGGGAACCCGCGAGGGGGTTTCTAGCAGCCACTTTGTTACGGGCTTCGTAAGGGCATCAAACTGCTTTTGATCGCCTAACGCGGCCGCCCACATCAGCCAATCGGTCTTGGTGTAAGCAACCCGTGAATCGAGCGGAACGCCATATTGGTTTTGGACCTTGATGTAATAGTTAAGCTCCTTGTCAACCACCGCTCGCGGGAAGAGACCAAAGCCAAGCAGTTCGTCCCACAAAAGGTTGTATTTCAGGCTCCACGTGTTTGCTCTGTCGAACGTCAGCCGAAAGTGATCACCATCATCCGCAACCTTCACCCAATCTTTGGCCCACTGTTCAGCGAGTTTGGTAAATTTCTGGTCTCCCGATAGTTCTCCGAAAGCCCGAAGCGCGATAATTGCTTTGAGCGATAAATTGGTATTGTGAGCCAAATGCCCAGCAAAGTCATCGGTACAGAGTTGGTTTTCCGGATCGAATCCCTTTCGCTCCAAATAATTCGCCCACTTTTTAAGAGTTCCGGCGTATTTGAGGGCGAAGGACTTATCTCCCGTTGCCCGCTGGTAGGCCAACGTGAGAATCAACAGGTTTGCTGACTCCTCAACAGGCATCTGGTTCTCCTCCGTTCGTTCTCCACCGCCATACACCTGGCCGTTGGCTTTAGGATACTGACCGAGGTCATGCGGGGCAAAATCAAATTTCCACCGACTCGATGACCCGTAGTCCAGCAACGGAATCAGTTGGGCTTTGAGCATTTCAGGATCGAAATAGAGGTAGTACGGAGCAGCAGGGAACAGCACATCAACAGTTCCAATGCAACCGTTCGACGTGTTTTCTTTACTAAAGCCCAAGGTATCTCCGTTGAGATCCTGGACAAAACCATGCCCAGCAATGCATTGCCGATAGGCAAGCAATCCAATTGTCTTATATTCAGGAGAGATTGCAGCCAGTTTCTCGGCCAGTTCTTTGTCAAATTTGTCGCATGCCTTAAAAATCGAGTCTCGTTCGGCATTTGCTTTTTTCAGCAAGGCTCCCATGCCAATTTCGTTACGATTCCAATAGGGGCGGAGTGGCCGCTTGAAGTATTCGATCGCATAATCTTCGTCGTAAGCAATCATCAAGTTTCGATCTTCTGACGAGTCGCCGACGCTAAATTTAGTCTGAAAAGCCAAGACCGGGTAATCATCATTGGCCGCCCGTGGAAACCTTAGGTCGTCTTCGTCCAGCGAAACCCCATTGACAAAGGCACTCCGGGATGTATTGTGTGCGGAGATGGTCGAGCTCCATCCTTCATCCTTGCTTCCCGCAGCCCAGAATGAGCCCCAATCAATCGTGATTTGATCTCCTGTGCGTTTCAGAGTCGGTTGATCGGCCGAGCGGAACGAGAGGGCTTCGAGGTCGCCCAGTTTGCTTCGTGAGGCAATGACTGGTTGAGATTCGTTGCCAACACACCATTCAGCGGTGAAGTCCATATAAAGCGACACTTCGTGAGTCTTTCCGTCCGTCGATTTCGTACTCGTGTTGAGATAAGAGGTCGGTCGGGTTGAAACTTCAAGGTTCTTTGGGAGTAAAGGCGAGACAAAATTGATGTCGAAGGCAATGCCATCCTTACTAAATTTGAAGGTTGAGGTCGTCGCGGTTAGTTCTGTCCCAATTTGAGGCAATTCTTCGGCTCGGCCCCCGTTTCCGCAGAAACGATACGCTTTGCCATCAATCTTGATGTACCCAGAGATCGCTTGAGTATTGCCAGACCAGTGTTTAGCCCAGTTCCTGTTCAAATGGTCTCCCATGAGCCAACAACTGAAGTAGGGCGAATGAGTTACGAGAGGAAACGCCGGAACTCGAGTTTGCACGCCAAACTGGGTCATCGCAAGGACTAATTCAACCATAGGGTTAAGATGCTATCCAATTTCGAACATTATCTGGCAAGTTACAATAAGAAGTTTCGCCAAAACACCCATAATAACATTCAATGTTGTCATTTTTTAACGCCGAACAGGGAGCTCCAACCGGATGTCCGCAGAGTGCAATGGACATTGTTATTACTTCATTTTTGTGCGCATTTTTTGGAGTCATCCTGTTCATTGGCTCAATTACCTACCAGCGATCATATGGCAAACCAGCGTGGTGGTGGTGGATGTCATTCGTTCCAATCTCGCTTGGCGCCTTGTTTGGATTGCAGCGGGTGGTTTTTTTGTCCAACGACTTTTATGCAAGCACCGTGATCACGCGCAAACTCCAAATTAGCCACTGGCTCGCCCTCTTTGTTCCACTTTTGAGCGTTGCCGGGATATTCCTCTACAAATGGATGGTTCAGCGAAACGAGCAACGTCGCACTTACTAATGTTTGCTAAGATATGAATATGAATACCGCAGCGGGCAAAGGGGCCCGAGGGTTGACGACCACTGAAGCCCCTTTTATTGAGGATGCGAAGGCACAAGGTCAACTGTACATCCACCAACCTTACGAGGAATATTCGGAGCAAAATCATGAGGCTTGGCGCAAGTTATTTGCAAGAATGTTGCCCCGGTGGGAAAAGTACGCAAACCCTCATTTCCTCAAAGGAATCGAGTCCCTTTGCTTAAATCCAAATCAAGTTCCACGACTAGATGACGTCAACAACTTTCTGAATCCGTTGACAGGTTTTCGGGCGAAAGCGGTTGCGGGATACGTGCCGGCATACAAGTTTTTCGATTGTCTTCGCAATCGAGATTTCCCAACGACAATCACCATTCGTCGAGCGGATCAACTTGATTATTTGCCCGAACCAGACATCTTTCATGATATTGCCGGCCACGTGCCGATGCACACCGACAAGGCATTTGCCGATACGTTGGTTCGGTTTGGTGAACTTGCTTATTTGGCGGCAGAAATAGGATCGGGAATCAAGGACGAGCATGAAAAGTTGGTTCGCCTTGAAAGCATCATCAAAGCGATGGCTCGCTTCTTTTGGTTCACCATCGAATTTGGACTCATGAAAGGCAAAGACGGATTGAAAGTTTATGGAAGTGGCCTTTTAAGCTCCTACGGTGAAATCGAGCACTGCATCGAGTCTCCCAATGTCCAAAGATATCCTATTCAGTTGGAATGGGTCATCAATCAGTATTTCGAAATTGACCACTATCAGCCTCTCTTGTTCTGGGTTGATTCGTTTGACCACCTCTTCTCGCTGGTTGACGAATTAGAAGCCTGGATGAAGGACGGACGGCTCAACAATGTTTCTGGTGGAGAACCTGCCGTAAACGAGGAGGATCTGAGAAGTTTCTTGGTTCCAGGATCGGTAAACTAACAACATGCGCGTAGAGATCTTGATGCCCGAGCTTGGCGAGTCCGTTCACGAAGGAACCGTTAGTCGTTGGCTGAAGAACATTGGCGATACGGTCAAGGAAGACGAGCCGGTCGTTGAGATCATGACGGATAAGGTTAACACCGAACTCCAAGCCCCCGCCGCTGGCGTTTTGACCGAGATAACGATTGCCGAAGGTGCTACCGTTAAGGTTTTTGAAGCGATGGGATACATAGAAACTGATGGTGCAGCGGCTACCTCCCCGAAGGCCGAGTCGAAGCCAGCAGAAGTAACTCCGACACCCGCAACTCCGTATGCGCCAACCTCAGTTGCGACTCCGTCCAATGTCGACGACAAGAAGTGGTACACCCCGGTCGTTCGGGCGATGGCAAAGGAGCACGGAATTTCTGAAGGTCAGCTAGCAGCAATTGCCGGATCTGGTGATGGCGGACGTGTCACCAAGAAGGACATTGAAGCTTACTTAGGCTCAGGTGGAGCGAAACCAGTAGCTACTCCAAAAGCAGCCCCCGAGGTCAAACCAATCACTCCAACGGTCGCAGGTCCAGATCAAGAAATTATTCCTCTCGTCGGAATGCGAAAGATGATTGCCGATCATATGATCAAGTCATCTCAAATTCCAACCGTGTCTACGGTTACCGAAGTCGACGTGACCAACATGGTCAATTTCCGCGACCACAACAAGGAATCATTCCTCGAGACTTATGGAGTCAAACTCACCTATACACCGTTCTTCATCAAAGCCCTCACCGAATCGCTTCAAGCCTTTCCTGGCGTGAACTCAGCACTACAAGCCGACGGAAATATTCTTAGGAATAACGCCGTTCATATTGGAATTGCGGTGGCCCTCGGTGCGAAAGGCGAAGGCGGACTTATCGTCCCAGTTATCAGAGATTGCCACAAGAAAACGTTGGTCGAAATAGCCAAGGATTTAGATGCGATTGCGAAGAAGGCTCGAAGCAATTCGCTTAAGCCAGAGGACGTACAGGGCGGAACATTTACCCTTACCAATCCAGGCACCTATGGCGCTCTTTTTGGAACACCGATGATCAATGCACCCCAAGCAGGAATCCTGGGAACCTATTCAATCAAGAAAATGCCAGTCGTAATCAACGATATGATTGCGATTCGGTCCATCATGCACTTAGTCTTAACTTACGACCATCGAATCATCGATGGAATGGCGGCTGGGGCATTCCTTGCCAGCGTCCGAGATAAGCTTCAAGGATTTGATTTCTTTAAATAGATAATCAAACGGTTTGATTTCCAGAGTAATATCTTTTCCTATGAAAAGATATTACTTTTCTTTTTGTGTATGCGCCCTAATAGGCGGATGCACCATGGGTGGGGGAGTTGAGCACAAAAAGGTTGCATTCGTTTTGCCGCAAGGGTGGGTGAAAGCAGATAGTAATGACAAAGATGTGTCCTTGGCCGTGCCTTCAGGCTGGCGACAAGGTGCAAATACTCTTTTTGGAACTGGAAACGTTGCTGATATTTTGGCAACAAATGACCCTTCTGCACCAAAGTTGACGGCTGATGAGGCGAAGAATATCGAGGACATCACCAAAGGATTTGATCGAATTAATAAAGAAGACGAGCTCAAGAACCTTGATAAGTTGGCTCAAAAAGGAATCATCCTCCATTGCGTCTCTACCAACCAAAAGGTCATTGGCGAAGAATTAACTCGATTTTACGTCAAAAAAAAATCCCAGAGCTCCAACTGGACCTGGCTCGATACCGATGGTTCTGAACAAGATTGCTTTAACTCAAAGCAGATAGCAAAAGACGTGACTTTGCCGATTGGCTTAGCCCACCGAATGCAGGCAACATGGCAACAGACCGACGGTGCAATGTACACCCAAATCAGTTATTTGATTCCCAATGGCCGAGACCTTTATGTTCTTCGATTCATTACCGTTGAATCACCTGAGGTGGTAACAACAATTGAGAAGGAAGTCGCTGATTCGTTAAGGCTTAACTAGCAACAAGTTGCCGAAGATGGTCGTCACCGACTTCTTGCACTGTATCCGCAAGCTCCACGAATTTATTGTAAAGAATTTCAAATCGCTCTGGAGTGAACTCGTAGCCCAGTTCCTGCAATCGGTGCTTTAATCCGTGTCGACCGGACCGAGCAGTTAGAATTATCTCGCTCTTGAGCGCACCGACAAGCGTTGGGTCAATGATTTCGTATGTTGATCGATCTTTGAGAACTCCATCTTGGTGGATGCCGCTGCTGTGGGCGTAGGCGTTTGCGCCCACTATTGCCTTATTTCGCTGAATTAACATTCCCGTCAACTTTGAAACCATTTGCGAGGTCGCCAATAACTGGGTAGTGTCGATCTTGGTCGCCATATCAAACTTATCGCGACGAATATACATCGCCATCACGACTTCTTCGAGCGCGGTATTGCCCGCCCTTTCGCCTATCCCGTTGACCGTGACTTCGACTTGTCTTGCTCCCCCAAGAACACCGCTGAGAGTATTCGCCGTCGCCATTCCAAGGTCGTTATGACAGTGGCAGCTAAGGATCGCCTTGTCGATGTTAGGCACATTATCCATGATGCCCTTCATGAGGTTGTAGTACTCGGTAGGATACGTGAACCCCGTGGTATCTGGAACGTTGATGACGGTGGCCCCGGCGTCGATAACGGATTCAACAACTCGGTAAACGTAGTCGAGGTCGGCTCGGCCAGAGTCCTCCATGAAATACTCAATGTCATCGGTAAATTGCCTTGCGCACTTAACGGCCTTAACTCCCGTTTCGAGGGCTTCATCCTTTGACATTCGCAGCTTATTGACCAAGTGGTTCTCGCTGACGCCCAGGCCCGTATGGATTCTTCGTCGTTCGGCTGGTTTCAAAGCCTCAGCGGCAATTTCAATGTCCTTTTGTCGTGCTCGGGTTAACCCGCAGATTGTCACTCCTTTGAGTTCAGTTGCCAACCGATGAACGCTTTCAAAGTCCCCGGGCGAGGAAATAGGGAAGCCAGCTTCGATGATATCAACCCCAAGCCTCACCAACTGGTGGCCAATCTCAAGCTTTTCTTCAAGCGAAAGACGCACTCCGGGGCTTTGCTCACCGTCCCTCAGCGTTGTATCGAAGACATAGACTCTTGTACTCATTTTGTTGTTTACCGTTATGAGGATTATACGTCGAACAGAGGTAGACTTCGTTCCAAATGACTTCGGTAATGGTACATGTTTCGGGTGGCAGTAGCGCGGCAAAAGAACCGTGGCTTTGGCAACTTGGCAGAGATTTCAATGTCCAGGTCAATATCGTTCGAGCAAATGTCGATGTCGATTTCGGTTCGATGGAAATTGAATTGAAAGGACCAGTTGAAGACATTCAACGATCCATTGCGTGGCTGATGACCACTGGCCTAAACGTCGAATCGCAACAACGCGCTGTCGGTGCATGATCGAACTCCCTTACGAAAAGCCTGAAGATTTTCAGCAATTTTGGATAGAGACCACGCAAGAAGCGATGGATTTTCCGCTGAAAGTCTCGAACTTTCGGACCATTCCAAACCAATCTGGCACTCATGTTGTCGAATCGTTTTCGTTCGCCGGAATAAAAGGCACTGCTCGTCACGGCTGGATTGCCTACCCCGAGGGGGCCAGAAACCTGCCCGGCTTTTTATGGGTGCCGCCGTACGGTCTCGAATCGAAGTTACCGGATGAATATGGCACCCGAACAGGCATGGTCAGCCTATCGTTCAACTTTCATGGCGAGGACGCGTTCCATCAAGAAGCGTATGTTCAAGACCGAGGCTATTTTGCCGACGGAGCCGAGGATCGGCACAGCTGGATTTTTCGGTCCATGTATCAGGACGCAGTCATCGCGTTGCGCATTTTGCATGCCCAAGTACAAGTGAATTCGGACCAAATTGGGGTTGCAGGCATGAGCCAAGGCGGCGGAATGTCGATCTGGCTCGGAGCCTGGATGCCGTTAGTCAAATCGGTATGTGCCGATATGCCGTTCATGTGCGGGATGGGTGACTCAGTTCAAAAGTATGCCTATCGGTATCCGCTCAAAGAGCTGACGGATTACATGAGTGAAATTCCAATTGGCGAGCAGCGAGTCTTGAATACGATTAGCTACTACGACACAATTTTTCAGGCGGAACATTGCCAAGTACCGACCCATGTCACCGTGGGAACCAAAGATCCGTCCTGCCGCTTGCCAAATGTTCAATCGATGTTCGACCAACTTCCCGGCAAGAAGCACCTCGAAATCATCGAGTGGGGCCACGACTGGCACCCAAGCATGATTATCAATACCAAACGTTGGTTCTTCCAGAATCTGTAAGATGGGAGGGTGAGTTTCCGCCAGCTGTTTATTTTGGATGCAAACCAGCTGGGTAACCATCCCTTCCGTCACGCCAGTCAAAAGACAACGGAAACTTCGGATTGACTGGCGCGCCACCTTCCCATGCTTTGGGAAGGATCTTGTTATCCAAACCATGGAGACTTTCAGTAATATAGAGAATCACATGGAAGAAGAGAGTTCCCAGAGGAAACGGCTCACAAAGCGGCCACCAAAGCAAATAAAGCGATCGAAAAAACTTCGTAATGAAATGTCGCCTCCTGAGATAATTCTTTGGCATTATCTTAGACCCAAGTACAACAAAATTTTCAAAGTGCGTCGCCAAGCTGCACTTTTGCCAGGGATAATCGTGGATTTTTACATTGACAAGCTGAAAATTGCGATCGAAATTGATGGCAACATCCATGATGTGAAGGTGCGATCTGACGCTTTGAGGGATCAGTTATTGAAACAAGCTGGAGTGACCGTGGTCAGGATCTCCGCAAGGAGAGTTTTCCAAAACCCTCAAGGCGTGGCGGATCTGATCCGAATGATCTGCCTAGGCGAGATCGACGCTCAAGACTTGGATTGACGATTCAACCCCAGACTTGACACGCTTCTGAATACCGAAGGCTTAATCCTTCCCAAAGCATGGGAAGGTGGCACGTCGGTCATTCAGAAAGCTTTCTCAACTGCATGACCGACGTGACGGAAGGGATGGTACCTAAACACCTATTGCAGTCGTAGCGAATAGATCGCCACAGCTGGCTCCAAAATCTCCATCACCCGACTCAACTTCCATTGAGTAGCCGAATCACTAAGGGCCTTATCCGGGTCGGGATGGACCTCTAAAAATAACGCGTCGATTCCAACCGCTACCGCAGCCCGAACCATCGCCGGAATACTCTCACGAACGCCATCCGTCGCCGTTCCCGCGCCACCAGGGCGCTGGGCCGAGTGCGTTGCATCGAAACAAACAGGAACGCCAAACGAACGCATCACCTCAAGGCCAGGCATATCGACAATGAGGGTGTTATAGCCAAACGTCGTGCCTCGCTCAGTCAGCATGATGCCCTTCGAATCAAAAGACTCCAGTTTCGAAACAATGTTCTTCGCATCATGCGGAGCCAAAAACTGACCCTTCTTCACATTGACGGGTTTGCCCGTCAGCGCGGCTGCCTCTAAAATGTCTGATTGGCGGCAAAGGAACGCTGGAATCTGAAGGATATCGACTACGGTGGCAACTGGAGCAGCTTGCTCAGCCGTGTGGATGTCGGTCGTCGTTGGCAGACCAAACTTTGATCCAACCGAAGAAATGATCGACAAACCTTCGTCCATACCAAAGCCGCGAATTGAGCCGCCCGACGTTCGGTTTGCCTTGTCGTACGATGCTTTGAAAACGTAATTGAGCCCCAATTTTGCACAGACCTCTTTCATGGTCCCGGCGACATCTTGGCACAACTGCAGGGATTCAGCCAAACAAGGTCCAGCGATAATGGTTAGCGAGCCATCGCCGACTGCAAAAGTACCAACCTTAAACGGCGTCACTTACCAACCTTGACGTTGACTTTTGCATTAAGGCTCGACGGCGGAATGCAGGTTGAATCGTTGCAAAATTGGTAGCTGATCTTAAATTCGAAGTGATACATGCCGTTCTTTTGCGGCTTGATCGTCTTCGCAATTTTTCCTTCGAATGGAATTTTGACCTTTCCAACGTAGACAAGTGAGTCCATACCAGAACTCTTCATGGCTTCTCCCTTTGGATATACAAACTTCGCAGTGAATCCTTTGGTTGTTCCTTCCACTTTCAATGGGTTCTCGAACTCACTCTTCGGTGGATTTTGGTACGCATGCCACCCTTCTGGAATCGTGATCGTCACGTTGCCCTTGATGACATCTTTCTTCGCAGATTCGATGTTAAAGTGGATTTCGGGTGCTGGCTGCAAGCCCTGAGCGACGAACAAAACGGCGGCAATCGATGTGATCATAGTGTGATTATGAGCGAACTCTCATGTTAGATGCTCGAACTATCCGATTCGTTTCGGCGTAATCGGTATACTATGAGCTTCATTTTAGCCAGGAGTGGCCTCTAGCATTGCAACGTCGTAACAGCTTTTATTTCCTACTTTGTGTCATCGTTTTGGCCGTCCTCGCTCTATTCGGTGACTTCAAAGGGAAGACCATTTTTGGTCTCGATATCACAGGCGGAACCCGCCTCACTTACCAAGTCATTGTCGCGCCTGACTTAAAGAACAAAATCACCCCCGAAGAGGCGAGAAAGCAGATTCTGCCCGTTCTCATTCACCGCGCAAGCGGCTTTGGCGCGGCTGAACCAGTTATTGCCGCCAAAGGCGATGACCAAATTCTGGTTGAGCTGCCGGGAATCACTGATATCGAGGAAGCGAAGAAGGTCCTCGGTTCGAGTGCTCGAATGATGTTCTATCATGCCAAAAATTCAAACTCTGGCCTTGATAAGAATCGAGAATACGAAGTTAATCCATCGAAAGATCCGAACGATCCAAATGTTCATTTCATTCGGAATCGCGATCATAAGCTGATCGAGCCTCACACGCCTGAATATGATCAAATGATCAGCGGTTGGCACTTGATTTTGGCAGGTACTGACGTCACAGAGGCAAAGGCCGAACCTGAGGCGGCTACCGACTCATACGTTCCAGTTATGAACTTTAGCAACTCGGGAACCAGTGCTATGTCTGCATGGAGCGACACCTATTACGGCAAGCTAGAGCCCCTCGCCGTCGTTCTCGATGGTGTGGTTCTCAGCATCGCCAACATGAAGGCTGACGCAAAAATCACGAATGGCTGTCGTACCGATGGAACCTTTACCAAGGAATACGTTTTCAACCTGGTCGCCCTCATCAATGGTGGTTCGCTGCCAGCAGACCTGAAGCAATTAGGCGCCTATACGGTTAGCCCAACTATTGGTAAAACCGCTTACAGCAAGATTCTGACCTCTGGCATTATCGCTTTCTCAGTGATCAGCGTTTACCTGATCGCCTACTATGCATTTCCTGGTTTCGTTGCCTTCCTTGCGTTGCTGCTTTACACAGGTCTGACCTTGGCCGCCCTGAAGTTTATCGACGCCACGTTCTCGTTGGCGGCAATTGCAGGGTTCATCTTGTCGGTAGGAATGGCGGTTGACGCCAACATTCTCGTCTTTGAACGTTTCAAAGAGGAAATGAAGAACGGTAGGCCTCTTCAAACTGCGATTGAAATTGGCTTTAAACGAGCTCTTCCCGCGATTATTGACTCCAACGCTTGTACTATCCTGACTTGTCTGGTGCTCTCCAGCATCGGTACTGGCCCAGTTAAAGGCTTTGCAACGACGCTAATCATCGGTGTTATCATTTCGCTCTTTACTGCGGTTACCGTTACCCGATCACTCTTGCTGTTCTTTGTCGGTTCAGGCATTGCAACCGATCCAAAGTGGTACGCAGTTGACCGAGACTGGTTTGGCGGAATCACAAAGGGTGGAGAGAAGATTCTTCAGGTCCTTCAGAAAACGAATCGATGGTTCTTGATCTCACTCGCAACGGTTATTTTTGGTCTCATTTTCGTACCCCTCGGTGGTTTCAAGCTCAACGTTGAACTGCAGGGTGGTACTGAAGCTCAGTATAAAGTTAGTGCCGATATGACGAGTGCACTGCTTGGTGAAAGCCTTGAAAAAGCTGGCATGAAAGGTTCGACCGTAAAATTTGCCGATATCGGAACAGACCGAGTCGCGATTATTTCGGTACCCGCAGAGTCACTTCCAAAAGCAGCCGCGAACGCAACTGCCGAACAAATTACTGCTCTCGAAAAAGACAACGCAAAGATGATTGAAACTGCGGCAGGCATCCCTAATGCCGACTTAGTCGGTATTCAAACCGTTGGACCAACCCTTCAAAAAGAAGTTCAGCTCAGCGCAGTTTACGGTGTTTGTATTTCGATCTTGCTGATTGTCGGATACCTAGCTCTGCGATTCGGATTCTCAGTTGGCGGATTCAAAGAAGGTCTCAAGTTTGGCTTTTCGGCCATCGGCGCATTGTTCCACGATATTCTCGTGGTTATCTTCATGGCTGCCTTCTTCGGCTACTTCTTCAAGTGGGATATTAGTTCGCTGTTCCTTACAGCGATGCTAACCATCATCGGCTTCTCGGTCCACGATACGATTGTTATCTTTGACCGAATCCGTGAGAACCTGCGTAAGCCAGAATCTGGTGAAGACTTGCAGCATCTCATGAATCGATCGATTACTCAATCGTTCAGCCGATCGCTCAACACGTCGGGAACGGTTATCGTAACCCTACTGATTCTCGTGTTCTTCGGAACACCTACCCCGGACCTGAAGTTCTTCATTGTTACGATGTTGATCGGAATTGTTTCCGGAACATACTCATCCATCTATAACGCTTCACCGATTCTTTACCTTTGGGATCGCGCTATCGTGAAGAAGAAGGGCGAGAAATTTGGGCTCGTAGGGTTGGCGCGAACAGAATCCCAGCGAATGGCCCACGTCCGCAGCGGAAGCATGCAAAACGTTCCTCGAACGGAAGCAAACACAAGCACGGAAGGTCGTTCCTACGGTCAAGTTCGACGCCGAGCGAAGGACACGGTCAAGGACAGCTGGAAAGAGATCGACTAACCGGAGATCTGAGATCGGGAAAGGACCAAAGAGTATTCTTTGGTCCTTTTCTGTTTTAAGATTCGCCTCTCGCCCCTCAAAAGAAAAATGAAGGATAATGAAAGTTGCTGGGTCTTAACAATATGGCAGTCTTGACTTGGCAGTCTCTTGAGTTAATACAGGTTCATCAAAACCGTGAAGAAACCCTCGAATTTGATTTCGACTCGATTCGAGAATTCATTTTCAAACTCTCCTATTCACTAACTCTCGACTACACCCTCGCCGAGGACCTTGCCCAGGACTGTTTGATTAAGGTCTGGCAGCACCAAGGTCGTTTGAAAGAACTCGATTCGGCCGAAGCCTGGATTGCGAAAGTCGTCACCAACAAAGCAAGAAACTATTGGAAGCGTAAGCCAAAGTGGTTACCCCTGACGCCCTCGATTCCTGCCCCAAACGAGCAGGACCCGATGATGGTCGAACTACGAACACTCATTTCTGATCTGAAGCCAGAGAGTCGAGATGTCGTCCTGTTAGTCGCCGTTTCCGGCTATACCTACGCCGAGGCCGCAACGATTCTCGAAGTGCCCGAGGGCACCATCGCAAGCCGATTCAGCACAGCAAAGAAGCAGCTTCAGCATTTGATGGGAGATGAGTCATGAGAGACTTCAACCAACTGACTCAATATGCGAGGGAAAAGGTGGAAGCTACCGAGACACCGCTGAATCTGTACCATCGTGCCCAAGTGAGAAAGAATATCATCGACTCAGCGATCACTGTCATCATCGCTTCGGCGGTTCTCGCTCTCTCAACTACTCAATTCACAGGTAACACGACGGTTCAATCTCCCGCGGTCAAAACGTACATTCAGCAACAGTTAGTCGCTTCGAGGACTCAGCCATGAAGAGCGATCGAAGAACACTCACGGTCGCCTCCGTGTTCATTTGCTTCCTCATACTCGTGGCTCCTTTCCGAAGCTACTTCCTGTTCGGCGCACGGCTCTTTGCCAGCCACTTAACGCTTCAGGATCAAATCAAAGTAATCCCTCCTCTGCCGAATGACATCTATGAGCTTGCCATATGGTCGATTGTGCCACCTCCTCGGCAGTCAGGTCCAAGTCGAGACGAAAGACTAGGTCTAGTTCTGGTGCAAATGCAACAGAACTGGAATACCTTGGAGGCTGAAGGAAAAGACACTTCCAGCCCGCTAGAACAGTATTGCCAGGCTAATCCACAGGATCTTGCCGCAAAGGCTCATCTTGTCAGGCTCGTCCTTAATATGCCGTCCCTAGGAAAAGTTAGAGACAAAGAAAGACTTCTCAACCTTGCCAAAAGGCTCCTTAGCTTTGCTTCCGATGGAGCCGCCAAAGAACCCAACAACTGGTATTGGCGAGAACGAATGTTCCACCTGAATTATCTTCTCGGAGATGTCAAAGCGGCAACTGCGACCTGGATTGCGAAGCCATATCCCACTGCATATGATGATCATGTCTTTGATGAAATTACATGCAAGGAAGCATTGTATCGAGGCCAGTTTATGGACCTTCCCAAAAGTGCTTTCTATCCTCTTTGGGGGGGCGTCACGTTCCCTCATTTGAGTTCAGGTCGACCGCTCCAACAAATCATGAAGACGAGCAGGGAAGCAACTGAGCTGCGAATCGGGGAGATGGAATTCGGTCGAGCAATGATCAGATCTTGCCCAACCGCCATCGCGGGAATGGTCGGCATTCGACATATTCGGCTCGGTCTCTGGGACACAGGTACGAAGGTCGCCGACACGTGGCAAGGATATTACGACGCAGATAAGGAGAAGGGAATTGAGCAAGCATATCAACAAACCGTCTCCAAAAAAGATTGGGAATATTGCCTGAGGGTCGCAAAGAGCGACATCGTTCCACGATTCCTCCGACCAGACGAAAATATTCTCGGAATCATGGTTGGCCAATTCGGCCCACTTCTGATCTACTCCGGCATCGCCTGCGCCCTGATCGGTATCGGATACTTCCTCCTAAATCGAACGAAGGCAAAGAACCTTGGTCCACACCATCTGGTTTGGCCCATGCTTCTGGCCGTTGTAACCTATTCGGATCTGTCTTTCTATGCCGACATGATCTGTTTGGCCGTCGCAATCGGTATCTTTTTCCTCCTTCGAAACAAATTCAAGAAGCTAACATTTGACCACCTTGGCTGGCCAAGCCTGCTTTTGGTTCTCTCGTTTATAGGTTCTGGCTGGAAGGACTGGGGATACGTCGCGACTTTCTCCCTAGCCAACTCATACTTGTTCTTTCTTTTGCTTCCCCTAGCTCTTTGGGCGATGGTGATTGCGGCAAGGATGGAAAAAGGAAAGCGGATAGTGCCCTTCATTCTCCTCCTTTTAGCTCTGTCTATTGGCTACGCCTACCGAGGATGGGAAGCTAGCTCAACCCTCTATGTGATCCTTTATCTCATGCAAAGAGGCAACATGCCGCTACGACCGTGGCCCATCGCCGTTGTGTTGCTACTGGCGGGATATCACTTTAGCATCGACTTAAGTTTGCATACTGGACACAACGAAATCCATCTTGGCTGCTTCTGCCTTCTGGTCATTTTGTATCTCATGAGCCAGCACGAACTCGAACCCGACCAACCTCGATTCTCGTTGGTTACAGTCGGACTCGGGGCGGCCATGCTCGGAACAATCCTCGTTGCCCAATATGACAACGGGTACAAAACCGCGATGGAAAGTGACCTCAAACAGATCGAAATGGTTCGCGCAAAATACGCAAAACTTTAACCTTCGTAATCAAGTTCATGGAGGATGCGCGGGTTCTGCCGCCATCCTTCTTGAACTCGGACATGGAGTTCCAAATAGACTCGCTGCCCAAGCATCTTCTCAAGGTCTAAACGCGCCTCGGTGCCAATTTCCTTGATAAACGAGCCGTGTTTGCCAAGCATGATCGCCCGCTGACTATCCTTATCGACAATGATCGAGGCTGAGACATGAGCCAGACCGTCTTCTCGGTCCTCCCAGCTTTCAACCACAACCGCGGTTGCATGGGGAACTTCTTGCCGAGTCTTGACTAAAATCTTCTCCCGAACATACTCAGCGGCAATAAACCGTGAAGTCTGGTCCGTATATTCATCTTCAGGATAGAACGGTGCTCGCTCGGGCAAGTGCGCGACCAAAATTTCCAAAAGCTTGTCGACGTTGGCGCCCCGAATGGCAACCGTGAGCATGTACTCTTCGGTGCCAAATAGAGCGCAATAGGCTTCGACGTGGCGCACGACATGCTCAGCCTTCATGTGATCCATCTTATTCAGACAAAGCACAACTGGCATCTTCTTATCCACGTGAACCAGGTTTGCGACCGACTCGTCGATGTCGTCGGGCATTCTCGCTCCATCAACCACTACCAAAATGCAGTCGATTCCGTCGAGCGAACCGCGGGCCTGTTCAACCATCGACCTTTGAAGGCGGTTATGAGGCTCATGAATTCCGGGCGTATCGATAAATGCAATCTGATAGTCAGGTTTGGTCGAAATCCCCATAACGCGCTTTCGCGTCGTCTGAGGCTTGCTGCTAACAATCGACACCTTCTGACCAACGATGTAGTTGATCAGGGTGCTTTTGCCTACGTTTGGCTGGCCAATAACGGCAACATGTCCGAATCGGTGCGCCATTAGTCTCGCTTCCTAAACAGGATGTCCAGCGCGACATCGTCCTTGTCCTTGACCTTTTCTTCGCCAGTTGGGACAAAGTCCACCTGCTCGGCAAACGAGAGCTTTCTTGGCCTTCGTTCGTGGCGATTGTTAGTTCGGCGTCGACCCGTCGTTCGCTGAATCGTCCCAGGGGCCAGGCTCGCATCTTCTTCATAGGGCTCCTCGTCCTTCGGTCGAAGGAACCACTCATCGAGACCGTCTTCTCCATCGCTGTCGGAAGATAATTCACCGAGGCGCATGATTGGAACATCAAACGAACTGACATCAACTCGAACGTTAGACTCTCGCTCAGGCAACTTATCCATTCGAAGAACCGATCGAGGATCAGTTTCGAGGATTTGGCGAATCTCGTCGGTTGTACCGACCAAGAACATGTGAGTTACACCGTCAGGCGAACTGAACTTGATATTGGTCGAATCGACCGTCACCCACTCGGAAGTGAGCAAATTGTATGCGCTCCACTTGCCAGGTAAGGCAATCGTTCTCATTCCATCGCCTGTACAGTGAACAGTAAGGAACGGAGGTCGAACATGAATAACGTCATCATGGAAACTCCACACGTGAGCACCAGCTTTCTGGGCAAGCGATCGAATGAGAGACGAATTAATCGTCGATTCACCAAGGAAGACACTCGTCCAGGTCTGCTTCGACTCTTCTACCGAGATGTCCCGAGTTACGAAGCTTGGCAAACCAGTTTGAGCGTATTCACCCAAGACAGTTCCATCTTCCGGCACCGCAAAGTACGTTGGCTCGATCACCGACGTAGTTTGAATTGTATTGCTTGGGAACGCCTGGGCAAGAATATTTCTCCGATCAAGGATCGAAGTTCCGGCTTTGCTAAAGATCGGCTGAGGCTTGATGGCAATTCCCGTGACTTCTCGGGCTCGCTCGATAGACTCTCGTCCGTTGTCGAAGAGGCCAGCACTGTAGACCCAGAACAGAAGCTTGCCATCTTTGTGGAGCCTCTGCTTGATCGCACTTCGTAAATCAGGTCGGATATCCCATGCGTTCAAGAAAACATAAACCTTGCACTCAGGGAACTTGACCCGGTGGGCAAGATCGCTCAAGAGATAAAGGCCATAGCTGACTCCAGCCCGTCCGATGGACTCCAAGGATTCTTCGATCAATTGACCGAAGCTCTCGACGTTCACCAAATAACCCAATGTCCGCTCATCAATAAAGACGGCAACATCCGGGTCCTTGCTTTGAACCGACATGGACTTGATCGCCAAGTCCCGCATGGCTTTTGCTCGTTCCCAAACTGACGCGGCCGTTAACCAGCCATTGCCAAATTGATCGCTCCAGCAAACACCCGATTGGTGAGCACAAGATCCACCAAATCCGCGTCGATGCACAGCTTCTAGCGCTTGCGGAGTGCGAATGGTTGGGTTGCCAAGCTCGGGCTCAGGCCGGTTCGAAAGGGAAGTTTTAAAGTCTTCCATCGAAACGAACAGTTTGTTATTGAGAACAAAACTATCAATTGGAACTTCAAATGCTGAAACACCGCTTGGCTGTCGATTTTTATTGCTTGGACTTGCCGAAATGAAGTCAATTTCTGGGGTCCGCAGGATCTTGCCAAGAGAAAGTTGACCAGAACTCGGTCGGAAGTTTTGGAATGTCTTGCCGTATCGGGTGCCGACCAAGAAAATTCCTTCGGAGGCTTCCTTAACCGCATAAGCCAAATCGGAAATTCTCTTCGCCGTAAGGTCGCTGAGGAAGAGATGATAATCGACGACGGGTCGTTCTTTGCGGTCCGCTTCAATCATCCTCGCTCTGCCGACCGACTGGTTAATGTCTGGAATTCGAACTGAATCAAAATCAGCGGTTCCGTTAAACCAAGATGCTCGCATCAAAACGACATCACCTTGATAACGCTCTCTGACCCATTCCCGGAATTTTTGTTTGCTAGCGATCGAGATGTCTAGCGTTTGGTTCTCGGCAATGGTCCAGCCGTCCTTATCCAAATCGATTCCAAGGATGTGCTTCGCGTTTGGCAAAGTCAAAAGCTGCTTGGTAAATGCGCGAACTTGAGCCTCGACTTGGCTCCAAAACTTGTCGTCGCTGAGGCTCGGTTCGGCCAAATCACCTCGTGAATCTCGGTAGACGCCCTCGGGGAAGTCAATTTCCCAACCCTTAGGTGCAACCAAGTCGAGATGAAACGCAACCTGAGCATCCGCATCAATTTTAACGATTCGAGCAAGGAGAATTTTGCATCGTTCAAATAATGCATCGAAGTGATGCTTGTCGCAAACGGCTTCGACGCCAATGCAAAAGACATGGACTCCAGATTCAGCGGCTTGTCGAATCTCTTGAAGAACAATTGTAACTCGATCTTCATCGGGCGGTGCAGCATAGAACCAAAAGTTCGGATAGACCTTAGAGTCTCGAACCAATGTTGGGACCCCGTTTCTCATGACGATCTGTGGAGCATCCTGAGGAATGTCAATGAGAGCTCGAGGTGGAATCACGACTCGTTCTGACTCTTTCTTTGGTGCAGGTTCCGAAACCGTTCGATTGGAAAGGGAAGTCCTTGATTGAGTTCTCGGTGCGCGTTCATTTTGAGCAGGCATTTCGCCTCGCTCGCGCATCTTTACCATCACTGTTTCGCCGTCGTCATCAAATTCGAGGATCGCGATTGGTTCAAACTCTCGCAGTGGAGCAGAACGCTCGATATCGCGTCGATCAGTTCCTTCCTGCTCAAAGCCCTCAGAATCATCGATAGGCACTTCGCGTCGAGGAGTTCGTTCCCGCGGCAGCCTAGGCTCTGCTCTCGTTTGCTTACTTTCGGGCCGATTGGTTGGCGTGAGTGATGGAGCCAAACTGTTGGGTCGAGCTTGTCGGGTTGTTCGAGGTTGAGGCGTATCCTCACTTCGAGCTCGAAATGATGGAATGGGCAACCCTACGTCCCAATTGGTGCTATCTTCCTGAGCCATTTGAACCGCCTTTTTCGCTCCAACTTTGGCACGAGGGTTTGGTGCAGGCTCCGAAACTGGCTTTTCTGCAACTGCAGTTTGCCGAGCTCGAAAGACGAGCGAAACGTCTTCGCCAAGGAAATCACTAAGTTCTGTGTTCAGAGACTCAGGGTTCGTGGCTAGCGCTTTCTTTTTTGTGGTCGTGGCCTTTTTAGGCTTTACGTCGAGATTCGAAACTGGTTTGTCTAAGGTCTTCTTCCTTGGCATGACTTTGCTCAACTATGTTCTGAACCCACTCCAGTAGGTCCAGCGGTGTTTTAAAAATGAGATCGGGAGCTTCGGCAAGAAGGTCTTCTTGTTTTCCGGCTCCGTACAGTACTGCGCCGCATCGGATTCCTGCCGACTTTGCGCATTTAATGTCAAAAATGGAGTCACCGATGAAGATTGCATCTTCGGGATTACCATTGAGTTTGGATAAAGCAAGCAAAGCACTTTCAGGATGCGGCTTTGGCTTGGTAACGTCTGATGAACAAACAGTGGCGTGGACCGAATCCCATGCGGAGAAAGTTTCTCGAAGGATTTCGAATTCACGTGCATTTCGGCTTGTTACGAGTGCGGTTTTAATTCCACCTTTGGCAGCGAGCCTGAGAGACTCAACTGCCTCGGTAATTTCAGTTTCAAGATGAGCATAGGCGGCATATCGATCAATGACAAATTCAATCATTGACTCCTTTTCAGCCTCATCTTGGGGGTGCTTTCCGAAATTATAAACTTGATCAGAAAGTGGCATACCAATGCTCGCCATTAATTCTGAGTCTGAGGGTCGATGATTACCGTACTTTTCGTATGCATCGCCGAGCCCACCCACGATCATTTGTAACCCGTCAACCAATGTTCCATCTATATCAAAAAGGATTAGTTTGACAGGTTCATTCGAATCTGGGTTCCGCACACATAGATTATGGCTCATTTCACGAATTCATTGCCGAGGCCTAATGAATTCCGAAGTTGCTCCAATACTTATGGGAGATGGACATACGTCTTTTAATGGACGGGGGCGCTTCTAGTCAGGCTCCACCCGGCAAAATAATGGAGTCGCCTCCGCCAAAGGAAGAGTTTGAGAAAACACTTCAAACGGCAAAGGGGGAAACTCACGGAGAAGTCGCAGACAACGAGCCGAATGCTCAACTGCAAAAACTGGACTCCGCGAATAAAGAAGATGGAACGAAAGTTCCACCTGCTCCTGATGGCAACCCGATTCTAATCGATCCAGCCATCATTGCCCAACTTCAAGCTGCTGGCATCGTTCCGATTGTCCAACCTCAATCAACTTCTCCGGTTGAGAATGGCATACAAGTAATTTCTGCCAGCGCAATCCCTCTTAAGGTCAATAATGATCTAAAAGTTGATCCACTTGAACCAATCAAAAACCCAACAGTTGTTGATGCATTGGGCAAAGCGGTTGTCATTTCCAAACAAACGATTACTCCAAATTTGGACGCAACTCAAAATCCGACGATCTCCGCGCTGGTTTCATCGGCGTTTGAAGGCTCGGACAATTCGCTGGTTCAAGCTACTATTTCGGTGGCAAACCCCAACCTCAAAGCGGTTGTGAACACTGGGCAACGAATTCCTCAAGATCAATCTGTAAAACTGAACATTACTTCGGTGCAGTCAACAACCAATGTTGTTGCCGACAAATTAGTCGCAGAAAACGTCGTCATCAATCCTGCTGCTGCCAATGCACCAAAGCAAGGGACGGCCGGAGTCACGAAAGAACCAGTCAACTCACCCATGGGCGAAATTGGTGGAACTGAGGCGACCATTAATACTTTGGAAAATGCATCGTTAGCTGGTGGAAAGTCCGAAAGTCAATCGAAAGATCAGACCAATGAAGACTCTGAATCCGCCCTTCCAGAGCCTCAGATGCCAGCTTCAATTCAAAACGCTGCTCCAACGACAACGGCAGTTCCAACCCACCAATTGACAACCGCCGAACGTCAAGCCATGGTCGACACGATTTCAAAGCGAATTGATGAACTTGCTGCCCGCAGCGTCCGCAACGAAGTCCGAGTCGAAATGCACCCAGCAGAACTTGGCTCCGTGGTCATCAATATTCGAAAAGACATGGCTGGCCTAACCGCAACCCTCAATGCATCGAACGAACCGTTGCGGCAAGCCCTTCACGAATCCAGAAACGACCTTGCTGGAACTTTGGCAAATCGAAACTTCGGCCAAGTGAAGATCGAAGTTCGTGGAGCTGACGCTGAAACAATGAATATGGGTCAGCAATTCAATCAGGCTCGATCGAACCAAAATCAGCAGCAACAAGACCAACAATCACGACAAGCTTCACTCAATGCGAGAGTAGCAACGATAGAATCGAAAGAAACCAACGTCGCACCAAAACCGCAACGAGTCACAACCGCCCTTTTAGACATGGAGATTTAGAAAAATGAGTAGTCTCGTTTCAACCGTAGATCCAAAAGCCTTTTATGTTCCGCCAGCGCCAAAAGCGCCAGCTGGACTGAATATGGCAACATTTCTTCACTTGTTGACCGTGCAAATGGCCAGCCAAAACCCACTCGAACCAATGAAAGACAGTGATCTGTTTGCACAGATTTCTCAACTTGGTCAAGTCCAGGGAATGCAAAATCTGCAAACTCAAGGCGATTTCACTAAGGCTCAATCATTGATTGGTAAAGTTGTTGATGCGGTTTACCAAGGTTCTGGAACTTCTGGAAATACCGTTATTACTGGAACCGTTACTGGAGTAGCAGTAGCAGCAGATGGTACCGTTAAACTAAACGTTACTCAACCCGACGGAACGAACTCTTCCGTTGGATTAACATCTATTCAAAATGTCTATGAAGGCGACACTGGACCTAAGCCACTGCCTGTCGATTATACTTACCTCATTGGTAAAACCGTCGGCGGTCTCAATGGCACAACCAAGGTTGCGGGTCAAGCGACCGGCATCGAAGTTGCCAATGGTGTCATAGTGGTAGATGTACTCACTTCGGCTGGTGTGAAACTTCAATTGCCAGTTGGTGGAATTACCAGCATCACGTAAGAGTTCACCATGGACCAAATTCAAAACTCGAAAATATCGGAGCTACTCAATAATCAGCCCGTTGCACCCGTCAAGAGTCAACCTGGGAATATAGATGAGTTCAAATCAATCCTTCAGGATCGATTGAAAGTGAGCAGCCATGCCCAAACGCGACTTCAAAGCCGAAACATCGAGCTTGATGCCGCCGCATGGGCACGAGTGATGAAAGGAGTCGATATGGCAGCCTCGAAAGGCGCGAAAGAATCGCTGGTTTTGGTCGATGATGCCGCCCTCGTGGTAAGCGTCAAAAACCGAACCGTGATCACGGCCGTCGACAAGGCGAGCCTCAAGGACAATGTTTTCACTAATATCGATAGTGCTGTAGTGGTTTAGCCCTAAAGAATATCGATACACGACCAATCAACAATAGTAGATAGGGCTGGACTCAAGATTAATCTCTCGGGAAGCCTCGGAAGCAAGTAGAAAATTTGCTTCAATCTACACAGACAAGGACACAAAGGGATTAATTAAAATGCTACAAGCTATGCTATCAGGCGTTGCGTCGATCAAAGCGCAACAATCACGAATGAACGTCATTGGCGACAACCTTGCCAACGTCAACACTACAGCCTTCAAGAGTTCGCGAGTCAGCTTTGCCGAAATGATGTCGCAAACCACTCGAAGCGCATCGGGAGCAACTGCTGGCCGAGGCGGCGTGAACCCAATTCAGTACGGGCTAGGTGTCTCGGTCTCCGCTACCGACACCAATAACTCGCAAGGAGCCCTGAACCAAACCAACCGTCAAACTGACATGGCCATTCAAGGTAACGGATTCTTTATTACTTCCAATTCTCAGAGAATGGGCTACACCCGAGACGGATCATTCCAAGTTGACTCCTCAGGGAACTTAGTTCAAGCCTCCACCGGAGAACGGATCCTCGGATGGAAAGCAGATACGTTAGGGAAAATTGACGCCACCAAAGCCCTAAATGCAACCGATTTCGTCCAAATTCCGAATTCCCTAAACTCCGTACAAGTCACGTCCAGAACTGTCTGGGCCGGAAACCTTAACGCAGCATCTGTTCCAGCCGACACCGTAACTACCTCGATTCGAGTTTACGACGCCCTTGGTGGATCCCACGACCTTAACTTGGTCATGACCAACCATCAGAATCCTCCCGCTGGTGCAACACCCCCTGCCGGAGCAAATTCAAGCTTCGACTGGCAGGTCTGGGAAGGTCCAGTTGGAACTGGAAATCTGCTTGGTGGCAGTGCAACCGCCGGAAATGAGAGAATGTATTTTGACACCAACGGTAAAAGAGTTACGGCACTGCCTGCAGGAACGGACAATAAGATCACGATAAGTCCAGCTTCTGGAACGCCTTACGCTCCATTCACCGTCAACATGAACTTTGACTCTATTTCACAATTGGCTGGGGCGTCACAAGTTAACGCAACTGACCAAGACGGTTTTGCTCCCGGATCCCTCCAAAATTACTCTATCTCGCAAGACGGAGTCATCACCGGAATCTTCACGAACGGTCTCACAAGGCCAATTGCTCAAATCGCAATGGCATCGTTTACCAACCCTGAAGGTCTCGAACGAAGCGGCAACAACCTCTTCATGGAATCAGATAACAGCGGAAAATCCCAGATTGGTATTCCTCGAACTGGTTCTCGCGGAATGCTAAACACTGGTTTCCTCGAGCAATCGAACGTTGATATTGGTGCCGAGTTTACGGATCTCATCGTGACTCAGCGTGGCTTCCAAGCCAACACCAAGGTAGTCACAACCGTTGATGAGCTTCTGCAAGATCTCATCAATATGAAGCGATAGTAACTTAATCAAGGTCTTTGTCTGACCAGTCGAAACTAGGGCGCCCTTCCGGGCGCCCATTTTTATACCGAGCTGTCATCAAGTAGGTATTCTGCAAGGCATGACCAGAGAGGTTATTTCGACTTCAGACGCACCCGCAGCCATCGGCCCTTACAGCCAAGCGATCAAGGCCAGCGGCAACTTCTATTTTATGAGCGGACAAATTCCTCTCCGCCCAGACGGAACATTAGTAGATGGCGACGTCCGCGAGCAAACAGTCCAAGTCATCGCCAACATGCGAGCCGTCTTGACTGCAGCCGGACTCGATTTTGGAAACATTGTCAAAACAACGATCTTCCTTTCCTCAATGGAGCACTTTGTCACCGTCAACGAAATCTATGGCGCCGCAATGGGATCCGTGCCACCAGCCAGATCAACCGTCGCCGTCGCCGCACTCCCGCGCGGAGTTGACGTCGAAATCGAAGCCGTCGCTGTGTTCTAAATGAAAACCGTTGTTTCGGTCAGTCTGGGAACCAGTAAGCGCGACAAAAAAGACGAAGTCGAACTTCTTGGTGAAAAATACACCCTCGAGCGACGAGGCACGGACGGCGACATGAAAAAATTTGGCGAGCTATTTGCCGAACTCGATGGCAAAGTTGATGCCCTTGGCGTCGGCGGAGCGGACATCTATCTCGTCCTCGAAGACAAAAAATACGCCTTTCGAGAAATCCTCAACCTCATCAAGAACGTAAAGACGACACCAATCGTTGATGGGGGCGGGTTAAAGCACACCCTCGAACGACAAACCATTGAGGCGCTTAATGACTCAAACGAGATTGATTTCAAGAACTCGAAAGTCCTGCTCGTCAGCGCAGTCGATCGTTTTGGAATGGCCCAAGCGCTCGACAAGACCGGAGCAAAAGTTGTTTATGGCGACCTCCTGTTCGGAATCGGAGTTCCAATCGCTCTAAAGTCCTATGCCAGTGTAAAGTCGTTTGGAAAGGTCATCTTGCCTATCATCACCAAATTACCGTTCAAATGGTTCTATCCAACTGGCGAAAAGCAAGAGAAGCGCACACCGAAATTCCCTCAATATTTCCTTGGCGCGGACATCATCTGCGGAGATTGGCACTACATCCGCAAATTTATGCCCGACAAAATGCCCGGAAAGATCATCATCACTCAGACACTTCGAAAGGCCGATATTGATTTCTTAAAAGGGGCTGGAGTAAAAACCGCCTATACAACGACGCCAATGATTAATGGTGAGACCTTTGCCACCAATGTCATGGAAGGAATGATCGTTGCCCACCTTGGTAAACGGCCAGAAGACATCACCCCACAAGAATATCTCGACGTCCTTACTTCCCTCGGTTGGAAGCCGAATCGGATCGACCTCAATCCGGCGTAAAGTACCATAGGAATCAACTGTGCATCGATTTGCCTTTGTAATTCATCCCATCAAGCCTAAGGACGCGGCACGCAAGTACCCGATCGCCAAGTACATGCCCGATTGGGTCATCGAAAAGGTCTATGGCAAGAAAAAGCCGTTCATAGGTTCTTATATCAAGGGCATCGAGAGCAAGACCGGCGCCAAAACCGAAGGGCTCTTCATCATTTGTCCGCTCACCCCCGACATGATGCTTCATAAGCTTCCACTCGAAGCAGTTTACGAAAAGCTGATCTACTGCTCCGAATTGGCGAAATCAGAGGGGGCCGAGATCATGGGCCTCGGTGCATTCACCAGCGTCGTCGGCGACGGAGGAATCACCGTAGCCAAGAACTCTCCGATCGCGATCACAACTGGCAACAGCTACACCATCGCCACGGCGATTCAGGGCGCGATGGAGGCCGCCAATTTGGTCGGCATCGACATTCCCAATGCCAATCTCGCGGTAGTCGGCGCGACAGGTTCCATCGGTCGAACATGCGCCCGAATCATGTCGCCAAACTTTGCCAAGACCACGGTTATCGGACGAGATCCCGAGCGGACGCAAGCGGTCGCCGACGAATGTACGCGCACGGTTTCCTCAGTCGACGTTTCATCCATCAAAGATGCCGACGTAATCATCACCGTCAGCTCAGCCGGGACCGACATCATTTTCCCAGAACACCTAAAGCGTGGAGCGGTGGTCTGCGACGTGGCCCGTCCTCGCGATGTTTCCGCCAAAGTCGCGAGCGAACGCCCCGATGTCTTAGTGATCGAGGGCGGAGTCGTTGCCGTACCGGGCGACGTGGATTTCGGAATGAGCTTCGGTTTCCCACCTAAGACCGCTTTCGCCTGTATGAGCGAAACCATGATGCTTGCCCTTGATGGCAAGATCGAAAACTTCACGCTGGGCAAAGACGTCTCGGTGGAGCAAGTCGAAGAAACCATCCGCCTGGCCGATAAACACGGATTCAAATTGGCCGGATACCGAGCATTCGAAAGGGAAGTCAACCAGGACGCCATCGACCGCGCCCGCAACGCACGAGGATAGAAACTAGCAGAGTGACGTGTCACCAATCTCATTGATGAATTTGCAGATCTTTCTCTTATTGGCTTGACTCACGTTAAATGGGTTTTACCTGGCTTTTACACAGGCAACTCCCAACTGCGTAGACGTCGCTGCCAGTGCCACCCGGATTCGTTTTCCAAAACTACCTAGCTCACACAGTGACTTGTCGGCTAGTTACGGCCAATTTTGACAGTCATGACACAATCCAATGACCACGACAGGCTTCCTTGTAGGTGAATTTCCTCCTGTAAGTAAGGTCCCTTCTAACAAAGCCTTCCGGATGCCACTTGTAATTCTTGTTTTCTCGTGAAGTTTTGACCCACTTGAAATCACACAGAGGTCATCACAAAGTTCAGATATATCTCGGATTTCCTTTGCGATCCAATTAAAAAGTCGGTAGGACATTTGATTTATTGGCATGGTTTTGCCGGTGCGTTCGATCTTGGTCGTTTTAAGAGATAACTGCAACATATCAATATATCCATACATGTTTAATAGATTAGAGAAATGCAGATCTCCCATTGCCCAGCTCTCATAACTGCTAATTGGTATTTCAGTTTCACTAAATATAAAATTACTATACTCTAACCCTTCTTGTTCCGTCATAATTCCAATGTCGACCAACTCACATTGGTTCCAACTTGATCCTATAAATTTAAATTGAAATACTCGTGAAGATCTGAAAATAATCTCTTCGAATTCTTTTGGCGTTATGTAGCATCTAAATGTGCGTTGACCCAAATTTACTTCCTCCGAGCTTGGTCGCATGCATCCCAAGACCTCCCCAGTCTACACTGTCGAAACCAGAATCAACCAGATTGCCGATCTTAATAAATTCTCTCATGTTTGGATCACCATTTATCAAAGCTCGCCCTGCTTCAAATGCTTCTTTCATGCCTCCAGTATAATTAGCCACGTCATCAGGCGGTGAGCCACTGTGTGGGTGGGGTACTTTTGCTTGATGAAAGCCTTACCCGGGTGGCACCGTTAGCGACCACTGCGAACGTCGTCTAAGCGACGCCCCGTTTCGGGGGCTGAGAGTTAACCGTGAGAAACCTGAGAAAGCGTCGACCACTTTGCTTATTCTAACTCCTTTTCAGGCATATAATGACACCTGATATCACCTTCAAATAGCAGATTCGATCGTTCTTGAGACGCGTCTTGCGATGGTAGGTTGAGAGCGTTAAATATTGCGAGTGGCCAAACTCGTTGATGAACTTACGGATCTTGAGTTTCCAGACTTGGCTCACTGTTGCCTAGTTTTACCCTTCATAACAATCGCGCTTGAACACAGGTAACTCCCAGCTTCCTCCTTCGCCTGCGGCTTCGGCCGACAGGTCGCAGACGTCGCTACCGGTGCCACCCGGATTCGTTCTCCAAAACTACCCACCTCACACAGTGACTTGTCGCCCACGAAGTGGCTTGCCAAGTGGCAGGCCAAATTCAAGACTTATCCCAGTTCACGCTAGTGACTCGTGGAGAGAAACTCTACTTGATAAACTTGGACTTTGAAGTTGCAACCAAACGTAAATTGCTCGCCAACTTATGCATAGTGTCAACAGTTTTAGAATGACGATCTTTCGAATCTGATATCGAGCTTTTAGTTGGCCCCTGCAGAAAAGCCTTTTGAAACTCGTCAAAGCCTTCAAGGCGATGCTTGCCAGCAGTTTTTACAACAAATTTGAGCTTCGATAACAACACTGACGCCTGACCTGCCATCAAATTCTGCTCCTGCTTCGACGTTGTTCTGTCAATCCCCTTTGCATACCAATCTATTCCTTCGGAAACTACTAATGCGTATAAATATACTCCATTTTGATTAATGGACCAAATTGACTTGCTGGCGTCTAATTGTGATTTCGTTAATCTACACGAGTAATCTTGAAGTTTCGTTAAGTACGTATTTAATCTTATCGATGAAAGTCTTGGGCTTTGCTTACTGATAGCCCTACTATCATTTTGAAATACATCGGGCGAACCGATGGGCCAGTCGACGAGTTGTCTTTTGGAAAGACTCATGAACGCGGAGAAAGATTCTTTTGGGGACTTATGTGAATCAAACGATAAAATACTGGCAATTTCGGTCACAGCATCCATGCTGTGATGGTTGAATGTTAAAAGCACCAAAGATAGTGTATACATGTTATTGCCGACTTTTTTAATAAAGTTTGTGCTTCTGTTTTAGTGCCTTACAGGCGGCGAGCCACTGCGTGGGCTGGGTACTTTCTGTTGACGAAAGCCTTCCCCGGGTGGCACGGTTAGCGACCACTGCGAAGCTGAGAGTTAACCGTGAGAAACCTGACAGAGCGCTGTTCACTTTTCTTATTCTAACTCCTATTCGGTCATATAGTGGCATTTCATGACACCATCAGCTGGCAGATTTGATCGTTCTTGAGATAGGGCTTGCGATGGTAGGTGGAAAAGGTGAGGTAATGAGAGTGGCCAAACTCATTGATGGACTGACGGGTCTTGAGTCTCCTGACTTGACTCACAATTGCCAGGTTTTCGAAGGCACTTGAACACAGGTAACTCCCAGCTGCGTAGACGTCGCTGCCTGTGCCACCCGGATTCGTTTTCCAAAACTACCCAGTTCACACAGTGACTTGTCGCATCCTGCGGTCGTCGTGCTTCGGCAGACTCGTTCGAGCCAGGGGTCGGAGCCAGTGCCACGAAATAGCCCAGCCCACGTCAGTGTCTAGCCCCTTATTTAAGATTTTCACCCAACCCACACAGTGGCTTGCCAAAACTACCCAGCTCACACAGTGGCTAGTCTATTCAATTCCAGTTTGTAATTTAACAATCATCAAATCATCGTAACTAAATTTAACATTAATCTCGGAATCCAAGTATATTTGCATTTCAGATTCAATACAATTTATATACTTATTGCTTTCAAATGAAGGCATTTTTTTTTCGAAAAACTGTGCAAAGTGCCTTGCCGCCCGAACGAACTTCCCCGCTAGCATGTCCTTAAAGGAATCGTCTGACAAGAATGCATCGTCTCTCCAGATTTTAAAACTACAAAAGGCAATTTTTCTGTTCGGGAGATACGCATTTCGGAATCCATCTCGATTAACACCTATTTTTGGCTCAGTGTTTTCGACTTCATAATAGAATCCAATATTTAAGCCTGGAACACCGAAGTCACCTGAAACATGCTTTTGTAGCCCATCGAAAATAAATTGCGTATGAGTATCTCGCCCAAGAGCTGTCCATTGCAAAACCGAAATTCGCGCTCCAAACCCAATCCTTTCATCTGGATTCATTAGTCTGCGTCATCTCCAAGAATTCTGTGAAGGCTTTTTTCACGTTCACTTTGAGCACTGTCCACCATAGGTGTTATCACTTTGTTTGCTATAGCCATTACTACGTCTTTTGCATCGCTTGCATAATTTGGCAAGCCACTTCGTGGGCGGGGTTAAATCTATCATAAAAGAGAGAGCTTGGTGTGGCACTGGCTCCGACCTCTGCCTTGAACGGAGTGAGGCTGGGAGAAGCCAGTGGAAAGGAGACTGCTTTCAAATGGCACCCATCATGCATTTTAGCTCCAAAACTCCTGGATGTGATAGCACTTTACGGCACCTTCCTCATCGGTGTGATACCACTTTGACGACGACCAACCGAATTCCTGGGGATACTCGACTATTTCCTTGCGAACTGGATTCATGTGGATGTAAGAGATGGCAAGCATCCTTGCGTGAGAGTTATTGATGTTGCTGTCATAACCTCCGCCTGATTCCCAAAGATTCGTGGTAGTCCACTTCTTGTTGCGTGCCGACTTTGATGGGCCTTGCTTCATTGCTTTCAGGATGTCCTCCATCTCGTAGATTTCGTCGTGCGGATGGATAAGGATATGGACGTGGTCGGGCATGAACACATAGGCTAGGACGGCGAAGTTTAATTCTTTGGATGCCTCATTGATTCGCTTTGGGAGGAGTTTGCAGATTCTCTCGTCACTCAGATAGCGCTTCTTATGATAGGTCGAGAACGTGAGATAGTGAGAGTCGCCAGGCGTGTTCCATGACTTGCGCCTTTTGTATTTAATCTGAGCACTCACTTCGAGTTTTTACCTCAACTTTGTCATTGTTCAAGACACTGGCTTCTAGCAG
>JANYCU010000029.1 GCA_025360125.1 Armatimonadota bacterium | reverse complement strand
CGCTGTTACAAACTATATCGAGGAATACAACAGTTCAAGAGACCACTCGTCACTCGGGAACACTTCCCCAAGACAATTTGAAGGGCTAATCGCCGAACACCTTCAAAAGAGAGTGTCTTAATATGAGGGCTCATCTCAAATCGAATCCGATGAAGAGAATGACGAGGGGGGTGATCGAAGATGCTGACAGCCGAAAGCCTAAAAGGGGCCAGTCAGTATTTTCTGACTGGCACTTTTCTTTTCCACACTTTGCACTTTGCGCTATGTGACTTAAATTTTGTCGTAAGAATCGAAACTATTTCTTAAAGAATAGACCGCTATTGGTGATCAGCATGTCTCCTGATCTGCCGATCGTTGTGACTGTGCTGGGACCGTCCTTTGGAGTGAACATGATCAGGTAACCGTCCAAAATGAAAGTGCCGCTGTGAAAATTTGCGACCGCCCAGTCGCCATTGGCATGGGTCATTCCTGACTCAAATGTTCCGTCGGATTTGAATTTGTAATCGATTCCTGGACCGCCCCAGTGCCCGACGATCGATTGGTTAGTCAGCGCAATGAGGGGGCGAAATTTAGCCCCGTCCACCTTGAAAAATTTTCCGGTGCTATCGTCACCGATGGAGAATGCGGCTCTCTTTTTGAACGTGTCGTAATTCTCGACAATCTGCCCATCGGAGATCGCAAAAGTGCCCAAACCAGTGACGCCCTTCTGTTTTCGCTGGCCCTCGATATCGAATATCAGGCCACCACCCAGCCTAGGATTGGATGCGCGAGTCCCATCGGCCAAATAGATGTGCAAAACCGGACGATTGTTAAAGGTCGTGGACTCATACTGAGTCTTGAACCACATACCGACAGGCGACCCTTTGATGATGGCTGGCGCGGGGATTGGCACACCCTTTCCGCTCGGAAGCCAGCCGGGCATTCCGGGATAAAGGTCAGGAGTGTCTCCCGTGCGGATGGCACCCCGCAGGGTCGCCTGGGCGGGCACCGGACGAACGCTCGCCAGGATCGAACTCATCACGTCTTGATACTGCGCCATCGTCTTGTCGCCCTTGGAAATCACTCCAACAAATGCATCATGTTTTTCATCAGTCACCATCTGATAGAGAGCCTCATAGTCCCCCAGGTCCTTGTCGGTGAGCTGCTCGACTTGGATGAACGCTTGCAAGTCACCTCTTGTCGATGCCGAGATTTCGCTCCTTGATTTAACATTGGTCTTGCTGTCGACACCCGCTAAGAAATCTGAAAACCGACCACGTGCAGATTTGGCCTTATCCGAATCAATCGACTGGATGACCATGACTACGAGGACCTCGCCATCCTGCGTCTTCGGTGGATTCAGGAGTAAAACGCCGTTCGTCTCCTGCTTTGTCCACATGGCGGGTAACAGGAATTGTGTCCCCTTGTACGTTGAAGGAGCGCCAGTCTGTCGAAAAGTTGATTGAAGCAGGATAGTGCACAAAAAGGGAAGGATCACTGGGCAAGTATACAGAGACAAGCCGCTTAGTCGGATGTAGAGCCGGATCTTCTGATTGTAATAGCCTTATTTCGAAAACAAACCAAAGGTTTCAATCCTCAACATTCCCCTCAAAATCGGATACCTTGAAGAAGAGATGAGTGCGATTCTGTTCTCGTTATGGCTCCTAGAGATGAACCAGTCTTTCAATGATATGGACTTGCCCGCAACCCCAGAGAAGCCTTTCTATCAAACCGACTCCAATTTTCCCGTTCGGCTCTTCGACCAAAAGCCAGTCAGAATCACCAAGATTGGACCCGCGACTTTTCTCGTCGATTTCGGTCGAGTTGCATTTGGGAATATCTCCATCCAGCCCGAGAAGGGTTCAAATGGTGAGATCACCGTTCACTTCGGCGAAGCGATGCGGAACGGAAGAATCGACCGGACTCCACCCGGAACCGTGCGGTACAAAATGACGAGGGCGACTATTATTGGCAATCAACCCCAAGTCGTCGCACCACCAAAAGATGCAAGAAACACCGAGGCAGCGTCCACCGCTCATCCTCCTGCCATCCTGACTTCCCCCGAATGGGGCGTCGTTTTGCCGTTTCGTTGGGTCGAAATCGAAGGCTATCCGGGTGAATTACGAGTAGCAAACATCACTCGCCGAGCTGCATTTCCCAAATCGTGGAATGACCAAGATGCAACCTTCCGCTGCTCGAACAACATGCTCAACCAAGTGTGGGACCTCTGCAAATACTCCATCAAAGCCACCACATTCGCCGGCACATTTGTCGATGGCGATCGCGAACGCATCCCCTACGAAGCCGACTCTTACTTAAACCAACTCTCATACTACGCAACAATAAAAGACGACCAAATCCCGCGCTCAACCTTCGACCACCTGATGAAGCACGGTACCTGGCCGACCGAGTGGGCCCCCCACATGGTGTTCATGGCCCACGCCGAATACATGAAGACCGGTGACGTCAAGTGGCTGGCCGCCCGATATGATTCCCTCAAAACCAAGATCCTGGCCGACCGGGTCGATACCGACGGCATAGTGCAAAGCTCAAAACAACAAATCAGCCACGATGATATTGTCGATTGGCCAGCAAGCGAACGCGACGGCTACGTTTTTGGATCCCAAAACACTGTCGTCAATTCGTTCCGGTTACGCGCAATCAGCCTCATGGCCGAAATGGGCAAAGCCGTCGGCCGAGACGCCGACGCCGAAACATTTACCGCGATGGAAAAAGTCGCAAAAGTCAAATTTCATCAAACCTTTTTCGACCCTCAAACTCAGCTTTACCGAGACGGAAAGGGAATCGAGCATTCGAGTCTCCACGCCAACTTATTTCCGTTAGCATTTGGCCTGGTGCCAGCAACCGCCCGGTCCTCGGTCGCATCAATGTTGGCAACCCGAGGAATGAAGTGTTCCGTTTATGCCGCCCAATATCTGCTCGAAGGGCTCTTTGAAAATGGCCAAGAGCGGGCGGCGATCGATTTGATCACCGCGGGCGGCGACCGTAGTTGGCGGCACATGGTCGAAAGCGGAACCACGATCACGTGGGAAGCGTGGGATCAAAAATACAAGCCAAATCAGGACTGGAACCACGCTTGGGGCGCCGCTCCGGCAAACTTGTTGCCTCGCTACGTGCTCGGCGTTCAATCCATGGTGGCGGGTTGGAAGCGAGCAAGTATCAGACCCCATCTTGGCAATCTCACCTTTGCCCAAGGAAAAGTCCCCACTCCTCTTGGGTCAGTCGTGATCGATACCAAACGCTTAAACGCGTTCACCATGTCCATCGTTTTGCCAAAAGGAATGACCGCTCACGTCGAGCTTCCTGCCCAGCCAAATGCGACTCAGGTTTTGGTGAACGGAAAACCAGTTGCCGCAATCCAAAAGGATGGCTGGTGGATCCTAACCGACGACATTTCTGGCTCAGTCAAAATCGCCCTCGCCTCGACTCATACCCCTCGCCCGAATTTTTGATCGATTTGGGAGTGGAGGAAGAGTTGCGAAGCAACCAGGTTCCCAGGAAGCCCTTCGCGCTTTGGCCTACGAAACCTGTTTCTCTGAAAAAGGACAAAGTTCCTAAGCACCCTGCCTGTAATGCCGGAGTAGGAGCATCAGCGACTGTCGTCTCAGCGACATCCCGATTCATCGGGACCGCCTCAATATCTAGCGCGGACAAGTCACGTGGTGAGCTGGGTTAACCTGTAACCTGTGTGGCCTGCTTACTCGACAATCTGCGAAGCTGCAAGAATAAGCTGGTATCAAATCCGTGGTCAAAGACTCCCGAGGCCAGCGGCCTATTGGGTAGCGTTTTCAATCATAAGTCGACAGCGTTAAGCATTTGGAGCAGCCTCATGATTTCTGAGTCGTAGCCATACAGCGGCTCGGTGCAAACGAGCATGTTAGGGGGATGGACCTCCGCGTCGAAAAACTTTTGAAGAATTGCGAGCTTGCGTTGGTGGCGATCGAAGGCTTCTTCGAAGTCCTCGGAATCTCCAGATGGAGCACTCGCGACGAGCTCGGCTTTGATCTCGTTTAGCTCTTGCTGGTATTGAATACTATTCATTCGCTCCATGACTCCACTGTACTAGTTTTGGATCGCAATGTTGACGGTATTCCAAAGCGGGTGGGCTGGGTAGTTTCAATGTCGCATGGTCAGCGATCCCCTTTTCCATGGTGCTCCAGGTTGACGACCGAAACATTAGCCAAGGATGAGCCGGATAGTTGTCCGTGTTTCTTACTCTCTAGTCTTAACCCCTCCTCCGACAATGCAGGCTGGGGCAAATGCCCCGCCAGTGCAGATAACCTTGGAGCATTCACGATTGGAAGGGAAATGACTAACTATTGTCAAGTACCAAACCTCCAGAGGCTCGAAGGGTCGATAGGATGTCAGCCCAGGTTGAATGAGTTTGTGAGTTCAGCGAGCCAACGAGTGAGGCCTGGGTAAGGCAATCGAGATGTCAAAGTCCGAGGAACGTAGTGACCCCGCGATTATCGCGGCAAAGAGACTGAGTCATGGGTTGTAAATGTAGGTATTCGAGATGCGGGCAGCGAGATAAATCCTGGGAACTTCGTTCCTCCACTCCAAAGATCGCTTCGCGATCAAATGCAGGCGGGACGCCTGCGCTCCCAGGGCGAGTAAACTGTATTGTCCCGCACTTCGGCCGTTCACGGCTTCGCGTGAACTATTCCCATGAGCACCATCGAGCAAGAAGCCAAGCGGCGTCGCATTTTCCTAATAAGCTCCTTCCCAAAGATTGGGAAGGTGGCTCGCCATTGCTCGAACTTTGCTTACGTCAATATGGTAGATGGCGAGTCAGAGGAAACGAAGTTTCCCAGAGGGATGATTCTTCAACCGAATAAGGTGACCCAATAATGTCAATCGAAACCGAAGCCAAGCGGCGTCGCACCTTTGCGATTATTTCGCACCCCGACGCGGGGAAGACGACGCTGACCGAGAAGCTGTTGCTCTACGGCGGTGCCATCCAGCTCGCGGGGAGCGTCAAGGCCCGACGCAACCAGCGAACCGCCACCTCGGACTGGATGGAGTTGGAAAAGCAGCGCGGCATTTCGATCACGTCGACGGTTTTGCAGTTCGAGTACAGAGACCACGTTTTGAACCTGCTCGACACTCCGGGCCACGACGACTTTAGCGCGGACACGTATCGAACCCTCACCGCGGCCGACTCGGCGGTCATGCTCATCGACAACGCGAGCGGCGTCGAGACTCAGACCCGCAAGCTGTTCGCGGTGTGCAAGCAGCGCGGCCTGCCGATCTTCACGTTTGTGAACAAGATGGACAACGAGGGTCCGGGGCCGTTGGCGATTTTGGCCGAGCTTGAAGAAGTGCTGGGCATCCGCAGTGTTCCGATCAATTGGCCGATCGGGCAGGGCGTGGATTTCAAGGGAGTGTTTGACCGGCGCACGCGCATGGTTCACTTTTACGACAAGGCGGCGGGGTTTGGTGCGAAGGCGATCGAGGCAAACGCGATTTCGATCGACGACCCGGAGTTGCCAAAGATTATTGGCGAAAACCTATACAAACAGTTGATCGAGGACACCGAGCTGTTGGAAGTTGCGGGCGAGGAATTCGATTTGGATCGCGTGCTGAAAGGCGACCTGACTCCGGTTTTCTTTGGCTCGGCCCTGACGAACTTTGGCGTGAGCTTATTTCTCAACGAGTTCCTAACCATGGCTCCGACCCCCGAGATGAGGCTGGAGAAAGTGAAGGACCTGATCAAGACGGACGATTTTAGCGCGTTCGTATTCAAGATTCAGGCGAACATGGACCCCAACCACCGCGACCGAATCGCGTTCGTGCGGGTTGTTAGCGGCGAGTTCACCAAAGACATGGAAGTGACCAATGTGCGGAGCGCGAAGAAGCTGAAGCTGTCGCGTCCGCAGCGGCTGTTTGCGCAAGAGCGAGAAACCGTCGAGGTTGCCTACCCAGGGGATATCTTGGGCCTGACTAACCCAGGCGCGTTTATGCTGGGCGACACGGTGACGACGAACCTGAAGGTGAAGTACGACGAGGTTCCCGAGTTTGTGCCCGAGGTGTTTGCGCGACTGTCGAACATGGACGTTTCGAAGCTGAAGAACTTTGAGAAGGGGATTGAGCAGCTTAGTCAAGAAGGATTGATTCAGCTGTTTTGGAATCCGAAGTCGGTCTCTCGCGAGCCAATTTTGGGCGCGATTGGGCGGCTGCAGTTCGAGGTCGTGCAGTATCGGCTGATGGCGGAATACGGGGTGAAGACGCACATCGAGCCGATGGTTTACGAGATTATTCGGTGGCTGGATGGGGATGCCGCTGAAATTAAGGGGATTTATTGGGGTTCAAGCGCGGTCGGTCTGGAGGACAATTACGGGGTTCCGGTGGCGTTGTTTACGACCGAGTGGGGTTGCGCGTACCAGGTTGAGCAGCATCCGAAGATTAAGTTCTTGCGGAGTCCGGGTGAGAAGTTTACGGCTCTGGCGGGATGAGGAAGTGCTGAGTGCGAAGTGCAAAGTGCCAAGAATCATCCACCCCGTCACTTCAGCTAGGGCCCCTGAAGCGCCACCCCTCCAATCTTTGGATGGGAGAAGAATTGGGCGGGCAGCGTTTTGGAGTTGGGAGTCGAGAGTTTGAGGAGGTTTTTTGGAGTCAGGAGTTTTGAGAGGGAAGAAGATGCCCTCCTCACTTCGCACTCTGCACCTTGCACTCCGAACCATAATAATGATATGGCCAAATCCATTGCCCTCGCCGATTTCCTCCGAAAATTTAATCTCAAAGATGGGGAGATTCTTAGTGTCGCTAAGTCGATGGATGAGGACGACATTCGCGTAGAGGTTTTGCAGTACGGCAAGGTCAACGGCATGCAAAAAGACTTCGTGGTTATGTTAGACTTTACAAAGGCAAAGTCCGACGAATTGCCGTGGAAAGGACTGAAGATTAGTCGGGCGATGCTCTCGCCGAGCGCGAACAACACCATCGCGTTTATGTGCGGAACGACGACGTGCAAGATCGCTTATAGCGAGGCGTCGGCAAGCGTCGAGGACGGGTATGAGGCGGCGTTTTCGGTGTTTAGGTAATTACGCTATTAGCCGTCAGTCGAGTTCGGCTGACGGCTGACGGCTGACGGCATACAGCAAACACTAGTCTTGCTTGTGGCGGTGATGAAAATCAGCGTCGCCAACGTACCAGTCGTAGTAGTCTTCGACATATAGATGGTGTTTCATATGAATCCTCACTGGGTCGGGACCAGGGGCAGGAATCATGGGCACTGGTGAGGTCCCTCCACCTGAACCAAGTCGATCATTGCTTTGGGGAAATGTGAACGGGTACGTTCCGTTGACACTGCTTGTGGTGACCCTCGCTGTCCCCGCTTCGGTGATGGTTGCACTGGCTTGAAGATTGACGCCATAAAGTCCGCCTTGGGTTTCGCCAACCGCTTCGACTGGAACCGTAACGGACGCTGTACTGATGCCCTGAACGCTCGGACCAAAGACAATTGCCGCAGCATTGACCTGAGTGATTTTCACCATATGATTCGGTCCGGTTGGATTGAGAACTTGAACCACATTGAGTTTAACCGTCGCGCCAACGGTCAGTGCTGAGGTGAGCGCTTTGATCTCGAGTAACCAATTTGATTTGTAATCCGGATTGCTATTGTTTTCATTTGGACCGGTCACTGACCTCAGCGTGATCGGCTGAGTTGTGCTTTGGGTGTGTGGAAGTCGTTTCTCGGTCATTCGGTCGGTCGAACTGGCTGCGATAGTTAAACATGGCATCGACAGAACAGTTACTGCAAGCATCGTGAATCGGAAGATTTTCATAGAGTCTAAACGACCTTACCAGAATCTTGTGGTCAATTGAGAACGACCCTTGAACGCAGACTCAATTCGAACTCGGGGATGGTCGCACCCTCTTGACGTTGAAATTCTGCAAGCTGCATAAACGAGCTTTCAAGTTCGGAATTACCTTCCGTAAATGAAACGAGGCTTTGAAGGTAATTTTTGACCGCGAGACCGTGAATATTGAGAATGTCTTTTTGCAGATCCAGGGCATCTAAATAGGACGTTGGACTCGTTCCTTGGAGTAGGGCACACGTGACCAAATTTAAGTTACAAAGCGCAGAGGTGTACTTCAGTGCTTCGATGTTCGCTTGACTTCCCTGCAGGAGGAGTTTTTCGGCGACATCATAGTTGCCGACCACTAGTTCCAAGCGTCCTAAATTGAGCAACGCGATCAACCAATTTTGAGTTTGACCCTCCAACCGAAAGTACTCTTCGGCTTCGGTCAAAAGTGGTCTCGCATTGTCAAGTTGACCTTGCTCCATATAGACTAAACCTTCATTGAGTTTGGTCGAAATCGCGACCGAAATATTTCCCGCTCGAATGGCATATCTCCGAGCCGCCGAGTAGGATACCGTCGCGCCGAGCCAGTCCTGTTGCTGATACCTGAAGGCTCCGAGTCGGTTGTTTGCGTTGGCATACAAGAGCAACGACTCGTGATCGTCAGTAGGCTCGGGACTCTTGTCCAACATGGTTTTGAGCCAGGAACTGCCTTCAGCGGCACCGGCGAGGAGCCAGTAGCGGGCTAGAAATGTGGCTAGCATCAGTCCATTTCGGTCACCGTCTTTGGTTGATGCCATCGCTGCAAGGGCGACGCGGAAGTTGGATATTTCGACCGACATTTCTTGGCGACTTCGGTCGTCGCCCAATTTGTCGGTGAGGATTTGGGATCGTTGAAGGGCCCAATCGATAAGAGTGTCGGGTGGCGTTGTGCCGCCGAGCGTGTCGCGCGTAAAGTTCCGAATAACTTCGAGGAAGCGGTAACGCGGTGCGGGAACGGCGGCGCGGTCGAACCGGAGCAGGGAAGTCTCGATCAGCTTTCGAATACTTGACTCGGCACTCACCCCCAATACTGCAATCGCTGCGTCGAGCGTGAACCCGCCTGCGAACCACGAGAGGGCCCCGCATGCTTCTTTTGCATCGTCGTCAAGGCAATTGATGGTGCCCGATAGGACGGCGTCGAGGCTACCGTGACGTCCGGTGCCGGGATTGGTTCGGACCAATTCATAGACTCTCTCGGCGATTTGTTTAACCGAGAGGCTGTTGATGTAAAAGGCGGCAATCTCGATAACGAGGGGAATTCCTTCGGCGGCGGCGCAGATCGATTCGACGATTTCGGTCTCGCCGGGCATTAGTTCAAACGAATCGTCGTGGGTTTTTGCGAGTTGGACAAAGAGTTCTGTGGAGGCGGTACCGTGCTCGCCGACTCCAAGACCGTCGACGTTGAGGACGGTGCAGGAGTTGAGGTCAAGCTTCGTTCGCGAGGTAGCAATGACTTTAAATTCAGGATGGTTCTGCAGGAGTGGATTGATAGCGGAGGAAACTGCTTGGGCAACGTGCTCGCAATTATCGACCACTAAAATGAGGCCCTTGTCGAGGGTACGGCCGATATCGGCGAGGGTTCTCAGGCCAAGGGTATCGGCAATGACTTGCTCGACCGAGGCGCCGTCGATCGCCTCGATCAGGTTGGCAAAAACACACGGACAATTGAGTTCTTGGGCGACAACTTCTGCTGACCGAACTCCAAGTCGGGTCTTGCCTATGCCGCCGGGGCCAAGTAAAAGAACCGCTTGACGTGCGGCGAGAATGGTCGATACTCGTTCCAATTCGACTTCGCGACCAACGAACGGAGTTCCGAAGATCGGCAACCTAAAACGGGCATCGGTTCTTAGTTTTAAGAATGGTTGATGGGATCCGACTCGGTCGGCTTGGAAGATTCTGGTAGCAGTTGCGATGTCCTTGAGGCCATGCCATCCGAGATCGAAGAAATTAATACCCTCGTGCCCTAATTGGTTCGCGAGTTCGGCGACGGTCGAACTGATAAGGATCTGGTCAGGATGTCCCACATCTCTTAACCTCGCACAAACGTTGAGCGTGTGGCCAAAATAGTCTTCGCCATCTCCGTAGCAGACTCCGTAATGAACGGAGAATCGGCATCGGATGGGTGATCCGGGAATGGTATGGAGGGCTGATTGGAAAGCAAATGCTGCCCTAACTGCGTCGGCGGAAGATTCGAATTCTCCGAGAAGTCCGTCACCTTGTCCACGTGATTTGAGAAGCTTTCCTCCACAAGATTTGAACGTAATGTCGGCAAGCTCGTTGTGAGCAGCGAGGGCCTTGCCGTATCCAATTGGGTCTGATTGGGTCAGCGCGGTACTGCCGACAATGTCAGTCATCAGGAATGCACGATATTGTTCGTTCCCGAGTCCAACCATTATTAGCTAGTATAAGCGATTGGACAAATCCAAACCTTTGTTGCGTCGAATTTTTGGTGTTTAGAGTTAGGAGTCGGGAGAGCCATCCACCCCGTCTGTCCGACAGAGTCATCGGACAGATATTATTCCTGGACACTCATTCAACTGACTATGCAGCTAACTGCGGACGGTAGATGGCAGGCGATTAAAACAGATTCCAGCCGCCGTGACTGTCAGAAAAATTCTTGTCGGTAAGCACGATGGCGAACTTGGCGGAGTGGCCCTTGGCGGCTTTGGCGAGGTCGAGGGTGAGGTGCTGGCCAGCGACGCTGCCGTCGACTTGGCGTTCGGCGTAGATTCCGTCCCGCATGTTGAGGCCAACTGCGACATCTTGTCCCGAATAAGGTTTCTTGGCGTAAATGGACTTCAAATCGGCCTCATGGAAGAAGAGTTGGGACGTGAAGTCAGCCGTCACCTGATGCTTCTCCGAGAAGGTTCGGACTTTGAAATGGATGTGAGCCGTTCGGCCGGGATACCACCCGGGAATGATGGTTTGGAACTTCGCGATGCCCTTTGAATCGGTGATCTGGTACCCGCGGAGCCAGGTCTGCTTGGCGGTGTCTTCATGGTTCATCGGGTTGCTTTCATCCGAATACACTCCAGCCGCATCGCAATGCCAGATATCTATCTGACAACCCGCAAACGGAACATGCTTGTCGCCAGTCAGTTTATGGATCATGAGCTCGAGTTCGAACGGCGTGCCGCTGACCACCGCCGGACGGGATGTGCCCACCAACAGATTCGATCGGTTGAGCTTTTCGTCGACAAAGAACGGACCTTCGGTGAGCGCTGGGCTCGCAACGAGGTTGGCTTTCGTCTTGGTGTCTTGCGCCCCGGCAAAGGAGAACAGTCCAGCCGCAGTCAAGCCAATGCCAGCTTTGGCAGCCAAAGCGAGAGCTTCGCGCCGAGAGTAAATAGTGCCGATTGGTGCGTCGTCGTTGTGCATGTCAATACGATAACTCTATTTATTTGGAAATGGTGAGGAAATTGAAGAATCGAAAAACTGATTCTCAGCTAAGTCGCAAATCCTTACTTACCCAAAGGTCCTATCGTGCGAAACTAAACTTGGAGAATACTTGTATAGAAACTATTGACCGGACTTCGGCAAACCAACTTGTGATCCCTATGAAATCTACTAAAGCCATTTTCATTTCCGCCCTCCTCACCTTTTCTGCTCTCGCTTTCGCCGAGGATACGATCAAAATTGGCCACAACTGGACCAAAGATTTGAAGTACAAAATCAAGACGAAATCAGAATTCGAGGTTAGTGGGCTCACTGCGACGATCGAAGCCACGACGTCCTGGTCCGGCGAAGTTGGAAAAGACGGCTACTCGGTGACAGTTCACCACGACGAAATAAAGGTGATCGCAGGAGGCAACGACGCAAATCCGCCAGTTTCAGATCTTAAATTTACGTTTGATCACACTCGATCAATGACCACTTTTGAAGGTGGAATCGACGGGGCTGACTCGCTACGAATGTTCTTGATTGGCCAGTTCTTTGCGCCAACCGAAGAACTCACTAAGGACAAGGTTGCGAAGTGGGACGTCGCGAAAAACGAGAAGACGAGCCTTGGCGCCCTGAAGATTGAAACGACTTATCAAGGCGACGAGAAAGTAGGGGAAAAGACCTTTCACAAGTTCAAACAGGTTGTTGCTGAAACAGGAACCGAATACTCGATTACGGGAACCTATTTTGTCACTGACAACGGACAAGTGATGAAGTCCAAGGTTACGTTTAAGGGACTTCCAATCCCCGTCGCCAGCGGCGAGGCGGCTGGAAGTTATTCGTCTGCAGTTGTCGAGTAGCTTCAGCGAAAATTTAACACAGATAAACTCTGCTTGGGTATTCCAAACTATTGCAGAGTTTAGCCGTGTATCCGTGCCACTTTTAGCTCTTGAGGCTAGCCAAGTCAATGACGAATCGATAGCGGACATCGCTCTTCAACATTCGTTCGTAGGCCTCGTTAATGTAAGACATTTCGATGACTTCGACGTCGGAAGAGATTCCTTTCTCCGCACAGAAGTTGAGCATCTCTTGCGTCTCGGCAATTCCGCCTATCATGGATCCCGCGAGGCTGCGTCGTCGGCCAACCAAAGGAAACGCCGCAACTGTTGTTGGGTTCGGAAGTCCTACCAAACACATCACTCCATCCAGCGCGAGCAGGCCAAGGTAGTCGTTGTACTCGTGGTCAGCCGAGATTGTGTTGAGGATGAAGTCGAATCGCTTCGCGTTGTTCTTAAACGCATCGGGATCGTTGGTGGCTATGAAGTCATCGGCACCGAGTCGGGCGGAGTCTTCCTTCTTGCCGGGTGAATGGGAAATGACCGTTACCGATGCACCGAGGGCCTTGGCGAACTTAACTCCCATGTGTCCAAGTCCTCCAAGACCAACTACTGCGACTCTCGTGTCAGGACCGACTTTCCAATGCATGAGCGGTGAATAGGTCGTGATTCCAGCGCAAAGCAAGGGAGCGGCTCCTTCAAGTGGAATTCCCTCGGGAATTGAAACCACGTAGTTTTGATCGACGGTGATCTTTGTGGAGTATCCACCGTAGGTTGGAGTCACTTTGTCTTGTTCGACGCCGTTGTAGGTACCCGAGATTCCGCCGTCGCAATATTGCTCAAGTCCGGCTTTGCAGTTTTCGCAGTTCCGGCAGGAGTCAACAAACACGCCGACACCAACCGTCTGGCCAACTGACCATTTGGTGACTTCGGATCCGACGGCCAAAACCGTGCCGATGATTTCATGGCCCGGAACCATTGGATACGTTGAACCGCCCCATTCGTCGCGGGCTTGGTGCAAATCTGAGTGACAAACACCGCAAAATAGGATGTCGATGAGTACGTCGCTGGGATTTGGATCGCGCCGATCAAATGTCCAAGGTGCGAGCGGATCGGTTGGCGAAGGGACGGCGTAGGCGGCGGTGGTAATACTCACTCGCCCATTCTACGCTCTAAACGGCGCAAAAATTTCGAGACAAAAGGCCTAACTAATTTGAAATTAATACGAGACTGGTGACACGATCGTGAACTGGGGAGTAGGGACGGTTAAGAGAGGACTTATGCTAGAAACCATTATTATTATTCTCGTCATCCTGTGGCTACTCGGATTTTTCGTGATGAATATCGGCTCGTTGATCCACATCTTGTTGGTCATCGCTGTCATTGTCGTTCTGCTTCGAATTATTCAAGGACGAAAGCCAATTTAAGGTTAAACTCATCATGTGAGCAACGAGCAACGGTACATAGAATTTCGAATTTACCGTCTGCACCCGGGGACGCAGCTTGATTTTCACAACTTAGTTGAGCAACACAGCCTCCCGCTGCTAGCGGCAGTCGGGATGGAGGTTGTAGCCTATGGACCAGTTGCCGGGTTAGCCGATGGCTATATGCTTGTCCGGGCCTTTGACAGCCCGGAACAACTTCAGATGTCACAAGACGAATTCTATTCGAGCAATGCCTGGAGACTTGGGCCGCGTGATGCCATTTTAGGACTCATAGATTCTCACGAAAGTCATGAAGCGTGGTACTCGCCGTCAATGCTTGACTCAATCTTATCGATCATGGAGCAGGCACAAATCGCAAATCCACTTGGGCAAGAATTGGCAAACTTGGGAATCACACGAGGATCGACTTTCCGTTAGATTATTTCCAAGGAGCACTTCACAGGGCAAGAGGAACTGGAATGAAACTGGGTGAAGGCAAACTTGACGCTTGGAACCGAAAGGCGCTGTTGATTGTCTGCCTCGTCTTCTTGGTGATCGTTATTGTTATTGGGTGGCGTCTCCTTGTCTACCAGCAGGAGCACATGCCGAAAATTCAAACTTCGGTCGGGCAATTGTCGTCGAGCGCTTGAAAGGACGATTACTCACCATCGATAGCAAGTCCAATCTGAGTTATTCTTAGCGTTCGATGGAAAAAATAATCGCGTTTGTTGACGTGGACGACACCCTTGTTCGTACGGTGGGATCTAAGCGGATTCCTATGCCGAGGATGATTGAGCGCGTCCGAGAACTTCATCAAGGCGGTGCCACATTGTACTTATGGAGCAGCGGTGGGGCAGAATACGCCAAGGAGGCGGCGCAGGAACTTGGTCTGTCATCGTGCTTTGTTGGGTTCCTTCCAAAACCGAACCTGATGATAGATGACCAGGAAGTTTCCGAGTGGAGATATCTGAAACACGAATTGCCAAACTCTGTATAAGCAATGGACAACACCTATCAGCAAATTGCGAATCAGGTTGTCACAGGGGCCAAACTGATCCGATTTTGGCCACTCAATGGCGGAATATCGTGCGAGACGACCGGACTCGATATCGACCATCCAGAGCTAGGCAGGCAGAAGTGGGTGATTCGGCATGTGGGCGAATGGAGCTTCGAACATTACCCAGAATCTGCGAAGAACGAATTCAATCTATTGGTTCATTTAGACGAGCAGGGGATTCTGGTACCTAAACCGCGGCATTTTGACCTATCTCGCTCACTTCTACCGCGACCCTTTTTGGTTTTGGATTATGTCGATGGTTCGCCCGATTTGACCGTTACGAACGTGCGAGATCGGGCGATCAAAATGGCAAACCAGTTGGCCCACATCCACCAACTCGATGTCAAGCACCCCGTATTTTCCTTCATGAAACCCTCTCCGGTGAATTTGCGCCCTTTGACTGGTGAGCCAAACGAAGACCTACAAGAAACAAAAATTCGAAAAGTATTGACCGAATGGCTGCCGAGGGTCCAAGAAAATGAATATCGGTTTCGCCACGGCGACTTTTGGCCCGGCAACATGCTTTGGAAGAACAACAAACTGGCAGCAATCATCGACTGGGAGGAAACCTCTATCGGCGATCCGTTGTTCGATGTGGCCATCGCCCGGCTCGACATATTGTGGGCATACGGACTAAACGCGATGGATGCCTTCACTCAGCATTACTTTCTGAGCATTCCGAATGTGGACCCGACCTTTCTTCCTTTTTGGGATTTGCGCGTAAGCTTGCGGCCGATACAGAACATTGGGACGTGGGCGACGTCGTTCCCTGTACTGGACCGATCCGATGTGACCGAGGACCTGATGGCTCAGCGGCACCGAAGATTTGTAGATGAGGCGATGCTCAAACTGGAGCGAACAAGAGTCCACGAAAGGAACGACGGTCGCGGGATTTAAAAACCTTGGATACTGAAAATACATGATATTTTATGGCGCAGTTCAACGGGCTCCGGCTCAGGTCACAGACCGGGCCGACAAGGGGGTATTTAAAGTTATTACCGATGACAAAGTCTCGGCTGGCTTTGCGATCGCAGGCGGGAAATTTTTGCTGACTTGCGACCACGTCATTGGTCTTGATTCAAAAATCAAGATTGAAGACTCCAATTCAGGATCGAGAAATGGCTATCTGGTATTTCATGATTCGCAACTGAATGTCGCGGTTTACCGTATGGATCGCCCAAGTTCCGTCTCCTTTGTAATAAATACAAATTCGGTGAAGCCAGGCTCGATGGAGTGGCTCGCAGGTCCAAGATCTCGCTACTCGACAGCCGAAATGACCGGAATTAAGCGAGAAGGCGATACTGCTTTCGTCGTAATGAAAGGGGCAACATCCCTTGAACCCGGCAGTCCATTTTTGAATTCAAAGGGAGAAGTTATCGGAATGTACCAACCATCCGATTCGGGGAGCCTTAGGACGATGTCCGGCATTTCTGGCTATAGCTTGACCCAATTTTTGAAAGCTCAGTCCGCGCCCCCTTCAGCCCCGACTGTGATCGGAAGCCTCGGACAGGTACTCGATACAACTCGAGCCTGCGAATCCGCCGATCTTGATTCGCCGACCATATTCACTGCTAGTCCGCTTCAATATCTGCTCGTCGAAGATTTTTCAGCAGATTTTCTGAAAGTCACATTGCCAACTGGGGCAATTGGTTACATTCGAGCGTCGATGGTCAAAATCATTGCCGAAAATGTCACGACTGGAACTCAGGGTGTTGTGAACGGAGGGGAAGTCGTTCGCGCCGTAAAAACTTTTGATACGTCAGGTTTGAGTGCAACAGCAAGTACTGGTTCGTGGCAAGCCGAAACGGCTAGATTTGTTGAAGAAATTTTCTCAACCGCTGGGCGCGAAATCTCTGGCGATATGTCCGTGCAAATGGACATTGGAAAGTCAGTTCAGAGTGTCGGAGAATTACAAATCGGTGACCGAATCTATTTTGGTTCGGCAAAAAGTCTTTGGGTTGCCATTTACATAGGGAATGATGAGTATTGTTCGGTGACCCGAGCCGGAAAGCTCGTGACCACCAAGTTCACTCCTACTTCGTCAAAGCCTTTCTTCCGGGCCCTGCACTAACCCTTATTTCTCAACCCGGGTGAAACCGCGGGCATTGCCCCAGGCGAACGGGTTCTCTTGCCAGGCCATGAGGGATTCAAGGTCCGATTCCTGGATGGATCCGGTTTCCTTGGCGACATCAATGAGGGTTGCGTAGGTGAGTGTGCTTCGCAACTTCACTCCTTGCTGCTGAAAATTCTCGATTCCTTCACGAAAGTTATAGCTGAAGATTGCAAGGGCGATTTCTACTCGAGCTCCTTCCTCGCGAAGGACGGGGACGACCTTAACCGCGCTTCCGCCCGTTGACACAACGTCTTCAATCAGAACGCATTGTTGACCCTGGTGCAAAACTCCCTCAATCTGCTTACGCATTCCGTGCTCTTTTGCCTTATCACGAACGTAAATGAAGGGAAGCTCAAGCGCGTCAGCGAGCAGGACGCCCCAAGGCAAGCCGGCGGTGGGGATTCCGCAGATGTTTTCGATTGGACTGTCATTTTCAGCCAGAAGCGCTTGCATGGCCGAAATGACCATTCGACGAGCCGTATGATCGCTTAAAAGTATACGATTGTCGTTATAGACGGGCATGAAATATCCAGATGCCCATTGAAAAGGCTTTTCCGTACTGATCTTGATTGCGCCTAGTTCGAGCGATTTTTGGGCGATCTGCCGACCGAATACTTCACTTTCTTTCATTCCGAAATACCATACCTCGGATGGCCAAAGCGCAACACAAGGTGGAGGTCGAAGACAAGAGCGCGGATGCGGGCGTCGGAACGGGCGATGGCCAAGGTGACCCCAATTTAACAGGCTAGAAAAAGGTACTCATATGTATATCTACATTACTTAAGTCTATACAGATCGCAAGGATTCTGTCGAAAGGTTTAAAGATCAAAAGTCCCTGTCAGAAATACCTGGCTTGGTGCAAAGTTGAACATATTTCCATAGACAGAGGTCATAATTTACAAGGCAAAAACCTTAAAGGGGTTTAGCAGGGTTTGTTATGAAATTGAATTACACCAAATTTATTTTGGCGGCTTGTGGAGTCTTGTTGGGTGGGGTTGCAAATGCAACGACACGTAGCTCGTTTCTTGATGTTAATTCTCTCACGGGAATTACCTTCAATTCGACTTTCGGAGGATTGTCAACGATTGTCAGCGTAGGTGCGAATCCTACGTTTACAAGCGGCGGCAACACCTACCACATCACAGGCATCATCGGATTTTACGCGCTATCGTCAACGAATGATCTTACGGTTGCCAACAGCGGATTTACCGGAAATTTTGGTCCTTGGTCGACGGATAACAGTAATTCTGGACCTGGCGGAATCGCAGGCTGGAGATCGAATCCCAACAATGGTATCACGTTGAACCATTCGGAAACATTCACGTTCACGGCACTGAGCTCGACCTTAGTCGATGGAGTTGGATTCCACGTCATCACCCAAGAGCTTTTCCCCGGTACGTCAGGCAATACCGGAAGTATTGCAACAGTTCCCGAACCAGCAGCTTTCGCCATTTTCGGCATAGGTATCGTTGGATTCGTTGGTCGAAGACGAAAGAAATAGTCTTTCAGTCGGTATGAAGGGCCGAGTCCAATTGGGCTCGGCTTTTTTGTTTTCGAATACACTGGTTGGGACAGGTTTCGATGAATCCACCCCCCTTTGTCCAGGCTCTTTTCAATCTATGCCCAATTTGTGTGGTGGCAATGCCATTGATATCCATCCTCGTGATGGTGAAGTTAATGGCGAAGCCATATCCGGCACCCACGGATTTGGAGCAAGAGCCTGTTGTTGAGCCTGACCCAACGATAGAGAACGGGTAGCGGTTATTTTTCGTCCGAGCTACCGGCTGGGTGAACATGCTCTTGGCGCCAGTGGTCCAAAATCAATAAGCCTATGCCGACGCAAGGCAAAGTTAGGCCCAGCATCAACGTTGCGTAACTCGGCCAGGCAGGATCAGGCGCAAAGTAATAGTAGTGGTAGCGACGAGGGTTCATTCGCTCGTGATAAAAGAGGATTACACTGGGGAGTAATTCAATGAAAACGGGGGCTAAGACAGCCAAAATAAGGCAGCAAAAACCGAGGAATCGTAACCAACCGATCTTAGTTTTCAAAGCGTTCTAGCATCCGTAACGCGTCGTGGTGACCCGGAAGCAAGCGCAAGACTTGTCGGAATGAGTTCTCCGCCGCATCAAGCTCGCCACGCTCGAATTGAATTACGGCCAAAATGTAATGAGCACTCTCGTCGCTGGAGTCAAATTCGACCCCGCGAATCGCCCAAACCAGAGCTTCATGTAAGTTACCAAGGTCTTTGAGGGCAACCGCGAGGGCGACATGAGTACCGGGGAAATTTCGATTGAGTTCGAGAACGTGTCGAAATTCGCTTGAAGCGGCTTCGACTTCGCCGCGAGCAAATAGAGCAAGACCCAAGTAGTGATGGATTCGTGGATCGTCAGGATTCTCCGCCAACTGTTGTCGGTAGAGTTCAATGCGACCGTCTAGCTCTTGCAGTCGATCCTGTTCGGTCGGAGTTTGATTCGATCCCAAATTGCCCCAGAAGTACTAAGCATTGTAATTCTAGCTTAATGTTTAATTAACATTGGAACTCTTGCGAGAAATATCGCCAATTTGAGAGGGATCCCACCGACCAACAAAGATCTTTGTTTTGGCCGCGCAAAATGGCACGGGCAGGCTGTCATAGAGGTCATACGAAAGGTTTTGAACTCGGAGATTGCCCGGTCCGCCATATCGTCCGCTGATATAGCTCCATGCGTCGTTTCGCTCTTTTCGTTCGACAAATCGGGTGGACACAAAGCATCCAGCTGGCAATAATATTTTCCGCATCCCCTTTGGCGCTTCGGCGTCGGCACTGCAAACCCATCCTAGATCGGCCCTCATGGTGTCACGAACCGGATGGGTCCACATGTTATCGAGGTACAGGGTGATGAACGTTGAGCCTGGCGGAGTGAACTCGGAGAATCGCTCGATAAACCGGAGCCAGCCTTGTTCGAGCCAACCATAGTTCCCGACAAATCTCCACACGCACGCATGGCTGGTGGCTACTAAGACTGGTGCCTCCTCCCAATTCTTGGTAGGGCCGTCGTCAAGCACCCAGTCGGCATTCCAATGCAGCCCCACGGAAGAGGGCAACTTCCAGGTCATCCGGCACTTGCGATATTCGGTGGGGATCAGGCCGTAAGCCTTGCGAAAGGCTCGGGAAAATGCTTCGGGGCTCTGGTAACCGCTGTCAACTGAAATCTCCAGAATCGAATGGCTGCTGCCCAAAAGCATGTAAGCCGCTCGCTCAAGGCGCATCCGACGCAAGAACTGTTCGAGGGTTTCGCCCGTCATTCGACTAAAGAGCCGAACGAGGTGAAAACGCGACAAGCCAGCCGCCAGGGCCAGCCTGGGTACACGAATTGGACCGGAGCTACAGCGAAGAACGTCTTCGATGACTCCGGCCAAAAGCTGATGATAATGCCGTTCGGCGTTGGGTGTCACGAGTTGCTCGTTCGTTTTCTCCTTAGCTTTATGATAGCGGCAAGACCCAGGCCAATTCCTACGGTGGTTGAAGGTTCGGGAACCATGAGGATCGCCGTTGGGCCATTCAATCCAGTCGAGATGGCGGTTCCGACGAATGAACCATTGGCAAGTGAATACTTCAAGATGCGGCTATTTCGCCATGATGAGACATAGAGCATTCCGTCGTCGCCAAAGGCCATTCCCGATGCTCCGCTGAGGCCACCAAGGCCCGCAGTAACAAACGTGTCGATAAATGTTCCGTCCAAACCGTATCGTAAGACCTTGTTGCCATTGTCGCTCGTCACCCATACTTTGCTGTCGCGAAAGAGGATAGTACGAGGCTGAGACATCGCTCCAAGGCCACCAGCGGGAATGAAAGTATCGAGAAAAGCACCCGTTGTTGCGTTATAGCGAAGGACTGCGCCCGAGTTGAAACTAGGGACGTAGAGTTTGCCGTCCGGTCCAACCGTGATTCCAACGTCTGGGCCGTTGATGCCACCGCTTCCCGATGCGACGAGGGTACTGAGGAAGGTGCCGGAGGAATTGTATTTGGTAACGGTGCTGCTGTTAAAGTTGCCCACCAACACGTTGTTCGAAGCGTCGAACGTGATTCCCGTCGGACTATTGAGGTTTGACCCGGAGATAAAGGTATCGACGTACGCGTGGGTTGTCATGTTAAACCGTTGGATCGAATTGTTTCCTTCGCTACACACGTAAAGCAACCCATCGGGACCGACATTCAGTCCGAGGGCACCGCTCACGGTTCCGCCCGTGTACGAGCCGATGGTGGTTCCGGTTAAGGTGTCGTAACGCACAATCGAATTGCTGAAGAAACTGGTGACCAAAAGCTCGGAGGCGTTCGCCCCGGCCGTCACGAGAACGGCTAAACCGCCACAAAGAAACTTGAAATGCCTGAATTGAAATCGCATAGGACCACTTGCGCTCAATGGAACGCAGGGATAGTATCCGTGGGCTAAACGAAGGGAACCCTGACTTTATGTGCTGAAATCTCGAAACTAAGGCTTGGTCGACTGTTGCTACCGAACAACGACCTCGTCCAGAAAAAACCAGGACGGCCCGCCACCTGACGGGTGCCAAGCGGGAAGTTTCTTCGATCCTTTCACTCGAAACATCACATATCGAAAAGACCGATGATCATAAGGTCCGTAAGGATTATCGAACGAAAAGTGATGGTTTCTCTGCTCATTCTTGTGCAGAACGTCAAGTAACTCCGATCCCCACGGGAGGTAGCCCTTGCCGTCGATCGAGACAAAGCATTCGACTTTGTCTGGATGGAGGATCCAGCTTCCGCTCTCTGAAAAGGAGTTGAGGGACACCGCGGTCATGGTCTTGGGACTACCAAAATCGATGGTGAATTCAGCGTCGGTTCCTTCCCATCCCAACCATTGCATTCGGAAGTCGGGTCCGCCGTGGACGCCGTTGGTGAGGATGGCGATGTCGCCGCGGGCGTATTTGCTTGAAGGCATCGGTTGGGCTTTAACGGGAGCTTTGAAAGCAAGGTTGCCCGCCATATCAAGCGTTACCAACTGCACCATCGAGTCTCGGAACTGCTGAGGGGACAGGTTCCGTTCATTGAGGCTGCGAACGTGAGACTTGTTTGCTGATGCGAGAAATTCGTCGAAGACGCTCGGAAGAGAAGTTGTGGGAACGGGCTTTCCATCGACCATCTCATAGAATCCGCGCGGCCCAAACATATCGTTGGCCGCGATCACCATTCGGGCGTAATCGAGAGGCAAGCGAGCAGCGACCACGCGTTCACGGAATTCGCCATCCGTCGCGGCCGTAGCAAGATAAAAGCTCGTCCCGTATTCCGTCAGATGCCGTTCATTGAGGAAATCGTTGGCGTGGGCAATCGGACTTTCGAAGATATCGAGTCTGGATTTGGACAGAACCATTGCGGATTGAAGCTCGTCAATATAGTGCTCAATATGATCCCCACCTGGCCCGTAATAACCTTGGCAAAAGTCGTGGATGATCAGCTTGTCGTCTTGAGTGGGATTCCAAAGTAACCGAGCAAGCAAATAGGCTTTGAGTTCTGAAAACTCGTGACCGGGACTCGTGTTGGTCTGCTCGAAGATTTGTTTGACTCCGCAACCAGCGAAGAATTGGATGTTTGGACCTAGAACGAATAGGTTCGGGAATGGAGAAACCTGATGGCTAAAATTGACCGTGTAATCCCATAAATAGATGTTCGAGGTCAGCCTTTTCCAATCCATCATATTGAGAAACAATTCCTTTCCTTTCGGGCCCGTGGTCATCGGACGAGACCGATCCTCTTCGATCGTACAAAGCATGATTTGGACGTTCTTAGCGGGCTTCGTTATCATGGGTGCTTTACGCGACCATTCGTAAGCGAGGGTTGAAATTGTTTCGGTTGGGAACTGATTCGCTACTTGGTTCACCATCCGCAAAAGCGGTCCAGAGGGAGCGCCTTCTTCGGCGATGATCTTGGTGCATCGGGGGCAATGACAATACGATTCGTTGTCATTCTGGCTGACCGACCATACGTGCTTCGTGGGTTGAGCCGCCATTTCTTGCTTGAGCCTCGCGACAATCAGAGGGACAATGGCAGGATTGGATGGACATAATTGGTCTCCAGTTCGGCGGCCATTCATTTCGGCGAAATAGTCGGGATGCGAAGCAAGATCTGATTCCGCCGAAATGAGTTTATTGAAGGTGTGAACGTAATATCCGCGACCAAACATTTCTTCGGTCGTATTTCCCCTTGTCCAATCCAAATAGTCTGCGTCTTTCGAGAAGTCACCATTGATGGCTCGGAACTCGACCGCCGGATTTTCAGCTTCAAAAATGCTCGCCACTTGCATCGTTTTGGTCGCAGGGAAGATGTAGGCAGTGGGACTAAAGCATCGACAGCCAAAGTGCCGCTCAAGAAAATTGACCACGCCATAGACCGCCCCTTTCTTTCCGCCGGAGGCAACAAACAGGGAAGTCCCTTCCGTATAAACCCCAAAGCCATCGGGCCGTAAATGGTCGCCAAGGGTTTCCCTTGTTCCGGCGTTCGGTGGCAATTCGGTTATATTTGAAGTAACAGGAGGGGCATGTTTGGGCTCGGGGAAACCGATGTTGATGCTGTTGTTGCGGCCGGGAGTCTGGCTCGTGGATATCGTTAGCTCCGCTCCGCTGATCTTTCTAACGCTTGATTGGAGGATTTGAGCCGCTCGAAGGTTGGCTGGATCGGGGCGAGCCGAAACCACAATCGTGGCCATCGGTCGACTCTGATCAACAATCAAGCATTGGCCATTCGCAGAGGACCGAAATCCCAGAGTCAACGCAGTCATCAGTCCGATCAAGCTCATGTTTTCTACTCTACCTTTGGTACGTACCGTGTATTGACGGATGAACTCTGATATGATAACCACAAGTCAATGAAGACCTTCGCTCTTGCTCTTTTGTTCGCGATGTCGGTTTGCGCATTCGCCGACGACGAGCCTGGCCATTCATCGCATGGTTCCGCGTTTGATTCTGGAATGCGGACGAAGCCGTGGCTGATTCCTGGAGTCGGAAATGCCCCTTTTCCAATCACATCAAAAAACAAAGAAGTCCAACAATGGTTTGACCAAGGCAATGCCTTGCTCCACTCGTTTTGGTTCGAAGAAGCCGAGCGGTCATTTCGTTGGTGCCTTAAGCTTGATCCCGATTGCGCGATGGCGTACTTGGGTCTTGCTCGGTGCGGATTTACGTGGTTTAACCTGGGCGGTGGACATGGCGACAAAGAGTTTGATCGCTATAAAACATTTCTGAAAGAAGCGGTTAAGCGAAAAGCAGGGTCAACCGAACTCGAGCAGATGCACATTGATGCTTGGGATGCTGCCATCGCGAAGGGCGGACCATCAACGCTGATCGATATGCTTCGCTTGGAACTGATCAAGTATCCCAATGACGTCGAATCGAAGGCGCTAGTGGCCCTGTTTAGCATCGGCCGTGGCAAGCCGCAAGATAACGAAAACCTTATTCAAGAAGTACTAGCTAGGAATCCGATGCACCCGGGCGCGCTCCACGCAAGCATCCACAATTGGGATGGACAAGAGGCCCTCCACGCCATCAAAGCTTGTGGACTCTATGGGCAAGCAGCTCCGGGAGTTGGTCACGCCTTGCATATGCCGGGGCATATTTACAGCAAAATCGGGATGTGGCACGAAGCCGCCATCGCGATGGATTCGGCAACTCGCACCGAGCTTCGGTATATGAATGACCGATTAGCCCTGCCATTTGAGGCATGGAATTTTCCTCATAACCGCAACTACCTTTGTTACATCCAAGAGCAACTGGGCATGGCAGCGGCGTCAATCCAAGGAGCAAAGGATTTGTTGACCGCTCCTCGCGATCCTGAACTGAACAACGATGAGTATCGCAGGGGCGGGTTGGCCTCACCGGGGCGTGTGGCGTTGTTTCGAGCCCTGGTCAAGTTCGAGCGATGGAAGGAAATCATGACCCCCGGTTACGTGAACTGGGATACCCATGACAAATCGAGCCGTAAAACGAAGATTTATATCGAGACGTTGGCGCTCATTGGTCTCGGAAGAATTGACGAGGCGAGGGGCCACCTGCGCGAATTGAAGGACCTCGAAGCCTCGGGCAAGGACCCATCACTATCCGAAAATATTGCTGAAGGGCTGTTAGAAATCGCCGCCGGAAATGCGTCGATGGGAGAAAAATTCCTTTTGGCCGCCGATGAACAAGACAAAGGCGACCACGCAGGAGACCCGCCAGGCAAACCTTGGCCCGTTTCTAGACTTCTCGGCGACTACTTCCGAAAGAAGGGATTCTATAAAACCGCGATTACCTACTATGATCGTGCCTTGGAATATGAACCAAACGATGGATTTTCACTTTCCGGTTTGGCCCTTTGCTACCATGCGACCGACGCATATTCGGTGGCCGAAAATTATGCCAGCCGACTGGCTTACGTCTGGTCGAACGCCGACCCGGGGCTTCATTGGCTTGACGACGTGAAGAAGCTTTATCCTAACGCGACCCCAATTGCCAGTACTCCGGCAAAAGAGAGAATCTATCGACCCGCCGAGCTTGCCTCATTTGGCCCAAGCAATTGGCAACCGTTTGCGGCTCCGCTCTTGGACGTCAAAGATGTGAACGGAAAGGCGGTTCGCCTTTCGGACTATCGAGGGAAGAACGTGCTTTTGGTGTTTTTCTTGGGCGAAGCATGTGTGCATTGTGTAGGGCAGCTCAAGCTGATCAACGATAAGGTGGCGGATTTTCAGGGGCAAGATACGGTCGTTTTGGCGGTATGTAGCCAGACTCCCAAAACCCTTAAAGAATCAGTAACTTTGAATCCAGTCAAGGTGAACTTTTTGAGCGATGTTGACCACCAAAATGCCCGCAGATTTGCCTCCTATGACGACTTCGAAAATATCGAGTTGCACTCGACGATCTTGATTGATCGACAAGGGAAAGTTCGGTGGAAGCGAACTGGCGGAGATCCATTTACCAACATCGACTTCCTGTTAACGGAGCTGAGACGCATAAATTCGGGACTTTAGGCCTAGGTCAAAAGGTGCCGGGGCCTACCAGGTAAAAGTACTGATTGCAATAGTTCGTTGGAAATATCCAAAAATTTATCCCAATATAAGTGGACTTGTTAGCCGTGTAAGAATTGTCATAGAATGCTTACTTATGGCGTCTATTGGTCGCTTTTTTAACATTGGGGTGTTCTCAACAGAACTAAGAAAGGAGTTGCAATTCGAAATTGCATTGTCCGAAACAGGATGGACTGTCGTCAACGGCGGAAGTCTCGAAACTTGCGGAGCAGGTGGTCCAGAGTCGCTTTACAAAGAAGCTTCAAATCACCGTATTTTGCTTTCACCGCCTGCCCGGGATGCTTTAAGCATTCTTCATGGCGAGCATCAAGCATATTCTGACCGCGCTTTCCAACAACGGCTGATCGCCTTTGCACAATTGGTGTCTGAGGTTGAGCGAGCGAGCTAACCTGGAATTCCGAATCTGAGTGAATTCTCAGGCAACTCTCAGCTACATTTAAGGATGGGGGCCGATCATGTTACTGCTGGTGCGAGCGCTGGCAGGAAAACACATGAGAATTTCAACTCTATTAGTCGCCGGAATTACTGCCCTAGCTGCCATCAGCGGGGCCGCGGGATATCAGCACGGCGGTGACATGGCCGATCATTTCGATATGATCGCCAAGCATCTTCACCTCTCTTCGTCCCAAGAAAAGCAGTTAAAAGCTGAGCGCACGGTCGGACAGAAGAAGATGGCCGCCATCCAAGCCGATTCAAAGCTGGATAAGCAAGGCAAGGAAAAGGCAATGGCATTGCTTCACAACGAATTGATGGCCAAAGCCAAATCGATTCTGACCCCTCAGCAAATGAAGGAAGTGTTGGCGATGCACAATTCGATGGAAGAGCAGCACAAGATGATGCAAATCCTGGATCAATTGGGATTGAGCCAAGAGCAGAAGAACTCCGCTCACACCCTATTTAGCAAAACGATGGCCTCGATGGAAGCCATCCATAACGACAAGAAATTGAGCGACGCTCAGAAGCAAGAAAAAGCCAAGCAAGCCCACGAAGCGGCGATGCAGCAAATCCATTCGATCTTGACTCCAGAACAACTCCAAAAGGCGATGAAACTTCATGGTGGCGGAACGGGCCACGGCGACGGGCACAAATAGGAGATACTGCATAAGCATTGAACATGCTCATTGTTGAGGATGATGAGAGCGTAGGACGCTTCATTGTTCAAGCGACAAGCGAGGCGGGGTTTATACCTCGCCTTGTTGTTGACGGTGCCGAAGGCCTAGCCCTGGCTCGGCAGGTACCGTTTGACATCATTCTGCTCGATGTCATGTTGCCCAGCCTTTCTGGGTTTGAGATTTGTCGACAGCTTCGGGAATCCAAAATCCAGGTTCCGATTTTGATGTTGACCGCCAAAGACATGGTCGAGGACAAGATTCAGGGCCTCGACAGTGGAGCTGACGACTACTTAGTTAAGCCATTTCAAGTGGGTGAACTCTTGGCCCGAATTCGGGCTCTTTTGCGTCGTGGAACCGGGTCGGTAACGCTGGTTGTCGATGATTTAGAACTGGATCCGGTGTTGCACCAGGTAACTCGGGGTGGCCTCAAATTGGAGCTTTCCGCTACCGAGTTCACCCTGCTGGAATACCTCATGCGCAACGCTGGACGAGTCTTGACCCGCTCGATGCTCCTGCAGCACGTGTGGCGATACGACTTTGACGGCAGTGATAACGTTTTGGATGTTTACATCAGCTATCTGCGCAAGAAGATCGACCGAGATCGCCCAAAATCCCTGATTCGCACCGAGCGCGGGACTGGCTACCGACTGGGAGGTTCCTAACTCATGCTGAAGTCCATGCGCCTTCGGATGACGGTGGCATTTTCCGCGCTGTTGGTGGTGTTCGGGTGGATGCTGATGATTGCACTGGCACATTCATACCAAATCAAGTCACGGCTCGATCACGTTGCCCTCCAACACCATGTTCAACTTGTTCTGACCACGTTCATGCTGGCGTTGTTTCCCCTCGCTGCATTGGGCGCTTGGCTGATTGTCGGGAGGACCCTTGGCCCTCTCAGGTCGCTCAGCAAGCAGGCCGAGACAGCTCACGGTGGACGACTAGTTTCTCCGTCAAGCGACGTCGAGATGACCGAGCTTGTCTCAACGATCAATCATTTGTTGGACCGAATGGAAGCGACGACGGACGCCAAAACCCAATTCTACGCGGCTGCTTCCCACGAATTGCGGACGCCTTTGCAGGCTCTCAATGGACACATCGAGACCGCTCTGAGTAAGGATCGACCCGAGGAAGAGTATCGCATGGCGCTGGTCGAAGCGCAAAAGCAGACGCAACGATTGACCCGGCTGACGCACGATATTTTGCTGCTTCATCAGCTACAGGCGCAGAACCTCAGCGCGGAGGAGCGGGCAGATCTGAGCGATTCGGTTCGGGTGACGCTGGCCGAGATGGCACCATTGATCGAAGCACGATCGTTATCTTTGTCGACAGATTTTGCTTCGTCGGAGTTGGTACCCGCTCGGCAGTCGTACTGTGACGTCTGTGTCCGAAACTTGATCGAGAACGCGGCGCGCTATGCCACCTCACCAGGGCAGATTTCGGTTAGCTTGGATTCAACGAAGCTGGTGGTCCGAAATGATTGCATTATCGCCCCAGGGACGGATTTGGAGAAGTGGTTCGAGCCGTTCGTTTCGACTGCAGGAAATGGATTGGGCCTGGCCGTCTGCCGGGCCGCCGCCCAAGCAAACGGTTGGACGGTTGAGCTGAGCATTGATAGTGGGCAGGTAGTTGCGACGGTGAGGTTTTAGGTCGCCGGAGAACTGACTACTTCCCTTGTTTTATGGTGAACCCGTCGATCTTAGTCGCACGGGCTTTGCGAACAACCGCCACCGCCTTTGCACCCGATATATTAATTTTCGAGGCACTAAACTTAGTCACATCGTCGAGAACGAATGGAGGGCGATAGTCGGGCGCATCGGCTGAGAATGAGCAATCTTTGATCGTGACTCCGCGAGCATGACGAACAAAAAGTGCCCAGGCGGGCATCTCGCCAAACATATTGAACTCCGGATAATGCTCGGCATATTCGGGAATGACCGCCGGTGCCTTTGCGATCGTCGTGGACCCCGCGCCGGGGTAGCGAACTTTGATCCGCTCCAACCGAACATTCTCAATCGGAAACTGCAAATGCCCCATGATCGACGACGGCATGACGTTATGCGGGGTCGCAATATCCGGCCCCTTAAACGCATATCCTAAATCGGGCTGCTTCAACGGAACCTGCACATCCATGTCGTGCAGCCAAATGTTGCGAACTCGCCCGACCGGGGCCGTTAAAGTCCGATGGCCCAGGCGGATGAAAAAGGCGTTGCCCGTATTGACCGCCTTGATGAACCCAACATCGATGTTGTCGAGAGTGCCGCCATCGACCGACTCAAGAGCGATGACCGAACGGAATGTGTCGCGTACTTCACAATCACGAATGGTCACGTCTTTGAATCCACCCGCGCTCGAAGTTCCAAATTTAATCGCGCTGGCACTGCTGCGTATTTTGCAGTTCGAAATCGCGACGTCTTCACAGCGAGACTTTGGATTGGCCGACTTTAGGCAGATTCCGTCGTCGCAGGCGTCCACGTCACAATAAAAAATCTTCACTCGCTTGCAGTCGAGGACGTCGATTCCGTCGTTGTTCCAATACGATTTGCTGTCGATTTTAAGGTCGGTCAAGAAGAGATCTTCGCACTCGCGGTAGGTCTGCACCCAGCAGCACGAATTCTTCAAGGTGACTCCGGTCACGTAGACACCTTTACAATAATTCATCTCAATGAGCTCGGGTCGGTCGAGTTCGCTCGGTCGCCACCCTTTGGGCGGAATCTTGATCTCGCCCGTATCGACCATGTGCAGAACGTCCTTGGCTAGTTCGGCCCCTTGCCCGTCAATCGTTCCGTTGCCCGTGATCTTGACGTCGTCGACTTTGTTGCACGAAATCAGGCAGTACCAGATGATCTTTTCGTAGTCATTTCGTTTGGCACTGCCGAGCAAAACCGCACCGTCGTCGAGATGGAGGTTGACGTGGGAACGAAGATGGATCGTCCCCGAAAGAAAGCGTCCGGCGGGAATTGCGACCGTCCCGCCCTTTTTGCTGGCTTCGTCGATCGCTCGCTGAATCGCGGCCGTATCGAGCGTAACCCCGTCGCCGACCGCGCCGAACTTCGTTACGTCGAATGTTTCCCGTCCGAGAATTAGCGCCAAAGACAACCCTGTCATATGCCGTAAGCATAGCCTATGGGATAGGGCAAGGTCGTCGCAGATGGACTCGACAAAAGTTCGAAGTAGGCAAAGAGATTCAACATGACCCTCAAAAACTCTGAGGGTCATGCCACCAATCAGCCTACTTCTTTGCTCGGCGTCGTGACCGAACAAGACAAGCCAACCCTGCGCCAATGGCGAGAATGCTCGTTGGTTCTGGTACGATTTCAACATGGTACATATCGCAAGTACCATCGCGCCGGGCTATTCTGGTAATCGAACCTTCACTGGTGGTTACACCATTGTCCCAGTGGGTGCCAATTCCAGAAATAGACCCATTTAGTCCGTTATTGTTTCCTTGGAAAACATAGAATGCGCAATCGGGGCCGACTTCTGCTAGGTCACCATAAGCACCGCTTCCGTTGGCTATGATTGTGGTCGTAGGGGTACCGGAATAACCCGCCCCATAAGTGTATCGAGTGATCGTTCCGTCGTTGTTGTTACTGAAAATTGAATTTGCACTGACTCCGTCGCCAAAGGCAAGACCGTCAGGGAAATGAATAGTATTTAACGTGTTAAGCACCGTACCCGTGCTTGAAATGATCGTCATTTGGTTCGCTCCTTGTCCGGCCAACGCAATGTTTCCTGCACTGTCAACGGCGATATCGTCAATCAGCCCGGGACCATTTGTGTAAATCAACGTATTGGTGGTGGCGACCGGGTCATAGATATAAACCTGGTTTGTTCCTCCGCCAGCAACGTAGGCAATTTTTCCGTTTGCCATAGCGTGAATTCCGTAGCCTTGACCTCCAACTGTGCCGCCAAGATTTTGTGCCGCTGCTCCCCAGTTATTGGGGTTAAATCGCTGAAGACCAGCCGCGGTTGTTGTGTAAATGTATCCGTCGAGTGCATTGGTCATCCCATAGCCACTGGTGTTCAGTCCCGAGATAGAGTGGCTAATAAATCCGTGAACGTTTGTTCCTTGATAGACCACATTTTGAGTGAGGCTATATTCGTAAATATTTGAGCCATCACGAGTGAGTAGGGCTCCACCATTTGTCCACGCCATACCTGGGCCGCCTACAAATGGGCCAGTGTAGATTTCCTGGACGTATGCAGGATCGAGAATAGGGAACTGAACAGCATAAGCTGACATTGAGGTAAATGAAACGACTAAACAAGCCGAAAGTAAAGATGATTTTTTCATGACAAGTCTCCAAGAGACACGAAAGCATCCCCGGGGGCACAGCCCGTGTCTGGGCTATGTTAACACAAAGCATTGCTATCCGCAACCTAGTAAATTCACTAGGTAAATCACCTTTATTTGAATCTGACCGAACTAGCCGTTATTATGCTAGCTTCTCGCTGCATCACTTCGGTACGGTCTACAAGCGATGCAGATGTCCGAACCAATGCCACTCTAAATCTACTAAACTACGTTCATGTCGCCTAGCCCGCTGAACACATCATATGACGCCGTCGTCGTCGGTAGTGGGCACAACGGCCTGGTCGCGGCCGCGTACCTGGCCAGGGCCGGGAAGTCGGTACTCGTGCTCGAGCGAAACGATACCCTCGGCGGGGCGACCGCTTCCCAGCAGGTTTTCCCCGATTATGATGCTTGGCTGTCGCGATACTCCTATCTCATCTCGCTCTTTCCCAAGAAGATTGTCGACGACTTGGGATTAACTTTTCAAACCACCCAGAGAAAAACTGCCTCGTTCACGCCTTACAACAGCAATCAGAACGGCTTGGTGATTTCCAATATCGACCAAAGCCGATCGCAGCAATCAATGCGCGAAATGACGGGCAGTGACGAGGCATGGAGCAGCTACCAGAAGTTAATAGAGCTTGAGGTTGCCATCGCCCAAAAAGCTTGGCCAACGCTGCTTGCGCCGCTGAAATCCAGAAAAGACTTTCAAAGTCAAATGACAAGCGATCAGGAAAGGGAAGCGTGGCAGTCGTTCATCGAGGAACCTCTCGGAAAGGTTATTGAAAAATACGCCGAGCACGATGCCTTGCGAGGCTTGCTCATGACCGACGGAAAGATCGGCGTGTTCGCCGATCCCCACGATCCATCTTTGCTCCAAAACCGCTGCTTTCTCTATCACATCATTGGTAATGGAGATGGGGAATGGCGCGTGCCCGTCGGCGGAATGAGATCGCTGGTCAACTCCCTCGTCGATACCTGCAAGGCCGCTGGCGTCGAATTCCTAACCTCGGCAACCGTAAATCACGTCGAGCTTGGGCCAGCTTCCCATACCGTTACCTTTGATCACGAAGGGAATATCCGCGCAGTCCAAGCCGAAAACGTCTTGGTTAACGCCGGGCCGAAGACATTCGCAAAAATCATGGGCGAAGTGTGGCACCCGGTCACCACCGACGAAGGCTCGGTCATCAAAATCAATATGCTCCTTAGGCGTCTGCCAAAAGTGAAGGCAAAAGGAGTCAGCTCTGAAGAAGCGTTCGCCGGGTCTTTCCACATCGACGAGGGTTACCAACAAATGATCACGAGCTATGGCCTCGCCAAAGAGGGAACAATCCCCAATCCTGCTCCGGGCGAAATGTACTGCCATACCCTCACCGATCCATCCATCCTCAGCCCCGAACTCCAAGCCAAGGGATTCCAAACCCTCACACTCTTTGGCCTCGATATGCCTTACCGTCTGTTCGAAACCGACCACGATGATCGGAAAGAGCAAATCAAGGAACTGTATCTTGAGGGCCTTGATCGCATCTGTGACGAATCGTTTGCCGACTGCCTCGCCCTCGACCGAGAAGGCAAACCGTGCATCGAAATCAAGACTCCCCAAGACCTGGAAAGGGAAGTTGACCTCGATCAAGGAAACATATTCCACAACACGTTGTCGTGGCCGTTTGCTGACCAAAACGAGGATATTGGAACATGGGGCGTCGAAACCGAATTCCCACGCGTATTTCGGGCTGGGGCGTCAGCCTTAAGGGGTGGAGCGGTCAGCGGAATCCCGGGTCACAATGCAGCCATGTGTATTCTCGGCCCCCATTAGAAACGCATTAAGAATTGCTAGGTTTTGTCGACAGCAAGTTACAAACCCTGACAAATTTGACAGGTTCTTTGTACAATTGATGGACAGGCGATCTCGCCTTTTTTGAAACATGAAATTTCGGCATTTGAGTTTTATTCTTTCGGGCACATTTTTCGTTGGCGCAGCGCTTCCTGCTTCGGCAAATATCATCATCAACGCGTCGTTCGATTCCTCGATTACAGGAAACGGCAATAGCGCCCTCATCCAAGCGGCGATCAACCAGTCCAAAGCCGCGTTTGAGGCCAAACTGCTGGATAACATCACGGTCAACATCACTTTTGTCGATCAAGCTTCTGGCCTCGGCGCGAGTTCCGCTTCAACGATTAACGTGACCTACCAAGACCTGCGAAATCACATGATTACTGACCAGAACTCGGCCGACGATATCGCCGCAATCGCTGGCTTGCCCAATCAAGTCAATGACCCGGTGCTCAACGGAACTCACGGAATTGACATTACTACTGCTCAGGCTCGCGCTCTTGGGTTCAATGCTCCATCATCAGTTGACTGCACCATTTGGCTTAACAGCAGCATTTGTGGATTCAATCACGGTGGAAATAACGCCGGGAAATTTGATTATATGACGGTTGCTTCTCACGAAATTGGTGAGGCGCTTGGCATCGGTGGTTGGGGCTCTAATATCGGATTCTCGCCCGGATGCGCGATGCTCGATTTGTTCCGATATGATCAAAACGGTCTTCGAACCCACAGTACCGTAGCCGGACAAGCATTCTTTTCCCTCGATGGCGTCACTCACATCGACCAATTTAATCAGGCTCCGAATGGCGGAGACTATGCGGACTGGATTGTCCACGCGACGCCTCAGACCCAGGATTGGGCGGGAACGGCTGGCCCAGGTGCCGACCTCGGGATCACCGAATTCCGCGCCTTAGATGTTTCTGGCTATAACTTGTCCACCGTTCCCGAGCCAACGCCGGTCTTCGCGCTTGGACTTGGGTTTTTGGCCCTCTGCCGAGTTCGACGAAAGAAGTAAGCGTCTAAAAACAATATGAATGGCTCGCTGGTTTCAGCGAGCCATTTTCTTTTTTAGGGAGACATAATGAAGTCAAATCAATGAATGTTCTCGGAATTCACCATGTCACGGCGGTCAGTGCAAAGATTGTCGAAAACCTCGAGTTTTACACCGGAGTCCTAGGAATGCGGTTGGTGAAGAAGAGTGTCAATCAAGATGATGTTTCGGCATACCACTTGTTTTATGCCGACACCGTCGGCTCACCCGGTACCGACCTAACTTTCTTCGATTGGCCGTCCATTCAGCCGAATCGCCCAGGCGTTGCTACGGTTTCTCTTACTACTTTGCGGGTTGCAGGAAGTTCGTTAAAAGCTTGGGAACAACGGCTAAAAGAGCACGGCGTTGTTCCCGAATGGGATCTCGACCGAAAGGGTCGGGACCGATTAACGTTTGCCGACCCAGAAGGGCAACAATTGGCCCTGATCGATGACTCTGGGCTGGCCAATCAAGTCGTTCCATGGACGAAAGTCGTACCCAATGAAATGGCGATCCGAGGCATCTTAGGAGTTGATCTCGATAGTGCGCGACCTGACGCAACCCGAAAAGTGCTTACCGAATTGTTGGGCTTTGACGATGTTGACGGAACGCGTTTCGTGATCAAAGGCGAGCATCATTCGGCCGAAGTCCTTGTTAATGACCCCCAAGAAAGGGCCTTTGGACAAGTCGGAGCTGGCGGCGTCCACCATGTCGCTTTTGGCGTTCAAAACGATCAGGAACTGCTCGCGTTTCAGGACAAGCTTGCATCGGCTGGAATCCGGACATCAGGCTATATCGATCGGTTTTACTTCCACAGTTTGTATTTCCGCGAGCCAGGCGGAGTTTTGTTCGAATTGGCAACCGAGGGCCCCGGCTTTGCCAGTGACGAGGACCCCGATCACCTGGGCGAAAAGTTGGCCTTGCCACCGTTCCTTGAGCCCCAGCGAGCAACAATCGAACGAGACTTGAAGCCACTGCCAGAGCCGAAATACCTGTAGGCGTAATGCGCTGCCCCAGAAAGAGTAGGAAGACCTATTGGACTTTCGTCTCGACGAAACGCTTTTGTCGAGCGTCAGTCTAAACAAATGACTAGGTTCACAAAACGAGGTCAACTATGAAAACAAGACTCTTCTCGACAATCTTCGCTGTTGCATCCCTTGCCGGATTAGCGGTCGCCCAAAGAGGCAACACCGTTCGTGTCAGCACGCAAGTTCGCGATGACGCTGGCCATGCCGTCCAAGGCGTATCCGTAAAGTATTACGGTCCATTTGGAGGTTCTGATCGGAGAAGCGATTTTTCGAATTCAACCGGACGGAACGGCTTTGCCGACCAAGACCTCATGCCAGGTCGATATCTCATCGTGGCTGCTGACGACTATCAAGGGTTCGGTTCGACGACGGTCGATGTAACCGAGCGATCAAATGATATTCGAGCCGACTTGCGGCTCCGACGGACTCGGCGACCAACGATTCAATTCGTGCTGATGAGCGACGATCGAAACGAACCCATTTCAAACGCCGAAATCGAAGTGTTCACTAACGAAACGGGCAAGCGTGACCTGATCCGTAGCCGACCGAATGGTTTGACCACTTATGAAATTCCAGGATCACTTTCCGGTGGTCGATTTGACGTCTCGATCATGAGCCGAGACTTTGATACGGTTAATAAGAGCATCACATTCCGACCAAGAACGGATACAACAAGCATGGTCTATTACGTTCAAATGCGACGAAAGACGCGGCTCGACGATCGGTCAAATCCAACTCGATATAACTCAGGCAAGCTCGATGGAATGATTCGATTGACCACAAAGAACCAAATTGAAGTCGGTGATGTCGCCCACATCAATGTTGGATTGTTGCTTTCCGAAACTCGAAATGGTCGAGGCTCCGCCGTGTCGACGGTCAATATTTCGGGTCCGAACGGGGCTGGGCTCAACAGTGATGTCCGAAATGTTTCGCTCTCGCTAAATGATTATGCCAACGAAGTCTACGACGTTCGAACCAACGTTCCCGGTGTCTACACGGTTCGGGTCAGCGCCGTATTAACGGGTTCGACCGGAGTACAAAACGCTCACTGGGATAGCAGATTCAACTTCACGGTGCAACCGCGAAACGGTCGAAACTATCCGCAGGATCAGAATGTTGCCAAAGGTGACTATGTTGGAAATGCCGACATCGAAACCGATAACTCGGCAATTGCTTCCCATATCCTTTCGATCACATTAGCGAATGGCGATCGGTCGATCGACAAGGTCAAAGGTTGGTTGTCTCCTCGCCGAGGAGCCGGATTCCATATCCAGTTCGAAGGCACGTTCGATCGATCGAACAATCGACTAGATGCAACCGGAAAGATGATGGACCGAGAAGACAAACGATGGGATATTCGCGTGACGGGAAGCCCTAATCGAAGTGGCCGAATGGAAGTCCGACTCTCCATTCGCGCTCGAGATGATTCCTACAACAAGACATTCACATTCCTGCTTGAAAAAAACTAGGTAGGCTAAAAATTGCCCTGGAGTAACTACTCCTGGGCAATTTTTATTTGGCCGGAAAGCCGCCCTTGGGATTCTTCTTCATGAATGACTCAACTGCGTCATCCGCATATTTGAACAAGTCATCTCGATCCATTGTTTCGCTGGCAATATTAAATTCCAGCGAGCAGATTGGCGAAAATGCGGTGATCGTTACTTCGCCGTGTCGGGGATCAATGAAGCCAATGAAAGACCTTTTGAGGTCAAACTCACCTACTTTCCACTCTCGAGTTAATTCAGGTCTTTTCTTTTGGCACGAATCGTAGACAGACTGAGCCGACTTCGCAAAGGTTGGATCCCCCATCGTCCCTGCGCAAGAGAGCAATATCTTCATTCCAGTTGGCTTGTCGGTAAAGAGCCAAACCGACGATTTACTGTCTCCCGCGCCGTGGGCGGTCTTCTCCCAACCAGCCGAAGGCAAGTCGAATTGAAAGTCAAAATCTGGCCCTTTCTTAGAAGTCGCCTGAGATGCAACCGCCTGAATGCTCTTTTGCATTGATTCAAATTGCAGCTTCCTTTTCGCTAAATCATCGGGTGAGACTGGAGGCTGCGGCTTGTTTGAGGAGATTTCGGGAACTTGTGTACTGGTAAGAGGCGCGTTTGCACCAGTATTCTCCGGGGTTTTCTTGATTGGCTCGCACCCAATCATCAACACGGCACCGCCTACTGCCATCATCAGGCCAAGCCGAGAGATTGAATCCTTCTTCATGATTCCTATTTTGCCGGAAATGGCCCCGAAATAGGTCGCTGGTTTATTTTCTAGGTTGCGGGAAACGATTAAAGCTGAGCGCCGCCCTTAGGGTTCTTTTCAAGAAAGTCGTTGGTGGCCTTGTCGGCCGTGGCAACATTACTTTTCGCATCGGTCCCAGCACCAAAAGCAAACTTGAGCTCAACTTTACACGATTCAGAGACGCACCAAACGACTACATCGCCCTTGGTCGCGTCCGAATATCGACTAGCCGAAAAGCCACTCTTGATCCATTCTCGGGTGAGTTCGGGATGGTTCGCTGCTCCATGCGCAAAGCCAGTTTCGCAATCCTTAACAAGGCTCAATGCATCTTTTGAGCTTGTTGGCAATCCAATACTGGTGACATAAACCCAAACTTTTCCTCCCGAGATTTTATACAAAGCCATAGTGAAATTGCCGTCCCCCATGGCTGGTTTCGTTGAGGTCCAATCCGATGATGGCTGCTGAAAGACGAACTTCTTGATTGGGGTTGTCTTGACTTTAGTCCCAGATTTATTCAACGCTTTCTTAATCGGATCAGGCATGTTGTTCTTGGGAGCATTCGAGTTTATGATAACTTCGCTCTTATTGCCCGTGACCGGGTCCACAACGGGTTTGTTGTTACACGAGGTCAATGACCAACAAATGAGGGCAATTCCGGCGCATCGACCGATCGAATGAAGTCTCACGATTCATCAATCTTACACCACCTGAACGCGCATTGATGGGTTCGAGCAGGCTCATCAGTAGGTAAAATTCAGCTCCATGAAACTCCCTGCGATCGTTTCAGTTCTATCCTTGACCCTGGTTTGCCTAGCCGTCGATGATTCGAGCGACGCACGAAAAGCGATTGAGGCCCGATTTTCCCAAGTCAGCAAAGCATTTGCCGACAAAGACGTCAAGCTGTTCGAATCGACTTTCGCCGAAGATTTTCATTCCAAAGCTCCCGGCAAGCCGATGATGAAGCGAGCCGACGTTTTCAAAGACTTCGAAACTCAAATGAAGATGATGAGCAACGTCAAATGGACTCAGAAAATCAAAACATTTAAGCTGGACAAAGGCGTTGCATACGTGACATTTGATTCCGAATTGAAGTCAAAGGTCAAAGATGAAGAGAGCAAAGACCACGATTTCCGACTCGTCAGCAAGACCAAGAACGAATGGATCAAAGGTAAAACCGGCTGGGTTGTCCGCTATTCAGAGTCGCTCGAACTCAAGATGTGGTTCGACGGAAACGAAATGAAATCGGGCGGATAACAAGCCATAATTACAACGACGCAATTCCATGTTCAAAGCAATCTTTAGTTCCGCAACTCTCTTGAGCTTGATTGCGATTGGACTTAGTCAATCGCCTACGCCCAAGCAGGGAGATGCCGATTTTCCAACTCCAACGCCGTCCGAGCGGCACAATCAAAAGGTTGCTGCGGTACGCAGCCATAACTACGATTTGTTCATGATTGGCGACAGTATCACCCACACCGTGGGCGATTCGGGCGGGGAATGGGAGCCGCTCAAAGCGGTCTGGCAAACCCACTTTGCCGCGCGTAACGCCATCAATCTGGGCTACTCGGGTTACCGAACAGAAAACGTCCTCTGGAACTTACAAAACGGCGAATTGGACTCGCAAAAGTCACCCAAGGTCGCAGTTGTTCTCATCGGCACCAACAACACCGACGATACTAATTACCCCACCGTTCACTCGCCCGAACAAATCTTCGACGGGACAAAAGCCATTGTTGAAACCATTCGAAAGAAACATCCAACCACCAAGATTCTTGTCTTGAGCATCTTCCCACGGGGCGGCGCTCGTGAAATCACGAACTTTCATCGCCGATACACCAACTCCGACCTTAGCGTTGAGACGTGCCGTCAGGCAGGCCAGCTAACCAAAAAGCTAGCCGACAATAAGCACATCTTTTGGGCCGACTTGAATTCCGTCTTCTTCCGCAAGGACGGAAGCATGAATACCGACCTGATTCCGGACCTTGTGCACCCAAATGCCCAAGGCGCAGAAGCATGGGCCAACGCTCTTGAACCGATATTGTCGAAATTAATGGGCGATAAGGTCATCAAGAGTCAATTTGAACTCGCCAAAGATCGGGCACCCGGCCCAGTTCGCGACCTGGCCGGAAAGCGAATCATGATTCTTGGCGACAGCATCACCCAAGATGGCCGATTCGTCAGCATGATCGAGTACATGCTGCAAAAGCAAAATCCTTTCCTGGATTTCAACATCTTCAGCGTGGGACTTGCGAGTGAGACTGCTTCTGGACTTTCGGAAATTGGACACCCGTTTCCTCGTCCCGACATTCACGAGCGGCTAAATCGAGCCATTGTAGCCGTCCGCCCTGACGTGATCCTTGCCTGCTATGGCATGAATGACGGCATCTATCAACCCAACGATCCTGCCAGGATGAAGGCGTTTCAGATAGGTATCACCTCGATGGTCAAGCAATGCCAGGCCAACGGCGCTCGAGTCATTGTCATCACTCCACCCGCATTCGACATCACCCAATTCGGCGACAACATCACCAAAGACGGCGAGAAATTCACTTACGGCAAGCCGTATGCTAAGTACGACGACGTATTAGCAGCGTTTGCTAAGTGGGAAGTAAAGTCCCGCCCCGGCGGAGCCGAAGTAATCGACCTTCATGCGCCGATGGAACTCATCACGCGAAATGCAATGAAGGCGAGTTTAGAACTCTATCATACGGGTGACGGTATCCACCCAACCGAGCTAGGTCACTTGCTCATGGCCAATCAAATCCTCGACGGTCTGGGAATAAAACAACCAAAAGAAGACCTCAGGACCGCCTGGCAAGCCATGCAAACCAACCCACTTTTTGACCTCGTCAGCAAGCATCGAGTGCTCCGGTCAGAAGGGTGGCTACCTTACATCGGTTACACCCGAGGGACGATGACAAAGTCGCCCGATATCGTCCCAACCGAAGACAAAGCGGCCGAGTTGCAAGTTCAAATCGACCGATTGCGACGCGGCCAGTAACTACTGGTGGATCGTGAGCCCGCCAATGTGGCCATCCTTATCGGTTGCTAAGGTGAAGGTTAGTTCCACCAAGCCAAAAGTAACTTTATAGTTTCGAACCGTTAGAACTCCCGATGGCTCCTCGCTTATGAATTCAAACTTGAGGATCTTGCCCAACACCGACATTTGTTTATTGGCGGTAGCCATTTTCTCCGCCGGAAGCTTGGCGGCAAACTCAGGCGTCATCGACGACCGATCGAATTTTCCATCGAGCAGAGATTGGAGAACTCCCTGATCGTGTTTGGTGGTCGCCGGACTTTTGTCGACCGATGCTCGTTGAACGAGCGCAGGTTCGACGATCCCCATCGCGTCCTTCGCCATGGTAGCCGGATCGCCGCCCGAATCGGAGTTAGTCAAAACCACCACCGAAATACCTAACGATGGGCATCGCCGAATAAACGAGGTGAACCCGTGAATCCCGCCACTATGCTCGACGATATTCTGGTCGTTCATTTTGCTCACCTGCCAGCCAAATCCGTACGGTTGAATGGATCCATCCGCAAGCTTCGTTGGCGACCACATTTCTTTCAACTGGTCCTGACTCAAAATCTTATCGGAATACAGAGCCTCGTCCCATTTGGCGAGGTCAAGCACCGTACTCTCGATCGAACCCGCGGCATAGGGCCAATCCATGTTCAAATATTGGGAGTGCAGGAAGCCGACATTTGAATTGGAATACCCTTGAGCGCGATGAGGCACCAGTCGGTTCTCGCCTGTAAAGTAGGTGTGGTCCATTCCTAGCGGGGTCAAAATGCGAGCTTTCAGGGATTCTTCATACGGGCGTGTATCGAGCTTCTCGATGATCATTCCCAACAGTTCATAGCCAGAATTACTGTAATGCCATTTTGTTCCTGGCTCAAAATCTAACTGCGCGGATTCAACGGTTTTGATGATTCCGGCCGGAGTTGTCGGCTTCATCGCGTCGTTGGCAAAGAGCCCGGGAATCTCGGTATAGGACTTGACCCCGCTCGTGTGATTCAGCAACTGCTTCACCGTAACCTTGGACCACGCAGCTGGCATGTCGCTGAGAATAGACTCAAAAGGATCTTCGAGCTTGAGCTTTCCTTCTTTGACCAACTGCATGATCATCGTCGCCGTGAACTGCTTCGTGATGCTTCCAATCCGGTACACCGAATTGGCACTTGCTAGAACCTCGTCTTCGAGGTTGGCCATTCCAAACCCTTTTCCATAAATCACTTTCCCGCGCTGAATCACGGCGACGGAAATTGATGGCGTCTTCTTTTTCTGCAGTTGCGAATTGAAATAAGTGTCGAGCTTCTTGAAGCCTGCTTCATCTGCCTGAGCATAACTATGTGATGCAATGCCAGCGAGAAGCGTCATAGAAACTAGGAAACGGGACGATCGAAAAATCACAATGCCCAATACGGTTTCTGAACCACTCAGGTTCCCAGACCTTCTGTGTAAAATATATTGAAGTGCGCCAATGAATGAACTTGATGAGAATTCCGAACTAACGACGTTCTTCGCCCTGCTCGAAAACGCGTTCCCCGAAACGTCAGTCCAGGTCGGGTTCCATGAATCAAATGAGGCGTACTTGAATGAATTGCGGGGCATCTTGTTTACGGGCCAAGATTGGCGATCTGTGGATTTTCCCGAGAACGAAAACGATCATGTCGTTGACGCCTTTCAGATGCTAGATGGCACGTCGAAGATGTATTACATTGCGGCCTACATGCGGGAAGCTATCCTTGATCCGTTCTACCAATCTGGCTGCCTTACCCATCTTCGAAGTTTCTGCAACATCCCGGGCGGAATCTTCTCTCGCATGACGCCGTACCAGCGGGAAAGTGCGGTTTGGTTTTGCGAGGCTGTCGAAAAACAAATCAATAACCTCCCGATGATGGAGCGACTTGGTCAAGCCATGGATTCCATAGCGGCAAAACATATCAAGAACACCGTTAGAAATACGCTTTGGTAACCGGAATCGAAATCCCCCGGTAGGTTGGACGTCAGTTCAGTGGGGGATGAGGTGTGAAAACCTCGGGTTGCATCGAAAGTGCCGCCTTACGGAGCGATTGCCGGGAGTAGGAGTTCGGAATCGGGACCAAGAATTCTTGGTCAGTTTGAATCTGCAATCCCCTTTTTTTCGGAATCCAAGCTTGAGCCTTTGGTCCAGCTCGGGAACTGCTGACCAGGCTATATCGTTAAGTCTCCCGGAAGTGACCTATGACGACGAAAGCAAAATCGGCAGTTATCCGCGGTGCCATTGTCGTCGTGGCAATCATTATTTGCTGCGGAACCTTGTCAAATTTGCTTCCCGAAGAGGACTTCTTTCCATACGCGATTCGGACAGATGGAAAATCTATTTATCAGGTTCAGGACCTGTATGTTAGGGTGGAATCGACTGATATTCTTGCTGCAAGCCATCGCTCATTCGAATCTACATCCATTCCTAAATTCACCACAAAAAGCCTACCGGGCGACTTAGAAATGTTGACCATTGCGAGCAACGGTAAATCGGAAAGCATCATCGATACGAGGGTCGGAGTAGACGCGATTTGGGATGATCCAAACAAGGCCTATTACTTCGTTGAGCAAAAGGAAAAGCCAAGTCTTAGCCAAAAGTGGATAGTCGGATGGGATGCCGTCCATGGGTTTCGCAAACTATCGAACCCAGTTAACTATGTTAACGGCCTTGCGGTGTCGCTGGATGGCCAATTTCTGGTAGCACAAGTTCTGCCGCTTCACCCAGCCAGCAATGATGCTCCAATCTTGACTATTTCAATTCGAAACGGCACTCAAAAAGTCGTCGAATGCCCGAGCAAGATGCACGACCCCATCATGATTAACGAGCACGAATTCCTGCTTAAAAAAACACGAGTTGGCAATAGTGGATTGGTCGTGAGATGGCGACCAGGTTCGACCGAAGTGCAGACGTTAGCCACGGACAGGGGAGATATTGCTGAAGTGGTAAGTTTCAACGGCAATATCTGGGCTTTAATGATGAAGGGAAGAAAACCAGACATTGTCCGCCTCGATTCAACTTTGACCAAAATCGAGGAAGATCTAGGTTGGATTGAGTCAAAGTCACCAAACTGACCGCGTAAACTTGAGGCGAATGCCGACGCGGTACACCTTAGTGGGATCAGGAAAGGAGGTTTACGAGGAGCTTCAGCTCGCTTATCTGGGCGAAGAAATTGCTCCCGGCGCATTCGTGCCCGCTATTTGCCGCGGTGGAGAAATGAAGCTTCTTCGGTGGGGATTCACCCCGCAATGGGCCAAAGAGGACTTTGGGGCAGCGATGGCCAACGTCCGCCGCGAAAAGGTGTTCTTCCAAAATGCTTTCAAGGGCTCGATCATGAACAAACGATGCCTGATTCCTGCGACAGCGTTCTTCGAGTGGCGAGATGAGGGCCCAGAACGGGTTAAGTATCGCTTTTCGATTCCATCCATGCCGCTGTTCTATATGGCGGGCGTTTGGGATGATTGGATCGACCCGAACGGCTCAGATCTCGACTCCTGTGCCATCCTTAGCACCTACCCCAACCCGCTCATCATTCGGTACAAGCCGCAAATGCCATGCATTCTAAAGCCAGGAACTGAGGATGTGTGGATGGACTTTTCGATCAAGGAACGACAACACTTGGATTTGTTGCTGAGGGGAATCGAGGCAGAGAAGTTTAAGGTTGAGCGGTGCTAATTAAGCCTCAACCGTCAGGGTGTTCTCGTTCGTAACCAATGCACTGCCTTTTGCACCACCCTTCGGTTTCCGAACATATTTCTTTAACACGTAGTCAACCGTAACGTAGCCAGCGTGCTTCTGATTCGAGTTTTGGACGGCAATCTTTGCCGCCGCCATCAAGACCTCACGGGAGACTTTTTCAGGGTGGTTATGAGTCTGAATCACCACGTGAGCCGAAGTGTGTCCGCGAACGTGAAGCCAATAGTCGTTGCTCTTAGCGATGCGAAGCGTGAGATAGTCGTTCGCCTCAGCATTCTCACCGTAAAGGATTCGATAATTATTCGGCCCCAGAACATCTTTAATTCGGTGACCTTCGAATGGCCGTTCCGTAACGCCACCTTTAGTTATCGGCTGAGCATGAGTCCATTTCTTTGTCTTGGCTTCTTCTTCAAGAGCGCCAAGTACTTGGAGTGACGTGGCATCCTCTGCTTGTCGAACTCTTGACTGAAGTTCGACAATGCTTGCTTCAATTCGCTCAATTTGCTCCCCAACCAAGGACTGACGCCCCTTGGCCCGCTTCGCACGGTCAAAGTAGCGAAGTGCGTTATCTTTGGCCGATAGTTCAGGATCAAGGCGAATAGTCTGGGGATTACCCTCGTAGTTGGTTAAAATAACCTCTTCAGATTCCGGCGAGACCTGGTCCATGTAAGCCAAAAGCAATTCTCCATTTAGTTGCCATCCTGCGGCCTTCGCTCCCGTGTCTCTGGCCTCGATGAGACTCGATAGAGCAACTTCTCGAGCGAGAAGCACGCGATTCAACTGGCTCAAAATCCACGATCGCTTCGCCTCGATTTCTCGTCGCTGAATTTCGACTAAGTAATAGCTTTCAAGAGCATGGCTGATGGATGGACTCGGCATCCAGTCCAAGACTTGGTCAGAAAGGTCAAATGGATAAGCACCAACCGATGCCGAAAAGCCGGGATTCCACCGTTGCGAATCCCTGACATCCAGTCGAGGAAGAACCGAAGCGGGAGGCTTTCGGAAATCAGCAACATCCGGAAAATCTCGGAGGACCGGAGGATTCTCATATTTTTGCTGCGCCATGATCGGCCGTTTTGACTTACTCCGATTGATCCATAGAGCTGCTCCTTGGACAGTATTATTTGCGTTGACTAATATCATGTTAGCGTGCCGACCCATCAGCTCTGCAATCAAAGTCCATTCACCAAAATTGAGACGCAAAACCCGGTCACTCTTGGTCATCGAAACAGATTCAAGACTCAATCCGACGAGATTTGATCGGAGTGCGGTACAAAATTGGGGCGGATTCGGCAGGTTTTTCGATTTGCGCGAAGTAAAGTAAGCCCGATAGAATTCCGGATGACATGAGATTAATAGATGCTGAGAAATACCTCGGCCATAGAGTTCAAGAATAATCGTAGTATCGTTCGGTTGACGAACAGATTGCAATTTTGCCCCAAGCATCTGTTCGATTTCACTGCAGACCGCAGCAAGGGTTATGGCTTCAAATTGGATTCGTTTCAAGATGAGATTTTGCGGAAGATATCTTCTCGACCAGAATTCCGCTCCATCAGCATGATTTCTGGAGTCAAATCGTCAAGTGACACGTCTTGTTCTCCGTCAAGGCTGGCAAGCTTCAGCCATTCATTTTGAAGGATCTGGATGGCTTTCTCAATGGAAGTTTTTGGAGGAATGGCTTCTTGCAAGACGGAACTAGAACTCGCTCGTCCACTCAAAATAACTGAATGTTTGTGAAGGTGATAGTCGCCATCAAAATCAACGACAAAGAAGGTATCTTGTTCGGGAGACGAACCAAGCTCGGCGAAAAGGGAGATCGCTAAAATCGGAGAATAGGAAAAGTCGCCAAATGCCTTTTTTATGGGCGAGCTCACCGCGGTAACCACTCGCTGAATTGTTACATCTTGCTCACTTCGGGTAAAGCCCTCCTTATGAGCAAATTCCATCGCGCTGACTCGAATCGACTCAATATCGGACTGTTGTCCTAGTCCGGCGAACCCAAGCCGGTCATAGATTTCGAAGAGTTTCTGGCTTTGCCGGCGATAGGTAAAGATCAAAATTCCCGCATCAAGACTGATGGCAAGGACGGGCGCACCCTTCTCAATTCGATTGAGAATGTATGCAACGCGGTTTTGCATTGCGTCTTGCCAGTCATAAGGATTCATCATGGTTTGTTCTACGCACCAATGTCGGTCCGGTAGTGCATTCCCGGAAAGGATATTTGACCAATCGCTTCGTAGGCGGTTTCTCGTGCCATCGCAAGCGTATCTCCTACAGCGCTTACACCAAGGACTCGACCGCCATTGGTCACCAATTGCCCATTCAATAATGCCGTACCAGCGTGAAATAGTTTGACTCTAGCACCCAAAGCACCGATGAAAATCGGCAAGCCCTTCGAATACTCACCCGGATATCCTCCGCTCGCGAGATTTACTGTGACCACATGATCTGCTGAGACGGGAATCGGGGTGATTTCACCTCCAGTCGAGGCACTCATCAACGCATCGGCAAGCCCTGGACCGAGGCGACGCATAATGGTTTGCGTCTCTGGGTCGCCAAAGCGAACGTTATATTCAATGCACTTTGGACCGTCAGGAGTGACCATGATGCCGCTAAACAGAACACCACGATAAGAAAGCTTATCGTCGCGAAGAGCCTGCAAAATTGGCGTGACTACTTCAGCTTCTGTCTGCGATACAATGTCCGCACTCAACCATTCTAGCGGAGAAAAAGTCCCCATCCCCCCAGTATTCGGCCCCATATCATGGTCGAATACCCGCTTATGGTCCTGGACTACGGGCAAACTGTAAATTCCATGGTCGCCAACTAAGGTTAAGAGGCTAAACTCTCGTCCGGTAAGGCGCTCCTCGATGACCAATGTTCGGCTGGCCTCGCCGAGAGCCTTCAAGGTTTCGATTCCCTCTAAGCCCTCACTGAGAGTGCCACAAACGATGACCCCTTTGCCGAGGGCATTGCCGCTAGCTTTCAGCGCGACCTGCTTGCCTTCAGCGAACATCTTCCTAACGTATTCCTTCGAGGCCTGAGTATCAATAAAGGTTTGATAGGAAGCCGTCGGCACTCCTGCTCGCTGCATCATCGCTTTAGCAAAGGCTTTGGAACCTTCGAGCTGAGCCGCGACCGTTCCTGGGCCGAATGTCGCAAAACCTTGTTCACGCAATGCATCGGCCAAACCAGCAATAAGGGGATCTTCCGGTCCCACAACGACCAAATCGACCTCGCGGTCCCGGGCAAGTTTCAGGATTCCGGCAAAATCGTGGGCTGCAACCGAAACGCACTCCACGTCTTCGGCAATTCCCGCGTTACCCGGAGCACAAATGACTTCGGCTTCCTGAGACAACTTCCAAGCGAGAGCATGTTCTCTGCCCCCCCCACCAATCACAAGGATTCGCACGGTAATAGTTTGGCGCATTTAGGGCACCAGCGAGATAGAATTAACAATCATGGCTTTTGGTTTTCCTGCCTTTCACGAAGAGACGATTCAGAATGTTCCCACAAACGTAAATCTTGAGCTGTCCCTCCTCAATACATTGAGGGGCTTTGGCTGGGGACCATCGTTCGATAACAACGGAATCACTGCCTCGACAGGGGCAAGCATGAAATCGTGGGGAGAGAAGATCATCATCACCCTGGTGGATGCAGGAGCAACAAAAGTAAGAAGCGAGTGCGCCCTCAAAACTCAGTGTGCCGATTGGGGCAAAAACCAGAAGAACGTCGAGCGGATCTTGAGAGAACTGCCAAGCAACTACGTCAAAGGATAAGCATTTCAATTCAAGCGTGCCCGTACTGCTCAAATCATGCCAATTCGCCCTGGTGGGGCAGTTGTTTTTTGTAACCTAGCAAAGTTATTGATCATTTAGGGGTCAGCAATACGGCACTTGCCATGTATGAAGTCACTTTCCACGTTGGCATTGGTTCTTTTGGGCGGAATGGCAACAGCGCAAACCGACGCATGGTATGCATCAAGATTCGGATTCAATGCCCCAGCACCTGATCTGTACAGTAACCAAACGGCAAATGAGTATAAGAACTATGCATTCAATGACGGTATTGCCGGAGCAAGATGGAACAATACAAGCGCCATGCTCACGGGAGCGGGAATTGCCCCGTCCGGTTTGAGCCGGGCTTACAGCGATCCAGCCAATCACCTCTGGGCCGATCTATACGAAGTGACCGATCTGTTGCCAAAGAACACTTGGGTTCGAGTGACAGGAAACCTTTCTAATCACTTCCCTGATCCGTACAATGCAAACGGACAAGTGAACAAAGAGCGGAACATCAATGCGATTGTCAATCGAATCATGTTTCGAGGAAGCGGATTTACCAGTGGCCTCAACATTTTGTGGAACATAACTCCGGGCGTTTATCCAAACCAATACGGTTCTGACTCGTGGGTAACTCTTGACAAAGATGCCCTAGGCGGAAAAATAGTTAGTGCAATCAATACTGGCGATGCGGCAAAACGAGATTGGTGGCGCCCATACGACGCATACTTGCCTTATCTGAAGAAGCATGCTCAAACGTTTGTCTACGATGTAAACGATGCTGCTGCCCAAGTAACCCGATCGCGAACAACGGGAACCATGACTGAGAATTTTATCTCTCGAATGGCATTCCAAATGGGAAATGAGCCCGCCGCGGGGCACCCTGGTGGATCTGTAGATGGTCAAGTTGGAAGTTGGGAAGGCGTAGGCAAAGTTTTGGAAGGGACAATGGCAGGGTTGGACTATAAGCCCCGCCCCGCGACCATGACCGCCAGCCAAGTTCCGACAACATTTGGAGCCAATCCATTAACTATGCCTGCGTTCTCTATGTTCGCAGAAAACGTTGATGCATATCGATTGAACTATGTTAAAGGACAAATTCGCAACATTCAGTGGGCAGGAAGTATGTCGCCATCTCTCAATGAAATCGCGACCTATTCGAAAGAAATGGTGGGAAAGAACTGGCAAACTCAGTGCAGTCGAAGAGCTCTTCACTTCAATTCACCTGTTTTCCGATGGAAATTTAATCCCAATTCAGCCTACAACTCCACCAATACAAACGATCTCCTTACGAGTTCGCCGATCGACCCTGCTGCTGGGCGATGGGAAACACCAGCCGAATATGCGAAACGATGGGTTGCTGAACTAGAAAAGCAAGTTGATTTGGTCGCCAATTTACCAATGCCAGGAACCTCGAAAATTGTTGACATCACAGAGTGCTACTTTAGGGTGGCCGAGTCGGGAGGAATTGCATTCAACCCTGGAACTCAATTTGCCGACGGTACTTCGCCGAACTACCAGAACATGACCATGGATCAAGTTCGAGCGATGAGCCGATCATACAAAAATGTAAACGGTGTAATGGTTCCTTTGTCTCAAGCTATGCCAAGTCGAGAAAGCCTTTTGACTGCGATCCGCGCTGAACTATTTGCTCGGGACACCGCAAAGACGCTCACCCCTAACCTTGGAAAAATCTTTTGGTGGGGCGGATACTGGGCCGATCCTCGCCGAGAAGCCGGACTTTGTATCGACGGAAGTGATAACGCAATCGGATACAACCCTTGGGGAGACTTAAGGCTTACGTTGAGCGAAATCAAAGCCCTCTGGAACAAATAATTTAGCCCCTGAAATGACAAGGCCTCCCACGTTGGGAGGCCATTTTTTATGTACGTAGCGCCTGATTAGCGTTGGCTAATAGGAACGTATTCGAGATTCCGTAGTCCGTCGTAGATCGCCGTTGGGCGAATCAATCGGTTATTGTCAAGTTGCTCAATCGCATGGGCCGTATAGCCAGCCAAGCGAGCAACCACAAACAGTGGAGTGTACAGGTCAATCGGGATTCCCAAAAGGTAGTAAGCGTATGCAGAAGGGAAGTCAACATTCGGATAAATGTTCTTTCTCTCCAACATCGTCTTCTCGAGGATGTCGGCGATTTCGCCGTACTTGGTGATTCCTGCCTCGACGCCTAGCTCTTTCGCGACTTTCGTCATGTAAAAAGCTCGACTGTCGCCCTTCTTGTATTCGCGGTGACCAAATCCCATGATCTTCTTCTTTGTCGCCAGGGCGTCATCGATCCAAGCTTGGGCGTTGCTCGGTTCACCAATTTCAAGAATCATGTGCATTGCCTCTTCGTTGGCACCGCCGTGAAGCGGACCCCGAAGGGTTCCAATTCCACTGACGACTCCCGAATAAAGGTCGCTCAAAGTGGCAACGGTTACTCGGTTGGCAAAAGTTGAAGCATTAAATCCATGCTCGGCATAAAGGCAAAGGGATGCGTCCATAACCTGAACCGTCTTCGGCTCAGGATCCTTTCCGCTGAACAGGGCCAGGAAATTCTCGGCAATTCCGTGATTAGGATTTGGCTTCAAAGGGGCAAGGCCGTTTCGAATGCGGTGGGCATTGCCAACAATTGTTGAGGCTTTCGCGACAATTCGAACTGCTTTCCGAATGTTCGCATCGTGATCGGTGCTTGGCTTGGTGTAGTCCGGATCGGATGGAGCCAACGCGGAGTATGCCGTTCGCACTAAATCCATCGGATGAGTGTTCTTTGGCATTGCAGCCAAAATTTCAAAAATGTAGCTGGGAACCTCTCGCTCAACCGCGATTACGCTCTTAAATTCTGCCAGTTCGCTAACGCTCGGAAGTTTCTTGTGGAGGAGCAAATAGGCGCATTCCTCATAGCTGCCGTTTTCGGCGAGATCGTGGACGTCGTATCCTCGATATTGGAGGCTACTGCGGTCGCTATCGATGTCGGAAATGGCACTTATTCCGGCGATAACACCTTCTAGGCCGGGACTGTAATTGGGGTATTTGTCGGCAATGCTTTCGCTCATTCCTAAGGCTCTCTATCTGAATTGCAGTCTACCCATAACCGCCCAAAAATCGGGCCGCAACAACTCTGCCCGGCGCAAGGCAGGGCAATTCTAGTGCTTTGCAACGCTGAGCCAGCTACTTCGCACTACTTTGCCTTCCATGAACTGAATCGTCATGCCTCTCTCGCCCGGCTTCATCGGTAAGCAAGTCAATATTCCTGTGAACGACTGTAGCTTTTTCTCTTGCCCCGGCAGCTTAACTTCGAAGCTAGATTCGTTTGGCCCGGCGTAACGAATATCGACTTTCGGAGGCAACGTCGCGAGGTATTTGGTCAGTGGTGTTCCATTTTCTAACGGTAGCTGTTTCGGATTTTCGAACACAAGTCGCTTGCCCTTCACAAAATTCATGACATGAACCATTCCTCGCTGAGGATAGTCAAGGGTGATGATGTCGCCCGTAAAAGTATTTCGCTTGGCCGAGTCAAGATTGGTGATCGTTGGCAGCGTGTGACTATCGCGCAAGGCCGTGTACATATGAGGTTTCAGTTTCCCAACCACCGCCGAAGTTGCGCCAACGGGAATACCAGTCTTGGCGGGAATGGTTTGCAGTCCAACGTGAATGAGGGCGAATACCATCAGTTTTTTGCCTCAATCAGAGCCAATCGCGAGTTTTGGTAATCCAAGATCATCCGGAATTTGCCCATGAACTGCATCCCAATATTGCCATCGACAAATGGGCTCGCAAATCCACCTTTGGTCGTAGTCTGAAAGCCCACAACTGGTTTCTCAAATTTCTTGGACCCAAAAATGAACCAGTCCAAGGGACCCATCTTGCTCTCTGAAGCGCCACCAGCACCCCCAGTCATCACTGAACTCACCTTCCGATCTTTCAAAAGCTCATATTTTGAAACTGCAGGGGAGAAGAAGTCGACAGTTGAGCCCGAACCTGTGTCCAGACTAAAAAGTCCTTGGTGGTTCCCTTCAAAATTACACGAAAGACTGGGCATGTTGCCGTGGAACAAGAACGATGTCCACGCCCCGTTGGTCGGTAGGGCAGCCTTTCCTGCTGGATATATGCCGAGCGTTGCCTTAGTGGGGTCGATATCCATCGCAACTCGACTAATAAAATCGTAACCACAAATGCCGACGACATTCATTCCAAAGCCATCCGTAAATTGCTTCATTTCAAGTTCCATGTATGAGCTATTTCTAATCGTAACCGGGCCAAGTTGAAATTCAATCCCCTTCCAGAAACTTGTTTTTACATTGGCAACTACACCCGAAACCGAGTCATTGCCGACCGCTTTCATTTTGTGGGTCTTCGCGAGTTCAGGGTCAATTACCATGACTTCAGCTCCAGTATCCAAGAACCACCATCCTTCGTCCTTTCCATCAACCTTTGGTCGCACAAAAAGGTATCCAAACTTCCGCTTAACTTCAATTTGCGGATTTGCTGCGAGGTCGAACGTGTATCCGTCCGAAGTTGCGGCGGGCATTTTGAAGTTAATCGTCCCGCCAAAATTCGGGCTCATTTCCTTAATAGTTGCGGTATCAACGGTATCCCCATTCTCGTGCGCAATTACTTTTGGAACAAGAATTCCGGAAAATAGGATGTAGTCGCTAAATTTCCAAACCTCATTTCCACTTGGACCCCAACTAGTTAGCTTCATCGCGGTGTGGGTCTTCGGATCCAAAGTCAAATTTACCGTGGTCGAGCCGTCCTTGCATTTAATAACGAGATCGTTGCCCTTTTCCGAAACGATTTCGATTGGCGAATTCTTGCAGGCCCAGACGCCAGCTTGGATGTAGGCGACAATTCGAGTTAGGTCACGATCCGAATAACTCGCAATATGAGGTACGCCCGCACCACCAAGGTGCCACGCCGTCTTGCCATCGAAACCGTCGGTTTCCGGCATGTTGCCGATGATGTCAAATCGGTATTCAAAACTTCGAGTCACATGCATGACGAACTTTTGAGCCGAGCCGTGAACAATTTCTGTTCCTGTCGCATGGATGTCAGATTTAAGCTCGACTCCTCGCACCATCGGCTCGTTCTGGTGAGCAAAGCAAAGTCCATGAAGAAGAAATGGCGAAGCCAAGATCGTAAAAATATGTGAAGAACGGTTCACCACAACCTTATTATCCTTTGTCCACCACAAAACGATCCCAAATCTGAAAAATACTGGGTTGCATTTTGAGAAAGCTCTTGTTATAATGAAACTATAGTAAATATATGTCTACTATATAAATCCAAACTATTATTCGATAGGGATTCAGGACGCAAAGACAAATGAGTATGAATAGAGTAGTGTTGACGGGAAGAATGACGGCTGATCCAGAGTTGAGACAAACCACGACAGGCAAGAGCGTGGTGTCGTTCAGCATCGCAGTAAAGAAGCGCACAAAGCCGCGAGACGGAGAGCCGGATTCGGATTTCCTTAAGATCACGGCTTGGGGTCAGTCGGCGCAATATGTTCATGAATATTTAGGGAAAGGTCGACTAATCGCGTGTGATGGACGACTGCAAACCCGAAAGTGGCAAGACCAAAATGGCCAAAATCGCGAAACCGTTGAGATTGTTGCCGACAGCATTCACGCCCTCGATCGAGCGGGTACTCAGAGAACTCCGGATAACAAAGAAATGGCTGATCCATTTGCCGCGGAATAGGGAATCCTCGATTAATTGAAGCAAATGTATTAAATGACTGTTCGAATTCCTCTTTAACTGTAGGAGCCCGATGTCATTCGAGCTTAAAAGAGACGGAAGATCTCGACCCTCCACATTCATCTGGGCGTTCGTGAGGATTAGCCCTCCCGTAACAGAACTCTAGATATGGGGCACTGCGGTGCCCCATTTTTTTTCAGTATTCGCCAGAGAATTTCGGTATTATAGTGGAACAATGTCTACTCCGAATGTCGTCCGATGTTCTTGGGCCAACAGCGATGCCCTCATGAGCCAATATCATGATGAAGAATGGGGCAATCCCGTCACTGAAAGCCGCGAGTTGTGGGAAACGCTACAACTCGAGGGATTCCAGGCGGGACTTTCATGGTCGATCATCCTCAAGCGAAGAGACGCACTTCGCGAAGCGTTCCAAGGCTTCCATCCGGAGATAGTCGCCAATTTCACCGAGGAAGACGTCAATCGGCTCATGCAAAACCCTGGCATTATCCGAGCACGAGCTAAGATTGTCGCGACTATTGGCAACGCAAAGGCCTATTTAGCAATGCAAGCAAAAGGAGAAGACTTCTCCCAGTTCTGCTGGCAATTTGTCCAAAACAAGCCGATAAAGAACGAAACGGGCGAAGTCTTTGCCAAAACTCCGCTGTCCGAAGAAATCTCAGCTGCATTCAAATCGCGCGGATTCAAATTTGTAGGTCCAGTAATCGCCTACGCTTGGATGCAAGCCGTTGGTCTCGTCGATGACCACGACCTAAATTGCTTTTGCCGAAAGGATTGATCCCTTATCCGTAAAGCATGCTTCCGCCAAAGTGGCCTGCAACCATGACCAAAATGCCCGAAAGAAGTATCAGCCAAATATAGGCAGGCTTTGATCGCTGAGTATAAGCCCCAATGCCAACCAATATACTCGCCGATGCTACGATCAGGTGAATCAGCAGAGTGCCTTCGAGTTTGGCGCCTAGCCTTAACCAGAAAATAATTCCTGTCGTGATCGCACCCGCAGCGGATACCAGACCAATGGCTAGATTGATCACCGACGCCGAATGAAAACCTTCATTCTTCTTCCAGCGCGACAAGAATTCTAAAAACGCAGCAACGGCAAGCAAGGCAATAGGGAAGTGAACAATCGCAGGATGAAACGTGTGCTTTGGCACCAAGTTATCCAATGCTGAACTTTTCGCCTCAACTGGTCTGGACTCAGGAGCGGGCTTCGAGGTGGGGTTTCCCGGCAATGTTCCCGCCTTAATCTCATCTCCATTCAAAACTCCGTCCTTGTCAGAATCAAGACTCTCGACCGACTTCAAAATTTCAGCCGTGAGCTCAGGAGTCTTAGCCTTATCAAGCGCGGCCAAAACATCTTTGCCATAGTCGTTACGTTCGGGTGGCTTTGTGTGGCAGGTAATACATTGAGCGCTAGGCTTGCCATAAACTTCTTTGAACTTCTTCAAAAACTCAGTGGCTAGTCCCCGTTTGACGATCCACTAGTATGTGAGGATTGCCTCCTGTTCATTATGTTCGTTCGCGAACTTTCTTTCCCACATTGCGGGGGTGAGATTGTTCAGGGATGAATGGGGTCTGAAGTTGTTATGGTCATCAA
>JANYCU010000022.1 GCA_025360125.1 Armatimonadota bacterium | reverse complement strand
CAGGGATGTTTCATCAACGTTCTGAAAGGAATTGGCTATATAGCTATCATCTGCCTCACTGCTGTCCTGCCTCAGTTAATGCTTCCGTTGATGGCTATGTACGGTCTGTTCTTGATTGGCAGTTACGTCACCAAGGCAAATAGAGCAAAAGCTGAAGATGGCGCAAAGACCAAGCTTATCAACAATCTAAATGCCGTCAAGTCCTCTCTTGAGGATGCCTTGGTGCCCGTTGGGCAATCTCAACTCCAAGCCGCATTAGTTGGTGCCACAAGCAAGGCTCAACGATTCATGCCAAGAAGTCATGCGGTCACAGTCATGCCTGGAACTAGTCCGAACTCTGAGTTCTGGTCAACGCATGTTCGCGATGCCAAAGGTTCGCGCTATGTGATCGTAGAAGCGAGAACAAATCAGTTCATCATCTTATCATCTTCCGAGTTCATCAAAGACTGGGTGCCCTGGATGGCTCCAGTGCAAGTGAAGCAACAAGCACCTGCGACTCCTCAATGGAGATCAGCAAATGAGTAGCGTGGAAATTTTCGCACCTGGCGTTGCCGCCGAACTAAAAAATGGCGAATCCTGGGGCTTCATCACGTCGCACTTCAAGGATGGGTTTGACTATCACTCATCGTGTTGGTTCAATTCGCAACGTGAACTGATCTTGTTCCTGTGCTTGAAGACGAACGACTATCTTGGACATTCTGCAGAACCAGTAAAAGAATTGCTCCTCCCAACGATTGAGGCAGGAGTTCAAGGCAAACATCAATTAGAGAAGGCACTGTATACTTTATGGAGCTTGTTCGACTCTTCAACAAAAGTTGTATGGTGGGGGCAAGCTGAAGAACTCATGACTGGGCAGGAAACGTTTGCCCTGAAATTGAGACAACAGTATTTCGAAGACAGAGGCCTAGTTGATCCGCCATCACTTGTCACAGGATGGGAAGTCGATCAATTTAGAGAATGGCTTGCAGAGTTTGACGGATTCATCCGTCCCTGAGCCAAAATCCACGTTTTAGGTTCAAAACTATGCGCCCCCTTTTTTGGGGGTGAGCTGTTCGTATGAGTCCTGATGTCAATTCAAGACTTTCCTAAAACGGAACTTCACTTCCATCAACAATTCTCATCGGACGAAACTTGTAGAGCATATTTGACGAGTATCCGCTGGCCTAAAGGATTCATTTGCCCGAAATGTTCAGAGACGAAATACTCTCTTCGAAAGCAGAAATACCAACGAGCAAGCGGAGTTGTCTCCACCACCGATCACTGGGTGTGCCTGAACAAGGACTGCCGAGAAGTTACGTCGCTTCTTGCTGGCACAGTACTTCATAACTCACCAAAACCTTTGCCTGAGTGGATGAACGCGATGTATCTCATGACCACGAGCAAACAAGGTATCAGTGCCCTGCGATTGCAACGTCTCATGGGATTCGGCTCTTATCACACTGCGCTCCGCGTTCTACGAGAGTTGCGCCGTTGTATGGGCGTAGCTCTGTCTGACCAACCCAAACTGAGCGGCGAGATCGAACTGGACGAAACGACTATCGGCCGAAAAGACGAAGGCGGCAAACGCGGGCGAGGTTCAGAGACTTCTGTAAAAGTCATGGGGGCCGTTGAACGGCTTGGGGACGGATCAGGAAGGGCCAGGCTTAAGATCATCGATGGCTACGACTCTGATACTGTTGCTGACTTCGTGAAAGAGTTCATTGAAGAAGGCTCCTCAATCTACACGGACAACAGTTCTGCTTACCAAGTGCTTCCAAGACTGGGATACACGCTTTACATGCAGACAGTTACTTTGACTGACGAACAAAAGGAAGAACTCAAAGAGGAAGGCAAACCAAGAAAGCACAGAGCCATCCAGCACTTGCCTCGCATCCATAGAATCTTCAGCTTGTTCAAGCGAGTCAACCTTGGGACTCACCAGGGCTCTTTCAGTCTTCAGCACCTTCAAGGCTATCTGGATGAGTACTGCTTCAGATTTGAGTATCGGAATCGGGCTCAACTTCTTGCTTGTCGAGAAACTCGTCCGTGCGTCCGTTCAAACGCAAGCACTGCCCTATTGGAAGTCCTGCGGAAACATAATGCCACGAAAGAAGTTGGCAAATGAGGGAGGCAACTAATGGGCACTGCCTACAACCGATCCTGGAGCTTCTCTAGGCAGTCGATTTACAAGCGGTGCCCTAGAGCCTTCTTCTTTGAATACTTCCCCTGGGGAGAGCCGAATCAGAAGGAAATAGTGATCAATAAGAGGATCACGACGTTGCCGCTACTGATCGGGCAAGTAGCTCACAGAACGATTGCGATGGCAATGAGGCAGTTCAAGCGGAACGCGTTTGTCTATCCTGACCTAACCAAGCCTGCCTTGATCGACTTCAATGCCAGAGTCAAGCAAAGCGAGAGGATCTACCCGTTCGTGAAACGCGGCAATGAACCGCCGAACAAGCAGGTGGTGTTGCAACATCACATCAATACTGGTCCTTCTCAGTATTTGGAAGACAGTGCCAGAACGGCCCTGGTGGGATACATTCGAGCATTTGAAGAATCTGAAGCTTTTGAAGTTCTTCGATTCTCTGACAGAGCCAAATGGGAGTATGTCAATTCAGACTCGGACACTAAGCGAACGGTGGAAGCCTCCAGGGCATTGGGGTTCAAGAGAGCTTTCGGGCTTCAGGTGTATACGGACTTCGACCTTGCCTTCAGACATCGTGGTGACTTCATCATCATCGATTGGAAGACGGGAAAGAAAACCGACGCAACTGAGGCCGCCGCTCGTAAGCAAACGATTGGCTACAGCCTCTGGGCGCGAGAGCTCGGAATTCAGCCCGAGGTGATTAGAATCCAACCCTATTGGCTTGCGACTGGCGAATCTTGGAACCCTCAACCATTCGACGAGTCGGAACTCGAAGCAGTTAGAAGGGAGATCGAGGAGCAGGATGCAGTGGAGCGTTCACTAACCACGAAGCGATTTAACGA
>JANYCU010000016.1 GCA_025360125.1 Armatimonadota bacterium | reverse complement strand
CGCCATCGCCATCGCCATCGCCATCGCCATCGCCATCGCCATCGCCATCGCCATCGCCATCGCCATCGCCATCGCCATCGCCATCGCCATCGCCATCGCCATCGCCATCGCCATCATTTATTAAGACTTTGCCCGATCTCCGGTCCCAGAGCGCTGATCCCTGGTCGCAAATATGCCATAATTAACCTGTTCACAGCGGAACAAGTACAACTGAACAATGCACCGTTCAGTCCGAAAGCCTAGGACAAAGGCTACGACACCAAAGGAGGTTTAACCTTGGTCGTAAGTACATTCATTCGAAGAACATCTGTTGTTCTCCCGACTCCAATCCGCAGAGCTGTGCGCGCTGCCCTCAACCGACGAGCCAACGCTGCACCGATGCCAATCTCAAGCTCGCCGAAGCCCAAAAAGCGGCAGAGCTTCTTAGACGACATTGACGAAATGTCAAACGCCGTCTTTGGCCCACTCTGGAAGGAGTAAGTATAAAAAAGCCCCTCGCTAACGAGGGGCTTTCTACTTCTAGCCGCCTTTCATCGGCTTGCCGTTCATCGACATCGTCTCTTCCGTGTTGGTCATCGACTGAAGCATCCACATGCCTCCCTTCTTCACGATAACCTGATCTGTTTTCGCGGTCGACTTCATCGACGTCGGCTTCCCTTTGGGGTCAATCTGAATGTCGCCCTCAAACACAATCGAAACCTTAACGAGCGCCTTGTCCTTCCCCATCATCTTGATGCTGTCGGCATGGAAAACGACCTTCGTGATCGTGCCCGTCATCTTCATCTCTTGGTGCGATTCGTCAATCCACTGCTGGCGAGTCATGGTTTGCTTCTTGTCCTTGCCCGTGAACTTGAAATCCTCGGTAAAGGTCTTCATCACCAATGCGTCGAAACCCTTAATATCTCTTTTCTTGTTGAGCACTACGTACTTGTCGAGCACCTTCTGCCAGTCTGACTTGAGGTCAGCAAAAGCAGATGCAGTGGTGAGCGCAATCGCGCCGATGATAACGAATTTGAATGATTTCATAGGTGCAAAAAGTCTAACACTTTTTCCAATGCCAGGACTACTTCAGATTGAAGTTCATCGGAGGCAGGTTCTGAGCTGCAACTTCTTCAAGCCGCTTTTCCTTAGCCTTGTAGATCTTCCATCCGTCGAACGGCAAGAAGGTCGTTGCCATGGCTATTGATAAATCCCATCTCCACTTCGCGTAAAACAAATAACCCAAAAAAAGCCATGCTCCCAGTCGGCTAATCCAGCATACAGCCGTCAGCAGAATTATGCTTTTAGACCTGGACAATAGGGCAGGGGCCACTAGAAACAGAAATCCTGCTAAGAGCAAGCCGAGTTTGCTAGCCCAATTGAGACTTGGATTAGCAAACCATAGCAGGCAAAAAATCGTCCCGACCATCATGACTACGACGACTGTCCAGGCTACGAATTTCTTGTTCACCATCTTCCCCTCAGAATTTCGCTATTTTTCGTTCAAGATTAAGAAATTGAATCATCATAATCCTTCAAATTGCGATAGCCTCTGACAATATTCGATCAGTAAGTGGAGTCGGAATTCCACCTTCTTCCACGACATCTACTGGGAGTCCCAGAATCTGCTCTGCTTCTTGTTTGAACCGGATTACATCGAGCAAGCTCGCAACTTTTCCGAAGCGAACCAAGAAGTCGAAGTCGCTTTGCGGAGTGTGAGTGTTCTTGGCACGCGATCCAAACAGCTTGATGCTAACTATCCCGAATTCTTTGGCAAGAATCCGAATCTTCGCGGCATCATTTTCGGCGAGCGACGACATAAGAATATGTTACACCAGGTTGTGCGATTGCTTCAATGATCAAAAATGGCCTTTCGAGCCTAAAACTTCACCTTCAACCCACTCTTCGCACACTCTATCGCACCAAACACCATCTCCAGGCAATATAACCAAGACTATGCTCGGCCAGTTTTGACTTAGTCTATAACTTGGTCATTTCCCTCGAAGTCGAGTCGGAATCCGCACGATGGCTGAACTTCCAAAAAAGAAAACCAACCAGAAGGATGATGAGAGAAAAAACTGTAAATAGAGTCGCCCCAATATCGTCCCCTCGTAAAAAATGAACCATTCCCAAACCCATATACATTGTCGAAATGGTGGAGGCCAATCGAATCGGTGAGAACCGCTTGCTCTCCCTTTTAAATTCATTGCTGGCGAACTCGAGAAGCGCAAGAATCGGCAGTAAGGCTGCCCAGCATAGTGTAATTCTCCAACTCGGGGGCATTTTATGTTCAAGCCAAAATATCAAGCCCGTGAAGGTACCGACGCACAAAGTCGCCATCCAGACAAATCTTAGCTTGTGCAGAATCGACCTCATGGTATTCCTAGTGTATAGCAAATCGAGTCTAGACGCGAATTCCTACCTTCGTCCCACTCTCCACACTCTCAATGGCGCCAAAGACCATCGCCAAGCTCTTAATGTTGTCGTGGCACTCGCCCCGCGGAGTCTCGCCCGTCCGAAGTGCATTCAAAAAGTCCCGCAAGCTGCCATCGATCCCTTCCGCAATATCGTGCCGAGTCTCCGAAAGCTTATCGACCGGACGATGGAATCCCTCGTCACCCGCCACAACTTCCGCAACCATGTGGCCGTGGCCGTCCCATTTAGCTGTCCCGCGAGACCCAACTGCGCGCCACTCGCCCTCCCAACTCGTGTGCAATCCGTCAGCACACCAGCAGCCGCGATAGTTAAACCGAACTCCGTTCGACATCTCGAAAATGCAGTTGATCGAGGACCCCTCTCGGTACCAACTCCAAGTCGGATTAAACTCGTCGGCATACACGCTCGCCGCATCCAAACCCGAAAGGTAGCGCGCCTGGTCAAGCGTATGGATCGCCATATCCAGAATCAAAACGTGCGCCATCTCATCGCGAAAACCGCCAAAATGCGCCCCGATATAGAAGTCGACATTCAAAATGCCGAGTTCACCGATTTCGCCGAGCAAAGACTTAAACGCCTCCTGGTTTCCGTTATATCGGCGGCTCTGCGAAACCATATACACCTTCCCTGCGCGTTCAGAAGCAGCCACCATCCGACGCGCGCTCTCCATCGAAGTCGACATCGGCTTCTCTCCCAAAACCGGAAGCCCAGCCTCCAACGCGCAAACGGTCACCGACTCATGAGCTTCCGGCACCGAAACATCAACCACAAAGTCCGCATTCACTTCGTCAATCGCCTGCTGAAGCGAAAAAAAGGCCGGATAACTCGTCCCCAACTCAGCATTGGCTCGCTCAACCTGGCCAGGCATGACATCAACCCAAGCAACAACCTCCGTCTCCGGGTTCACCGCCAGATTTTTCGCCCACGACCTCCCCATTCCACCCGCACCGACAAGGATTGCATTCATAAACTCAGTTTACGCTTGGAACCTTATATGGAGTGCGCGGACTTGTCCGCGCTTTGTCCTGGAGGAACGAAGTTCCCAGGACTTGTCTCGCTGCAAAGCATTTTATTCAGAAATCATCTTCGATCGAAATATCGTCGCTTGGGAACGACATGACCGTCTCATAAAACGCTCGATCCGCCTGAGTCTTGAACCAATGCATGCTACAAAATGGATAGTTTTCCGCAGGAATATTAAGGTGCTTCCGTGAATTATTGTGGACGTAATTCAGGCGAGCGAGATAAGCTCTTTCGTTGGTAAGGTTAGTATCGCGGCATCGATACCAGACCTTTCTTCCGGGCGTTTCGTCGACTTTGTTGAGGTACTGGGCGGTTGTACCGTGAAGTCTCGAAGTTAACTTGCGGATTCCGTCCTCGTCTTGGCAAAATCCAACCAAATGATAGTGATTAGAAAACAATGACCAAGCCTGCAGTTCCCAGTTTGTTTCCAGTGCTTTTTCGAAAAGGATTTGTTCCAACACTTTAAGTTTTGCAGGACTGTCAAACAAATGCTGCTTATGATACGTTCCCGCCGTGATTATGTAAATGCCTGGACCCTTTACAATTTTGCTAGGAGCATGTGGCCAACTCATGGATCTGAATTCTACACCTAGATTTTTCAGCGAGACAAGTCTCGCAGGACAAAGCGCCAACAAGTTGCCGCACTCCATATAGCCCGCAAAACTAAGTTATCTGCCCCTACCAAAATCGGTAACCTATTCACCAATGAACATCGTCGACCTCCGCAGCGACACCGTCACCCGACCAACGCCCGAAATGTACGAGGCGATGATGGCCGCCCCCCTCGGCGACGACGTCCTCGGCGACGAGCCAACCGTAACCAAACTCGAACAACTCGCCGCGAAAATGGTCGGCAAAGAAGAAGCCCTCTTCGTCCCATCCGGAACGATGGGCAACCAAATCGCGATCGCGACCCACACCAAACCCGGCGACGCAATCATTGTCGAGGAAGAAGCCCACGTGATCTATTACGAAGTCGGCGCCCCCGCAATGTTCGCCAATGTCCTCACCTGGACCTTGCCTTCCGACAAAGGCACCATGGACCCAACCACGGTCGAAAAGCGAATCACGAGCGCAAACCTCCACACTCCAGGAACAACGCTTATCTGCCTCGAAAACACCCACAACCGAGCAGGCGGAACCATCATTCCCATGGCGAACCTCAAGGAGTATCGAAACATCGCCGACAAACACGGGCTCAAAGTCCACGTCGACGGCGCCCGCATTTTCAACGCCGCCGTGGCCCTCAATCGCCCGGTCAAAGACCTCTGTGATGACGTCGACACCGTCAATTTCTGCCTCTCAAAAGGCCTCCGATCACCCGTCGGCTCGATCCTCGCCGGTCCAAAGGAGTTCATCGACCGCGCTCGAATCTGGCGTAAACGAATGGGCGGAGGCCTCCGCCAGTCCGGAGTCCTCGCCGCATGCGGAATCGTGTCCCTCACCAAAATGGTCGACCGCCTCGCGGAAGATCACGCAAACGCACAACTTCTAGCCGTCGAAATCGGCAAACTAAACGGATTCACGACTGACTCGGCCAACACCCCAACCAATATCTGCCTCATCGGAACCGAAACTTCGGCAGAAGAGTGGCAAGCAAAACTTCACGAAAAGGGTATTTGGTGCTTCCCGGTAGCGGCGAATCGTCTGAGACTGGTAACCCATGCCGACGTCAACGGCGCGGGAGTACAGCGAACGGTGGAAGTGTTTGCAGAGCTCGCAAAATAAACAACAGGTTTTCCCGATTCTGAATTCGTGGCCAGTACACGGATTAGGCTGCTCGGGTTTGATGGCATATTTCAGCCTTCTCGTGTTCGTTGGCGTAATGATTGGCGACCTTCTCTGGATCAAGCTGCTATTTGGCTTCTGCTCCATCCTTCATGTCTGGCTTACCGTTGGGTTAATTCGCCAAACAATTTCACATCGGCGAGGTGAGCGAAATAACCGGGCAAAACTTGTTCTCTCCGAAGGTTCCCTGGAACGGTTTGACCAAACGGGAATCCTGTCAGACACGCTTCGAATGGACGACATTTTTTTGCTGGCGCTTTATCATGGCAACGACGAAACCGGGCAAAACTATGAAGACTGCGTCATCCATCGCAGGGACGGCACCGAGTTTTTGCTGAACGGAATCGTTGTTCGAAAACGAGCATTGATGAGCGAACTGGAGCGTCGAGCAGGCTCTAAGTTTCAGTACCGAAAGAATTCAAGTCGAGCAAACCCAAATTAACCGCCTTCTTCAGCTAGTCACCCAAGAGGGAAGGCAAACCATGCATCCCCAAAGTTGCGGCTAACCAAACCATCGATTCTTCGTTAATATCGTCTTCGGTCTCAACCGTCACAAAAGCTTTGTGGCTCAGGATTTCCGTCGTTTCATTAACACCCAAACCGTTGACTTAATGCCGATACCAGTGCCCATCGTTGTTGCCGCACCAGTGAGGGTCACAGTACCAGAAACCGCTTCCCATCCTTGGTCGCCGAATTTGTCCAATTCAAAGTCATTCCTCGGATCAGTCTCTACCCATCGATATTCCCACTTTTCCATAATCGCTAGGCTACCCCTTGTATTAAAAGCGGACTGTTGAAGTCGTCCCGGATTTAGCGAACGGATAACTTTCCTTTACTTCCCTTGTGTGATCGTTGTAAACGGCATATCTCTCGTCTCTCGGGTCACTTCGAGTCCGAATTTTTCTAGGCTCTGGGCGTCGAGTGGCTTTGAATAGTCAAAGTCCATCGAGAAGTCGTATCGATTCTTGTCTTTTGTCTCATCGACCCCGGGAAGCTTTAATTCGTAAGCCACGCTATCGATGATCGAAGCTAACGTCATTCCCCGATAGTCGTTTCCGGTTGCGCTCCGAGTCTTGCCGTCCCATGGCTTGACGCCTTTAAGGGCACCCTTGATGCGAAAGACCGCGACCTTTGTCGGATGATATTCAACCTTGATGGTCAAATGGAATGTCGAAATAAGTGCTGCTTTGAGAAGATCACTCGCCGTACTCCCGGTGGCTCCGGGAACAAGGGCCTCAGCATCGAAAAGCCTCTCTTCGGGAAGCAAGTTCATCTTGTACTGGCCTGGCTCGAGATTGTACAGGTACTGAAGCATTCGATCGAGTGGAACTCCCCTGATTGATGCCTTTGCCGAGGTGATCGAGAAGGACGATGAGCCTTTCATGGTGGTCGGAACGATCCGGAATGACGAAAGTGCTGGAGTTCCGGTATCAAGCGATGGAGTCGCATTGATTTCGGCAGCGGTGACGGGCTTAAACACTGTTTGTCGGACTTTGACCGGCTTGCCAGCCAGCGCATCCGAAATAATTTGTTCGGTAAAAGAGTCCGGGCTTGCGCAAGCGATGACCTTGCCGTCCCGACCAATCAGAAACGTTGTCGGATAGGCGTTGACACCATAAGACTTGATTGTATTTCGAGCCACGTCGACGCCGATCGGAGCCGCGATCGGCACCAACTTAAGATAGTCCTGAACGACATTTGCCGTTTCAAACGTGATCGCAAAAGTCTGCAGGCCCTTCGGACTAAACTCTCTCACAAGCTTATTCAGATGAGGGACAGACGCCCGACACGGCCCGCATGTCGTGAACCAAAAGTCAATGAGCGTAACCTTTCCTTTCAGCTGAATCTTAGGTGAATTAACCGAATTGTTGTCGGCAAGGACCGATTCAAAATTCAAGGCCGGAGCCATCTTCCCCACCAACTTCTGTGGATACGAATCATCAAACGTCGTCCGCATCATCGCGGCCATACATAAAACTGTTAGCACAGAAAAAATACGGCAAAGGCCCTGCCAGATGTTCCACCAAAACTCCCTCCCCCAAAAAATCAAAATCTGTCCAGAATTGTCTCTACGAACCCAGAGAATCTCACACATTTCTCGGGCAAACCTGTATCCTAAAATCTCATGAAACCAGGAAGACTTTTCGCATCCCTCGCCACCCTCCTCCTCGGCTTTACCGTTTCGATTGCCAGTCCAAAAACTCACCAAGGCGGCGCGGCCAACACTGGCATTCCGCAGATGCCCGGTGACAACGGCAAAATCGGCACGATTTACAAGATGGGTGCCGCTGGCTCAGAGCTTCTCTTCACGCTCGACTCAGTCAGCGTCGAAGGTCGATTCCCAGCTCCCGACGACCTCTTTGTGGCGGGCGAGCACGAGCGACTACTCATCCTTAACTTCTCGGTTCAAAACCCCGTGCTCAAGGAACAATCTCTCAGTTCAAGCACGTTCAAATTCACCGTCGTCTCCCCCGACGACGAGAACTACGAATTCCGCGGCTATCTCCTTAACGGAACCAAGAAAACCCACATGAGCCAAAGCCTCAAGCAAGCCCAAAAGGTGAAGTGCACCGTGGTTATCCCAATCCATGAATCCGGCCAAGTGCCAAAGGTCATCGTGCAACGGGGTGATTCAAAGGTCCTCAGATACGATTTGACTGGCAAGCTCACCCCGATGAAATCGGCGTTTGCGAAGAACACGATTGATATGTTCCCGATCATCGGCATCCAACCCTATGCCTCCGTTCTTCAGGTCGGTGCGCTTGATTTCAAGATCGATGACATGGTCTATACCCGAGACGAAATCATGGGACACAAGCCAGGACCAGGCGAACAATATCTGGTACTCAAGGCCAGCTTCACCAATTCAATGCTTCGCCCAATCCCCATCGGCTTCCAGTACATCAGCCTCACTCTTGAAGCGAATGACAACAAGACCATTGGTTGGAACAGCACCCTGCTCGGTGAAACTTCCGACAGCTATCTAGGTCAAGACATTCAGCCAGGAACCACGGTCAAAGGGCGGTATTTCTTCCTCGTTCCGGCTGACATCTTGCCACACAAACTGCTCCTAACTATCAATTCGATGAAACGAAGCTGGTCTTATTACACTCCACCAGCAAAACTCCCTTGATAGTTCAATGTGGAGTGCGCCAATTTAATGGTGCACTCCACAAAAAGAACCATATTCCGCCCAGGAATTATGCCTACTGGTTGAACCGGAACATTAGCGTCTGGCTAAAGCCAAAGCTTTCTCAAAGAAGCGAGAGTTGCAAATTAGGGAAGAGCCATGTGGAGTGCGCTGATTTATCGGCGCTTTGGCCTGCGCAATTTATTGTGCTGAAAGGCGATTCGGGTTAGAATTAAACAATGTCCTGGCCCCATGCTCCAAGTAAGATTGTTAAGGGACCGGGCCTTTGCATTGTCACTGCTGGAACCTATCACAAGGAGCATAACTTTAAGGGCGAAGATCGCCTAAAGTTGTTGCAAGACACATTATTTGAAGTCGCCCTCGAAACCGGATGGGAATTACAAGCATGGGCCGTTTTCTCAAATCACTATCATTTGGTCGGAATTTCACCGGGCGATGATGGAGTTCGGCGACTTTCGAAATTTATTCATGCCAGATCTGCCTTGCATATCAATCGGCTGGACAACCAGTTGGGGCGAAAAGTTTGGTATCGCTGCCGAGATACACATCTGACAAACGAGAAATCATACTTAGCTCGCCTAGCCTACGTTCACAACAACCCTCGAAAGCACCTCAATGTGATGCCGGAGAACTATCCTTATTGCAGCATGCACTGGTTCAAGACGAAAGCAGATCGTGCATTCTACGAAACAGTCATGTCTTTTCCTTACGACGGTGTCTCGATCGAAGACGACTTTTAAGACAGCGAGATAAATCTCGCAGGCCAGAGCGCGAATAAATTCGCGCACTCCACACACTGCTCCGTCCTCCAAGCCCTGGCACAGTAGGAAAGAGGCGCGTCACTCCACATGGTTACTTCGCCTGAGCGAGTTCGAGCAATTCCCGGTTTGGCTTGAACGCCACGTCTTCCTTGATCGTCTCCAAAATGTCGACCGGAATATTCGTCCGACCATCAAGCAAAGCCCCAATGATGTCCTCCACCAAGACCTCCGGCGTCGACGCCCCAGAAGAAATCCCCACGGTCTTATAATTCGTCCGCCACTCAGGTCGAACTTCATCCACGCTACTCAGCAAATAAGACTCGGTGCCATACTGCTCGGCAACCTCACGCAACCGATTCGAGTTCGAAGACGTCGTCGAACCAACCACCAAAACCAAATCCGACTCCTTCGCTAACTCCCGAATCGCCATCTGGCGGTTCGTCGTCGCGTAACATATGTCCCCCTTAGCGGGCTTCTGCAGATGCGGGAATCGTCGCTCAAGCACCGCCATTGTCGCCATCACTTCATCAACCGACAACGTCGTTTGCGATAAAACCGCCAAATGAGGATAATGCGGAATATCGAGCTCTTCGGCATCCTGAGGAGTCTCCACCAGCACCATCCGATCCGGTGCTTCGCCCATCGTGCCTTCGGCCTCGACATGGCCCCGGTGGCCAATGTAAATCATGAAAAAGTCCTTAGCCGCGTAATGCTTAGCTTCGTTGTGGACCTTGGTCACGAGTGGGCAGGTCGCATCGACCATTTTCAAATTCCGCTCTCGAGACTGTTGACGAACTTCAGGTGAAACCCCGTGGGCGCTAAAAACAACGGTGGAACCAACCGGAATATCCGCAATCTCTTCAACAAAAATAACGCCCTGGCTCTCGAAATTCTTGACTACCCATTCGTTATGAACAATCGCATGGCGCACATAAAGCGGCGCGCCGTACACCTTCAAAGCCAAATCGACAATCTCGATTGCATATGCGACTCCGGCGCAAAATCCGCGAGGGGCAGCAAGAAGAATTCGATCCACCCCTATAGTTTACATCCATAAGGGCTAGGGCAAGGGTGAGGGCGATTCTCCTCTATTTGCCCCGTGAAGATATCTCTTGGGATATGCTACGAATCAACGCCATCCGGCGTAATCACTCGATAATGCAAAAGAAATCGTCAGTTTGGGCTTGGATTCTTGTCATCGTAGTGATCGTAATAGCAGTCGGTGCCAGGTTTGCTGGAAAACTCGTCGGCGACGCACGGCACACATTCCGAACCGAGCGCTACCTCATGGTTGATAACGGCAACCTCGTTTTCCACAAACAAACCTGGGGCTCTACCCCCGAGCGAAGCATCATCAAAAAGCTAAAAAGCCCAACGTTAACCGCCCGAACAACCGGATCGCAAATCGAAATCTTCAAGGACGGCAAGGCCTTCCGCCACTCCGGACCCGCCGAAAACATCATCGTCTCGTCGAAAAACCGAGCCGTCTTCTTCACTCACTACGAGAACGATCCCTCATCCAAGTCAAATCCACAATCGGTCTACCCACGACTCTACATGTGGACCGAAAAAGGCGGATTTGAAACCCTCAACCCGCAATTCGTCGGCACTTCATCCCCCCAAATTTCGGCCGACGAACAGGCCCTCCTTGAGCAGAATTACGGTGCGCCTGGCCATGAAGGCATGGAAGTCTATGACATCAAAACGAAGATTACGACCCCGATCAAAAACAAGGATTTCTATTCTGCGGCAATCGTCGATGCCGATACCGCATTAACCATCGTCAAAGACCCGTCAAGCTACGATGACGCATACGGCAAGCTCTTCCGAATTGACCAAAAAACCGGAAACAAAACCCCAATCCTGCCTGACCAACTCTTTGGCCGCATTACCATGTTCGACGGCGCCATTTGGGCCTTGGTAAAGTCAAACGACTCCTATCAAGTCGTGCGCATCGCTCCAACCCTCAACCGAATCGAAGAAACCATCAATGTTAAATAAGACCTTGTAGCTTCAAGCGTCAAGCTGCTAGCCACAAGCGAAGAAATGCAATGGCTGGCCCGAGACATATGGCTGGAAGCTTCGTTCGCCATCGCCATCGCCATCGCCCTAGCCCTCGTCATCGCCCTCGCCATCGCCATCGCCCTTGCCCTCGACATCGCTTCCCTCGCCATCGCCCTTGCCCTCGCTTCGTCCGTTTCCATCGCCATCGCCATCGCCATCGCCATCGCCATCGACATCGCTTCCCCCGCCCTCGCCCTCGCCATCATCGACCCTGATGTGCTACAATAACGGTAGACAGTTCGGGCAATCAATCCTGGGTGGCTTATAGCCGCCTTTTTTGTTCCCGAATTTCTGGGGATAAAAGGTAGAAGCACGATGGAAGGAGATGTATTACATCAACTAAATCAGATTGCGCAAGAGCGTGATCTGCCACTTGAGGAGCTTCAAGCAGAGCTTGAGGAGGCCCTTGCTGCTGCGTACAAGAAGTACGTTGGTGCGAGAGGCGAAGTAAGTGTCAAACTCGATCCTACCAAGGGTATGACCGCAAGTGTCGAAAAAGAGGTCGTTGGCGTGGTTACCGAGCCAAGCTTCCAAATGAGCCTTGTCGAAGCATTGAAGCGAAACCCAGCCGCCGAAATTGGCGACTTCGTCCCAATGGATGTCGACCCCAACAGATTTGGTCGAATTGCTGCCCAAACCGCCAAACAAGTTCTTTCGCAAAAACTCCGCGAAGCCGAGACCCGCAGAATCCACGACGTGTTCGCCGAAAAAATGGGCGACATCGTGACTGGACAGGTCTCCCGACGCGACGAGCAAAATGTTTATATTCAGGTCAACCGCGTCGAAGCCGAATTACCTCGACGAGAACAGGTTCCCACCGAAAAATACACGCCAAACACGCGACTCAAAGTGTACGTATACAAAGTGGACGACTCACAAAAACGACTGAAAGTCATTGTAAGTCGAACTCATCCCAACTTGCTCCGCAAATTATTCGAATTGGAAATCCCCGAAATCGGCTCCGGAATCGTCACGATCAAGAGCGTTGCCCGCGAACCTGGCCAGCGAAGTAAAGTCGCAGTCGCCACCTCAGATGAGCGAGTCGATCCGATCGGTGCATGCATCGGTCCACGCGGCGCCCGTGTTCAAGCCATCGTTGATGAACTCAACGATGAAAAAATTGACGTGGTCCCATGGAAAGATGATCCTAAAGAATTTATTGTCGAAGCCCTTTCACCCGCAAAGGTGAACACGATCAAACTCACCGAAAAGCAAAATGAACGAGGAGAAATGGAGAAGCACGCTTACGTGGTTGTTCCAGAAAACCAACTTTCTCTTGCTATCGGTAAAGGCGGCCAAAATGTCCGATTGGCAGCACGTCTTACTGGTTGGACCATCGACATCCGCAGCGAAACCCAAGCGGCCGCTGAGCGGGTACGAGGGTGAGGTGATGTTCAACAGTGCCAAGCCATACACCAATTCGGACCTGCGTTTCTTGTCGCAGTAAACAATCTCAAGAGAGCCTATTTCGGCTCTCTTTATTGGCCGACAACTCACTTTCACACTTCACAGGTGTGGGAAGGAGTGCCTACGTCTGTCAATCACGGCCCTGCATCGAATCGGTAACTCAAAAAGGCCGACTGCATCGCGCATTTAAAACCAAGCAAATTGCCTCAACCGAGGCCCCAATCCAAGACTTATTATGCAAACTGAGGTAAAGAAAGCAAACATGACAAACATCGCCGATATCGCGAAAGAGTTCGAACTCACACCAGGACAAGTGTTCTCGGTGCTGAACGATCTCGGAATCAGCTACGAAGGCACTTCCTTCGAAGCCGACAAAGAAACGGTTGAATTGGTCAGGGGAGGATGCCTCGAGCATCTTGAAAACAAACTGGTCACCCTAAAACCAAATTCAAGCCCGCGCGATCTCGCGTTTGCCCTCGATGTTCCTGCCACCGACATGCAAAAGAGCTTGATCGCCAAGTTCCGAATCATGAAAGCAATTGGCAACCCGCTCACCGAAGACGAAGCCCGTAAAATCGTTGAAGGGTACGGCTACCAATATGCCGTCGCATCCGCCGCCGCTTCCAAGCCTAAACCTAAGGCTGTGGCCGGACCAAAGCCAGGCGAGAAAATTCATCGTCCACCCGTCGTCACCATCATGGGTCACGTCGACCATGGCAAGACTTCCCTTCTCGACTACATCCGTAAAGAAAACGTCGCCGGAAAAGAATTTGGCGGCATTACTCAGCACATCGGTGCCTACCAGGTCACTCTTCCAGAAGGCGTCATCACCTTCCTCGATACTCCAGGTCACGCTGCTTTCACCAACATGCGCGCTCGTGGAGCCCAAGTTACCGACATCGCAATCTTGGTCGTTGCGGGTGATGACGGAATCATGCCCCAAACCATTGAAGCGATCCAGCACATCCAAGCCGCGAACGTCCCAATGATTGTCGCCGTCAACAAAATGGATAAAGAAGGCGCCAATGCAGAGCGAGTGCTTCAGCAATTGACCGAGCACAATGTAATTGCCGAATCCTACGGCGGACAAACCATCGTGGCCAACGTCTCCGCGTTGACCGGAAAGGGCGTTCCCGAGCTACTCGAACTCATCCTCCTCCAAGCGGAAATCATGGAGCTCAAAGCGGATCCTCGCGGCGACCTCCAAGGCACCGTTATCGAATCCAAGCTCGAAAAAGGTCGCGGCCCTGTAGCAACCCTCCTCATCGAGAACGGAACCCTCCGAGCGGGCGATGCCCTTGTGGTCGGCAGCACATTCGGTCGAATCAAGGCGATGACCGACTACCGTGGCGAAAAGATGACCGAAGCCGGACCATCCATGCCCGTCGAAGTCCTCGGAATGAGCGATGTACCATCCGCAGGCGACAAAATCGAATTCTTTGAGGACGAACGCGGTGCCCGAATCGAAGCCGAGTCACGAGTCCAAAAGGACCGAGCCAAGAACCTGACCAGCGGTGGACGAGGACTCACCCTTCGAGACCTTCGAAACCGAATGAAGGACGACGGAATCCGAGACCTCAACCTCATCGTCAAGGCCGATGTTCACGGTTCAGTCGAAGCAGTCAAAGGCATGCTCGAGAAGGTCAAGAATGACGAAGTCGAAGCTAAAATCATTCTCAGCGGCGTTGGCCAAATCACCAAAGCCGATATCGATCTCGCCGCCGCATCCGACTCAATCGTCGTTGGATTCAACGTAAAGCCCGAAGGCGAAGCCAAGAAGGAAGCCGAGAAACGAAAGGTTGAAATTCGAACCTACTCCATCATCTATGAATTGATTGAAGATATCGAGGCCGCCGTCAAAGGAATGCTTAAGCCAAAATTCGAAGAGCAATTCATCGGTGAAGCCGAAATTCGAGTCAAGATGTCCTTCTCCAAGAAGGGGATCGTCGCTGGTTCGTACATCACCGAAGGCAAAGTCACTCGTGGTGCCAAGGCTCGAGTTTATCGAGGCAAGGAACTTATCCACGATGGAGAAATTGTCACCCTCAAACACTTTAAAGACGACGTTCGAGAAATGTCGGTTGGTCAAGAGTGTGGTATTACTTTTGGTGACTGGGAAGGATATGCTGAAGGCGACCGTGTCGAGGCCTTCGAAGTCGTCCAAGTTAACGCATAACCATGTTTGTCATCCGTGCCTTCTATAAGTTTGTCGCCATGACGCCCGAAAGGGCCGATTTTGTCACGGGTCAAATCAAGCTCATGTGCGAATCGCTCTCGTTTAAGGGAGCGATCACGTTAGCAACAGAAGGCATCAACGGAACCGTCTCGGCAATCACCGAGAACATGGATGAGTTTTGGACATTCTTGAACTCTTTTCCAGAGTTTGCTTCGATGGATTTTAAGGATTCGTCTCATGAACTCCAGCCGTTTGGCAAGCTACGTATTCGCCACCGAAAAGAGATCATCACGATCAAGGATCCTTCCGTTGATCCGACCAAGGTCGTGGGCACTTACGTCACGCCTTCCGAATGGAACGACTTGATTTCTGATCCCGAAGTCTACATTCTCGACACTCGAAACCACTATGAAGTGGTCGAAGGCACGTTCGAAGGAGCGGTCGATCCTCACACCCGCAATTTCTCCCACCTTCCCGCTTGGGTCGATGCAAACCTCGATCCAACCAAAGTGAAAAAGGTTGCGATGTTCTGCACGGGCGGAATTCGATGCGAAAAAGCCTCAGCAATGATGAAGCAACGAGGTTTTGAGGAGGTCTATCACCTCAAAGGCGGCATCCTAAAGTATCTCGAAGAAATCCCCGCCGAAGACAGCAAATTCGAAGGCTCATGCTTCATCTTCGACGATCGCGACACGGTGAAGACAGGTTTGGCAGTTGAAAAACGTAAATTCGATCAGAACGAACTCGACCAAACCGCCGAATTCTTCGTGCCTGCGTAAGTTGGGAGCCCGGGCGTCCTCGCCCGGATTGACCGAATATCGTCGGCAAGCCACTTATGCGGCTGCCATTTAACCCATAATCCGGTCTGAACCCGCTCGTTCGCCAAATCAAGCTTTGGCGAACCACCAGTAAGAAGCATGACTACCGGAAGAATCACTGCTCTACAATAGCTTGCAGAACAGTCTGTTCAGTTTGCCTTCTTTCGCTGAGAGCCATATTGCCCCGTAAACTTAAACATCTCATCGGCAACGTTAGGGTCCCACTTTGCCTCAACCTGCTTCCTCATCTCCGGAAAACGTTTCTCATCGATGAAGCCGTAGTAATAGGACTGCCTCACGATGTTCCTGACTAACTTTACGGATGGAGACTTCTCCTTGATGTGCCGACTGAAAGCCAGCAGAAACTGTAACGCAAGATCACTCTTCTCAGTCACGCCAAAGTCGTTGACCATATTCGCGATAACGGTGACGTTCTGCGAAGACTCAGTTTTGGAAATAGTGTCCCTCGCAATCTCATGGGCCATTCGGTAACTATCTGGGTCCAGGTTTAGCTGGGCCTTATTGGTCCCAATTTCCAAGAGGTAATCCAGCACCGTTACGATCATCTTAGAATCGGGGTTCTGAGCAAGCTTCTGGCATATCGGCAACATCTCTTTGCGACTTTGAGTTTGCTCCAATATCCAAAAGGCTGCCTGTTGACGCGTTGGTTGAGCATCTTGCGCCAATGCATCAACCAAAGTATTTCGGTTTGCTGGGACCCGTTTGATGCCTCGAACGAGGGCAGTCTCCATTGGCCCGTTGTTCTGGTCGAATTCGGAACAGTCGGTGCCTGCTGGCTTATCGCCAATCACGCAGTTACCATACGCCATTGCAAATGCGTCGAATTGCTCCGAAAAGGTCAATTCGGCTCGTTTGTGGCAAGACGACATTGCCATGGCTCCAATCATGCAAAAGGGAAACCAACGAAATCGAATCATGATGGAATTATACAACTGATGTCTAGCACTGGCGATTGCAAAACGACGAGCCACTTTGTGGGTTCGATAAGTCCCACACATCTTGACAAGGTGTGGCCTGTTTAACCGACCACCTGCGGAGCTGCGAGGTTAAGCAGGGAGAGTCTATGAATGGGTGAAGCAATTGGCAAAAGCCCAAAGCCACCTTATTTTCAGCTCTGCGTGAACCACAATTTACTGCATCTTTGAGCCCTCCGGAGGCCCGAAGGGTCGGCAGTAGTTAAGCCCAGGTTGGAGTCATTTCTTGAGCGATGTTCCGCTCAAGAAATGACGGAGGCCTGGGTAAGAATCGAAACCTGTCCCTTCCACGGACGCTCCCTTAAACTTTATTACCCCCAGAATTGATGCGAGCGTCCCCCTTCAGTCCGCCGAAGCTACTCCATCACCACCAAGTTCTTACACTTGGAGTAGCGAAGGCGGGGCCGACATGTGGGGGAGATCAATTGACTGTCAAGACTCCCGCCCCACATCGCAAATCTCCCTTACTTCCTACAAATCCCACCCATTAATTTGCTGCATTCCTTCTCTTCAAAGGAATCATGAACAACACAAAGAGGAAGCCACTGTAGCCCCAAAAATAGGGCGAAAAGATTGGAAATTGCAGATCAGACGGATGCTCAAAAACCATTTCGTCGTACCAAGAACCCTTGTACATCACCACCGCCCATGGCCTAAGACCGTTATCGCCAGTCGGGCTATTGCCAGGTTCACCAAACATTCCTACTGCCTGGTTCTTCGCAAATCGGATGAAATTGACTCGCCCCTCGCCAACATTCTCATATTCAATGAAGTCGGCCTCATCTTTGCCCTTCCAACCATTGCCTGTAAACATCGCCTGCACTTTCGGCTTCAAAGCCAAGAACGGCGCATCAAAATCAAAAGCTTCATAGTGCCGTCGATGCTCGGTTTTGAATAATTCAGGGTGGTTATGCTCGTGGTGAATCGAGAGCTTCCGCAACTGGTCCGCCACCGCCGAATGCTCCGTCTGTTGGTCCCAAATGACATAGCTGGCAAGTGGAATGGCAAGTGCCAAGACACCGAAACCCAAAAACAAGAAACTCTTTGCATACCGAGACTTCACCATTGCCTCTGTGAACAACGAATCCTTCCCGCACGTTCCATCCAATTGATGCTACATTCTTCCCTCAAAACCACTACAATAACAATCAGACCATCATAAACAATCTCATGCTGATTCCCAAGATCATTTTGTTTGCTCCGCTTGTATTGACGATCGTCTTTTGCTTTTTTGCGCGTTCACGCAGGCAGATCATCCTCTCCATCCGGTGGTCAGCCGTGATTTTGGCCCTCACAATTGTCGAGGCATTAACCCTCGAATCCATTACCGAAATGCCGATTGTCTACATCGTCTTGAAATTCCTTCAAGTCATGATGCTCGTCGCACAACTCATCCATGTAACCGAGGATCGCCCGGGTCTCAATAACCCGCCAAAACCCAATCAATAAAAAAAAGCCGTCCCAATCGGGACGGCTTTCTTCTGGCGGGCGCCAATATTACGAACGGTTACCGCGCAAAGCCTGTTGTGCTCTCGCTTGCTCAAGCTTGATTCGCAAAGCCTTGTGCGTTCGGTGAAGTCGCGAGCGGATAGTGCCAACCGGAGCGCCGAGCATTTCCGCAATTTCCGTATAAGGAACCTGCTTTACGTCGGCCAACTCGATCAACTCTCGCTGATCTGGTGTCAAAGACTCCAATGCCATCTGCAAAGGCTCGCTGTAAGCATTCTCAATCATGACCTGCTCAGGCGAAGGCTTCTCATCAGCGATCTCAAATCGAACCGAGTCTCCACCAACTTCAGATGGCAACGTGTTGTCATAGCTAACGGTCTGAACGCGTCGGCGACGATTTCGAAGCAAGTCAAGATAAAGTCGAGTGACAATTCGGAAAATCCAATTCTCGAATGGTCGATCACCTTCAAAGTCGCCAAAGGACCGATAAGCTCGATAATAAGCTTCCTGAGTCAAATCCTCGGCGTCAGGACGATTGCCACTGAGACGGTAAGCCATGTTGTAGACCTTTCGATAGGTCTCATTCATCAACTCATTAAATCGCATCGTGTCGGTTTCGTTAAGGCTGTATGTTGTTGTCGTCATTGCTGTTCCCTCCAGGGTTGTAGCGGTTGCTCTAATAGGTTAAACGAGTGCTGCGTGGCTAAAGTTCCACAAATATGAGTCTTTTTTTATAAACTTACTTGAGCCCAATGCACTCAAGTACTCAATTTCCTCCTGCACTTCTGGACTGAAGTCCCTGTAAAGACTCAACGTCTCTGACACTCAGCAGGTTTCGGAATCGCTAAATGAGACGCCTTTTCGTCAGAATATGCATCTCACATGCGTGAATGGTACTTTCCCAGGGGCGAAAATCGCTCTTGGAAGGAAGCAGGGTCGTGGCATGCTTAGCCGACCACTACGAAGTTGAGAGTCTAAGCATATAATCAAAACCCCATTGCTTCGAAAAGCCTACTCGACCAACATCTGCCGCAACCCGCCAAAGTCACCATTGCTAAAGGTAACCACCAAATCTCCGGGCTGAACTACCGTCTTCAGCCATTCGAATATATACTTGCCCCAATCGGGTTCCCTACCCTGCTCAAGCGACAGAACAAAATTCGGCATGGCCAACTCCTTGGACAGCAAATCTAAATCTAATCGTTCGGTTTCCGAATATCTCCAAGGTCGATCCAACGCTCCAATCGCCACCGCACTAGCCCGAGAGAAGCACTCCGCGATCTCCTTCTGGTAGAAATTCCGAGTCGTCGTATTCGAGCGAGGCTCAAAGCAAGCAATGATTTTTTTGTTCGGATACCGATCAATAAGCGCATCAATCGTTTGCCGAATCGCCGTCGGATGATGCCCAAAATCGTCAATCACCAACGCCCCTCGCCAAGTCCCCTTCTCCTGCATTCGCCGCTTTGGAGCGATGTACGACATTGCGCCTTTTTGCAAATCCAAAAGAGACATGCCGAGTCGATGACCACATGCAATCGCAACCAGCATGTTCAGAGCATTAAAAGAACCTGATGCCGGAGAACGGAACACCCCAAACTCCTCCTCACCCCGAATGACCAAAAACGACATACCGTCGAAGTTTGTTTCGATGTTTTTTACTCGCCAAAAACACCCTTCACCAAACCCAAACGTCTCAACTGGCGAACATGCCACCTTCAACACATCGAGAACGCTTTCATCATCCCCATTCGCGAGCACCACCCCGTTTCGAGGCACCAGTCGAATAAAGAGCCGAAAGGACTTCTTAATCGCCTCCAAGTCGTCAAAAATGTCCGCGTGGTCAAACTCAATATTGTTGACCACTGCAATGTCTGGTCGATAATGCAGAAACTTCGACCGCTTGTCAAAATAAGCCGAGTCATACTCATCACCTTCTGAAACAAACACAGGACCCCCAGCCGGGCGACATGAAACATCAAAGTTCCCCGGCACCCCACCGATCAAGAAACCCGGCTCTAACCCTCCCACCGCCAACATGTTCGCCGTCATGGCTGACGTCGTAGTCTTGCCGTGGGTTCCGGCGACCACAACACTTGTGTTAGATCCAATCAGCTTCGAAGCCACAATCTCGGGCAGCGAAACACAAGTCAGCTTTTGCTCAAGCGCAACCTCAAGCTCCTCATTTCCTCTCGAAACGGCATTCCCAACAACCACCTTATCCGGCTTTGCCCCAAACATATGGATAGGATCAAACGAAGGAAACACTTCCACGCCGCATCCAGCCAAATACGACTTCATCGGTTCGTAAATCACTTCCTCAGAGCCGCAAACTGTCTCCCCCGCAAGTTTGAGTGCTCCCGCCACTCCGCCCATCGCGGTTCCCCCAATCCGAATGAAATACAGTTTTTCGCCCACTTTTCAGGAGAGTATGACGTAGAATTCAGTTATGGTTACAACCCTCGCGATCGCATCATTAATGGCAATGAAAGTTGGTACTCCTATGGCTGGTTCAATCTACGACTTCACCATGGCTAACATTGAAGGAAAGCCAACGAGCCTCAAAAAATACAAGGGCAAGGTTCTTCTCGTCGTCAACGTCGCTAGCCGATGCGGAAACACACCACAATACGAGCAACTCGAAGCAATTTACGAGAAGTACCAAAAGCAAGGACTTGTTGTTCTTGGCTTCCCGGCCAACAACTTTGGCGCTCAAGAGCCCGGATCAAACGAAGAAATCAAAACTTTCTGCACCGCTAAGTACAATGTCAAATTCCCAATGTTCAGCAAGATCTCAGTAAAAGGTGAGGACATCGCTCCTCTCTACAAGTGGCTCCTTGCTCAATCAAACAGCACCACGGATATTGATTGGAACTTCGCGAAGTTCTTGGTTGGAAAGGACGGTAGCACCATCAAGCGATACTCATCTCGCTTGAAACCAGACAACGCAACAATCGTTACTGACCTTGAAGCCGCACTCAAATAAATAGGCAAAAAAAGCCTCGATATAAAGGTATCGGGGCTTTTTTGTCGGTGAAATTAGCTGTTTCCGTTTTCGAATTCCTTCAGGAATCGCTTACTAAACTCTGGAACTGGCATCGATTTCTCAATCTTATATTGGAAAAGCTTCCAGCCGCCAAATCCTAGAGTTGCAATGATCAGGCCGTAAAGCCACAAATATTTTGATCCATGCACTTCTTGTTCAACTCGATTTGTTGCCTCGACAATCGTAGCTCCATTGCCAACTTTATCCGCCCGGTTAGTACCGACCGTCATAGAAGACTCGCCCTCGCCCTCGTGCTCGATGCTATGTCGCGATGACTTGTCTCGCTCCATTCCGACTTCGTTAACACTAAGGGGAATCTGTCCAACAACCGGAACCACGCCATTGAACTGCTGCTGCTTTGTGAGTTGGGCCTGCGATTGCTCGACCCGTTTGGGATGATTCTTTATGCTGTCGTTAATCGGAGCGGGGCTGAAAGCCGCGATTCCTAAGACGATGATGACTATTCCAATTTTACGAACCATATGATGTACCTCTGTCTTGCCAGGTGCTCTTCATCAGAACTGGACTCCGAGGCAGTTTGATGTCTACCAGCGGCTTCTGGGTCATTGTTCTTTCTTTTACGCGAGTGTCGTAGTTCATGATCATCGGCAGACTATAGATGATCATTGCTTCGTCTCGGCTAATAATTGTTCCGTTGATCGTAACTCCACCGCCCGATGTTCCCAGATCTCCTCCACCGACAAAGTTGGTGTACATCACCGCGTCGATCTGATTCACACCTTCGGCCGTGGCGTTCATGACACTGTCAGAAATCACACTTTGATATTTTCTGCGACCAGTGGAGTCAACGTCCATAGCATTGAATGCAGGAATGGTATTGCCGTTGCTGTCAAGCCGCGATTTAGTAAATGGGGGACTCATATAACTCAGCGTAAAGTTATCGAATCCGGTTGGGTTGCCCATCATGACCGATGCTCTCGCCGCGAGTCCTAGGAGATCAGTTTTTTCGTTTGCATTGTCAATTGAAGTTGGATTTGTGCCGCGAAAGTCTGGCGGATTCACGTACTTAATGGAGCCTACGATGTGCACGTTTCTCCCGGTGTAAATGGTGCCTTGACCTGTAACGTTGCCTTTGATAACGGCATCTTGAGAGATGGTTACCGGGCCATGAATCTTGATTGGATGCGATGTCGTTCCCACGATGACGGCGGAGCCGCTGATGCACCCAGAGGTGGTCAATCGCTGGTACGCGCTTGTCGAAGTATTCCAAACATCAAGATATGCGCCTTGATTGTAGGTTGGATTTGCCGTTCCATCGGCGTAAGTTGCTTTGGAGTCAACGTAGGCAGCACTTGCGGCTTGGTAGTCAGCAATATCTCCGAGGTCGGGCATGACAACTTCTTGGCTCGGTGCCGGGTCAAGTGCGTTGTAGGTTGGAGTTGCACTCGATGTCGCTTTTTGCCATCCCCTTGATCCAGAGGAGTCTGACAACGTCGCTCCATCCAACATATTGTTGACAATGGTGCCGTTTGTGTCAAAAACAATGTCTTGCCAAGATTTGTAACCAGTCGAAGTCTTTGCACCGTGACTTGTTGCGTCATAGGATTGACGCATTCTTGAAACAAATGGATTCGAAGCCGATTGATAAGTTGCGTAGGATGAATTGGACCATTTCACCGGTGAACCAGAAACGTTCCCCGCTACTCCGCTGCTTAGCTTCTCGTTTTGGGTGGCAATGACCGTTCCATTAACCGTTGGACTGCCATTCGTGAATGAGAAGTCGCCATTTGCGCGGAGATCTCCATTCATGGTCAGATCGGATGGGCCAAATCCATCCATCCAACCAAAGTTATTTACGAAGTAGACATAGTCGAAAACTTGGCTTCTTTGGAGTTGAAACGTTACCTTGACATCAACGATTTTTGCAGGTTCATTCGAATCGAGACTGCCGTTGCCGTTTCGATCGATGTAGCCTACGGCTCTTACGGTAACGATCCGTGAGTAGACGTCACCGGTTGGTTGCGTATAGCTGATGACGCCGACGGAGAAATTGCCCGCGCCTGGGAGTGAACCGCTGGTAACTGCCTTGGGACTTGCGATACTTGCATTGGTCAGGTCAGTTGTCATATCATCAAATGCCTGGGAGTCCCGAAAATTTCGCCAGTAGGTACGAAGAAGTGTCTGAACACCAGCATCACAAAGTTGGGTCATCTGAACATCAAGTGCCTTGCGCTTGGCCGTTTTCATGACATTTGATGCTGAACTCAAATAGGTCATACCAGCAACGCTCAACAGCGACATAAGCATAGTTGTCGCCAAAAAAGTAGTTCCTTGTTTTCTTCTTAATCTTTTCATCTTTACCTCGATAGCTGAGGCACATTCCTCAAATAGACGCTTTCGCGAGAACGAGAGGGTGTCCAGTTATTCCTAAATCCTTGTTTGGACGTGGCCACAGTGATAATCACTTGTCGAGCCACTGTTCCGGCGTTTGCGTTGAATATCCGATACGTCGTGTTCGTACTTGGATCGTTTGCAAGAACGTTCGTAGTCAGGGTTCGGGTACTTGATCCGATCGTCTGAGTAATGCTCCCATTTGATAAGGCGATTTGACGAGTGACTCCATCGCTTGCCAACGGGAGAACATAACTACCACTTTCATCCTTGAGTGGCAACGAGTATGTCACCGAATTTCCGTCGGTGCTGATTGAAACCGTCATCGCCTCACGAAGCTGTTGTGCGATGAGCTTGACCGTTACTTGTGACTTTGAAATCGAATCCATCGCGCCAACCCCTTTCATCCAGCTCATCATTCCGGCCATGAAACATCCCACGCCGCCGACAAGGGTAATGACCGAGATTCCAGCACCGACCACCACTTCAGCCATGGTCGTGCCTCTTCTTCGATGGTTTCTGGGAGTTCGTCTCATATGTTTGCGACCAAGGAAGCTACGGTGTAGGACCGATTACGGCTCCTTTCTTTCCAGTTGATGGTGATAGTTATTCGCTTCAATTCTAAATCGACTTGCTCGACCATGATAGTGCCAGTCCCGCTAGGAAGTAGATCGGAAACTCGGTCGCCGACGGCAGAGTCGGTGCTGTTGCATGACCACGTGTTGGTGGCAACTGTACTGGTGCTATCGACCAAGTCGGCCGAGTACAATTTTGCCGCAGTGAGATTTGCATATCCGAGGGATTTCATCAGCTCCACTTCTTTTTGCGCGAAGTTGGCGGCTTTATTAAGGTAATTCCCTTTCGAGCGGCTTACCGTAGCGGCAGGCATAGCACTTGCCAAAATGGCCCCCGCGCTAGCAACCATAAACACTGAAAGCATTGCCTCAATTAACGAAAATCCTCTATTCTTTCTTGCTTTCACGTACATTGCAAAGGCTTGTTTCCACAATAGCGTGGAAACAAGCCTGGTAGTTTTGCAAGATTATGAAAAATTGTTCTATTTTAAGGAAGAACGTGACCGCTAACGTCACACGCAGGAATAGTGCTGATTGGGTTAATGGTGTAGGTGCCCGCGGCAGGGCAAGATGGGGCTGATTTCAAATAGAGGGTGGTTCCGACCAAGTCAGAAAATGCCACAGAGTCACCCGTGCTCTTCTTATTATCCATGGCCCATTGCTCTTTGGCATTCTCAATCTGCTTCATGTTATCGATGCAGGCCGATTTCCGGGCTGACTGCCTCGCCTGAATAAATCCAGGAACCGCGATTGACATAAGCACTCCGATAATGAGTACCACAATCATGATTTCAACGAGCGTAAAGCCTTTTCTATGGTGAAATGCGTTCAATTTCATTCCTTCTCCTCTATTAGTCCTTTCTTTCCATATTTGGTCCGGCTTTTAACATCAGCCGAATAATTTCGATTTCTTAATGAAAAATTGCATCAACCCATTGTCGGGTTGATGCAATTTTCACGATGCGATTTGGCTTCGTGCTCAGCCCAACCCGATCTTATGGCAAGACGTGGCCAGTCTTGTCGCAAGCTGGGTTTGTACCGATAACGTTGACCGTATAGGTTCCGCCGCTTGGACAGGTTGGGGTTGACTTCATGTAAAGAGTTGCGCCGACGAGGTCGGTATAAGCAACCGCTGCTCCAGCATCTTTCTTATTATCCATTGCCCACTGCTCTTTGGCTGAGTCGGTTTGCTTGAGGTTAGCAATACAAGAATTGGTTCGGCTGCTATCTCGCGCCTTTACAAAGTTCGGGACCGCAATTGCCATCAGAATTCCGATGATCAATACAACGATCATGATTTCAACGAGGGTAAATCCTCTTGTAAATTTGTTGTTTCGCTTCATTTGACTTAACACTCACTTTTCGCAAGCATCTCCTTTCTATAGGGTTGGTTCCCCAGTGCCATTAACTTAGGCACCAGTTAGGATTACAGGTTTTCCCAAAGGAATCTATCCTCCAAAAGTCAAAACAAAGAAGCCCAGGCAAAATGTGCCTGGGCCAATTGACTGAAAGGAATTAATTCCTTATGGCAATACGTGACCAGTCTTGTCGCAAGCTGGGTTTGTACCGATAACGTTGACCGTATAAGTTCCGCCGCTTGGACAGGCTGGGGTTGACTTCATGTAAAGAGTTGCGCCGACGAGGTCGGTATAAGCAACCGCTGCTCCAGCATCTTTCTTATTATCCATTGCCCACTGCTCTTTGGCTGAGTCGGTTTGCTTGAGGTTTGCAATGCAAGAGTTCTTGCGGCTACTGTCTCGTGCCTTAACAAAGTTCGGAACTGCAATCGCCATCAGGATTCCGATAATAAGTACGACGATCATGATTTCGACGAGCGTAAAAGCTCCTTTTCGCATGTTGATTCGCTTCATTTGGTTTAACATCCTCCCAGTCTGATCCGGGATGTTCTCATTCAATGTGTCGGATTCCATTTCGCATTTCATTAGAGATAAGTAATATTTCTAGGTTTACGAAACTGGAACTTTCACACTCTCAGAGAGATACTTGACTTATTCCACGTCCAGTCGAGTTTTTGAGCAAAGATTGCGTTTTCAGCTTTCTTTGTCATATTTAGGTTCAAATATGCGATTCAATCCGTAAAATAGAACTATGAGTATTCGGTCTCTTTGCACAATCTCAGTGATTGGCCTGGTCGTCACTGCCAACGCCCAATTTAAGCCTTCAGCAACGGATCAGGTTAAGGCAGGCAAAGAATATGCAGTAAAAATCCGCAAGGAAAATAAGGTCCTCCCAGATTCAGACCCTCGAGTCAAATTGCTCCGTCAGGTTGGCCAACGATTTCTAAATGCACGAACTCCTGATGAAATCAAGCGGGAAAAGTGGGAATATTCATTTGACGTTATTGACTCGAAAGACGTCAACGCATTTGCGATTCCTGGTGGGCCAGTTTTCTTTTTTACGGGCTTGATCGACAAATTAACGACCGTGGATGAAATCGCCGGAATCATGGGGCATGAGCTAACCCATGTTCGACGCGAACACTGGGCAAGCTCCGTGAACACCCTCCAAACGCGTAGCCTCGGAATCCTGGCACTCGGAACGATATTTGGTGTTAGCAGGAAGAATATGGAGATTGCTGAAATCATCACGCAATATGGTCCAAACCTAGATTTAAGCCGAGGTCAAGAGAAAGAAGCGGATCAATTCGGCTTTGATTTTGACTTGAAGGCGGGATATAACCCAGAAGGCATGATCAAAGTCTTTGAAATGTTCCGCACAATGAAAGGAAATGGCGGCAATGTCGAGTTCCTAAGCACTCACCCAGACGACAAAAATAGAATTGCATCGCTCACAAAGAGGATTGAAGACTACAAGAAGAAGGGCAAAATTACGACTTTGCCGCCAATGACCCCGTTACCTTTCGAAACCAAAGCCATGAAAGATGGAAAAGGAGTGGTGATCAAGCCCGGCGGAAAAGGTTCTGGGCTTGGTGGAACGCCATAGGCCGATTCTCCGTCTTACCAATGTGAATCAAACGATTCGGTTTGTCAAAGGGGCTAAGAACAAGGAAAATCCTTGGCCAGTACGAATTGCTTGCAGCCTTGCGGCACTCTATTTGGTCGCTCCAGTTGACGTCGTGCCTGACTTTATTCCCATTTTTGGACTTCTTGATGACCTCCTAGTTATTCTTGGTGTTGTCACTTGGGTCATCAATCGCCGCAAAAAGCTAAATGCTCAACCGTAAAGTTAGCATCGCGATCAGCCGAAAATAAGCCTCATAGCTTATGTCAGGACAACAAGATCAGGCACTTATTGACGCTCACGCAGCTCTCGAGCAAAGTAATCGAGTTCCCCACCAAGCTATCGAGCTTGGCAACTCTGCACTGAAGTTCGCAAAAGACGGCGACTGGGAGACTCAGGCTTACGCATTTGCAGCATTGGGCTCAGCTTACGCTAGCCTTGGCCGATTCGAAGAAGCAACCAGGCACGTCAACGAAGCGCAGAAGATCGCGTTTGAGCTTCGACTAACCTACGTCCTAGCGCGAATCCATCAGGCAAGAGGCTGGGTTGCCTATTCCCAAGAAGATTCAGTCGGAGCATTCTCCGATTGGCAAATCGCCTTTGACTACTTCCATCAAATTCGAGATATGCGAGGCACAGCATGGATTTTGATGCACTACGCCGACAATTATGCGTCGCTTGGACTTATCGATCACTCCATTCGATGTCAGATCAGCGCACTCGATAACGTTGGGCTCATTCAAGATGCCCAATCTGTGACCGAGCTCAAGATTAACCTTGCTCGCAGCTACGTTCGAAAAGCATGGGATCGAACATTTGACGGCAATAAAGGATTTTCGATTTTCGATGCGCAAATAGCTTCGGCAATTCTGATCGAAGTCCTGAAGCAGAAGCTAGACGACTTCGCACCATCGCTAATCGAGCAAGCGTTTCAGACAATGGGAGAAGCTCTGCTGATCCAGGGGCGAGCCGCTGAGGCCCTCCTAAATCTGAAATACGCGTATAAAGCATCGACTCAAAATGGACACTACAGCTCCGAGGCAAGAGTCCTTGGCGCAAAAGGTTATGCCCATCACATAAACGGAGATCATGAACAGGGTCGAAATCTCATCGAAGAGGCCCTCGATACTGCTCCAGAGGCGACAACCATGGTTGATCTTGCCTTGCTTCACATGTGGCGTTCGCAAGTCCTAGAAACGTTGGGTGAACTAGACGAGTCTCTGAAGGCACTTCGACTCTCGATTGAATTTGACAAAAATGGCCACAACGCTCGCATGGAGCGGTGGTCGAAAGTCCACGACATGACCCTTGGCATCGGCCCCGCCTTAGTATCGGTTGAATGGGTTGGTCTTCGAGAAAACGGCTGGGTCTACGTTGAAGCCGAATTAGATAACCATCAATCGCACGTGAATGCACTTTTGCGAGAAGACCTCTTGACGGGGGTGCTTAGCAAGGAAATTGCTCAATCAACCACCGAAGAAATGGGTTTTGAGTTTGCTGCAATTTTTGAGATCCAAAACCTTGACATCGTCAATCGAAAGTTTGGGCGCGTTGTCGGCGACGAAGTCTTGCGCCACGCTGGTTGCGTTTTAACCGCTACAGTATTGGATAAGGGCGTAGTGGGCAGGTATTCCGGCAATGAATTCTTTGTCGCTCACTCGACAGATGAATTTGAGGCAGTCGAGAAAGCAATCAACAAATTTCCTTGGCTAGCAATAAACCCTGAGCTAAGTGTCCGCGTGACCTATCGTCGCGTTCAGCCCGCAAAGCCGCATTTACTGGCCGCCTAATCCAAAGTAAGGTAGAGTGCGATCATGGCCGGTCGAGCTCGGAACAAGAAACGTTTCATGGTCACGATCACGGTGTTGACCGTACTCGTTGCCTGTTGGGCATCTGTAATTTGTATTCGTCCAGCCATTCTGTTTGATATTCACGACTTTCCGCATCCAGAACGATTTGTATTCCGGGGCAATCATGTTCAATCCTTCGGAACATTTAAGGGCACGCAACAATCCTCCGGGCGGGTGCATGGCGATTTTCATTTTGAGTTCTCCGGACTTTGCTACATCCAAGTTAAAAGCGGGAGTCAGTCAAGGTATTTCTGAGGGAATCGTCTCGTCGCAGACGGGCGTCCGTACGGGGTAGAACTGACCCTTCATTGAATCGTTTCCGCTTGTTAAGTTGTCTAATCCTCGTTGATCGCGATTAATGCCCTTTCAATCCCGCCAGACAAAGCGGCTTCGATTCCCGCGGTGCATTTTTCGATGGCACGATCAATGTCAGCTCGTTCATCTGGGTGAAACTTTGAAAGGACGAAATCAATTGTTTCCTCCCGTAGTTCAGAATTGATGCCAATTCGAATTCGGGCATATTCGTCGGTTCCCAAAGACTGAATAATGCTTTTGTGGCCGTTATGCCCGGCTGAACCACCTTTCGGCCTCATTTTCACTTTGCCAACCGCAAAATCAAGCTCATCAGCAATGACAATGAGGTGGTCAGGCTTAACCTTAAAGTCTCGCAACATCGGAGAAATTGATTGCCCGCTAAGGTTCATGTAAGTCATGGGCTTTACCAACGCGACTCCAACACCATCCACCTGGCCGATACCGTATCGGGCTCGATGTTTGGCTCTATCAAGCTTAATTTTGTGTCGCGCGGCGAAAGCATCAATGACGTCGAAACCAACATTGTGTCGGGTTCTCGCGTACTCTGGGCCAGGATTACCTAGCCCAACGATGACCCATTCGACGTCAAATTGCGGTTGTTGAGGTTTGCGACGGAGCATCAGACTTTTCGGTATCGACAGGTGCAGTTGGGTTTAATTGGCCCACCGCACAAAGAATCAGAATCAAGGCTCCCAAAACAATTCGGTAAGCAACGAATGGACGAGTTCCCTTTTTGCTCAAAAGGGAGATGAACCAGCTAATGCATGCATAACCTACAATGAAACTCACGATTGCGGCGACAATGGTCGGCGTTACCATGTGGGTTTGCTTCAGAACTTTGATGTCCTTAAAGCCTTCATAAAAGCCAGCCAAAGTTATTGCAGGGATAGACATCAAGAACGAGAGCCGAGCTGCGGCGACCCGGTCAAAGCCTCCGACCAGCGCGCCACTAATGGTACTTCCACTTCTGCTCATGCCGGGAATCAATGCAAGGCACTGCCACAGTCCGATTCGAATTCCATCGGCAGGTTCAACTGACTCAAGTTTTCGACCAAATTTGTCTCCCTTATCAGCCAGGAACATCACTACTCCCATAATGATCAGCGAGGCACCGATAACCCACAACGATCGGAATGGCCCCTCGATGTATTTATGGATGAGCAAACCTATGACGGATATGGGAATCGTGGCATAAAAGACAGCCCAACCTGTTCGGGCTTCCACCGACGTCTTGTCGCCGGAAAAAGAACCAATCCAGCCTTTGAACGCGGCTGCAAGGTCTTGCCAGAAATAAAGCAGAGCCGCAAGAACAGTCCCCAATTGAATGATAGCGGTAAATGCTGAACCAGGATCAGTCCAATGGAAAAATGCCGGGACCAGTCGAAGATGAGCGGTCGAAGATACCGGAATGAATTCAGTTAGGCCCTGAACGATGCCGTAAACAATTGATTGGATAAAGGTCATTTGTGGGTTCCGAAGACTCGAATAAGCAGCAATCCAATGACACAAAGGATCGCGGCGGCAGTATAGAGTACCGCAACGGTTTGCCGTTGACTCAGACCTCGAGCAAGGAGACCATGATGAAAATGTCTCTTATCGGCCGTTGTAATCGGCACGCCACTTCGAATTCGTTTAATCACCACAACTATGGCGTCAACGATTGGCAAGCCGAAGATCAATAGAGGCATAAAGATGGCAGCTGCTGCTGCTGTTTTAAGCGTTCCGACCACACTCAGACACGCTAGTGTGAACCCGAGGACGTAAGCTCCCCCGGTTCCCATAAAAATCTTCGCAGGATTATAATTGTGCCGCAGAAAGCCGAGCGCAGCCCCACATGTTGCACCAGTCAGGATCGCAACCCTTCCCTGCCCCTCGTAGACCGCGATCAGCGAAAGTGTAGCTGCGGCGATTGTTGCGATGCCCGCGGTTAATCCGTCGATACCGTCAATTGTGTCCATTGTCTTCGTCACGACAAAGATATAGATGGCGGTGAGCGGGATTCCAAGCCAAATGAGGTGAACATAATTTCCGGTAAACGGGTTGTCAAACCCATAAATATGAACCCGGGCATTCTTGCCTCCGTCGTCAAAAAATTGAATCGCAACTCCTGCCAACAACAAAACCAGAGCTTGAATCTTAGCTTTGTACTGGTAGAGATCATCAAGCGCTCCAACGACCATAAGGATGCTCGAAATAAGGAGAATTCCCCAAATGTAATTCCCTACTGGGCGATGGGCCACCAGGAACGTAATAACTGCCGAAATAACAATTCCTGCATAGATGGCGAGGCCGCCCCACCGAGGAGTCGGTACTGTGTGGACCCTTCGATCATCTTGGTTGGGATCATCTACCACCCCTTGTTTGATGGCAAGCTTTCGAACTACTGGCGTTAAAAAATAGCTGACAATGGCCGCGCCGCCGCACCCTAGCATCGTCCATTTAACATTCTCCATTAAGGACGGATTATTGAAAGCTGACATTACTGAACTGGCTCCAATATGCCGTCGGAATACCGAAAGAGTTCGATTCCTGACTCGCGGAAGAGTTCAAGCGAGAATTCATCGAGATAAGCACCTTGGTAAATCACTCGTTCGATACCTGCATTGATGATCATCTTGGCGCACATGTTGCACGGCTGGTTGGTCACATAAATTGTGGAGCCGGCGCATGGAGTTCCGATCATCGCTGCTGATAGCAACGCATTTTGCTCAGCATGTAGTGCCCGAATACAGTGGCCAGCTTTCAAGCATCCGCCTGGCCAGTCGGTTTTATGTCCGTCCGTCGGACAATGGGAGATTCCGCGAGGGGCACCATTGTAACCCGTCGCAAGTATTCGGCGGTCCTTGACTAATACTGCGCCAACGCTAAGCCGTGGGCACGTTGCTCGGGTCGCCACCAAATGGGCGATATCCATGAAATAGGTGTCCCAACTTGGCCGATCTGCCATATGAGAAGATTATGAAGGAACAAGGCCCTCTTTTTCATTGAAAGAGGGCCTTGGATTGAGAAGAACTCAACTAGTTGTCGCCGAATTGGCCCCAGAAGGCACGAAGGGTGTTGAAATCACCAGTTCCAACCAATCCATTTCCGTCAAGATCGCAGTTTTCGTTCCATGTTGGAGAACCTGTAAACGAACCCCATGCTGCTCGAAGTTGGTTAAAGTCTGCAATTCCAACAATGTTGTTTCCGTCACAGTCGCCGTTCTTAAGGCTAGGCGTAAGTCCGGCAACACCAGAGTTTGAGATGTTCACATTGGGGAGAACAGTTCGTAAGAAGTGAGCACCCTTGAATGCGATATCAAAATTACCTCTCTGGGTTGTTTGAATCGAGAACGTCGAACCATTGTGGACATTGAGATTGAACGACTGAATGACCGTCTGGGTTCCTGGTGTTCTCAGTTGCATCGTAATGGCTCGGTTGTTGGTCGTTCCAAAGTTTTGCAAGGTAATTGTTCCTGCCACATTTACATTGGCCGTCCCAATCGTGAAAGGTCGATCAACTACGGTTGCGAATCCTTCACCGTTGGTGTAAGTAGCACGAAGGCGGTATGTCCCGTCAGTAAGTGTTGCTCCAAACGGAAAGTTAACGAAGGTTGATTCGAACATGATCCGCTTTGGCGAGACAACGACGGCATTGGACGAATTTACAACTTGGAATGAAATGTCTTCCAAGCGCGTTTCTGGATCATAGGCGAAATGATCGACCGTGACACCAGTTGAAGAGAATGAGGTCAGATTGCAACGAGCAACGATTGGACCATCGGAGTCGATGACGGCAGGGCCACAATAGAAGTCGATTCCACTGTGATCAGAACCAGCCTTGATTTCGACCCAAAAGTCTTTGCGAAGACCGAGCGCAGTTCCCCATATATCATAAATTCCCGGTGTCATGCCGTCGAAGCGGTAGTTACCATTTGCGAAGGTCGATGTTGTGAACGTAGTTCCGGTCAAAAGTCCGGTTAAAGGATTCAGTTTTCTTGCCCGAACTGTTGCGTTTGCAATTGGGGTTCCGCCGTAATAAACAATTCCTTCGGCACCTCCAATTTGGGCAGTACGAGAATCTTGATCGACCATCAATGCTTGAAGATCGAAGAATCCATACCCATTGGTAGGCTCCCATCCGCCAAACTGAGCACCTTGAGGTTGCGCCGCAAGCTCAACTGCACGATAGGCCTTGATATTATTCCAATCGCCTTGACGAAGGTTGGTTTTACTCAGGTATGTTCCAATGCCTCCCGAAACGATCGGGCAAGCCATACTCGTTCCCGGCAAGTACGTATAGTCTTCGGTGTATGGCGGGTATGCAAGCTGGTTGTCGATAATAAAGTTGGTATATCGAGTCGCCGTCGACCATGGGAACTGGATTACTTCGTAGGCATCCCCACTGAATAAATCTCCAATTACTTGAAGATCTCCTCCGGGAGCGCCTACGTCGACGTAGAAGCCGTAGCCAGAGAAGCTGGCAAATTGCCACCCGGGGCCATTCGCGGTAACGCCAAGCGCTCCGCTACAAGCGGCTGGCCAAATTGGACCGAGGTCACCACCAGCGTTTCCATTTTCGTTTCCGGCAACTGAGACAACTGCTCCGTGCTCGGTCGCATAAGTGACCGCGTCTTGCATTGCTTGGCTGAACGAGGTACTGCCAAGACTAATGCTAATAACGTCGGCACCAGCATCAACTGCATAGAAGATCGAAGTAGCGACATCCGAGTCGAGCCCAGTACCGTTATCCTGAATGCATTTGACAATCATGCCTTGGCAAACGTATCCAGTTCCGAGGGTTCCATGACCATTGAACGTGCCATTATTGGCTGCCGCTAACGCAAGGCCAGCAACGTGGGTTCCGTGTCCATTGTGGTCAGTAGTATCCGTACCGACGATATCGCCCAACTGTATTTGAACCGAGCGAGATTTGTCGAGCTGACCACCTTGAGTAACGTCGGTTCCAGTTCCTCCTGCATTTCTGAAGTCAGGATGGTCCATGTCGCAGCCGCTGTCGATGATAGCGATGGTTGGGGTGTTTCGAGGCTTGGTCGCAGAAGTGTAGTACTGATTTGGCCATGTGAGGAAGGCGTTTAATGCATCGATGTCATCCAGGTGCCAATCTCGTCGGAATGAAAGTGGAATGCTCGTGTCGTCACGAAAATCAAGGAAGTATAGTCCGAATGGATCATCATACTGAACGTCATCAATATCGGGGTCATTCGGCGTCAATGTGTGGACTTCATGAACGTTTTCAACGGTAACCGCTCCACGTTCATTTTCGCGAACAAAACTTGCATAAGCGACTGCGTCGACGCTATTGGGAATTCGATAGAGAATCCAGCCACTTCGCCCTAAGCGAGACTGGAATTGCAGGCCTCCGGATTGAATGTATCCGACTTTGGTTGGGGCGAACTTGTTTCGCGTTGCGATAGCTTCCGCAACATTTGTTTTGTACTTCACCAAGAGCAGACCCGAGATAACTCGACCGCTAAGCTCTTTGGAAGTTGGGACAGGAACTCTGGACCTTGGGCTGGCAATGCCAATCCCGGCAAGGGCCATGATAATTGCAAGTGAAAATAGCTTCAAATTAGACCTCGAATAGGATAGTAATAATGCGTGGTACAGCCATTCTATCGGAAAATTGCTGGAACCGGAACTAGGACATTTACCAGGTCGTAATCGTTCCATTTTCAGGTTCAAAAGCACCTCTTGGCATAGTCCATAAGTCCCAATTAGTCCACCAAAAATTTTCACTCACGAAAAAGGGGCACCTTTTCAGTGCCCCATTTTGGTTTCATCGTGAGGTTTAGATGTTGTATAACTCGTGATATTTTGCGCTGAGGCCGTCCAAGTAGTACTTGGCGTTCATCGGCTCACCTGTAGCATTGAGAATCAACTGTTTCGGAGTGAACTTTCGTCCCTGAGAATAGATCTTGGCTTGGAGCCAACTCAAAACAGGCTCAAAATCACCTTTGGCGAACAACTCATCAGTATTCGGAATATCCTTCTGGAGAGAATTCCAGATTTGGTAGCTGAGGATGTTGCCCATTGAGTAGGTTGGGAAGTAGCCAATCGAACCCATTGACCAGTGAACGTCTTGAAGGCATCCTTCGGAGTCTGTGGTTGGTCGGACCCCCAGATATTTTTCGTATTTGTCGTTCCAAGCTTCCGGCATATCTTTGACCTTCAATTCATCCGTAAGTACGGCACACTCTATTTCGAAGCGGACTAACGTATGCAGGTTGTAGGTGAGTTCGTCGGCCTCAACGCGGATAAGCGAAGGGTTTACCCGGTTGATTTGACGATAAAATTGGTCGACACTGAGGTCTGCAATTGCGGGGAATGCCTTTTGCAAATCGGGGAGGAAGCGAACCCAAAATGACTTGCTTCGACCAACAATGTTCTCCCAGGTTCGGCTTTGACTTTCGTGGAATCCAAGCGAGACGCCACCAGCGAGTGACGTCAAGTCCCACGCTTTGGGCGAACCCTGTTCGTACATGCCATGTCCAGATTCGTGTAGAGTGCCGAAAATGGCCGAACCTAAGTAAGGTTTGTAGCGCGTCGTGAGTCGAATATCCCCGACCGACCATCCCGTGCAGAACGGGTGAGGAGCCGTATCTTGTCGTCCCCGATTGAAGTCAAATCCAACGGCTTTCGAGATCATTTCGGTGAACTCAGACTGTTTGGCTTTATCCCAATCGCCGTAGAGGCGTGAATCATCGATTGGCCCAGCAGCCTGAATGGCTTTGACAAGTTCAACTTGTGGCTGCTTGATGGATTCGTACATCGCGGTCCAATCGGCGGCAGTTGCACCTTCTTCGTATTGATCGGTCAGAGCATCATATATATGGTCGGTGTAACCCAGGTGTTCAGCTTCTTCGCGAGCGATGTCGAACATCTTTTCAAGTGTTGGAGCAAAACCCTTGAAGTCGTTCTTGCTCCGAGCGGCCACCCAATCTTCGTGGGCAATGGCGGCAAGTTTGCTCTTGCGCCCAACCAACTCAGAAGGAAGCTTAGTGGCAAGATCGAGGTCTCGCTTGATGACTCGAAGCAGGGCAACATCATCACCAGAAGCTTCGGCGACGGCATCTACGACATCCTTTTGGACTTCGTCGGATGTGAACATTTGGTGTCGCATCCGTGAAAGGCACTCCAAGTGGGTGGCTCGAGCCTCAGCTCCGCCTCTTGGCATATAGGTTTGTTGGTCCCAGTCCATCATGGCCATGGCCGCGCCGAGAGCGTTCACGTCGCCCATTCTCTCTTTCAATCGTATTAGTGAAGATGACATTAGACCTAGTCTACCGATCTCGCCGATTGGGAGTCAAAAAATCAACTTTTTTACTGATTGGGCTCGAAATTTGACTAATATTGCAATTTGACTACAGAATATTTAAGGAAAGAGACCTGAATTGGTGCAACCTGTAAACCAATATTAGAGTAAGAAGGCACATATGGACCGGAATAGATTGCACAGAATTCCCCACAAGGATCCCGTAAGTGGAGGCGAACTTTACATCAGCGAGCTAACGAGCGAGGAGACGGGGATTACCATTCGTGGGAGTTTCGAAATCCCTCGCTATGCTCGGTTAGACCCTGAGCAGATTGAGTTTTTGGAAATATTTCTCAAGAGCCGAGGGATGTTGAACGGTGTCGAGCGAGAGCTTGGCATTAGTTATCCGACGGCAAAGGCACGATTGGACACGCTGTTGGCCGCCCTGAACTTGACTCCGTACGAGACAAAGGAAAAGAGCGAAAAACTGTCGGGCAAACGCAAGCAGATTCTGGAACAGTTAGAGAAGGGAGAAATTACCGCCGAAGAAGCAAAGCGGAAATTGGGGGTTTTAAATTGAAAGAAGAAATTAAGAGAATAAATAAGTTGGTAGCCGATGGCAAACTATCACCGGAAGACGCCGCTGACCTGATCGACGCCTTTTACAATTCCGAGCGCCAAGAAAGTGCGCATGGGGAAGCATCTCAAACAATGCCACCTCAATCTGGAACAGGTGGAAACGGTGCTTCTGATCCGGCCGAGCCAACGGGGCCATCGGGCCCAAAAGAATACGCGTCCGAATCGAAGCCACGCGATCCATTCCGCGCCATCATTGACACCGCGGAGCGACTTGGCAAAGAATTTACCGAAAACGTTGATTGGAAGGGCGTATCGGATTCGGCTCGAACGAACGCAAAAAAAGGTCTCGAAACACTAAAGTCCGGTTTGGAAGAAGTCAGTAAGGGCAAGTTCAACATGAATTGGCTGTTTAGCACAACGACTCGCGAAGTTCGCTTGCCGTTAGTGTTGGCCGAAGGACAGCTGCTTAAGATTGAAAACGGAAGCGGTCACGTGACTGTTGTCCCCGACGCGGTTGAATCGTACGTTATTGCCCACGTGAAAGTTCGCGGTGCCAATCAAGACGATGCGAAGGCTAAAGCTGATCGATATACCCTGGTGGTTGAAAACAGCGACCATGCGGTCGAGATTAAGCAACCCCATGAAACAGGATTGGATGTCGACCTCGAAGTGTTCGTCGCCGCAACTCCGGCAATCGAAGTAAAGTCGGAAGCGGGCAATGTCACGATCAAGGACACGAAGAATTCCTGCCGAATCACCAGCACTGATGGACGAATTGACCTATCTGGTCTTGAAGGACCGATTGAGGTCCAGGCTTATTCCGGCGAGGTGTATCTGAGCAACTCAAATTCGACCAATGTGTTGATTGAAAATAAGGCGGGAGACATCTCGTTAGAGAAAGTGACAGGAAACATGAACGTCCGTTCGGCAAGTGGAAATATTTCCATTCGTGGTTCGAGTGGTAAGTCAGTTGCGGTTGAGGCCGTCAGCGGAGACATTTCGATTGATCTGGTCGAACCTGTATCGGGTTCGATGAGTGTTCGAACAGTTAACGGAAACGCCTGGATTTCAATTCCAGATGGTTCGGATGCCCGCGTTGCAGTAACTACCTTGCGAGGAATGGCGGAGACTTCGATTGAGCTTCAAGATCGGGCTCAGAACGACCAACGAATTACGGGACGGCTAGGAGACGGGAACGGCACGATCGACATCAGTGCGGTGACCGGAAACGTATCGTTGAATCTACGGAACTCGGCTTAGGCATAAAAAATCCCCGGCACTCGTATTGAGTGCCGGGGATTTTTTTGTGGACTAGCCCTTGTTCCGCTTGCGAATCACGAGGCCAGCGATGACGAACGGTAGCCAGACCGGGAAGAAGACGAGGAAGTAAATCATCATCGTTCCCAATACTTGACCGATGCCCGAAAGATTTTCTTTGGCATCCTTCAGGGCGTTGCCTGACCAGTTGGTGTTCGTGGTACCGCCTTTAACGACCGCCTTGTCTCCACGGACGAAGCTCAGCTCAATCGTACTGTATTTCGCCCGCTCCAGCAAGCTATTGACCTCGGCTTTGTGGGCTTCGAGGTTTGCCCGGGCTTGACCGATCAACTGTTTGAGTCGGTAACGGCGATCATTGTTTGACGTCTTATTGAGTTCGTCAATCAGACGCTTTTCTTCATCAGCCCACGAGATCATTCGAGCTGAATTATCGACAGTTGGTTTGGTGATGTCTAAGCTTCCCGTGTTTTCGACAATCAAGTCACCCATCGCTTCAAGCTTGTCTATTGCGGTCGTGAAACTCTTAGTAGGCACTCGCAACGTCATCGTTGCGACGCCGCCATCAGCTTCATTTTGGGTGTTGCTGGAGGTGACAAAACCATCGAGGCTCGTGACCATTCCCGTAGCTTCGTTGACGGCCCGCTTGAGGTCCTCAACTTTGACCTGCACTTGCCCCATTCTCTCCAAGTAGATACCGTGCTCGGTCTCCGGCACGCCAGGAATCGTTTGAGTGGTGCCATCTCGTTTGGCCCGCATGTCCTGCTTGAATGGGGATTCCACAGATTTTCTTGCCTCAGAATCACTAAAGGCTCCGCCAGAGTGCGCCATTGGTCTAGCATTTTCACTCTTGACCTTTGGTTGTGTTTGAGTGGACTGGTACATACTGTCACTACTAGCACCTGCTTGAGCGCGCTTGTCAAATCCGCCTCCCGCGCCTTTCATTGAATCTGATGGACTAGCACTAGCTCCAGATTGCATACTTCTGGTCCAACGGCTTTCAGGAGTTGCTGAACCATTAGCCAACCCATCTTCAGTCGCAGGCGTTGCTGTATCGGAGACGCTCGGATTATCCACTGAGGAAGGCTTATTTGGCTCGGCTTTCATCTTAGCGTAATCCGAGGAAGTTGAAGTTGAAGCTGAAGCGGCATCTCCCGATTCCGTATTCCGTATCGATCCCACTGACTTCGATTTTAATGCCATGTCAGCATTGCTGCCACGAGAACGGGTCATCGAGAATGCACCTATTGCGAGCAGAATTCCCGCCATGCTCCAGTAGCTCGCCAATCGGAAGATCTTCTTCCTTTCCATGAGCGAGGTGTTTTGTTGGCCCGCCAGGCGTGCTTCTAGTTTATCGAGGCCGTACGGCTCTCCCGCTTCAGCGGTCTTGAGGGTAGTTGAGATTGCCGAAAACTCTTCGACCATTTTTTGCAATTCGGCGTCATTGCGAAGATGGGTTTCGACTTCTGCTTTCTGGGCGATGTCGAGTTCGCCGTCTAAATAACTTTTAACGTTTTCCATTTACTTCACCTCCAGTGAAGAACCGTTGCCAGGGGTGGTTGGTTCGGGTGTGTAGATTGCCTTTCGGAGATTCGTAAAGGCGTGAAAGAGTCGGCTTTTGATCGTTCCGACTGGGACTCCAGCGATTTGAGCTATTTCCTCATAAGTAAAGCCATCAATCTCATGAAGGGTGACAACGTCTCGATGCTCTTCGGAGAGTTTTGCGAGGGCTTGGCGAAGGACTTCACGATTAATGAGTTGGCCTTCCTGCGAAGTTTCGTCACGAAACTCTGGCAAAGGCTCCGTTCGGTGGTTATTTCGGTTGACTCGCCGACATTCGTTGAGGGCAATCCCGATCAGCCAGGTCAGGGGCTGACTTTCGCCGCGAAACTTGCTCAGGTTTCGCTGCGCGGTGACAAAGGTATCTTGAGCGGCGTCCCCCGCGTGGTGATATCCGACTCGCGTTGAGCAAAACCGAAAGACTCGGTCGTAATGCTGCTTCGCAAGCTGAGATATATCGAGCTTCTCCACGTGTGGCATCGCTTGTTGTTGGTCAACTAGCATCATACAGAATGTGGGTGCCCTAGATTCACCAAATCGTTCAACAAACTTTCAAATTTGAGTGATGCAGGTAAAAATACTTTCCAGTAATTTTGCTAGCAAAATGCCCGCGACATGCCTTGTATCACATTGCCTTTCGTGGTAGAACCTTGAAAGTACTTTTCTCTTTTGGGTTTGCTATGAATAGTTCACGATTCCTTACTTCTTTTGCATTGGTCACTTTGGTCGCAGCCGGAGCCAGTGCCCAGTTCACCACCACTGGGGCAGGGCCGTTTAATTCGTGGGGGTATGAGGGCGACCCCAATAATAGCCACCTTCTCAGTTCTTATTCGGGCACTTCGACCTTGTTTGGCAATCTCGCCTTTACCGGGACCCTCCACGATGTGGCGGCAGGGGCCTTCGCTTCAGATTCGTCCTGGGTTGTTAACAATACGACGCGAAGCAACAGCATCACGCTGACTCCCGGAGCCTCAACTACTTTTACAACCACGACAATCAGTGGCAACAATCCTGGCCTGTTCTGGATTAATCATAACGACGCGTTTAATTTTGAGTCTGCCCAGAACTCAGACAATGACCCAAGCGGCAACGACGCATTTTGGACCAATGTCACCATGGCGTTTAACGGGACTCCAACGACCCATAGCTTAGGAAACCTCAACTCGGCAACACCGTTGACCTTCGACACAATCACCTCTAATTTCGATACAGTTATGGCCCTCTACTCAAGCACGGGCACATTGCTTCGATTCGATGACGACAGTGGCGGAAACTTCACTAGCAAATTCAACCTTGGCCTGGTCCCGGGTGGAAGTTACTACTTAACAATTGGATCGTTTGGAACAAACAACATTTACGACTTCCAAAACGGAGTCGCGGTCGGCGGTGACGATGCTGGAGCCCTTGTCGTGAATATGAATGGCGGGATTGTTTATGGCGGAACTCACGCAGCCAACACATTAGACACGTTTACTTTCACCATTGTGCCAGAGCCCGCGTCGATCGTGGCGCTCGGACTTGGGGCAGTGATCTTGCTTCGACGACGAAAGCGTTAATTATCGGCTTTGGCGAAGACGCATCGGTCGATTCGCGGCTTGAGGTCGCAGTCCGGTGGTCCAGTACCCCGTAGATTCGTATTTTTCGATATTGCCGACTAGATTCGTGGCCGGCCTCTTGCTACCTCGCGATTGAACATCGATAACGTCAACTCGCTCTTTCGCTCGCTGTTCGAGGTCCATGACCCGCTTTTTGTCCTCACCAGTAAACTTTGGTTCAAGGCGTTTGCTGATTTCTGCCGATCGCTTTGGATCCGAAACTTCGACGGTCGTGGCCACATGGAACCATTGCTGGTCGGTTAGTGGAGTAATTTTGTTGGCGTGGTCGATGGCCCAGTTGTAAAGCGTCCAATCTTTGGCGGGTGCCGCCTCGTTGGCAAGGGCATAGAACATGTTACGTTTTGAGCCAGGGGCGATAAGCTCATCTTTGAGAACCGAGTAGATTTTGGCTTGAATTTGTTCGCCTACGGTGGTTGCTTTTTCAAATTCAGCTTTGTCGCCGACCCGGTCTGCAAAATAGAGCCGCTTAAGGGTGGTTAACGGGTCAGATGCGAATTTACTTCCCTTTTCAGCTGTAACTTCTTGAAGGAGTTTCAGGGATTCCTTTTCATCTCCTTTAACCTCGTAAACCGTAGCAAGCTTTCGCTTGGCGAGTTGGCTCACTACTTGCTCTTGGTCGGCCGCTCCTCGACTATAAACTCGGTTAGCTTGATTGTAGTCGCCGACAAAGAAGTAGTTATCACCCTCGTTGAGAATTTGGATTCGACGCTCTGTTCTCGATACCACGGGAACGACAGGCGGTTTGTTTCCGTCGCTTCCCATAAGCGAACATCCGGTCAGTGGGAATGCTCCCACAATCACCATTCCCCATAAAACTAAGTTTTTTCGCACCAATCTTTGCCCGTACCCTCTACTATCAACTATTCAGGAATTGATTGTCAAGTTGCCTTGGACGAGGTGTTTTCGAATGTGAGAATATTGGGTTGAACTCGCTGTGGCCGACAAAGTTATTCGTGCATCAAAGGGACTCAACCGCTAAAACAAAAAAGGGGATCCACCCTACGGTGCATCCCTTCTCAGTCTTTGTAATTGTCTTACTTCATTCGAGCCGCTTTGGCTCTCGCGGTCGCTCGGTCGATTTCAACCAATGCTTCAGTCTGAGTCATGCCAGATTCTTCGCCACGGAGGGCTCGGCGCGCTTCTTCGATGGACTTTTCAGCTTCGGATACATCAAGTTCGGCTGCGTTACGAGCTTCATCGGCTAGCACCGTTACGTTACCGTCACCAACTTGAACAAATCCGCCACCGACATAGACGTAGTGGCGCTGATTTGCTCCATCGATATATTCCAAAACACCCGGCTTGAGTGCAGAGACAATTGCAACGTGTCCGGCAAGGACGCCAAAGTAACCATCGACCCCTGGGGCAACGATGCTAACCGCTGAAGTCGAAACGACTTCACGATCTGGTGCAACTACGGACAGAGCAAACTCAGCAGCCATTTTTCTTAGCCAGCCGCCATGAGCTTCTTAGCCTTTTCGTGAACGTCGTCGAGACCTCCACAATAAAGGAATGCCTGCTCTGGGTAGTGGTCAAGGTTTCCGTTGACGATTTCCTTGAACGAGGAGACCGTTTCGTCGATGCTTACGTATCGACCAGTGTTACCCGTGAACTGCTCAGCAACAAAGAACGGTTGGGAAAGGAATCGCTCAATCTTTCTAGCTCGGCCTACCAACTGCTTATCGTCGTCTGATAGTTCGTCGATACCAAGGATTGCGATGATGTCTTGAAGTTCTTTATATCGCTGTAGCGACTGCTGAACTTGAACCGCCACTGTATAGTGGTCTTGTCCAACTACTCGTGGGTCAAGGTTCTTCGAACTTGAACCGAGTGGGTCAACCGCTGGGAACAAGCCCTTTGATGCGATTGATCGCTCGAGGTATACGTACGCATCAAGGTGAGAGAACGTCGTAGCTGGTGCAGGGTCAGAAGGGTCGTCTGCAGGAACGTAAACGGCCTGTACCGACGTGACTGATCCTTTGGTCGTCGAGGTGATTCGCTCTTGGAGAAGTCCCATTTCGGTAGCCAGCGTAGGCTGGTAGCCTACCGCGGATGGCATTCGTCCGAGAAGCGCCGAAACCTCGGAACCTGCTTGAACGAATCGGAAAATATTGTCAACGAAGATGAGAACGTCACTACCGATTTCATCGCGGAAGTACTCAGCCATCGTAAGCGCAGTCAAGGCAACTCGAAGACGGGCTCCTGGTGGCTCGTTCATCTGCCCGAAGACCATTGCGGTCTTGTCGAGAACCGATCGCTCGGTGCCGTCCTTATCCTTAAACTTGGCTTCCTTCATTTCGAGCCAAAGATCGTTTCCTTCACGAGTTCGCTCGCCTACGCCAGCAAACATCGAAACGCCCGAAGCTTCAACCGCAATGTTTCGGATGAGCTCTTGGATCGTAACCGTCTTACCGAGACCGGCACCACCGAAGAGACCGATCTTTCCACCCTTGTTAAATGGGATGAGAAGGTCGACAACTTTGAGGCCGGTAGGAAGCAATTCAACCTTGGTTGATTGCTCTTCAAATGTTGGCGGCTTGCGGTGAATCGGGAGCCGAGGAGCCTTATCGGCTTCTGGTCCGTTATCGATCGCTTTGCCGAGAAGGTTAAAAACACGTCCGAGGGTGTCGTTGCCAACTGGAACCATAATTGGAGCACCAGTATCCACCGCGTCGGCGCCGCGGGTTAATCCGTCGGTGCTAGCAAGGGCAACGGTTCGAACAATTCCATCACCAAGGTGCTGCGCAACTTCGCAGGTGATGTTAATGTTTCGGGCGGGGTCTCTGATCTCGATCGCGTTATAAATCGCGGGGAGTTCATCGGACGCAAAACGACAGTCCACTACAGGACCCAAAATCTGAATAGTTTTTCCGGTGCCAGGCATTCGGTGTATGTTTCCTTGTCAGGTCGACAAATTGGCGATCCACAGAAAAATCGGTGGTATTACGCCAGGCAAAATTATACCCTTGACGAGTTGTCTTTGGGACCCATCGCTATGGGTTTTGTTCACGAAAATAAAATTCCGGATAGTATGCCTTCAGAACAACAATTAGGATCAAGGTTCGGGAATGCTCGATGTTAGTAGGACCGCATTTTCCGATTTTTCAAAACTGAAGGACGGTGGGTTGTATGATCGAATCAAATTCGAACTTGACTCGTTGCCGAAAGTCCTATGGTATTGGCTCTGGGGAATTATTATTTGTGGCAAAGATGTACCCTGTAGAATGGCCACATACAAAATACTGTGGATCAAGAAAGACCGGGGATTGGAACACGCCGACGAACTCATGCAGAGGGTTGAAAATATCCTGAATGAGAACGCATCGAATGGGATGGAGCTCGACAAAATGATGCCGACCTTTAACCATGTTTCTAACGACCTTCTTGGAGTTTTCTTGGTCCTAAAGCACGCTTAGGCTGGCTTTTGGAGGCGCGCTTTGACTCCTGAATCGGGAGCCGATGAGTGGTTTTGTGTTCATTCGCTCCACCTCCATGTATTCTAAACAGGTGTTCACATACAACATCAAGTTCATCCAGCGCCCTGCGTTTGGGTCAATTCACGAGACACTTATTCAGGTTGAAATGCAGCTCAACCGTGACGCGCAACAGGGTTGGGAACTCGACAAAATTATGCCAATTGAGCTTGGCGGCCAAACCAACGGCGCGATCCTCGTTATGCGAAAGTCATTGTCAAACAACATCCCCGCCACTGAAGTATCCTAAACTTTAACCGTGCTGCCCGAGAATTTCACGTCGAAACTGGGAGCGTGGGATCCCGACAAAGGTTGGGTGCCCATGACTTATAAAGACTGCTTCGTCAAGCAGTCGATTTCGGGTGTCAATCGAATCCTATTCGCCACCTCCGGTAGTTCCATGGACCTGATTGCTCAGTTGCTTGGCTATTACACCGAGCCATACCGCCTCGCTTACCTTCTCGTCACGCCGCCCGAGGGCTTCCAACCCATGAAATATGAGGTCGAGGGCCTCGCGGCACAAGGCGTCCAAGAGTTTATTAGCGAGTATCGCGCCTTCCTGGAAGGTGATGCACGCCATCACTTATGGATTCACTCGGCAAGCGGAGGAACCCTGATCTGCGACGAACACGATTGGTTGTATGCCTATGGCTCGCTTGATCAGGTCGAAAAATATTTACGGGACCACGATTTTGAGACAGTGGAGCCTTCAATTCCCTTCCCCCACCTTCACAACGAATCGTCGTCGAACGATGCGATGATGCGCAAGTTACTCGGCCACTTCGAATGGAAAGCCCATCCGGTCTCGAATATGGGCTAGGGGATCGGGAAGCAAAACATGGAGTCAGTTAGGAATGCAATCTTAATAGGAACGGCATGCCTCGCTGGCATTCTACCGTTGGCGCTCGTTTTGCTCGCAATGTGTGGGCTTGGTGGCAACGAACCAGTTGGAAGGGTTCCCTGTTCTTGGCGCTGACAGACGTTGGGCTCAAAATATCGGCTCTGTATTTCAGTATTGTCATTCGTCAAGGTTTAGGACATTCCGAAGAAAGCACCTTTAACTCCATCTATCGCACTCTCAAATGTTTTGATTTGATTGTGTTCAATGCTGTGACTCGACTTGCGGAACTGATCGTTAGTAAAGGAGCCGAATCGATCGCATCGGATAACATCGCCCTTGCCTTTGACTTTGTTGCTGTATTTGTCCTGTTTTGCGGCGTTCGAATGCTTCGAATCCGCTTCTCCCCGTCATCATCCGCGGACAAATAATATACTGAGAGTGATGCTTTCTGCCCTTCTTGGTGGGTCCTGGCGATACATGCTTATCCGTCCGCTACCGAGCCCGCCGAATCACCTTGGCGAAGGAGGAGATGGGAAAGAAGTGGGGTACGCGAAAAAGTGTGCACTAAGGTTTCCAGGGTTATTTCAGGAATTTTCGTATTTGATTTTCAAAGAAGTTTGGCCCATGCCTATTAATATTATACCAGACAAATGTATACTATTATTAGACTATTTACGATGGGATGGCAAAGGGTTGGGAATCAGCGCTATTACTATGAGCGCAAGCGGGTGGATGGGGAAATCGTGTCGCGGTATATCGGCCGCGGGCCGGAGGCGGAGGTTATAGCTCGGGCCGACGCCGAGGCGATGGCGGCGCAGCGCGAGGAGGATCGGCGAGATCGGGAGGTCGTTCGAAAGTGGATGGAACGCGACCGGGCGATCGATGCGATGGTTAAGGCATTGGATGATTTTATTAGAGATACGCTCGATACTCAGTTAGCGAAATCGGGATATCACAAGGTGAACGGAACGTGGCGCAAGGCACGGAGAAAAAAGGTGAATCCCGAGGTCGCGAAGGTTTTGGCACTGAAGTAGAAGATTCTGGAGTATGGCCCGAGGCTTTGAAGAGGTAGACCCAAGCACCTCATCAATCTATTGCGATTGGCATACGATCGCTCTTTCCTGCTTAAGCTCGCAGCTGCGCAGGTTGTCGCTGAAACAGGCCACCCCTCTCATTCAGACTTGGAAAGATGCCCCGCCCACGCTTGTGGCTCGCCGCGGCTGTGACGAGGAAACACCAAGCTGGACTGCAGGTTGGTCGTCATTGCTTTCACCTGCTTTCGGCAATTCGTTGTTATAATTCATACAAGCGATGAAAACATTTCTACTCGGCATATCTGGGCTGATTCTCTTGAGCTCACCTTCACGCCAAGATGGAAAGCTCAGCGACACCATATCGTTAGACGTAGAAGTTGGATCAATTCAACATGCGGTTGACGAATTAGGTCGCGTTTCCCATGTTCCGATGAAAGTCGTTGGCCCAGCGCTTAAAGATACGATTTATTTGCATGTTCAAGGTCGTCCCGTCCAAGAGGTTCTCGACCATCTGGCAATTGCCGTGGAGGGCCAATGGAAGCTCAGTACAGACGGCACCTACATATTGAGTCGGAATTACGCTAAGATCGAGTCTGAAGAAAAAAGTCAGCAAACTGAGACGCTGGCTAAGCTTGAGAAATGGCGAAGTGTAATCATGGCTGGGCTCAATCAGCCTTATGATCCAGCAAGCTTGAACAAGTTGATGACTGAATATCGGGTCATAACTGCGCATGACGGCGACGAGGACGAAAATCGACCTCCAGAAAATGCTTCTGTTGAAAAACGGAGAGAATATTTCGAACACTGTAATCCTATGGCGCGAGCCATCGCCCGAGCGGTCGCCAAGATAAATCTTGCAAAAATATTGACGATAGACCAGTCGGGACCACTAACGTATTCGGTCAATGCCAATTCCAGCCAGTTGCCGCTTCCAACCGGAGGAATTGAGGCAATGGCAAAGATTCGCAACGAATACAACTCGTGGATTCAACAACTTGCAAAACATCCCGCCCCGAAACGTAAAACCAAGGATGGTGAAGAAAGTGATGATTATAGCGACTGGCTCAAACCGAAACCAGACGAAACGGCTAAAGACCGGGAACAAAGAAACGATGCGATTGCCCGCCAGAGTCCTTGGGAGCGCCTTCAGCCCTTGACAGAAGGTCCAACCAACGCGGTCGTAACCTTTGAGCGCAGCTTTGGTCAATCCCTTGTTTGCAACCTAAGCCTTTATGGGCAGAGCGGTAACCTTCTCGCCAGTTCGGTTAGTTACATGAACTCCACGAGCGATACTTTCTTCGAGCAAAAGAAGAAAATGAATATAAATGTGGAGCCATCCCACGAAGTTGTTGCACTTTGGAGTTACTATAACCAGACGGAGGAATACTCCGAGTCCAAACCGACTCCTGACTCTATCAAGGCAATGGAGCCTTACTTTAACGACCCAATTAATCATGATGCGCTCCGAATCGGCAACCAAGAATTGCTTGACGCTATCGCAAAATCCAAAGGCAAATCAATTGTCGCCTGTTTGCCTGACGGTTCGTTAGCTTCCTACCAAAAGGAGTTTTCTACCGACAAGTTTCTGGCTGAAGACCCACAATTGGAGACTAGGCACCAAGAATCTGATCAATGGGTCGACATTTACCCCGCAAGTCGAAGAGAGCACTGGCAGCGCAGGCTCGATCGACAATCCATGGAGGCATTTTCGAAGGAGTATCGGAGTTCGGGCAAGGTTGACATGAGCACTTACCTTCCGCTTGAATGTGGCGAGTTTGGCTATCCATCTGAGTCCGACCTCTGCGAATTCATCAAAGAGATGTTCCAACATCACGAATGGTTTCAAACACCTTATCGGAGCAGCTTCAATCATCTCTTTTTGTCGCTCACACCAGAACAATGGGCGAGAATTCAACATGGGGAAACGATTCCTTACCGAGAACTATCGGAAACCCAGCTTCAGTTGATCTCACGAATTGTTTACGGCGAATTCGATAGCGGATATATTGGTGGCGAACCGCCTAATGCACTGGCAAAAAATGATCCTACCTTTGAGCTATCCAATGGGCTCCTCGGCGGTGGTGGACTGGGTGGCGAAATCGTCTATGACGACGTCCTCATACCTCATTCCATGCCCCGCAAGCCAAACGACGAAGAGAATGACCGTAACGGTATCAACATCTCCGAACGCAAAGAAAAATACAAAAAATTGCCGAGTATGTGCGGAGTGGGATACTTCATTCCCCAATCGAGTCTGTTCGAATTCCGCACGCAGAAGCGCTACTCGCTAAAAGTGCACCTCTCGGCCAGCCATTACTACGTTGGAGACTTTATGGAGCCCATTCCTATTCATAACGGGGAGCGACTTTATCGGTACGATGAACTTTCATCGGCCATGATCGCCAAGATTAGCGCTCACCAGCAGATTATGGACGATAGTAACTTTCGCAAGGCGGATCCGCCGCCGCAAAAGTAGTTGAGCAACGAAGGAGCCTGCCAGCCTACTTTTGGCGTTTGAAGATCATTTCGTAGGAAAAGGTCGAGCTACTGGAGGAGCCACTGCTGGCACGGCGAGCAAAGACGACATCCCAGCCATCTAGCCCCATTTTGTTCATCTCCTCATCGAAGCTACCGTCGGGGACGGATTTGATAGTGTATTCCCACTTGGCGGACATGATTTGGGGTGTATGGCCGACGCTGTTCCAAACCATAACGGCCAGAATTGCGGAGAGAAGCCAAGTGTTGGCGGAACCTTTGGGTTTGGGGGCAATTGTCGGAGTGGCGGGTACGTCGGGTTGGGGTGGGTTGTCTTCCATTGCTCTTGAGGAAGAGACGGGGAGCAGAGCAGGAAAGGTTCGTTTGCGTCCCGATTCGTTGAGGCTCTCGGGATGTCGATGACACGACAATGGCGAGGTACTCGATTCAATCCGCATATTTATTGTTCAAGTTTTGGAGAACGAACGGGAAGGGGGACGCTCACTTTGTCAGGGGCGAGGAGTTTGGCACTAGGAGCGAATTTTGCAGACCCTGACCAAGCGTCCGTGGAAAGGGCAGGTTTCGATCCTTACCCAGGCCTTCACGATTTGCTTGGACTTCGTCCAGTAGCAAATCCTTCCAACCTGGGCTTAACTCTTATCGAACCTTCGGTCCTCAGGAGGTGTTGGAGAAGCACTTTCTTGGGATTTCGTAAAGTCGCAAAACCTGGATATCTGGACACACATCTATTCGATCCGTTGGGCATCCGGAAAAGCTGGGCAATCTCCGACCTAATTGGTTGAAATTGAAGCTACCTTTTTCGGTACTGTGACTCGATTTGCTCTCTGATCTTCTGCCATCCAGCCTTATCCTTCCGAGGTATATCGGGCTTGGAAAGGCTCATCCCCTTCGAAGAAGCTACCTCCACAGCGACCTGACCGACCGTCAATCCTGGTTCAAGGTCAACCTCCAGGTTCGTCTTGACGATCTTGGTCTTCGGGAGGACAACCTCTTTGTTGTCGAAGTACAGAGTCAGCATCTGAATGGCTCGAGATGCTCGAACATCATGATAGTTGTCTCCGTTTCTAAAACATGTCAACAACTGCATTTTCATCAATGGGTCGGCCTGATCGATTTTTGATTTCACCAGGTCCCAGACTTGCTGGTTGTCCGTCCCCAGTGCACAGCACGCCACCCAAGTTGGCTTCCCATCGAAGCTCGAAGGAAGTTCTGAAATATAGCGAAGAATCGTTTTGTCAAATCTCGCCATATCCATGTCGTGGGCTATGCTGAGCGCATACCCGACATGATCATAATCAAGGGCCAAGAACCGATCAAGAATTTCGAGTTTTTCGTCCTTAGATAACGCGGATTCTTCCAAACCGCGCATGGCGGCAGAAGGTTCTATCTGTCGGCGAATCATTTCACCGTAAGCCCACTTCAGCAGGTACGGATACTTCTTGGCTAAGGACTCAAATGCCCAGGGACTTGCGTATGGGTGATAATTCTTTGGTTCCACAAAAAGCCGTGAAACGATCCAATCCTTGATCTTGCCTTTTTGTTTCGCATCGTACCAATCTAAGACAAACTTCTTGTCGATGGAACCTGAAGCAAGTTCATCGTCGGCAATTATTTTAATCAAATCTCGCACGAAATCGCTTACGGGCGATATTTGAGAACGGCGATTCATGACGAATGGTTCAAAACTTCTCGTAAGTCTTCTTGTGCCGAGCGCGTTTGCTAGTGCAGGGATGGCATCGAGGCCCTTTGCGCGGATCGGAGCATATTGCTGAGGCTCCGTTTTCCGGCCATTTTGACGCCAAAGAAAGAAATCAGGATCATTGATCTGGGTGAGATTATCGACCGCCGCCTCAATGCTCCCTGGTGGGTGGTCGGTAGGTTTGGCAGTCTCAGTCAGTTCAATAACAAAATCGTCAATGCTTCGGGCGAATTTCCACCGCTTTCCTATTAGGTTCTTTTTTTGCAACTTCTTGAGCGAATCCAAAACAGGTTGAACAGGTTTGAAATCAAGATAGTCATTGACTAGGTGCTTATAGATCAGCATTGCGGTCCTGCCTTCTAAGTTGAATTTCTTAGCTGATCCGAGCCATTCTTCATCAAGCATGTCCCAGGTATGCACCTTTTTGGCCAGACTTATTACAACTTTCTCAATCGGCTTAAGGTCGCCTTTCTCGGCTTGCCCCAAGGCGACAGAGAGCTCTCGACTCTCCTCAAAATGCTCCGTTCGGTATGAAGGATTACCGTTCCAAAAATTCTGGTCAACGGCATTTGGTCGACCGAATTCCTTCCAAAGTCTTAATGACTTTTGGATATCTTGATTTTCAGCAGCTTTCGGATGAGCCAATAGCAGCAAAGTCATCGCGACCAACATGGGCATATTGCAATATTACGCTAGAAACCTGAGTTAGCCAAATCCTGACCCGAGATATAGTGCTCGAATACCAAACATCCGACAATTGAATTGGATGCTGAGCTTTCTTCTGTTTTGCCTCATGATGGCAGTCCCCTACTTGTTGGCCGGGCTGGTTGCTAAGATGAAGATTGGTTCGCCGCGAGCCTGGCTGATTGGGTATCCGCTGCTCTTTGCTGTGGTTGCGGTGCTGAGTCGGATTCCGATTGCAAATATTTCGACTCCCCATGGATGCGAATACGGTGTCGATGTTAGTCAGTATTTTTGGTTTGAGCGGGTGGCGTTTGCTCCGCTGGGAATGCTACAGGACCAGTTTGGTAATTTCCACGTCGATAGCCTTGGGCGGCCAGTCGAGTGCGCCGATTGGATTGCGATTGGGTATGGGTTGGTGATTTACTGGTTGGCTTTCCGGGTTATGGCGAAGCTGAAGATGAATTTTGACGTCAACGAAAGTTCGATTCAGCCAGCGCGGACTCAGTTTGCAATTTCTGATTAGGCGACCCGGAGGGTCCAAGATGGTAGCCAGGGTGTCGAAGCGACGAAGGAGCGTAGACCCCTGGACAGGTCATATTTTCTTCCGACCCAGCGGGTCGCAGAACTAATCAAATTGGCTCTCTTCGAATTCGATCCGGGCATATTTCAAAAGCTCTATCCACTCTTCGCGATACGTTTTCTTCGTATGATGTTCCGGTTGTTTCACGATGTACTTGGTAACAGCGTCAAGGCGTTCCGGGCTTACAGAAAACACTCCGTAGCCCTCCTGCCAAGAAAAGTCTGGTTGTTCGATTCGTAACCAATCCGTTGATGATTTCTTAATTTCTCTAACCAGATCGGCCGGGCAATGAGTGGTCTTTTGACCGATTAGGAAATGCACGTGGTCGGAAACGCCGCCGATCATAACGGGTTTGGCACCGAGCCCACGGATGATCCCTCCGAGATATTCGTGGGTTTGATGGATGAGATTTTCATGCAGAGATGGATCACGGTTCTTGGTGCTGAAAACGTAATGGTTGTGAAGGCTGTAGTAGGTAGATGGCATTTATATGGAATGTTATCACGAACGGATCTGCGACACCCTCCGGGGTCGGGGTTTTTGTTGATCTATCCAGGGGTCTGCGCTCGCAAGCTCGCTTCGACACCCTGGCTACCGTCTTGGACCCTCCGGGTCGTTTTTGGTTAATTGATCGGCTCTGCGACGCCGTTCGCGGCAGGTTGCATGACCGAGTTCGCAACAGTTAGTCTACAAGACGTTGGCTATTTTGACACCAACGAGTCAAAAGCCGCGAGCAAACGAAAATGCAATGTAGTCTTGAATTCGTCGAGTTTGTCCTCTTCCCACAGGATGATGTTGTGGCTTTGGATATCGAAAGGTAAATCCAGTCGTCCTTCCGGCTTCTTCATCGACCAGACTATTGGCTTTCCCTTTGAAAGAGCATAGCCAGCCTCAAAAGCTACATTGAAACTGTGATCTGTGAGGTCGACAAGAACAACAGATGCCTCATCAATCATCCTTAAAATTTGGTCATCAATCTTTTCGATGCTGTGAACGTCTTTCACTCTTACGATCGCGCAACGGACGTCCTCCAATTCTCCTAACGGCCGTATGCAATCAGTAAACACTGATTCAAAATCGTCAACGAATCTACATACCATAAATATGTGGCTTCGGGCAAATGAATGTCCGGCTCTGATTTCTGACTCTTTAAGATATCCATTCGGTGTAAGATAAAAGTGGCTATAAACGGCACCACTATCTTCTCCCACGGTCAAAAATCTTTCCTGAACCAAATACTGCAGGATGAGCAAAGCTTCGTTGGCGGTACAGCCATAAATTAGCCCGAGTGAACTCTCAGTACCTTCGATTTTGGCCTGCGCATACCCTCCAGGGTATGGTTTCAACTTAATACCAAGTTGAACTCCATCGCCAATTCTCGTCTCACACAATACAAAATTTGTCAGAGTCTCCATGGCCTTCTTTTGAAGGGATAGTTGTTCATTCTCTTGAAAAAGCGCTTCAGGAGTAAACAATTGCCAGTAGGGTTCTATCTCTCCGCGAGACTTGGCATCATTCCCACCGAGAGCTTCTGCGGTAACGATCAAAGGCTTTTTCTGCTTAAGGCGTTTTGCTCTCCAAATTTTTGAAATAGCTACTGCGATTATGGATTCAGTTTGAGGTTGCGTGAAATTCTTATATGAAGACCCAAGCTTGAACCCGTAGTCCAGACATGTATCAGAAATCGCCCACTCACCTATATCTTCTGAATAATGGTGCCAATCTATCAAAGGCTCGTGGCGATACTCGGCTTCGTAATTAGTTAAGGGCGATTTTGCCATATTAAGAGAGTCTCGCACACGTTGATTCAGTTTGTCAAAGGCTTTCAGTCGCTTCTTACTCGCCCTTGGTTTCCGCTTCCCACGCTCCAAGTGAACCTTTCTCTGCTTCCGCACGTCTACGTATCCTTGTCCATGAAGCTCATTGATAACATTCCGTGTTGGGGGGATCCGGTTTTTCCGGAGGCCCTGAAACAACTCGACAACGCTCGAGCCACGGGTGCGGAGCGATTGGCGCTGATGGCAGACCATCACGTCGGCTATGGCGTCCCTATCGGGGGCGTGGTTGCCTATAGACATCGAATCTCACCCAGTGGTATCGGCTACGACATTGCCTGTGGCAATAAAGCCGTTCGGCTGGATGTAGACGCAATTAAGGTCAAATCCAAGATCAATCCGTACATGGACGAGATCGTGAAGAAGATCTCGTTTGGCATAGGACGCGCAAACAATGAAGAAGTGGACCATCCGCTCTTCGACGATGAAGCCTGGAAGATGCCCGTGTTGAAGTCTCGCAAGGACAAGGCACGGGCGCAACTGGGAACCGTCGGAAGTGGAAACCACTACGTCGATATCTTCTCGGACGAACAAGGTCGGATCTGGGTTGGCGTGCACTTTGGTTCACGCGGACTTGGTTACGGCATTGCCGAGCATTTTATGGACCTTGCGAAGGGACAGAATCAGATTGCCGAAGGCATCACCTGGCTCTCGACCGAAAAAGCTGATGGCGAGGACTACCTGGAAGCGATGCGCATTGCGGGCGAGTATGCCTATGCGGGACGTGACTGGGTGTGCGCAAGGGTCGCAAAAATCTTGAGAGGCACGATTGTGGACGAAGTTCATAACCATCACAACTTTGCCTGGAAGGAGACTCACGATGGGCAGGAATATTGGGTGGTGCGAAAAGGCGCTACTCCGGCGTTCCCGGGTCAGCGTGGGTTCGTCGGCGGCTCGATGGGTGATAATAGCGTCATCCTCGAAGGCGTCGAATCTGAACTGTCTCGCTCGGCTTTGTATTCTACGGTACACGGCGCAGGACGAGTCATGTCGCGCTCGCAAGCGAAGGGTAAAAACGGTAAGGACGGCGCAATCTCGAAAGAAGATATGAGCCGTTGGATCAAACGGATGAACGTGTCGCTTCGCGGCGCAGACGTCGACGAGGCTCCGCAATGCTACAAGCGGCTGCACCGGGTGCTGGAGCATCACTCTGAGACCGTTCGGGTTCTGCACACGCTGACTCCTTTGGGAGTCGCGATGGCGGGCAAGGATATCCGCGATCCGTATAAAGACTAAGGAGCTTCTAGCTTTCAGCTTTTAGCTGCTAGCGGGAAAAGTCTGGTGTGGAGTGCGTCGATTTATCGGCGCTTTGTCCTGCGAGACTTGTCTCGCTGAAAGTGGAAAGTTAGAGTAGCTTTGATCGGTTGAGAGTTCGCAATTGCCAGTCGGCAGAAAGATAAGGAGGAAGTTGGCCTTGACGGGCAATCAATTTCCCTTTTTGCTACTTGGGTGGTGGATTTCGGAGGTCGAACGGCCGGTTGGGCTTATCGATAATATATTGGGCTGGTGTTTCTTTCTTTTTCTTGCCTCGCGGCGTTGGCCACTTCAAGTTGAACATTCCCTCTGGATAGTTTCCGCACGTGAACCTGTATGGGTTTGATAGCCAGTCGTTCATGACCTTGAAGATTCGCTTCTTGTCGGTGGCATTGCTCCCCTTATAGAGAACATCGGCAACCAGCTCAACCGTAAAGACTTCTCGCTGGGCGACTTCCCCGATCTTTACTTCGGGTCGTGCAAATTTCAGATAGTCGATAACGTCATGGCCCTCGATATCTTTGGCTGTTCGAGAGGCACGAAGTCTGAGAAGTTGATCGGTGATTTGTTGCCATCCGGCTTCAGCTGCGAGCATGAGCGGGGTTTGTCCGAACTTATTGGGCTTGAGATCGAGTTGCTTTCTGGTTGCCAGTTCCTGGAAAACCAACAAGGCGTCCTGCTCTGTTAGGAAGAGGTGCGACAACATTAGTCGGTTGAGGTAAGTGCTGCCGTCTGCGTCCACTTTGGCGGCGGCAAATTTGGCTTCGTTCACCACCACAGTCGCTTTTGGTGGTGCTTTCCTCCATTCAACGAATCCGCTCAGGTTTTGGTACGCCGCCGTATGACGAGGGTGAGCGACCAGTTGATAAACTGATGAATGGCCATCGCTATATGGGGATTCGGGGGAAAAGGCTGGAAACGCTTTCTTGAAACGGTCAAGGTCTGCCTGATTCTTGCTGAACGACTCGAATGGCAACGGGTCGAGCTTAGTCACGATCTTTTCGACCCTCCGTTCGTAAGAGTCCTGCATCATGCCGAGAACAAGCAGGCTGGTCGCAACCACTGATTGAATCATACAACATATTCAGCTTCGGTCCCAACAAGTCCGGACATGCGAAATACAAACAAGGACTGAAGCCAGTTGCCCGTTTGCAGCTACTAGTTGGTAGAAATGACTTAGTTGATGTTTTTTGGACCTTGACTTGAAGCAATTAACTGCCAACTACCGACTGTCAACTTCCCTAAACAGTTATCCACACCAAATGTGGAAAACTTCACGAATCTTTTGTTGCATTTGCGATTTAAGTGTGTGATACTAATATTGTCTTCAGTGAAGAGCGCAAGCAAATCACAAAACGAAGACAAACGCTCTGAGAGCCGAGCTCCGGCCCAGCACTCGAGCAAATGTCTTGACGGTGTTTAGCTTCGGCTAGACACCTGAAAGGGCAAGTCTGACAGGAATCGCGCTCCGGCAAGAAACCTTGAAAGACAAAGAATTTGGGATCCCGTTGGAGTCGTCGCAAGGCAACTTTGATTGGATCCCATTTTCATGTGCGGATACTTATTTTCGTGCACTTAGCCCTTAACATTAGCCCTTTAGTTATCCACACTAATTGTGGATAACTTCGCGAATCTTTTGTTGCATTTCAATTTCAGATGTGTGATACTAATATTGTCTTCAGTGAAGAGCGCAAGCAAATCACAAAACGAAGACAAACCGCAGAAAGCGAGGAGCGCAAGCCGATCGCAGAAGCAAACGTCTTGAAGGTGCTTGGTTTCGGCCAGGCCCGGAAAGGACAGCTAAGAATTGCACCGAGCTTCGGCGGAGTGCGACCAAAGCAAAAAAGTCTTCATGGTGTTTAGCTTCGGCTAGACACCGGAAAGGACAAAAGTCTTTTTGGTGTGGAGCTTCGGCGAAATAGTGAGAAGGCACAATTTTGGGATCCTGTTGGAGTGGCCGCAAGGCAGCTTTGACCGGATCCCTTAATTATTTGTCAGGCTTTCGGCTTTCAGTAAGGGGATTAAGAAAGCATTCAGACTTTGGCTTGTGATTGAGCATCTCGCAAAAGGTCGAGCACCTCAAAATGGGTGGCCCAGCGGGACATATACCCCTCGTCCAGTTGGCCATGACACTTCTCTAAGACCAACAGAATGTCATTCCATTGCTTGTCGCTTACTTTATTTCCCAGCAAGAACCAGCGCAATTTCGTGATCACTGTGTCTTCGGGAGAAGCGAATTGAACGCTTAGCCCAGGAAATAGCTCATACGGAACACTTCGAGTCATGGATACTTCCGAATATTCATTTTGATGGAGAACAAAGACGTCCACTTTGAAAGTCTCTTCAAAGTGGATCATCTGAAATGCCCTAAAAGTGTCGGTTGATTTAACCGCGTCTTTCATGTCCGACTCGCTGACCATAAAATCGTCCTTTACCAGTTCAAATAGACTTTGGGCACCGATTGTCGAAAGGTAAACCGCGATGTCGATGTCATGGGTTTGTCGCGGGAAGCCCCATGCGCTGCTGGCAAATGAACCTCCAACCATATACGGTATTTCAAGCTCTTCGAAGACTGGGATGAGGTTTTCAACGATAGCGCGAATAGACGTCACGGCTTCCTCGTTAACTTCCTTATTGCGCTCTTCGTTTGTTCAGGGAAAGCCTCACGGGACTCGTCGCTCATTTGAATGGCTTTTTGAACGCACCAGACTGGCCCCTTCTCGCGCACCAATAGGACTTGCTTCTTGTGCATTTCGATATCCGTATCGAGCAGATCCGTGCGCTTCATGTCTACTATTATTATAGTCGGATAAAGAACAAAAAAAGACCCCAGAACCGAGGTTCTGAGGTCTTTAATTCCTTGCTTAAAAACTAGGCGGTAACGGCTTCTTCTTCGTCTTCTTCAACAACTGGGATCAGTGCTGGGTCGAAGACTTCGACAGAGATGTGCGCGTCAACGTGAGCGTGAAGATCGAGCTCGACTGAGAATGTTCCGAGTCGCTTGATTGGGTCGTGAAGAGCGACTTGTCGCTTCTCCAATGTAACGCCCAATTGCGCCTTGATCGCATCAGCGATGTTTTGCGATGTAATGGCACCGTTGAGTCGAACGCCATCAGCACCGACTTTGGTTTCCATCTTGACAACTTGGCCATCGAGCTTTGCCTTGAGGGTTTCTGCATCGGATTTGACCGCGCCGAGCTTTTCAGCCATTCGGGCGTTTCGCTTATCCAATGCAGCAACTTGGTTTCGATCAGCAACAATCGCCAACTTTCGCGGGAAAAGGTAATTCCGGGCAAAGCCATCGGCTACGACAACAACAGTTCCGGCTTTGCCGACTTTTGGTACAGTTTGATTCAGGATTACCTTCATCTATTAAATCTTCTCCAGTGGTATCGCTGACACTAGTGCTTGATTCCAATTCCTACTGTCAGCGCGTTATCCCTAAAAATACGATCCATGCCAAACCAGCCGGAAAGATCTTTACCGATACTATATCGGAGTCTGACATCGAAGGTTGGATTGTTCAAACTGAACACATCCGCCCGAAGCGATGCCTTGGGACCGAACGAATAATCTACCCCAAAACTCGGCTTAGATGCAAATATCCCGTACCGCAATTGCAACCGATCGTCAATTTTCTTTCCGACTTGGGCAATTAGCTTGTTCCCTTCGAACGCGTCATAAAGGCCGAAATGGATGCTTCCTCCGCTCGATTCAGGGAAGACAAGGGTGAAATCGGACCGAGTGAAACTTGGTTTTGATTCCTGAAGAATATCAAGGTGAGTTTCAAATTTTGGACCTGAATGACTTCCGCTAAGGGTGGCGTTCACGGTTTTGATCGCACCTTTTACGTCTTCTGCCATGCCGGAAAACTTTGAGACCAAGGAGTTTGCGTTGCTTAAGAGTTCTTCCAGTTTCTTTGTGATAGCCGGCCCATCTTTGGCCATCTTGTCAACATTTGCAGCAATTGACTCTCCGGTGGCGGCAATCTTGACACCACTGTCGGTGATCGTCTTCATGTTGGCGCTGGTTCCCTTGATCGCGGCCAACATTTCCGGATCGCTCATTACCTTGGAGAGTTCTGAAATGAGCTTATTTCCTTTTTCTGATGCTTCCCGAATATTGGTTAATGTCAGTTTCAGGTCATTTTGCATCTTGCCGCCTTTGGTCATGGCAAGCAGTTCGTCGGTCATCCCCTTCATGTTCGCCATCATGGCCGATGCATCTTTGAGGGTTTTCACCAACGTGTTTTGGTTGTTCGCCATCAAGTTATTCATGGTTCCGGCAGTCTTGCCGAATTCGCCCATAGTTTTGTTGGTCGAGACCACTAACTGGTTGATGTTGTTCATCATCCCCTTGTCTTCGAGTAGATGGCGGAACGCTGCCATTGTTTTCGTTAATTCTTGAACCGCTTCTTTCCCGTTCGGAAGGATGTTATCGAGGGCACCTTGTCGAATTCCGATCAGTTCTCCGCCAGGTTCGAGGTCGCCTTGGGGCGTCGCGGGAGGAACAATGAGGACAACGTTTTCGCCGATTCCGGTGAGGCTTGCAGGAAGTTGCGCTTGCGCACCTTTGGGAATATGGATTCCGGGGGAAACGGCGAGAGTCATTTTCGCTTCCCTTGAGGACATCAATTTGACATCGGTAATTGTGCCGATATTGACGCCAGCCATAAGAATACGGGTTCCGGACGAGACTCCGCCAGCATCCTGAAACTTCGCAAAGTAGTTGACTGGCTTAGGGGCAAGCAAGTTCTTGCCGATCATCGCGTAGGCCATGTAAAGCATTGCGAAAAACGCGACCACTAATACTCCAACTTTTCCGGCGTTCTGCATAAGCTCTTGTAGTGTAGACGTTTAGTTTCGCGGTTTTGAACGCACGAAGTGCAACTATGGTGCCCCAGCAACATACAAGTCTGGGTACTCGCCGGGCTCTTCGACCAATTCAAGTTCCACAGCGGACTCCAGGATTTTGGTCCAGAACTCTTCAAACTCAGCATCATCGCGAATGATGTGGTCGTAGCTTTCATCGTAAAATGGCGGCCACTTTTCACCTGATTTCTTGATGATGTCTTTTCCTGTGCGTTTCTTGGCTTTCTCCACGATATCGCTTAGCTCGTTGCCCTCGGTCACTCGAAAAATGAGTTCAGTTTGGGCGGGTAACACGCAAGCAATGACCAAATCCCACGCCTTGCCGTCTGGCTTCATCAGGTTAACCAGGAGCTTGCTGCGCTCAAATTCATCAAGGTCCCGCTTATGGCGAAAGGTGACGTAATAAGCGACGTTGTCGGCCCGCCAATGGGGCAGGCGTCCGCGCCAAATTGAAAAATTATCCCACCGTTGGCTGGCCATACATTAGTCGAGGGCGGTATCGCCTTTCTCGCCCGTTCGAACCCGGATTGCTTCGACGATTTCCGAAATGAAAATTTTTCCGTCTCCGATTTCGCCCGTTTTCGCGGAACTGATAATTGCTTGGACCGCGGTTTCGAGCATTGAATCCGCCACGACAACATCGATCTTAATTTTTGGCAGCAGTGCTGGGCTCTTTGACTTGGCTCCAGCAGTATTGCCCATTTGCCGACCATAACCACGGACGGGCACCACGCTGAGACCTTGGATTCCTGCTTTAAAGAGGGCATCCTGGACGGCATCTAACTTGCCTACTTGAATATATGCTTCGACTCGCTTCACTTTTATCCCAAATTACCTAAAGTTAGACGATTCGAAAGCGGCTTTTGATGCGTCTTCATCCTTGTGAGCGAAATTGCGTCCCGGCGCTCGCTGATTATCGGCATTTTTTTGGCAATCGGCGTTCTTGCGGTTGGCATTGCTTCTGGTGCCTGGATCTGGCTCGCAGTTCCGCTTGCAATTGGCATCATTGCACTTTGCAACGTATTGCAGCGAGAAATAATTTCAGTTGAAGTGGACTTAGCGAGAAAAACCGACCAAAACGAAACACTTGGAGAGATTGCTCGAACTCAAAAATCAGCGGTTGACGCGTTTGCTGACGGACTTGAGATTGGAATTTTCGTCTGCGATGACCGGGCGCAAATTGCCTACGCCAATCGATTTGCCCAGTTATTGTTTGGATTCGAGAATCCACTCGGTCGATCGCTTCTTGCGGTCACGCTATCGGTCGAACTTGAGCAATTAGCGTTAAATGCCAGCCAAGAGGCTTCGGTCATTGAAACGGAAATTACGTTTAGCTTTCCGAAGGAACGCATTTGCGTTGCTCGCGCCTGGACGACCACAGACTTGCCGAGGCGTATTTACTTGTCATTGGTAGAAATAACCGATCTCCGGCGAATGGAGCGCATCAGAAAGGACTTTGTCGCGAACGTCAGCCATGAGTTGCGAACGCCGATGACGGTTATTCGGGTTTATGCCGAGTCGATGATTGACGACGATGACAAGAAGCTTCGCGCCAAGTACCTTCCCCGGATCATTACGGAAATTGACCGCTTGACGAGCATCACCCATGACCTGTTAGTACTCAGCACCAGCGAATCGAGCCCGGTGCGAAAGGGCCCATGCGAGTTTGGCGGGATTATTCGCTACACACTCAACCTGTTGGCTCCGCAGGCCAAAGAGAAGAATCTTTCGTTGACGTACGAAGGACCCGAGGACTTAGATATTGAAGCCAATGCATCGCAGATGACCCAGGTCGTCGTGAATTTGGTCGAGAACGCACTGAAGTACACCAACGAAGGCGGGGTTGATATCCATTTGACTGACCTTGGCGAATTCATCCGATTTGATGTGACCGATACGGGAATCGGAATTCCTGACGAGCACTTGCCGCGACTGTTTGAGCGGTTTTACCGGGTTGATAAGGCTCGGAGTCGAGCCGGAGGCGGCACGGGTCTTGGCCTGAGCATTGTGAAGCACATCGTCGAGGCGCACGGGGGCTCGATTCATGTCGATAGCGCCCAAAACCGGGGTACGACCTTTAGCATTGTGTTGCCGAAAGGGGATTTCAATTCGCTGTCGGTTGGCTAATCGTCGGTTCGCTCGCGATGCCCGTATTGCTAAACGTCACCGAAGCAATTGGCCCTTTGGCCGCCAAAACAAAGCTAATTCGGTCGCCTGAGTGATAGGTTTGCCAGTGACCCCATTGGACGTTTCCGGGTACATTCCCTTGGCTTGGATCCTTGAGGGTGCCATAGCAGACCGCCATGAACTGGTCATCTTTAGAGACTTCAAACGAGACGCCGTCTTTCTTGATCATTCGGGGGCTACGAGGTTGCTTGTCACCAAGCCACGGCGACTCGGGAATAAAGGCTTGGTGGGCGTAGGGGCCCTTTTCCAATGCACCAGCAATGTTCTGATTATTGAGGGCCAAGGCTTTGTAACTGAAATGAATGTTCCCTTCGCTAGGCTGATCCTTCCGAGAAATGGCGACTTGATCGATGATCTCTGACGTCTTGTAGTTCCCTTCTTTCGGGTCGAGGCGGCTGGTGTAGAGTCCGGCCCAGACGTGTCGATTCATTTTGTTTTCTTTGATCCAATACTTGAGGAGCGGTTCGTACGGTTGACCGGGGGAATTGATCGCCCAATAGAGCTGCGGCGCATAGTAATCGCACCACCCATTTTCGAGCCACTTTTGCGCGTCGGCGTAGAGGTCGTTGTACTGATCAACGCCAGCCTTGATTCCGGCGGGCACGTTAGGACGAGCGATGCCAAACGGACTGATGCCAAATTTCACATTCCGTTTAATCTTCTTAATGCCCGTATAAAGGTTCTCAATGAAGTCGTCGCAGTTCCTTCGTCGCCAATCTCCTCGACTTAATGTTCCCCCACCCTTGACGTACTTTGTCCAACTGGGTCCATCGGGGAATTCAATTTTTTGCTTGCTGCCGTCGTAAATTGGGTACGGATAGAAGTAGTCATCGAGGTGGACTCCGTCAATGTCGTAGCGCTTCACGACGTCAAGAATGACGTCACGGGAGTGCCGTTGAATGGTTGGTTCGCCGGGATCCATCCAAGCGAACTTGTCGTATGACTTGACACATTCCGGGTTTGTGCAGCAGATATGCGAATCACAACAGGGGCCCGTTTGGGATGGATGATTGGCTCGGTATGGATTGAACCATGCGTGCAATTCGATGCCTCTTTGATGGCATTCATTGACGGCAAATTCGAGGGGGTCCCAGGCAGGGTTTGGTGCTTTTCCTTGTTGACCAGTGAGGTACTCGCTCCAAGGCTCAAGCTTGGATGGGTATAGCGCATCGCCGTGCGGGCGGACCTGAAGAATGAGTGCGTTCAGGTGGAGTGCGTGAGCGTTTTTGATGACCTTAAGCAATTCAGCCTTTTGCTGATCGGTCGATAAGTCTCGTTTTGAGGGCCAATCGATGTTCGCAACGGTGGCAACCCAGGCTCCTCGAAACTCGCGAGGGATTTCGGGAAGTGATTGTTGGACGGTGAATTTAGCCATCATCATCGTAGCGAGCAACAAGGACATTACGTTAATTGTACGGTAAATTCTTGGGGTGGGTTCGGGAAGCGTCATTCAAATTGGTGAGATGTCGACAACGTTGACGTGGTTGATGACCCCGATTGGGCTGTTGATTGATGAGGCAACGATTAGCGGAGGTCCGCTTATTATCGATACGCACGACATCGAACACAGCAATGGCGACATGCAATTTGTGGCCATTATCAAGAACCAGTCGATAGCGGTCTTTTTGGAAAAGCTCCAGCCCGGAGGTCTGCATGATTTTTCGGTAAACGTACAACCTGACGGCATCCATATTGAAGCGATTAAAACTGTTTTGGTTCCGATTCAAGCTACTGCGCATGCGATTCTTAAGCTCAACGGCGAGGATTCGGTGTCGGTTGAGTTGCTTTCAGCCGAGGCGTTCGGGGCGGGCCTAAAGAACATGGTTGCGAACCAAATCGAGCAGATCAACCCAATTGTGAAAGCGGATATGTTCCCTTTTCCGGTCCAATTCAAGGAGATCATTCACCTTGATGGCTACGTTAAGGTGGTTGGTGAAGCCCAGTTTTCCGCAACGAAGACTGACTAAGATTCGTCTTCATTGGCAATGAAACCAGTTTCTTTAGTTCTTCCGTTTCTTCTTTTGTCTGCGATGAGCTTTGGCCAAGGGACCGACCCGCTTGGCAGCAATCGGCCAACAACCTACACGGTGGCATCGCTGCCCAACGAATTAATTGCGGTTGACATTACGACCTCGAAGGACAATTTGATGTCGCTCATGCAATTGAGTTTCAGCAGCGGTGGAACCATTTCTGGGCCAGAAACGGGTCGACCAAGCATTGATCCACAGATGCTTATGCAACTCGCCAATGTCATTTGGACATCCAAAGACGATGTAGATGGTAAAGGCGAATTCCTGATGGGATACAAATTAGACGTTCCATTTTCCTCCCGCCCCGCTTCAAATGTGTCTCCTAGTGCGCTCAAGTTTCGGTTGACCTATATCCGTCGCCAAGCGATCATTGCCCTGACTCCTCGTGAGGATTTCTCGCCAAGCACGCTCAAGGAAATGGCAAAGGAACCTACTCCGCAGCAAGCTTCGACAGCCGATCGAACCGTAACCATCAGCAATATGAAGCAAATCGCAACGGGGGCAATGATTTACCTGGCCGATAGCGATGATATCTTTCCGTATGTGCAAAGTACACCTCAGTTATTCGATGTCCTGATGCCCTACCTCAAGAATAGAGAGATCTTGAAAGATAGGAACCCGATGGGCGGAGAGTTTCGTTTCAATATGAGTCTGGCGGGAGTGTCTTCAACGGCACTTGAGTCTCCAGCCGAGACTCCATTACTTTTCGAATCTGTTGCATGGCCGGACGGGAAGCGATGCGTAGCTTACGCGGACAGTCATGTTAAGGTAGTTACCGCCGAAGAGTGGGATCGAATGCAACCGATGCTAAAGCTTAAAATAAAGCGAACGGGGAAACCAATTCCGCCTGGAGCAACTATTCCACCCACAAGACCCACTAATTAAGGCCATCACCAAAGTAGAAAATAGGCAGTATTGCGCAACGAAGTCAGAATAGGTTTCGTCTTCACCAGTAATGAAGCTCTTTGTCTTGGCCGTTAGTTTGGTGTCGTTGTCTGGAATTGCCTTTTGCCAAGGCAACGCTCATGCTGGGACTGGGCAACGAGCTAAGCCAGGAAAGATTTCGCCACCGACTGTTACGGCTGCCCAAACTGCAACCTTGTCAAACCTGAAGCAGACCGGAATTGCGACGATGATCCTCATGTCTGACTATGACGACATGATTCCCTATGTCCAAAGCACCTCGCAGCTCTATAAATTCTTGATGCCGTATTCGAAGAACGAGAAAGTATTCAAAACAATCAATCCGCCTGGGGGACAATTCCAATTCAATATGTGCCTCGCGGGTTCACTTTTGAATACTTTGGAACAGGCATCTCAGACGCCTTTGTTTTATGAAACGAAGGTCTGGCCCGATGGCAAGAGAGGAGTTGTTTTTACGGACACTCACGCCAAATTTGTGACGAAGGAAGAGTGGGACAGGCTTCAGCCATTGTTGAAGTTGAAATTGAAAAAACATGGTAAGCCGATCAAGGTCGGCGATCCGCTTCCTAGCCCACCAGTAGACCCAACTCCTCCGAAGAAGAAGAAAGGCGGTCGCGGCTAGGTAAACTAGACGCTTCGTTGCGGGAGTGGCGAAATTGGTAGACGCACTGGATTTAGGTTCCAGCGGTTAATAGCTGTGAGAGTTCGACTCTCTCCTCCCGCACCACGAATTTCAGCTTTCAGCTTTCAGGCGATAATCATTCGAGTGCTATCATCAAGCTTTTTCCGGATGTGATCACGAGCAAATCGCTCAATTCGAGTAATAATCCGCCTTCAGATTTGCTGGACATGGCTGAGATCGTCTTTCCTCCAATTGAAAGGTGAGCCACTTTATGGTTTCCGGACAAAAGTAGCTTCTTAAAGCTAAGAGAGCCAGAACGACAATCTATTTCAATATGATTTCGTTGCTTTGCCATGACTCCATAGCCAGTTGGGGTGAACCAGGGGGCGACGAGGTCATCGATTTTTGGACCGACCGTCAATTGATGATTAGGAACGTCCAGCCGCAAGCCTGTTAGGGCCAAGAGGGTCGTCCAACTGGACATCGCCCGGAAGTAATGGTCACCACATTCGACGTGATTCCAACGCCTACCGCTGCGCTCGTATCGCTGGTGCACCGACCGAATGACTTGGAGACCTTCGTGGACTCGGCCAAGCTCGATCATGAGCGCGGCATTTGCATACTCAATTCCAGTCCAGTTTCCGGCAGCTTGGAAGTTCGCGTGGGTTCGGAAGTGAGGCTTTCGATTCGCCGGATAAGTTGCGTTGCGAAGGCCAAATTCGAAGTCAAAGTTGTGCTTGTATACGGCATCAACCGCGCCGATGAGGTTTGCATGGGGAACCGAGTGTCCGATGCCCATCATTCCGGTGTACCATTCGCCGCTGAGTTGGTCGCTCATGCAACATTCGTCCATGCCGTTCTCGCTCACCCAAAGGTTGAAGTACTCGCCATTCCACAATCGCTTGATGAAGTTCCGGCTTGCCTTTTCGAGCAGAGCGGTCCACATCGACTCTTCTGCTGTGTGGCCAAGGTCATGGGCTAAACGGATGGCCGATCTAAGGGCACCAAGCCAAAGGCTGCAGATGTACGATGGCGACCCTTCGAGGTCCCACTGGTCGTAAGTGTTTCGGCGGGTATCGCGGTCGGGAACTCCGTCGCCGTCTCCGTCGAGGGCTTGCGTACTCGCCATTGCGCGAACAACTTGGTTCCAGTTGTCTTGCGCGAACTTACGGTCGCCCGTCCAGAGGTAGTCCCGGCAGACCATCATGACGTATTGCGGATTCATATCGACGCGATCGAAGCCGTTATCGACGTGGAGCAAGTCGGGTGCGAAGAAGTGCGGAATGCGGCCGTCTGCCCGTTGGAATGCTGCACCCATGTTGATTTGGCGAAGCTGCAATTCAGGGAACAGCGCGATGATTGGGAACGAGCCTTGGTAAGTGATGTCGGTCGTATGAAGGCCACAACAGCCGAGGCCCTCCCAGATGGCGAATCGGCCATCTTTACACCACCAACTCGACTTGATCAGGGTGGTGAGTTGGGCGCCCCATGCGAATGAAACGTTCGGTTCGACATTGGTCGAAAGCATCGTTTCGGCAAACGAAATGGTTTTGGCTCGATGCTCGGCATGGTTGGCAACCAAGAATTTGTTGACGGCGAGCGCGTTATCAAACCAGTGCTCGTATTGGTGGCCGAGGTTGGGACCCAGTTGGCTGAAGTGGTTCGGGAAGAACCAACTGAGGACAAATCGGATTTCCCTTTCTTCGCCGGGGGCGAGGTGAATCGTCGATTCGAGGGCAACGTCTCCCCACGTCGAATGATTTCGATCCTTGCCACTGAAATGGTTGAGGCGATCCCGACACTCCTTCATCAGGTTTGTCATCCCCGCTTTGCTCTTAAATTGCTCTTCGTCAATCACCTTGATACGGTCGAAGAACTCTTTGAAGAAGGAATCGGTATAGAGGCGATCGGCAGCGGCGAAAAGTTCGCCTTGAGACATCGATTCAATCTGAGCATCGGTGAAATCTCTCAAGACGTCATCGAGAGACCTTGAATTCGTCGATGAAGGAAAATGTCCGTCTCGATAGTAAGCATGAAGGTAAGAGTAGTGAGCCGTCCCATAACCCCTCGAACCTCCCCATCCACCATTGCTGAGGTACCAACGGTATCCTCCCGCGATCGTACTCGCCTTTCCACCAGTCACCGAAAGGGCCATACTTCCGTGGACCGATTTGCGACCTTGCGTTGCCTCAGTGGTGAGGGATATCGTGGAGGTTCCGTTCGCTTGGGACAAGGTGTTGGTTAAAGCACGGTCGGCGGCTCCAGTTGCCAATGGGTTTCTGAGGGTGCCCATGAGCGAAACATCGACGGCAGAATTTGACGTGTTTCGAACCTTGAACGCCATGGTGAAACCAGGAGTGGCGCTGGTTCGGGCGTCGTGGGGAATGATTGGGGCAAAGGCTAGGCCTGTGATTTCGACGGGAAGGGATTCATCGACGTAATTCAGAGTCGCAAACGGGAACTTTCCGTCGAACTCAATGCCTTGCACGGGCATTGCGTAGGCTAGCGAATAGAGATCGTTTTGATCCTCGCGAAGACCAAGGCGGCGAAGCTGAGGACTCTTACCTTTCTGAGCACATCGCACAAAGAATCGAAGGCCGTCTCGGCCCATATCTGGCGCCGGGCCCTTTTCGTGGTCGGGTTGTTCGGGCGACCATCCGCCCATGTTGAAAATGAGCCAATCGGCGAAGTATCCGTCGGGTCGAATTTCAACCGATCCTGCCCCGATTCCGCCGAGGGGAATTCCACTAACACTAGCGACAGATTCTCGGAACCCCTTCGACTTCCCTTTTGTCTTAGTGGTCGATTTTCGTCGCAGCGTTTGGCTGGGCTCAGCCAAAACTTCTCGAGAAAGGAGCGCGCTACTGAGAACAGTTAGGCCCGCTCCGGTGATGAAGGTGCGACGATTGATGGATTCTGCCATGGACCCCGATAGTCTAACCGAATTGGAGTTTGAACCGCACTAATGAGTCTTCGGTGCTATTGCCTCAAGAAGGGCTTTGAGGCGATAGCCTGCGGTGGCAATCCGTTTGATACCAATTTCCTGCCAATTTTTGAGATAATCGTCGGTTTGGGGTCCGTCCTTGACGGCTCCGCCGTAGCCGTGTTCAACTCCCAAATGAAAGCTTTCGGTTGACCAGCCGACGGGTCCGAATCCGAGGCTTCCTACACTTGAAATAGGCACCAATTGCTCAATATCGGTTGCGGCGGCTTGGATGGCTTCTTGGGGATGCTTCCGGCGAAGCTTGTATTTTTCGGTTGCGACGTCGTCCCAAAGAGCGTGGAGGTTCTTGATCGAACCATTAAATTCAAGAACGAATCCATTGCCACCCGAATCGTCACTATCGATGCAGTGCATTGGTTGATGAATGTCTCCGACAAAGTGGATGAGCATTGCAAGGCTCCAGGCTTTGCCTTGGTCCGTGAAATTTGATGGCTTCCCGCGCAAGGCTTTTGTTGCCTCGTTGATCGCGAATATGACCGTGTCGTTCTCTTGATGCTTTGAGCTTAATTCGAGTTTGGGCGAGCTGCTGAGTATGTAATCGACGAAGTGCATGTTGCTCCAGGTGTGGTGGACCTTGAGCGGCGAACCTTTGGGATGGTGCTTGTAATCGTCGGCAAGGCTGGCGGCTCCGGCCATTGTTGTGTAGGCGGTCGCCCCATCGGGTTGGAAATCTTTCAGAAGCGAAGTCACCCAGGTTCGCGTTGCTGGCTTCATCGTATCCCACGCAATTTGGGCGACGATTCGATGGCCATTGAGGTCCCAGGCCTGTGAACAGCAACTGGCGGCGGCGAAACCAACGACAAACGCTCGTTTGAGAATCATTACTATTCAGACGATTTGGTGGGCTCGTTGAAGCGCTCCGACGCCAAAATTTCTTTCTTTGCCTCAACCTTAACTTTGAGTCCATCGGAGAAATGCACTTCATCGCCTGGGCGAATCTTTCGTCCGCGACGGTTATCGGGTTCCCCGTTGACAATTGGCGTGTATTGAGCCAAATATTGCTTCGCCAATGCACCGGATGCAATGGTGTCGGTTAGTTTTAACAACTGGCCGAGGGTGATGTATTCGCTCCATATTTCAACGGTTCTCATTCGCTTATTATGGTCGGCTTTGATGACCGTGACGATAGATAAAACAAATGCGGCAAAAAAAGTATTGACAGCCCCTGCTAAGTAAATTAGACTAAAAACGTGAAGACTTCTCTATCAATCGCTACGCTAACTTTATGTATGCTGGGAGCAAAGGTTAGCGCGCAAACGCTCGGGGACACGAGGAACGTCAATGTTACTACTCATCGTGCGACGCCAGTAACATACTCAACAACTGAAACCTTAATGGCGGGAAGTCGTCAAGTGGTCAGGGACGAATACCTTTACAACTTGTGTACTGGTTCGGCGAACGACAATTCAAATTGGACAACTCCATTTACGACAATTTACAACACATTGTGGGAACACTACACATTTGACCATACGTTCGATGTTGCGGTTGGAAAGAAGGTAACAGTGACTGATGTTACGAAGCATAGCGCATATGGTTCATCAGACGCAGGTCCACTTTCTGATGCTACCGAGACACTCGCCGGAGAAGTGTACACCGTTACAGGATGGCTGTCATTTGGTTGGGTTACTTTTGCTTGGAGCCGGAACGAACGCACATATACTGACCGAACAACGACTTGGTCGGAAACAAATGCCGATGAAGGAGGCGGAGGAGGATCTTGATCCTTGCAACAATTGTATTTCTAAAATCGCTGTGCTTTGGGCTGGATTCCACGCAAGGCATAGCTTTGGCACCGACTTTCTTGTTGGGTTATCAAGAGGGAACGATTGAGCCAAAAACAATCGAGAAACTGCAAGCGTGCACGAAAGTCAGCGAGTTGGACCCGTTGCTACGTCCAGTAGGGTTAGTAGCTCAAAGCCATGGTAACGGCGTAATTTTCATTTTCCCGAGTCTAGAAAAACTCGAGTTCTATATTCGAATGAAAAAAGAACTCATGGACCTCTTCGTGCAAGAAGAAGCAGGAGCATCCTCTAAGCCGCTTGAACGTCCTACCCCTGCTGGCAATATCCCTCAGTATTGGTTTGACCAGTTAAGTTCGACGGTTATGACTTCATCAAATACGAGACTAACTAAGACGAACCCAGTATTACTTCAATTATCCTGCGAGTTAGTACTTGCCACCGACGACAAGGAGGTTTCCGTTAGGCTCAACCTCGCCCGAATGCCCTCGACCACTTTGCTCGGAAAACTAAGGGGATCGGCAGCAGTAGAAGGAGGAGTTCTACCCAATGAAAAGGCCTTTCCGGTAAGCATCGAAGAAGCCATTAGAAACTATCCATATGTCTCATTTACTTTAAGCGGGCTCACGATCAAGGCATGGGGCAAACCAATTCAAAATTCTGCCGCTGCAAAGATCTACGAGGAGTACTTCAAAGGGTTGAAGGAACGGACCGAGGAAGCTGAAAAACGACTCGGACAAATCCACCGTGATTTCATGGCCGATTTGGGTCAATCAAATCCCCTTTGGAAAGAACTCTCGGCTAGCAAGGATACAAAATTCAGTAGTGCCTCCAAAGAGCTAGTTTTAGCTGTTGCCACAGGATTGAGAAGTGGAAGCGATCCATTTTCGAGCGCACAGGATAAGGCGAACTTTATCGCAAATTCAAAAATCAAGCGAGTGAGGCCATTTCTCGGAATCCTCGCACCGATAATGAATCATAAGGGCTCTTTTTCACTTGGTGGATTCGATTTTTAGAAACCGTTGGCTATTCAGGCACCAATTCTCTACTTTTCTTTAGCAACATGAAGGAAGCATAGAGAACTGGGCCAATAAGCAATGTTAGGACGGTTGAAAACGCAAGACCACCAACGACGGCGACGGCTAGCGGCTTCTGCATTTCGGCTCCGGCACCAAGTCCGAAAGCGAGCGGCAAGAGGCCAAGAATTGCGGTGAGTGTGGTCATAAGGATTGGTCGGAGCCGCGCTTGGACCGCGCCAAGCACGGCAACATCGGGAGGAGCCCCTTCTTGAATCAAGCTTTGCGCCCGATCGAGCAGAAGGATTCCATTTTTGACCACGACGCCAGCCAGCATGATAACACCCATAAAGGATGAGACATTCATCGCGGTTTTGGTAACGAATAGCGCAAGGACAGCACCAAAGAGCGAAAGCGGCATGAGAATGAGAACCACTATCGGCGCCTGAAAGCTGCGGAATTGGAACATCATGACAGTGAAGACGAGCAGAACCGACGTGCCGAGCACCAGCAGCAGGTTTTGGAACGATTCGGTTTGGCTGAGGTACTGACCCGCCAATTTCGCGGACACTCCACTGGGGAATTTGGCTTCTTTAAGGACGGATTGAACGCCTTTAACCGCAGTTCCGAGGTCGACGTTCTCGAGTCCAGCCGTGACATTGACGACTCGAAGCTGGTCTTCGCGTGCCGATTGGGTGGTGCCAGCCACATGGACTAATTCGCCGAGGTCCTTGAGCGGAACCTTACCCGTTGGGGTCATGATGGGAAGTCGGCCGACCTGATCCATGTTGCTCCGGAGGGCGGCTGGCAGTCTCACTCGGACGGGGATTTGGCGATCTCCTTGAATGAGATTCGTGGCAACAATACCGAGCATCGAGCCATTAAGCTGATCGCTAATTGCGTCATTGGTGACTCCGTGTCGTGCGACCGCGTTTGGGTTAGGTATAAATTGAAGCTCAGGTCCAGACTCGACGAGGCCCGATTTTACATCAACCAATCCTTTCACTTTGCTAAGTTTTTCGGCCAAGTCCTTCGCGACGGTCTCGACCTGCGCTTTATCTTCGCCAAAGAGTTTGACTTCGATCGGATTCGGGTTTCCGGCCAGGTCACCAATGAGATCTTGGAGCACTTGGATGAATTCGACATCGAGCCCGCCCACTTGGTCTTTTACTTTCGCCCGAACGTCGGCAATGACTTCCTCAATGCCCCGCTTTCGGTTTGGTTTGAGCATGATCGCGTAGTCACCTCGATTCGGCTCGGTGATGGCGAACCCGAGTTCGGTTCCAGTTCGGCGAGAGAAGGTGGCAATTTCTGGGGTCGAAAGGAGAATGTCGTCAACCTTCTTCAGTAATCGGTTGCTTTCCTCAAGCGAGGACCCGGTTGGACTCCAATAGTCTAAGACGAAAGCTCCTTCGTCGATGGCGGGCATGAAGCCGGATTGGAGGCGGTTGCCGATGAACCAGGTACCAAACAAGGTCAGCAGGATTATAGGGGCGCAAAGCCAGCGCTTTCTGAGGAGTTGCTTTAGAATCGCGGTGTAAAACTTGGCACCCATCCCGACTTTCGTCTCGTGACTGCCTCGGGCTCGCAGGAAAGCGGCGCAGAGGCTCGGGCTAAGGGCAAGGGCCAGCACCAGGGACACGAGTAACGACATCGTGAGCGTTATCGCGAGGGCCGAGAAGAAGGCACCAGCAACGCCCTGGAGAAACGCCAGAGGAAGGAATACGACCACCGTGGTCACCGTCGATGAAATCATCGGAGCGGCGATTTGCCCCGATGCCATTTTCACCGCACCAAACAGATTCTCAGATTTGTCGAGGTTTTGAAAAACGCATTCGACAACGACGATTGCGTCGTCGATAATAAGTCCGATACTGACCGCCAAAGCACCGAGGGTCATCAGGTTCATCGATAGCCCGGCCAGCCGCATCAGGAGAAAGGTGAGAAGGAGGGTGATCGGGATGATACTGGCGGTCACAAAGGTTGCCCGAAGGTCGCGAAGGAAGAGGAGCAGGACGAAGACCGAAAGAACGGCTCCAATGATGACGGCATCGCGGACACTGCCGACCGCTTCATGAATAAGAATGGATTGATCGTAGTAGGTTCCGATCTTTACATCCTTAGGCAAAGACGACTTGAGGCTGGCTAACTCCTGATTGACTGCGTCAACCATCGCAGCCGAGTTCGCAGATGGTTGGCGAATCATGTTCAAAAGAACCGACTCAGTCCCATTCGCGGAGACGATGGTGGTCCGGTCTTCCGTTGATAGCTTGACTTCAGCGACTTGGTACAGGCGAACCGTCTTGCCTGACTTTTGAGTTACAACTACATTCTCGACATCTTTGAGTTGGGTGTGTTCTCCGTTGACGATGACGTGAAGCTGTTGGTATTCGGAATTGAGCCTGCCAACTGAGCGAACAATGTTGCTGGCCTGAATCGCAGTGACGATATCGGTTGGTGATAGCCCTGCGCTGGCCAAGTCGCCGGGGCGAATAGCGACTTCAATTTCGGGGGGACGACCGCCCTGAATCACAACGCGAGCGACGCCGTCTACCCGAGACAAGCGTGGTTTGAGGGAAAAGGAAGCTAGGCTCCAGAGTTCGGTTTGGGTTAGGGAGGTCGAGCTGAGGGTTAGACCCATGACGGGAAAAACAGTTGCGTTCATCCGTTCGACTTCGGTCGAAGTTCCGGTTGGCAGTTGAGGCAAGACCTGATTGACCTTAGCGTTGACCAACTGTTCAGCGACAATGATGTCGGTGCCATCGAGGAAATCGACGCTGACCTCGGTCGAACCTCGGCTAATTTTGGACCGGATTCGTTTGACGCCCGGTACGGTTGCGAGCAACTCTTCGAGGGGTCGAGTGATGGAAATCTCGACCATTTTCGTCGGTCGATCCCCCGACTCAGCGATCACAACGACCCGGGGAAAAGTGACATCGGGAAGAATCGAAACGGGGAACGTTCGGTAGATCGAGATTCCGGCAATACAGAGGATTGCGGTAAGAAAAACGATCGGACGGATGTTACGGATTGCCCAATCCGTCAGTTTCACTTGTCGCCCTCTGGCTTCTTCTTTTCGTCTGATTCTGGTTTGTCGACCTCGACCTTCGCTCCGTCCGATAATCCTTGCTGTCCGACGAGGATAACTTCATCGCCAACTTTCAGGCCTTTTTCGATCGCTACAAATCCGCTGTCGGCGGGACCCTTTTGGACTTCGATCAGTTTGGCGACACCGGCATTGACAACGAAGACATAGGATTTGCCCTCCCGGGTTACAATGGCCGTTTCGGGGACGGACACGACGCTGGCGAGAGTTTTAACAACGATATTGACGGTTGCAGACGAACCTGCAGTAGTTTCACCAATTGGCCCAAACATGATTCGAACCATAACTTGGCCTGATTGAGCGTCAGGAATTCCAATTGCACCGAGAGTTCCGGTCGCTTGAGTGGCATCCTTCATCGCCACCCTCATACCCTTGACCAGTGAACCAGCGTCTCTGGGCGACACGGAGCCAACAAAGTCGCTCTTTGAACCGAGTCGAACGAGTTCGAATACGGGTGTGACAGAATCAGCCGAGTCCCCTTTGTTCAAGAATCTTCGACTGATGATTCCGGCAAATGGGGCTCGAATCTCTCCGTTCTTGGCAGTTTGCACTGCGGCCATCGCATCGGCCAATTTTTGTCGGGCGAGGGCCGAAGCGGCAACCATTTCACTTTGCTTGGCCCTAACCGTCAGCTTGCCGTTTTGAGCTCGGTCAAGCTCGGCTTGTGCTTGCAAAACTCGTTTTCGACCCAATTCCTTAGCGGAGGCGAGCCTATCTTCGGCGGCTTTCAGATCTTCGGTACGGGCACCCTCCTTGAGGAGGGCAAGCTGTTGTTTGGCCTGAATAAGGCTTGAGTCAGTAAGGTCAAACGTCGCTTTGCTCGCATCCAGGTCTTGACCGGAGACGAATCCTTCTTTGAAGAGCTTTTGATTCCGAACGTACTCTTGGTGGGCCTTATCGCGAGAGACTTGAGCCTGGCGGACCGACTGTTCGGCTTGGCCCACTTCGAGAGGTCGAGCTCCGGCTTGCAGCCTCTTCAGATCGGCTTTGGCTTGGTCGACATCGCTGGTTCGTTGGGCCTTTGCCGTTTCTAAGGCTAGTTCAGCAGCAGTTACAGAGGATTCGTAGTCGGCTTTTGCTGATCGGACTCCGATTTCGGATTGTTTCGCCTGTGAGTTCGCGGCCTCGGCTCCAGACTGGGCACTAGCCTGTTGGGCCGATAGGATATTTTTGTCGAGGCTCGCCAGCAGTTGACCCGCCTTAACCGTGTCACCTTCTTTCACCAAAACAATAGCCAGTTTTCCTGGCTGAGCAGGGGCAAGCTTGGCAATGTCTCCTTGGGCGGGCGAGAACACTCCGTCAACTGGCAACAGGCTCCGAATTGTTTTGGACACTGCCTTCGCGGTTTTGACCGCGATCGGTCCAGCTTCTGGTTCCGCCTCCGCTGCAGTTCCACCTTTACAGCCAATAACCGCAATGCAGGTTAGGATTCCTATCCAAATTCGTTTCACTTTGGTTCCTCCAACAATTGTCCTCGGGCCTTCAATCCTGCCGTGACCGCCAAATCTCGGGCAAGTAGCGCGTTTGCCAGAGAGTCGGTCGCATCGGAGAGGGCACGCTTGGCATCGAGAACGTCAATGAGGGTACTCGCTCCGAGCTCGAATCCTCGTTCCGATTTTGCGACAAATTCGCGAGCGAATTCGACCAATTTTGTGTAAGCCACGACCGATTTTTTGGCCGATTCAAGCTGGATGTCCGCGACTTTCACTTCTGCATTGGCTTTCTTGAGGAGGTCAGAGTATTGAGCTTGAGCTGCTTGGGCTTTCAAATCGGATGCGTTGGCTCGGTTGCGAGATGCGCCGTGATCCCATAAGGGAATCACAAATTGCAGGCGAGCGCCATATTGTTCTTGGCCACTGGACCACGGACTTCGTCGAAATTGAAGTTCAAGATCTGGTAGTTGGGTGCTTCGAGCTTGGGCCGAATCGGCTCGGTTTGAGGCAATGTCGGAATGGATCACGAGGAGTTCGGGACGGGAGAGTTCGACTTGGGTCGTTGCGATCCAATCGGGTTGAAGATCGATTGTAGATTTATCGTCGAATGTTTTAAAGTCACTGCCAACCACTTGAGTCAAGCTCACTCGCGCCGCTTCGGCATTTGCTTTGCGATCGTTTAACACTTGGGTTTGCTTTTCGACTTCTAAGTCGGCTCTCGATTTTTGCAACTCAGGAATTGCTCGAAGTTCCGCCCGGCGGTCGGTGATCTCTTTCATCCGTTTGACCAAGGTCAGTTGGTCTTCGGCGTTTTTTTGTAGTCCTCGGGCGTTGTTCCAATTTGCGTATGCAATGAGGACTTCAAGTTGAACATCGATATAGGCTTGTCGAAGGTTAGCTTGGGCTTGCGAGATTCCGGCTTTGCCTGTCGCTCTACCGAAGCGCGATTTGTTGAAGAGATCGATAGGTTGGAAGAGGGTGAGGTCTTCGCCACCTTGGACATCGGGGGAAGAGCCAAAAGCGGTCTCTATTCGCGTGAGCGGATAGGCTCCAAGACTGTCGGATGTCCGGGTGGCGGATTGCTTCAGTAGCTTGGCCGACCGAATTATGTCACGCGAATTGAATGCAGCATGAACTAGTTCTTTGGGAGATTGGGCCTGGGATATTGCCGTCGAAGCGATTAGCGCAATCGTCACCGTTCTTCTTAGGTTTTGTGTGAGTTGAATGTCCATTGAGCTAGTTTGTTGATGCTACTTTACATGATTCTCACGCTTGAAGATTATAAAGGTTCACCGACATGTTGCGGTGAGACCCCATTTCTTGACATCTTCACAGGTTTTGGCTGACGTCAAAGTCGTTAACTAAGTCAGGTAACCGCGCCAACGGTGGTCGCCATTTCGTGAGTTTTATGAAAAACAAAATTAGCATCTTGGTTAATGCCCTTGCCATATTTGGGGCCGTTTCCATCGTTACATCATTGTCCACTCTTGCCTTTGCCAAGGGGTCGGTTATGCTCCAAAAGCAGCAAAAAGAAGTTGCGATGACAAAACCGACGTCGAAAATCACGCCTTCAGCTGCGATGAAAGCCGCAGAAGATAAGGCGGGCGGTAAAGCGGTTATGGCGATCTTCGAGTGGGACGAGGGTCACTGGGTCTATGGAGTCGTGACGGTTAAGAACCACAAGATAACTGAAGTAGACGTAGATCCAATGACTGGCAAAGCGGGAGCAACCGAGGGTGGAACACCTGAAGCAGAAGCCGCCGAAATGAAAGACGCACTGACAAAGTTCATCAAATAAACTGCTTGGCAGCCAAACGCTCCCGATCATTCGATAGAATTGAATTGACCGGGAGCGGGCGGAAACCTGTACCAACTCAATCTTGTGGATCGCATCTTAGTAGTCGAGGACGAAAAAGTCATGGCAGAGCTGTTGTGCGAAGCACTGACAGAAAGTGGTTACCAGTGTCTGGCTGCGTCGAATGGTCATGAAGGACTCAAGCTGGCACCATCGGCTGATTTACTTGTTGTCGATGTGATGATGCCAATCCTAAATGGACTCGACATGGTCGCTACGTTGCGCGACCAAGGTAATTCTTGTCCTGTACTTTTTCTTACCGCAAAAGACGATGTGACCGACGTGGTTGCTGGATTCGATGTCGGAGGTGACGACTACCTCGTCAAACCGTTTAAGCTCGACGAACTGCTGGTTCGAATTCGGGCGTTGTTACGTCGGGCGAAGAAGGCCGGAGCCGAGTTATCCTGGCATCACCTGACCTTGAATCCAAAAGACCGCACTGGATCATTGAGCAACCGGGAGATATTCCTGTCCTCCACCGAGTTTGCCTTGCTAGAATTCTTGGTTGAGCAAGCAGACTGTGTTGTCTCAAAACCTCGGATCCTTCAAAAGGTTTGGAAGGATGAAGGCTATCGGTCTGAAAACATTATTGAAATCTACATCAATTATCTGAGGAAGAAGACAGAGTCTTTCGGTCATCCGCGCATCATTCACACAGTCCGTGGAAGGGGGTATGTCCTTGCCAAAGTTCCTCCGCAGCCATAGGGTCCGGCTTACCGTTCTCATTTCCCTAACGGTCTCGTTCGGCATGGCCGTCGTATTTGGAATTGTCCTTGTTGTGGTTCGGTCTCAAGCGCTTAATCGCCGGTACCAAGAACTTTCGTTGGTAATCGACAGGGTGAATCATGAGTGGAAAGGTCCCGAATCTTTATCCGAGGAAAGCGAGGACTTTCCCGGAATCTCGGTGACCGCTTATTCCCTGAGTCAGGGAGTTCTCGCTTCTTCACAGCGTAAACCGACGCCGTTTTTCGTGGGTTCGGCAAAGCAAGACGATACGCTACTTGTCGGAAAATCGTATTCAAATATCATCGTCGTTGCGTCTAGTTCATGGCGAGAGACAGAGGCTGGGTTGAACCAGTTGGCCTTGGTCCTCGTTGTTCTTTGGCTTCCATTAACCTTTATCACCGCGCTCGTAGCTTGGTACGGCGGCGCAATGTTCTTGCGACCCGTGTACGAGCTAGTCGATTCGGCTTCGCTGCTTTCGGGATTACTGGATGATGAACGCCTCAGCACATCGGACGATGCTGAATTTAAGACGCTCACAGCTGCCCTCAATGCGTTGCTCGAACGAATTCGTCATTCAAATTTGCTCCAAAAGCAGTTCGCGTCGGATGCCGCGCACGAACTTCGGACACCGTTGGCCATCTTGCGTACGCGAATCGAAACTCTGCAATTGAAGCCACGAATGGTTGAAGAGTACGAAAATGCAATCACGGCAATGCTCTCCGAAATTGAACGTCTGACCCAGGTGATCGACACCTTGCTGATGTCAGCCCGAATGCCTTTTTCGGATATAGTTGCGGTCGACCTGGCTCCCGTTGTAGATCATGTCATTGATGAATGGTTGAATCGTCAGCCTGATTTAGCGTTTCAAATAAGCCGCCAACTGAGTCCGGCGATGGTGAAGATCCTGCCCGACGAATTGAACATCATCCTGACGAACATTCTTGACAACGCTCGAAAGCATGCTCCGCCCAACTCCATTGTTATAATCTCCCTCGTTACCCAACGAGACAAGGCCATCTTGCTGATTTCTGATGAGGGACCAGGCCTTTCGGTGCACGACGGGCAGGCTGCTTTTGAGCGATTCTTTCGGGTCGATTCGGCTCGGAATAGATCTGATGGTGGAGTCGGAATTGGCCTAGCCGTTGTGAAACGGTTTGTCGAGGGAAGGGGTGGGCAAATAGCTTTTCTCCCAGTTGAGCACGGGGCATCTATCCAAATTACTTTTCGCAATACCGAGCCTGCATAACGCGGCGCAATGACCAACTTTGAGCTGCGAATCAATTTACTGATCTACGATTTCTTCTTCGCATTGACTAGTCCCTTTATCGTGATCAAGTTTTTACCGTCGGTTTGCTTTGCGATGTCGATCTTGACCTGAGCACCAGATTTTGTCGAGCCGATGGGCATTACAGGATTTGCCACGTCCATTCCTTGACTCTTGTAAAACTCATCGATCTTCTCTGTCGTATCTCTGGTCAAAATATTAAAGACATATTTGATCACTTGGTCACCGTGATCATACATTTTGCCCTCGGCGGATTCCGTACCTGGATATGCCTTCAATCCTGAAGCGGTGGCAAAATCCTTCATCGTGGTCGGTCCGAGGTCTTTTTCTGTGGGGCGAACCATCGTAACCGACGTATTGTTGCTGGCCGCCGTTTGATTTTGGGACTCATTGTTGCCACATCCGATGGTGAAGAAGGCAACGGCGGTGAGAATCAAAAATCGGCTCATGTGTGAAGTATATCGTTTGGTTCGATTCTTTGGGGCAGGGTTACCCTTGAATGAGCTATCCGTAGGGTGAATAAACCACCACTTGAAGTAATCTTAACGTGATGCCAACGGATGTTCTTCCTCTGGGAATCGCGATGGAACGCGAAATACGACAACAGCCAGATTTATTGGCGGCCAATGCTTCTCCCTATTTCGAGAGTCTCAAGGGCTTTTTCAATGGTCAGCGCGAGTTCGATATGGTGCTGCTGGCCGCGAGGGGATCGAGCGACAACGCCGCCCTTTATGCGCGGTATCTGATTGAAATTCACCTTGGTATTCCGGTTTCCTTAGCAGCTCCGAGCGTGATCACTCGATACAAGAGCAATATTAAGTATCGTCGCTGTTTGGCGATTGGAATTTCGCAAAGTGGAGCAGCTCCGGACGTTGCCGAGGTCCTCAGCTATATGCGCGATCAAGGGCATGTAACGTTGGGAATCACCAACACGGCCGATTCTCGCTTGACGACGGTAGCCACTCATACTCTTTTGCTCAACGGTGGAAAGGAAGATTCCGTAGCCGCGACCAAGACTTACACATCTACTCTGCTTGCTCTGTACCAACTGGTTCGGGCAATGGGCGGAGATTTGCCAGAACCAACCTTGCCGGACAATGCTTGGATCGAATCCAGCCGGAAAATCGCTCAAGAATTCTCAGGTCCATTGAACCGATGTAACCCGGTGTTTGCGATTGCTCGTGGTTACGGCTTCTGTACCGCACTAGAAACGGCTCTGAAGCTCATGGAATGCGCGTTGGTGCCTTGCAAAGCCTATAGTGCGGCGGACTTTGAGCACGGCCCGAAGGCCCTCGCTGGCCACGGTAGTGCCGCTATTTCGTATTTCGGAGCCCTCACTGGCCTCCGCAACCAAGGATGTGAGATCCTCGAAGTCGACCGTCCGCTCGCTCGCTCGCAGGAAATGGAGCCGATCTATCCGATCTGGGACATTATGGTTGGCCAGTGGCTTGCTCTACATGTGGCCAGGTCAAGAGGTCTCGACCCGGATAAAGCGAGGCACCTGAGTAAGGTTACGGAGACACTGTAATTAGGAGGAAATGCAAAAAAGCCAGTTTGAAATACAAACTGGCTTTTTTTTGAATCGTTTCCTTATTCTGCAGCGACGACGGCAGCGGCGGGTACTTCTTCGGCCTTCTTACCGCGCTTTTTGGTGTTGGTTCCCTGTTCAACTCCTACTGCGCCTTCGGTGAAGAGGGCTTTGACCTTGATTCGTCGACTGAGGTCACCATCAGAAATGGTGTTCCAATTTGCTCGATCGAGTGCCCATTGCCAACCAATGTCCTGTGCGCCATAAAGGAACTCGACTCCGCCCTGAAGGACATCCGACAGCATGGTTTTCAAGTCTTCTCGACTATTGAGAACTGCTTCGCCAGCAGAAACGTTTGGCGCGAGACCGATATTAACCGTGACTGGCTCTTCTTCTGGTGCAAGCAACTGGGCAGCCTTTGAAAGCTTCTTGGGAGCATTTTCTTCGATGACTTGGTTTACCGATTGCAAATGTCCCGACATGGAGAGCATAAGCTTTTGGTTATCGTCGGGCCAAACAAAATACTCACCTTCGTAAACAGCTTTGGCGTGGCGACCAGTGATGCTGAGGGCAGTTGCAACGAGGGCAGCATCGGCGGCCAAAAGTTTTGGATATGCTTTGCGCATTTGATCGACAGCGGATTCAAGTTTGGTGAGATTACACGTAATCAATCTAGGGGAACTCCTATTGGCGCAGAGGGATTCTGGGCCATAATCAGCTTAGTTTACCTTGTACGGTACGCGAGATTCTCATGAAAGCATTAACACTTGGCTTGGTGGCAGCTTCAATCGCTGTGCTACTTACTGGTTGCACAGGGAGTGCAACGAACAACGAAAGCAATAATTCTTCAACTTCGACGGCAACGAACAATGGTCCAATTCCGAGTGGCAAAAAGCTTCGAGTTGCAATGGTTTTTGACTCAGGTGGCAAAGGCGACAAGTCGTTTAATGACTCTGCAAACGCTGGTCTTGAGCGGGCAAAGTCAGAGCTGGGCGTTGAGATCCAGACCGTTGACAGTAAGAACGAGAAGGATTATGAAGTTAATTTAGACACCCTCGCAGAGCAGGGATTTGACCTCGTTATTGCGGTCGGAATTACCCAAAATGACGCGCTACTGGCGGTTGCACCAAAGCACAAAAATACAAAATTCGCCATCATCGATGCGCCAATCAAAATGGACAACGTTCGGTCGCTCTTGTTTGCCGAAGAGCAAGGCAGTTTCTTAGCCGGATATGTTGCGGGAGCAACTTCGAAGACCGGAAAAGTTGGCTTCGTCGGCGGAATGAAGATCGATTTGATCCTCAAATTTGAGGCCGGATATCGGGCGGGTGCGCTTTACGCTAATCCCAAAATTGAAGTTTTTCCGGGTAAATACACGGAGAATTGGATTGACACTCAGGCGGGTAAAGAGAACGCCATGGTGCTGTTTAACCAAGGCGCCGACGTCGTTTACCACGCGGCAGGTCGATGTGGAATTGGCGTCATCGAAGCAGCACGGGTGTCGAAGAAATATGCCATCGGCGTCGATAGCGACCAAGATGGAGAAGCCAAAGGATCGGTTTTGACTTCGATGATCAAGCACTGCGACGAAGCAGTTTTCCAAACCATCAAGGACTTAAAGGATGGCAAGTTTGAAGCAGGCTTCAAGACCTATGACCTGAAGTCGAAGGGCGTCGGCTTGAGCGAAATGAAGTACACCAAAGCCATTGTTGGTGACGCGACGATCAAACGGATCGACGAAATTACCAAAGACATCATTGACGGGAAGATTAGGGTTCCCACGAATTAGGAATTCAAGGCACAGGGCTCAAAAGCCCCGACTGCATTTTAGTGGTCTGGGCTTTCTATTCAGGGCACCATGTTCTCGGTAGAAACCGGGAAAGTTAGAGGTGCGTTTAAAGGAATCGGATTCCAGTCAGGAGGGAAGTCGACTTGGAGGAAGTTATTTGTATTACCTTCACTGATCGGATCATAGGAGACGCTGAATAGTGTCGTGGAAAGCCGTGGAAGATTGGCGGGGTGAAACAACTGAGTGTAGTTATCCCAAATGTATTGGGAAGAAAAGAACGCGAGAAAGTCTTTTTTAGCCTTAACGGGTAACTGATCGTAAGTGAACTTTCTGGCGAACGGCGAGCTGTCCGTTTTGGACCCTAAGCAGGCTAAGTAAGCTCGAAAGAGCCGGATTCCCGATGTCAAAACCAAGTAGTGCCTTGGCATAGCCTGGAAATCGGCTCCGATTTCTTCGAGTCCACGGATGGACGATTCTGGTAACGAGGAAATAGCGGACAACAATTCTGACCGACGCACCGTTTTTGCATCGTACAATTCTCGAATCTTAAAGAACGGCTTCCAGGCCTTGGAACTTAATGACATTGGCAGGGCTGAGCAATAAATGGATAGCCAATCATGTTCTAACTTAGCACTGAGACCATAGCTGAAATTATTGTTCCAGGCAAATGCACTTTTTTCGAGCAACCAAAGCGGGCGGGGCGAGAGCCAACTGGCAAAGTTCGCGTCGAGATCTTGGGCAAGTGTGCCAAGAGAATTGATTGTAAAAGTTGGCGACTCAAAGAGCGATATTGGCTCAATCTTCTTTTTAAGGACTTCGGGTGAGATGTTGATCGTTTCGGGATGAAGGACATCGTCAAACGTTGAGAAACAAAAGCCAACCCGTTTGACATCGTCGGGAGAGACGAAGCAAAGAGTGGTGGCAAAACCTTGATCGTCAGAGCTGTGCTTCACCAGTGGAATCGGATTCTTTTCGGCGATCTTAAGTGCCTCCGTTCGGAGTTGGTCGCCGATATGCTCGACGCTCGCTGTTTCTGCAGGTGCTACTCGATATTTGACAAAATCGAGGGTTGAGATTCCCTTTCCCGTCAAATACTGGTTGAGATAGGGAATTGAATCAGGGGAAATCAAGACATGGTTGAGATTTGAACAACGGGCACCTAAGATTCCAAGAGAGCTCCCGCTGAGTAAGGAACGAACTAGGATCATATCTGGAGTGCGAAGTAAGTATCGCAGGATTTCCGACTTATGTATGAGCAAGGCTTTTTGGACCCGGTCCGGTTCACTTTTTGCGGCCATTGCCAATTTCACTGCTTGGGCATAAATTTGATTCGGATCGGAATTGAGAAGTGGACCGTCGATCAATCTAAGCTTGTCAATGAAAGTTGCAATTTCTGCTTTTCGATTCTTCTTGGCCAAGTATTGGCTCTTCTTAATCTTAACCGTCATCCTCGATTCGTCAAATTCCGTTTCTAAGAACAGTGCCTTACAGAAATTCTCCAGATCGGTTTGGGGATCAGTAGGTTTACTGAACGAGTAAACGACCGGTGCGTCGGCAAGATCTAAGTCGAATTCGACCTTGTATCTCTTGTCCCTAAAGACGTGTGGAATAGCCTGATCCAGGGTTTCGGTGACGAGCGGATTCCGTGTAGATTGTTGCGCAAAAGTGGCGACGAGGGCAAAAAGGGGCGCGAACATGATCTTTGGGTTAACTTCGCATCGATCGAGCCGGACCGTATCTATCCACCGGCGAGTTTCTCTGCCGCAGCAATATACCGAGCGGCACCGGGTTCATCTTTGTTCCAGGTTGGCTTTCCGGCGGCATTGGCGATTTCGAGAAGCGTGGCCGCCGAGACCTTGACAATCTTTGCCATATTCTCGTAATCAAGCTTTTCAAAGTGATCGGAAACCTTATGGTAGTCGGGGTATTCGAAGGCGGTACAAAGCGTATGGGCCGGAATTCCGAATCGGGCAAATGAAACATTGTCGCTTCGGCCAAAGAACGACGCTGACGACGTAGGATGCCCGGAGATTTCCGTACCCATCTTCTTGCCGACGGCAGCAAACGTCGTCCCGATTGAACTGAAATTGAATCCCGTTAGTGATCCGGCGTTGACTCGCGGACCTTCGAGATCATCGGTACGCCCAATCTGCTCAAGGTTGATGTTTGCAATAGTGTCTTTCAGCGGAAAGATCGGGTGATTGACGTAGTACGTTGAGCCGACCAGCCCCTTTTCCTCGCCGAACCAAGTGACCAAGATGATGGTTCGCTTCGGCTTTTCTCCTGCAAGAGCACGTGCGATTTCCACCACGCCAGCAGTTCCGCTTCCGTCGTCATTTGCGCCGTTGTATATGCGGTCCGCATTTGCGTTGATGTCGGTCAACTTTTGCTCACCGAGATGATCGTAGTGGCCCGAAACAACTACGTATTGCTTTGCGAGAATCGGATCGGATCCTGGAATGATTCCAATAACATTTCTGACCGTCGCGCCCATTTCTTTCTGGTCCGCTTTTTTGCCCCTTGTCCATTCAGCCAATTGGAAATAAGAGTCTCCATTACCAGGCTTAACTCCGAACCTTTTGAACTCGGCGGCGATAAAATCTGCGGCCATATCAAGGCCAGGTGAAGGAGTATTTCTTCCCTTGAGCTCATCGGAAGCCAAGAACGAGACAATTCGCTTGAGATCAGACGCTTCGATCATGTCAAGATAAGCGTCGTCAACGAGAATATTGCTTAGAGCGAAAGCGATTCCGAGAGAAATCATTTGTCTATCTTAACCCCATCACGCACAATGGTGAGGGTTGTTTTCAGCGATCTCTTCGAAGTTTTTCCAGTTTTGATGACCGTGACATCGCTCGCCGCGTTTGTTTCAACGACCACCTTGTCAAACATCTGCTTTTCCATATTGAACGTGGCACTTCCCTTTCCGGTCAAAACCGTTTTGAGCATCGATTTCGCTCCCTCCTCAGGAATTGGGTTGCCGTAAGCATCTTCAAAGCTATCGCTTTCTTGGCTGACTTCGATCGTGAACTCTTCCTTAAATTCATCCTGAACGCCCGGTATGACTTTATATTTCATCACCGCGCCATTAAATTTTCGCGAGAACTCAAATGGAGTTCCACCTGCCGCCGCCACACGATCAATAATGAGAGGAACGTAACTAATCTCGGGCAGTCGTTTTGAGTCTAATCCGGGGAGTTTAACCGGCATTTTGATGTCCGGGGCTTCATTTAGTTTTACTTCGCCAGTCGAATCGAACGTAGCGACGGCCCTAGGAAAAAACATGCCAATGTTGTTCTTGTTTAACGGCAATGTTGACCCAAATGCCACGGCTTTAAGATCAATAATTTCGGAGTCTACTGACTGCATCTCGGCCTGCTTTGGTTCAACACCTGTCGCCCGAACCACCATATTGACATCAGCTTTGCCTTCTCTTCCCCCGAACAGGGGAATGTAACCTTCAAACTGAATCCTCACGTTGAACTTTGACTCTGAGCCCTTCGCAAAATAATAGCTCGGACCCTTAAACGTCGGACTTGGATAGGTGAAATAAAGGGCAGTTAACAGGGCAATCATAAGGCTTCCTCTCTATGCCTCAACGGGATTTCAGGAAGGGTCAGTTCCACATTCACTGAATTCGTGACCTTTATCAGCCGGTCAAGCAAGACTTTCACACAACCCGCAACGGGAAAAGCAAGAATCATTCCGGGCAAGCCGAACAATGCGCCACCACAGAAGATCACAAACATGGAAACGATTGGGTCCAGGCCAACCGCCTTGCCGACGAACCGCGGATACACCGCGCTGTCGAAAATAAAGTGGCACGTAACGTAGATTGCAACGAGGATTCCGGCAAAGGCCCACGACGAAGAAAAATGGACGCCGAGCCAATGGTCTCGACCACTGAATCCGGTAACGAGGAAGAGAGTCGTCGCGCTGATCATGACGCTGAGATACGGAATCAGATAGATCATGCCAAACATGCAGCCGAGAAGCAGCCCGTACGGTGCCCCCAGGATCGAAAGAAGGATGGCCATGAACGCCATATAGCCAAAGACGGCAATCGCAACCCCCCGCAGGTAGTTGCTAAAAACATCACCGATATCGTCGGCAAGATCGACCGACGACGTCCTTAGTTGGGGCGGAATGAAGTTGATGATCTTCTTCTTGAACGCCTCGGTGTTGGGAAGAATAAACCAGACCAGGAGCGGAACGAAGATGAGGGTGAAGGCCTGGGAAACGAATCCGGTCGCGACGCTGAGCGAGCCTTTGATCACGCTTTGAATCGTGGTTTTGATCTGCTCACGCTGAGGCTCGACGTACTGGCCGATGATTTCGCGCTTAGTAGTCGGCAGGTTAAACCGGGTCAACAAGTCTGAATTGCTTTGCAGAAATTGGTCAACGGGTTCCTTGACTTCCGCTTGCTTCATTCGGTTGAGCGGGTTGCCACGCAGAAAGAAGTTATCGAGCGGGTCAGGCTTGGCAAGCTTGGTGACCAACTGCTCCGCGCCGTCTTTAAGACCGCCAACTTGGTTGGTGATGACTGGCGCGAGGGCCAGAAGACCAACGAATAACACGCCAAAAAAGAGCAACATCGGAACGAGAGCCGCAAACGAGGCACCCCATCCTTTCTTTTTCAGCCAACGGAACGATGGACCCAGGAGGGCTGAAATGAGAATAGCAATGATGAATGGCAGGAGAATGCCCCTGACCATGTACAGAAACCAAAGGGTTGCGAACGCGGTCGCAACCCATAGGATAATTCTCCAATCGACAGACTTCGCCGTCACAGGATTCTCTTAAACGCCTAATTCTTCGGTGGCTGGTGCTGCAGCTCGTTTGGCCTTTTGTTCGTTGATCCACTCTTCGGTTTTGCCTTTGAGTTCATTGAACTTCTCGGTCAAATCGTCTCGCGTCTCTGTACCAGGCTTTGGTGCAAATAGTAAACCTGCGGCGGCACCGATGATTGCGCCGAGGCCTACTCCGGCCAAAAGGTAAAGCATGCCATTACTGTCGTTATTGTTATCGCTCATCTAATACTCCTTATTGGACATTTTACGCCGAGCCGAAGGGTGACGATGCGTTTTTCGGATGTGTTTCAGCAGAAAATCCATTTTGACGATTCGTGCAAGGTTAAACCGAGACGAGTTCAGGGACCATTTTTGGCGCACTCGTTTTGCGATTTGAGTCGGAAATGAGCCCACCTGCCACCACGGTAGCGCCGCGATAAGCGACCGCCATTTGTCCGGGAGTGACTGCCTTGACTGGTTTTTTGAAAACGATTTTGGGAATGCTTCCGGGATAAATAATCGCCGAGATGGGTTCCATGTTGTACCGAATCTTTGCTTTCACCTCGGTTGGTTCGGTTATTTCAGAAGTCCAGTAGACGTCTTCGAGCAACACTTCTTTTTGCATCAGGTCAGATTCCCTTCCGAGAATGACCGTTTGAGTCTTTGGCTGAAGGCCAATGACGTAAAGTGGCTTGCCGTCGTTTGACGCAATTTTGACGCCCTTTCGCTGACCGATGGTGAAGTCCGCGACGCCGGCATGGTTTCCGATTTCGTTGCCTTCCATGTCGAGGACCTTGCCCTCGGAGAACATCTCCGGACGTTGCTTGCGAAGGAACTCTTTGTAGCCTCCGGCTTCGCTGACAAAACAGATTTCTTGGCTATCCGGCTTGTCGTACAGGTGAAGTCCCAGGTCCTTGGCAAGTCCGCGCACCATCGATTTCGAGGGCATTTCACCCATGGGGAAAAGTACGTTCTTCAGTTGCTCATGACCGAGCATGTACAGAACGTAGCTTTGGTCTTTATCTTTGGCTCTGGCCTTGAGAAGTTCTGCCTTGCCGTTTCGATGCCGGATCCGGGCATAGTGCCCTGTCACCAACTTATCGCACCCTAATTCGACCATTTTCTGCATCAAGATTTCGAACTTGACATGGCGGTTGCATTGCACGCACGGATTTGGCGTTCGGCCTTTTGCGTACTCTTCAACAAAGTTTTCAATGACGTTCTTGCGGAACTCCTCTTTAAAGTTCATTACATAGTGAGGAATGTCTAAGACTCGTGCGACTCGGCGGGCGTCTTCGACGGCACCAAGCGAACAGCATCCGGCATGGCGAGGATCGGTTTGACTTTCCTGCCAGATCTGCATGGTCAGACCAATGACATCGTAGCCCCGCTTCTTCATGAGGGCGGCGGCGACACTGCTGTCGACTCCGCCCGACATGGCAACTAGAACGGTTGGTTTCTTTCTCACGGCTTTAGCAGGCTCTGATATTCAGGTGTCTCGAGTTCGGCCAGCATTCCCATCAGCAACATTTTTTTAACGGGCTTTCCTTTTACGTAGAGCATAAAAGTTGGCGTGCTCTTAATGTCGAAGACTTCGAGCGCTTCCTTGAAGTCCCGAGCTAAATTCATGTTCGGCTGCGACGAGGTGTCCTGACTAGCTGCGACGATTTCTGCGGCAGTAACTCCAACCGTCTGGGCAATTTCATTAACCCCTTCTTGGGTTCGTGGTGCTTCTTGAGGCGCAACAAACGCGTCGGCAAACTGCCAGAACTTCCCTTTTTGAGCGGCGATTTCTGAAGCCATGATCGCATAAGTTGACATCTCGTGACCCGGAAGGTTAAAGATTGGGAAGTGACGATACACGATTCGAATTCGGCCAGGATACTTACCGATGAGTTCATGAATCTTGGGAAATGCTTCGCGGCATTGGGGACAGCAAAGGTCGGCGTATTCGATCAGGGTAACGGGAGCATCGTCGGGGCCAAGTTGGTTTCGGAGGCTTCTTGGCTCAGGAACCAATCGGCTGACCACTTCGTCTTTGAGCACAATGGCATTGCTTTCGGGACTTCGGAAAATGACAACGGATGCGGCAACCATCGCCAGCATTACCGCGGCTAGACCCTGAAAAAGGACTCGAACATCTTTGGCAGGCGGCTCGGCCAATTCTTCAACGCCCAAACGGCTAAACATGAGGGTGTAGACCACGAATGTCAAAATCATGTCGATTGCGGAAGCGATGCACCAAGCACACTTTTGTCCAATGACCGTAAAGCTGATGTACTGAAGGTAAATGCTGGCGATCATTCCGACCGCAGAGAATCCATATCCGCCGATAGTGAAGAGCCGTGAGTCGTATTTTCCAGTCATGCCTCTCGTGACCGCGATTGCCGTCAAGATGAGGTAGCCAACGAATCCAAAGTACGCGACTGGAGTCCCCATGAACTTGGAATATTCACTGTGGGCAACGGCGGCACATCCACCACCAGCTGTGCAAGGAATAGTTTTGTGCAAAAGCGTTTCGGACGACAATACGCTGGCCACAAAAAGGCCAATTGCGCCGAAAAGAATGAGGATTCTGTTGAGAGTTACCGTACTCACCCCTTGAGTATACGGTTTTGCGAGGGCTGTCATGCAGAAATGAACCTAGCAGGTATCCTAGAAGTTCCCAATGTCCACAACTTTAACCCGACAAAGTTTGACCCTTTCTGAGCGGCCCAAACCGAGAAAGGCCACTTACTTTGTGCAGACTTGGGGTTGTCAGATGAACGAAGAGGACAGCGAGCAAATGGCCCTGTACCTCGAGCAAATTGGCCTCACGCCTTCTGATTCGATTGGCGAGGCCCAGGTCATTCTGCTCAACACTTGTTCGGTTCGCAAGAAGCCAGAGGATAAAGCATTTTCGATGCTTGGTGAACTGGCTTTCGTCAAGCGGGCTCGACCTGATACGGTAATCGGAGTGTGCGGGTGCATGGCTCAACTCCGGGCAAAAGAAATCCACCAACGTGCGCCCCATGTCGATTTTGTTGTTGGAACGGGAAATCTTTCCGAGATTCCTGTATTGGTCCAAGAAGCGATGTTGAACCAGGCTTTTCAGGTCCGCCTTGACTTGCCTGAACGGAGCGGGGCAATCGTTTCGGACATGCCGATTCGGCACGTTGGACGTGAAGCTAAGCTAAAAGCCTATGTGCCGATCCAGTACGGCTGCGATAAGTTTTGTACCTTTTGTATTGTGCCGACCACTCGTGGTCGAGAACGCTCAAGGCCGACCGCTGATATTCTCGACGAAGTGCGTCGACTTGCTGATACGGGAACTAAAGAGGTCACATTGCTTGGTCAGACCGTGAATTCGTACGGCAAGAATATGCTCGAAGGCAAGGTTCCCTTTTCGGAGCTTTTGTACCTGGTTTCAAAGGTGGACGGCATCGAGCGAATTCGCTTTACGTCGCCATATCCTCGGGACTTTAAAAGCGATGTTATCCAGGCCATTCGTGACATTCCGCAAGTGATGGAACAAGTCCATATGCCGTTGCAGGCTGGTTCAAATAGTGAGTTGAAGCGGATGAAACGGCTGTACACGTTGGAGAGCTTTTCTGACATTGTTGCCGAAGTTCGGGAGTCCATCCCTTCATGCTCGATTTCCACCGATTTGATCGTTGGATTCCCGGGTGAAACTGAGGAAGAATATCAGGGCACGTTGCAAGCGGTTCGGGATTTCCGTTTTGATGGCGCGTATATGTTTGCCTACTCCCCACGACCAGGCACTCCGGCGGGAACGTGGGACGATCAGATCGCTCCTGATGTCAAAAAACACCGAATCAATGAATTGATCACTCTGCAGAACGGCATCATGGCTGAAATTAACCAGGCGCAGGTTGGCAAAGAATTCGAGGTTCTGATCGAGAGCCAGACTAACAAGAATAAGGCGATGGTTCAGGGATTTAGCCGATGCTTCCGACTCATCCAACTTGAAGGTCCACCCGATCGAATCGGGCGAATTGCCAAAGTAAAAGCGACTAAAGGACTCCGAGCCGGCTTGGTTGCTGAGTTGATATAGACAAAGTGCCAAACCCGTTTCCTGGATAGCTACTTTGACTTCTCCCCGGTTCCCAAGGCACGAATGGCCGCGCGTTGCTTTGACAGATCCTTCGATTTTGCAAAATCAAGCAGGGCTTCGTGAGCCCAAGAGTCGGGAATTTTGGCCAGCTTCTCGATCATCGATTCGGAAACAAAAGGGTCCTCATCATTTGCCAATCGAAGAATAATGTCCTTAGGGAATGGCCCGGTCAATTCATGCTCGTAGCGGAGCTGGACAAGATTTCGAACCTGGGCTATTTTAGAATTAAGACAATACTCAAGCAATCCTTTAAATCGCGGATCGTCAAAAGCAGGATAAGTTGTGTAGTTAAAGTCGATGCCAAGCTCGACTGCCCGCACCATTTCACGAGATAGATCACCTCCATTGGGAACTTTGCCAGCAGCCCAAAGCGCCAATCCGCGCCTCTCTGGATCCGAAGACAGAAGTCCGTCCTTGACGAACGGTAACAATTCGGTCATTTCGGCCCTTGCACCGATCTCCAAAGCCATTTTGTGAATGACCTTTGACGGATCGGATTGAAGTTTCAAAAGGAGTACTGGATCCTTCTTTTCGTCATTCACAAAGAAGGCCGCAACTGCTTCTATACGAATCGGTTCCTCCGGCGAATAGATCAATTTTCTCAGGAGTTGTTCCTTTCTGGATGATGGTTTGATCCTCAGATGCTCTACCGCCATTTTTCTCAGATTGATCGAAAGGAGATTGTTCGCCAATATGTCGAATGCTTGCTGATCGGACATGCTGAAGAAAATATTAGCGTGGGCAGTCATGTGAACTTTCTTATCGGCATCATCGAGCATCGGCACCAACAAATCCACCGCCTTCTCGGGCCAAGCGCCCGAGATCATATAGGCACCAACCGCTCTTGATTGCCAGTCGGATCGATTGATCATTACTGTGGCATGGGTAAGTTGCTCCTTTTGCCGAGCGGTCTCCAGGCCCTGCCAAGCATTCAAAACAACGTCAGGATTTGTATCTTCAAGAAGTTCAGCTAAGTGATCCGGATGTAAATGCCCCCAAACAGTCAGCTTTTCCGTGACCAAATCTGAGAGCGATTTCCCGCCCCTCAATCCACATCTAAACATCGGAGGGCAAATCGACTCAGCCGTCCGTCCCATGCCGCACATCGTTCTGACCGATTCTTTTGTAACCTCGACGCTATCATCGGGCCTCGGTTCAATCTTGCTGATGAGTTGTTGCTGCCAATTTTGGTGGGCCTGATTATCTTCCCTTGTTTGTAAATTCGATGAAATCAGCTGGTAATAATCTTTGCCCACTAGTTGCCAAACGCGCAGGGCTTCCAGGCGGACCGACTGGTCCTTGGCTGAAATGGCATCCATCAAATCGCGAAGCAATGACGCATCGGGTTTTTCTTTTCCGAGAAGGCGGATGTAGTCGACGCGAGATTGGTTAGATCGCGTTTGATTGATCTGGTTCTGACCAGCGGCAAATCCCATCAACGATGCAATAACGATAACAAAACTAACCTTCATCTTCAACCCCTCGAAGGTTTGACGGATGATACTCCAAGCGGTTACCCGACAGCGTCTCAATCGTTTCGCCAATGATTTGACAAGCTTTCTATGGAATCACTTTTCCGTCTTGATAGGCTCCAAGCAGTTCCCACTTTGGCGAATGACGAACATTGAGCATTCTGCCTTCGCATCGGAGGGTATGGGTCTTCTCATCGACCGTGAATCGCTCTTGGTCGAAGTTTCCTGGCACCCAAACGTCAACTAGGTCTGCTTCTCTTTCCTTGCCATTCACCTTGTAGACTTCGTGACTGAAATGTGACTTAGACGCGCCAAAGTGTCGATTCAGGATAATGTACTCAGAGCCGCCGCAAGCCACTTTGTATTTGCGGGCGGGCATAGTTTCAGGCTCTTCGTCGTATCCCGGAATGTATCGGCAGCTCATTGGGGCCTGGTACCAGATGGCCCGAAGATGGAGATCGACGGCTTGGGCAGCTCTCCGTCCTGGCTTGACAAGAGTGATCTTGGGGCGCATCGCAATTTGGCCGAAATACCCCGTCAAGTGGATCAGCTTGTCAATTCGAATTCGTTTCCAATGATCGAATGGAATCTCTCCACTGGCGGAATACATCATGTCCTCTCCGGCCACTTTTTCCCCCCAGTAGCCTAGTTCAAAGTGTGGATTCCTCGTTTTAGCCGTGAGAGAAGGCATTCCATATTTTGCAATTTGGTCACGCCAATCCACCTCGGGCATTGTGAGGAATTGCCGCTTAGGGAGTTCGGGGTGCTGACGGATATCAACGATTGCTTTGGTGCCATCTCCCACGACATCTCGAAGATTTAAGATTTCAAAATTGGATCCATCGACAATACAGGAAGCTCCGACTCTGAGGGGAAGTGATCCAACACTCTCGTGGCAAAAGTCGATTTGAAATGGAACATTGATCATGGCTGACTTCGGCTTCTCAAAGTCACTCCAGACAACATAACTCTTGCCTTCCCAAAATGACGCGACTGTTGCGTAGGCAAACAGGAAACTTTCAAAGTAACGTTCTTCCGTAATATGAATATGTTCTGGTTCAGAATGCAAGACGTTTTGGTATGGGCTGAATGTTGACTGACTCCAGACGACTATAGTGTCTCCGTATGGAGAATAGTCAAACGCGGGCAAGAACTTCTCCAAGGGCATTTTAACGCCCTGAATCAGAGTTCCATCTGGTCGCCATGCCGTGATTGTCTTGTCCTCGTTAAATCGAACGACGAATTCGACTTTGGTGCTCTCCACGAATGGTAACACGCCCGCGATCTCTTGCCTGGCGTAGGGGCCGTCGTTGATGAGATAGGTCTTTCGCTCGCTCTTCTTTCCAGTCGGCGGGAGGTCACTGTTCCCTAAACTGTTTGAGTAGTCCAGAGCCGATTCTTGGGGCGAGATGATTACGACCCTGGACTTAGGCATGACTGCAGTCATGAGGAAGGATGCGAGGATCATCTCACCTTTATGACGTGCAGTGAGCAAGATGAGTATTGGAAATGTTCGTTTCAGCTAGCGGCTCGCATCACTCGATTTTCGGCTGACGGCAAACGGCTATTCCCCTTCGTGGTTGAGAAGGTAGGCCATGAGGCCGCTATAAGCGCCGACAATCATGAGAATAATGAATTCAATCATCATGGCTTGGCGAGTTTCCCCATAGACTTTGCCCATCGAGCTAAATGATAGACAGCCGCACGTCACACTTCTCATTGCGCTGATGATATAGAGGATTTTGGAGACCGCCATCCACGTATCGTTCCGATTCAGAATCAAGATATTTGAGACGACAATCACTCCCCCCACGAGGAGCGAGAACGACCCCGCGGTCGTTGCCTGGGCATGCAATAAGAAAACGGAGAGAAACATGAATGCACCGAGAGCTATACCGATCCAACACGTAATGTTGAGCGTGACTTCTTGCCATTCGGGCTTATAGTTGCCGCCCGGCATGTTTCGCTGGGCGCGGATGGACATCTTGCAATGGGGACATTGGAAGAGACCCGACATGATTTGTTGCTTGCAAAATGGACAAGCTTCGAATGTCGGCGCTGGACCACCCGTCGTCGTTACGCCGGGGATATTTGACATGTCGATCGGCGGAGCATCGAACGGCAAGGCTTTGAGCTTTGCGACGACGGTGTCGGAATTCTTGATGCGGGCGGGCATCAAATCGACAAATTGTCGGGCGGAATCATTCCAGCCGTTCTTGATATAGATGTCGAGAATACGTTGTCCAAGTTCAATATTGGTCGTGTCCATTTGCCACGGCCCATAGAGCCACTCGATAGCCTTCATCGGGTTCTTTGCCTCGGCTTGGTCGGCAAGGGTCTTGCTACTATTGAGGTAACCGAGCTGAGCTCCGGGATGACTAGGATTGAGGCCTAACGCTCGCTCGAAGGATGCACGAGCTCCTTCGGTTTGGCCGTTTTGGCTCATCGCGTTGCCGAGGGCAAATGCAACTGTAGGATCGTTCGGCATTAATTGAGCCGCAGACATGAGGATATGGACTGCTTCTTGGAATTTGCCGAGGCCTAGCTGGGACATTCCGAACAACCGCTGGGCTTGCCCCCCCGTATCTCGGATCAGAAGCGGTTGAACGAATTGCGCTACTTCGTCGTACTTACGCTGCGACAGCAGTGCATTTGCTTCATCCAGTTGAGACTGCAGTTCGGGATCCATTCCGACGATTGTAACTTATTTTTATCTGATAATAACTCTTTGTTAATATGTTTTCATCGTATAGTCGACTGTGGTTGCGTATCCATTCATTCCGGTCGCCAAGTTTCTTACATTGGTATAACCTTGTTGCAATAAGAAGTCGGTTGTTTTGCCACTTCGATTTCCGGTTCGGCAGATCATCACAATATTGGCATCTTTCGGAATTTCTTCGAATCTCGAAGCGAGATCATCCATAGGGATGTGGACGACATTGGGGAGGACGCTTATTTCGAGTTCATCGGGTTCTCGAACATCGACTAGCAACAGGTCTACCCCGGCGTCAAGCTCCGATCTGAGTTCAACGGGGGAAATGACTGGTACTTCGTTCATACCCAATTATAGAACAGAGGACCGTCAGCCGTCAGCCGAAAGCCATCAAGAAACCGTGATCAACGCGACGTCAGACCTTCGCTGTTTGATTCGATGCCGCACCTTGGTCCACTCGGCGCCATTCAAATTTGGGTCTTTCTCGATGATTCGTAAGGCGGCTTGCCTTGCCACTTCAAGGAGCTTTGAATCTTGTAGAAGGTCGGCGACCTTGAAGTCAAGTGAGCCACTTTGGTCGGTTCCGGCGATGTTGCCCGGGCCTCGGATTTCGAGATCCTCCTCAGCGATTTTGAACCCATCGGTGGTACTCACCATGATGTCCATTCGGCGCATTACCTCTTCGGACTTGGCATCGGAAATGAGGATGCAGAACGACTGAAACTCGCCACGACCGACTCTACCTCGGAGTTGATGCAGTTGGGCTAAGCCAAAACGATTTGCGTCCTCGATGACCATAACGGACGCGTTTGGAACATCGACGCCAACTTCGATGACGGTGGTCGCGACCAAAATATCAATCTCGCCTTTTCGGAAAGCGGCCATGACTTCATCCTTCATCGCTGACTTCATCTGTCCGTGGAGGAGGCCAACTCGGAATTCGGAAAACGCTCCAGTGCTAAGTTGCGAATAAAGCTCTTCGGCCGCCTGTGCCATCATCTTCTCGTTTTCGCTCACCATCGGGCAAACGACATAGGCTTGCCGACCCTGTTGAACGAGTTCCTTGACCTTGTTGTAAACCGATTCCCGCTCGAACGGACGTTTATAGTGGGTCTTGATCGCCTTACGCCCGGGCGGGAGTTCGTCGATGATCGAAATATCCAGATCGCCGAAAATGGTCATGGTTAGCGTTCTCGGAATCGGAGTCGCGGTCATGACGAGAACATCAGGATTTCCAAAACCCTTATCACGAATTGCTTTGCGCTGGAGAACGCCAAATCGGTGCTGCTCATCGACCACGACGAAACCAAGGCTTTGAAATTTGACGCCTTCTTGAATGATCGCGTGTGTACCAACTGCAACTTGAGCTGCACCGCTTTCGATCTTCTGATAGGCGTTTTTGCGGTCCTTACTTCCTAGTTTTCCGACCAGGAGTTCGACATGAATTCCGAGCGGTTCGAAATAATTTTTGAGATTTTTGAAGTGTTGCTCCGCAAGGATTTCGGTCGGTGCCATAAGCGCGCATTGATAGCCACTGCGCACCGCCGCGAGCATGCACGCCGCGGCAACAGCAGTTTTTCCGGAGCCAACGTCGCCCTGCACAAGGCGGTTCATCGGGTGAGGTAACGCCATATCGCTGAGAACTTCGCGAACGACTCGGCTTTGGGCTCCAGTCATTTCGAATGGCAACATTCGCTCTATTTGTTGCCAAAGCGGTTCTCCTTCCCGCTTTTCCGACTCAACTTTGAAGAACAAATCTTGAGGAGTCGAGACTGAAGCAGTCCGTTTTGTCTTCACGTCATATTCGGAAACGTCTTCGCGAACCATTGGAATCTCCCCCGCTTCGAGGGCAGCGATTGGGAACGCGATTCCGAGTTCTTGCTGCGTCGCGGCTCGTCGCATTGCCAGTTCCAGTTGCATATAGAGAAATTCTTCGAACACAATGCGGCGGCGCGCCTGAATCCGAGATTCTTCACTGTCGGGATGATGGATTTGACGCAAGCACCACTGGAGGTCCCGCAGTTTTTGGCTCTGCAACAGTGACGGCGGAAGCGGGTCCTCGACGGCGTAGAGGAAATTATCGAGTGCTGACCGAGCGGCGTTTCGAGCGGTCTTTTGTTGAAGCCCGTCGGTGAGCGGATAAACGGGAACGATTTGGGCAAACGCCTCACCATCATCGTCAGCTTCGATCGCTTCCCACTCCGGAGAACTCATTTCATCGAGGTTCGCTCCTGCTTTGACCAAGCCGTAAGCGATGATTTGGTCCGCTTCTTCGAGTTGCTTTTTCACCCATGGTTGGTTGAACCATGTCAGGCAGATGGCCCCCGATGAGTCTTCGACAATCGCTTTTAACAACACTCGCCCTCCGCCAATAGGTCTCGCCTCTACCCTTCGAACCCGACCTCGAATGGTGACAACTTCGCCCGGACGGGCCTTTGAAATAGGCGGGATGTTTCGGCGATCCTGATACCGCCGAGGCAAGTGAAACAAGATGTCTTCTGCCGTCGCGACTCCGATTTTTTTATACAGCGCAGCCACGCGGGGACCGACCCCCTTGACGTATTGAACTTCTGTTTCAAGTCCCTGACTCATAACACCGGACACATTCGCATTATACTAGACGTTTGACGACCTATTATCGTCTCTCCCAAGCGGCAGGAAGTTTAAGGGTCTCATAAGTTTCGATCGCAAATCGATCCGTCATCCCCGCCACATAGTCAACTGCGCCCTGCAATCCAGAATATCCAGGTGGAAGTGAGCCAGGCGCACAAAAGTGAACAAAAAGCTCCTTCACCAAGTTTGCCGCCTTATCGACGTCGGGAAAGACGACCGGATATCGCAAGTAAACATTCTCAAACATCCACTCTTTTAAAACATTCATCTTGTCGAGGAAATGGGGCGACACCCCTACAAATGGCTTGTCAAAGCTTTGCTTGATCACGTCTTCGACGAGGATCCCGATTCTTTGCGAATACGTTGTACCGAGGATTTGGAACTCAGCTGGCACCGCAGTGATAATTCCAGACCGCAGTGCGTCGTCAATGTCGTGGTTGAGATAGGCGATTCGGTCGCTGACCCTCACCACCGCAGCCTCAAGACTCGAAACAGGTTCGCCGTCCATCGCGGTCAAGTCTTTGCGCCCCTTACTGTGGCCACCGATTCCGAGTCTGACCTCTTCGGAGAGGTTCAGATCTTCGAGAATGTCGACGATGCGAAGCGACTGCTCGTAGTGCCGAAAGTGGCGGGGTTCTTGCCACGACTCTGACTCCATCGGCAAAGAGTCTTGATGGTTCGTTTCCGCCCCTTCGTATCGGAACCAATACTCTTTGATCGCTTCATCCAGGGCTCGTTCACCGGCATGGCCAAACGGCGAGTGGCCCACATCATGGCCCAGCGCGATGGCTTCGATGAGGTCTTCGTTGAGCTGAAGCGCGCGTCCAATCGTTCTGGCAATTTGAGCGACCTCGAGCGTGTGGGTAAGTCGAGTTCGGTAATGATCTCCCAGCGGGTCGATGAAGACTTGGGTTTTGTGTTTGAGCCTACGGAAGGACTTTGCATGAAGAATTCGGTCCCGATCTCGCTGAAAACAGGTTCTTACCGGATCATCCGCCTCTGGCTTGGGTCGACCAAGGCTTTCGGAGGCTTTGATCGCTAAAGGAGAAAGATAGAGGGCTTCACGCGACTCGATCTGTTCGCGAATTGAGTCTGGCACGCTGATCTAGACGAACACGGAGCCCATTCTGTCGCGTGTTATGCTTACTTGACTGGCAATAAGGTGGCCAATTGGTTGCCTTGTGCTTGCAACTGTTGGATCTTCTGCTCCATGATCGTAAACTTGGCTCTTAGTTCGGTCGCTCGGTCATCGGCTCGCTTATTGACAGAATCGATTTGAGATTGGATCGTTGTCGCCTGAGCTTGCAGACTCTTTTGTCCAGTAACCGTTTGGCCATTGGTGAAGTCAGTAAAGGTATTTAGTGTGTTATTAAGAACGCCAATAAGACCACTTGTAAAATTGATTGAACCGATCATTCCGGTTGTCGAGCCAGTGTATTGCAGTTGTAATCCGTTGGCAACGGTGTTAGTTTTGTCACCAGTTAAGAACTGGCCGACGCCAGTCGCGGTTTGGCCTGCAATGGTTCCAGTTACATCGAGTCCGTTAACCAGCGACCCTGCGGCAAATCCGACGCCAGAGTTCGTGGCGAGCGGCGATTGGTTGCTCACGACATTAAAGAGTCCGTTTGTCCCAAATCGAGTACTGTCGATTTGAAGCTTGCCTGCGTTATCGCTGGCAATGAGCAAGTCTTTGAGACGAGGATCCGAATTAATTTTGCTGACGATATCGGACATTGAAGCCCCAATATCGATGGTTAGGTCAACGTTTCCGGCGCCAAACATACTGCCCGAAAACGTCAGTTTTTCCGACGTGGTGTTGGGACCAGTCTTTGTGGTCGCAGCGACGTATTGCGTCTTGGTCGCGACCTGCGTGATGTTCACATCGTAGGGCACAATATTTGACGAAACCGTCGCCGAGGTACTGGAAACATAGCTCAGGGTTCCTGATGTTGACCTACCAAAATTCTGGAAAATTTGTTGGACGCTTTGGGCGTCGGCCGTGATGGCAGCCTGAAGTTTGGTATCGTCGACCTGCATATTGCCCGTGGTGTCTAGGCTGAAACCGATATCAATGAGGTTCTTGTACTTTCCAGTTAGTCCAGGAACGTTGCTTAACAGCGTGGAATGGACGGACGATTGGAATTGTCGAACGATACTGTCAGAAAACAGTGGGCCAGATGCAAAGGTTGCCGCATCAAATTGACTGTTCTGTGAGATGAAAGCGAGCGTCTGGTTGAACGCACCCATGATTCCTTTCACTTTTGCACCAACTGCTCCGGCATCGTTGGATAGGTTGAGCGTCGAACTCGCTGGAGTTGTCGCGTCGGCTTTGAGAAGCGTGATTTTGGTGCCAACAACGACGTTTTCAATCGTGTTGGTAGCACTGGTTAAAGCAACATTGTCAATCGTGTATTGGGCATCTTGAGCAGCGATAAGTTCATGGCCGGCCCCTTGTTGGAGAATTCCGAGCGACGCGAGTGTGTTGTTTGAGTCGGTAAATGTCGGAGTCGAACTAGCTCCCCTGATCTGAAGCGAATATTTCGTCACTCCTTTATCCACCGAGGTAACAACCGACGCGGCTGCGCCAACGCTGGCTAAGTTAATTTTGTCGGCAATAGCCTGGAGGCTATCCGTTGACAAGTCGATCGATACGTTGACACCGTTCACTTGAACAGTTTGAGGTGCGAGGCCTGCCCCGCCGAGAATTCCTCCCACTGCCGTCGAACTTGAGCTGAGGCTGAAGCTTGCGGCTCCGTTAGGAATAGCCTGCCGAACCGTCGCAGCTCCGGCGAGAATGCCGAGCGATGATAGGGTTGAGCCGGATAAATCGGAGAGTTCTGGCTTGTTGACGAGCCCAGTTGAAGATGCGGTAAAGGTTAAGAACGCTTGGCCCGTTCCACCATTGACGACGCCTGCAGCTACGCCATTGTTGAGAGCATTTACTTTCCCGGCGATGGATTGGAGTGAGTCGGTGGCGTCGACCGTGACGACTTTTCCGTTAACAACGAATTGTCCGGATTGTCCGAGGGCTGCTGTCGTTGACGCTTGGGCGGTTGAGGAAATCTTTTGGGCTTGGGCGAGTTTTGAGACTTTGAAGTCGTAGCTGCCAGGCTGGGCACCCGTTGTCGTCATGACCGAAATGACAGCTGGATCGGTTACCGAAATTCCGACCGCTTTAAACGAGTCGGGAGCAGTTAGAGCGTTGGCTGCCTGAGCAATTCCAGAAATCTGGTTCTTAAAAGTTGAATAAAGATCTGCTTTTTGAAGCAGAATCGCCTTTTGCCTGGTCAAACGCGCGACTGAGCTTTTGTCGATTGCGATGAGCTTGGTGATGATGCCTTCGGTATCTAAACCGCTGGCAATACCGCCAAAAGAAATCCCACTGGTGCTCTGTAATAAACTCATCTTGCCCTCGAAAACTAAGCCGCTAACATTCCGTAAATTTGGCTGGCTTCGTCAACCTTATTCCGTATCTTCTCGCCAATTTCTTGGATCGCTTCTTCGGATAAGCCTAAAGCCTCAAGGAGTTCTGGAGCGATCGGATCAATTGGTCCTTTGCCTTCATAGTAATAGCCCTTGTTGAGCCAGTCCGCGACGGCCAAAATTGCAGCAGGAAGTGCGATTTCGCCTTCGAATGGTCCTTCGTGAAGTCGAATTCCATCAACGATTTTTTCGGGTAGCTCCCATTTATCGGCAACGATTGCACCGATTCCGGCGTGAGTATCGCCTAGGAATGCGTATTCTTCTTGTTCGTAGGTAGTGCCATCAGATAGTGCTTTCGACACGAGCTTCTGATAGTTCGCTTTAAAGTTGCAGTAGAAGAACATTCGTCCGACGTCGTGGAGAATTCCGATCGTAGAAGCTTCGTCTGCCGTCTTTCGGTCGACGTTGAGTTTGGAGCAAAGCGCGGTGCAGGTTGCGGCAGTGGCGAACGAGTGCTGCCAAAATCGTCTCATTCCTTCGGTATCGACCGGGCCACGTGAATTGAAGGCAGAAATGGAGCCGACGCTGAGGGTGATGGTTCGAATTTGTTGGATGCCCAGTATGAGGACAGCCTGGTGGACGCTGGTCACTTGTCGGGAGAGGCCGTAATAGGCAGAGTTCACGATCCGTAAAACTTTGGATGCAAGGGCTTGGTCACCGGAGACGATCTCGTCAATCTTGTGCATGTCGGGATCCTGACGATTGGTTTCATCGAGTACCTTCGCGACTGCAGTTGGCAGCGGTGGGAGTTCTTTGAGCGACTGTTCGAGTCGTTTTCGTATAACTAAAGCTTCTGCATCGATGACCATATTTCCTACCCAGTTTCCAAGTTCAAAGGATCTCGTGACGCACCAGAACATTGGTGTTCGACGGGAGCCCCTGCCCTTATCATTGGCTGGTCGTGATCGAAAGTTCAGGGCTTTCGCGAGGTTTCGGAATTTGTTGGTGGAGGGGCGAGGGGCGTCCCGATGCGGTGAGCCTTTCGGGATATCGCCGAGACGACATAGGCGAGTTTGGAGAAGCGGCGATAATCGCCGGGTCGCGTTGCTCCTGGGACTTGGACAGTTTCGATCATCTAACCCAGTCCTTTGCTCCGCAAGGCGGAGCTCCAGACTGGGCAGAGGTATTTCCGCCCGTTGGGCCCCAGGAAGGCTGATACATATTAATCGTTCTAAAATGAAATGGAAATTGGTCATGGTTAATTGATGCTGGATGGGAAGTCGGAGGATAGGCAGAGGAACGAAGTTCCCAGGGGCCTGTTCTTGATCGCGAAGCGATCCTTGGGAGTGCGATTGCCTGCAATCGCTTTGGCCTTCGAAGCCTGCTTCGTTGAATTTAAGGTCCTGAATCATCCCCCTCGTCAAGCTCATCACGCGTTTTCACTTACTTTTTGAGTGATTTCGCTCGCCACCTCAGAAAAACGTGCCTTTGCGGCACTTTTTGACAAGGGCTCTCCCCCTGCTTCGGTGGAGAGTTTGTCTGGGTGGCACTTGGGAGCACCCAGATTTCGCCAGTTTTTGCATTTTGAACGGCCGTGAAAAAAAAGCTTCCTAAATTTCGGAGGGGCTGGCTGCGCGTCCCGATTCGCCAAAGGCTCTCGGGATGATGCTGAGACATCAAGGGCGAATGGGCTAGCTTCGCTAGGGCGAAGAGAAGAGAGGAGTTAGGATTCAAGCTCGGCCTCGGCGTTTTGTTGATGGCATGCTGGTGTCCCATTTAGCTTGTTCTTGACGTCTTCGTTCCGCTTTGGCTTCTTTTTCGGCTCTGGTTTCGAGGATGAGATAGGAGCCGCTGATTTGGCGGATTCGGGCTAATTGGTCGATGGCTTTGGAGAGTCGGAATTGGCATTGATGGTAGCGTTTGGTGAAGTAGTGGTTTTCGCGCCAGGTTCGGTCCCGAGAGAGTTCCCCTTCTAATAGCCATCCGGCGACGTACCATTGCACCCAGGCGAGGAGGAGTTGTTCGATGACGAGTTTGTCGAATGGGTTGGCGTCTTCGTATTGGAATTCTTGGCGCATGGCATGGACTTTGGATTCGACTTCGGCGATGGTTTGGTCGATGTTGCACGCGATTGCGACGCACGGTTCCTGGTTTGGCCGGGTGATTCCGCGCAGAGCCTCGAGGGCGATGCGCCGAATGTCGGCGCCGAGTTCTTCGGCCCGGGCGGGTGACATAGGTTCGGATTGGGTGAGGTTTAGATGTTGGGTGTTCAGTTCAATTTGTTGGGTTTGATTGGTCATATTGGATTGGATTGCCTCCTTTGGTCCGCGGAAGATTGGACTTTTTTCGGTTTGCTGCTTTGCCAACTCTCAAGGTTCACCATTCTTTTTCGATTCCTTTTGATGGATATGGTTCACCTATCTCTCTTAGCTAAAAGAGATATCTTTCTGGTGCTTTCGTTGACATAAGTTTTTCTTTGATGCAAGGCTTGGTGGCAAGGATTTGGACTTTTGCTGGTTCATTTCAATTGACCCCCATCCCTTGCCCTTCCCCCTTTAGCTCCGTCAACTTTTGATCCGGTGCTTGATGCCATTTGGAGCGAAAAGGGGAAGGGGAATCATTTTTGACTATTTCGATCTTCTTTTCCTCCATTGACCTCGGAGGTAGTAGTAGCCAGCGGGATTGAGGGTTTGCTGGAGGGATTGGCGGACGATGGAAGCGAAGGTGGCGACCATGTGGTCGACGCGTTGGTCGTAAATTTGGAGCGCGCGCACTCGGGCGAGGTCGGTGGTTCGCTCTTGCTTCTCTTGGTGAACGCGCGCGGCGGCGTCTTCGGCTTGTTTGCCTTGGCCCCGGCAGTGGCGAACTCGTTCGCAGTCAATGTATGTGGTCTCGTAGAAGTAATGTCGACCGTTGATTGTTTCCCATCCCATCGATTTTTTAGGTTTACTATAATAGACGTATGTCTACTAGCTCTTGTTTCATGGAAATGGGAGAAAGAGCTGAAAAGGTTCAAAAGCTAAGGCCAGTGCGATGAATTCTGGGGAGTAGATTCTAACACGACTTCTGCCATTTCCTGCGAAACATCGGGAAAATTGACAAAGAAGTCGCTCAGTTCATTGGCCCGGACATGGTCAAATAGGGTCGAGATCGGAATTCGAGTGCCCATGAAGCAAACAAGGCCACTCATTCGATCCGCACATTGCCATACTGTTTGATCCATGGTCATCACTTAATTGTATTGCAGAAATTGGCATGTTCGCCCATGGAAAAAAACACGGGCAACTCTCAGCTTCGCAGCGGTCGCTGACCGTGCCACCCGGTTGAAGACATGAATCAAAACAACCCAGCCCACCCAGTGGCTCGCCGACGGATGCCTTAAGCGATTCTTCCTGCGTATCCTCGCAGCTTCGCAGATTGTCGGGTACGCAGGCCACAGCAGTTTATCCCGCTCACAACGTGACTCGTCGTCAACGTATGTGGTCTCGTAGAAGTAACGTCGACCGTTGATTGTTTCCCATCCCATCGAATTTTTAGGTCTACTATAATAGACGTATGTCTACTATCTCTTGTTTCATGAAAATGGGAGAAAGGGGAAAGTTTAGGAGCCGGGGAGAAGGAAACACGGACAACTCTCAGCATTGCAGCGGTCGCTGACCGTGCCACCCGGTGAAGACATGAATCAAAACAATCTAGCCCACCCAGTGGCTCGCCGACCACCTGCGAAGCTGCGAGGATAAGCAGGAAAAGCCCTCCTACAACGCTTTACCGTGTTCAAGCGTCCAAAAATGGTTACACCGAATATCACCCTCGGCTCCGGTTACAGTCCAATTCGCACTCGACCATCGAAATTCCAACGACGATTCAACCAACCCTTTCCGAACCGGGTTTTGCAGGATATAGGCGATGCAGTCTTGGCGCGGCTTCGGACTAAAGATGTTCGAATCATATCCTCCGCCGCGTTCCCAAAGCGCCGTCGATATCCACTTCTGGTTCTTCGCCCGCTTCGAAGGCCCTTTTTTGATCGCGCTAAGGATGGCCGCGATGTCATAAAACTCATTCATGGGATGAATGAGCAAATGAACATGATCGGGCATGAAAACGTAGGCTAAAACCGCAAAGTTGAGCTCCTTCGACGCCTCGTTGATGCGCTCGGCCAAGACTTCACAGATTCGGTCGTCGAGAAGATATTTTCGACGATGATGAGTTGAAAAGGTGAGGTAGTGGGAGTGCCAAAACGTGTTGAACGACTTTCGCTTATTGAAATTCGGCTTCCCCTCTCTCAGCATGGGGGAGTTTTACCTCGCAGATTGATGCCTTAAGCGATTCTTCCTGCGTATCCTCTCAGCTCCGCAGATTGTCGGGTACGCAGGCCACAGCAATTTATCCCCGCTCACAGCGTGACTCGTCCGGCATATTTCCGATCCGGAGTGCTTAATATGCCGAGCATCCAAATTGGAAGGTCCCTTAACGAGGAAGAGGTTCGACAAATCAACTTCATCATAAAATCGAGAGCCCATCGTTATATTGCAGCCGGCCAGGAAGAGTGGTTATATCCAGAAGAATACGTCTCAAAAAGCGATTGGAATGGGTATGGCCTAGGCTACCTCCTAATGCCTGATCCTCGAGGATTGGTATTCACTCGCGGCTTCGTCTTTGGTGATTCCAAAGGAAACTATTCGCATTTTGATGCACATGGAAGGAGGCCAGGTCAAGACGGATTTAATTACGATGAAAATATTGACGAAGAGTTTTCTACTTTGGAGCAGTTCAAGAGCGAGTTTGCAAGGCTGTTTGGACCAAAGAGGCGGGGTCGTGCGTTCAATTTAGGTCAAATGGACCCAATTGAAGATTCAAAGAAAATGCATGATGCACATCTGAAACGGGGGCGAACCTAGGCCACCGCACTGTGAAAAGTTTGCAATTTAATGAGCCACCCACTGCCCAGCGGATTCAACTTCCTTGTTAACTTGGTTGGACAAGTCAATTGAAAAGTCAGGGCACCAGGCTTTAAGTTTGTGCCTCTTTGGCGCAAGCGCTTCGGCTGACAAGTAGAAGGCTCCTGGTTGCTTCGGAACTCTTCCTCCAGGCCAAAGTGCTTGCAGGCTTTTGGGAGCTTTGCTCCTTCAATCCCAGGGTTCGCGTCGCGAACCAAGATGGACGGCGGGACGCCGACCCACCAAGGGAAGAAACAGGAAGAATTATTCGGGAAGGACGCCTTTGGAGGAGAGGAACGACCTGTCCGCCGATGTACTTTGACGAAGGCGGAAGTTCCCAAGCAGCCGGAAATCAAGTCTGATACAATTTGGCTATGACCTTCACCGATTGGCAGCAGTTGATTGCGAATGCGGGCGGGAATATTTCTTTCGTGGATCAGGCTTGGCTTCTGGCGCAATTTCAGGCGGGGATTAGTCCGGCGATCGTTGCGGGCCAGATACGAGCGGGGCAAGCTCCTTCGCCGCCTCAATATGCCGCGGCTCGGCATCGGAGCGTCTTTTCGAGCGGAGTCTATTTCTGCGCGCATCTGCTACTTTGGCATGGCTGGCTGATCATACTTTCGGTAATGGTCATCGCGACATACCTGGTGATCGGCGTTGTGCTTGCGAGCGTTGCAGCAGCGGACAAGCCAACGACCGGATTCCCGGTTATGGCTCTTGGAGTGGGGTTCTTGATCTATATGGTGCCAGTGTTTCTTGGCGCGGCGGCTATGGGGGCGCTGTTTGTGGTTGCGGGATCATATGTGAAAAAGAACATTCACCAGTTTGAGAATTGAGTCGTGGGTGGGATAGGTTCTCAGCGAAGCAGGCTCTGGGAACTTCGTCCCTCAAAAATCCATGCCCTTTTGGCATTAATTTTTTAAGGGCTTTTCCACTCCAAGGTTCGCTTCGCGAACGAGGATGGACGGCGGGACGCCGACCCACCAAAGGGAAGAAAATGGAAGAATTGCGTACGGACGCACTTGGCATGACCGCTAGGTTCCCCTCCTCCACGGCTTTTGGACGGCGGGACGCCGACCCACCATACTTTGACCCACCAACCTTTGTCGCCTTTTGGACGGCAGTCCCCGTTTCGCCTAGGCTCTCGGGACGTTGCCGAGACAACGGATGCTTGTGAAGTTTGATCCTCTCTTACTTACACAAGGACACTTATCCTTTTTGGACGGCTGTCCCGATGAATCGGGATGTCGCTGACACGACAGATGCTGGGGAACTTCCGCCTTCATCAAAGTACTTCGGCGGACAGGTCATTCCTCCTCCCAAGGTTCACTTCGCGAACGAAGATAGGACGGCGGTCCCGATGAATCGGGATGACGCTGACACGCCAGATGCTGGGGAACTTCGTTCCTCTCCTCCAAGTTCATTTTGGACGGCGGGACGCCGACCCTCCAAACGAAAGACACCGTACAGGCATCAACCACCCCGCCGACGGCGTCATAATCTCTGTACCGGGAGAGAATTTGGGGATTAAGTTAATTGCGTTGGATTTGGACGGCACCGTGCTACGCGTTGACCAAACCATCCACCCCAGTCTCATCGCCGCTTTCGCATCCGCTCATCAGCACGGCATCACCCTCACCATCGCCACGGGTCGGGCGTTCCAAAGCACCAAGCGCATCATTGCCCCGTTCGCCTTCCCAGGCCCACTCATCTGTTCCAACGGGTCGCAGGTTTTGAACCACGGGCACGAGACGATCGGCACCGAATTTCTCGAGAAGGACACCCAGGAGTTCCTTCTCAACTACGCCAAGGAGCACGACATCCACGTCTCGGCGTACGCCGAAGAAGGAATTTCGACCCTGCAAGATTCGGAATGGTTGACCAAATACAAACAGCTTGTTCGGGGAATCGAGATTCCAATCCTGGGTTACGAAGCGCTTCGAGTCAAACCGCTTTTCAAAATTGTCTTGATATGTCCCGAACCTGAAGTCCAATTGCATCGTCAAAAACTTTGTTTTCTTGAGGAGACAAAAGCAGCTCAATTAACGGAAAGTGGACCGGAATACCTGGAAATCTTGCCGTGTAATGCCAATAAGGGTAATGGACTTGCGAAACTGGCTCAGTATTTAGACTTGGATCGCTCTGAGATCGCCGCAATCGGCGATTATCGGAACGATATCGAGATGCTGGAATGGGTTGGGACGGCTGGCGCGGTAGAAAATGCCTTACCAGAAGTCAAATCGCTCGCCCAAATCGTCGTTAAAAGTAATGAAGAAGGTGGCGTTGCAGAGTTCATTGACCACTGCATTCGGTTAAACTCAGGGAACTAAGTCAAGAACGGTTAGGAAAGGTAAATATGAAAGTCATTCGATTTGGTTTAATCGTGGCGGGAATCTGTTCCGCATTGTCTGCGTTCGCAGGTACTTTTAGCGTCACAACTCCAACAAACGGTGCTTGGTTAGGATCGACTAACACACTCAACTTTACGGGAAATGGAGCCCACGTTCAAATCACGGTCCAGGCGGTTGTCACGAGTCCCAGTGGTTCGACTACGGTATCCACGACGGTAAACCCGGACTTTAACGGTAACTTCACCGGAACGCTTCCCCTCAACTTTTCTCCGTCGGTTGCTCAAGGCGACTACACCATCGCGGTCACAGCAACCGAACTCGGCAACACGTACGCTCCGGTTAACCTGAACGTGAAGGTTGACACCAAGACTCCGAAGCTGCTGGAATTCACCCCTGCGCAAAACTCATTTTCGAAAGGCACGATCCCGATTTTCTTCAAGATTCTTGAAGCGAACATGAAGGAGTGGCGCATCACGGTTGGCGGCGCCGACATTCCCAACAATACGGGAACGACGGAAACAAATCTTTCGGTCAACTATGATTCTTCGACACTTGAGAACGATGGTTCGCAGAACATTGCGCTCTCCGCGAAAGATCAAGCGGGCAATACCTTGAGCTATTCGATTCCCTTGACGATTGACCGTAAGGCACCGAATTCAATCATCCAATTTCCTCAGTCAACCAGCCCAATTCGACCTCGAAGCGACATCAATGTTATCGTCGACGTGGCCGATCAATTTTCTGGTGCGGTTGACCTAACTGGAATCGATGTTGTCATTCAACGAACCGATGGCTCGTTCTTCACTCGCGCAGCGCGGATTGCGTGGAAGGATGTCGGCAACAATACGTGGCGATGGACCGGCCGGCTTCGATATCGATCTGGTATGCCAACCACCTTTAAAATAGTTGTATCTGCCCTGGACAAGGCCGGCAATGTAGCGGTAAGACAGGAAGTAACCATTCACCCCGGGGGATAATTAGAAACATTCATGAAGAATCGGATTTTGATCGTAGCATTTGGAGTCGTTGGAACCGCTGGTTCTGCGATGGCGCAAATACCTGACCTGCTTAATACGCTCGACGCTGGTAGTCGATCGATGGGCGCGGGCGGTGCGTTTGGGGTTACCTCGGCGGACACTTTCAGCATTCTGAATAATCCGGCAGGAATTGGATTCATTTCCGATAAGACCTTCAGCTTTTCCATGCGAAATCTCCCTCGAACCTCCACTCAAATGTTTGGTTCGTTGGCAAATCCTACGCTTTCTTCGACTGGCGTCTCTGGAAAGAACCAGTTCACCCATATCGGTTACGCGGTGCCGATGAAGAGTGGCGGTACTTTCGGATTTAGCTACCAGACGGGCGGCTACATCGATGACTTCCGTTCGGGAACGAACATTACGATTGGCGCATTTAACAATGCGACGTACCAAGAAGAGCTTCGAGCCAAGACCGATTTCTATACCTTTGCGATTGGCCGAGCAAATTCTGAGGGCAACAAATCATTCGGTTGGGGTCTGACGGTTGCGAACCTGAACCTGAGCGACCGACAAAACGGCTTTGTACCGGGCAACCCGCCTACCCAGCTAATCAGCTCGGACAATGCGGCTTCGACTTTTGGCGTGGGACTCGTTGCTGGTTTCCAAAATATTCCGTCGGGTAAGAACACGACGTTCGGCGGCAGCATTCGAACTCCGATCAAACTCAGCTCGAATACTTTCAGTTCATCGCTTTATGACGTCATTCCTGGTCAAGTTTCATTTGGACTGGCTTCTCGAAAAGACAATATTCGTGGGAAGGATGACTTTATGGTTACGGGCGTTCAAGGTTCGTACTTCTTTGGTGGCAGCGGATCGGGCATTTTTGATCGGTCGAGCCAATTAGTTTTCGGGGTTGGCGCTGAATATAATGTTGTTCGAGACGGATTTACGATTCCGTTCCGAGTTGGATATTCGCGAATTGCTTCGGGCGGCGCTCAACTTTCCGACCGAAACACGTTTACGTTTGGACTTGGATACCATCCAACTTCAATGCCATTTTCTTTGGACCTGAACTATGGTTTCCCAAGAGGCGGCGGCAGAGACTTTGCCGTTATGCTCAGTTATAAATTTACAAAATAAGGATAGACACATGCGAAGAGTATTTACAGGGATTGTTGGGCTAGCACTAGCCGGGATGGCATTTGGCCAATCGTGGGTGGGAACCTATGATGCTGGACTGAAGGCCGCAAAAGCTGGCAAGTGGGAGGAAGCACGGAAAGCTTTCAAACAGGCAAAAGCCGTGCGTGCGGATGACGCAGAAAAGGCAACGATGTTGCCTGGCCCGGTCACCGAGCAACGAAAGTGGCGCAACGGCGCTGCCTACTCTCCTAATTTTTTGGGAGCGTATTGCGAGTACCGACTCGGGCTGAGTTCGACTGGCGACGCATCGAGCTCACATTTGCGAACGGCGGCAGACGAATTAGAAGGCTTGGTCAACCGAAAGCAAGTTAGCAATGAAGCGGTTTACGTTTTGAACGCGATCTATACCAAGCTGAACGCCAACGATAAGCGGAAGGCGCTGGCGGCAAAGATTTCGACTCCGAACTGGAAGGTTGATACGGAGATCATGTCGCCCGAAGAACTTTCTTCAACAAGTTCTGGCACGACCACGTCGCCAAATGGCAGCGGTCAAATCGTCAACATTGTTGACGCCAGCAAGTTGGGAACGGTTCAAACTGGCCCAATTTCACCGGGTGGCTTTGTTCCGACAGTTGCGACAAAATATGCATTGATCATTTCGAACGGTGACAATAAGCTTCCTGGACTTCAGATGCCCCACGCGTTAGATGACGCGGCGATTTTGAAAGATACCCTTTCGAATTCGGCAGGATATGATTCGGCCAATATCGAAGTCGTTTCGAACTCCAGCGCAATCAAGATTTTGTCTTCGGCAAAGGCCCTCGCCGCACGAATGCCAGCGGATTCGACTTTGTTCTTCTTCTACACAGGAGCGGGAGCGAATATTGACGGGCGAGACTGGTTTGCTGGCGTCAACACCGAGATTGCGACGGATACGTCGAGCATGGTCAAGAAGTCAGAAGTCCTTCAGCAGTTTGCCATGAAAGGAATCACCGTTTTCGCGTTTTACCAAGTGCCTCGACCTGCAATGGGCGGAAAGACATTTGGCGAAGAAGAATTGAAAACCGGACGAATTTCGCAGATGCAGTCGACGATGGCGGGTGATTCTGTCTATTCGCTTTATAAGGATGGAAAAACGGTTGGGGTGTTTGCTGACGCGGTATCAAGTGTGATTAGCGAACTTCATACCAACGCAATTCCGATCAGCGAATTTGGATGGGCAGTCTTTTACAAGATGCGACGCGGAAACAGCGGAGAATCAGGTGGAAGTAGTAAACAAACTCCGACCCTTCCAGTTCTTCAGTACCTGTCATCAAATTCGCGATTTTAACGCGAAACCAGCGGTCCCCTCGAATTTGTTCGAGGGGATTTTTTTTGCCTGTCAATTGCCACCAGGTATGCTCTTTATTTGTGCTTGATCAAATAATCTGCGCGCTGGACACCAGCGATCTCGAAACAGCCACCCAGACCGTACAAAAACTCTCTCCTCATATAAAGCGCTTCAAAATTGGACATTCGCTCGTCCTCGCTCACTCCCTCAGCGTTGTCGCTACCCTTCAGGATGCAGGGGCCGAGAACATCTTTCTCGACTTGAAATTCCACGACATTCCCAACACCGTTGCCCTGGCCGTCAAAGAAGCGGCGAAATATGGAGTGTGGATGACAACCCTTCACACGGCGGGTGGGTCCGAAATGATGCAAGCGGCTGCCGACGTGCCGGATCGTCCGCTACTGATGGGAGTTTCCGTCCTTACTTCGCTGGACGACTCAGAACTTGCTCAGGTGGGCATCTCCCGCACAATGGAAGATCAAATGCTACGAATGTCGAGCCTTGCGATCAAATGCGGCATCGACGGGGTGATCTCTTCCCCCCTCGAAATCACTTCCCTGCGGACAAGTCTGGGTCCGAAAGCACTGATCGTCACCCCTGGAATCCGGTTGCCGGGCGGAGAGTCGCACGACCAGAAACGATTTGCTACGCCACACCAAGCAATCGCGGACGGCGCGAGTTACCTGGTAATGGGACGAGCCCTCACTGAGGCCGAAGATCTGGATTATGTTATCGATCAGTTAAAATAGTTGACAATTTTTAGTAGACGAATATATACTGTATCCGTTATGACAGTTAAAGAGTTCATCATCGCCGATGCGGTGCAATCGTTCGACAATTTCATGGTTACGGCACGAAAAGTTGCCGCAGACAAGCTTGACTGGAAGCCACTCGATAACGGTCGCTCGACCCTTGACCAAGCTCAAGAAGTCGCCCTTTGTCCGACTTGGGTTCCTGGACTTTTGGCTTCGCGAGGCTTTGATCCGGCCCTTTTTGGCGGATTTGAAGAAGCTAAAGCAAAGATGACCACCCTTGACGAGTGTGAGGCGGCTGGCCGGGCGAACCTTGAGAAGATGAAGGACGCCGTTAATGGTTTTCCTGATTCAGAAATGGACGTCGTGATTGATTTGCCGTGGGGCAAAGGTCAGTACACGCTGAGAGAAGTCATGGGCTTCCCTGCTTGGAACATGACTTATCACATGGGTCAGGTTTCGTACATTCAGACGCTTTACGGCGACTTCTCGATGTAGGGTCTGTACAGTCAAGCTTCATGACTAACATAATCATGAAGATCAATGCTAAAACAATCAATTAAGATTCCATCTCCTAAACTATTGGGGGAGAGAACGTTTGTGAAAGACCCTGCTGAGAAGCTTGCTTTGTCCAGGCTTCG
>JANYCU010000057.1 GCA_025360125.1 Armatimonadota bacterium | reverse complement strand
GCCATCGCTGCACTCGAACAAAAGCCAATCTTCTACCCAGGAGGGCAAAAACAAAGCAGAAATGCAAAGAAATATTGCACCACTCCTTGACACGACATTACAGCATCTGAGATATTGTCAGCCCTTTGGGCCTCAGGAGGGCATGGATATTTTGGTGCGGTTTATTAGGTCGAAGTGCGAAGTGCGCATGAGGTGGACTCTTGCGGTTTCTCGTTTTTACAGCGGGACGCCTATCTTCCGATTGCCTCGACAACACTTTTAGGAGTGGAGGTATTTAGTTGACAAGCGCGATGGTGAAGCGCGGATGAGGCGGACTTTTGCGGTTTCTTTTTGCGCATGCTGGAAGCCCGCGCTCCATGTGTGCCGATCCTGAATCGCTCGCTAGACGTCATGAATTTCTTTGATTGAGACTGGAATGTCGTTATTAGGGATTCGAATGAAAATCACCTTTCGGTAAAAGTCAAGGATTGTCTTACCGGAGACAACGGAGCGGTTCTGAAGGAGGATATTTTCCGATGAAGCGTATTCGTCATCAATTTTCTGGAAAATCCAGTCGTGGCTGAATCGCACCAGCTTCCATTTCCCCTTCAGCTTTTCGCCAAATAGCTCAATCTCCAAATGTCCTTTATCCAGTCCGGCCCACACTGCCTCTTCGTGTGAGTTATTTCGGTGATCAATCGGTCTATAGAACCCATGATCCCAAATGATCATGGGGCCGGATTGGTTCACATCCGGGCGAATCAGCCCTTCGAGTTTCAAGCAGCTCAATTGATGGTCATGATAGGAAATTGAGCGTCGTGATACTGTTGGGTCAATACTGGGACCATCGGGGATGACAAAGTCACGCAGAGCCTTGCCCAATTCAAATCGAAAATCGTAATGCAATTGGGTCGCGTCGTGCTGGTGCATGACAAATCGCAGATGTGCCTTGTTCGTAGGAAATAGCTCGTCTTGGTGTCTTCGAATGCAGAGATGTGGTTTTCGATCCCGCTTGTCCACGATGAGAAATAGTGTACATAAGTCTACATGAAAATTCAATATAGAACTTCGAACTCTTACTACCGTCCAACCTTGACCCATCATGATCTTTCCTATGCCTTATCAGCACCTAGTTCCTGTTACGGTTTCAATACTGCCCAGCAACTCTCGAAAAGACTTCAAAATTTACGTAAGAAACGAATCCAATTCTTCTATTCGAATAAGTCGACCTCGAGGATGGGATATCGATGCAAAGTGGCTGTGCAAGAGAAGGTTCTCTAAGCGAAACGAGACCTTCATAATCTACGAATATCCAGAATTCGTATATGAAAGATCAGCTATTGTGTTCCAACCTAAAGAAACGAAAATCTTTCTGTGTTCGCCTGGAATTACAGGAGAAAACTCTGGTCGGTACGTCGTGCATTTGCAATATGACGACCGGGAAGACAAGAAATACAATAAAGTCAAAATTAGTCAATGGACTGGGGTCAGTCGAGACTTTCAATTCACTGCAACAATTCGGAAGGGGAAATTGTCCAAAATCGAGCTCTTGAAAATCGGTCCTTCACGTTTGACCGAACCACGACCAAAGCACGAGGAAGTCACTCCGCTCCCACCCGCAAAAATACCTAAGGATTAACCCCCACGGACAATCCGCTCCACGAACCAAAACGCCCCCGCCAAACTGATCAATCCCGCGCAAACCATCGTCGCCGGAGCATAGAATTTCGGCTTCTTCGTTGCCAGCAACGTCAAAATCGGAATCGTGATCAGAATCAACGAAGCCTGTACTACTTCGACGCCGATATTAAACGAAAGCAGAGCCGTCGCCGCCTGATGCGCAGGTAATCCTGCTTCCGTCAAAGCCCCCGCAAACCCAAATCCGTGAACCAAGCCAAAGAAGAACGCAACCAAAATCGTCCGCCAAACCTGGTCATTTGGCTTCAAAAACTTCTCCGCTGCCACCGCCACAATCGATAATGCAATCAGCGGCTCAACAATTCGCGAAGGCAACGTAAAAATGTTCAGCGCGCAAAGCGAAAGCGTGATGCTGTGCGCAATCGTAAACGCGGTCGCAACCTTCAACAACTCCTTTATTCGAGGGCGAGCGAGCATCAATCCAAAGATGAACATCAAGTGGTCTGGACCGCTCAAAATATGGTTGATCCCCATCGTCAGAAAGTCTAAGAACACTTTTCCTGCGCTCATTTTCGTCAACGTCCCGTATGTCCACGAAGGGAATTCAGTCGTCACAACTCCTTCGCCCACGGATTCACCATTCTTCATCACTGTGACAATCGTCTTCGAGTTTGGATTTTCCGCAAACAGCCGTTGAATTACTTCCACGCTTTCCACTGGCACCTTGATTCTCGCCTGCATCGTAATGTTGTCCGTCGGCTTATCAATCACAACCTCCGGGTTTTCGCAAACCCAAGTCCGTCCATTCACCACCAGCTTGACTTGCCTCGCAATCGCGGCCTTGGCGTCAGCTTTTCCAAAGTTGGAAAGACGCGTCATCACACTGACAATCGCCCCGTCCTTATCCAAAATGATCTTCAAGCCAGAAATACTGGAGTCATGAGCCAAACATTGCGCCGCCAATGTGACGAAAATCAGATACGAAAAGAGCCAGCGCATGAATTGATACTACTTCCCAATCGGTTTGATTCGATTGCAGTTCACCGAACGTTCATCCAGAATTCAGTTTTGCAATTCCCATTTTTGATCTTTAAACGAGATAAGGCCACAACTAAGCCTAGTTCAAATGGCCCAGGACTAAGTGTCCACCCTTGGAACCCCTGTTTACCGACCAAGGTCCCATGAGCAAAAGCACCTGCTTTTGGGATTAGGAAAATGTTTACGAAACCAAATAATAAGCAACTCGCCACTTGGCTCATCGCCGTCGGCCTTACTGTCTCGACCGCCGCCGCCCAACAAACGATTGTGACAACCGACAATTCGAATGGGGTGCAAACAACAAAATTAGCGACCTTGAATGGGACAGTTACCATCTTCACCCCGAAGTTTATTCAAGCTGGCGACACGATAAGCGGCACCGTCATCGAGGACCCCAAAGGCAAGACTGACAAAGAGAAGGAAAAGAACCAAGCAATTCTTGAAGGCATGGTTATCGAAGTAATGGGCGCAAAAATCAAACCAGCCCAAAAATCTTTCAATTTCACGGTTCCGGCTGGACTCGTTTCAATTGCGATTTTGAACAACAGGGGCAGGCTTCAAAACCAATGCCCGATTAAGACTCTCCCGCAAGGGTCGATTGTTCCCGAAACAAAAACCATCATTCCGCCAATCATGATGGTCGGGCAACCATTGATCATCCATGGAAGCTTTGACGGTGATGCGTCGAACACCAAATGCTCCATCGGTGGCTTACCCGCCGAAGTCCTGGCCAAGTCTCCCCGCGAAGCCATTGTTTTTTCGCAAACATCGGAAACCGGACTTCAAAACGTAAGAATCGAGGAACAGGGGACAACTACGAACGGTACGACCAACGTGGTGAAACTGAACCTTTCTGCTCCAAAAACAAATCTACTCAAAGGTGAGTCAACCTCCCTCAAAGTGAGTGTTTCAGGGCTACAGGGCATCACTGAGAATGTCCACATGTTGATTACCAACTTGTCGCCAAATATAGTTCAAATGACTGGTGGCAACAAGATTGTTCGATCCATTCATCCGAACGACGTGAGCAAAGGCGGTGAATTTACCATTGAAACTCCGCTGACCGCATCCTCGGCTGGCAGTTTTTCAATTAGTGCCGAGGTCGGACAGCCAAACAACTGGTGGATTATTGATGCCGATAAGCCGCTCGCGATGGAAGACTACGACCGACTCGTCGATCTCGATAAAGTCTCCAATCGCCAACTCCTCGACACATTACACGACCTGCGTCTCCGCAAAATGCTTGACTATGTAAACAGCAAAGAGTCTCAAAAGTGGCTCGCTCAGAAAATTCGCTTGATTAAGGACGCTTTGAACCAACGCCGCATTCCGTACAAGAATTTGGCCATCGACGAAGCTGATTTCTAAGTTGTCCGCGATGTCAGCAAAGCACAAACTTTGCTGACACCGCGAACCAAAAAAACTTTTTCTCATTTCTTTGGAACTGTTTCCTGACTTCACGTCTTGTGAAGTCATGCGAATCACAAAGAAAGCCATCGCCTTATCCGCAATCCCCGTCGTCGTTGTCGGATGGGCACTGTTCCGACCCGACCTACTTTTCGTCAACCAAACGGTCAACGAAAAACTACCCGTCAAGGCTGGTGCCATGACCTCCGTTCTTTCCAGCGGAACGTTCGCTAGCTACGCTCACGAAACGACCGGAATGGCTAAAATCGTCAAGGTCGACGACAAGAACTTCATTCAGCTCTCCAACTTCAAAACTTCCAATGGTCCCGACGTCCATCTCTATCTGGTCAGCGGCAGCGACTCCTCACAAGAAGCGGTCAAGAAGAACGGTTATCTCGATCTCGGAACCCTCAAAGGAAACATCGGTGACCAAAACTACGAGCTGCCCGCCAACGCCGATCTAAACAAATACAAAGCCGTCTCCATCTGGTGCGCTCGCTTCTCGGTTGCATTCGGTGGAGCGTCGCTCAGCCCCGACAAAATGGCTGTCGCTGCCCCGATGACCAACTTGAACGCACCAACCCTTCAGCTTGCATCTTTTTCTAGCCCTATTGAAGTCACCTACGGAAATGTCATGGGCGACGCTCGCTTAAGTGGCCGCGCCGCTATCATCGAAGACGCCGGAAAGCGATTCGTCGAACTCAACTTCAAGTCCACTCAGCCGTTCGAACTCCGCCTCGTCAAGAAAGAAAACTTGACCGTTGGAGCCTTTCCCGCCGGAGCCGAATTCATCTCCCTCGGCAACGTAATGGCCGGAAAGCACCGCGTTTCGATCTCTAAAGACATCGACGCGTGGCTCTATCGATCCATTGCCATCATCGACACCAAAACGGGCAAGACCACCGGAGTCATCCTCCTTCGCTCAGCCCAAGAAAAGAAGAAATCCGCTTCTCTCGCCTAATCAACCTAACCCAAATTTCGAAATAGGAAACAAACAACCATGAATAAAACACTCACAACCCTCGTCGTTCTCGCTACTGTCGCGTCCTTCGCAACCGCAGCCCCAACTCACAAGCCAGCACAACAAAAAGATGACATGAAGATGGGCATGATGATGGACCTGGGAATGTCCAGCATGTTTAAAGGCGTCGAAGTCAACGGCGGCACCGCCAGCCTCTACAAGAAAGATGGCAAGTTCCACCTGATGTTCAGCAGCGACTTCAAAACTCCCGGCTCCCCATCCCCCCACTGGCAAGTCGTCGACGGCAATGGCAACACGTTCTTGCTGCAACGAATCACCATCGCAGGTGACAAGACTAACCGAGACATCACCCTGCCAAGCTACATCCACTCGGTCAAGAAGGTTCAAGTCTGGTGCTCATTCGCCGAAGTCGTCCTTGGCGAAGCGATGTTCAACAAGACAGTAACGATTAAGTAAGAGTTAAGTTACTGATACCTCAACCATTAGGGAGCCGACGAGCACTTTGATTGAAGTCACGGTGCTGATTCGGCGACCATAGGGTTGAGGTTACTCTGCAATAAATCGAAAACGTGAATGCTTCGGACGATCTGAAAGACCGAGACAGCCATAGTCCACTAACCCCCCGCGAAAAAACGAACTGATTCAGGTAGAACAAACCCAATGACATTCCTTGCCCTCGCAATCCTGCTCACTGTTTTTGCAGTCATGTCATTCCTCGCACCCCACAAAGAGTCCGCCGCCGTAGTCCTCGAACGCGAACTCGAAGTCCTCTACCGAGTCGCCCGCCGAATGACCGGAAACGACGCTGACGCCGAAGATATCGTCAGCCAAACCCTGCTCAACGCGTTCAAAAACTGGGACAGCTTCGACGGACGCCACCCCCGAAGCTGGCTCATCCGCATCCTCAACAATGAGTGGCTTTATCTTCTTCGCAAACGCAAGACTCGCAACGAAACCGACATCGAAAACACCAACGAACCCGCCGACGAGAATTTTTGGAAGGCGATCGATGTCCAAATGGAATTCAAGCAGGTCGTGGAAGCCCTCGACGACCTACCTGAGGAGTACCGAGTCGCGGTCACCCTCTGCGACATGGAAGAGATGACCTACGAGTCTGCTGCCGAAGCACTCGGAGTCCCTATCGGCACCATCCGCTCCCGCGTCTTCCGAGGCCGACGAATTCTTCGCCATAAACTTGTGGCCCTTTACTCATAGAATGGAATGAATACGATGAAACGAAAAGATCAAACTGATGGACCTCCTTGCCAACATATGGAGGCCCTATTACAGCAAGTTGCCGACGGCTCTTTGCATGGAATCAAGAAGTACTTCACTCTGTTTCATGCGTCGCACTGCTACCATTGTGGTAGCTTCCTCAAGCGGATTAAGACCATGGTTTCAGTGATGCGTGATAGAAAGGAGAATATCGCGCCAGACGCGGCAATGGATCGCCTCAAAGCGCAAATCAAAGATTTAGACTCGGGTACCAAGTAGGCCGGAGCAGCCAAGCGGCGAAGGCGACATCCCGAGAATTGGAACTGATTGGAACCGCCCGAATTGTCGGAGCGTTGGTGTCCTTGCGTGTAAGAATCGAAGGCCACGTGGGGCCTCAGGAGCCCCGATTTTCCCCCTCTACCCCCTGCCCCCTTCTCCCCGAAGGAGAAGGGGGAAAATATGGCCCTAGTTGCCTACGACATTGGCAATTTTCGTGGCATCAACGATTTCGACCGTTCCGTATTTTGCGAGTCCAGTTTCGATCTTCTTTCGTTCGCCAACGACGAACAGTTGAAGGTTTGAGCCGCCAAGATACTTGCGGGCGACGCGTTGAACGTCCTTCGCAGTTACGGCCTGGATGAGCCCAGGGTATGTGTCCCAATAGGTTGTCGGGAGTCCGTTTTGCACGAGTTCAATGGATCGAGCGAGGATTCCGTCGGAGCTTTCGAGGGTGAGCGCGAAGCCGCCGATGATGGATCGCTTGACCCGATTCAGTTCATCGTCGGTGACCAGTTGGTCCTGGAGCCGTTTGAATTCGAAGAAGAACTCGCCCGTTGCTGGTTCAGTCACTTCGGTTCGAACGTTGGCATTGGCACCCCAAATGGCGGGCCATCGACCTGCGGCGAGGGTTGAATAAGCACCGTACGTGTAGCCTTTTCGCTCGCGAATGTTTTGGAACAATCGGCCGGATGAGCCGCCGCCGAGGATTCGGTTGGCAACCGTTAGAGCGATGAAGTCGGGATCGGTTTGGGAGACGGCAAGCGCACCAAATTGGATGGTGGTTTGGGCTGACCCTGGTCGATCAATGAGGAAAATGTGGCTCTTTTGTTTTGCTGCGAATTCAGCTTTTGGCAATTCGCGAGCAGCGGAACCTGGCTTCCAATCGGCAAACGCAGTTTCTAATTTGGCTTGCAAATCTCGGACATTGACGTCACCTGTTACTCCAAGAAGCGCTCCATTTGGAATGTAGAACTCGTCATGGAATTTGACCAAATCTTCGGATTTGATTGCCGCTCGATCGGCAGCTTTTGGTGCCATTCGCTCGTATTTTGTTCCGCCAAAGAAGATGTGGTTTTGAAGTTCGCCAATCATTCCGGCTGGGCTACCCGCGCCACCGCCCCCTCGACCACCGCCACCACCTTGTCCGCCGCCTCGGTTTCGAGTTAATCGGTCGGCAGGAAAAGTCGGATGCAGAAGGACTTCGGAGAGAAGACCAATCACTTGATCGGTTGAGCCTGACAATCCAGATGCGGAGATAGTTGTGATATCGAGGCCCGAGTTCGCAGCGACATTAATTCCCGCATTTTCGGTTTCGTCGACCATTTGATCATAAGTGTGTTTGGTCGTGCCTTCGGTTAGCATGGTTGCGGTTGAGGTCGCGACTCCAGGCTTATCTTCGTAGAGAGAGCCCGCTCGAAGTTGGAGACTGAGCCGAACCGCGGGGGTTCGGTGGTCTTCGATGATGTAGACGTTGAGTCCATTTTTAAGGGTGAACGTCTTTGGTTTCGGCAGCTTCACCTTGAGAATTTCCTTGGCGACGGGAGCTTTGCCTTTGATGACGGCGCCGCTGGTGCTATCGGTGTTGATTCCGCCAGAGTCCTGAGCGAATCCAAGCGTTGTCAATCCGAAGGCAAGGGAGAGGATGAAGAGTGATTTCTTGTGGTTCATTGCGTACCTCCATCGTCTGGAGTTGAGTCGGGAAGAACGACGACGACGACCCGGTTAGTCTTGACCAAGTACTTTTTGGCGACCCGTTGGATATCGGCAGCGGTTACTGCGAGGGTCCTTTCGAGGGCTTTGTTGGCTCGACCTGGATCATTCCAAAAGACTGCATTTTGCGACAGGGCATTGGCTTTGCTGAGGGCAGTGTTTCCTCCGCCTCCTCGACCACCACCGCCTCGCCCACCACCACCGCCAACGAGGGCGCTGGAAATGGCTTGGGTTTTGGCCTTCTTGACTTCATCATCGGTTACGCCATTGGCTTGGACTTTGGCAATTTCTTCGTCAAATGCTTTTTCGACGTCTTCGACTTTGCCGGTTGCGGTGAGCGTGGCGGAAAGTGAGAATAGGCCTGGTCCGCGTCCGGTTTGTCCTCCGGCCGTTGCATTTTGAGCAATCCGCTTTTCGGTAATTGCTTTGAACAGGCGGCCTGATCGTCCTCGGCTGAGAATACTGCCCAGCATTTGGAGGGCAGGTGCATCGGGGTCATCTCCGGAAACGGTTTTGTAGGCCGCTTCGTAGCGGACTTGGCGAGCGAGCGAATCGGTGATCGTCTTTCTCTGCTCCTCAATATTCATCTTTTCGGTGAGGTCCGGGGCAGGTGGGTCGGCTTGACGAGGGATTTCGCCAAAGAACTTTTCGATTTTCTTTTTGGCGTCGCCTTCGTTGAAGTCGCCAGCAATCGCGATTACGGCATTGTTCGGTGCGTAATAGGTTTTGAAGAAGCTTCGAACATCTTCGAGGGTAGCCGCGTTGAGATCGTCCATAGAGCCGATCGTGGTGTGCTGGTACCCAAAGCTGTTATAGGCCATTTTATCGATGGTTTCGCTTAGTTGACCGTAGGGTTGGTTGTCGTAGCTTTGTCGCTTCTCTTCTTGAACGACTGCACGTTGGTTATCGAGAGTTGCTTGGCTAATGTCAAGTGATCTCATTCGGTCGGACTCGAGGAAGAGGGCGAGGTCCAATTGATTTGCGGGCAAGGACTCGAAATAATTTGTTCGGTCTTTGTTGGTGGTGCCGTTCATGGAGCCACCGTTGTCTTGAATGAGCATCATGTGCTCTCCTTTGCCAACATTCATGGAGCCTTGGAACATCATGTGTTCGAAGAGGTGGGCAAACCCAGTTCGACCGGGGCGCTCGTTGCGTGACCCGACGTTGTAGGTGACGCTGACGGCAATGACCGGAGCTGAGTGGTCGGGTGAGAGGATGACGCGGAGTCCGTTTTTGAGCTTGTATTCGCTATATTTGACTTGGGGTGCTTTGACTTGCTGGGCCAGGATCGATGGTCCGAGTGCTACTCCCAAAATCATCAGCGGAATCAAGGCTGGTTTTGAATTGGATAAGTAAGATTTCATGGTAAGTCCTGAAAACGACAGTACTAGCTAGCAGTATAGCCATCAACTTCCGTAAGGGCAACTGAGCGAAGTCTGAATTTAGTACTGAAAGGAATCTACATGAAAAATTGGCGGGAACATCATCCTCTAGCACTTCGTCAATGGACAGTGTAAAATAACCGACAGAGGCACTTACACTTGATAGCTTATACAAGAACCACAACCGTCATCGCGCTTGGCTTCGCCCTGTCTGCAATGGCTTTTCCCATTCAATTTACGAGTAAGAAAGGAATCCAAGAATTTACGGGGCAAATGATTGCCCGTCCTTTGCAGACAGATGACATGCTTGGAAAGAATTGGTCCCTTGCTGCGATGCTAGGTCAAAAAACCCGGATTCAGGATCGATTTAAGTTAAATACCGTTCGGTATCACCCTGAGACCGACGAATATGTTTTGAAGGTTCCAGCCGGAAAGGATGAGAGTACTTACGCAACCGAACTTCTCAACACAGGAGATTTTCAGTATGTGACGCCAAACTGGCGACTATTCCCGATCAACACTCCAAACGATCCACTTTATTCTCAGCAGTGGCACCATGCGGTCATCAAGTCGCCTCAAGCCTGGAATTCATGGACGGGAAGCTCGAATTTTCAAGTGTCCTTTATTGATACCGGAATCTTGAAGACTCACGAAGACCTTAAGGATTTGCTATTGCCTGGCTATAACTCAGTTGACCGAAAGACCGAGGCAGAAGGCGGTGATATCAACGATATTAACGGCCACGGAACTCACGTCGCAGGCTGTGGAGCGGCGGCAGGAAATAATGGAAAAGGTGTAAGCGGAGTTGGCTGGAACTTTGGAATTCGATTTGTTCGAACTTCCAACGATCCAAGTGGCGGAGCGTCATTCGACGACATCTTGACGGGTGCTCGATGGGCGGTTGATCACGGATCAAAGACGATGAGCGCATCGTACAGCGGTGTTGATAATCCAGAAGTTGGCGTCACTGGCACCTATGTTAAGTCGAAGGGTGGCTTGTTCCTTTATGCCGCCGGAAATGACAATCGCGACCTAAGCGGTTTCACATATGCCGACACGATTGTTGTTGGTGCATCCGACGAAGGCGACGGAAAAGCTGGCTTTTCGGCATATGGCAAGGGTGTAGGCCTCTTTGCTCCGGGAACGAACATTTTGAGTACGACTTTTGACGGCGGATATGGTCGGAAGAGTGGAACTTCGATGGCGACTCCGGTTTGCAATGGCTCCTTGGCCACGATTTGGTCGGTCAACCCAACGTTGACGCCAGATGAAGCACAGCAAATCCTTTACACCACTTGTGACACGATTGGTTCAAGCTCGATATTTGGGCACGGAAGAGTTAATGTCAACAAGGGTGTTCAGTTAGCATTATCAACCTTGGCTCGCGATACTACCGTTTCATCGGTAAGTGTTCAAACTGGAACCTATTCGACAGGAAATCTTGGCAGCGTCCAAGACACCAACCTTGAGAACGCATTTAAGGTCAACAGCGGCACTTTTGGTGCGATGGGTACGGTTGCGGCATCCAAGATGACGGTCACATTGCCAACAGACCAGGGCAATATCACGAGCTTCACTTTCTCGGCTACCTGTCGAGTCATTGGCTCCAAGCCAAGCTCATTGCTTGCCTATGCGTTGAACTTGTCGAACAACAAATATGAGTTGTTATCGACCAAGGGTGCGATGCCTGGAGCTGATGCGGTTTTGAAGTTCCGACTTGCGAAGACCGCGGCGAACTATATTGATGGCGGCGGAAACGTTAATATCATTGTTCGATCGGTTGTTCCGATTCGATTTGGAACTACCACGAATCAGTTGTCGATTGGCTTTGCCAAGGCTCGATACTCAGTTCAGCCTTCATTCTAGGATCAGTCTTCGTTCTAGGTTGAATTGCCCCTTCTGGCCCTGTGGTTAGAAGGGGCTTTTTAGTGCGTATTATCCGTGAATTGACTCGCCCGTTTGGACTCGCCAGAGGGCGGCATAGAGTCCATTGTTCAGTACGAGTTCGTTGTGGGTGCCGCTCTCGGTTACTTGACCTGCTTCGAGGACCCAGATTCGGTCAGCGTCGCGAACCGTTGAGAGTCGGTGGGCGATGACGACGGAAGTTCGACCTTTGGTGACGTGAGCGAGCGACCGTTGAATGGCGGCCTCGGTCTCGTTGTCGACGGCCGAAGTCGCTTCATCGAGGACGAGGATCGCGGGGTCGCGAAGGATCGCCCGGGCAAGCGAAAGGCGCTGTCGTTGACCACCGGAGAGTTTTTGTCCTCGCTCGCCTACGACGGTGTCGTAGCCCTCGGGAAGAGCCAAGATGAATTCGTGGGCTTCGGCGGACTGGGCGGCTTCTTCGATTTCTTGATCGGTGGCGTCGGGTCGTCCGTAAGCGATATTTTCACGAACTGTTCCGTGGAAGAGGAAAACGTCTTGGCTGACGTAACCCATGCAGTTTCGGAGGCTAGTGTAGCTGAGTTTCTTGATGTCTTGGCCATCGATGAAGACTTGGCCGGAACGAGGATCGTGGAACCGCATGAGGAGGCGAATGACGGTTGATTTTCCGGCTCCGGTTGCGCCGACGATGGCGTGGGTCTCTCCGGCGGGAATGTCCATTTTGATGCCTTTGAGGATGTCGACGCCATCGCCGTAGCCAAACGAAACGTTGGCTAAAGTGATTTCACCTCGCACAGGCTGGATGAGGGGTTTTGTGCCTTCGGGCATTGTGGGTTCGACACTTCGTAAGTCAAAGATTCGCTTTACCGAAGCCATCGCTCGTTGGTATTGATCAAGTGTTTCTCCAAGACCGGTTAGCGGCCACAGGAGGCGTTGGGTCATGAACACGAGGACGCTGTAAATGCCGACTTGCATTTTGCTGTGGAGAACCAGCCAGCCGCCGATGAGGAGGGTGCAGGTGAATCCGGAAAGGATAACCATTCGGATGAGGGGGACAAACGCTGCGGAGTATTTGATCGCCTCTACGTTAGCTTCGCGATAGTCGTTCGATACTTTGGTGATTCGGTCGGCTTCGCGGTTTTCGGCGGTGAAAGCCTTGATTGTGGTGATTCCGCCAAGGTTGGTGTTGATGGTCGAACTGAGTTCGGCGACGGCTTCTCGAACCTTTGCGTACCTCGGTTTTAGGCTTCGTTGATATTGAATGGAGCCAAAGATGATGATGGGGATTGGGAGGAATGCAAAGAGCGTGACCAGCGGGGAACTGGCGTAGAAAACCGCTCCGACGAGGATGACGTTGAGAATGAGCACGATGATCGAGCTTGCTCCGCCGTCGAGGAAACGTTCCAGTTGGTTGATGTCGTCGTTGAGGATGCTCAGTAATCCTCCGCTGGTGGTGTCTTCGAACCATGCGACCTCGAGGGTTTGGACGTGACCGTAGAGATCAACTCTGATTTCGTGCTCGATGGTTTGGGAAAGGTTGCGCCAGGTGAGGGCACTCAGGTAGCCGAAGAGTGATTCAAAAATCCAGCAGAAGCCATTGGCGATGGTGAGGATGAGGAGCTGGGTCCAGCGGTCGGCGATGCCAAATTGGACGGCGAGGAATGAGCCTTGCCCCCGAACAATGACATCGATCACGACACCGATTAAGATTTCTGGAACGACATCCATGATCTTGCCGAGGGTGCTGTAGGTGGTCGCAAGGATGACCTTTCCTCGGTGGGGAGCTGCAAATTGCCAGATGCGTTTGAGACCTGAAATTTCTTGGGGCATTAGATGTAACTGTGACATATTTGGGGGTCGAGGTCGAGGTCGAGGTCGAGGTCGAGGTCGAGGGCGAGGGCGATGGCGATGGCGATGGCGATGGCGATGGAGATGGCGATTTAACGGCCGTGAAGAAAAAGCTTTCTAAAACCACGGAACTGCTCAAAGTGACCACGAGATTGGTTTTGGGCTTTTTGTCGAGGCATACCTATATAGACATATAATTAGTAGACATTGTTCTACCTTTTCGAACAGTTCGTCAAAATCTCAGTATGTGGACTGATCCTCATTTACGCTGGATTCTCCCAGCATCATTTCGTTTCCTTTACTCGTACCTCGTCTCGTCACACCATTCGACGCAGAGGTCGGAGCCAGTGCCACAAAATAACCCCGCCCACGGGAGTGGCTCGCCACAAAATAGCCCCGCCCACGTCTGTGGCTCGCCCACCCAACGGCTCGCCGAAAGATACTTCAAATTCCAGGTCGCCTCCTCAACATCTCTTCTGTTACTACAAGCTCGTACGCAATATCGCCTCGGCCTAAAATGGACTTTTCAGGGACTCCAATGGTTATTGCGTGTTCCTTGTCTCCCTTCCAGTGGATCTTAAATCTTTGTTCCATAGGCTTATTACCGTGATACTTAGCTACGACCTCACCAGGAGTAAGCATTGTATCCTCACCATAACTTGGACTCGAAATATTTGAACAATAAATAACTTGCTGAGTCGAGTTCTTCACGTTAATGTTGTCGAGTGGAGTAGCCATAGTCATGAAGATCACGCCTACCGCTATCATGATTATTAGTCCAATTGTCGCGCCAATTGCAACGCCACTCCTCTCTTTATCTTGCATTCTCTGACCGTTCATTGGAATCAAGGGACCCGGCGGGCCACTGCGTGGGCGGGGTACTTTTGGATGATGAAAGCCCAATCCGGGTGACACGGTTAGCGACCACTGCGAAGCTGAGAGTTAACCGTGAGAAACCTGAGATGACGCCTACCACTTTGCTTATTCTTACTCCAATTCGGCCATATAGTGGCATTTGATTAGCAGATCTGATCGTTCTAGGGATAACGCCCACGGTGGTAGCTCCAAAGTTTCAGATAGTAAACGAAGCCAAACTCATTGATGAACTTACGGGTTTTGAGTTTCCTGACTTGGCTCACAATTGCCTGGTTGTACCCTTGATTACACAGGCAACTCCCAACTTCGTAGACGTCGCTGCCAGTGCCACCCGGATTCGTTTTCCAAATCTACCCAGCAAATACTGCTGACTGGTCATTACAGCATCTCACGCAAGTGACTTGTCGGCTGTAAGGGAAGATCAATTTTCATTTTTCGTCCAATCGTAGCCAATTTACAGCAACTTGGCTGTCGTAATTCGGCCGGACCCGGCAACAATAATGCACTTTTCGTCCGGCCCACGACCTATTGTTAATATGCTCTCAGTTGCTATTTTGGACGGAATAGTTGCGTCGGTTCCAATGCTACAAAGGACATTATTTGAAATTGCCATCCAACCGAGTTTGCCTAGATAGATACCGTTCTCAAAATTGTTTTGCGTCTTTGAGTCTCTAATTTTGGTCGCCGCTTGCTTTTGGAAGTTTATTTCGAATTGCTCACCTAAATCTGTCAATCCATAACAAATGCCCTCACCATGCCCGATGGCGATGACATTCCGATCAATGTCAATTGAGCCCAAATGCTTCCCGAAACCATTACTATAACAAGAGACCCTCGAATGGTCCCGTCCGGAAAACAGTAAATATGCCTGACTCTGTGCATCGAAAATCAATCGTATGGCTGATGGATCTTTCGGCGGAGGACTGACTTGCTTGACAATTGAAATCCCTTTTGCATTAATATTCGCATAAAAGAGTCCCGACAAAAGGCCAGATAATAGGACATGCTGAGAATCGACTGATTTGACAAAGTTGCATTCATCATCGCCCACCTTAGAATACGAGCCAATGAGGTTCGACATCTTCTTCGACCAAACTTCTCTGTGAGATTTGGTATCCCAAAGTGAGAGGTTAAAGCCATCATTGCAGAGCACCCAATCCGTTTTCGGTATTAAAGTAACCTCACGCACCAATGATTTTGTAGCAACATCGTCTTGATTAGTCGGCAATTTGTCCTTCCTTGGAAAGCGAAAGACGGAAAATTCCTTTGTATCATGAATTACAGCTAAAGTGCCGGATGCAGAGTCGAAATCCCCGTAGAAGTTTCTTGAATTGCTCTTCTTTAGTTGACCTTCATCTGTGAAGCTCGATTTCATTGATGGCTCACTCAACTTAGGCGAAAATTCCGAGACTCTATGCTCACTGCATCCAAAAGTGACGATGACTAAGGCACTTAATATCACAAAAATCCGCCTCCGAGAGTAAATTTTATTGTACAACATGTCTTCCTGGCCTGAATAATTCTGTCATTCTCATTCTTATTGAGAAAATCGTTCAACGGCAGCTGCGAGCCACTGTGTGGGCAGGGTACTTTTGCTTGATGAAAGCCTAACCCGGGTGGCACGGTTAGCGACCACTGCGAAGCTGAGAGTTAACCGTGAGAAACCTGAGAGAGTGCCGACCACTTTGCTTATTCTAACTCCAATTCAGCCAAGTAGTGACATTT
>JANYCU010000044.1 GCA_025360125.1 Armatimonadota bacterium | reverse complement strand
ACCTCCAAGAATGGCTCGTACACTACAATACGAAAAGAGCCCACCTAGGATACAGAAACCTTGGAAGGACACCCTACCAAACGGTTTTAATGTATCTTGAAACTGACATACAAGAAGCTTGACTGTACAGCCTACTCGCTTCTCGGAAAGCATCGATGAGGATGTAGATTCCGCATCCGATACCGCCCAATCCGGCAATGGTTCCTAATAGATAAAAGATGATTTTCATGACTAACCGACTCCAATCATTCGGATACTACCAAAAACCGCCAGAAAGGTAAAGGAATTTGCCGGTCCCAGATGAAGATTTAAGGACTTTTGTCACATATTTTCGATTCTTAATGGACGTTTTGGGGATGCTGGTGAGAAGTATTATTGGAGTCAGTTATGATTGCTTCCTTATTCGTATTCGCCGGGTTTCAAGTTAAAGACTCAATCAACCCGTTGCGGGAGGTCAAACTGCACAAAGATGAGCTAATGCGAGTTGTCAAGCTAGGTGGCAAGACTGAATATGGCAAGTACCGGAATGTGTTGGTTTTGAAACGTGATGGCACGGTCATTGATAAAACGTGGAACAAGACCTTGACCATGAAGCTAAATGCAGCTCAGTGGGACGACTATAAGACGAACCTTGAATACTTCCCTCAGAACTGGCCTTATTTGGAAAAGATTGCTAAGGCGAAAAAGTCGGAGATGCGGTCCGACCGCACGGAGTTTTATATTCAGGTGCGCTTCAAGGGCAAGATTAAGAAGTGGAGCAGCGTTGGACGGACGGAGCCGTGGCCATCGCCTATTTTCGACACGACCGACGTTTGGGAATATTTGTTGAAGCGCCCGTAGATAGGTCTCAATTAAACAAAGAAGCCGCTTCCGAGGAAGCGGCAATCAATGTTTTTGGGTTTTCTTCTTTTGTTAGTTCCTGGAGCTCTTTGGGCAAAAGAAACTCCAGATTGATTTTTGGGTTTGTTTTGTTAGTTTCGGAGGGCAATCTGAAACCAACTATCTTATTTAGTTGTAGTTGTCTGACTCTGGAGGGCAATCGAGAATCGTACTTTTAAGGACGAATTGTTGGACCTTCTCCGACTTTGACATGGGCAACATCAAAGTGCGGAGAATTGTGGTCAACATTGGTTACGACTTCTTGCGTCGTCGAGCGAGGGCGAGAACGCCAAGTCCCATGACTGCCATCGTTGTTGGCTCTGGCACGGCCTGGAGGTTATCCCAATAGATGTCGTAGTTGACGCCATCGTGATTGTTATGACCCTGAAGCATCGCGTTACTGATCGATGTCGAACCAAATGCACTGGATGTCATCGAAAGGTCTCCTACGGTGTACACAAAGTTACTTCCCACCAAGTCGATCTTCATGTTGTAGAACTGGTTCGCAGCAAATCCGGTTGGAAGACCCATGTCGACCCAGCCAGTGTTATTGTCCCAGCCGCGGAATCGTCCGGTTCCGCCTTCGCTAGCGAACTCGATGATTGGGAACGCAGCGGTGGCGTTTAGGTTGTCAACACCGGTACCCCAGAGGCTTCCGCCTCGAAGGCCGTTCGTCGTCCAATCAGTTGGAACATACATGTCAACTGAAAGTGATGTCGTGTTGGCAAAGAGGTCGTATTTTCGGCCCTGGTAGTTGTAGAAAGAACTGCTGAAGCCTCCGGGTCGGCCGGTTTCGCCGTCAGCGGCTGAGATCGATTCCTTAAGTCGGTTGTCACCCAAGAAGTTCACAGGTGATGTGAATCCAGCAGGATTGTATCGGTCGGTGTACCAGGTTCCGGCAGCTTGAGTGTTGCCAGTGGTTACAGGAGTGTCGAATGTCATGTTCTGAGCGTTCGCCAAGGTACCTAAACCTAATGCAAGAGCGCCAACAACCATTTTATTTTTACAAGCCATTAATAATTTCCGTCCAAGTGCAATCACTAGGACGGAGTTATGTTATCACGGTCTATTTACCATTTAGCAATAATACGGTGAAAACCTGTATTTATACTAACTGTTAAATGTGTCAGTATTTACTCGCGAAATTACTTGGTTAGTTGAATTAAAACCCTATTACTTATACTAGTATGTAAATATGCGTGTACAAAAAATCCCCGTTTTAACATAAAACGGGGATCTTCGTTTTTGGTGCTGAAGACTGGCTTCTAGCCTTCGAGTTCTTTGATGACGCTCTTGAGGCGTGCGACATCGTCATCCTTGGCGGTTTCGAGTAGTTTTTTGACGGCCATGATTTGGGCGGTTTTGAGGGCGTCCTTGGGATCGCATTTGATATCAGGAGTGACGCCCGTTCCTTCCCAGTTGGTCATGGTTATGGGGTTTTGGGCCATGCCGACGGGGATGAATGCCGAAAAATGGTCGGTGAGGCGGACGGTGCCTCCGGGGTTGGCTCCCCCCCAGGTGTTCTCGCCGATGATGATGGCTCGGTGTTGGTTTTGGAGGTCGTAGGCGAACTCTTCGGCTCCGGACCCCGTTCGTTTGCTGACCAAGACATAAATTGGTTTGTCGTAGACCTTGCCGGGGGCCTTGGCGGTTTTGAAGTCGACCTTGTTGGTTTTGTCGCCTTGGCGGAAGAGCAACGAATTAATATGAGTTGGCTTCTCGAAAAGGTAATTGCAGAGTCGCCGGACGGTTTCGGGGTCTCCGCCGCCGTTTTGGCGAATATCGAAGATGAGGGCGTCGGTTTCTTGGACGAACTGCATGGATGCTTGGATGGCGCGATCGGCGGCTTTGGGGTCTTGGAAACCAAAGAATTCGATGTAGCCGATGTTTCCGCCCATTCGTTTGACGCTTTCGAATCCAGCGTTGATCAAGCGGGTGTATTTTTCATCCGCATCAATTTCTTTTTGGGATGGTTGTCCGGGTTCTTTTCGTTCTGGGAGGGTGTTTTCGCTGAATCGGATGCGGAGGTGGGCGTCTTTACAGATTGCATTGACCTCGCTGCTTAGTTTGGCGGCGAAGTCTTTTCCAGATTCAATGGAATTGTAATTGCCGCTGGCGAAATTGGCTTGAATCGTCTTCGCTACTTCGTCAGCTTTGCTCTTGACCACGTAGCGGGCGATCATTTCTTTGCTAAGGCTATCGACAACCTGCTTCTTGTCAGCCGGGGTTAGTTGGGCGAAGATAGTCGCTGAGGCGAATGCCAGGACAAAAGATGTAGTGAGCGCGCGATGATTCATTTGGTTGCCTATACGAATAGAGTGCGGGAATTAGTTGCAGGTTGAGTCGAAGGGTTAAAATGGTGACATGGTTTTTGCTCTGGCCGCACTCACGCTTCAGTCTGGGTATCACCTTGTTTTTAACGACGAATTTGATACGCCCGGTCGGGTTGACGGTTTGAAATGGACTTATGAGCTTGGGTTTGTGCGGAACCGCGAGCTGCAGTATTACCAGCGGAGCAATGTATCGGTTGAGAACGGGCTATTGGTGATTGAGGGGCGAAGAGAGCGGGTGAGCAATCCACGCTATGACCCGACGGTTTCGTCAACTCCCGTTGGCGGTGCGGCCAAGCCGGGCGAGGATTGGAAGCGGGCTCGGCAGTTTGCCGACTACACGAGCGGGTGCATCAAGACGCGGGGGCTTTACTCTTGGCTGTATGGTCGATTTGAGATTCGGGCGAAGATTGTTCCGATTCCGGGTTTGTGGCCCGCGATTTGGTTTGTTGGGGATACGCACCCTTGGCCGACCAACGGCGAGATTGACCTGATGGAGTTTTACCAACAGTTTGTTCACGCGAATACGGTTTATGGTGATAGCAAATGGAACTCGAAACGAGTTCCGCTTCAGTCGTTTATCGATAAGGACCCAGTGTGGGCGTCGAAGTTTCACGTTTGGCGGATGGACTGGGATGAGCACTGGATTCGGCTCTATTTGGATGATCGCCTGATGAACGAGACGGACTGCTCGAAGACGTTGAATAAGGACGGGTTTAATCCTTTCCACCAGAAGCAGAGTATTTTGCTGAACTTGGCGATTGGCAGCACAGGCGGGGACCCGAGCAAGGTGCCGTTCCCGACTCGGTTTGAAGTGGATTACGTGAGGGTGTATCAGAAGTAATGAGTAGTTGGCAACCCATTCTGAAGAGTTTCGCAGGGTCCTGTAAACCGTTCTTTAGCTATAAGCTCAATCTCGATGAAGAGGGGATTCATGTCTTTTTTAACGGCCTCAAGCCGCCCTACTTTAATGAAAAGAATGTTCCGTACATGTTCATTGAGGGACTTTGGAAATGGGATTGTGGTGAGCTCTGGATATGTAATGCCGAAAGTGGACGGTATATCGAACTAAACTTATCTCCCGACGGATGTTGGTGGTCTTGCGTCTTCGCTCTTCCACGGCTTCGAGACAGCGAAATAAAGCCTCCCCATTGCGTGCCCGACACCGTTTTCGATGAGAATGCTTGGTTCGCAAATCTGAAGATTTCGTGGGACGAAATCGAGCGGTGCTTAGGAAGTCGCGAAAACCTGATCGGGAACGTTACGCTTGTCGAAGGTGGATGCCCTGACAAAAATCCTCCGCTAGAAAACCTTCACTCGGTCGTCGATCTGGGCGCCGTCGACTTTCACCGACCCCAGGATTGGGTCCCACTGGTCGACCTAGTGGATATGGGTGAATTAGACTGGTGATTCAACCCTAGGTTAATTTGACCATGAGCAAGTACGACAAGGCGGCAGTAATTCCATTTGAGGAATGGCTTGAATGGACATTAGTTCAAGATGATTCGACAATTGATTGGAAGGTTTACAGTCGAATTGGACTACCACCCTGTTACCGAAATTACCCCCTTTCAAAACCCATTTATGATGAGTACACATTGCGAGCCTGGGAAGATCCTAATCGCTACTTGCTGGATAGATATTCTCTCGAACAAGTAAGTGAGTACTTGTGGAGTGCTTCCCGAGCCTCATTATCGGGTGACAGTAATCGACAATGGGACGCACTGCAAAATCTCTTTGCCAATGTATTTGTTTTGCACGTTTCCAATTCTCTAGGGCATCTTGGCGAGCATAAGTTGTCGTCGTCAAGTCTTGATGCTCCATGCTATCTGTGGTGGGAGCTTCGATCCTACCGACCCCGTAAGGGGTCGAGCAGTTCGGATGAAAAATTCATAGCCTTCTGCGAATGGTGCCTTCAGTCAGATTCGGCGGGAGTTCAGGAATCGGCCATTCATGGGCTTGGGCATTCTCTTCAACGAAAGAAGGGCTTTACTTCTGCCAAAGAAATCCTACAAAAATTTATCCAAAGCAAATGGGCAAAACGACCAGAGTTGAACTATTACGCCGAAATTGCCCTAACCGGCCAAATATTGTAGGAGCGTTAATCAAACCTAATCTGAACCGACCGCTTATGCGCGTCCAAGCCTTCGGCGTCAGAGATGGTTTCCACGATTGGCTGAAGAGTTTTCAACCCGTCTTTGGTTAACCGCTGGTACTGAATGGTCTTCATGAACGTCTCGGGAGAGACGGCAGACGCGTATCGGGCGGCGGTTCCGGTTGGAAGGGTGTGGTTGGTTCCGGTTGCGTAGTCGCCCGCGGCGACGGGTGAGTTTTCACCGATGAAGCAGGAACCCGCGTTCTTCACTTTGGCCATGAATTCCATCGGATCAGCAAGTTGGATTTCAAGGTGCTCGGGAGCGTATTCGTTCACAAACTCGAGCAGTTCTTTGTCGTCTTCGACGACGATAATGCCGGAGTAGCCACCGAGGGACTTCTCAAGATAGGTACCTCGGTTAAGTTTTGAGATTTGCCTTTCGATGGCGGCTTTGGTTGCTTCGGCAAGCCGCATCGACGTGGTCACGAGTACACCAGCAGAATCGGGGCCGTGTTCACATTGGGCGAGAATATCAGCGGCGACGAATTCGGGGTTTGCGGTGTCGTCGGCGACGATCATGGCTTCGCTGGGACCAGCAACCATATCAATTCCCACTTGGCCAGAGACTAAGAGCTTGGCAGTTTGAACCCAGGGGTTGCCGGGTCCGGCAATGACATCAACAGGCTTGATGGTTTCGGTTCCATAAGCGAGGGCGGCGATGGCAGCGATTCCGCCGATTCGATAAATTTCGTCGGCACCTGCTTCGTTGGCGGCCACGATGATCGCGATTTCGCTGATTTCGCTGGTCGGCGGGAAGCAGACGACGCACCGCTCGACTCCGGCGGCTTTAGCGGCAACGGTCAGGATTTGGGCGACGGTTGGGAGGGGGGCTTTTCCGGCGGGGACGTAGAGACCCGCACTCGCGACGGGGCGCCTTTGGTAGCCCGCGATGACTCCCGGGATCTGCTCAATTTCGAAGTCGTGGGGAAGATTGACCGCGTATGCTTCGTGAAACTTTCGGGAAAGGACGATCTGGTCACGAATACGCAGGAGAAGGTTTCGGTCAATCGTATCGTAGGCGTGTTCGATGTCTTCGGGCGTAATTCGGAGTTTTGATTGGTTAAAGTTTATAAGTTTAAACTTACCGATTTGACCATTTTTTGCATCAAATTTTTGGATGTAAGTAAGGACGCCTTGGTCGCCATTGTGGCGAATATGGGTGAGCCAATATTGCACGTCGTGCTGGATGTCGGCGGCGACAGCCTTTGATCTGCCCATGAAGATTTCCCTTCTTGGCGGGATGACGTCTCGCCAGCGGAGGATGGGAATCATGGCTTTTTGTCTCCTCCTCGGCGGCTAATTTTGCGAGACCGAAGGTCCAGCTCTTGGGCGACATCGCTGAGGGTCAGGCCGTGCTTCGCAAGTTTTGCCATTGTAAAGTACATGACGTCGGCGGCCTCCTCGGTAACGCGCTGAGGAGTCTCGGCTTGGGTTAGCTCTTCGGCTTCCTCGATGAGTTTTGAGTGGAGGAGGTCATCCTCGGTGAAAAGTCGGCTGGTGTAGGAGCCGATCGGGGCGCTTTGTTTTCGGTCGTTGATCGTCTCTTCGAGCTTGGTTAGGCCCTCGGAATTGCCCCAGCACGTGGTGGTTCCGAGGTGGCAGAATCCGGTTCCGTTTTGCCTGACGGTGAAGCGAATGGCGTCGCGGTCACAGTCAAGATCGACGCGGAGGAGTTGCTGGGTTGAGCCGGACGACTCCCCTTTCCGCCAGATTTGTTGCCGGGAGCGGCTGTAGTAAATCCCTCGTTGCTCTTTGAAGGCGAGCTGAATGCTTTCGAGGGTTGACCAAGCGAGCCCGAGGGCGACTCCGTGTTCATTGCAGATGACGGTTGCCCAGGGACCTTCGGGAATGCGTTTGACGAGTGGGGCGATGACTGATTCGGCGTAGCCGATTTTGCGCGAATAGAGCGCCATTCCGACTTGCACGTCGATGCCGAGGGCATCGAGTTCGGCAATTTCTTCGGTGCTGGCGACACCACCTGCCACGGTGAGAGGAACGTCTCCGCACAATCCTTTCAGATACCGAGATCGCTCAATATCAATCGAGTTCATGCGGCCTTCGAGTTCTACGAAGGTGACCAGGAACCCGCCCACGAAGTCCTTGAGGAGGGCAATTTTCTCTTCGATCGGGGCTTTTGTGTTGGTCGCCCATCCGTCAACCACGACTTCGCCGTGTCTGGTATCGAGGGCGGCGATGACACGGTGCTTGGGCAGGTGTTCCAGGAATTCGGGGGTGGCTTTGGTGCCAATGATGACTTGAGTCGCGCCTGCATCGAGGTAGAAAAGGGCATCATCGATGTTTCGGATTCCGCCTCCGACGCGGCAGCGACGGCCCTTGAGGAGTTGAACGATGGTTTCGCGATTACTGCCTTTGCCCATGGCAGCGTCGAGGTCGATGACGGCAATTTCGGAAGCGAGTCCGAATTCATTGGCCCAGTTTTGGGGGTCGCCGCCGTCGATGGCGAAATCCTTGCCGCCGATGAGTTGGACGGCTTTGCCGCTTTGCAGGTCGATTGATGGAATGATCATAGTCGCACCTCGATGCCAAGCTCGCGCAGTTCGCGCTTTACTTGCCCGATTGTGTGGGTTTGGTAGTGGAACATGGACGCGGCGAGGACCGCATCGGCTCCGGCCTGGAATGCTTCAAAAAGGTGGTCGGTGACCTTGGCTCCACCGGACGCGATGACCGGAATTTGGATGGCTTGGCTCACGGCTCGGAGCAATTCGAGGTCATATCCGAGTTGGGTTCCGTCACGGTCGAAGCTGGTGAGGAGGATTTCGCCCGCACCAAGTTGTTCAACTTTTCGGACCCAGTCGATGGTGTCGAGTTCTTGCTCTTCGGTACCTGAGCGCGTGATAACGATCCAGTTGTCGCCTTTGCGTTTGGTGTCAACGGCCACGACTGTGCATTGCGCTCCGAATGCCCGCGAGGATTCTTGGACGAGGAGCGGATTGGTCACGGCGGCAGTATTGATGGAGACTTTGTCGGCGCCGGAATGGAGCAGGTTTTCGATGTCTTGGACCTCGCGGACGCCCCCGCCGACGGTGAGCGGAATGCTGAGTTGGGCGCGGACGTCGCGGACGGTTTGGAGTTGGTTGTTTCGGCTCTCGATGGACGCTCCGACGTCGAGGAGTACGAGTTCGTCGGCGCCTTCGATTTGGTAGCGGGCAGCGAGCTCGGCGGGCGAGCCAGCGTCGGTGAGGCCTTGGAATTGGATTCCTTTGACGACGCGGCCATCTTTACAGTCGAGGCAGGGGATGATTCTTTTGGTTACCATGAAAACCTCCTTTCCTCTTTGTTGCGGACGGAGCCGGGTCGCTTCGCTCCGTGGACTTTTGATGGAGACGGACTTTTCCAGGGGTCTTCGTCGATTCTTTCGCTAGGGCTCAAAATAGACTGCGACACCCTGGCTACCTTCTGAGACCCCTCCTGGGTCGGACAAAGACGACTACAATCTTTCAACTGAAGCTGCGGCTCCTCCTTTTGGAAATGCGTTAGTTTCACCATGTAACTCCCTCCAACCACTTTTCAAGGATTGAGAAGCCAAAGTCGCCGGATATTTCGGGGTGGAATTGGGCAGCGACGACGTTGCCTTTACGGACGGCGGCGATGAATCGTTCTCCGTGTTCGCAGGTGGCGACTTCCCAGCCGTCATCGGGGTCTTCGGCGAGTCGGAAGGAGTTGGCGAAGTAAGCGTAGCCAGAGCCAAAGTACGGGGTTCCGGTAACCATGTTCCAACCAAAGTGGGGGGTACGGATTCCGGGACTGAATTTTCGGATTTGGGATTTAAGGATTCCGAGTCCCTTTGTTCCTGGGCTTTCCTCGCTGGATTCACACAGCAGCTGCATGCCAAGGCAGACCGCGATGGTGGGTTTGTTGTCGTGAATTCGTTGGCGAAGAGCATCGGAGAAGCCAAGGGAGTTGAGGGCGGACATTCCGGCCTCGAATGCACCAACTCCGGGAAGGATGACGGCTTTGGCATCGAGGACGTCTTGGGCGGAGGCGGTGAATTGGGTCTCGTAGCCGAGCTTTGCGAACGACGACTGGATCGAGGCGATGTTTGCGACTCCGGTATTGATGATAGAGACAGTCCTAGACATCGATACCTCGACCCTTAGAGCGATCTCCAAATTTTGAGCCAAAGGAAAGTCTGTATCTCGCTCGTAGTGTCGAGGTTAAGAAGGTCGAAAATCTGCTCTTTCGAAGCTTAAAATGTGACGCTATTGAAGGAGAAGTGGTTCTTTTAGCCTCGACGCTACGTGCGAACTCGAATCCCCAAGTTATTCCAAAGGACATTGTCGCACTAAGGGTCGAGGCATCGATTCCCAGCTCTCCTTTGCGATCAAAATTCTTCATGACTTTGCTGCTCATGGAATCACGTTGGCAATACTGGAGACGACGATGTCGGTACCGCCGCGTTGCTTGATGATCGGAATGAGGGTTGGGAGGTCGGATTTGGGAACGACCGATTTGACCACGTAGCCAGCATCGCCGTGCAGTTGCGCGATGGTTGGTTGGCGCATGCAAGGGATGACGGAGGCGACGGCTTCGAGGTCGGCTTTGCTGACGTTGACTTCGATCATGACTCGGTGGCGGGCATCGAGGACCGACTTGATGACGAGCACGAAGTCTTCGATTCGGGCGCGGATTGCGTCGTCTTCCATCGCGTGTCGGCTGGCAAAGATTCGCGTCGAGGACGTCATGATCGTATCGACGATATCGAGGTTGCTAGCTCGAAGAGTTGCTCCGCTGGAGGTGTTATCGACGATGCAGTCAGCGTCTTCGGGCGGGAAAACTTCGGTGGTTCCGTAGGACCGGATGACTTTGGCGTCCCAGCCTTTGGTTCGAACCCATTCGGAGGCGATGTTGACGTACTCGGTGGCGACGATGAGTTGTCGGCCTTGGTACGATTCGGCGTCGAGAAAGCCCTTTGGCGCGGCGAGGACGATGGAAACTTGATCGAGTTCGGTGTCGAGGAGTTCGACGACATCAGCACCTTTCTCGCGTACCCAGTCGGCCCCGGCGAATCCGAGATCGCGCCGTCCGAGGGCAAGCATTTCGACGATGTTTTGGGTCTTGAGGATCTTGGCTTCATAGCCGACGAGGCTTAGTTTTGGTCGATACGACCGAGGTCCGCCTTGGATGTCGATGCCAGCATCGTTGAGAAGCTTGAAGACGTTTTGTTGAATTCTTCCGGTGGGAAGGGCCAGTTTGACTTGGGATGACATATAAAATTTTGGAGGGAGTGGGGATGGTGCCGACGCTGGCACGGGGGGATTTTGAACGGGATGTAGCATCACGGCGCTTGGATTAAGCGAGGTGATGCGAAGTATGATGATGGTGGAAGAAACCGTTCATCGTAAAAACAAGTATTGCATTTTGAGGGCATTTGCATCAACTGCCTGCCAATAGATCAATGACAAGCAACTACATCGACATTGAAAGACCCGGCGGTCAAAAAAAACCGCCCCTAAGGTGGGATAACGAGATCCTTATTATTGGCTTTGTCGTTTTCTGGCTGGTAATTGTTTTTGCTTCCGTCATATTTCCAGACACTAACTTTCTGAAGAGTCCACTGCGAACGGCCATTTTTCTTGGCTCAATAGCGTTGATTGTTCCATTCATCTTCACTTTCGTTACGAGAAACCACAAAAAGCTGGACGATCAATATAAGCACTATTTCTCTCAGTTCGGTAATGACGTTTGGCATTGCGCCCCAACGCATCTTGGATGGATTGCCTGCGGAGAAGACTGGATTGGAGCTTCGATAAATCCAATTTACACGACTACTTTGCACTCAAACGACATTGGGAATGTCTATTGGGGTGGACCTCGGTTGGTTCAGTCTCAACTTGTCAATGGCTATCCATTCGAAATCGATATGCGAAAGATTTCTCCGGTTTCCAACCTCTATTGGCTCTTGGTTCTGGCAAAGAACGAGCCTAACAGAAGCGTGTTTGTTACCTTTCGAAAGAAATCCGAAATGGAAACTTGGGTGAAGATTGCCTGCAATTTGGCGTCAGTGCAACCAAATGTTATCGCGAGACCAAGAAGTCAGCCAACAAAGTGGCAATTTGCGTGCAAAGCGAAACTAATACCATTGACGATAATCTTGGTCCAACTGCTAGCATATGGGTTGTTCATGTGCCTTTTTGCAACTAATCGTCTCTCAATAGGGAGCCAATTCTTATTTCCAATAATGATGTTCACGAATGTAGGATTCATGTTTCCAAACGAAGCCCGTGGAATGTCATCCAAAATGACCCACGATATGTTAGTTAAACTCAACGGAGGTGATGGCCCGGACAAGGACGGCAGAGTTCCCGTTATTGCTGGCAAAAACTTGATTTTGAACCATACAAAGTACCCCGGATTCGAATGGGCAGAACAGATTCCGGGGTCGGATATTAAGGAAGTCAGTCTTGAAGATTGGGGCAAGTACCTTGTTGAACAGAACCTCAAACAACTCTTCAAGAAGAATCGAAAATCTGACATATTGATTGTTCGGCTGATGTTGAATCGGTCATCGGATAACGAGCGCGAGGTGAAATTGGCCCGAGATGATGCGATTGCGTGGCACAAGACCTTGTCGGAGTTGGTAGCGGCGAAGTGAACAGGGGTTTTTGGAGTGCGAGTGCCTGCACTCGCTTTCAGACTGCGAAACCTGTTTCGCTGCAAGACCCTTGGTTGGGTAAAAACAACTGAGATGAAGAATTGGCCCCATTCACCGAGTAGATCCGTGACGGAACCTGGTACTTACTTCATTACTGCGGCAACATACAAAAAAGCTCATCACTTCAGGTCAGCAGAAAAGCTGACTCTATTGCAGTCAGTCATTTTCGAAACGTGCGAGGAATTTGATTTCAAACTGCAGGCCTGGGCAATTTTCCCAAACCACTATCATCTGATTGGATTCAATCCTGTTGACCGAGGAGTCCTAAAAATGACCCAGAAGATTCATTCGGTTTCGGCTCGAGAACTGAACAGGTTGGATGGCGAAGTTGGTCGGAAGGTTTGGTATTTCATGCGAGACAAGCATTTGACCTTTGAGCGGTCCTACCTTGCAAGGTTGAATTACGTCCACAACAATCCGACGCATCATGGACTAGGGTCTTCTCTGAATTATCCGTTTTGTAGCGCTAATTGGTTCGAAACGCATGGAGAACGGGCGTTCTTGGAGACAGTTAAGTCGTTCAAAACCGATCAACTTGAGATTGAGGATGATTTCTAGTTGATCGTTTTATTCAGTGAGACAGGTTCTGGGAACTTCGTTCCTCCAGGCCAAAGCGAGTGCAGGCACTCGCACTCCATACTCGGTTCAATGTCTGGCTACTCTGCCAACAGCGCAAGCAAGGTATCGCTGAGTTCGGCGACGGTGACTTTTTGGTTCTTCGATTGTCGGGCGGCTTGGACATCGGTGATGTCGCCGTCGGTGAGGGTGCGGATGGTGGCCTCGCCTGCTTCGGCTTCGTCGGGGCCGTAGAACACGATGTATTTGATTCCGTTTTCGGAGGCAAACTTCGTTTGCATTTTGAACGAAGCAGTCGGATCGGGGAAAACGAGGACTCGACCGATGGTTTTGCGCAATTCGGTGGCGAGTTTGAGTGGACCGGGCATCCAGTCAGGGCGGGTTGCGATGAGGACGTCGGCTAATCCGGCTCCGGCCAAATCTGGCATGCGGTCAAGGTCTCGTAGGGTTTGCTCGATGCGCTCGAGGCCAAACGATGCTCCGACTGCGGGTTGGGCTTCGTCGCGAATCTTTACCATGCGGTCGTAGCGTCCGCCGCCAGCAAGGCTTCCAAAGGTCCAAAGCGGGTGTCGGGCTTCGAATACGGGTCCGGTGTAGTAATCCATCCCCCGTGCTAGGCACGGATCGAACCGGATGTTCTCCATCGAGACGCCGAGGGCCTCGCAGTAGTCGAGCACCAATTTGACTTCGGCAATTTCGGTTTCGAGGTCAGGAAAAGCAGCAGCAAACTTGGCAAGCGAGTCCCAAACGGGCATCTCTTTGAATGGAAGGAGTTGTTTGAGGAGGTTTACAACGGCTCCTGAGGCGGCAGTGACTTCGGGGGAGAAGGTCTTTTTCTCGTCGCCCTCTTCTTTTGCGCCTTGGCCCGTTTTCAGGTAGCGATCGACCACCGAAGTGTCGCCATCGACTGGGCACTTATCGATTGCGCGGACGAAGGTGAGTTCGTCGAAGTATTCGTTGTTAAGCGACTTGTAGAGCCCGGTTAGGATTCCGCGGGCGTTGACGGAGAGGATCGTTTCGGGAAGTCCGATTTCGATGAATCCTTTTTGCAGCCAAAGGATCGTCTCGGCGTCGGCCACGCCTAAAGGCGCGCCAATGACGTCGGCGTCGCATTGGGTGAATTCGCGGCAGCGGCCCCGTTCGGGTTTATCTTGGCGAAACGCAAAGCCGACCTGGTGTCGCATGAATGGCAAGCGGATATCGTGTTGTTCGATGACGCGGCGAAGCGAGACGGTTTGGTCGGGCTTCATGGCGACCTCGGTTCGGTGCTTATCGATGAAGGTAAAGACGGGTTGGTCGCCGACGCCGTTTTCCTTGGCCAGGATTTCGATTGGCTCTAGATTGGGAGTTTCAACGAGGTTATAGCCGAGGCTCTTGTAGATCGCCTGAAATTTGTCGAGAATCCACTTTCGCTGGAGGATGTCTGAGGTGAAGCGGTCCTGGGTTCCTGGGTAATTAGTTAGCGAACTCATGAGCTCTCAGCGGATGGTCCCTCGAAGTAGAATCGAACTACTCTCTACGGATCCACAGACCGTCGTTCTAACCGATGAACTATCGAGGGGCGATTAGCGAAAAAGTATTTTACCGTATCGGGCGAACCTTCGTACACGGAGGGGGTTGCGAGAAGCATTTTGGGTTAAGTTTTGGGGGCTCGTTATGGTTTAGGTTTGTTTTGGTGGAGTTTGTTGGAGATTGAAGGATACGGCTGTAACAGCCGGGATCGCAAAAGCGACCTTGGACGTGGGACGACTTCGGTCTATCCAAGGGCCGAATTGCCAATTTCGCTGGGGCTCATTGACCATTCGACCCTTGGGAACTTCGTTCCTCGGCTAAAGGCTGTGACCCCTCCGGGGTCAAGGCATAGATACCTAACAACAGTTCATGCAAAGCCCACAAGTTGATTCTTAAAGAGAAACGTCGGTGGGAAGCTCCACACCAAATGTCCTGTACACTTAAATTATGATTTTCGCTTTGTTGCCGCTTCTTGTGGTGAGAGCTCCGATCCGCGTTGCCTGCGTTGGGGACTCGATTACGTTTGGATATGCGTTACCGGAAGCGACTCGGGCGATTGCCAGTTATCCGGGAGTTTTGGGCCAACGATTGGGCGGCGGGTACGTCGTTAAGAACTTTGGGCATACGGGATGCACGATCATGAATTTGGATTGGTTGCCGCCGCTATCGAAGACGGACGAGTACAAGAAGTCGCTGGCGTTTAAGCCCGACATCGTCATCTTGATGGGCGGGACTAACGATGGTCACCCTCGGAATTGGGCTCACAAGGATCAATTCGAGGCGGACATGAAGAAAATCACCCACAGCTATTTGACGATGCCAAATCACCCGAAAGTGATGGTGATGACGCCGCCAAGGATTTGCACCAAGGCGGAGCGCGGGGTGATTGACGACGACCAGTGCAACAACGTCAACCAAGAGTTGCCGCAGATCTATCGAAGCTTTGCGCGGTCGAATGCCTTGCAGTTAATTGATTCTCGTCTGGCGGTGACTTCAAGGGATTGTTACACCGTCGATGGCATTCACTTGAGTGAAAAAGGGTGCCTTAAATTGGCGAATCAAGTTGCTTATGTGATGTTAAAGAAACAAACCGTCCACAAATAATCGTAATCTAGGATCATGAAATTAATTTCTTCATTGTCGTTACTCGTCATTGCTGGTCTTAGTTTCGGAGCTACGGCTTCGAGCAAAGAGCTGATTTCAAAGGCCTCACAGGATGCCCAAAAGAGCGGGAAGAACGTTTTGGTTATTTTCCACGCTTCTTGGTGCGGTTGGTGCCATCGATTCGACAAGTTCTTGGATACGACTGACGAAGGAAAGATCGTGAAGAACGGTCTTGAAGTCGTTCACGTTACGGTCATGGAGAATGATCCGAAGCAGAAGTTGAACGAGAACGAAGGCGGGTTGGCCCTGATGGAACAGCTTGGCGGCAAGGATGCGGGGCTTCCTTTCATGGCGATTTTAGACGCGAAGACAGGCAAGATGATCACGAATTCGATGTATACACCTGCGGGCAAGACCAAAGCCACGAACACTGGCTACCCGGGTGAGCCAGCCGAGATTGCTCACTTTAACGAGATGCTTCAAAAGGGTGCGAAGAAGATTAAGTTGGCGGATCTGGCGAAAGTTAATGCCTGGTTAGTCGCGAATGCTCCGCACTAGTGCAAAGTGCAAAGTGCAGGGTGCTGAGGGCAATTGTCAGACGGAAGAATATTCGCTTCGCTAAATCGACTCACCAGGTTCAACCAGCATTTTCGATTGAATTTTTTGGACTGGTTTCACTGTAGGGGACGGGGAATTTTGGACAGTTTTTGACGAGATGAGAGAGGTCTTACGAATTTTTTTCCTTCTCCCAGAATTGTTGAAAAGCATCGAATGGTGTTTTGTATTTCAGTGATGTGTGCAGCCGTGTTTGGTTA
>JANYCU010000009.1 GCA_025360125.1 Armatimonadota bacterium | reverse complement strand
GCCATCGCTGCACTCGAACAAAAGCCAATCTTCTACCCAGGAGGGCAAAAACAAAGCAGAAATGCAAAGAAATATTGCACCACTCCTTGACACGACATTACAGCATCTGAGATATTGTCAGCCCTTTGGGCCTCAGGAGGGTTTGGATTGACCTTGGTAAGTCAAATTTGATACAAGTTCGCCAAGAGAATGAGATAGCTCGGAAACGGTAACGATTCTCGTCCCGGGCTACCTTGTGGTAAAGACCGGATTCGATTCTTACCCAGGCCCACGGGTCTTTTGCTCGTACAACTCACAAACGATCCTTCTCCTGGGCTGAGAAATTGTCAGCCCTTTGGGCCTCAGGCAGGTCTGGATTGGCCAGAGTGTCTTATTACTAAGAATTATCTGTATGGAATTGGGTCGGATCGCCTGGTCAGAATCACACTCGTCTTTCAGCTTTCGGTCTTCCTATTGCTAGTAAGCAATGCTCCCGCTAGGATCGGAAGGATACAGACCATGGTAACTAACTGTAACCAGGAAATTAGCCGAAATGGCAAACTCAAACTAAGAACGCCAATAGCTACATTCAGACTGGGAATGAGCCATAAGACGACATAAACGACCAGATTTCCTTGGCGAATGACAGGGAGTTTCAAATTTGGATTTCGATCGAAGTGGCGAAGGAAACAGAGATAGGTCGCGACCACTGCAAGCGAAAAGATAGCAAACGCGATCGACTGAATTCGTTGCAAATCATGAGCGGCACGGATGATCGAGCAGGTTGGAACAAGGGGCAAGGGAAGCGTAAGAAGCGAGGAAGACTCCTCCGGAGGGTCTAGCCGACGCAAAAGGGTATCCGAATTTCGGTGCCAGGACAATTCCTCATTTCTTTTTGTTTAAATAGTTCAGGCAGGAAAGCTGCGCGAAACCAAGAGTGGTTATCGATTGAAACAGGCCTAAAACCTTAAACGGGGTTGTGATCGAGATTATTTCAAAGAAAACAATCATCGTCGGAAGAACCCAGGCCAGCAAATAAAGCGCAAAATTGCCGCCTTTGATGGCGGGCAAGGTTGGTTGAGGTCGACTGTCGCTAACGGCCATGAAAATCAAAAGTGACCCGGCAGCCAGCAAAGAACAAAGTGTGACCAGTGTCGCCAATCCGGGAGTTAGGTCGCGAACTGCTTTAAAGATTGATACTAACGTGACGATTGGCAGGGGAACGTAAAAAAGAACCCGATTTTTCCATATTTGAGCTGTTGTAGGATCAGCGTTCATGCCAAGGCCAGTTTATCCGAACTTCAGCCTTCAGCCTTCAGCATTCAGAATTGAATCTGAAAGCCAAAAGCCGAAAGCCGAAAGGGGGTAATTAACTCAAGCAAGTCCGATTTTTCGAGTTCGGAATCGGAGTGAGTTTCGGATGAGGAAGGCAAGCCAGCTCGCGATCCAGGCGGCGGGTAGTCCGAAAAGAAGTGTTGACGTTGCGACCCAGAAAGCGAATAGCTTTGCTCGTTCGAAAACCGACATGTTTAGGCCAGCTTCCAATTGACCAAGGGCGGATTCATCCATGATTCGACTTCTGCGCTGGCTGTCCAATTGCTCAATGAAATATTGCCGAAAGGCGTGTCCGGTCATGGGGCCTGTCAATACTTCAGGTTTGCGGTCTTTGACCGTTCCGACACTAAACTCTGAGCCCTGTAACTGAACGAGATTCGAGTCTTGGGAAATCAAAGACTTCATCTTATATGCGCTTGCAATAGTCACATAAACGCCTTTCGAGTTCGAGTGTTGATAACTGGGTACGGAGAATTTGTCGCCCGATTTGAGCCCATCTTTAACCTTTGGGTCTTTCAGGGCCGCTCGATAGGAGTCCATGTACGGCCGCAAGAATTTGTCTTGGGTCTGCATTTCGGCGCGAAGTCCAAGGACCTGCTTTCTCAGGGCTCCGTAAGGCATGACGTGAGAAAGGTAACCCCGATTGGAGGTAAATGCGGTCAAATAGTATGCCGATGGAAGTCCAATCACGACGCTCATAGCGGTTGGCAGCAAGAGCCATTTCGCCGTCGGACGTCGTCCTCGCAATAACGTATAGAGCCCGTAAGACATTGCAATGGGGACAATTGTCATGATCGGTCCGCCGCGAATTAATTCATTGGGAGAAAGGATGAGACCCGTGACGATTACGCATATTGCGATGAACAGTGCAAGATTGAGCAGAGTTACAAATGCTCGACCCTGTCGAGAATTCAGACTTTCGAGAAATTGAGCGGCAATCTTTTCTGGAGCGCCAAATCGGTCGATGGCCGCGAGTTGCGACGTCTTCTCGTCCATGCCTTGGGACTGGAACTCTTCTACGAGGGACGATAGGTGATTCTTGGTTTCGTGGAGCAGGGAGTTCTGCTTGTCGAGCGGAACTGCGCTTGAAAGGTGCTTCCCGAGCTCGACCACGTACCATTCGATGTAGTTGAGATTCATTTTCCTCCCTCCACGGCGTGGCTGGCGAAGATTCCGCCGACTCCAGAAACGAATTTGGCCCAGGCAGAGCGATGTCGTTCGAGTTCTTCGCGTCCTTTGGGAGTGATGGAATAGACCTTCCGATCAGGTTTGCCGTCTTGAAGCATCCATTCGGCTTCGATGAATCCGGATTCTTCGAGTTTGTGGAGGGCTGGGTAGAGCTGCCCTTCGCCGTATTTGAGCACTTCTTGACTCTGAGATCGAATTCGCTTCGATATTTCGTAGCCATGAAGCGCATGGTCGGAAAGAACCGCCAGGATGAGTGCTTCTAAATCGCCTTTGAATGCCATATTTATACCTCTGATTTCTAGGTATAAATATCATACATCTATTTTCTAGGTATGGCAAGGACTTTTTTAGCGAAAGAAGCGAAAGAAGTGAAAGAAGCAGGGAAGGAGCTAAAACTTCTTCCCTGAGCCCTGAGCTCTTCGCCCTGTCCCCTTTTCCAGTGTATAGTTGGAATAGGATGAAGAAGGCGAAGGACGAGTCTGGGCAGGGGGCTGGGTATGGCGGGCGATTCCATTTCTACTCATCTCCCCTCGGCCAGGTTTTCAGGATCATCTGGATCGGCTTCTTCGGCTTCGCCATTTGGAACCTAATCTACCTCGACAAATCAAAAGATCTTCCGAGTTATTATTTGTATATAAGGGGCCAAGATCTTGTGTTAAGCGAGTCGTCTCGAAAGAGTGGTGAGGGGTGGCGCGAATCAGTTCTGGCCACTAAGCCAGTTAGTAGCATTCGATGTGAAACTGAGTCAGACCATGCCAAATCACATATGGTGATTTCTATTGGCGGAAAGAAAATTGTTCGCGATGGAAATTACATCTCGGATGCGGTTATTGCGTCTAAAGGCAAGAGTGTTTTTTTTACCGAGGCGATGCCAAGGGGGCCGAAAAAAGCCCAAATTTGGCAATGGAGTGAACACGACGGATTCCACCTGTTGTACGCAGCATCCGGCCACTACACAAACCTTTGTTTGTCACCAAACGAGGATGCTTTGGCCGCCGTCAATGAAACTCCTTTGGAGGAAGATGATTCGGATGAGAGTCCTAGATTTAGGTACTCGACAAAATTAGTTTCGATTTCTCTCATTGACAAGAAAGTTACGACAACTGACGTTGATCTCGGATTTTCACTTTGTTCGATTTTGGACAAAGATAATGTGTTGGTTAGTGAATATAACCATAGTTTCATTGCGATTTTTGGTCGAGAGGTCTATCGATTGAACCTTAAAACCGAGTCCAAGGCTCGATTCCTCCCGAAATTGAACGTGTTTGACGCAAAGGAGTTCAATGGTTCAACTTGGTGCCTTTGCGAGAAGGAAGGGAAATATTCGGCGATTCGGCTCAATGCGACGAATGACAAAGTTGAGGAGCGGATTGACCTTTCGAAATATGTTGATCGGCCGTGGCAGAAGTCACTACCTAAGACCGCAACCCCAGCGCCATAGCTCGATGTGCAGGGATAGGCTAAGGTACATTCTTTCCTTGGAGGCTTGTAGAGGCCCACACAGAAGTCATGAGAAGCGGCTGTAACAGCCGGGGTCGCTCACCCATATTGACTCTGTTCAGAGTTGGTGCCAAGCAACCTAGGACTTGGACAGTTTCGATCTTTCCAGGGGTCATTGCCTCAATCTACGCCGGAGGCTTGATTAATGCAATGACACCCTGGCTATTATCTGTGATCCTCCGGATCAGGTTCACGGGACGTCGCCGAGACGACGAAAGCGGAAGGTAAGTCTTACTTCAAGTGTTCTCCCCCAATGCTTTTTCCAAAACAAGTCACTTGAGTGAAATTACGTTGCTCAGCTTTTCCAGCAACTCCGGAGGCCCAAGGGGTCGATAGTATGTAAGCCCAGGTTGAAGCAGTTTGTGAGCTCCGCGAATAACATGCTGAGGCCTGGGTAGGAATCGAAATCTGTCCCTTCCACGGACGCTCGATCAGGGCTTTTTCTTCCCCTTCTTGCATGATGGGCTCCTTTCTCCCTGATTAAGCGAGCGTCCCCGCCGACAGGCAATCTTAGTCGAACTTTGCAAAGGTGGTCAAAATAATGCGAGGGAATTTGAACCGCCCGCAAACCTTCAATTTAATAGGATTGGACCTGAATTCGGAAGCCAATCGAATTCGAGTACTTTTGCTGAAATAAGGGAACTTGGATCCAAGATGCGATTTACACCTTGGACCAATTGATAATTAGGCGAGTTTTCGTCGGAAGGTCGCGTAGACGGTTAGGTCGGGGATTCGGCCTACGATCCAACTGAGAACGGCGAAGATTGCCAGATAGAGCAGTGAAGCACCGCTCAGCGTCAACATGGTTGATCCAGCGAGTTCGAGTCTTGATTTCTTTGAATGTTCATCAACTTCCCGCAAGAACCCCTCTTGCTCCCTTCCGATTTGTTCGAAGTCCCAATTGTTTGAGGCAAAGTTTTGCCAACCTTGGATTGCTTCATCGCCCGACTTTACGTATTTCAGGCTGACCGACTTCCATGGGAATGATTCTCCAGTGTCGGCAACGATTGCATCTTGCCAGCTTTGGCCACCATATCGGCGTATGTAGAGATAATTATAACTGGCGGTCGAACTAACCGGCACCAAGTAGCCTTGAGTTAGGCTTCCCGTTGTCCGCACATAGGGAGTGTTCAGGGCGAGCATTTGGGGTGCAAGCGTTTTGATTTTTTCAATCGCAGCGGGTCGATTAATCGTGTTAACCGATTCGTCATTGTATCGATAGGTTGAATAGTCCTGAGAAACGGCGTGATGAATCGATCCATAAAGCTTCGTCAACTTTACGGTCGATTCATGTCGCGATTCCCATTTAGCCTTCTGCGTGGAAAGGTTTGCCGGATCAACGTTAGCAAAGTGGCGCTCGGGACCGAGGGTTAGGTATCCAAACGAACCGACGATGCCGAGGACCCAGCCGGCGGCTAGTTTGCCAAGCTGAACCTTTCGAGACAGAAAGCCAGCGAGGACTGCGCAAACGCCAGCTGCGCCGAAAATGAGTGCTCCGTTGACCAGGAAGTCCTGGCGGGAATAAGGGGCCAGTTTTAAGTTGTAGAACTGGAATCCTACTGCAGAAGCGATGATCGAAACCATGAGCCCGAGGGCCGCTAACGAATAGAGGCCGGACCCGAACATTGACCTTTTTCCACCACTTAACAGGTTTACGGCTGCGGCTCGGGGATTGCCAAAGGACTTAATCGCGGCCTTCTCGGCTTCGATCGGGTCCATTCCTCGTTCGACTAGTTCGTCGACGTGCTCAGAAAAGTGATTCGAGACCTCTTTGATGGCTTCGAAGCGTTGGACATCGGGCAGTCTTCCTTTGAGGAAACCGTCGAGTTCGACTGCGTACCATTCGGTGAATTTTGCCATTAGTTAGCCTCCTTTTTTGCTGCGTCCATCATGACTGAGTTGATGTTCGACACGAATTTCTTCCATGCCGAACGGTGTTCGAGGAGCTCTTTTGTTCCATCGGAAGTGATGGAATAGACTTTTCGGTCCGGCTTTCCGTGTTGGGGAACCCATTCCGACGTGATCATTGCCTGTTCTTCGAGCTTGTGAAGCGCAGGGTAGAGTTTGTTTTCGGGGAGTGTGAGCGATCCTTTGCTCAGGAGTTTGATTTGTTTCGAAATCTCGTAGCCGTGCAGAGAGCGCTCTGCGAGGACCCCGAGGATTAATGCGTCGTTATCACCTTTGAATGCCATTTGATACCTCCCATTTCTGAGGTATCAATACTATACATCAGTTTTTGGGGTATGTCAAGGGAATATTTAACTGCTAGCAAAAAAGCTTCTAGCTGCTAGCGTAAATGGACTCCTTAATCGAAAACTAGATGCTAAGAGCTGTTTTTCAATAGCTCATCGTGGCCGAAGTAGAAGTGGGTGGAGAATTCGCCGGGTTTGAGCCAGATAAGGGCGGTTGGCATTCCTCGCAGGACGAATGCGGCGACGGCTTGGGAGTCTTGGGTTTCTAGTGGGCCCTGGTTTGCTTTGGTCACGATCAGGTGGAGGAGGTCTTCTTCTCCTTCGAATTGATAGCGGAATGGTCCGACCGAGCCAGAGAAGTCGTTTGGTTCGAGTCCGATGCTGAGCAACGCGAATTGGTCGGTTGGTCGGTCGAGGTCGGGATTGAATACGGGAAGTTTGATCCGTTCGTCGTTGCGAATGCACTCCAAAACGCGCGCCATGACCTCATCGCGACGCCGTTGCTCAAGCTCGGTTGGTTGAGGAAGGGAGGGCATGGGCAATAGATTACCGGGTTAGGGCTTTCTTTGGGGATTGGCTTCGCGGGCGGGATTTGCGGCGCGGGGTCGCTCCCGTTATGTGCGTTAGGGATATGCCATCTTTGTCCCCGAGTCGCTCCGTGGACCTGGGACAGTTTCGATTACTTACCCAGGCCTTCGGGATTTGCTCGGGACTTCGTCCAGTCACAAATCCCGGCGACCTGGGCCACATCCATTCGCATTTTCAGCGCTGGACTTAGACTCAGAGGCGGCCGTTCGGTGAGCCAGGGGGCTAAAATTCATGAAATTCTCAAATGTTCTTTCCTTCTTCATTTAATGCGCTTGCTAGTTACGGCGGCTGTAACAGCAGGGGTCGCTCCCGTTATGTGCGGTGGGGATTTGCCATTTTTGTCCCCGAGTCGCTCCGTGGACTTAGGACAGTTTCGATTACTTACCCAGGCCTTCGTGATTTGCTTGGGACTTCGTCCAGTCGCAAACCCCGGCGACCTGGGCTGACATCTTTTCGGCCCTTCGGGCCTCCGGAGGATCCGGATAAGCCAGGGCAAGTTCTCTTTTCATAAAGGCCCAGATTGTAATTCGACGCTTTTCTTGAGCCTCGCCAATTGAGTTTGGCAAAGATCATCGCTTTGTCATAATCGGATAAAGCTCAGTTGGAGTAATCACCTTTGGTTAACTTACTTGAATGAGACAAATGGCTATTTTGCTTTTCGCCGAGCATCTTCGTTTCGATAGAACTCTAAGCACTGTTCGATCGTACTGACTTCGTTGGACCATGAAGTCTTGATCTGACCGGTTAATAATGCTTCAAGGTACCGTCGAAGAATTTTTCTGCCTGCCCAAGCATGGCAAAGTGCTCGAATAGCCAGCGATCTTACGTTGTGATCCTCGTGATATAGATATTGTTCAATAGCGAGCAAATACTCTTTCTTCGTGAACTTGTGAAGGTTACATTCGGCACTATAGATCGCTTCCCACCGTATGACAATCGGCAAATCGCCGTTGAGAATGTCGAGAACAAGGCGATGGTCGAACATCGTTCGCTCTTGCGACATGCCTTGGACGGCATTGCTGCGGATGAGTGGATGATACGTCTCGTCCATGAAGTCAAGCAAAGTTTGGTGGGATTCCCGCGAATTCATGGCTCCAATTGTGTAAAAAATGGCTTCTGTCAAGGTGTAATCGTGGCCGAAGAAAAAAGGTGAGTCGACTTCGTCTGGCTTGGCGGTTTGCCAAAGTCGGATATTTTCAGCTTCGATGATCTTGATGAACGACTTTAGCCCGCGAGTGTAACCCCAATATTCAAGGCACAAGCTCCAAAGAACGTCCCTGTGTGGATCCGACAGAATGGCATCCAGCAACCGACCCTGGCGAGTCGAGCGAGAACTTTGGGCAATGGCTTCTTGAAATTTCGCTTGCCTCATTCGCTCCGCTTCTTCGTGCTTAGGATCGTTGTAGTTAACAGTGCGTGGGCCCCTCTTCTCTCTTTCTCGTTTCTCTCTCTGGAACTGCCGCCTTTCAGAGAGGATTTCTTCGTCAGTCGCCATGTGACTTCATTGTAACGTAACAAGTAGCCGGAGCTAATGCCTTCCTGCAGGGTAGAATCAAGTTCGGAAACACTTTCCTAATGGCCGCAAGAACACAGACCGGACGCACCCCGCGGCGCCGTAAAATCGATTTAAAACCTAGCGCACCGAGTGCGCCTCGCAATAGCGAACTCATCGTAAACGTCTCTAACCGAGAGACCCGTATCGCCCTCCTCGAAGATGGCAAGCTGATGGAATTTCGCGTCGAACGCGAAGAACGCGTGGTCGGCTCTATTTTCAAGGGCATTGTCCAGAACGTACTTCCCGGAATGGAAGCCGCGTTTGTCGACATTGGACTCGAGCGAAACACCTACCTCAGCATTGCTGACATCCTTCCTGAAGAAGGCAACGACAACTCGCCTGCATCGGTTCGCCGATCTGAGTTGCGACGTCGCAAAATCAAAGATCTTCTCAAGCCAGGCCAACAGGTCATGGTACAGGTTACTAAGGGGCCACGGGGAACCAAGGGCGCGCGAGTTTCGACTCGAATTTCGCTTCCTGGACGCTACGTCGTGCTGATGCCTGAATCGGGTGGAGTAGCGGTCAGTCGAAAGATTGACGACCGACGCGAACGAGACCGCCTCAAGAAGATTGGTGACAAGATTTGCCCGCCCGAATTCGGCCTCATTTGCCGAACCGAATGTGATGGCCGAACCGAGACCGAATTAAGGGCAGATATTCTGTACCTAGTTCGAGTTTGGGAAGAAGTCACCAAGCAAGCGAAACGACTGCGAGCCCCGGCTTGCGTTCACCGCGACCAAACCCTCCTATTCAGAACGGTGAGAGAAGTTTTTGGCGACGCGATCAATCGCATGATCATTGACGATCCGGATGAGTACGAGAAGGTACACATGATCGCTAAGGCGGTCGCTCCGGCAATGACCGAAAAGATCATGCTTTACGATCGCGACGAGCCGATTTACGACTACTATGGAGTCGAAAAAGAGCTTGAGCGGATCATGCAACACCATGTGCCTCTGAAGTCTGGTGGCTACCTCGTTATCGACGAAATGGAAGCATTAACTGCCATTGACGTCAACACTGGAAAGCACGTCGGTTCGACTAATTTGAGCGACACTATCATGAAGACCAACCTTGAGGCGGCCGACGAAATCCTTCGTCAGTTGAGGCTTCGTGATATGGGCGGAATCATTGTTTGCGACTTTATCGACATGGAAGACCTTGATGACAAAAAGCAGATTATGGATCACTTCGCCACCGGGTTGGAATATGATCGGGCCAGGACCAGAGTTGGGAAGATCTCCTCGCTTGGATTGGTGGAGCTCACTCGAAAGCGAACGGGCGAATCGGTGACTCAAGAAATTACTGAGAGTTGCCCCATGTGCATGGGCGTTGGTCGAATTCCAAGTAAAGAAACGGTTTCTTTGTGGATCGAGCGAGATATGCAACGCCGAATGGCGGAGCCGGGCAATGCTTTCCTTGTGGAAGCGCATCCAGCAGTTATTGAGGCGCTGATTGGTCTCGACGGCGAGAATGTGGAAGAGCTTGAGCACGAGATTCGACGTGGAATTTATATCCGGGCCAACTTTGATCTTGAGTACGAAGAGTACGAGATCACGGCGGGCACGCTTGAAGAGTTCGACAAAGAACTGATGATCTATCGACGATCACAGGTGATGGAAGTCAACGTTCGTCGGTCGGCATTTGAAGGTTCGAATCGGGCAGTTGGCTGGACCGATGAAGGTTTCTTTGTTGAAGTGATCAACGGATACGAATCAATTGGGCATCGGGCGAAAGTTGTCATTCATGACCTTCGTCGCAGCTACGGAGTTGCGGACTTGATCATGCCCGGCACCGCAGGAACACCAAGAAGCCTCGTATAAGTTTTGGTTAATCGACAAAATCAGGAGCTTGGTCCAATGGATCAAGCTTCTATTTTTTTGACTCCTTTGGCGCGAAGAATTTTTGTAAGCCGCCAATTGAACCGAGTTCGCCTGACTTTCCGTCGTGACGGAAGACAAAGATTGTTGGAGTATGGGTGATCGGGAGGTGTCGGATTGCATCAAGCCGCTCTTTGATTTTAGGTTCGATAGCGAGGTTAAAATCCTGGTAGGAAGAGCCAAGTCTTTTCAAGTATTCCGGAACGGTACTTTTTATATCGATCAAATTGGCCATGGCCGAGTCATGAAAATTTGTAAAATGTCCTTGACGTTCTGCTTCGTAGGATACAAGCGCAAGGTCGTAGGCATGCACATGCATACCAAGAGGGAATTGTAGTATGAGCCATCCTACTTTGGGATTCTTGGTTCGAAATTCAGCAGCAACGCTTTCCCGGACATGACATGGGGAGCATTGGTAGTCGAGGGCTTCTACGACATAGTCTCCGTTTTGACTTGGCTCCAATACTTGAGCTAATCCTTGAACTTGATTCAAGGTAACGGGACAGACTAAGACCGGGCCATCGGGAAGTGTATTGTTGGCCCTTGGCATCGTTAATATAGTTGCACCGAGGGCCACAGTCGCGATAGATCCCAGGATAATTTCAGTGGTCCTCATTGTCGTTATTCGAGGAAAGTCGGGGCATTGCCCTTTTTGGTTGCAGCATGCCAGTCGTAGAAAATTGCATTCACTTTATAGGAGTCAAAGTCGGTCTCGTTGAATGCAGCTGTATGCCAGGACGGATGTCCGTCGGTTGCCCATGCCGCCTTGGCGGGGTCTTTCCACGTGCTTGCAGTTTGACCATCGAATAGTTCGGCAAATAAGTAGCTAACTGACCCGTTAAATGAATAAAAGTATGGATAGTATTTTGATCCTCCGATGTCTGCTCCACGGTCTAAGCTGCAAATGAATATTCTTTCATCCTTGGTATAGGTCTTCATCACATCTTTTGGCGAAGGAAATTCGTCAGGACTGATGTCGGGCGGTCTCCCCAATCGAACAGAATTTGATCGCTCAAACCAATTAACCAGGACTGGATAGTGGTCGTCATGGTCAGACATATACAACTCAGTTCCGACACCAATTTGGTGAAGATTTGTGATACAGGTGATACTCTTAGCGCTTCTTTTGGCGGAAACGAAAACAGGAAACAAGAGGGCAGTCAGCATGGTAATGATGGTGATGACAGCCATCATTTCTGATAGTGTGAATCCCCTAGCTCTTTTTTTGTCCATTTGCGTCTCCGGTTCGATGCTCAATTAACATTTTCGACGCAACTGGGCATCCGTTTTTTACCCAGTTCTCTGGTAGGTTTAACGCTATTGGATGACTTGGATTCTTCTTTGTAGCCTTGTCGGCGATCGGCAAGAGGCTTTGGGCTAGTTGGTCGTTATGAATATTCGCGAGAATGCCAAGTACGTAGTGGCTTGTTATTCCTGGCCCATTGGAAAGCCTGTCGAGTAACGAAACTTGCCCCGTGGTTAAGGACTTTATATCTGCATTGTCAAGCAGTTCTGCAATTTGACCATATTCTTGCCTGGATTCAAAGCCAGAAGGAATCGAGACTGGGCCTAAATTTGCTCTACTCAATCGATAAAAGTTTAATCCAGCCGCAATTCCAAGAATTGCGGCACATATCCAGAGCACCTTTGGTCTTACTTGCTTCTCAGCAGCCATTCACAACCTGGCAACATGCTTCACATTGTTTGCACGCATCCGTCGAACAATCTCCTGGAACGTCACAGGCAGCTTGACCGCAATTGTAGCAAGCTGTCCCAGTACCCTTAAGGAGTGAACAGTTTCCACTCCCCCCAGTAAGAGCGCAAACTGGCCAATAAGTTGGGCCACCAGCCAAGGCAAAGGAGGCGACGGAGAACGTTGTAAAGATTACAACCGGGATGAGTAGTGATTTCAACATTTCTATTAATCCTCTATTGAAATAGTATCCAGATAGATTTTTGGATGTCAAGGAGTTTTTTTCAAAATATATAATATTGAAGGCGAAAAAGTTTCTTTTTAGGCGTCACTTACATTTGATTGCCTAGTCAAAATGGTTTAGGTCATTTCACTTGTTTCGTGGCTTTCTCGCTCAAATGAAACTTTGTATAATGGAAGTAAGACTTGTTTGCCTTAGGGTTGGTTAAACCAACGGCCGACAGTTGCATCAAAAAACCATGCCAATGCATCACTGGAATCCATTCTCGAAAGAGCGACGCCTTGAGCGTCGAGACACCATCATTGGTTGGTTTATGTTTGGGGGCCTGATCATGATGATCGGTTGCGGAATTGGAACCTACGTTCTGGCGATTGGTGGCGGGATTGGGGGAATGCAAGTGACTCCGATCTTTAATGTCGTCAAGTGGCTTCCCGTGCTGGGGCTTATCATCTATTTAACGGGATTGATCTACGGCATGCACGCCGAGAAAACCGAGCTTGTCGGCAACCGCGTGTTGGTTCAGAATTGCCGGATATTGGCTCGATATGCAATTACACGCGACACTCAGCGAATGGTTTCCGACGAGTCGGAATTTGAATTCCTGGACCGTCCAAAGTTTTACGTCAAGATGTTGTCACCGAGCGATGGATCAGTTGAATATCAGTGCCACCACGCGGTCTTTTTGAACTGCGGCGAGGGGATGATGGGCGACGCCGAGGTTCAGGGCCAGTGGCTAGGCGCTTTTCGACCATACATGGGAATGCAGCAGACTCATGTTGGGCAGAGTTTTTAGGAATTAGCTTTCAGCCTTTCTTCATTGCTTCGCGGGAAATACGTACGTTTCGGATTCTTGTGGTCCTCGTGTTTTCGGCGGGTTTGGATCGGTAAGCGGGTTGGATGCAAAGTCACAATAGCAAGTTCTGAGGGTGTTCAGGTCTGGTGTGGTCAGCAGTCCAGAAAGATTCCCAGTGAAGTACATGATATCGAGGTTGCTGTTTGAGTGGCCTCCGATTCCGAGGGCGTGACCCATTTCGTGGCATCCGGTCGGATTATAGTCTGCTTCGGGAATTGAGGACCAGGTAAACACGGTCATGGTTGCCGAATTGATGACGGTGCTGCCTGAAGTAAAGAAAACAGTGGTGGTAGCAAGGGTCGATTGGGGGGCGGAAGCTTGGACTTGAACGACGAGGTCGGCGCCCGTTGCGGAAACTACTTCCGTCCACAAATCACGCGAGAGCGCGGCCTCCCATTTATTGAATCCATCTCTTAGATGTTGTTCGATGGTCGTGATTCCAATTGGGGTGGTTGTTTGGAAGAATACTTTGATGGGCAGGTGATTCCACTTTCGAAGCGTCATGCCCGGGGCGGTTACATAGTTTGGAGTATAGGCGGTTGCGGAACAGATACCTCCGCTTGAAGATCCGCCTCCGCCTCCGCATCCAGATAATGTGATCAAAATTGCTAATGGGAGAAGCCGCCGTAACATCTGTTAATCGTACTCGAAATAGGATCAAAGTTAAGAATGGAAAAGTATTCTTTTTGGATTCAAAATGATTCTAGAACCAGGCAAAAATAGGGAGCGAAAAGACTATACTTCAGACGCTTATGGCGGAAGTTGCTGAGATTTGGGAAAAAGTTATTCCGACGGTGCGCGCTGGCGTAACTGGAATAGGTGTCTGGACCGCGTTAAAAGCTGCCGTACCGGTTGCCTATGAGGACGGAATATTTGTCTTAGGTGTTCCTCACGAAAGCGCTGAACTTGGCGGTCACCTTCGCATGGCGATGACGTCTCGGCTTATCGAGACCACGGTCTCAACTTCTGTTGGGGCTCCAACCAAGCTACGAATTATCGACGGTATTGAAGTTCACGACTGGGAAGTTACCAAGCGTCGAGATATCGAGCGTCGTCGAATGCAAGACGCCGAAATGGTGAAGATGAAGGCCGAGTTGACGACTCGAAGCTCATGGGAGTCCATTTATGAGAAGATTAGCCGAGAATTTGCGGCGGTTCCGAATCGATCTCTTCCTCAAAACCGCGCTCGCTTTTTTGAAGCAGCTATTTCGATTGTTGCTGAAGCTCGAAAAGACCAAACGCTTGAAGACGATTCGAATGAAAGAAATTTTGCTCGCTGTATCGAACGCATTTCGCAGTACACGGAGATTTCGAGTACATACGTTGCCTTTGAAGTTCTGAAGCGATCTGGCGAAATTTAGGTCATGGCTTCGGGCGAGGCGATCATCCTTGGTTCGGGTACCAGTAACGGGGTTCCGATGCTGGGGGTCCATTATTCGCCCGAGTTCTTGGCGAATCCCAAGAACTGCCGCATGCGCTCATCGTGCCTCTTAAAGGGTCCTACTGGAAATTTTTTGATCGACTGTGGCCCGGAGATGCGCCTTCAATTGGTTCGAGAAAGCATCTTCTCGGTCCATGAAGTTTTGATTACTCATACTCATGCTGATCACGTGATGGGTATGGATGACCTCCGGTCATTTTGTATGGTCGAAGGGCGAGAGCTGAGCATCTACACCTTGCCTCGCTACCAGCAGGATATTCGAAGAATTTTTCCCTATGCGTTTGGATCGGTGCCCGAGGGAGTCATTGTTCCGCGATTTGATTTGCGCGACGCTCCCGAGGTTTTGGAATCGTGCGGCCTTAGTATTCATATTTTTGAGGTGCAGCACGGGTCGGTGCCGTGCCTTGGCGTTCGGGTGAACGACTTCGCTTACATTACGGATGTCAGTTTCATATCCGAAAACGTAAAGTTTCAGCTACAAAACTTAGACGTATTGGTTATTGATGCAGTCCGACATGAGCCACATCCCAATCACTTTCACTTTGATGCGACGCTTGCGGTGATCGCAGAGTTAAAGCCCAAGATGGCTTACTTGACCCACCTCAGTCACGAGTACGATCACAACACGTTTGAGGATTCTTTGCCGCCTAACGTTCGGCTCGCGTTTGATGGTCTTTCGATTCCGATATAAAAAAGCCCTTCAATTTCTTGAAGGGCTTTTTTATATCGGGTTATTTTGTAGCTTGAATGTTCAAGATGCCGTCTGCGCTAGTTGTCACCGTGTAGTTAGCGGCCGATAGGACTGTAGTTGCGGCAACTTGCGGGTCGGTCGCGGTGATATCCCATTGGAGATCTCGCTTCGACTCGGTTGCAAATTCGATGTGAACTACTTTGTGGAACTTGACGGCGAGTAATTTGGCAAATGTGATAAGGTCGCCTTTTCCTGCCGCTTCGTTCTCGGGGCTTGAACCTGGAACAACCACGAAGTGCTTTGCGTTTTCACCCGTTGCTTCGATCTGGAAAACAGCGGTCAATTCATTGGTGTTGGCCAGGGTCGCGGAGAACTGCTCGTTCGCGCTGACATCTTTCTTCTTTAGCAGCTTTTGATCATCAAAATTGACAACGGTCACAGTTTTCGGCCCACTGCTTTCGTAGGTAAGCGTTGCTTCGTTCTTGACCATCTTGACTTCGATAGTGTCTAAAACTTTGTGTGGTGCTTCTGGTGCTGGCATCGAAGGCCCGAAGTGAGCTTCGGTTGGGCCAGCAGTTCGATTCTTTATGGCAAAGAAAGCGCTACCAATGGCGACACAAGCGAGCGTACCCAATGCGATGTTGCGCCAAAATGCCCCGAGTGATAGCGATTGCTTTTTGGGGTTTGCGGCTAATCGGTCAGCGATGACCGAAGAGAGTTTTGATGGAATTTCAATTTGCTCTTCAGGCATCTTGCCGAGCATAAACATGGTGGTGACGAACTGATCGTAGTCATCTTTGAGATCAAAGTCAGTCTCGAAACGGGCCTGAATTTGCTGGGCCAGACCGGGGTCAATTGTGCCCTCATAAAGGTCTGAGAAGTGTTCTTGCAATCTTTCTTGGCTCATTGTTTGTCAATTACTCCTAATAGGTTTATGAGGGTACGACTGGGTTATACGGTGAAAAGTTCCTCATTTTCAGCAAGTAATTCTCGAAGACTGATTCGGGCTCGGTTCAATCGGCTCTTAACGGTGCCGAGCGGTAGGTCTAATGCCTCAGCAATTTCTTCGTAAGTTTGTTGCTCGGCGTGAAACATGATGATCATCGCTTTTTGGAATTCGGGCAACTTATTGAGGGCTTTTTGGAGCATGACCTCGCGTTGATTGCGTTCGGCTGTTTTGTCGGGGGTGTCGCCAGTATCTTCGATTTCTCTCGTGACTTCTTCGTGGTCGACCGTGAGGTTCGCGTCGAGGCTGACGGTCGTTCGGGATCGATCTCGTTTTCTTCGATCGAGATAGCAGTTGGTAACGATTCGGTAGAGCCAGGTGCTAAAGGCGCTGTTGCCTTTGAAGTTCTTGATTGCGTTGTTGACCCGTAAGAATGTGTCGGCGACGACATCGCAAGCGTCTTCTTGGTTCCTTGTGAGACGGTAGGCGTAGATGTAGGCCCGGTCTTGATACTTTCGGATGAGCTCGTTGAGGGCATTTTGGTCACCATTTTGAGCCTTTTCAACCAATATGTTATCGTTTTGAAAGTACTCGCTCATCAGATTTGGATTCCTGTTGGATGGTGGTTTATTCCGCCGATTTGGTTGGAGTTTGAATGGCCATCAGAATGGCTTGCTGTTCTTCACCCGTTAAATTATGATCGGATTTTCCGTTGATAAGGTTTTTACCGTACACCTTGTTATCTGCACGGCCGACGATGCTACTCACAATTGCTCCATCACCATTGTCGTCATAGACGGCTAGGGTGAAGGACTGGTTTCCACCAATATCGGGGAATGCATCAAATCGGACCAGTCCAACGTGCCTTTTTGATCGTTGAAGTTTTCGTTCGATGGAGGTGACCCGTTCGTCAACGGTTTCAAGATGCTTTCGGAGGTCTTGCCGATCTTTGAGATGCTCAAGGAGCATTTGCTCAACGTTTTGCGATGAATTTTCATTCAGCAATTGAGAAAATTTGTTCCGTGTTGCCCTCAAATCAATCCACAATTTGCCGAGAATAAAGGAGATCACGAGGATGATGGCTAGCAATATTAGCAGTAACCATCCAGCGAAGTGAGATAATGTAGTGGCAATGTCAGTCATGAAAGTGTCGTTCGTTGCAAACAGTAGATTATAGCGGAGAGGAGGATGGAACAAACGTTGGAATCAAAGAATCCCCCTATGCGTCGCACCAAGGTCCGTGGCTTTACGATCTTCTTGCTTATCGTTTTGGCCCTGTTTGTCTTTCTCGAGATCAATTTCAGATTCAATGTTAAAGTGAAAGGCGAATCAATGCTACCAACTTTTGAGTCTGGCCGTAGAGTAGTGACCTGCCATGCCTACTGGTTAGTTGGTGCCATCAAGAAAGATGACATCATCGTCCTGAAAGAGGAGAATTCCCAGGATTATTTCATCAAGCGAGTTTATGGCCTGCCGGGCCAAAAAATCCCTTGGAGCATGGCTCCTCGAGATTGGCCGCTTGAGAATGGAGACTATATTGTGCCTGAGGGCCGAATTTTTGTGATTGGAGACAACTTGAACCACTCCGATGACAGCCGCAAATTTGGCGCCTTTCTCCAAAGCAATATTTTAGGCAAGGTTCTCATTTGGCGCTAAAGAAATTTCCACCGGGGACTTACGGCCGCCAGTCTCTCCAGTTCTTTCCTGCTCCTTATAAAGCGCCTTTAAGGGCTTTTGCTGGGCTGATATTCCTGTGGCATGACGAGCATATTTTGCTGTGTAACATCGGTGACCGGGGCTGGTGCATTCCTTCTGGCCGAGTGGAGGCGTTTGAATCGTCGGTCGAGGCGGTCAAGCGAGAGGCGATCGAAGAAGCTGGGGCCGAAATAGACAGCGTTCAATACATTGGATGCTACAAGATTTGTGAGAAGGGTGAAGTTCGCTGGGCGGATGTTTATGTCGGGCAAGTTGTTTCGTTGGGCGAAATATCGATGCCCGAGGAGTCACTTGGTCGTCAACTTGTTACGATGGAAGAGTTGCCGGACGTTTACTACGACTGGAATCCGTTAACAAAGTGCGTTTTTGAACATGCCCGGGCGATAATGCTGCGAGCCAGAAATTTCTAAAAGCCTTCGATGATGGTGAATTTGGGCTTGACTTTCAAGTGTTTGAGGGCAAATTCGTCGGCTTGTTCGTAATGACCGCACCTTCTGAGGGCACCGATGTAGGCTTTGCCATTTGTCTCGGTTTGGTCGAGATCCCAGGCACGCTTCGCGGCGAGGACGTCGTTTTGCGTCTCGGGTAGCTGTTCCTCTTTCAGCGGATCCTGGCTTCTTACCAGATCGGTGATATCGCCGAAGGCAAGTGCTCGTTCGAGTGGGCCCATGGTTGGATTCTACGCTATACCTGGTGTATTTGATCCTCAATAATTCTAACTAGATCAGAAGCCTTCGGTGATGGTGAACTTTGGCTTCACTTTATGGTGCTTAAGGGCAAATTCATCGGCCTCTTGATGGTGCCCGCAGCGTCGAAGGGCATTAATGTAGGCTCTTCCATTAACGTCAGTTGGATCGAGTTCCCAAGTGCGTTTGGCGGCGAGGACGTCGTTTTGGGTCTCGGGCATTTGCTCCGCTTTTCCAGGATCTTGCTCAGTTACGGATTTGGTGATCTTGCCAAACCCCATTGCTCGTTCAAATGGGCCCATGGTTGAATTCTACGCTAGAATTTTGCGGCTATGGACGCTTTGCCCAGAATTCGGCAGATGTTTCGACCTGAATCGCTTCGAAGTCGACGAGATCTTTCCAATTGGAAATCCATTGGTCGAGAAGTTCCATCATCGGCGTATCCATGAGTTGGTAGCACTTCGTGCCGTCAACCGACATCCAGCTTGCGACGTAGGTCAGTCCGTCGGGCATGAGCCGTCCTTCGGTTTGAAATCGCCTTTGGACTTCGGTAAGGCTATGAGTTTTGAAGGATTCTATGACCATGAACAACATGGTCAAAGGTTACCGATTTGAAAGAATTCAAATCCTAAGTGTGGGTGAATTCGTATAATCGAGTGGAATGTCGCCGAATGCTGAGCAATTGTTTACGGTTTTACTCGAAAAGTCTCATGTTGCTGTTGGAGCGGTTTGGCGTTCAGAAGTTGAGCAGGCGGCACATCTGTATCCGGATCATCCTGGAATTCAGTCGCTACTAGCAGAATTATTGATTTCGCGTGGCAAGCTAGAGGTCGCAGAAGAATTGATAGAGCTCGCGCGAAAGTCGGCTCCATTTGACCCATTTTGTCAATCCGCTCTGGGCGAATTGAAGGTCCGACAGCAAAAGTATTCGGAAGCACGAGAAACCCTTCTCGCCGTATTATCACAGGATCCAGCCAATTTTTCCGCCCTTGCTCATCTCATTCCCCTGCTGTCCCACTTAGGGTTTCGAGATGAAGCTGATTCTTATCGATACTTAGCCGAAAAAACGTTTCCAGACAGTCCTTATGTAATGCGGGCGGTTTGTCAATCTTATTTTTTGGAGAATGACATTGAAAAAGTAACTGAGATTGCCGACAGGTTTATCGATGCCGAGTCCGGCAGTTTTCTCGCAATCAAGGGAATTGTTGCCCTTTCGAGGAAAGATATCAAGCAAGCGGAAGTCTGGGCTCGCCAGGCAATTGCAGTCAATCAGGAATCAAAATTGGCTTGGGACCTGCTTCGCAAGGTGCTTACTTTTACTGGTGATCATCCTGGTGCAAAACAGGCAGCTCAAGAGGTTCTCAAGTTGGATCCTCTGTCTGATGGGGCACTTCGCAACTTAGCAAAAATTGCGAAGATCGAGGGTGACGAGCAGGCGTCAATTGAATTCCTGAAGAAGGCAAACGAGTTGAGCCCGCCAACCGATGAAATTGAAGTCATCAAGGCTACATCAGACCTTATTGCGACGCGCCAACCTGACCGAGCCCTCGATGAACTTGAGAAGCATTTGACTTCGAAAAGTCTGGAAGCTCGAAAATTGGCCTCAAGCCGAATACTTAGCGTGCTCCGGATACATCCGAAACGAAATAATGCAGACTATCTCTTAGGAGAGGTCATAAAGGTTACAGGAGAATCTGTCGACTATTTCACGGGCAAAGTCAAAGTTCTCCTCGAGCGCAAGGAATTTGACGAAGCTCTCCACTTGATTGAACTTGGTTTGCAGAAGTTTCCAGGAAATTTGGAACTGCAAACGGCAAAGCTGGGCTACTTCAAAGCCACAAATAAGACTGAAAAGCTTAGAGTTCTTGCAACCGAAATGCTGACCAAAGGATTTGGGTCGCCTCACCATTATTTATTTGTTGTTGCTACTTTAAGCGGAACTGATTTGAGCGATCTGGGTACCAAATATCTGGATGATTTACGAATTCGATTTCCCAACTTCCGATCAACGGGGGTTGTCGAAGCGATGGTTGAGATCAACAAAGGAAATCACAACGTGGGAATCGAAAAGTTTCACGAATTGGCTCGAAGCGGTGTCATCAAGCAAGATCCATTTCGACCAAAGGTCATGGCTCGCATCTGGTTCCTTCGCTTCCTTGATCTTTTTGTCGTGCCATACCGAAGATTCGTAAGACGAAGAAAATCAGGATAGGCTATTCCGTTACCAATCGTGCCTGATCTTGCTCCCAACGGAGAACGGCATGAGCCTGCTCTTCCTTTATATTGGGAAATCCTTCAAGGAAGTCTGAAACTGGTAGCTTATCCGTCAAAGTATCGAGCAGAGCCTGACAGGGCACTCTCGTGTTAACAAAACGAACGGCTCCTTAAATATTCAGGATCTGAAACAAGGATTCCTTGTAACTCTGCTGGCATGGTCATGACTTTTTTTACTTTGGTTGTTTCCTGAACGATAGCGAAGTCGAGATTATTTGGCGCTGAATGCTTTTCTCAAGCATTCAGCGCGGCCACCTCTCCAACCAGGTTTTCCTTCAAGAACTACTTAATCGCTACGATTCCAACGTCGAGGTGTTGGCCACCTTTGGTCGAGTTACAGTGCATCGCGATGACGTTTCGGCCCTTCTTGAGAGCTTTTCGGGCCTCGGGAGAGATGTCGCAGACAATGAATCCGGTCGTCCAGTTCTTTCGGCTGACGGCGAGGACTCCGTTGATGTAGACCTCAACATCGTCATCGTGGAAGATGAGCAGTTTTGTCGCGGCAGGGACAGAATCGAGGGAGACTTCGCGTCGCACCCAGATGTCATGATTGGCGATATTCCAGTCGGTATGAACGACCTTTGGCTTCTCATTTGTATAGCGGCCGACTCCGGCGGTCCAACTTGAGTCGTCGTATTTGGGGTCCGTCCATTTGCCGTTCGGCTTCGACACAACGTACTTGGAAGGGTCACCGTTGGTTCCGGCGGGTGGAATGAGCATCTTCATCGTGTCGTTGCCCGAGTAGAGCTTCATCGCCGCATCACGCGCCCGCTTTTGATCAATCTTTTGGACCTTTCGATCGTAGGTCATGAGGCCATTGGTTTCGACTTCGACGTCGGTGGTTTGAGTATAAACTGCGGCGCAGAGACCGAGGGGAATGAGGCCCCTTAGTTTTGTTAGGAGGTCCACGTAGGCATCGGTGACTTCTTTCGGGGAGTTGTACTTGACATAGCCCCAGTTTCCTTTGTCGAGCCACGTGTGGCCAGTCACGGGGAGGCCAAGGCCGCCGAATTCGCCGAGGACAGCCGCACGCTTCGGATCGATGTCGGGGACTCCAGGGCCTGGGTAAACATGGATATCGCTGACGGAACCGACTCCATGGTCGGTCCAACCAGAGGCGTTGTTAACAAGCCGGGTTGAGTCTTTTCGCTGAACAAAAGCCGTAATCCTCTCGGTGTCATATTGGCCCCATCCTTCGTTGAATGGCACCCACATCACGATGCTGGGGTGGTTCCAGTGGGTTTCGATCATCCGGCTTAGTTCGCTTTCGAACGCTTGCTTGTTGAGGAATGGCTGCTCGGACATACTCGGCATGTCTTGCCAGACCATGAGGCCCATCTTGTCGCAGGCGTAATAGTATCGCTCGGGTTCAACTTTGATGTGCTTGCGCAACATGTTGCAGCCGTAGGATTTGAGGGTTTTGAGATCGTAAAGGAAGCAGTCCTCGGTGGGATATGTGTGGAGTCCGTCGGGGTTAAACCCTTGGTCGAGTGGGCCATACATGAAGGTTGGGACATTGTTGAGCATCAATCGATTGATGCCATTTTCGTCTTTGCCGACTTTGATTTCTCGAACGCCAAAGTAGCCGCGAACTTCATCAAGGGTTTCTGCGCCGTCGCCGAGGGTCAGGCGAAAATCGTAAAGGTATGGCGTGTTTGGGGTCCAGAGTTTTGGATTGGGGATTTTTCCTTCGAAAACGATGGGGGTTGGCAGATTGCCCTTTGGTCGCATTTCGGCCTCAATGTTTCCGCCAGGAATCCTTAAGCGAACGACTGGGTCCTTGAACTCGCCGGGAATGTTGACCATGATTTTGAATGATCCGTCGACTTTGGTTTCAACCCGATAGGATTTGACATATCGGTCGGAAACGGGTTCCATCCAGACGGTTTGCCAGATTCCACTGGTGCCTGTGTACCAAATACCGCTCGGTTTCAGGACTTGTTTGCCGTTGGGCTGACCTCCGGTATTTCCTGGGTCCATGGCTTCGACTCGAACCTTTTGGATTCCAACTTTATTGAGGAACGGTCGGATATTGAACGAAAATCGGTCGTAGCCTCCTTGGTGCGATCCGACAAATCGGTCGTTAATGTAAACCTTGCAGGACCAGTCGACGGCGTCAAAGTGGAGCATGACTTGATCGTTATCCCAAGCTTTTGGCACCGCGAACTCTCGAGAGTAAATCAGGATGTCGGAAGGTTGAACTTGGTAACCGATTCCGGATAGGGAAGACTCGGGCGCGAATGGCACGAGGATTTTTCTTGGTAACTTGCCCTGTTCGGTTTCGGAAACTTTGGCGGCAAAGTCCCACAGTCCATTGAGGTTTTGCCATCGCGTTCGAACCAAGGAAGGTCGGGGATATTCGGGCAGCACGCTGTTGGGGGTGACCTTCTCCGCCCATTGAGTTTTGAGATGCGTCGCAACGGGTTTCCAAGTATCTTGTGCATTCGTGGTCATAGCGCTCAATGCGAGAATGACGATCAGTCCGATCTTCAAGTCCATCAAGACACAATTATAGCGATTTCTTGCCTCAATAGCGAGGTTATGTTGACCTCTGGGCGTGTAAAATGCCCAAACGATGATACTCGGACTGATGAGTGCTGGATTTGCGATGTGTAGTTTAAAGCCTGTTGTTCTGCGATGTGAAAACTTGGTAAGCCCGGTCGGGATTGATTCTGCCTCACCCAGACTGAGTTGGAAGTTGGAAGCCACCGAACGCGGAGCCAAGGATTTGAAGCAACAAGCATACGAAATTATTGTTGCCACCGACAAATCCCTATTGGCGAATGAAAGGGCTGATGTTTGGCATTCTGGCAATGTTCAGACTAATGCGACGACAGGCATCCAAGTTCCTATGGCAGGTGCGTTTGGCACAATGACTCGCAGCACTGTTTCCACCAGCAAGTCTGCCGGGCTGACTCCATTTCATCGGTATTACTGGTCCGTTCGAACGACTGATCAAGACGGAAAGGTCTCGGATTGGTCATCGCCTGCCGAATTCTCAACCGGGCCAATGTCCGCAAGCGATTGGGTTGCCGATTGGATTGGATTTGACAAACTTCGCGATAACACAAAGAAAGTAGGCGAGCATACTCTTCCTCCTCCTGCCTATTTGCGACAGAATTTCTTGGTCACTAAGGCAATCAAGCGAGCAGTCCTTCATTGCTCGGCTTTTGGCATGGCGGAGTTTCATGTCAACGGAAAGAAGGTTGGCAACGAATACTTCATGCCGGGTTGGACGGATTACGAAAAACGCGTTTATTACCACTCCTACGACATTACGAAATCGCTCGTCAAGGGTCCTAACGCGGTCGGAGCGATTTTGGGGGACGGCTGGTACTCAGGTTACGTCGGGTTTGGAGCCAATCGAGATCACTACGGAAAACATACTCGCGTTATCGCTCAGATCGAGATTGAATACAACGATGGAAGTAGGGTGTCGGTGCCGACCAATCGAAGCTGGAAGGCTTCGGCGGGGCCAATTGCGTACTCCGACTTTTTGATGGGCGAGCATTACGATGCGCGGGATGAGATTAACGACTGGGCTAAGCCCACTTTTGACGACTCAAAATGGGAAGCAGTTGATACGGGAGCGGTTTCGAAAGGGAAGTTAGAAGCGTTTCCAAGCAATCCGGTTCGAGCTTTCGAAACGGTCAAGCCAATTTCACTTTCCGAGCCAAAGCCTGGCGTTTACGTTTACAACCTTGGCCAGAACCTTGCGGGTTTTGTCCGGCTGAAAGTCCACGGAATGAGAGGCCAGAAGTTGGTCATTCGTCATGCGGAGCGATTAAACCCGGACAACACGGTTTATACGACCAACCTGCGAAGCGCAGTTTCGACGGATACCTACATTTGCAGGGGAGATGGCGTGGAGGTTTGGGAACCCAAATTTACGTTCCACGGCTTTCAATATGTTGAAGTTACGGGATTGACTGAGAAGCCAGGCATGGACCTTATTGAAGGCATCGCGATTTCAAGTGACGCCAAGCTTGGGGGCCATTTGGAAACATCGGATTCGATGCTGAACAAGCTCGTAAGCAATGCGTATTGGACCCAGCGAATGAACTTCATTGACATTCCGACGGACTGTCCTCAGCGCGATGAGCGACTGGGATGGACGGGCGATGCGCAGGCGTTTATTCGGACTGCATGTATGGTGACCGACGTTCAACCGTTCTTTACCAAGTGGTTGGTTGACCTTGATGACGGTCAGCGAGCCGACGGACAATTTCCAATGGTGGCACCAGTCAAGGTTGCCGGAAATGATGGTGGTCCAGCATGGGCTGACGCGGGTGTCATTTGTCCGTGGACGATCTACGATGTGTACGGCGATAAGCAACTGTTGGCCAAGCACTATCCTAACATGAAGCGATATATCGAGTTCTGCAAGAACCGATCGACGGCGGAACTGATGCCGCCCGCACAGTTCCACTGTTTTGGCGACTGGGTGAGCATTAATGCGAATACGCCGACCGACGTAATCTTCCTTGCTTACTTTGCTTATTCGACTCACCTGGTGGCCGAATCGGCTCGAGCATTGGGTCTGATGGATGAGGCGGCTCATTACGATAAGCTTTGCGCCACTTTGAAATCTAACTTCAACACTCATTTTGTTGAGGCCGATGGCACAGTGAAAGGGAACACTCAATGCAGCTATGTGTTGGCATTTGCATTCGACCTTTTGAACGAGGGCAATCGAGAAAATGCGAAAGCTAAGTTCATTCATTCGATCGAAGAGCGAAATTGGTTGTTGTCAACTGGATTCGTTGGAACTCGAGACATCATGAATGCTTTGACCAAGATTGGGCGAAACGATATTGCCTTGAGACTCCTGCACAACACGGACTTCCCAAGTTGGGGATTCTCGATCAAGAACGGCGCAACGTCCATTTGGGAACGATGGGACGGCTGGACGCCGGAGAAGGGCTTCCAGGACCCCGGAATGAACTCTTTTGCCCACTACGCCTTCGGTGCGGTGGTGGGATGGATGTATCGAGAAGTTGGCGGGATCAATAATGCATCCGCAGGGTTCAACCAAATTCAGATCAAGCCTTTGCTTGATCCGAAGCTCGACTGGGTGAAGTCAAGTTACGAGTCTGTCCACGGTCCGGTGAAGGTTTCGTGGAAGAAGTCGGGCGAGGGCCATTCGGTTTCAGTCGATGTTCCGCCGAATACAACTGCGTTGGTTTGGCTTGGTGATGACAAGACCACGGTAGGATCGGGTCATCACGAGTTTATGGCGAAGTAGTGCTGAGTGGAGAGTGCTGAGTGCTGAGTGCTGAGTGCAGAGTGCGGAGTGCAGAGTGCAGAGTGCAGAGTGCTGAGCTCCGAGTTGGGAGCTTTACTAAGTTCCCAACTCTGAGCCCCCCAACTCTAAATGAACCCGTAGCCTTTGTAGGTTTCGATTCCGAGGTTGATCATTTTGACCAGGTCTCGTTCGATCTCGGGGGTCAGCGCCTTGATGTTGAAGCAAGTGTTGCCCTTCAACAGGCTCTGGAGCGATGCCGGGACTTCGTCTCGAAGCTCGGGGCAAACGTGGATAGGTTCATAGTAGAAGCCCACGATATTTTTAAGCTCGCGGAGTCCAGCGAAGTAGTATCCCTGGTGGGTTTCGCCATCGACTTCGATCTCTTTGGTGGACGAGAGGGAATACTTACCGGGACTGCTGTCGATCTCTAGCACGTCTCCGTATTCCTGCAGCAATGACTTTAATTGCTGGAACAGGAATTGACGTTTCTTATCATCCATACCATAAGGGTAGCAGAGTGAGGGAACCTACGCTTCCCAAGCAACAGTTTTAAGGTTGAATTCTCCTTCTGCCATCAGATCAATCTGAGTGAAGGAAGGAGCAAAGCCTTGATGGGGACCTTTCCACCAAGATCCCGAGACTGCACCCGCGCAAGCGTAAGTGGTTCCAGCAAAATCGCAGCGATCATTCATGTGGGTGTGTCCGCTGAGGCACAGCTTGATGTTTCCAGCTTGGCGGAACATTTTAATGATCGACCGGGCGTTTCGCACTTGCGAACAATACGAAATTGGCATCGACATTTTTTGTCCCCTGGTGTTGTAGTCGGCAAGCGGAGTCACGCTGAGGATGGGAATGTGGCCGATAACCATGGTCGGCGTGTGGGTATCGGATGCAAGAACGCGTTCAAGCCAATGGAGTTGCTCTTTGTCGACATGCCCATGGTAGGTTTCTTTGATTTTTTGAACTGTATCGAGGCCGATGATTCGCCAGCCGCCGATATGGTCGACCCAATAGCGATCTTTCATTCCGTAGAGGTCCATCGTGCGTCGTTTGCCGCAAAGGTTGGTGCCATCGGTTGGCGTGCCATTCTCGATGTCGTGGTTGCCCAGGATTGAGCGATAGGGCTTTTTCAGGTGGTGAGCGGTAAAACGGTCCCAGTTATCGAATTGGGCGAGGATCTCATGATCGTGCTGATGATCAACCGCCATGAGGTTGTCTCCGCCGAAAAGGAAATAGTCGCTGTGGCGGGCTTTGTGGAAAGCTTGGGCCGCCTTTGCATTGATATCGTTGCACGCAGGTAGGTGGAGATCAGAAAAGTAAGCGATTCTCGAATGGTGTCGCCGTGTGCTGGCGTTGGCCAGACTTGGAAGAGAGAGAAGGGGTGCCGATCCCAGCATTGCTAATATATTCCGGCGAGTCATTCCCATGCGGTTCCTATGCTTTTGCCAATTATCAAACGATCTGACGAATTAGTAAAGGTATCGGATGCAAATTGTTAGAAATTTGTTAGAATTTTTATGATTCCCAAAAAACGGTCTTGTGCTGAAATGATCCATCTGACATCAAGTCGACTTGTGTATATGCTGGAGGGAATCCTTGGTTGGCCCCATTCCACCAACCGCCACAGACGGCGCCAGCGCAGACATAGCTGGTTCCGCCGAAGTCACATCGGTCGATCATGTGGGTGTGGCCACTGAGGCAGAGTTTGACGTTTCCAGCTTCGCGAAACAGGTTGACTACTTCACGCGCATTGCTTACTTCTGAAGCGAAGGATATTGGTAATGTGTTGTCCTTAGGCGTTAGCCCTTTGTCGGCTAACGCAGTGACGCTGAGCATGGGCATATGTCCGCAGACCAGGGTGGGCGTGGTTTTGTCGGCGAGGATGGTTTTGAGCCATGCGAGTTGCTCGGGATCAACGAGACCTATGAATGCGGTTTCGTTCCGATGGACTGTGTCGAGTCCGATGATTCTCCAACCCGACAATTTCTCTTCCCAGTAGCGGTTTTGCATCCCGAAGAACTTTACTGGTCGCGATTTACCTGAGTTGAATGAAGTATCACGATCATCCCACTGCTCAATGTCATGGTTTCCCAATATTGCTCGGTATGGCTTCTTGAGGTTCGCTTTTGTGAATTCTGTCCAGTTTTGGTACTGGGCTTGGACTTGCTCCTCAGTTTTGTGATCAATCGCCATGAGGTTATCACCGCCAAACAGGAATAGGTCGCAGTCTTTTGCCAATTTGAATGCCTTAGCGGCTCGAGTGTTTACTTCGGCGATTGGAGGAAGGTGAATATCGGTGAAGTAGGCAATGCGGAGGATCCTCCGTGGTTCGTTCGAAATAGCAAGTGTGGGAAGCGACAGGGCTGGGATGGAACCTAGAAAAGATAGAACGCTTCGACGGCTAAGTTTCATAAAGCCAGTTTAGCCATTGCAATCAAAAATATTGTTAAGCCAACATTTTTGCAAGGAGCGCGTGAAACTTTTTTCCCAACACGGATCGTACTATGTTCAGAGCTAGTCAAACTTACTAGCCGTAGCGTCCACTTGAGGCGGAAAAATGCACGATTTCGCAGTCTCGGCCTCGCAGCCGGGACCTTTTTTTGCTTATTTTGTTTGGACGAGCTCAGTAATGCTTTTGCCGAGGGCCAATTTTTTTACTTCTTGACTTCTCCAGCATGCACATGCGGTTCCATCTGATTCTGGAAGGAGAGCTGGCTCGGTAGAACATTGGTCAACTTTGAGAACACATCGTGGGGCAAACGAACATTCTCCGGTCAATTTTGCAAAGTCGGGAGGTTGGCCAGAAATGCTTTCTAGTCGATCTTGTCCGGCACGAGGCAAAGACATGAGAAGGGAACGCGTGTATGGGTGAGATGCGTGGCGCAGGACTTGCTCAGTCTTGCCGATTTCGATGATTTTTCCTGCGTAAAAGACGGCGATGCGATGGGCGATGGAAGCAATAGCGCCAATATCATGGGAAATCATGATGAGCGACGTTCCTTCTTTTTCTTGGAGATCTCGGAACAAGCGAAGTATTTGGGCCTGAAGGGTGACATCGAGAGCAGTGGTCGGTTCGTCCGCGATCAGGACCTTTGGATTGCAAGCATAGGCCATGGCGATGACGACCCTTTGTCGTTGACCTCCACTCAGTTGATGCGGATATTTTCGCGCGCTGGACTCGGGGGCGGGGACGCCGACCTTATCGAGCATTTCGACCGCCCGTTGGTAGGCTTCGGCTTTGGTGATTTTTTGGTGGAGCGTGTAAGCCTCCGCAATCTGATCGGCGATTCGCATCATCGGGTTGAGGCTAGTAAATGGGTCCTGCATGACCAGAGCGATGTCTTTGCCTCGAATTTTTTGCATATCTCGCTCTTGCATCCCCACTAATTCAAGTCCATCAAGCTTAATCGAGCCTTTGGTGACCTTTCCGGGGGCCTGCAACATGCCCATAATTGCAAAACCTGTCATTGATTTTCCACACCCGGATTCGCCGACAACACCGAGGGTTTCGCCTGGTTCAAGCTCAAAAGAGACCCCTCGAAGAATTTCGGTGGAGCCAAATCCGACATGCAAATCTGAAACGGATAACAAAGACATTGGCAACATTCTATCTGGACTCCGTATAATCGTAAGTACAAATGTCAGAAAAAATTCGTGTAGTCATTGCCGATGATGAAGACAACTATCGAAAGGCGATTCAAAAGACCTTGGGGTTTGCCCAAGATATTGACGTCATTGCAGTCTGCCGAGATGGGCAGGAAGCTCTTGATGCCTGTCTTTCGGAAGCGCCCGAAGTGCTTTTGACCGATATTAACATGCCTCGTCTTAGTGGAATTGAGCTAACCAGAAAGTTATTGCGCAAAGAAAAAGATGTGAATGTGGTGATTCTCACGATTCGTGAAGACGACGACACGATTTTTGAAGCGTTCCGCGCTGGTGCGCTGGGTTATTTGCTGAAGACCTCAACTCCTCAGGAAGTTATCGAGAGTGTTCGTTTGGCGGCAAAAGGCGAAGCGAAAATTACCCCGAAGGTTGCCACCAAGATCGTTGAGGACTTTCGACGGTTTGAGAAGGTGGAAGGGAACCATGAAGAGGCGGACGGCGACCTTTTGGTTTTGAGCGATCGAGAGCAAGAGATTCTTCAGCTTGTCGCGTTAGGATTACGCAATAAAGAGATTGCCGATAAGCTAGGCATCGCCGAAAAGACGGTTAAGAATCACGTCAGCAACATTCTGAAGGCGCTTCATGTGAACAGCCGAACCGAAGCAGCGATGAAAGCGATGAAGTCGAAGATGGGGCACTAATCAGTTAGCAGTTGGCAGTTGGCCTTCAGCCTTCAGCTGTCAGGAAAGAGATTTGAAGATTGGGGCCACCGGAACCGTGGGAGATTCGCAGGGTTAATGGGTGGCCCCTTTTATCCGCATTGTGCGGCTATGAGCTTATGACCTTGTAATCCAGGTTATTTCTTGGATTTGACCTGATTTTGGGGCTTTGGTCCTGAGTGCGTATCGCGGGCGGGACGCCCTTGGGAACTTCGTTCCTCTCTTCTAGTTCTTTTGATCGATCGCCTATCGGCGGGGTCGCTCATTCAGCAAGTTAGGTTCAAAAGTGGGTTTAGAGCGACCATGGAAAGGACATAATAGGATTCTTACCCAGCCCTTCGGAGCTTTTGCGCGAAACGCGCTTGAAGCTCCTGCGAGCTGGGCTGACATACTCTCGACACTTCGTGCCTCAGAACTGTTTTTTACTTAACTGGTGCTTATGTTGTTCAACCAGAGACAGCGGGAAAACTACATTGCATTTGGCAGGACGCCATGATCAGATAGTTCAAAGTGCAAAGGTCAAAGTGCGGAAATGTTTTCCCTGGCTTCCCAGCTATTTCGGAGTGAAGCTGGTTCCGCAGCCGCAGCTTCGACCCGCGTTCGGGTTCACAAACGCGAAGCCGCCGCCGATAAGGTTGCCCGTGTAATCGAACTTGGATCCGGATAGAAATGTCGCGCTTTTTGCGTCGCAAACCATAGTGATTCCGTCGATGACTTGCTCCAGGTCAATTGGTTTTCTCGCGGTATCGAGTTTCATGACGTACTCAAGACCCGAACACCCTCCGCCTTTTACTCCGAGTCTCAAAAAGACATCCGGGCGGCCATCTTTGGCGACCAGTCGCTTGACTTGATCTAGGGCGGCGGGGGTGATTTCGATAGGGAACGGAGTATCCATTTGGTTTATTGGGAAATGAGCTGTCGGGTTGGGGAATCGAAAAAAGTGATATTGGACTTCTGTTCGTCGAGCATGTCGGCGATGGTGAGGTGCTCCATGACGGAGTCAACCGCCTGCTGGATTACTTGCCAGAGGCTTCGGACGGAGCAATCGACTGCGTGCGTACAAATATCGAGGGCACCGCTATGCTTTCCGCAGAATTCGGCATCATACAGGCGTCCGCCGAGGCTGTGAAGCACATCACTGACCTTGATTTCTTTGGGTGGTCGGGCAAGCGAATATCCCCCCGATTGACCTCGCACGCTGGTGATAAAGCCTTCTTTGCGCAAGATCATGAGAAGCTTGGCGGCGTGCGTTGTGGTGAGACCTTCCAATTTTGAGATTTCAGGGATGGTCATGCTCTCCTGCGCACCCTTTCGGGCGATTTGGATGAGGCATCTCAGGCCGTACTCTTCCTGCGCAGAAAATTTCATTTAATCGAGTCCAAGTATCAGTTTAGCTTCGTCGCTCATCATTTCGATGGTGAAGGGTGGATCCCAGGTGAGTTCGAGAGAAGTTTTGCCGATGCCCAGTGTGCCGCGAACGGCTTCTTCGACTTGGCCGGGCAGAATTCCGGCGACGGGGCAACTCGGCGATGTCAGGGTCATCATGATGTGCGTGTTTTTATCGTCGTCGACCTGGATGTCATAAATGAGCCCGAGATCATAGACGTTGACGGGAATTTCGGGGTCGTAAACCGTCCGAATTTGTTCGATAATTTCGGCCTCAAATAAGCTTTTTTCAATCGTGGTCATCGCTCTTTTTACTTCTTGTCGCTCGGGGACCGCTTTTGGCATCACTGTTATTCTACGTCAGACACGTACGATGCCTCGCTAAACTCGATTCATAATGCAAAAAAAGCAACGATGATATGGAAGTACGGGAATCGATTTGGTGAGGCTGATGAGGCCGAGCCTACTTTCAAAGTGACTTTGAAAATGCGATATGGAATGCATCGATATCCAATCGCGTGATCGGCGTTTGATGGTAGTCCCGCAGGATTTTTTGGGGATCGCATAAAGGCTCCATGATCGGAATGCTTGCCTGGAGTAGAGCGGCATGATGGGTGACGCGCATGGCGCAGCCGCAGATTTTTTCACCTGTATCTTGGTTCAGAATGTCATGATCGGCCTTCATCGCGAAGCAATAGGGTGAGTCCTTTCGTTCTCGGTCCACCCGGTCAGACCCGAGGATGGCGGGGACTCCTACTGCATTGAGCGTAGCGATAATCGGAGCGACGAGACCCCGATAGGCTTTCTTGACCTCTCGACCTTTGCAGCCAAGGTCGGCGAGGGGCATCGCGATTCCGATGGTGAGGTCGTGGCCATGGAGGACGGCGGCGCCGCCACTGGGGCGTTCTATATGGGGAACTGAGAGGTCGATGAGGGCGTCGGCTGGTTTCTGGTTTCGCCCAAGGGTGACCCAAACGGAATCCCAGAAATAGATTCGCGCCCCGACGGTGCCTTGCTCGGCTCGCTCAAGGAGGGCGGCGTCGCGCGCCATATTGGTCACGCCATCGTTCTTGCCTTCGAGAGTGAATTGCAAGGCAAGAGTTTACATCTGGAAGTGTGGGAGTATGAATAGAATCAGACTCCCACGCTGGAGGAGTTAGGCTGCGTTCACAGTCTTGAAGCGCGCAATTAGCTTTATTGTGGACTCAAGTTCCTTTCTGACTGCCTTGTAGGTCTTGCTCGGCTTAACGACTAAGCCCTCTCTTATGTCAACAAATCTCACTTGACTCCGATCAAATCCGAAGACGTTTTCAGCCATGACGGTCAAAAGCTCGATAAAGGCCGTCTGGTGATCTTCACTCCACTTCGAAGGATGAAAGTAAAGGAGAAGTTTTTCTCCTTCTTTTGTCGTTACTCGGGCGTGGAATCCACCTTTGACTACATGATCTCCGAAAATGAAACTAGAATTTGTTGCTGAACCATTAACAAAGTCTTCATCAATGGAGGACAATGTTGGAAGAATTTGAGTTTTGAAAATTTCGAATGCGCTCTTGCTCGTAGTTGCAACGCTATCGTAGTTTTTCATTCCTTCCAACTTCTTGAGGCCACGATCAAGGATACGCTTCCCAAGTCCTGGTCTCGACATTTCGACGTTGATCGCAGATCTCAGTGGCGCATATATCGCCAGCATAAAGTCTCTGCTCTCTTCCATTTCCTTTAAATAGCTATTCCAACGAGTTGCCCCTTGGCGGAAAAGCCGTCCGACTTCGTAAATGTGAATTTCTTGGCCATTCACGGGCTTTTTAGTTAAAGTTTCCATAATATTTGCCTCGCCTAACAAGCCAACTGGTCGGCTTGCACCATCGCCTGGGCTACGGTCCGAGTAAATACATAGACGCTTGTCGGGGCATACTTGGATGCAAGTTTTGGCACTCTTTCGTGAAGACTGCTAATGAGTGATTGAAATCCATGCAATTTCGAGATCAATTCGAGTTAAAATAGCGATGTGAGCGAGACGTCAGTAGATGAAAATTTTGAACGTGCCGTCCCTCCATCGGAACGGTTCGAACCTGTGATTGATCTGCTGAAGGAAGCCGAGGACACCGAAGCGATTCGCACGAGCCTTTTGCAGTCATTGAAAGGAGATGTTAGATCAGCGGAAGACTACTTCGCTGAATTCGAATTGATTCACGGGCGATAATGTTTCCGTCACGCCCCGGGCCATGTTGGTCCGGCCGTCTTCATTTCTTCAAGTGAGAACTCCAAGAATCTAGTTATTGCGCTAAAAAATACGATCTGGGTATTAACCGCCCGGCTTTGCCGATTTGATCAAGCTGACGAGCTGTTCCATCGTTAGGTCGCTGTCCTTCTTCGTGAAGTCCGGCACGTTGGGAGTGAATACCTGCACAAGAGTCGTATTGAGGAGATCTTTCTGATTTTCGCCAGTGAATAGCTCTTTTAGACTCTCAATCGTCGCCAAGACATTAAGCTTGTGTCTGTGAATTGCCGCAAGGTACAGGTAGGTCTTGAGCAACGAAACCAAATATCCAAAAATAACAATAAGGCCGACAGCAGGCAGATACCGATTGACGATTGCCATTACCAGTGTCTCAGTATTCTTTGAATCCAAATGTCCTAGCCCGGTCACAGTCATTGCAATGAGTACTCCGCCAACGATTGCCAAGCATATAACTAACAATACGACAATACGATTATAGTTTTTCAAGGAGTTTTGAAACTGCTTTGAATACGCCTGAGTCAGGCCTCTCGACTCTAGCTTTTGAACATCGATCAACCTTTCATCCAACTTCGCAATTACTCCCTTCGCTTGCTCTGCCAATTGATTACCATTGGAAATAGCCGAACTAGACTCATTCCTAATCTCTTTAATTAGGTCAAGGTTTGTTGCCACCTCAAAATAAACCTTTCTCACCGCATTTTCCGCTTCAGCGAATGGTGACGGTTCGAGTGAGTCAGTGTCCATTACTCCCTGCCACTTGCCGATCTTTGCTATCAGTTCAGTTAATGCAGACGCGACGGTAATTAATTGGCTTGGGATTGCTACCATCGATGAGTCATCAAGCAATTTTAGTACGATTCTATTTATCAGGCTATAGAAGTCGCCATCAATGCCACGCATCTTTCCTACGTTATCCTTCACAGCTGCCTCAAGCTGGTCTCGAACGGCACTGAGCTTATCTTTAGCTTCCTGAAGCAGATTTGATTCCAAGTTGTAATGTTACCGAGTTTCAGAGGTAATCAGCACATGCCTAGCCTGTCGCAGAGATTTCTGTGTGATGAATGCAATTCTACGCATTTGAGTCGCTACCTTGAGTATGTCAGCCACCACCGGGAGCTCACAGTGCCTGAATGCCATGCCTATATTCGTCGGGGATTATGCGGCGATTCACTCAATTAGCAAAGGATCAATTATTTGCGAGGCTCAGAACTCCAACAAGAGACTTCCGAAGTGTGTTTCTCTCGGCAACTTCGTCGGCCTTTTCTTTTCCATACTTTGCCAATGCCGCTATGGCGGCAGTCGCAGTGATCGGCGCACCCAAAATTGGAAGGAAATTTAGGGCCAAGCCAGCAGTTGCAATAAACGCCGTTTGGCCATGAGCGCGGGCGTACTTTGCTTGCAGGGTTCGCAATTGGGAGTTGTGATTTGAAATTAAGGACCGGAGTTCGACGGCAAAATCTGATGCCACTCTGTCCGAATCTGCATCACCTAGGGCATCGAAAGTATTGATATGTGCATTCAGTTTCAGTCGAAAGTCCGAAATGGTTCCGTCAGCTTTGAGTGCAGCCAAGGATTCTATTGGAATATTGTTTAGCCACTGTAAACTTGACGAACTCAGAGCTCGCAATGCCATGGCGGTTGCTGGGGTGAGTCGTTGCTGCCATTGGTTCTCATCGATTGTAAGCAAACTTACTTTTTCAAAACAGTACGATTGTCCTTTTACACATACAAGTGGAGATGCACTGAATTCAAACGCATTTTCGAGAAGGTGATATTGAGGTCCATACCTCTCCATCAATATATTGAAAACCTTAAACTCTATAGGGAAATCAGAGTATTCGTTGAGCCAGGCTTCGGATCTGTATTTGGAGATGTGGTCTTCATAAGCTTTGACCGAGTTTTTTATTGATATAACTTCAGATTCACCAGGTGCAATCAAAAGGGATCTGGTTTCAACTGATTTGAGAAATTCCTCGGAATTATTCCTAACGTAGTCAATTAGGTCGGGAATTGAGTTGACTGCATCGATTGTTGGACAGGAAACAAGCTGTCCGATAAGCTGGGCCATGCCGCGCTGTGTAACAGGGTCTCCTAGCTCCAGTTTCTTTTCCCAACTAGGGAAAATTAATATAGTAGGATTGATCAAGTCGGCATCAGCAAGTGGTCTCAAGTGGAGCAAAACATGTACGGCTTCGAGGATTTGAACATGTTGAAACCTTTCTTCGCTTCGGTCTATTTCCATCCACGGCATGACTGGGTCAGGAATTAGTATTGTGTCGCAGTATAGGGAATTCACAACTACGGACTTAAGGTGCGTGTTTAGAAATCGACTGCTACCACCCAATACAAGTTTATTTCCGCCCAAATTGAAAGCTGTGTCGTATAAGCCGCCCGAGGCCCGAGAATAAAAATCTTTAAGCTCATCTTCAAAATTGCTCAAAGCATGCATTTTCGTAGCGAGAGCATGCGCATTAGATCGAACCGCATCAGGAAAGCCCTCTATGGATGAGAACTTCGCGGCTGACGTATTTGTAACTGATCGGAAGAATCTATCCAGAATCTGGAAATAGGTTCGTTGCCAAACAATGGCTTGCTTGATTGGATCGTTCATCAATTTTTGGCGGACATATGTATGACGGTCCTCGCTTATCTGGCGTTGCCGAAAACTAATGCAGTTTTAGAAACTCAAACAAAGGATTACCTGATAAAGTGAGTCTATGATCAAATTGAGCGACACACACCCGAAGACAGAGTTTCGGCATGGGTTTACTGTGTAAAAAACAAACAGAAGATACCGATAGCATCCGTGAGGGCCTCGTTCAGTCCCTTGAAGGAAAAATATCCGACCAGTCGAAGACTACTTTGCCGAATTTGAATTGAAGCATGGCCTTTAATGCTTGCCATGCTTCCGAGACCCTCAAAGTGAACTTCAGCAAAGCAGGCTTTGCAGCCCAAAGCTCGAACAGGTTCGAGCACTCCCAAAGTGCCGTCTAGAGGCTGACAACTAACCTACATAAACCGTTTGCATAAAGACGACGTGAATCATGTCGTCTTTGTCGACGTACATCGATTGGCAGATCACTTCACTCGCTTCCGCTGCCTGTTGGTCGAGGGTAAGTCCCAGGGCGTCGGTGTCGTCACCCTTGGGATGAGGTCCAACGGTGATTTCGGTTAATTTGACCGGATAGCCGGGTTGATGGTCTGAATATCCGAGCAACACCAAGAAGCTGTCTGCCGACTCGACGTACTCGATGCTTAGGCTTTTGGCGGCAATGGCTCCGCCTGCGGTGAACATCCGAAGTCTCGTATTGAGCTCGGAAATGGAGGCCCCTTCGAAGAAGCGAAAACGGTTATGTACTTGAAACTGCTGAATAGACATACCGCCAGTATAAAACTACTGGCGATAAAAGGCTAGCAGATTCACTTTCTGAACCCGATTCGAACCTATTCTTCGACTCTTTCTGCAAACTGCCGACTGCAAACGGCAAACTAACTGGCAGGCCACCAGCGGACGTCGAGCGTTTTCACCGCCAAAGTTTCGTCGAGGCGACCAACAATTTTCATTGACGGGGCGTCGTGAAGAAGGTCAGGCGTATCGATGGCTTCTTGGCAGATCGCAATGAGCGCATCGCAGAACTCGTCCAATGTTTCCTTGGTCTCGGTCTCGGTCGGCTCAATCATGAAGCATTCGGGAACGATGAGCGGGAAGTAGTTCGTCGGTGGATGGAATCCGTAATCGATGAGTCGCTTACTGATATCCAGTGCGCGGACTCCGTGTTCCTTCTTGTACTTCTCGGCGGTCAAGATGCACTCGTGCATGCACGGGCGATCGTGGGCCGGAGGAAGGACGTCCTTGAGTCGCTCTCGAACGTAGTTCGCGTTGAGGACTGAGTACCGCGAAATATCAGCGATGTACTCCTTTCCGAAGGCGCGAAGGTAGGTGTACGCTCGCACTTCCATAAGGAACTGACCATAAAAGCCAGAGATTCGACCAATCGTTTGCGGACGGTCGTAATCGGCCACGATTTTTCCGCCCGTCGGTCGAATGACCGGAGCTGGGAGGAAAGGTTCGAGGTGGCTCTTGAGACCGATTGCTCCGCAACCAGGACCACCGCCGCCGTGAGGCGTACTGAAGGTCTTGTGGAGGTTGAGGTGCATACAATCGAAACCATGATCGCCCGGACGGGTTGTGCCGACCATCGCGTTCATATTCGCGCCATCGCAAAAGACTTGGCCTCCGGCATCGTGAAGCATCTTACAGATTTTCTCGATGTTTGGCTCGAACAACCCGAGGGTTGACGGGTTGGTCAACATTAGCGCGGCAACATTCTCGCCAAATTCAGCGAGCGAAGCGGCGAGCGATACAAGATCGGTGTTCCCGTTCGCATCAGTCGGAACTGGCTTCACCGAGTAACCACATCGAGCAGCGGACGCGGGGTTTGTGCCGTGGGCTGAGTCGGGGACCAGAACAATCGTTCGATTGCTTTGTCCGATGGACTCGTGATACTTTTTGACCAGCATCAAGCACGTCATTTCGCCGTGAGCACCCGCGACGGGCTGGAGAGTGATGGTGGGGAAGCCCGTGATTTCGCACAGCATTTCCTGAACGCCGTTCAGAATCTCAAGCGCACCCGGAATGGTTTCAACTGGCTGCAGTGGGTGAAGATTGGCAAACCCAGCGAGACGAGCGGTTTGCTCGTTGATTTTGGGGTTGTACTTCATGGTGCAGGAGCCGAGCGGATAGAATCCGGTCTCGATTCCGAAGTTGATATGGCTAAGGTTGGTGAAATGGCGGAGCAAATCAAGCTCGGCGATTTCGGGCAGATGAAGATCATTTCGAGTCTCGCCTACAATGCTGGTGAAGTCGACTTCTGGAGTATCGCAGACGGGGACATTGCATCCGATTCGGCCTGGGCGTGACTTATCGAAGATAAGTTTTGGCTCGGGCATCAATTGCATTCGTCCGGATGTCATGCCAACACCTCCTTCATTGCCGATGCAAAGGCATCGATTTGTTCCCGGGTCCTGATTTCAGTCACCGCCACTAGCAGGTCGTTTTCCATGCCTTTGTAGTAGCCGCCGAGGGGCAATCCAGCGAGGAATCCTTTGCTAATCATTTTGTCTCGAACTTCGGTTGCGCTTTTCGGAAGGGTTACGACGAACTCGCCAAAGACCTTTTCGCCAAACTTGACCGTCGCTCCGATTGATTTGAGCTTGGAAATGGCGTATTGGGTGTTTCGCACCGAGGATTGAGCAACCTGGGTCATTCCATTCTTACCGAGGGCAATCATGTACACAGTCGCGGCGAGCGCCATGAGCGCTTCGTTGGTACAAATGTTTGATGTGGCTTTCTCGCGGCGAATATCCTGTTCGCGAGTTCTGAGCGTCATTACGTAGCCGGGTCGGTCTCCGTGAACCTCCTTGGTCTTTCCAACGATTCGGCCGGGAATGTGGCGAACAAATTCCTTTTTGCAGGTGAATAGTCCGACGACTGGACCACCGAGTCCCATCGCGATTCCCATCGGTTGACCTTCGCCAACTACGATGTCGGCTCCGTATGATCCGGGTGACTTGAGCAAGGCACAGGCGACTGGGTCGGCAACGACAATCATCATCGCTCCGGCGTCGTCGGCAGCTTTGCGGACGGCGGCGAGGTCTTCGATGTTGCCAAAGAAGTTTGGATATTGGACGATGATGCAAGCCGCACCATCCGCGTTCCAGTCTTTCGTCTGTCCGTTGACTGACGGAACCGTGACTACTTCCAGCCCGATTGACCAGCAATAAGTCGCCAACACCTGTCGATAGTGAGGGTGAACAGCATCGCTAACCACAATCTTTTCATGGCCCTTAATCCCGTGCGCCATGATAGCGGCTTCGGCCATTGAGGTTGCGCCATCGTACATTGAGGCGTTCGAAAGGTCCATTCCATAAAGCTCGCTGACCATGGTCTGGAACTCGTAAATGGTTTGGAGATAGCCTTGTGATGCCTCCGGTTGGTAAGGCGTGTATGCGGTGAGAAATTCTCCACGGGAGATGACGGCGCTGACGGTTGCGGGGATATATCGATCGTAGATTCCGGCACCAAGGAAGCACGTGAGCTTGGTGCAGTCGATATTTTTGGCCGCAATCTCGGTTAAATGTGCCATCAACCGTTGCTCATCGAGGGCGGACGGAATGTTGAGAGAGCCCGGGGCGACCTTGAGATTTGATGGGATCTCGCGGAAGAGTTCGTCAATTGACTTTGCTCCGATCACCGAAAGCATGGCTTCGGTGTCGGCGGCGGTATGGGGAACGTAGGGCATCTTTTAGACTGCGACAACCCCGTATTCGTCCGCATTCATCAAGGTTGTTGGAACTGATGCGGTGAGCCGAATTTTAATCATCCAGCCGTGTCCGTATGGGTCGGAATTCACGAGTTCGCTTGAAGTGACCAAGTCTTGATTAACTTCGAGAACTTCGCCAGGAACGGGCGCATAGACGTCAGAAACGGTTTTGACGCTTTCAACGCTGCCAAATGTGTCGCCAACGGCGAGCATTTTTCCAACGGTCGGTAATTCGACGTAAACAACGTCTCCAAGTTCGGACTGGGCAAAATCGGTAATGCCAACGGTCGCGACGTCGCCTTCGACGCGGACCCATTCGTGCGACTTCATGTACTTAAGGTCGCTGGGGATATTCGACATGGGTATTAGAATACCGGGTCATAGGGGGTCGAAGATGAGTCAAACTATCAGAAACTTTTCCGCATTGTTCGATGAAAAAGATCGCCTTTGTCACTTTGTTCCCGGAATGGATTCGGGAGTCGCTCAGCCATTCGATGATGGCGAGGGCGGAGGCGTCGGGCGCGGTGGAATTTTCGGTGGTGAATCCGCGGAGTTATTGCTATGATTCTCATCGGAAGGTCGACGATATTCCGTACGGTGGGCATCCGGGGATGTTGATGAAGGCGGAGCCGGTGGCATTGGCGATTGAATCAGAGCTCAGGACTCAGGACTCAGGGCTCAGCCTGCAGGGTCAAAGAGAGGTAGTGGATCCCCCGGTGAACGGCATATTCAAGACCGCCATCGTTATCACCGAGCCAAGCGGAACCAAGTTTGAGCAGCCGCAGGCTGAAGATTTGGCGAGTTACGATCAAATTATCTTTGTTTGCGGACATTACGAAGGGATTGACCACCGCATCGAAGAGACTTTCGCTACTCACGTCTTTTCGATTGGTGACTACGTGTTGACGAACGGCGAATTGCCCGCGTTGGTGATGACCGATGCGGTGGTGAGGCTTTTGCCCGGCGTCCTAGGAAATCAGGACTCGTTGGCCGAAGAATCGTTTCAGAACGACATGTTGGGCGCGCCGAACTATACGCGGCCGGACGTTTGGCGGGAGAAAGCGATTCCAGATGTACTTAAGAGCGGCAATCACGTACAAATTGACCGATGGCGGGCCGAGCAAGCCCGAGAACGAACGAAACGGTTTCGGCCAGACTTGTTGGATAAGAAAGGCAATTAGGGGAACCAACTCGGTTTATTTCGGCTTAGTACTATTTGTCAAATTTCTTGGATTTGGATTTTCTTTATGGATACGCAGCAATTAGTCGACCACTTGGCGAGAACGCCCCTGAGCCAAATCTTGCTGTTTACGCTGGTGCTATCGACCTACCGAATTGCCACTTTCAAGTACATTTCCGCGATGCCCGTGCATAAACGGGTCGGTATTTGGAAGCACGTCAAGGGCGTAGGCGAACTTTTTGATGCCTTGATATACGCGGCGATTTTCATCTTCATGGTCATCCGGCCCTACTTCTTCCAGACCTTCCAGATCCCCTCGGGCTCACTCGTTCCGACGTGTATGGTGGGCGACTATATTGGCCTCAATAAGTCCATTTACCGATATACCGAGCCCAAGCGAGGCGACATTGTTGTCTTCCGCCCGCCGTTCGAGGCTTGCGGTCCAAAAGACCTTGAAGAGGATGGAAAGACCGTTAAAGTCGACTTTGTCAAACGATTGATTGGCTTGCCGGGCGACACAATTGAGATTCATCAGGGGCATGTCTTTGTGAATCACAAGCCGTTATGGGAACCCTATCGGCAATACACCCAATCGCTCAATTCGGAGCATACGTCATTTCGGGTTTTGGAAGGAGCCGAACGGGAAGCGGTGCCAAAGGCGAATTGGAAGCTCGTTCGCTATAAAGGTGACCTGATTCCGCTGAATTACACCGAATTTGACTCCAACCACATGGGCAGTTCGTACGATGTTGCGCCGAAGTACCAGATCGAAGATCCGGCCGAGTGGGCGAAGGCCCGGGCTCTGCCAGCGGAGAAGATTCCCGACGGCTACTTCTTGTTCATGGGTGACAATCGGAATGGCTCTTTCGATGGTCGGGCGTGGGGATTGGTCCATCGGTCGGCGATCATTGGCCGGGCAGAGTTCATTTGGCTGCCCCTGAATCGAATCAGCAAAGTGAGTTATGTCGATAATGGCGAGAAACCCGCGCCGAATGCGGAGATCGACGAGTTTTTGAAAAAATAGAGCGCAAGAAGGGAGGGAAGCGGAAGAAGCAATGGATTCCGAATGCATCACGACCTAGCACCAACTCAAGAAAATGTGGCAAAATGAATGTTCGGCTCACGCGTGGAATTTCCGTCGCGCCTCTGTGCCTCGTTAAGCCTTTTGATTAATGTGGAAAGTTACAGGTTCAAAGGAACCAAAAGATAGGAAACGGGAATAGAAAAATTATGTCGAAACAAGCAATTTTGGAAAGCGTTGGCGCACCGCACATTAAAGCCGACGCACCTACTATTTGGCCAGGGGATACTGTCAAGGTCCACGTTCGAGTTCGAGAAGGCGACAAAGAGCGACTTCAGTTGTTCGAGGGACTTTGCATTGCCGTTAAGCACGGTGGCGTTGCCAAGACCATCACTCTGCGAAAGATCACAAGCGGAGTTGGCGTCGAACGAACATTCCCAGTCCACTCACCAAACGTTGCCAAGTTTGAAGTCACTCGACGTGGTCGAGTTCGACGAGCCAAGTTGTATTACCTCCGAGACAAGGTTGGTAAGGACGCTCGAATTAAAGAACGCCGCAAATAACTTGGTCTTTGAATGGATTTTCAGAAAACTGTCGATCATGTCGCTCGGACGCCGCTAAGTCAAATTTTGATCTTCGCGGTGGTCTTGACGATCTTCCGCGTCGCCAGTTTTCAATTCATTAAGAACACTCCGACCCACAAGCGCGATGGCTCCTGGAAGTTTTTCAGTGGTGCCAGCGAGCTGTTCGACGCCTTGATTTACGCCGCGGTTTTCATCTTCATGGTGATCCGCCCGTTCTTCTTCCAGACCTTCCAAATCCCTACTGGGTCGATGGTTCCTACTAATTTGGTTGGCGATTTTATTGGCCTCAATAAGGCGATCTATCGTTATTCGGAGCCGAAGCGCGGGGACATTGTTGTTTTTCGTCCGCCGCTTCAAGCCTGCAAAGGGTATCCCGATCAGGTTGAAGACGATGGTGTGACTGTCAAGGTTGACTTCGTCAAGCGACTTATTGGCCTGCCGGGCGACAAGGTCGAAATTCACCAAGGTCAGGTTTACATCAACGATAAACCGCTTTATGAGCCATACAAGCAATACACCAAGACAGAAGATCAGAAGACTTTCCAGATCATGACTCCGGCCGAAAAAGATGCGGAAAGGAAGCCAAATTGGAAGTTGGTCAATTATAAAGGCGAACTGATTCCGCTGAACTACACCGAAACCGACGCGAACATGATTGGCCGAGGCTATAGCGTCGCTGAAAAATATTTGATCACTCAAGAATCGGAGTGGCCGATTGCGCGCGCACTGCCAGCGGAAAAGATTCCCGCCGGATACTTCTTGTTTATGGGTGACAACCGTAACGGTTCGTTTGACGGACGCGGCTGGGGCTTGGTGCCTCGCGAGAGCATCGTCGGTCGAGCCGAATTTGTTTGGTTACCTTTGCCGCGATTGGGCAAGATGCACCATGTTGATAACGGCGAGAAGCCTCAACCTGGCGCTGAGATTCCAGAGTTCCTGAGATAATCGCTACGCGAGCTTCTAGCTTATAGTTCTGAAGCCAGGATGCATCATTGCGCAGTCTTTCGATTCCATCTTGGCTAAGGCTTTCGGGCAATGGCGGACCCTTTTTCTTCGTGCTGCGAAAGAAAAGTGGTGGGCCCGGGGGGACTTGAACCCCCGACCGAACGGTTATGAGCCGCCCGCTCTGACCACTGAGCTACAGGCCCACACTGGTGTCAGATGAGTCTCATAAGATACCCGGACTGTTGACTCACAGCCACGCCAAATCTCCCGCCAATTCGCTGAATGCACTTCAGCGGACTAAAGCGGGGACGCTCGCCGAATTCCTTGAGCTCAAAATCAGAGAGAGCGTCCGTGGTAAAGACTTGTTTCGATTTTTACCCAGGCCTACGGACCTTTTGTTCGTGCAACTCACAAACGATCCTTCTCCTGGGCTGAGAAATTGTCAGCCCTTTGGGCCCCAGGAGGGTTTGGATGGGGCGGGGCTTGCTATTTGTTTCAAGGGTTTTAGTGGACATTGTCAGTAATTGATCAGGATGCTCGGCCTGGAAAGACGTAATACTTGCGACATTCCGAGCCTGTTTTCTCAGGGCAGCCTGGGGAGGAATCCAATTTCGTAGGGGTCCCGCCAAGTAAACTAGATGCTTGCTAAGAACGAAGCTTGCTGAACTTTTCCGTGCCATCCTTTCCGAACTTGTCGGTGAGGGGCGGCTGCCTGCGGAGGTTCTCCAGATTCCAATTGAAATTAGCGACCCCAAGAACCCAGAGCACGGGGACTTTGCTTGCAATTTTGCTCTGGTGGCATCTAAGGTATCCGGGATGAATCCTCGGGCTCTTGGTGAGGCTCTGGCCGAGAAGTTGACGGCGAATTATAGCTCGATTCTAACCGAGGTTGAAGTCGCGGGACCGGGCTTCATCAACATGCGGATTAAACCGGAATTTGTTGCGGGCTATGTCGAAACGGTTTTGACTCCTGATTTCCGCCTTGAGTCGGCTTCGCGAGTAGCGCATCCGCTCAAGATTAATGTCGAGTTCGTGTCGGTAAACCCGAACGGTCCAATTACGATTGGGTCAGGTCGCGGCGCGGCATACGGTTCGACGCTCTGCAATGTCTTGGAGGCGGTCGGGAACACGGTTCACCGCGAGTATTACATCAACGATGGCGTGAACAGCGAGCAGATGCGTCAGTTTGCCGAGTCGGTCAAGGCAATTATTGAAGGGCGACCCGTTCCCGACAAGGGATATAAGGGCGACTATGTCCACGAAGTCGCCGAGAAGATTGCGACAAAAGATCAAACGATTGATTGGTATCAGGAGCAATCCCAGAAGCTGATGCTCGATGCACAACGATCTGTTTTGGCTCAATTTGGTGTCGAATACGACACCTGGTTCTCGGAGCAATCGTTGCACGACTCGGGAATGGTAGACGCCGAGATTGATTCGATGGTGGACAAGGGGATTGCGGATTACTCGTTGACCCGAACCAAGCTGAAGATGGCAAAGGGCGGGCGCATCGAAGATGTGCTTTTCGAGACGCAGAAAACTGACGCCGAGGAGGAAGACGAAGTCAACCTCGACGCTTTGATTCCGACGCCGATTCCGATTGCCGAGCCTTCGATGGCGGGCTCAGTTGCTGATCCCGATCCGCTTGAACTGCTAGACCCAATGCCTGACCATATCACGACATTGGACGAAGAAGAGGTTGATCGCGAAATCTCTGAAGGTAGTCCGGTGGACAATGATGGAGTTACGCTGTGGCTACGCTCGGCCAAGTTGGGTGACGACATGGACCGCGTGTTGCGTCGTCGCGACGGGCGACTGACCTACATCGCCAGCGACGTCGCTTACCACAAGGACAAATTCAATCGTCCAGCGGGAACGGATAAGCTCATTACGGTTCTCGGACCGGATCACCACGGCTATATCGGTCGACTGACCGCGGTCGTCGCAGCAATGCTCATGGCCAAGCCTCAGGTTGGCGAACCTCTTATTGATGATATTGACGCAAAGCTGTTTAAAGATTCGGGCGAGAAAGAAGCCTGCGAGGCGGCTTTGGCCGAAGCAAAGCGACGCTTGGAAGTTCAGATCTTCCAACTGGTTCGATTTGTGAAGGACGGTAAGCCTGCTCCGATGCGCAAGCGCGACGGAAACATTTACGCCCTTATCGACCTGATGAAGGAAATCGGCGTTAAGCTCAAGCCCGAAGGAAGCGAAGCGGAGCAATTGGAAGCTGGAAAGGACGTGGCGCGATTCTTCTATTTGATGCGCAGTCACGACACGACGTTCGATTTCGACCTTGATTTGGCGGAGAAGCAGAGCGACGAGAATCCGGTGTTCTACGTGCAGTATGCACACGCAAGAATCTGTTCGGTGTTGGCAAAGGCGGAGGCGGCTCTTGGGGCGGCCAAGGCTCCTAACCTATCTGCTCTATTGGTTCATGACCGAGAGAAGGCGTTGATCAAGAAGATTGTTGACTTGCCGGACGAGGTTCGCCGAGCCAGCGAAGACTACGGCATGCACCGCATTGCCAACTACGCGATTGAATTGGCGCGGACGTTCCACTATTTCTATGATGGGTGTCGAGTGATCCAGGAAGACCAACCAGAGCTGAGCAAGGCGCGAATGAAGCTTTGTGAGGCAACGAAGCGGACGCTTAAGACCACGCTGGATTTGCTTGGGGTCAGTGCGCCCGAAAAAATGTAATTGGGAAAATGTAGGCGGTTCATAATAGAGACGGTACAACGATGTCCGATAATTTGATTCCTGGCGGTTCCTTTCTTTCTGGCATTCCCCTTCGATGCTTCACTCCCGAGGATTTTTCGAGTGACGACAAGATGATGATCGACGTGGCGGAGCAGTTTTGCCGTAGTGAAGTCATGCCTCATCTGGAGGCAATTGACGCACAGGAGGAGGGTTTGATGCCTCGCTTGATTCAGAAGGCGGGCGAACTCGGTTTGTGTGGAATTGATAGTCCGGACGCTTACGGTGGGCTAGGACTCGGGAAAAACCTCGCAGCACGAATTCTCGAATTCATGAGCCTGAATGGCTCGATGAGCGTCACTTACGGAATCACGAGCGGAATCAGTCAGGTTGGGCTTAGCCTCTTTGGCTCCGAAGCCCAGAAGACGAAGTATCTCCCAGGTTTGACCTCGGGAGTGGAGATTGGCGCCTATGCTTTGAGTGAACCTAACTCTGGTTCAGATGCCTTGAGCGTGACCACGAGCGCGGTTGAGCGGGACGGGAAATGGGTGCTGAACGGTACCAAGATGTGGATCAGCAACGCGAAGTGGGCCGATCAGTTCTTGGTGATGGCGAAGATCAATGGCGAGCAGTTCTCGGCGTTTTTGGTTGAACGAAATACTCCGGGCCTGACGATCGAAAGGGAAGAGTACAAGATGGGCTTGAAAGGGTCATCGACGGCGCGAATTACGCTGGAAAATGCCGAAATCCCGCTGGAAAACTTGCTGTACGAACCAGGAAAAGGACACCATGTTGCCTTTAATGCTTTGAACATTGGTCGATTTAAGCTGTCGTCGATGTCGATTGGCCCAGCTCGAAATGCGATTGAACTTGCGGTGGCTTACGCCCATGATCGAAAGCAGTTTGGCCAAAGTATTTCCTCTTTCGGATTGATTCAAAAGAAGCTGGCGCAGATGGCGGGTTGGTTCTTTGTGGCGGAGTCGATGATTTACCGCACCGGCGCGATGATCGACGAAGCGTTTGACTTGTATGGCGGGACGATTGATGGAAATAGAAAAGCCGCCGAGGAATACGCGATTGAATGCTCGGCGTGTAAGGTGTTTAGCACGGAGGCGGAGGCATGGATTATTGATGAGGCCTTGCAGATTTATGGCGGATATGGGTTTACCGAAGAGTTTCCGATTGCGCGGCACTACCGGGACGCGCGAGTCAGTAAGATTTATGAAGGCACGAACGAGATCAATCGTGTGTTTCTGGCAGATCGCTTCCAGCGAAAGTTGAAAGCAGGGCAGATTCACGTCGGGGCGGGATCGACTTTCATCGAAGACCTCGCTTGTCGAGCCATCGAGCGGCCGCTGGACGGCCAAGTTGAAGTCGGGGCGGCGTCGGATTTGCTGTTGCTGGCCTACGCCGAGCAGTCGGCATGGTTCCGGGCGACGAAGCTGGGGGGAATTGCGGTCACGCTGATGGAGGCGATGCAGCCGTCGATGAACGCGAAAGCGGCGGAGGCATGGCAGACTCTGACAGGTGAGGCGGTGATGGTGCCAAGTTGCGAGAAAGCTGAGTTTACGAAGTTGGCAGAAGCGGTTTATACGAACAACGGACCGCTACGGTTTAATTAAATTGCACCATAGTGTGGTGTCACATAATGGTGCATATTATGGTATATAGATGATATGGAATACAAGGCGTTGACAACTAGATTGCCACTGGTCGTTTATGAGGCTATTGGCATTTATAAGGCTAACGTCGACGACGTAAGCCTAAACCAATTTGTAATCGAGGCAATCGAAGAGAAACTGGCTAGGGTCAGGCAGGAGCAATTGAGGCTTGACGTTCAAGAGTTGGCCGAAGATTTTGATATGTCCGAATTTGAACCGTGGCTCGCTGCTCAAAAGAAGACAATGAGGCACATTGGAGATTAGACAAGGCGACATCGTTTGGTATGATTTCGGATTTCCTGTCGATGCCCGTCAAGCTGGACGTCGCTCTGTATTGGTCATTCAGTCTGACGTCTTCAATGAAAATGTCACATATCCACTAGCACTAATCGTTCCCGTGACAACAAAAGGAAAGAGATTCCATGTGCCAATCCAACCTGATTCAAATAACAATTTGGCTCAACAGTCCTTTGTAAAGTGCGAGCAAGTTCATACGGTTCTGAAATCTGAACTAGGTTCGCAAATCGGATTCTTGTTACCCGAGGACTTGGTCAAAGTAAAAATGCGGTTGAGAGACGTTATGTCAATCTAGTCCCACTTCCGATTCTTGGCTTCTTCGAGAGTCGGACAATGCATCGCCTTCCGCTCCGAGTCATTGATTCCGGTTGGGTCGACTAGATCGAGGGAAAATTTTCCGTTGCCAACGCTTCCGTACTGCGTTCCGAATCGCTGGCGATAACCGCCAGAGCCAAGCATTCGATCGTAGGTCGCGGCGGATAGCCAGGCTGCTTTCTTGTTGCCAAGTAGCAATGAGCAAATAGAGAGTTCATGGGCGAGTGAGTAGTCGCGCCAGGTCGAGCCGTGCTGAAGAACGAGCGAAGCATGGTCGAAATCCTCGGCCGTGACGATTCGACCAGCTTCGAGTAATTCAATCGTTCGCTTGAGCCTCGCCTTGTCGCCTTTTACTAAGTCACCCATCTGCTTGGGCGTCAATTTGCTCCAATCTTGTTGACGTACCGCTTGATCGTCGTCGCAGATCTTGGTCACTTCCTCATCGCTTTTGGCTTTGGCCGCTTGTTCCACTGCTTTAGCAGGATTTGAGATGACGCTGAAGATCGATTTTGGCGCAGGTGAAATTGCAAATTTAGGCTCGTCGGGGATTTTGATGGATCCGATTTGTTGTTCACGTCCAGTCGAGATCAGAAACATATCCCACGATTGGCCAATGGCCGTCTTGGCTTTTTCCTCGCCTCCAGCAAGCGCACAAAGGATCAGTTCATGCTTGATGCGGCTTGTCTCGAATGAGTTTCGAAATTCTGAAATGAGCTTCGCTGCCCGTAAGTATTCGCTTGGAGTCTTTAGTTGGTCCTTCTCGATCAGTTCAAATACTTTGGCGTTTATTGTCTGCAGCTTGATTGGGTCGAAGTTTGGACTCACAGATGAGGCGGAATACGAACCCTCTAGGGTGGTCAGGACATCGCCAGATTGTGCAACTGAGATGATACAAGCGACTAGGGAAAGCATTGAGTTATCTTATCGCAGGAGAGGGTGATTTTGTCCTTCCAGCTCCTCACTGGAAGGACAATTTTTGAATTAGTCGAACTGAACGAAGCCGACGTCGTTTCCGTCCGGATCGCGGACAGTGATGGGCCAGCCGACTCCCGGAACGGGATTCTTTTCGTTGGGAGTCGATCCGCCCATTGCCAGCGTTGTCGCGACCTTTTCGTCAAGGTCTTCGACCTTGAACCAGATTCCCGGTGAACGACCCGCTTCAACCTTGTCCGTTTTCATTAGGCCGCCGATATGTTGGTCTCCGATTCCGAAGACGACCATCCCATCAACGAAGCTGCGGAAATCCCAGTTAAAGAGTCCGCCGTAAAAGGCTTGCGCCTTATCGAGGTCGGTCACGTAATATTCGATGTGGCAAATTGTGTTCATAACGAGGTCATGTTACAAACAAAGTGCGTGTAATTTATTATCCTAAATTGCGGTTCTTGTAGTCCTTCGGCGTTTCGCCAAAGGCTTCCTTAAAGCGCCGACAGAACGTCGGCACACTCAAGTAGCCAATTTCAAGCGCGACCGACGTAACATCTTTTCCTTGAACGAGTAAAATTTTGGCGGTCGCCATTCGTTGGTTCGAGAGCATCTTTCGCGGTGAGACTCCGTAGGTGTCGCCAAAGAGTCGAATGAAGTGGCTTTCGGAAAGTCCGGCGATGCGAGAAAGACTCGCGATGGTTAGATTCTGGCCCGGGCTTTGCTCGATCATCTTTTTGGTTAGCTCGACCCGCTCGAGCAGTTCTGCTCGCGTCGCCCACTTGCGTCGCGGCACGCGGCTGAGAGCGAGAGCATATGGGCACGGACCAGGCACGAGATCATCATACCGGTGCCAAGTCGGGTTGGGTAGCCTCACCGAAGATGCTCACCGCGATTTGCCTTTTTGCCCTCTATAGACCATCGGAGATTTTTGTTGCCAGGAATGGGAATGATGCGAACGATGGCACTAAGGGCAAACCTGTTGCGACGCTCGAACGAGCAATGGATATTGCTCGGAAAACAAAGATCCAGACGATCACGATTCGACCCGGCGAGTACCAACTGACCAAAACGATTGAATTGGACCAACGGGATTCGATGCTGCTGATTCAGGGCGAGAAGGGAAGTAGGCCGTTACTAACCGGAGCAGTCCAAATTCCTATGGGTGCGATCAAGCCGTGTACGGATCCAGTGATCTTGGCGCGTATCATCGATCCTGCCGCTCGGTTGTTGGTCAAACAAATCGATTTCAAGCCTTTTTTGAAGGCATCTCTCGCGCCGTCAAGTGCCTATGGGTTCACGACTCCGGTGTCGGTTGGCCCCAATGAACTTTTTGCCGACCGAACTCCGATGACGGTGGCTCGGTGGCCCAATAAAGGATTTACGAAGGTGGGCGTTGTAACCGAAGCTGGCAATGGCGAAAAGGACCGGGCGGCCACGCCACGGAAGCCAATATTTACGGGTGTAACCGACCGAGCCAAGCTTTGGACCAAAGCAAGTGACATATGGCTTTTTGGATATTGGAAGTACGATTGGGCCGACGAGAGCATGCGAGTCGACTCGATCGACTCAGCGAACGGCCAGATAACCCTGGCTAAGCCCCATAGCTATGGGGTTGACAAGGGTGCGGAGTTCTTCGCGGAAAATCTGATCGAAGAGCTGGATCAGCCGGGTGAGTATTATTTGGACCGAGTCAATTCGAAGGCCTATCTCATTCCGCTTCCTAGTACCAAGTCTTTGCGGCTCAGCACTTTGGGCACGCCGATGTTTACGATCAAGTCGGGTCTGGGTGTCCGGATTGAAGGCTTGGATTTGGCTTATTCGAGAGGAGATGGCGTTCAAATATCCAATGCTGAGCACGGAATAGTGAAGGGCTGTCAACTGTTCAACCTGGGGGAGCGGGCTGTGACGATTGAAGGAGGAATTAGCTGCGGGGTCAATACCTGCAATATTTGGAACACGGGTGAAGGCGGGATCGCCCTCGGTGGTGGCGAACGCAAGGAGCTGAAATCGGGCTATAACACGGTGGTCAATTGCGACATTCACCACTTCTCGAGACGCACTCAAACGTATCGGCCAGCGGTCAATCTTTCTGGAGTTGGAAATACGATCAGTAGTTGCTCCATGCATGACGCACCTCATTCGGCAATTATTTTTCGCGGCAACAATCACACTATCGAGAACTGCGAGTTCTATCGCACTCTCGGCAAAACGGGCGACGGTGGAGTGATCTACACTGGCCGAGATTGGACCGCAAGAGGAACCCAAATTCGCATCAACCACTTCTACGATAATGTTGGGATGCACAAATGGGAGCCGGCAATTTACTTTGATGATTTGGCTTCGGGAAATAGCGCCATTGGAAACCTGATCGAGCGATGCCATTGGGGATTTCTCGTTGGCGGCGGTCGAGACAATGTGATGGAGGGGAACATCATTGTCGATTGCAAGCTCGGATTTGACTGCGATGCAAGGGGACTTGGATGGGCGGCATCGAGTAAACCCACCATGATGGAACGACTAAATGCGATGCCCTACCAAGGCAGTGCATGGAAGGACTGGTATCCCAAGCTGGCAACTATTCTGGAGAATCAACCAATGGCGCCCATGGGCAATATCATGAAAGGGAATTTTCTGATTCGATCTGGCAAGCTCTTAGATCGGACTGAAGAGGCATACCGCAAAACGACTCAATACGACAAAAACGTTGAGTCAAGTCAAGCGGGGAGTTGGACGAAGGTTCCAGGAGTCCCCAATTTCCCCGTTGACCACATGGGCCTCTATTACGATGACCTGCGAAAGTCTTTGGCGAAGAACTAGTCTTGCCAATGCATGGTGAGGTCACCCTTTAGCTCTTGGATGTAATTGAGCTGACCGTCGTGGTAACCGTTGTGCCAGCAGCAGGAGAACACGAGATCAAGCGGGCTTGTTTCGCCGGATGGTAGGACAATCACCTTCGTGATTTCTTCGGCCGGAATCAACTTCCAGGTGTCGATAAGCGCGGTCATGCCTTGTTGCATGTGAGCCGTTGCCGCCACTTTGGTTCGAAATTCGGCAGGTGCCATCATCCACCCGCCTTCCGGCCAAGGTTCTGGAGTTTCGCCCCGGAGTCGTTTTGCAAATCGATGGCATACATAGGCGACTTCGTAAGAGAAGTCGATACCTTTTCGCTCGTTGCCCTTGACCCCATTGATAAGGTCCTCTTCGGGCATCGCTTCGAGGTCTTTGAGGTAGGTTTCGAGGCTGCTTTCTAGCTGTTTTGTGAGATAGTCTTTGACGATTTGCATGCTCATAGATTCACTATATCTGGGAACTGAAACTAAATTACAGGCAGTATCATGGGGTGGCATGAATTGTCGACGAATTATCATCCTGTTGTCGCTCTTATTATTGGTCTCAGTGGCATTTGGGCAAATCGAGCGTGGAGCACCGTTGCCTCGAAAGGCGATGTTGGGTGCTCAACTGACTCCAATTGCGGTTGAAAAAGCGAAGCAGCTGAATGTTCCGACGGCATCGATTGAAGTCACGAGGGTGATTGCAGGTTCCACGGCCGAGGTTATGAAGTTTGCGGTTGGCGATGTGGTTTTGAGCCTGAACGGCAAGAAGACTGCGACCGTTCCTGACTTTATGTCGATAATGCGACTGGTCAGCGGAGGTCAGATCGTCAAGGTTGGAGTAATGCGAGCGGGCAAGTCAGTTGAATTGACCGGAACTGCGGTTAAGCGTCCGATGCAAAAAGGTGATGGGGTTGTGGTCGAGTACGACCAAGTGCTGAGTCTTGGCAAGCGAATTCGGGTGATCTCGACCCACCCCCAAGGCGAGGGACCCTTTCCGACGATTTTCTGGATTGGGGGAATCGGGGCGTACAGCCTTGACGGCGAGTATCCCGGAATCTCATACGGCAACATCATGGGGCCGCTTTCGAAGACGTATGCGATTGTGCGAATCGACAAGCCGGGTCAGGGTGACAGCGAAGGTCCGGAGTATACGAACTTAGGTTTCGACACCGAACTCGATGCTTACTTGCAGGCGGTACGGTTGACCAAGTCTTACGGATTCGTGGACAAGAACAAGATTGCGATCGTCGGGCATAGCATGGGCGGAGTGTTTGGCCCGTTGGTCGCGCAAACAGAGAAAGTTGCGGCGGTTGCGGCGATTGCCACCATCTCGAAAACATGGAACGAGTACATGCTCGAAAACACTCGACGGCAGTCATTGCTTGGTGGAGCCTCGCCCGATGCGCTCGATGCAGAAATGGTCGAGATGGGGGCCGTTTGTCACCACTTGTTTTATGAGCAAATGAAGCCAGCCGACATCGTCCGCAAGTATCCGGCGTTGAAGGCTCGGGTGAATGCGATGATTCCGGATGGCAAGACTTATTCGGGAGTGGGAATTGGGTTCTTCCAAACTCTCGCGACGAAGAATTTGCCAGGAGCGTGGGCGAAGATTGATGCGAAAGTTGCCGCGATTTGGGGTGAGAATGACTTCATTTCGACTCGTTCAGATCATGAATTCATCGCAGAGATGATGAACAAAAAGCATCCAGGGTCAGCGGAGTTCATTCTGGTTCCGCATAGTGATCACGGGTTTTCGAATACCGATTCGTTTGCCGATAGCATGCAGAAGTGGGGAAGGGGCGGGAAATTCAATCCGAATATTATTGAGATTCTGAGCGACTGGCTGAAGAGGTCGATCGGTTAATTTTGGTTTTTCGGGTCGAGAATCCAGTCGCTTAATTGTTCCGACGACATCTCGCTGAGTTCGAATCGCTTTGCCGTTTTGTCGGACTTGGCCTCTGCTTGTGAAGCTAGTTTGAGGCTGGCTGCCTCCATCTTGGTGGTGGCTTGGGAAATTTGATCTTCGGTGAGAGGGCCAATATCGCCTTGCTCGGACCGAAGGGAAGAGACATAAGGAAGGAGGTCCATCGCTCGACGTTGGACCGACTTCTCGCGGAACCCTTCTTCAGATTGGATTGTCTCAAATCGCTTGGCGATCATTTCGACTTTGTTGCGCTCGAAGACCTCCAACATGGTGGGGCGAATATTCTTGGTTCTTTCGATCAGCTCGGCCCACCATTCCTCGTCAGATATCGATTCGCGTTGGGCGTGGACTTTTTTTCGCAGTTGGTGGGCTTCTTCTTCTTCCTTGCGGAAGTACTCCTCTAAACTTCGAACAAGCTCACGCTGATCCATATCACTCATCAGTATAAAGCGTAATATGTCTAACGGTGTCGGTAAGAAAGTTCGGAATAGTCTTGGCAGGTTTAAGCGGTATTTTCATGGCCATCCTTGGTTTAGTTGCGCTTTCGATTGCGATTGCACCGCGCCCCGCCAGTATCTCGGCCGAACTCTTTTCGAGAATGCGAACAATTGAATGGGTATTGGCAGCCGTTTTTTGTGGGCTCGGAATGGTGATCGTTCGCGCGTCCATCGCCAAGTATTCGAACCTGCCGAAGGATACGGAAGTACAAAAGCACGAGGCTTACACGGTTGTCTTTGCTTCGGTTGCAATCCTTGGCTTGCTTGCCACTGCCATTGCGGTTGTCTCCGGAACGGTGAACAACCAAAATCGACCGATATCCAACGACTTCAGACACATCGGTCCCTAATTGCTCGGCAAGTTGCCCAGGTTAATGCCAAAATAGAAATAGCATGACGTTCCAAGAATTGATCCGACGCCTCAATGAGTACTGGTCTGAGCAGGGTTGCGCGATCCTGCAAGGGTACGACACTGAGGTTGGAGCGGGAACCATGCATCCGGCAACGACTCTGCGGGTCCTTGGGCCGGACGATTGGAACGTCGCTTATATTCAGCCTTCTCGCCGCCCCGCCGACGGGCGATACACCCTCAATCCGCAGCGGAGTCAGCGATATTACCAATATCAGGTGATCATGAAGCCGTCGCCGGAGAATATTGTTGATTTGTATCTCGGGTCTCTCGATGCGATCGGGATTGATACTACCAAGAACGACATTCGATTTGTCGAGGACGATTGGGAGAGCCAAGCGGCGGGTGCGAGTGGAGTGGGTTGGGAAGTTTGGATTAACGGAGCGGAAGTTACTCAGTTCACTTTCTTCCAGCAGATGGGTGGAATTGAATGTAATCCGGTTTGCGCCGAGATTACCTATGGACCCGAAAGACTTTGCTTGATGCTGAACAATCAGCAGTCGTTTTGGAAGGATCTGCAGTGGAGCGACGACCTCAAGTATTTTGATGTCGACTACCAGCTTGAGCTACAGGACAACGTTTATAACTTTGAGGTCGCCTCGACCGAGATGCTGCTGAAAATGTTCGACATGTACGAGGAAGAATCGAAGCGAGTTATCGAGACCGAAGTATTTTGGGATTCGAAGCAAGGGATTCTTACATCGGCCAACCCCGGGGGAGAGAAGGAGCTCCCGCCAAAGGGAAGTGGTCCGGCTGCGCTGGTCTATCCGGCACTCGACCTTGCGCTTAAATGTTCGCACGTTTTTAACCTTCTGGATGCGCGAGGGGCGGTCAGCGTTACGGAGCGCGCGAAGTACATCAATCGCATTCGGGCTCGGGTTCGAGCGTGCTGTTTGAAGCACGTTGAGCAGTTCAAGGAAACCGCGAAGGTTTAGTAAGACCTTGGCCCTGATTGGTAAACCCAAACGGCATTTTTTCCGTCCATCTTCATATGACGGTCGCAGAGAACTATAATGATGTCTTAATGGACTTAAAACAGATCATCGCTAGCAGTTATCTTGCCAAGGGGTTTACCGAGGAATTTATCGCTCAGATTGCGGCCATATCCGAGATTCGAAATTTTCCAGCGGGGGAGTATGTTGTTCGGGTTGACGATCCTTCGACGCACCTGATGATTCTTGCCGAAGGTACCGCGGAAATTTTGGCGGTCACGGGCGATCCGATTGCCTATATCAAGCCAAACATGCCATTCGGCGAAGTTTCATTCTTGGATCGAAGGCGACGGTCGTCATCCGTTGTGGCACATACCGATTGTAAAGTTTTGATCATGAATGAAGAACCATTGCGTGAGTTGCTTCGTGTACAGCCCGAGATGGCGGTTCGAGCGTTGGTCAATCTCAGCACACTGTTGTGTGATCGACTCCGAAAAGCTAATCAGCAGATTGCCGCGCTGAACGCGATCGAAGAATTTCACGTCTAAGCTGCGCTCTTCTTGCCCCTTTTTGATTGATACATCTCGTAGTCGGCATCGGCGAAGGCTGACTCGGGGGTGTGATCCGTTGTGAGATCAATAACTCCATAGCTTGCGTGTAGATCGATTTTTGATCCGTTGTATTCAAATGAACTCTTGGCCAGGCCGGAGTTCACCCGTTCCACTTTCGCTGCGAGCTGCAAACTTGGTCCTTTATAAAGGACGGCAAATTCGTCGCCGCCAATTCGAACCACGGTGGTTCCGATTTGCGAAAATGTTTCGGTGAGCCGCTTTGAAATGGCGATGAGGGCAGCGTCTCCCCCCAAGTGTCCAAAAGAATCGTTGATTGATTTGAACTTGTCAACATCGAGGATGGCGAGCGAGTAAGCGTCACCTTGAGCGAGCCGCGAAATCGCAAAACTGATTTGAAGATCAAACGCATTTCGGTTTCCGAGTTTTGTCAGGTGATCGACCGACACCGCCTTTTCGGCAACTTTTAGTTTGGTTCTAAGCTGTTCAACGTGTTTTGCCGCGACATTCCGAATTAATTTTGCTTCTTCTCGATATTGGCCAACGGCAGTGTTCAGACTGGCGATCTCCTTTTTTAGTCCCGAAATGACCTCTTCATAATTCTTTGCGTATTGGAGGTCAACAAGGTGTGATGTCGAGGCTTCGGCTGCATGTCTGAGGCTATCGCTGGAAATGATCGCGCTTTCGAGCGACGAAAGAATTTCGTGGAGCCCTTCGTAAACGACCCCGATACTGTCTTCAACTGCCCTTCGTTGGTTTCTGGAAAACTTGGAAACCGTGGCGTCGAGTTCGTCCGAAATTTCGTTCACTTGGGAAGGTGTGAGATTCAGCGCTACAACCTCTTGAGAAAGGCCCTCAATCTTTCCAAAAAATTCGATTGATGCCGGATCATTTGGCACGATTACGAGCTTCTTGAGAATCGATGACGCAGTCAAGCCGAATCGGATTGCCGGGGCACTATTCGGGGCAGATTGAGCCCACGTCGACTCTTTGCGCTTAAACATCTTGAGGGTTTATTCCACGTACTGAATGAATTCATACAAGAAAAAAGGGTTCCCAAGGAAACATTTCTTGCAGGAACTTCGTCTTGATTTGTCGTTAGGACTAGCTTAATCGCGAGTTCTGCAATATAATGGCAAAGTTGGTATGAATACGTGCGTCTTTTTTCGCACGGTGAATCCAATTTTTGGATGCATGTTAGAGGTGTCTTTTTAGTGTCTATGTCTAAATCAATCTGCAGTCGTATTTGGCTCGGTGCTTTGGTTTTGGGTGTTTCCCCGTTTGCGAATGCGCAAGTGATGAAGCCTGAAGCTGGGCAATCAATGTTAAAGTCCCGACCATCGACGTTTACAAAAAATGTCGGTCAATGGGATGAAAGAGCTCTTTTTGGCGGCCATGCCGCGGGAATGGATTTCTGGGTCTCGAAAGAGGGCTTTGTTTTCCAATATCAGAGAACGAACGCTGACAAGGGTAATGCGGCCTATGCTGGTCATACCGTTGGAATGTTGTTCGACGGAGCAAAGCCGTTCACGGCTGTTGGCTCTTCTGAAGCGGGCACTAAGCAATTCGTAAGTAAGAATATGCCCGTAGCCCACAATTATCGTCAGGTCAAGCTGAACGGCGTTTACGACAATGTCGACGCAGTTGCTTACTTTGACGGAAAGGCTCCTCGCTATGACTTTTTGCTTCACCCAGGTGCGAAATCCGACGATATTCGGTTCAACTTCAAGGGTGCAGGCGCTAAGGTTATTGCCGGCAACAAGCTCCAAATCAATACTGTTCTTGGAGATAAGTTCCAAGAAGGTCTTTTTGCCTACCAAATGGTTGGTGGTAAGAAGATTTCAGTCCCGGTTAGCTTTAAGCAGATTGACGCTACCCACATTGGTTTTAACGTTGGTGCCTACGACCACTCAAAGGACCTTGTCATTGACCCGCTGGTTTATGGCACCTACTATGGTGGCGACCAAGGTTTCGATGAAGTCCGAGGCGTTGCAGCTGACGCAGTTGGTAACGTTTACCTTACTGGTTACACTCGTTCCGCAATCTATCCAGTCCTCTATGGCCCGTTTGGATTCAACGGATTGGGCGGAAAAGACGCATTCGTATCACGATTGACGGGTGACGTATACGTTCACGATTACTCCGCTTTGATTCCGGGAACTGGCGACGATCAAGGCAACTTTGTCAGAATCGATCCACTCGGAAACGTTTGGGTTGTTGGTTCTACGAGTTCTGCCTCATTCGCGGGAGATAGCAACCCTGGAAACGTTTGGGTCCTGCGTTTCACCTCTGATCCAACGACAATTTTAACGCCTTTCCACCCAATTTCGGGCAATCCAGTATTGTTCCGTTTTGGCGGACCAACGGCAACCCCTGATGTAACTGCTGTGACGTCGCTTTCAATGCGACCACAATCTAGCATTACCCCAGGCGCAACGATCCGAATGATGTTGACTGGTCTTTGTAAGGCCGCCAATGGCGCCACTGGATTTGTTCCAGGCGCAAACAGCGGTAGCTTCTATGGCACTGTCGACTACGACGAAACGAACGGTTTCGTTGTCATCCCTGGTGCATCGGGCCTGCCCGCAGCAACCGCTCCAAATACCGTCACTTTGACGGGCGGCGCATACGACTTGCTCGGCAACTTCTTCCTTTCGGGGACTTTGAATGCCACTGGTAACTCTGATACTGCTCAAGGCACTCCGAAGTTTGTGACCACGCCAAGCGTTTGGCAGAATGGTCGACTACAACGACAGAGCGATATTTGGGTAAGAAAATTTGCCGCAGCTGGCACCATGACATGGTCTGGACTGGTTGGTGGTGCTGCAGGTGATGTTACCGAAGGGTTCTTTAGAACCCACGATGGAAACGGCACTGGCACCGGGTTTGAATTCGGCGGTTCGACGATCGCAACCGACCCCGCTGGTAACGTATACGTGCTTGGTCGATCAGCTTCGTTCGACTTCCCGAGAACTTCTGGCGTTTTTGGTGAAATCTACCAAAGCGGCGAGAACTATATCACTGTTACAAAGATTAGTTCAGACGGAGGAACCATTGTTTACTCCACCAATATTCGAAACCGAGGAAACATTACTGCCTGTGGTATTGGTGTTGACTCTATTGGTAATGCGTATCTAACTGGCGTTGTAAGTGCCAACGACTCAACTCAAAACCCGCCAGGGGATCCGTATGAGTCTGATACTCGTCAAAACGGAGGATCGATCCCGCTGGTCAATCCTATTCGTGCTGCCTATACGATGCCAGCAATCCCAGAAGTCCGAACCAATGATGGTTGGCTCCTGATCCTTGACAAAACGGCATCCTCTATCATTCGATCAACTTATGTTGGTGGCATTCTCGATGATGCAGTCTTCGCTCCATTTGTTGACCCGAACGGCGACGTTTGGGTTTATGGTTGGACGGACACATGGCGCCGGTATGCATTGATCAATTCAACTGGTACAGTGGTTACTTGGAGACCTGATATTAATGGTCGATCTGGTGGACTTGATCCTGAATTTATCACCAATTTGGCGTTCAAGCAGTTCCCAGAGCCCGATCAGGGGCCCGGAAGAATTACTGATGCCAATGCATACTTCCAGGACGGGTTCCCCGATATGACCTTTGGAGGCAGCCCAAGTGCCCTTGTAGGCATCCAATACAGACGAGACGGTTTCGTACTGCGATTCCGAGAGTCATTGCCTCTTATTAGTACCATGTCCTTGGCGCCTTCGCCAATTCCTGGTGGTGATCCGCAAGGCCTTGCCAATCCTCCTTCTTCGGTTGGAACGATTACTCTTTCGGGTCCTGCACCAGCAGGCGGCGCCACAATTAATCTCTCGTTTGTCAACCCTGCGGTAGATGGGGCAGCAGCCTCATTCCTTGCAACTTCGGCTGCAACTACTTCGCAAATAATTATCCCTGCCGGACAAACAACTGGAACGTACAACGTATACAGCAAAGTTGTACCAGCCCAGGTCAACGTCCAAGTTAAAGCCAACTACTCTGGAAACCTTAAGACGGCTACTCTTCAAATCGTTCCTTGGTTGAACACAATCATCATCAATGGTGCAAGCATCGTTGGTGGAAACACAACAACTGCAACAGTCAAGCTTAACGGCGTGGCTCCAACAGGTGGTGTGAGTGTTCTCCTTACGACTGATGTTCCAACTGTAGTTTCATTCCCTGATGGTCCGAACGTAGCGACGAACATCTTGACCATTCCTGCGGGACAAAGCCAAGCGACCTTCACCATTGCAACCAATGGTGTGGATGCTGCAACAACTGCACAGGTCAATGCTGGCTTGCTTGGAGTGGTTCGAACGGCAACACTTGGAGTTAGCGTTGCGAGACTGACTAACATTGTCCTCACGCCTAACCCTGTTTCGGCGGGTGGTACGGTGACGGGTTATGTCAATCTTGACGGTAAGACAGGTGCTGCTGGCACGTTGAATGTTTCAATCAACGGCAATCCGGCTGGATATGTTCTGACTCCGACGCAGGTTACAATCCCGGCAAACTCAAATCAATCAAGTGCGTTTACGATCGTAACGCCATTCGAAGCCGCCGATATCGGCCGAGTAGTTAAGGTCGTTCGAGTCGTGAGCCCTTCAGACAACACAGTAATTGATGGTCCGCTGACGGCGACACTTAATGTTCAGGCTAATCTGGTCAGTTCGCTGGTCGTTAATCCGAACGTTATTCCAAGTGGTGGACTTTCGGTTGGTACCGTAACCCTCTCGGCGGCAGCGCCAGTGGGTGGTGCACGGGTTCAACTATTCTCTGATAAACCAGGAATAGCCACTCCGGTTGATGCAAGCAACGTACCTATCACAGAGGTCATCGTTCCAGAAGGGACAACTCAGACGACCTTTAACATTCGAGGGCTCTTTGCTCTCAATGGTGATGAGAACGTCAAGATCTCGGCCTACCGAGGTCCGTCTCCGATTATTCCAGGATTGGTGAAATCCGATACTCTTCAAGTATTGGCTCTCACGTACACCTTCACCATTACGCCGAACTCGGTGTTTGGTGGTCAAGGTGCAACTGGAAAAATCACCTTGAGTGCTCCTGCGATTACTGGCTTCTCAATGAATACCATCACTTGCGATATCGCTGGTGTAGGTATTACTCAGCCAGTATTCACTGTTGGAAACCCAGTTGCGACCTTTGCCATAACAACACCAGTTGTTTCTGACACTGTTACTGCAACGTTTACGGCGAGTGCCGGAACATTGCCACCTGTGTTCGCAACATTGGTAATCAAGGCTACGGAAGTGACGAGTATCAAGATCCTGCCAACGAACCGGGTTCGTCAGAACTCCACGATTCAAGTCGTGGTTACTGTGAACCGCAATGTTCCAGTGGCAACTCCTGGTAAGTTGATCTTTACGAACTCTTCGTTGGTAAATATCGCTGGCTCGATCAAGACCTTCACCATTCCGCTCGGCACTAACTCAACGACCATTACTCTGCAGACTCGACGAATTCCACGGAACTTGTCGACTCAGATAACGGCCACGGTTAGTCCATCCGGAAACGGGACGAGTGTCTCGACCACGCTGTTCGTCATAATCTAGTAACAGCAACTAAAATGAAAAAGGGTTCCAGCAACGGCTGGAACCCTTTTTTCGTATATTCTGGGTAGAGTTATGAAGATGAAAAAGACGTTGACCCTGCTAATGGGAATCGGAGTTGGGGTTGGCGTACTCGCTTGGATGTTGAAGCAAAAAGAAGAGAAGGAAGAAACTCCTGATAATCTGCTCAACGAAATGAACGACAAGATCGAGCACTTAGAGGCTCGAACTAAGCAGCTCGAAAAGAAAAAGTCTAGCTGAGGATCTTCTTACCCAAGACTTCGCCTTCGGGCGTTAAGTCATAGATGAGTGGAACGGCCGTTCCTAAATTCAGCTCCAGAACCTGCTCGCGAGTCAGCTTATCAAGCTGCATGACGATCGAACGATTTGAGTTTCCGTGAGCGACGACCAAAACGTTTTTTCCTTGAGCGATATCGCCAAGAATGCATCGATCAAAGAAGGGAAGGGTTCTTGCCGCGGTGTCTTTGAGAGATTCACCGTTCGGAGGCGGAACGTCATAACTTCGACGCCAAATCTTTACTTGGTCTGCGCCAAACTTTACCGCGGTCTGAGCTTTGTTCAATCCTTGCAAATCGCCATAGTGGCGCTCGTTCAGGGCCTCATCCCGAATCGTCGGTACTTCGACCCCCATGCTCGACAATATGTTCTTCAGCGTGTTCTGGGCTCGCTGTAGCGTGCTTGTGTAGGCAACGTCAACTTGGATGCCTTTGAGCTTCAATCCCGCGTTGAGGGCTTCTTGCTCGCCAAGGGCGGTCAATGGTACGTCGACCCAGCCCGTAAATCGATCCTCGAGGTTCCAGAGTGACTGTCCGTGACGAACAAGAATGAGCTGAGGCATACGATATAAGGATACCGCTTGGCGAAATGGCTAACCAATCTTAACACCAGCAAAGGCTTCAAAGTCCGTATCGGGCCATTCCTCAAAGCCGTGGGCTTCGGCCAAGGCACGAATCTGTCCACGATGATATGATCCATGGCAAAGCGCGTGTTGAATCAACTGGTAGGTCTTCCACTCATACGTTCCGTATTCTGGCCAAGAGCGCTGAACTTTAGCTTCAAGGTCGCATCCTGAAATGTAGTCCCGCATCTTGGCGTGCTGGGCCGCCATATCAACCTTTCGGTCACCAGTGGTCTCAACGTTGGTGCCCGACATCAAGTTAAACCAATGCCAATAGCATTGGACGATGTGCCCCAGAACTTCATCTGCCTTGGCAACGAATTGGCCGCCGCCAGGATGGGATGGAGCCTCTGCGAAGAATTTGAGCCATTGCTCATTCGCCCATTTTTCATAGTCGGCAAGGATGAGGAGGTGTTCGCGTTGGTCCATGATTACTGCTCACCAAATTCTAGGCAGCGCCCTTTTGGCGTACCGACTGGTTGTCCATTCGACGATACCAACTGTCCTGCGAGAAAAACTGACCGGATTTTGCCCGTCAGGGTCACGCCATCGTAAGGACTCCAACCGCTTTTGGAGTGAAGAATCTTTTCGTCAACCGTCCAAGATTGATTGGGGTCAAACAGCACGAGATCGGCATCGGAGCCAAGTTCCACATTTCCTTTGCGCTTTATGCTGTATAACTCGGCCGGGCGGGCACAGAACATCGCAACGATGGTCTCATACGAAATTTTTCCCCGAGCTGCGAAATCCAACAATACGGGGAGAATCGTTTCAACGCCGGGCATGCCGCTGGGGGAACTTGGATAGGGCTTCGCCTTTTCTTCGATCGTGTGAGGAGCGTGATCGGATCCAAAGACATCGAAAACTCCTCGATCAAGGGCATCCCAAAGGGCTCTTTGATGAAATGCATCCCTCAAGGGCGGATTCATTTGCGCCTTAGTTCCAAGCTTATCATAGCAACTTGGTGCAGCAAACCAAAGGTGCTGGGGAGTTATTTCACACGTTATTGGCAGGCCCTTGGCCTTGGCAACCTCAATCAATGGTAATTCGTCGGCGGTCGAGATGTGCAGGATGTGGATCGGCCTGCCCGTCTCTTCGCAGAGGCGAATCAATCGCTCGGTCGAGATCCGGGCGCTTTCAGCATCACGCAGGAATGGATGCTCATGAGGGGTTGGGTGATCGCTGATGAGGGCTTTGCGCTCAATATTTCGGGCTTCGTCTTCGGAGTGAACGGCGACCCGTTTATGACCGTTCAAAAGTACCTGGCGGAGGTCTTCCTCCTTGTCAACCAAAAGGTCACCAGTGGAGCTTCCGACAAAGATTTTGACGCCTGGAGTGCCGGGGAGATTTTCAAATTCGCTTAGATGGGATGCGTTCGATGGAGTTGCCCCGAAAAAGAAGCCAAAGTTCGACCAGCAGCGCCCAGTTGCCGCTGAAACCTTATCAGCCAATGCTTGCGGCGTGGTTGTCTCCGGCTTGGTGTTGGGCATTTCGAGAAAGCTTGTGACCCCACCGCAAATGGCGGCCAATGATCCTGAAGCCAGATCCTCTTTATGGGTAAGTCCGGGCTCTCGGAAATGAACCTGAGTATCGATTCCTCCGGGCATCAAATAAAGTCCCTTTGCGTCAATTATTTCTGTGGCTTCAAATCCCGATAAGTCTCCTACGGCCTCAATGATTCCATTAAGGACAGCCACATCCTGGCGTTCTCGGCCAAATGGCGTGATGACGGTCGCGCCATGAATAATTAAATCGAAACTCATTTCACTATTTTGGATTAGATTTTCTTGCCAACAATGATTGTATGACGTCTCTGTTGTGTTTTGTTGCGATTTCGGACTCGGTGGTCGGGACCCCGATTGAATCGGAACTGAAACTAGGCAAGCAACTTTTTGCTAAAGGCAAAGGAATTGACCGAACCGAGAAAGACTCTCGAATTGTGATTGGACAGTGGTTCGATGGTGAACGCAATCAAAACGTCGAAGAAGTCGTCTTTGTCACTCCAGGTTTGCTCAGTCGATGGCTTGGGTACCAATTGGCGGCTGGGACCTCACAAGAGGTTGTCAACGCGACTTGGGAGAAGTGCGCAGGCCAATTCACTGGCAAAACCTTCGCTGTTGTTCGGCTAGCCCGACTTTGTACCGTCGATATGATTGATGGTGACGTCGACAATTCGGCGAAACCCGAAGCACTCGACAAGATCAAAATTGAGATGCACCAGGTTGACAAACCTTGGACGCCAGTTGACTATCATGTTGTGCAAGACATTCAGCAGCGGCGTCCGGATGAAGTTTTAAAGGATACATGGGATCAAGTCTTGGCAAAATTTACCGCATGGCCGAGCAAACCAACTGAAAATGACTTGATGCCAGAGATTCGATGGGGCCTCAATCGAAGGGTTTCGCTGATTGCGGAGACGACTAAGTTCGAGCCGGGCAGCAAGTGTGAAATCAAAATCCTTGAAAAGGACCGGACACGGGTGATTCCGTTTCATTATCCAAAGAGCTAAAATGAAGACGTGCGAGTCGCTACCTACAACGCCGCTTCCGTTCGAGCTCGACTTCCGCTATTGGTTCAATGGCTGCAGGAAAATCCTGTCGACGTTCTTGGAATACAAGAAACGAAAGTCGAAGATGACAAATTTCCCCGAGCAGAATTTGAAGCCCTCGGCTACGAAGTAGCACTGAACGGCCAAAAGGCTTGGAACGGCGTGGCGCTTCTTTCGAAGCACCCCATGACCGATGTCTCCAAGGGCTTCGGAGAGCCTGATATGCCCGAGGATGCGCGGATTATCGCGGCAACTATTCAGGGAATCCGAATGATCAACACTTACGTTCCCAATGGAAATACAGTTGGTTCGGAAAAGTGGGAATACAAAATGAAGTGGCTCGAGAAGTTTCGGGAGCTTCTTGATGCTCAAGACTCAAGCATGCAACTGCTTTGGATGGGAGATATTAACGTTGCGCCCCAGCCTCACGACGTATGGGATTCGGCGAAGTTGCTCGGTAGCGTCGGGCACCATCCAGACGAATTCTCAAGACTCTCAAAGATCGTCGGCTACGGGCTGATCGACCTCTTTCGAGTTCATAATTTTGAGCCCAAGCAGTACACTTATTGGGATTTTGTGGTTCCTGGCGCAGTTCAAAGGGGAATTGGATGGCGGATCGACCATATTTACACGACAGAAGCTCTGGCCGAGCAATGTACTTCTTGTGTGATTGATGTCGAGGCAAGATTGCGAGAGCGGCCTAGCGATCACACGTTTGTCATTGCCGAATTTGATCGTTAAGGGATCATTTGTTTGCGAACAATTCGCATGATGGTGCGGTTGTGTCGGGTTGGTTTCTGGAGCATGAAGAACTCATCGTCGTAGGCTTTGATTGGGTCGGGAAATGCTTCTCCTCTCTCCCAACTCAGGGTCATGTACCGTTCCAAAATCTCTCGCACCAACTGAACTTGATCAGCCGCGACAGGATGGGTATCGAAGTCAGCAATTCCTACCTTGATCAGCCCAAACGACGAGAATGAATTGTCCATGTTCGCCTCAAGCCGGGCATGGAATTCGAGCTTGGTTACGTTGAAATTCTTGGCGAGGATTTCCGTTTGCTCGGTCTTGGTTCGAAGTACTCCGGTGACTTTGTCGAGAATCCAGCCCGATTCGCAGATTTCGGCGGTTGCGTCGGCCGCATGCATTAAGAATTGAAGGTGTCGCTTGTCTTTCAATTTCGTTGTGCTGATGTACTGAAGCTTCACGATGGATTGAAACGAGCCGATTTCGCGAATAAAATCGTGCTGGTCTGCGATTGAGGCGGGGACTCGCCGCCCGTCGAACAGGTTCTGATTCCTTGTTTTGAGGAGCAAGGCAATTTTGAGTCGAATGTCGCTGAGGACAAGTCCCTCTGCACCGCCGATTGGGTTTTGACCCTGCTGGACGTAAGGATTGCTTCCCACGAGGCGAACCATCAGCTTTTCGGTGCTGGGCATCTCGTGATTATTCGAGTAGACCCAGTATTCGGCATGGGCGAAGTACGGTTTTCGTGTTCGGTGATAGAAGATAAATCCCGCTAATAGGCCAATAATCAAACCGATCAGAACATAGATCATGGCCCGACTCCGCTCGTCCACTTAACGGCGGCGTGAATTTCTGGGGTGTCGAGCGATGAATAACACCATCGACACAATCCGGCCTCGTTTACTTTTGGGCGACAGCAGAGCAAACACGAATCGGTCTCGCGGGCAAATTCAACAATCTTGCGGTTGCCTAACGAATAGAGCAACTGACTTCGTGGAATTCCAACTGAGTTTTCTCTATCCATGCGACTCAAGTGTACCTATCGGTTTTCTGTTGCTGGCCCACGAATAATCCCCAGGGGTAACCTGATTTTGTGCGAGTGCTTGAATCTGTTTTGTACGCCGAGGACTTGGTTGCGGCACGAGATTTCTATACGAAAGTCCTTGAGCTTGAGGAGATGATTTTTGATCCCGAGCGTGACCTGTTTTTGCGATGCGAAGGCAGCGTTTTGATCATTTTTAAGGCGAGTAAGACGGTTATTGCCGACTCCGGCGTTCCAGCTCACGGTACGGTCGGAGCGGGCCACTTGGCGTTTGCGGCATCTGAATCGGAAATTGAATCCTGGCGGGAACGGCTAGCCACTCATAATTTACCAATCATCGATGAGATTTACTGGAAGAATGGTGCTCATTCAATTTACTTTAAGGACACCGCCGGAAACATCCTCGAATTTGCGACCCCGAGCCTTTGGGGAATGAAATGATTGCCTTGTTCCTTGCCCTCCAAGCCAATCTGCCTCACACGTTTTCTGGTCGAACTGTCCCACTGAACGAAGGTTGGAAATTTGTCAATTTGGCCAGTCAGCCATCGATTTGGACGGGTGGTGACGCAGTTCCGACTAGCCCGTGGCGTGTGGTTAGCGTGTCGAGCCAAGAAGCTGCGGGGGAAAACGCCATCGCGAGCAAGGCATTTGACGGCGACCCGAAGACGTTTTGGCATACCAAATGGTTTGAAGGAGCTGCCCCATATCCGCATGAGTTGGTTATTGATCTTGGTGTCAAAACCGAGGCGGTAGGCTTTCGGATGCTGTGTCGGCAGACCGGGCCGAAAAACGGCCAACCGAACCACGTCCAAGTGTTTCTGTCGAATGATCGCGCTTCGTGGGGAACTCCGATTGTTGCGGATGCAGTTCCGAACGATTTGAGCCTCTTTCAGCGTGCGTTTTCCCCTACGTCTGGGCGTTTTATGCGATTAGTTGTTGCTGATGGACACCGCGGGGTTGAACCATTTCTGGCGATTGCTGAGCTCGGGCTAATCCGAAATCTCGATGCGAAAGCCAAAAAGGATTGGGAGAGCCAGTATCACATTGCGACGGTTGAGACGGGCGATGCCCGATTTGATTTGAAGGCAGATTCGCTTGAGAAGATAAAGATGGCCGAGCTTTCTGGAATGAAGGAATTGGCCTGGAAACCAGCGACTTTGCCGCACGCCGCGTGGGTGCGTCCGCTCAATAAATCGGAGGTTTGGCAAGGTGTTACTTATTATCGACGCACTCTCGATATCGCACCTGCGGAATTAAAGCAGTCAATCGAACTCACAATCGGAGCCGCGATGCAAGTGTCGGACCTCTGGCTCAATGGCGAACATTTGGCTACGCGGAGGGGCGGTTACTTGCCCCTTGTTGCGAACCTGACCGGAAAGGCCAAAACCCAAAATGACCTGCTGATTAGGCTGGATAATAGCGACAATCCGCTAGTTCCGCCGGGCAAGCCCCAACAAGATTTGGACTTCATGTACGGGGCGGGTATTCATCGCGAGGCGAAGCTGGAGATTCAGAATCCAATTCACATTGTCCGGTCGAACTCGAGTGACAGCACCGAGACGGCTCCGATTGTCACGACCGATTATGTCATTGGTACTACTTGTCGACTAAATATGGTCACAAGCATCCGAAATGATTCGGATCGAATACAGGTGCTCAAACTCGTTCATGAATTGAATGTCAATTTCCCGACCTACTCAACGGTAAAAGTCGATCCCCATTCGACTAAAACGGCGGTCGATAAGATGGATGTTTCCGATACGATTCTGTGGTCGCCAAGTAATCCACACCTTTACCAAATGAAAACCAGGATCATGGACTCCGAAAACCGGATTGTCGATTCCTACACCCAGAAATTTGGCATCCGTTGGATCAATGTGAGCCGAGAACATGGGTTTGAACTGAACTACAAAACCCTTGAGTTGATCGGTACCAATCGCCACCAAGACTATCCATGGGTCGGTCCCGCGCTCTCTCGTCAAGCCAATTATCGAGACGCGAAATTGATCAAAGAATCGGGGCACAACATCGTTCGCCTGTCGCACTATCCTCAGTCCGAAGAGTTTCTAGACGCTTGCGATGAACTCGGAATCCTCACCATTCCTTGCATCGCAGGTTGGCAGTTTCTCAATAAGGATCCTCGATTCGAAAACCAAGTCAAGCAAGACATTCAAGAACTGATTCAACGCGAGGCATCGCATCCGTGTGTCGCTTGGTTCGAGACGAGTCTCAACGAAACGTATCCCGATAACAAAACCGCTCAGAGCTGGGCGGACGCCGCGCGTTCAACCCTTCTTGGCAAGAACGTCCTCCTTGCGGGAGACGCGAAGCCGGGTGCGCCTTGGGATATTGCTTACAACCAATGGAAGGACGAAAACTATAGTCGGCCTCAAGATGCGATGCCCGGTAAACCGGGCTACATTCGCGAGTACGGTGACTATGAATTCGGCGGCACGGGCAGTTCATCCCGGGTCAAGATCGGGCAGGGAATCGACAAGCTACTTGGCGAGACATGGAACCACGTTTGGTCGGTCAACCACCTGCGCCCGCAACTGCCCTGGACGATGGGATATGGTACGTGGGAAATGTTTGACCACAACGTGCCGTATGGCGAAGGAACCTCAGATAGCGGACTATGTGACTTGATGAGGCGTCAAAAGCCAAGCTTCTGGTTTTACAAGAGTCAGACCGAAAGGGCGCCATATGTGAAACTGGTCGCAGACTGGCAGCCAGGAAAGGCGACGCGACGCGTGGTGGTGTTTACCAACTGTGACGTCGCAATCCTAAGTGTTAATGGAAGACTTTTAGCTCAAAGTAGAGCATCTATGATAGGAGGAACAACAAAGTACGAAGATGCAAAACCATTTGACGGGTCCAATACGGTTCATTTGATTCACCCACCGATCGTTTTTGATGCTGTAGGTTACGAATCCGGAGCGCTGAAAGTCGTTGCTGGTCGGGCCGATGGTGGAGAGGTTGCCGACCTCATTCGGACGGCGAACACGGCAGACCATCTGAAGGTTTGGTTAGATGATCTTGGCTACGCAGTTGGCCGAAATGACTTGGTCTTCGTTCGGGCGGCGGTCGTGGACAAAAATGGAGTTATCTGTCCGAGCGAAAGTCGGAAGTTACGCTTTACCGCCAAAGGAATTCAGATTGCGGGTGAGGGCGAGGTGTCCTGCGAGATGGGCGTGGCTTCGATATTGGTAAGGACGCCGCTGACGAAGTCAAGTGGTGCTATCCGAGTCGAAACGCCTGGTTTGCCCACTAGCCAACTGATAGTTCAGACCCCATAAAAAAAGGCGGTTGGCATTGCTGCCAACCGCCCAGTCTTTTCCTGCTCAGCTTACTTGTCCATGAAGCTCTTGGTTTCAAGAACGTCAACGGTGCTGGTGTAGGTTGCTTTGCCGATCGTCAGTTTGACCTTATAGGTTCCTGCGGCTGCCATGTTTCCATCGATTCGAGGGTTCCACTCAAATCGATTGAGGCCCTTTACGAGCTTCATGTCGGCTCCGCCAGCAATGTTCACTTCGGCACCGCCTGGTGTCTGTACGGTGAGGTTCACCGTGCTGTCTTCCTTCACGTCATCTGCGAGGAAGTAATAGATGCGAGCCATCGGCTGAGTGTTTCGACTCTTGTAGAATTGATCTCCGGTCAACGCATCGCCTGTGATGACTGGCATTCGAATGCCCGGGGAGCAACCGAGAATTCCTGTCTTACTTGGAACTCCCTCGGTCATGCCTTCGAGAGCGGCAATGTCGATGGTCCAAAGGGCTCGGCCGTGAGTTGCAACAACTAGGTCGTGCATCTTAGGATGAACCTTGACATCGTGAACGGCAACCGTTGGGAAGTTTCCTCGAATTCGGCTCCACGACTTTCCGCTATCTATGCTGAACCGCAGGGACATTTCTGAACCTAAGATCAACAGATTTGGATTTTGCTCGCCTTCTCGAATGACATAGAGACTGTCCCAATCCGCTAGTCCGTTGGACAAGGATCGGAAGGTCTTACCTGCGTCATCGCTAACATACAGGTATGGTCGGAAGTCGTTGCTTCGGTGACCGTCTACGCAGACGTAGAGGCGATCCTTTTGCCAGTGCGACCAAGTGACCCGGCTGATCCAGAGACCGCGAGGGAGACCAGGAATGTGCGAAGTAACGTCATCCCATGTTTTTCCACCGTCGAGGGTTACGTTGACGAGGCCGTCGTCCGATCCGCAAGCAATTCGACCTTTTTCCATGGCCGATTCGTCAATTGTGACGATCGTACAATGGTTTTCAGCACCCGTATCTTCAGGATTAACGCTGACCCGCTTGGCGATTTCAATTCGAGTGATCTTCCATGGATTCATGGTTGTGAGATCGGGTGAAATTGCCTTCCATGTGTCGCCTCGGTTGGTCGACATCATCAGTCGTTGGGCACCGATGTAGATTGTCTTGTTGTCGTGAGGGCTGATGTGGATTGGGGTGTTCCAGTTGTATCGGGCTGGCGCACCTTCGATTGAACGAGGTTGGATGCTTCGTCGTTGACCCGTCTTTCGATTGGTTCGTTGGGCCGCACCACCTTGGCTTTCGCTATAAACGTATTCCGAATCGACGTGATCGGCTTCGGCATAGAATCCGTCTCCACCGTTCAAGTTAATGGCATCGATTGGGTTGACATAGCCTCTTGGGTTTTGGGTTGGGAGAGCCCAACCGCCGTTATCCTGCAATCCACCATAAACCCAATAAGGAATCTGGCCATCGAATGAGACGGCATAGAACTGCCCGATTGGCAGGGTGTTATGGTGATACCAAGTCTTGCCCATGTCGCGCGACTGATAGACTCCTCCGTCGCAACCAGTAATGAGGTGATTGGAATCTTTCGGGTCGATCCACATTGCGTGGTGATCGGCATGGATGACGTTTGGAGCCAGGTTGGACCAGGTTTTTCCACCATCAGGGGTCATTTGTAGGTTCAATCCACCAATGTAAATCCGATTGAAATCGTTTGGATCGATGTTTGGATTTGAGAAGTAGAACGGGCGTGGGTTATGTTGTCGAATGAATTCCCAAGTCTCGCCTTTGTCTCGACTCAAGAACATTCCGCCGCCATTCATTTGGGTTCCGTTTACCTGCGCCATTCGAGGGTCAGGCTTAGGTGCCGGTTTTTGTGGTGTGGCAACCTTCTTTGGATCTTGCTTTGGCGCAGTCGCCGGAGGAGTTCCCCCGCCTTGCTGAGCGTATTGATCGTCCATATTTGCCTCGTCTTCATCATTACTGACTCGGACAGCCGCTCCTGGTACTCGATATTCAACCGTGGCAAGAAGGATTCGCGGATCTTTCTGATAGACGCTAATGGCACTTCGACCAAGCTCGCCAGTCGGCAATCCGTTCTTCATTTGGTGCCAATGAGCGCCACCGTCAGTTGTCTTGAACATTCCAGACTCGATGCCGCCGCTTTGGAAGAGGTAAGCCCATCGGAGGCGGTCCCACGCACAGGCGTAAAGTGTATTCGGGTCACTTGGATCCATATCGAGGTCAACAACACCTGCTCGGTCTCCTTGCGTGAAGACCAAATCCCACGTTTTGCCACCATTAATTGACTTGTAGACGCCGCGCTCTTCGCTGCGGCCCCAAAGTCGGCCAACGGCCGCAACATAGACGATGTTGGGATTGGTCGGGTGAACGACGACTCGGCCAATGTGCCGGGTATCGGTTAGGCCAATATGGTGCCACGTTTTTCCTGCGTCTTCAGACTTATAGACTCCGTCGCCCCAAGCGGTGGAGTTTCGACTCGATTGTTCGCCAGTTCCAAGGTAGATGATATTGGGATTAGACTTTGAGAGCCCGATTGATCCCATGCTGACGCTTCCACCGTAATCGAAGACGCAGTCGAATGAAATTCCACCGTTGACTGTTTTCCACAGTCCTCCCGAAGCACTTGCCACGTAGAAAATGCTTGAATTGGAGTCTTGAACCGCGATATCCATGATTCGGCCACCCATATTGGTTGGGCCGAGTTGGCGTGGCTGGAGTTGATTGAGAATTGTCGAAAGAGGACCTTCGCTGGTAACGGGAAACTTCTTTTCCCCCGTAACAAATTGACCGAAGGAACTCGCAGCGAGGAAAGATACAATAATTGCCGAATATTTCATTGCGATTGCGTACGGGTTTACCCGTTCCATGGAACCTAAGTACTACTGCTGGGAAAACTTCTGATCGAAATTTGGATTTACCCTATAAAATTGACTGTAATTTTGCGACAATTGAATCTAGTAGGGAATTTTACGCATGAGTTTAGATTTGGGTTCATTGTTTTCACCGGGTGGATTGCTGTTTGGTGCCGCAGGAGCGTTTGGGGCTTCCGCGTTGATTGACAAGTTTGGCAAGAAAGGGACTGCCGCGGCAGGAGATTTTGATTCAAGCGGAAAGGTCGCCGAACTTCAGGCTCAAATCGAAGCAAATTTTGAAAGTCAATCGAAGGTTGACGAGGTTCATGCTTACGCTCGAAAACTGGAAGAGAAAGTTCAACAATTGGAAAGTACTTCGGACTCAGCCGATGCTCAATTGCGAGTAAAAGTTTTAGAAAAGCAACTCAGTGAAAAGGCTGATTTGGAATCCAGATTGGCGGTAGCCCTTCAGCAATTAGAAGATTACAAGGCTAAAGCCGAGATGTTTGACACGGTTGTCGGTGCTGAACCAGCTGCGTCAGTCGAACCAGCACCAGTTGTCGAGGCGGTAGAAGAAACCCCTACTCCAGCGGCACCAGATCATAAAGAGGGGAGTGCGGAAGCTGAGGAAGTGGAATCAATCGCAGCTGTAGCATCTGCCGAACCTGCGCCGGAAATGACCGTCGTAGAAAATGATACGAAGATCAGCGCCATGGCATCTCCAGTTGGAGCGACCGCCCTTGCCGTTGAAGAACGACCTGCTTTACGCATCGAATCGAACCCGATGGTTGAGGCCAAGGATCCACTTGAGAAGATTGAAGGAATCGGAAATATTTACCAAACCAAGCTTTACGAAGCGGGAATTCGGACATTTGCGCAATTAGCTGCCGCATCGCCGAGCCGAATTACTGAAATTGTTGAGCCTCAGAATTGGCAAACAATCGACATCATGAAATGGCGTCGAGAAGCTGCCCTCTATGCTGCGGGTGAGAAGTCTTAGTATGAATACCGGAATGATTAAGGGAGTTCTTGCCCTTTGCTGTGGAGTCAGCGCAATTGCTTTGTCGTTTCGAGGACCGTCGGCGGTCGCTGAAAAAGTAAAGTCGGCGCGATCGGTAAGTGCCAACTCGAAGGAACTAGTGATTTCGGACCCGGCGACGAAAGCTGAGTATGGAATCGGCACTTACAAAGTCGAAGGAGTCTTAGCGAAAGGCACTAAAGTTGAGATTTTCTTGGATGAAAAACAGATCCAGAGCCTAGAAGCCAATTCAGAAGACGGTCAATACGATGCCGAAGTTGAAGTCAAAGAGCCTGGCAAGCACGTTTTGCTAGCTCAGTACAAAGATTCGAACGGTAAGGATGCGTCCATGAAGCTCGAATTTACGGCTTCAGATAAGAAATTTGGTGGCGAAAATGTCGCAGAAAACCCATCCGTACTGGACGTGAATATGGACAAGCCCGTTACAAACGAGCCAGCTAATAATTCTCCGAAGGATCCAGAACCTGGCGATTCAAGCTCAGACCCCAATAGCCCAAGCAATCGAAAGGCAGGCGGAGTCAACGATAAGATTCTTAACCACGAAGGGAAGCCAACGGAATCGAAGGTACCGCCTGTTAAGGCAGCGGCAAAACCAATTTTTGTAATCAGCAGTCATACGAATTTCAATGTCGTGCCCCACGGCATCATCAAGATCGGTGGCAAGGGCAACCCGGGCGACAAGGTAATGTTGTTGGTCGATAATAAGCCATCGATGCGCGGAACGGTTAAGCCGGACGGGCGGTGGACATTCCCCGTCAAAGTTGCCAAGCCAGGATTCCGGAAGATTACGGCCCAAGACTTGACGAGTCGTGAAGCGAAAGTAGTTAAGTTAAAGATCAAATAGCTTTCAGCCATTTGCCAAGAAGCCTTCAGTCTTTGGCGCGTTGCTTGAGAGTGAGGGCTTCTTTGCTTCCCATCTTCCCAGCTTCCCAGCTCAGGCGCCCGGTACACTCTCGGAATGGATTTTGCCCTGACGCAAGAGCACGAATTGATTCGTGAAATGGCCTACAAATTCGGACAAAACGAAGTTTTGCCCGGACTCGCCGAGCGAGATCGAGAGCATCGTAGCGACGCCGAAATGCTGGAGAAAATGTCTGCAGGCGGAATGATGGGCATTTCTATTCCGACCAAATATGGCGGCTCAAATACCGACTATATTTCCCTTGGAATTGTCTGCGAAGAGTTGGAACGAGCTGATTCGACGGCTCGAGTCGTTATGTCCGTTCACTCGGGACTTCATGCATTGACCTTGCTGCAATGGGGGACCGAGGAGCAAAAGCAACGCTGGCTGCCCGACCTCGCAGCGGGGAACAAATGGGGCGGATTTGGCCTCACCGAGCCCAACGCAGGCTCCGACGCGGCGAACCTGAGAACAACCGCCACAAAGGATGGCGACTCATACCTTCTCAATGGAGAGAAGACGTGGATTTCATTGGCCGACTACGCCCACCAATTTTTAGTCATCACAAGGTTGACCAAGACCACAGCCAAAGCTCCGTTTGCAGCTTTCATCATCGACCGAAACACCCCAGGGTTTTCGAGTAGGGCGATTAAAGGCAAACTTGGCGTCCGAGCTGGGAATACCGGGCAAATTTTCTTTGAGAACATGCGCGTTCCTGCCGAGAACATGATCGGTTCAGAGGGCGATGGATTCAAAGTCGCGATGAGTGCCCTTGATCACGGACGTTACACGGTTGCGGCTGGTGCGGTTGGAATCATTACCGCCTGTCTTGACGCTTGCACCAAATATGCGAACGAGCGAACTGTCGGCGGCGAAGTCATCGGCAAGAAACAGCTGGTTCAACAAATGATCGCTTCGATGGTTCAGGGCCGGGAAATCGGCCGTCTACTTTACTACAAGGTCGGCTGGATGAAGAACACGGGACAACGGCACACCAAAGAGTGCTCAATGGCAAAGTGGACCAACTGCGCAGCGGCTTTTGACTCTGCGAATAAAGCGGTTGAAATTCACGGTGCCTATGGCTACTGCGATGAATTCCCGGTTGAGCGGTACTTCCGAAACTCTCGCGGTGCGATGATTTACGAAGGCACTCACGAAATCCACACGCTCATGCAAGCAGAATACGAACTTGGATACCGGGCAGACCGACCAATCAGCCGAGTTTTGCCGACCTGGCCCGTAGAATAAAAGAGAAGAAGGTCCATTGAAACTCAATGGACCTTCTTATTGACTGAGATTATTTTACTCGTGTGAAGGTGCCACCTGCAGCAGCACCCATTGACGCTGCCCCGCCCGTTGGAGTCAATGTCAATTTTTCTTCTTCGAGTTTTACTTCAACTACCGAAGGAGTTGCCTTGGCTTTGGCGATATCTTCTGGTTTTGCAAATGCTTTTAGTTGATCTGGCACTTTGATATCGGTGAGCGTCATGGTCATCTTCTTGCCATCATAGACGTAAGTTCCTGATGCTTCCATATGCATTCCACTTGCATCAGTGATTTGCTTAAAGGTATTCGATGTAAATTCCATGCCGACCGTTCCTCCGGCATCGTCATGGTCCATTTTCCGACGAATGCTGGTCCTCTGGCACAACCAACCAGGCAAACAAGGGCTAACGGCAACAATCTTAAAATGCGCATGCCTCGTTATACACCTTTTTGGGGCTTTAGGTTTTGCTAATCGACGTGAAATCGGGCATAGTAGCCAGCGTCGCGGCCATTGAAGTGCCCCCAACCCGTCAAGTAGACAGTGTCGCCCACGCGAGAAATTCCGTTGATGCTTTCAAATTTCCAGCCAGTAGTATTTGCGCCAGCGTGCTTGAGGATCAATTCAAGATAGTTCGCTTTTCCTTCGCTAGTCCAAACGACAGCTTCCGATCCTGCATACCCGCCGATGATGGTGCCATCACGAGTGACGGCTTTGGCGACGGTTTCTTGTTGGGCCAAATTGTCTAATTTGGTAAAAACGCCCTTGTTCCACACTGCAGCAAATGTTCCCGCTGAATTGAACGCATCTCCAACAATACAAGTGCCATCTTTATTGACGGCATAAGCCGCGGAGTCGGTGAATTCCTCAGGCAGTGGTAGCTCCTCGGAAACTTGATTGTGAAAGTGAAATGCTCGGACTGAGCCGTGTTCGGTACGGATTCCTGCTGCGACTTTTCCGTTGCCGGAAAGGCAAGTTGGAGCGAAGGTTTCAAGCTTAATTGTGCCAGTTACCGACCAAAGATAGCCTCGGTATTCTTTCTTTCCTTCTTCTTGACACGCGACGACAGAGCCATCCTCACTTGTGGCGTAAGCATACGAAGTTGGACCGCCAATGGACCTCATTCCTTTTGATTTGACCCAAATGTAGGCTCCATTCGCCTTGCCAACAATAATTTTCCCGTTGGCCGAAACTCCCTGAGCAAATTGGTCGAGGATGTTTGGATTGGAGGATGGTTTAAACCGGGCAGTTTCGCCGCCCCGCCAAGTAAAAGGGGATCCAGGGGCAAATTGACCGACTACAGTCTTTCCGTCGGCAGAGATTGCAAGTGGGTGAGGCGAGGGAAGCCCCTGAACCCGAGGAATCATTAATATATGAGCATTTGAAAACCCCGTACTTACTAAGCAAATCAGTGCAGAAACCATCCTTAACGGTCTAATCCGCAAGAACCATACCAATGGCGACGCGCGAATGCGAGATACACTCATGATTAATGAATCGAATTGCTTTGAGTGCGGCCTGTGGAGAACTGGGAATCAGTTTGTCGGAGGAGCAACTCGCAGAGTTTGAATACTTCGAAGAAGACCTGTACGAAGCAAACGAAGTCATGAACCTGACGAGGGTGCCAAAAGAGGATTGCTACATCCGGCACTTTCTCGATTCGATCATCGTAGGCAAGATCATTTCAGATTTGGTTCCTGGTGCTTCAATTTTGGATATTGGCTGTGGCCCAGGATTTCCTAGTTGGCCGATTGCTTTGGCTTTTCCGGAAATGACCGTGACTGCATTAGATGCCAACGGAAAGATGCTGGGATTTTTGGATCGGCATCGCCGAGACAATTTGACGATTGAGCACATTCGGGCCGAAGAAGTGAAAGAGCGTCAGCGGTTTGATGCAGTAACCGGACGAGCCGTGGCGCCATTTGGAATTCAGCTTGAGATTTCCGCGGCCCAAGTTAAGATTGGTGGATATTTTATACCGATGCGGACTCCGTCGGATGATTTGACGAGCGGTGATTGGACAAAGCTCGGGCTCGATTTGATTGAGACACGAGAACAGCTCATACCGGGAACCGATGTGATGCGGGCTTTTCCGATTTTCAAAAAGAATCGCCAAACTCCGCCATTTTTCCCTCGGAAATGGCCAGACATTAAGAAAAGACCCTTGCTCTGATTCTCCGTCAGGATAGGCAAGTAAGTCCGAGACACAAATCTTGGGCCAAAGATGTCATCCTTTATCCGTGCGAATCAGTATCGTCCTGGCCGACTGCACCTACTTAAATCCTCCGACCGGAGAAAACCTGCACGGCGCCTTTCTTGGCACAACTCGCTTTTTGCGTTGGGCAGCCAATTCGCCAGAAATAGAGGCCCTCGAAGTCTTCCTGCCGCCAGATGTGATGTCCGAGCACGAGATCATTCAGAAGTCCGCCCTCCATTTGCTCGACCCCGAAAGCCGAGGCAAAGGCAAACTTAGCTTCTATCCCTTCCACAGCATCGCCGATGTTTGGGCCGACGGAATTCCGCGCGTTCTTCGCTCGCTAGACCCCATGTTTATGGCCCGAGACCGATACCTTCGTGACGCATTTGCCCAGGGACCAATCGCTCACAGCGTCGATACCCATGTAATCAGCACTCAAAACCTCTGGCAGTCGGTAAAGTCGGTTCTCGCTGCATCGCCAGTTCCATACGACAGCATCCAGTGCATCAGCCAATCGATGAAAGAATTCTTGCTCAGAGTCTTCGCCGAACTTGGTTGTTCGGAACCACCCTTTCGTTTAGATGTCATTCAAAGACCCATCGACGTCTCGAGATTTCGACCCCCAATTGATCACGAGCGATGGGAATCAAGGAGTCGAATGGGCATTCCCCAAAATGCCAATGTTGCCATTTACCACTCGCGGGTTGGCCCTCATAGCAAGGCCGACATCATTCCCTTTATCCAAGCCTTTGCCGCGTGCTCCGGACCAAACGATTGGTTGGTGATTGGCGGTCCTCAAAGTACCGAAACCGCATATGACAAAATCGCCGAATGGCTGCGCGATGCCAAGATCGACGACCGATGTAGATTGCTAGGGCCGTGTCCACCCGAAGAAGTGCCGAAGAGAATGTGGGTAGCTGATTTCTTCGTGCTTCCGTGCGACAACCCGACTGAAGGGCTCGGTATTGCCCCGATAGAAGCTATGGCGTGTGGATTGCCCGCGCTTGTTTCCGATTGGGATGGCATGCGGGAAGCGGTGCGAGAAGGAGTCAACGGCATGTTTATCCCTACTCACTGGTTCCCCGGCTCAAGCCGAATCGGAGCATTTAGCCCTGTCACGGGATTTGGGATCGAAAGCATGCTACTCGCCCAGTGCATTGTCCTCGATCAAGCGGTATTGATCGAGAAATTAGATCAACTCTTACATGATTCAGACCTAAGAAAGCGGCTTAGCGAAGGGGCATTAGAGACATCGAAAGCTTTTACAAGCACTCACATTAATAATCGAATATTAGAAACCCTTAGGACTCAAGTAGCCGAAGCAAAACTGGAGTCTGAAGCCGTTCGCGAAGCTCGTCGTCAACAAGCTGGTCAACTCATGATGCCCACCGATTTCGAACGACTATTGCCTCCTTTGGGTTCGAGAACAGTGCAAGATTCGGACATGATTGAACTTACCGAAACTGGAAATTTGCTCCTTTCTGGCAAGATGGAAATGGCCGTTTACGAAGAGGTTTCTATGCTCGCAAGACCGCAAGATATTATCGAAGTGCTAAGCATCGTCCGCCACGGACCAAAATCGGTGAGGCAAATTATCGAGGCCCTACAACCCCGTAAATTTACCGATGGCTACTACGTCCTGGCCTTCCTAACCAAGCGTAATATTGTCAGGTTGACGGAGAACTTAAAAAACGGTTAAACTATTGGTTCGCATTAGCGTTGGAAATCATGAAACTCTCTACAATCCTAACACCACTCGGCATCCTTGTTGCAGTCAGCGCGCAAGCCCAATCTTCACCATGGACTCTTCGAGCTGGATTCAGCGGTCTCGCAGACAGCAATTCTGTTAACAACCTCAAGTTTGAAGGTTTTACTGCTGGACTTGGTTACGACCTTTCACACCTTCACCGTGGTCTTAGCTTGGACCTCAACTTTGACTCTCACACCAACTTTGGCAACAAACTTGAGTCAACTTCAGGAATGTTCGTTTACCGAGCACCTCTTTCCAGCGGTCAAGAAGGTGGAAACCAAAACTACTTCGGTTTTGGAGCTGGTGTCATGAGCAACCGAGTTTCTACTTCGAGCAGCACATCTCGAACCAAGACTGTTGGCGGTGCCACATTCTTGCTCGGTGTAAACATCAATAATTCTGCATCATTGGAATTGGTTCTCCGAGTTAGCCAAAGCATCCAAGGTGTGGTACCAAACACAGTTGGCCTCGTCTATTCCAAGCACTTCTAAACAGAGCTTGACCAGCTAGAAAGGTTCTTTCTGGTGAACGAAAAGTCCCTCGATTAATCGAGGGACTTTTTTGTCGGTTTCAGAACTGGAAAACAAGGCGTCCAGTTCTCTTTATGAGATTGCACCACCATTTGATGCAGAACAATGGCCAGAACATTGTGTATTGCCATTGCGTAGTAGAACATAGCAACGTGAATCCCCCTAGCCAGCGAGTTTTTGGAGTCGAGACCGAGTTTGGTTGCTTGGTCATGGACGAAGACCTTGGACGACCCGAGGACGTTGTTGAGGCGCTTAAAGACTATTTGTTCTTCGAACGTAAGGTTGGCGCCATCGATTATCACGCCCGGGACGATGTGTTTGAGCCTGCCCAAAGCGGCGGATTTCTTTGCAACGGAGCGCGGCTTTATGTTGATGCGGTTGGGTCCCACCTCGAATACGCGACCGCTGAATGCCAGTCGCTCAAGGATTTGGTTGCCAATGATCGAGCCGGGCAAAGGCTGATTGTTCAGGCAATTAAAGACCTGCGCCTCCAAGAATCGGTGGCGATCTACAACAACTCTATTGACCACTTTGGCGGCCATACGTTTGGTTGTCACGAAAATTACTTGGTTCAAGCTCAGGAAGAACTGATGAATGGGAACATCAATTTCCTGGTGCCTTTTCTGGTGACTCGACAGATTTATGCGGGGGTTGGGCGGGTTGGGGGCCACATTCTTTATGAGGGTGCCCCTCCCACAAGTCAGCAAATGGATCAGAACCCGATTGATTACATCTGGGTTTCGCATGTCTATGGGGTGATGGCTGATCCAACCGTGAAATTCCAGCTATCCCAACGGTCCGATCATATCCTCAAGACGATTGCCTCACGGGTGCGGTTCAATCGCGCGCTGATTAATCCGAAATGGGAGACGATGTACTCACAAAACGGCATGACTAGGCTTCACATTTTGTTTGGCGAAGCCAATCAGAACGAGTACGCCTATGCCCTTAAGATTGGGGCGACGATGTTAACGATTCGAGTCTGCGAAGCGGGCCTGATTGATGCTTCGAGTTTGCTGGCGAACCCGCTGTCTGCGATTCGAGAAATTTCGCGCGATGAAACTTACCAATGGGAAGTCGAAATGATCGACGGTTCACGTTCGAATGCGATTGCGGTTCAGAGAAAATTTTTGGAAGCCGCGGAATGCTTGGCGGGCGAGAGCGAACAGACTGATTGGATATTGGCCGAATGGAAGGCAACCCTTGACCAATTAGAAATAGACCCGATGGTGATGGATGATCGGCTGGATTGGGTCGCCAAGAAGAAGATTTGTGAGCAGTACATCGCCGAAGAGGGAACTGATTGGAGTGACGATGCCTTACATTCGGTTGATTTGGAATACCACAACATCGATCCTGCCCAATCGCTTTTCTACGGGCTAAATCCGCGACGGATTCTTAAAGAAGTTGACGTGATGGTGGCCCAAACCGATCCACCGTCGGATACGCGGGCGTACGGTCGTGGCAAGCTCGTCGAAATGGTCACGAAGCGAAAGGGAACTCCGATTTATGCCTTTGATTGGAACTATGCACAGGTTGATCGTCAGAAATTTGTCGACCTGAGCAATCCATTTGATACCTACGAAAACCCGTGGGATCAGTGGGGCAACCCGATCTTCGAACCTACTTAGCGTTGGCGGTAAACGTGAATGTCCCGTTCCACTTTGCCGATCCGTCTCCGGTCGCATCGACACTCACCGTAAATTTGCCCACCATGTCCGGCTTCACGTCGAATCTGTATCCCATTGATTTGTTAAGCACTAAAGACGTAGAGAACGTTTGCGTGGTGATCACTTTGCCTTTCGGGTTCTTCACCGCAACAAGGATATTTCCCGGCAATTTCGATTGCGTTCCCCCCGAATAGCGAATGTTTACGAGGACCGTCGACTTGGCGCCAATCACAGCATAGTTCTTCGATGCCATTTGTATATATCCACCCAATTTTATGGCATTGGTGTCCACTTTTTTAGGCGGCGGACCACTTGGAATTGGATCGATTTTTTGGGCTGGCTTGGTTATGGGTGGTGGAACCTTTTCGGGTTCCGCGGGCTTGGGTGTTTGCCTCACTCGTTTGGTGCCTTTGGTCATTGGTACCAGCCAGAATGACGAGCGAGGCTGGTCGTAAACCTTTTGAAAGTCATCGTACTTTGCATGCTGGATGGTCACAGTCAAACCAGCGGCCGGATCATTCCAATCGAATGGGATTGAATAGGTTCCCGAACTCGAAGTTCCTGAGACGGATTTTCCCATCGGAAGCGTTGCGCTAACGTTGATGTTGAAAAGGGGTGCCGATGTGTCTCGGTCGAACGTATAGACGGTCAATTCAGGTGGATTTGAAAAAGGTACCAACGGAGCATCGATTTCCACTCCTTCTTTGATGTGAAAGTGGTTGTAAGCATAGCCAATGGTTGGCTCTTCGATGAAGAAGTAATACTCCCCCGTAACCAATTGCAATTCAAGCTTGCCCTTGTCATCAGTGACTCGTGCCTGGGGAAAAAACAAGGAGCCAATTGGGCCAACGATCACAATTTTTGCGCTGGGAACGGCCTCAAGTTTCTGAGTCAAGACCGTGTATTTGACGACGACTCTGTCACGAACCTCCGTTGGCGAAGCCCAAGCTGCCACATTAGACACTAGGCCCAATATAACTCCAACCACCGTAGCGTGCATATAGAAATATTGTACGCGTGATTCCTTTCGTTTCGTTCTCAGAGTGAATTAGGCGGCCCGTCTAACTTCTCCTCCCAAATGAATCTCTTCTAATGCCCTGAGGCACAAAGGGTCAAATGCGGTTTCTTCGTCCTTTCGCATCAACGCAATGGCGTCTTCTGGAGACATTGGTTCGCGGTACGGCCGCCGAGCCGTGAGAGCGTCGAACACGTCGGAAACAGTCAAGATTCGCATGTCAAGATCCAGCTGGTTCGCTTCGAGCCCTCGATAGTAGCCCTTGCCATCAAGTCGTTCATGGTGAGCAGCCGCGATGGCAGTGACCCGCTCAAATCCCCGGATCTGCCCAAGAATCTGAGCTGACATTTGGGGATGCTTCTTGATCATTTCGAACTCGGCGATCTCTAATCTCGCTGGCTTTTCCAGGATTGAATTGGATACGCCCAATTTGCCAATATCGTGAAGCAGAGCCGCGTGTTCCAGCGTCACCAACCGCTCCTTTTCAAATTGAAAATATTGGGCCAGTTCGACTGCATATTGCGTCACCCGAGTCGAATGCTCACCCGTAAAAGTCGACTTCGCATCAATAATTTGCGCAAAGCAGCGGCAAACCGAGTCCAACGACATGTCGCGGTCCAAGTCTTCCTCCGCGACGGGGAACGGTACGATCTCGCCTTTCACGTGTGAAAAATGGTCGTCCCAAAAGGGGAGATTGCATAAAACCGCGTTTGCGGCTGAACTGGTTTCGGGTGAAAACCATCTTCCTTGGCGTTCGGTCATCATTACTTTTGCCCCTTCGACACCAAAAGTAGTCACGAACACCTCAATCGTCTGGGCGACGCAGAGTATCTGGGCCAAAATGGGAATCGAATCGCCTTTGAGTCCCTTTGGTGATCCTTTGCCGTCCCAATGTTCATCCAGGGCCTGAATTGCGGTGGCAACTTGAAAATTAAATCCGAGTTCAAGTGCGATCGCAGCCCCCCTCGTGCACCGTGCTTCGGTCACCTCATTCATGATTTTGTTAGGCGGACCAACAATTGAGGCAAATTTTTTCAATTTGTCAGTGACAGAATCCCCCCACTCGATATGCGACAGGGCGTACTTAATCGAGTCAAGCGAATTGCTCCAGTCGACAAACTTAACCGCCTGCTTTTTCAGTAATTCATCTCCGCCGAAAATCTTGTGGATGCGAACCGAATTGTTGGAACAACCCGAGTCTTTGATAAGACAGGCGAAGAACGCATCCACTTGCTGCTCATGAGGCAAGCCAATTTGGCGAGCGATCTCGTGAGCGATACGCGACGTCCGGAAGGCATGACCGAGTGGCTGACCCTCAACCATGTCGAGGGCTTTGCTTAAGGCGGCCAAAATCTCACCTGTTGTCGCGAGCATAGGTTAGATTGTTGGAAAACAACGACAAAAACCTCTCATCGTTTGAAGATGAGAGGCATTTGTTCATGTTCTGTTCAGATTCAGTTATTACTTATTGACCGTAGGGAGCAACCGACAGACTGCTGGTGTTAGCACAATAGAAACTCGACACATCGTCGGGGAAATCTTATCAATCCAAGATTTGGCCAACGGCTGGGTCATGTCGCAGTCGGCGTCGCATAGCCATGGGAACTTGACCTTAACGCGCATGCTTTGGCCAGGCTGAAACTGAGCCGCAAGCTTTTCGGCCTCGGCCGACGAAATATCGAACTGGAGAACGTTCGTCAATGAAGGATCAAAAGCAGAGGTTCGTCGATCATAACAGTCCTTCACCCAAGATTGAATTTTCTTTTCTTTGTCAAGGGATGCATCGAGAGCACGACCAGCGTCGGCCTTGGTTAACTTCATGGCACCCATCGAAATGGGAGTAACCATCATCTGACCTTTGCCGTCGCCGCCTTGGAGCAGGATACGGACGTTCTGTGAACTGATTTCGTCGACGAAGGTTGGATCAGTGGTCGTTTGGATCGCTTGAACCTTCACTCGATCATTGGATTGATTTGACTTAGTTTTGGTCTTGACCACGCAGACGATATGCCCGATCGGATCAACTGGTGCACCGGAAGAAATGGCGGGCGGAAGGCGAAGCATGGTTGAATCATTGCTATCAAAAAACGGAACTAACTCATCTGCCACAATCTGTTCCAACGCATTATGATGAACGTCATTCGCCGAGAAGGTTCGGCGGTTATTGCCACCGCTTCCAATGAGCGAAGTTGTACCGGCCAAGATTGCTCGGAATGATTCCGGTGGTGAAACTGTCATCGAATGGTTCGCCCGTCCGGTCGGATCCAACGTTGTAACCGTAGCGACACGGTCAATCGTGTATTCCTTCGGATTAAACAGCGCGTTGGCAAAACTCAAGAAAACCGGGTTCGAATCTCCGCATAAAACGATTCCGGTTGCACTTGGCTCTAGGTTCAAAGTCATTGACATCCTAATCGGACAAGTGTTTCCGATCCATGACAATTGAGTAGTGGACTTGTCGGACTGCGCAAGTGCCGTCATTGAGGCTGTGGCCGTGGCCACCATGATTGAAGCGAGAGCAATTGACTTGATTTTCATTGGAATCCCCACCGTTACTAACTGGACGTATGACCCGGGCCACTTTTAGGTGGTTCCATAGATGGGCCAATAGGCTTGGGTATATCTACCTAAGATTAGGGTTCCAGTTCAGTTGTCAAGCCGGGAGACATGACGAAAGGGGGATGCGAAGCGTTGCCAATGGGTATTTGCTAAGTAGGCTCGGACCCGTTCAGCCAAGTGCGGCTCGGGGCTGATGTCGATTGCTTGAATCGGTTTGGTCCCGATTCCAAAACTTAAGATTGGAAGAGTAGGAGGCCGTCGTTGGCTCCAAGGATTTCGCGAATGGTTTGTTTTCATAGTTTCACCTCACGAGAGGCCCTTATTGTGTTCCACGCGCGATTCGGACAGATGTTGCAGTTGTAACCTAGATTTATTTTGGCAATTGGCAATCCTTGCGTTGCAGTTTTTGATGCCAGCCACAAACCCAAGGTCCCTCACTGAGGGAGGGTGGATTTCGAGCGAACTTGGTACACAAAATGTTGCTAAAGCGTTATTGAATTCCAAATGCTATCCGTCAATTGTTGGCGAAACGCGAGAAAGACGGGTGGGGGGATATTGATCTGATGTTTTCAGCCATATCCAAGTTCAAATCCCCCTCTCAGTCACGCGCTTCATTAATGACCGAAGATTTAGGAATGAAGCGCGCGCCAGCTCTCCTCAGGAGAGCATCTTTAGTACACGATGTCCTACTTCAGTGAGTCGTCAAGATCATCGGTCGTGATCTCGCCCGAACAAAGGCTAAGTATGAAATCTGTGACTTCGCTCGGGCTTCTGAGAACCCAACTCGCAGGAATTCTAACGAAGCAAATACCGATGGCTTCAATTTCTGCCTGTCGTTTTTGGTCTCTTTCCTCCTTAAATTCATGAGCATGCTTCCCATCAATTTCGATCGCAATTTGAAGATGAGGAATGAAGAAATCAAGAACATATCGGCTTAAGATAGGATGCTGCCTCCTAATATCAAACTGCTCATTGACTGATGGTTTGAGGCGGGTCCAAAGCAGTACTTCCGGCAGTGACATGCGTTTTCGAAGTCCTCGCGCCATTTGGACAGTCTGTTTGCTGTTTTTCTCGTGATCCACTTGGTATTGGTCCTCACTTCGCTGGTTTACGGGCCATCGTCATCTCGTAAACGCGAGATTTCTTACCATCCTTCTCGCCTTCGCCGTATTCAACCCAAGTCTTGTCGGTAAAGACGGCCGTATAAACCACGTGCCCCCACGTTGGATGATCTTGAGACCAGGTGTAGCCATCGGCGGTCGCGGTGAATTCATATTCGTTCTCCAATCCGTTCGCCAAATGGGCCCGCATGTGATACTTCTTCGTTTTTTCGTCGTAGCGAAGCATGCCAAACGCGTTGTGGATCGGGATCTTGCGGCCCTGAATGTCCATCGAATGGTTTCCTTCTAGGGAGAGAATCGCGCCGTCGCATTTCGATGAGATCGTTTCTTCACCATTAAATGACCGATGCGTGCCGCTAACATCGGCCCAGCCCGTGCCTGCCCATTCGCCCACCATGAAGTTCATTTTCTTAATAGCCTCCTTTTGGGCAATACCACCAAAGTCTGGTGCTTGAGCACTGGCGACGCAGGTTAGAGTGAAGGCAATAAGGATAAGGCAAATCTTTCGCATTAGAGTGATTATAACAATGCGGAGCCAATTTGCGGAGCAGATTCACCCAAACTTCAATGTCCTGGACCCCTATTAAATTAGGCTTAGCTTCATTTGAACTCATTCAATGAGAATCATTAAACAAGTAAAATAGACCTTCGCATGAAATTCCCTTATTCAATGCTTTGCGATTATGTCGAAACCGAGCTGACGGCTCACCAGATCGGTGACCTGCTCACCATGGCTGGTTTTGAGTTGGAGGGCATTGAGGAAGTTGGCGATGAGTTTGTTCTCGACATCAAGGTCATGTCGAATCGAGGCGATGGACTCTCGGTCTTTGGCCTCGCTCGCGAGGTTCTCGCGAAAGATCAAAACAGCAATCCGACTCGACTTTACTCCCGCGCAGCATCAAGATTCGGTGATGTCAGTGTTCCCGAAACACTTTTACTTGACACCGAAGTAGCCAGAATCGAGTCCGAATCATGTCGGCGATTTGCAGTGCGAAGGTTTGCCGGAGTCAATGCAAAGGACACATCGCCAGCGTGGATGCAAAAGCGCCTTGATGTCTCGGGGATGCGTCCGATCAGTTTGTTGGTCGACCTCACGAATTACATCATGCTGGAACTTGGCCAGCCACTTCACGCCTTTGATCGAAATAAGCTGACCGAGGGCCGAATCGTCGTGAGAGAAGCCAAACCAGGCGAAATGCTCACAACTCTTAACGGAGTCGAGCATGAATTGAATGGCCAGATGATGATCTGCGACGCGGCAAAGCCCGTTGGAGTTCCTGGCGTCATGGGAGGACTTGAAACCGAAGTCACCGACGGTACTACGAACTTGTTGCTCGAATCAGCTAACTTCGTCAACATAGTTGTCCGTAAAACTCGGAAGCAACTTGGACTTGCCACCGAGGCGAGCTACCGATTTGAGCGAAGCGTTGATCCTGACGGAGTCGTTGCGGCGACGCTGCGATTTACCGAGTTGCTGCTGGAATGCCAGCCGTCAATTCAAGTCTCGAACATCGTCGATCTTTATCCGGGCAAGCAAACCTTCACCCCAGTGAAACTCCGGGTCGATCGGGCTTCGATGCTCTTGGGCGTTTCCATTTCGCCATTGCAAGCGAATACTTATTTGAAGCGACTGGGGATGGATGCGTCCGCGATGGGCGACTCACTCATGGTGGTCCCGCCGAGTTGGCGTCCCGACATCGTTCGCGAAGAGGACTTGGTCGAAGAATTGGGCCGAGTGCATGGCTACGAACTCATTCCCGAAGCGTATCCGGCAGGCAGCACCCCGCTGGGTGGATCGCACGGTAAGCACCTTCTGACTGACCGACTAAGGGAAGCCTTGATTCGAGCAGGAATGACCCAAATCATTTCGCACTCGTTGCGGGACTTCCATCCTCTCGATTCCAAATCTTCCAATCGAGTCGCGCCAAGAAATCCGGCTTCACCTGAACATTGCGTTTTGAGAAACTCGCTATTGCCTGGACTCGCAGAGGCAGCAAAGCGAAATGGCGGCAAGGACGTCCACCTTTTCGAGATGGGGAAAGTGTTCCATGACCACAAAGGAACCTACCAAGAGCGGCTACAAATGTCATTATTGTCTCAAGGCGCATTGTATCCGGCGAACCGGAAAGGGGAAAGCGTTCCTCAAGCCGACTTTTATTCTACAAGAGCCGTACTCGATGTTGCATTCGAAGCGTTGGGGATTTCCCACGATGTTTCATACACTCCATTAGTGCCCGGATATGTTCATCCTCTTGATGATCGCTATCACCCGAATAGAGTCGCCTTGATTACTATCTATGGGGAAGATTTTGGTCTTCTTGGACAAATCCATCCCGACGTTGCACAAGCTTCGGGTCTATCACCGGACACAATCATCGGCACCATTTATTGGGAATATGGCCAACAGTTCATGGAGCCCCAACTGAATATCCGAAACATCAGCCGAAATCCCGCAGTCAATCGCGATATCGCCATCCTCATCGATAAGTCCGTCCCATTCGAGAAAGTTGAGCAAGCCATCTCTGCGGGCGGTGGTGATGTTCTCGAGAAGCAATGGCTGTTCGACGTGTTCGAAGGCGCAAATATTTCGGAAGGAAAGCATTCCCTGGGAATTGGTTTGCAGTTCCGCAAGCAAGGCAACTTCACCGACGAGGAAGCGAACGCAGTTCGCGACCAAATCGTTAGCAAGTTGGAAGCTCTGGGCGCAGTCCTTCGATAAGCTCAAGGTAATCATGCGAGATGCTTCGAACAAGTATGTCAAAAGTCTTCGACTCAAGCCAAGTTTGACCGTCGGTCCTCCACTCACGACTGGCGAAATAATCCGAACAAGAGATGAGTGCGTTCGTCGCCTTCTAGGTGCAAACTCTATTTCATGCATCGCAGTTCACTATCCAATGCAACAGGTCGAAGATTGGCTAACGGAAAATGGGCTTAAGGACGCGTTGTCACCGTTTGAGTCCGAGTCAATTTTTCGAAACGTTAAGCCACTTGTTTTCTTTTATATGCCTTACTGCGCATGGAGTTTCGCTTGGGCACTTAACATTGTTCCAGAATTACATCCCGGCAAAATCCTGCCGGATACGGTGCCAGCCAATTTGCCGCTCGCAAATCCAAAAATTAGCGTACACGAAATCTTTGATCGTGCCACTTTGCGTCCGATCAATGAGCTTCTTCAGATGCTCGACATATGTAGTTGCGTTCAGGCGGCCTTTGTCGACCAACAGAGGAGCGGGAAATTTCCGAACAACATTAAGGTGAAATGGGAGTGGGTCGAGCATCAAAGGTGCGCGCTTCAATGGCTCATCCTAGACAAGCCATGGGATGAACTAGCCATTGGATGGCGAAAGGGGATGCCTTGGAATTAAACCTTCGGTAACGATCCCGGTGCACGGGTTTCCCGCTTTGGAGCCTGAATCGCGCCGGGTGACACCGCCCCAATGAGCCTCGGCCAATACGACTCAAACAGGCAGATAACGAATAGCGTCATCATCGCGGCAGGCAAGTAATGGTAATGCCCAAACTGCTTGAGAAACGCCATCGGCAGGTACGCAAAGACCGCCAACGAAAGCGCAATCGCGGGTTTGATGAATGTTTTGCGGATCGTGACCCAAGTTGAAACGTTTGCGATAAATGACCCAACCGCACCCCAGAAAACGTCATTCATGATCACCAACACACTAGTTGCAAGAGTTGAAAGCGCGGTGATCATTCCAAAAAGTCCCGGAATAGCGTAGTTGAAAATGTCAATATAGAGTCCGGCACCGTGGCGGAACTGCTGCTTTTGATAGTTGCTCGGTGCCACCGAAATGATCTGAACTCGGTACACCGCATAGGCAACCACGAGGCCCCAGAAAATGATCTGGTAGGCAAATCGAGTTTGGTAGCCCGAAACTCTTAGCCAGACCCCGAGGATAAAGATGAGGGTCGGGATCATCACCGCTTGCTCATATGCGCCAAGGGCGATGGCGGTGGCGACAGCACTCAGTCCAAACCAGCCCCAAGCGTTGTAAGGTTCGGATCGTTGATTGCTTGAGCGGGTCGCAGGAGGATCTAAGGGAGTCGGCTCTCGTTCCGGCCGACTGGCGGCCCCGAGCCGTTCGAATCGAACATAGCTGGCCAAAGCCACTAAAGCGAAAATCGCCATCGAGGTCGCAGTGCGACCAGGCAACCAGTACAAAGTTCGGAAGGACATATCTGGTTGGTTGTAGGGGAGTTGCCACCAGACAAAGAAACCAGCAAATGCAACCCCAATTGATGACCAGAGGAACTTGCGTTCCGCGATCATACGGACCAGGATAACGAGGCTGAGCACCCAGGGCACATAGATAATCAGCGTAATCCATCCGGTGCCAAAGAACCAGCCGCCTAGGGTCCAGCAAACGAACAGCCATGTGCCAGCAACGGCCACGGGAATCGACCGTTTTACTTCACACAGGAACCAGTAGAGCGCGAGGCTTGCAAGGCAACAAATGAGGGCGTTGGTGAGTCCAAATCCAGGGTTAGAACCGGGATGTACCCGGTTATCAAACTCGAAAAAGAGAGTCGAGATAGGTCGAAAGAAGTGGTTTTCCAGCGGCCAATCGTGAGTGAACCATCGCCAAGGATTGTTGTATTGATTAAGCTTTGAAATCAGAAAACTTGTGTCGGTATCGAGCAGCAAATCAGATTTTGTGGCGTGAAAAAGCAGCAGCGGGACGCACGATAAGAGTGCCAGGAGGAATCCAACAGTCCTGTTTTTCACCCAATCATTATGCCCCGTGGAACGATTGCCGCAGTTTAAGCATAATAAAGAGTATGAAAATTCTCAGATGGGTTTTGCCTGTCGCCCTCGTGTACGGCGCGTTTGCGTACGGTCAGAAGGGCCCCGAATCTTTTGTTGGTAAAACTGTTCCGACGTTTAAGTCGAAGACTTTCGATGGAAAAACGGTTAGCAATAAGACGCTGAAAGGCAAGCCATACATCCTCGATTTCTGGGCTACCTGGTGTGGTCCATGCAAGGCAGCCAGCCCAACTATGCAGGCGATTCATCAGAAGTATGCAAGCAAAGGTTTGGTTGTGATTGGAGCGGATATTTTGGAAGAATCCGGCGGACTTGCTATCGCAAAGAAGTACCCAAAGGAGCATAAATACACCTATACGTTTACCACCGGAAACGAACCTCTTGGCGAAAAGTTGGGAATCACCGGAATCCCTTGCATTATGTTTGTTGACAAGAATGGCAAGGTCAAAGCTGTTCGAACTGGATTTTTGAAGGACAGCCCTGCCGACTTTGACAAGTTGGCGCAGAGCCTGCTCTGACTACAGAACTGAAATAGGAGTCTTCGGAGCGGTGATGCAAATCCAGCCGCCGTTCCGAGACAACACCGTCGCGCCCGTTATTTTTAAGTAGCCGAACGGGAGCCAGACCTTCTTACCGACCAGATAAGGAGGAGCGGTAAAGGTGCACGATTCCATCCCATCCATTGCATTCACGATTGCCTCGGGGACTTCTTTGGGGTTATACGTCCTCATAAGCTTCATGGTTCGCCCCAAGGTTTTCTGAGGCAAAATGGACTGCATCCAGAGCATAAGGCCGATGTAATGGTTCATGGATTCGCTGGTTTTTCCAACAAGGAATTTTGTTGCCGGATAGTTGGTTGCGCCCTTTGTAATAAGGGGCTCGCAAGTTTTCGCTACCCATTTTTTCAAGAGGGCGGGGTCGCAATCAAAGATTTGGTCGGACGACAAGTTGGGCTGCTGAGCGAGCCAACTCATAAAAAGCTTTTCACCTAAATAGCCGTTGGCCCAATATTCAGGTTTGTCGTACCCGCCGACGGCGGGAAGAGAAGCATGGCCATATTCATGACAAAGTTCGCGGACTTTTTCGAGCGGCTCTTTAAGACTCGGCAGGTCATAAATGTAAATCGTGTTGACCTTTGATGACATTCCCTTGGCCTGTGGGTCTTCGTCGAAAAGCTGTTCGCCGCCAGGGTCCCCCGCAAAGCAAAGGTAAACATCAACGCAACTTCGCGAATAATCGGGCTTGTGGTCGATTTTGAGTTCAGAAAAATTGTACGACCAGAGTTTGAGCAATAGCTCTGTGGTTTGGATGCTCAGGGCCGAGTGAACTTTGCGGTCTTGGGCGAAAACTCGGAATCGAAGTTGGGGCTCAAGCGATGATGTCCAAGCGTGAGCATAACCTTCGGTTAGCCACTCAAATTCATACGGCTTTTTGTTCGGCGGGAATTTGAGCGGCGACTTTTTGACGATCTCAAGTGGTGCTTCGCGTTGCCGAACCTCAGTGAGGTCACCGCACAAGGATTTTAAAGCGAGAAACACGGCGAGGGTCGTCATACGGTCTCAATAATGATACTTTAGGGATATCAAAATCCAAGCAATCGGGCTTTAAATGATCCGGAAACGAAGCTCCGGTTGGAATCGGGAAACACCATGATGATGGAGCCAGTCAGTCGGTCTCCGATTGGCGAGCCTAATACGAGTCGAGTTGAAAAGGCTTCTCGGTACATTCGAGATAGGGGTTGGCCCGACTTGGGGTCAGGGGCGATAAATTGTGCGGTCGTCACTCCAAAAACAGTGGATCCTTTTTGCGGTCGATCGGCGGGGTGGTGGCGATATTCGAAGCGTTCAAGGCTCTGCCCTAGTTTTCGAGTGAAGTAGATGACTACGCTGGCACCTTGGCCTCCGTTGAGAGTGAGAGCGTACACCGGAGTTTCTTGCGTGACCTCATGGTTTTGGTTAAGAAATTGAATTGGCTTAAGCTTCTTAATCGTGGCGTCTTGGCAAGTAAAGGTTGTCTTGATGAGTCTGCCGTAGGCACGCCGCTTCGAAAGGGGAAGGCTGCTGAAGTCAGAGTGCCACACGACTTTGCGTGAGTTGGAAGCCATCAAAGCCGCGAACAACCAGGTACCCATAATGGGTTGGAATGCATAGGTCGTGCCGTAATTGCCCGACAAGTGAATTCAATTCTGGTTGATTTGGGATTTAGGGCGGTTAAACTGGCAATGTAGCCCATGCTCAACGAAAGTGTCGACTTTAAAAACTTGTATGTGATCATCACCGCGGCCGGAGTTCTGTTCCTGTCGGTGATGTGGGGCGGATTTTACTATTTCACCCGCCTCAAGAAAAAAGACGAAGAGAAGCGGCAAAAATTTCGAGACGTTGTCGCCCAGGCTGAGGTCGAGGATTAGGCTCGCTTAAAGAACCGCTTGCTGACAACCATTCCGGCTTCTCGCTTGCCACGAACGTCGATTTCACATTCGGTGCCAAGCTTGATGTCCGATCGAATGAATCCAAATGCAAGTCCGGTGTCGAGTAACGGAGAAACAACTCCGCTCGAAACCTCGCCGACTTCCTCGCCGCCAACATAAATTTTCATGCCCGGGGCGATAAGCCGCTTCGTGTTCAATCGGATTCCCTGCAGTTTGGTGGCAGTTCCATTATCGCGAGCGGCATTAATGATGTCCGAACCAATGAATTGCTTTGTTTTGCTGACGACCCAGCCGAGGCCAGCCGCAATTGGAGATAGATCGTCTTCAAGCTCATGGCCATAAAGGGGAAGTCCGGCTTCTACGCGAAGCGTATCACGAGAACCAAGTCCGCAGGCCGCGACGCCGTTGGCGAGAAGGGCATTCCAAAGCGCTTCGGCTTGGTTGGCTGGGCAGATAAGTTCGAATCCGTCTTCTCCGGTGTAGCCCGAGCATGGCGCAAAGCACGGGATTCCGGCGACGTTGCAGTTCACAATTCCGAAAAGGCCGACTGAGTTGATGGCTTCAGGGTTATCCGACATTTTGGCGACGATTGAACGGGCAGTTGGGCCCTGGACGGCGATCATTGCCGTGTCGTCGGTCTCATCGGTGATTTCGACTCCGAGGATATTTTGGCTCTTGATCCAAGCCACGTCTTTGGCGTGGTTGCTGGCGTTTACGACCATGGCGAACTCAGTCGCCGTGATTCGGTAGACGATGATATCGTCGACGCACCCGCCCGTGGCGTTGGGGAGCAGGGAATATTGACCGTGGCCGTCTTCGAGCTTAGCCACGTCGTTTGAGGTGATCCACTCGAGGAATTCGATGACTTTTTCGCCTTTGAATCTCAGCCTGGCCATGTGCGAGACGTCGAACATTCCTGCGCCTTCCCGAACGGCCTTGGATTCGACAAGGATGCTCGTGTACTGCACGGGCATCTCGTAGCCAGCAAAAGGAACCATTCGAGCGTTGAGAGCAAGGTGGGCATCGAACAGCGGCGTTCGGAGCATGGAGTCAGTCATTGATTCAGTTTAGCAGTTCGCTGTTGGCAGTTTGTAGCAACAGAGCTAAGAAGCGAAGTTGCGGAGTAGCAAGGAAGTGAGGAGAACCGTGATAGAATGGCGGTATGGACAAGGCAGCGATTCGCGAGCAATGGAATCTCTGGTTGACTCTTTTCCTCATGAAGGGTCCGATGATAATTTGGGCTCTGACCTTTATGTTCTTCGATATTCCTGCGTCGGCAAATCGACCAAATCTGTTGCTGATCATGGGGCCATCCGTTGTGTTGGGTGTTTTGATCATGTGCATGCCGATATTCTGGAAAGGATCGCTCAGCTACCGAGAAATGGTCAAGCGTATTTCCCGGAAGTCAGACGGAATTTCAATTGTTCTGGCAATTTTGCCTATCGTACTTTTACTTGTGTCGCAAGTACTGTTCAACCTTCACATGGGGAACAAAATCGGTATTCAACTGCCATCTTTTCAATATGATTCTACAGAAGCTCGAACAATGAGTCTCGCTGCAATATTTGTATCGGTGCCCAGCGGGTTGGTCGCGCTCCTAATCTTTGCCAATGCTTCCGATTATGCCGATCGAGTCAAATTCGTACTCCTCGCAGCAGGAATACCAATATTCGTTCAAGTAATCCAATTTGTGTCCTTTACGATTTCAACGAAGGAGTTGCCTTCTGGCCAACTGCTTCAGATGATTTCTCCAATTCTTACTATAGTCCTTGAAGCGGGAAAGGCAATTGTCTTGATAGGACTCTTGCACCGCGGAAGAAGCTCAATCAAGGCGTTCACAGTCTTTCTGGGCGCATTTTTTCTGGTCCAATTTTTCATGTATTTGACTCGGGCAGAATCAGTTGCGATGGGCCTTATTGGGGGCGGAACATTTATTTGGATTGTTAATTATTTTCAGCACAACCGAGAGCGGCGTGCACTTCAAATCGAGAGCTAGCCAATGGTTTATCGAATCCCCACAAGAGACGCTCACACGGACGAAGTCGTTCGACCCCTGGCTTGGTGGCACTTTGTCCTGTTGATCGGGATTGTCTTAGCTCCGCCAATTGTTAGCGCCGTATCAAACTTTGGTCACGTGGCCCAAAGCATGCACCTGAGTCTGTTGCGTTGGAGCGAATTCTTGTCCTATCTGACGGTCTTTGTATTGCCCTTTTACCTTTACGGCGGAAGCTTTGCCCGTCTCGCCTGTTCCCGTGCGTTTGCGAACGCTAACACAGCCGCAGTCTGGATCGCCGTGGTGCCGGCGGCAATGTTGATTCTTGCGGCCATAATTCAGCTAAAGAGCATCACAAACTTGACTTTAGACGATAATTTATTTGAGTCTTATTACAAGGGCAAGGTTTATTCGTATTCACTGCAAAGTTGGTTTTTCATTTACGGATATGGTGCTATTCGAATTGCCGCATTTGCTTGGATAGCCATTCTTTCATTGACTCAGAACCAGCAAACCTCAAGGTTCGGTTTCATCACCCTACTACTTATTGCTCGCCTTGGAACTGAAGTCATGCTCGCATCTAGCCTAGTGTTCAATGGACGGCATCTGCCACATCATTTGCTAAGGGTTTCTTCGGTTACTTATGGCATAACTGAACTTCTTGTGAGACTTACGGTCAGCATTTTCCTGCCCTTGCTTTTTGAAAAGGCATTTCGACCGTCGTTAGTGGCGGTAGCTATCTGGTTTGCCTGCCAATTTTTCATGAACAGCATGTTTGAGAGCCCAACCGACGCATATTTCCTCGTCGCCGAACTCGTTGCAGCCCTGACTGTTTGGGCGGTGCTCCGCAACTCAAAATGGAGTTCCGAAAAGTGGTTGGAATACCAGCAGCGACAAGACCCGTTGCAAAGCTAATCAATCCTGTGGTATCTTATTCATTCGCGCCGATCCAGTTCGGCGGAGTTGAAGTCATGGCTAAGATCTGTCAAGTGAGTGGAAAGAAAGGGAATACAACGGCGAAGTTCATTCGGAACCGCCACTCGCAAGGTTGGAAGTACAAAGCTCCCCACAAGAACCGAATCCAGCACGCCAACCTTCAGGCTGTCCGCGTCAAGGTTCCTGGTGGCAACTCAGTCAAGTTGGTCATTGCAACCAGCGTCTTGAAGAGCCCAGAGTTCGCTCGAGTTATTTGTGGTCTCAAGCCGATTCCAAAAGCTTGGATGAAGAAAGCATCCTACAACGTTTAAACATTCATTTTTGAATCAATAAGGCGGTAGCAACATTTGCTACCGCCTTTTTTGCTTAATCAGTACATTCCAACGAATGGGCCCCAAAACTAGGCAGGCCACCCCCAGTTAGTCCGGTATCCTTAACATATCCATGGATCACCGCGAACTGCTAGGAGATGCCATCAAAGAGGAATGTGGCGTTGTCGGAGTCTTTACCCCCGGCGAGGAAGTAGCCAACACCACCTTTTTTGGCCTTTTTGCCCTTCAACATCGCGGTCAAGAGTCAGCTGGCATTGCGGTCAGTGACGGCGAAAAAGTGCGAATGCACAAAGACATGGGGCTGGTCAACCAGATATTCACCCCCGAAATTTTAGAGAGTCTGAAAGGCGATATGGCGGTTGGCCACAACCGATACAGCACGACTGGCTCCAGCGTTCTGCGGAATGCCCAACCCATCTACTGCCAAAGTTTGGTGGGCGAGATTGCCGTCGCTCATAACGGAAACCTCATCAACGCCGTCGAGTTGCGACTCAAAATGCAAGCCGAAGGCGAGCACTTTGACTCGACGTCAGACTCCGAAGTCCTCGCTCGAATCATCGTCAACAACCTGAAAAATGGACCCGTTGAGGCCGTTCGAGAGGTTTTGCGACTTTGTAAGGGTGCCTTTTCGGTCGTAGTATTGACCCCAAACATGCTCATCGGTTTCCGCGATCCGTTAGGAATTCGTCCCCTCTCGATTGGCCGGCTTGGCGAAAAGGGATACATGATTGCATCCGAGTCATGCGCCTTTGGCCCCGTCGGAGCAGTTGTCGATCAGGACCTAAAGCCAGGCGAGATTGTCGTGGTCACCCGAGATGGAATGAGGGTCGAGCAAGGTATTGAGTCACCTCGCGAGGCGATGTGCCTGTTTGAATTTATTTACTTCGCCCGCCCCGATTCACGAATGTTTGGAACGGGCCTTTACAGTGCTCGATTGAGAATGGGCGAAAAGTTGGCCCAAGAGCATCCGGTTGAAGCAGATATCGTGGTCCCAGTGCCCGACAGCGGCATTCCCGCTGCTCTTGGCTACGCCAAGGAAAGCGGTATCCCCTTTCGCGAGGGCATGACCAAGAGTCGGTACATCCATCGGACATTTATCCAGCCCGACCAACGGATGCGCGAAATCGGCGTTCGCATGAAATTGACTCCGCTCGAAGACCATATCCGGGGCAAGCGTCTCATTCTCGTCGACGACTCGATCGTTCGCGGAACGACCACCAAGCAACTCGTCAAGATGATGTTTGACTCGGGTGCGCTTGAGGTTCACGTGCGAATTACGGCCCCGCCAATTGTCTACCCGTGCTTTTACGGCATCGACATGGCATCAAAAGGGGAGCTTGCGGCTGCCCGCATGACGATTCCCGAGCTAGCCGAATACATTGGATGCACCTCGCTTGGTTACCTGAGCGTCGAGGGTGCGCAGAAAGCCGTCGATGGCAAAACAGAAGGATTTTGCACCGCCTGCTTTACGGGTAAATATCCGCTTGAGATCCCTGATGGACTCAAGAAGCACGCCTTTGATGACCCGCCGCACGTGGGCGAAATGGCGACGGTTACCGCTGGCCAAGGTCATCTCTTCGACGAGTAATGGCTATTCTCGTCCTGCCGCGGCTCCTCACTGACGCGGAAGGCATCTTGCCTCCGGCATTTGAATCGATTGCGGCTCGAACCAAGACCTTTCAATTTCAATTGGAGCCGGACGAGTTCTTTGGATCAGCTCTATTGGGGCATTCGAACCTCCATCTGAACCAAGGTCCGCTCACCGTAGCTGCCCTAGGAATGAATCCTCCCGACGGTTCACTCCAGTTTCATGTCTCCTTGGTGTCGCTTGCGGGAAATTCCGTGGCCATGCCTCCCGCTCTCCCAACCAAGCTGGAGTCGAACCAGATTCGCCAGCAAATGGCGCGCCTCAATACGAAAAATTTGACTGTGGTATTTGGCGAAGGATTCGATCATGCCCTCGTAAGCGAAAGGACTCTGGAAATTCGAACGAGCCGACCTTCTGAACTAATTGAGAAGGGTATTGATGCTTCGGCGCCCGAAGGTGATGGGGAAAAGGAGATTCGAAGGTTCATCGACGACTCAGTGAATTTGCTCGCAGAGCAAGAGTTTAATGCTCGTCGGATTGACCTCGGAGTTGCGCCGATCAACTTATGTTGGCCATGGGGGCAAGGTCATCGTATTCCAGTGCCGAATCGGGCCCTTGCGGTGGGATATCCGTGGCGGATATTTGCTCGGTCGCTATCGAATCGCGGTTTGGCCAAGTTATCGGGTTTTCGGCCCGAACGGATGGCAACATTTTCGGATGTCAACATTCCTGCCCTGCTCAATGAACTGAAATCCGAGCCGAAATCAATGGCGATTTTTGACTTCGGCGATCTGGCACTGAGCGAAGAGGGAACCGAGCGCTTTCACGCGAAGCTTGGTGAACTCGTAGATCCACTATTGGAGTGGCATATTGATTCTGGCCTTCCGCTATGCTTTGTCGCAACAAACGATGAGCGGCAAGGCCTCGTATCGGTATGCGTAAAGCTCAATGAGCGAGACCATTTTCCATTCGACGAACGTTCGCTTACAGAGAAACGGGTGGAATCAATCTTGCTGACCCATTTGCTCGATCTCGACGTTTGAGGAAAATAGGATAAGCAAAGGCGGAAACAAGCCACCCTAGGCCAAGCATCAGGTGAAATCTTACTCGACGCTCGGAATCTCGAGTGTACGAGGCAACGTCGGGTTCTTTCGTAATCGATCGCTCTATTTCGTCGATCGCCTTTAAGTTGGTGGTTACGATTGGTGAAACCGGAGGTCCCGGACGAGCAATTTCATGATCTATTTGGTAGATATAAGATCGTAGTGAATTGAGATCCATGATGCTATACGGTGGGGGCATCTGATTATGCAGAGCCTGAATTTTTCGTTCACTTTCGGCTTTCGAATCGCGAAGTCCCTGCACGTCGAATAGCCTGATTGAACTAATTATGAAGGTTTGAACCAGGATCGAGCAAATGAGCATCAATGTGATGTCCAGCAATAATGTGATGGCGTTCTTCCAGGCCGTTTGACCATTGATCATTCCTTGAAGGGCACCAAAAGCCAACGCCAGTGCGGCCAGTATTCCGGTGCCAATAATGCCGAAAAACGTCACAGTCACAAACGCCATTTGGGCGTCATCACCCTGAGCCGATTTTGCCCGCAATAAGAATGAAAATATATAGAGCAGGAAAACGATGCCCAAGGCGACAGAAATTCTCGTCGCTAATCTGATGTTTCGGTAACGAATAAGGCTCGCGATGAGACCACTAAGTAGTCCCAAGGCGAGCCCTTCGATTGCCAACATGTGAGAATTATGCTCGTTTTGATGTCATGACTTGGCTCATCGTCATGTCCTTTCCGCCAAAATTTGACTTTATCGTCATTTTGGTGTTGGAGCCAATTGGAATTCCCGTATTTTTTTCGATACTCGAAGTTCCAGTGCCACTAAATGTCATCGACATCTTGAATCCAGATGCACCGCCAGGCTGGCCTTGTGCTCCGGCCATGCTCATGTTGACCGAACCACTGATGTTGAGGCCGATCAGTACCGAATTGCCTTCGACTTTGAGCAACTTGTAGGTCATGTTCATTTTCCCGGAAGATTTCATTCCAGGAGCTGCCTTTGCGGCGGCACCCATGGCTTGGCCCATGTCGATCGAGTTGGTCCACGTTTCGCCAATCTTAATCGGCTTCGACGGAAATGTAATGCCCGCATAGGCGTTGTTCATACCGCTCATCATCTGAGCCATCCCGGCGGAACCATTTCCAGCAAGCTTTGGCTTAAAGTGCTGATCCATGTACATGATGGATGGCTTCTCCATTGTCTTGCCTGCATTTCCGCTCGACATCGCTCCGGTCATTTTGACGTTTGAAGGCGTGTTTTCTAGTTTATAAAACCCCTTCTCAAAGCTCAGGACCTTCGTGTTTGTCGTCATCGACATTCCCGAGTTACCCATTTGACCGGTTTGCTGCATGGACGTAGCTTGTTTATAGGAAGTTCCAACTTTTGGCTGGAACATCAAAGTGATAGCTGCTTGCGGTACAAGCACGGTGGCAATTGCAATAATTGGCATGATTCAACAAGGTTATACGATTTGTAAGTTCAAATCGCTTCAAAAACTAAAAGAATTAGCTTGGGCGAACGATGGATTCGGGTCTTTTGGGAAACACCTGTGACACCCTAAATTTGAATTCAGGGTGTCAAATCGCAAGCTCAAATTCGCTTAATGGTGATCTTTTGAGTGATGGCCATGGTCTGTCCAGCAACTTCCATATCCATCGTAACCTTGGAATTGGAGTTAAGCGGAGTACCCGTAGCGCGTTCCATGCCTGACGTACCGCCACCACTAATTTTCATCGTAATAGTTTGACCCGAGAATTCAATGTTGATCGTTCCGCTCATGGTGGTTTCGATGGTTACCGAAGTCGCATCTACCTTCTGCAGCTTATAAACCAAGTTCACTTTACCTTCGACCTTCGCACTTGGGTCAGGAATCGTCCCCTTTAACAGCGCGCCCAGGTCGATCGAATTGTTCCACTTGTCACCTATCTCTATTGGCTTGGTCGGATAAGTAATTCCCGAAAAAGCCTGAGTAAGGCCATTCAGCATTTCTTTGCTTTTTGGGTCCGCGGCCGCATCCTTTGTTTCGATCTTGAACTTGAAATTCTTGTCAACGTAAGAGGTGTTTTCCTTTTCCATTGACTTCGCAATCTCAGAAGTATCGCCTGGCCCACCCGTGATCTTTACATCGGATGTCGTTGTTTGAAGCTTGTAGTAGCCATCGGTGAAGCTGAGCACTTTGACCAACGACTTCATTGACGTGGATGAATCTCCCATTGGCCCAGATTGCTCAACATTCATTTCGGACTTGTATGAGGAGCCGATAGCTGGTTGATAGATCAGTGTGATTGGTGATTGAAGATAGAGAAAGCTGGCGATTGCGATAACTGACATGATTCAACAATGTTATACGAATTGTTGATTCAAATCGCTCCAAAACTTACAGAATCAGCTTGCCAGCTCGATAAATGCGGGACTTTTGGAACCCATGCTTGCCATAAAAATCTTCAAGAGTTGTCCAATCAATGATGCAGTTCTTGACGTTTCGAGACTTTAATTCCAGCAGGCCAGCCGACAGCAACGCTCCACCCCAACCATGCCCACGAACTTTTTGACTGACGCCTATTGGTCCCAAGCTGCCCCAATTTGGACCGAGGCTCTTTCGCCAAACGGCACCAGCGATTGGGTATTTGGTTTGTGAGTCTTGAATCGAAGCGAAGCCATGAATGGCGTCGCTATGAAAGAGACCTACCACGCCCCGATGCGAACCTTCCTTCTCGATTTTGGTGAGAATATCGTATCGCCATCTGCCCGGAAACTCGCGGTCAAAAAACTTGACCAACATGGCATGGTCGTCCTCGGTCACAACCCGAAATTCGACCCCTTCGGTCGGCAGTTCTCGAGGCGGCTGGTAATCAGAAATGTCGCTTTCGAGATCAAAGTATTCACCGCCAAGCGAAAATCCTTCAATCATAAGAAAGTCATTCAGGCGAGGCTTGTCAACCGGAACACCGGGCCAAAAATGCCGAGAATCCATGCCAAACAGGACCGACGACGCACCGCGTTCACGCATGACCCGCTTTGATTCACTGAAGACATCAACCATTTGAAGGGGATCAGTGAAAGCCAGTCCGCTGAGATGCATAGCGTCTGAGTCGGCAACTTTGTGAAACTTACACGGTGCTCGCTTGATGATCACAAATGCCCGGAGCATGTTTTCGAAATCCAGATCAAGCAGGGAGGCACCCCAATCAAAAGTCGGGCTGTCGATGGTGTTAATTCGCAAGACTTCGAGGTCGATGTGATACTGCTCGGGATAGAACGAATTCCACAATTCGAGAACTTTATTTAGGTCAACGTCGCGCCAATCGGTAATCATACTCGTGTCTCAAGCAGGCAATGCAGGTGATCAGTATAGTCTTTGATTGCATCCAGTGCTCGGGCTACGCGATCTCGAAAAAAAACATCATGCACTTCAACAAATTCTTGAAGGTTCCCAAAGGCCCAAATAGCTTCAAATGCATCGGTCCCGTGACCGAGGGTCCGAAGTCCTATTCGCTCGTCTTCAATATCGAGCCGGACATAGGCCAAAAGGAATGGCCGCAAGTCATGATAAGAGTCACTCAACGTTTGCTTCAGAGAGAAGTAGCGCGAATTGCATCCACTTGAAATTCCGTATCGCTGAGCTTCCTCCATTAACTCAACCATTTCCACGAATTTGAGTTCGAACGAGATCAACTTTGTTTGGGTTTGGTTGACTTCATGAATGTCCTCAGTCAACTGAAAACTCACTCCTCGAAGGTCGAGAATCATGGAAAGCAGCTCTCGCAGTTTTGCGTTAATTCGGGTGGTCAACCTTAGTTGGCCCCTTGCTTTTGAACGTAATTGACTTTGAGGTCACGAACAAGAGAGTGGATGTGTTTCCTATCTTCCTCGTCGAGCTGGGATTCGAGCTGCGAAGCAATGTAGGCCACGACGTCGATAGCGACTCTTGCTTGACTAAGGTCTGGTTCGATTTTGCCAGTGACCATGTCGGGTTGCAGCCCAAGTTTTTGCCAGGCAACGCCACTTAGTTGGTCCAAAAGGACGGCCAAGTGGTCATAAATGGTGGGGGCGGATCTTTCTTGGATATCTTCGGACATCTCTAGCATTTATAGACGTAGAAGGTAACGAGAATGAACCACGAAAATAGAGGATGGAAGGTACCATCTGAGGCTATATGATTCAAGACGTCATCATCATTGGTTCCGGTCCAGCTGGCTATACTGCCGCTCTTTACGCAGCGCGGGCTGACTTAAAACCGATGGTGTTCGCCGGGTATCAGCCGGGCGGACAGTTGACGATCACGACCGATGTCGAAAATTACCCAGGATTTCCCGACGGAATCATGGGGCCCGACATGATGGAGCTTTTTCGAAAGCAGGCCGAGCGCTTTGGCACTGAGGTTGTTTATGAGAACATCTCGAAGGTTGACTTTACGTCTCACCCATTCAAAGTTTGGGCCGACGACAAGGAGTATCAGGCTAAAGCGATCGTGATTTCGACTGGTGCCAGCGCAAAGTGGCTGGGACTGGAATCAGAAGTTACGTTCGGTGGACACGGAGTTTCAGCTTGCGCTACATGCGACGGGTTCTTCTTCCGTGGAAAAGTTGTCGCGGTTTTTGGCGGGGGCGACACCGCGATGGAAGAAGCCCACTATCTGACCAAGCACGCATCCAAAGTCTATTTGGTTCACCGTCGTGAAGAGTTTCGAGCTTCGAAAATCATGCAGGATCGAGTTCTTTCGAACGACAAGATTGAGGTTATGACGAACATGGTTTTGGAAGAGATCGTGGGCGACCTTGATCCCTTTAAAAAAGTAACTGGAGTTCGTTTGAAGGATGTTATTTCTGGTGAAGTTTCGCACTTACCACTCGATGGAGTCTTTATCGCCATCGGCCACAAGCCAAACTCTGAAATGTTTAAAGGGATCCTCGACATGGATGACGTTGGGTATCTCAAGGTTCAGCCAGGTACAACCGCGACGAACGTTCCGGGCGTTTTTGCTTCAGGAGACGTAGCGGATAGCATCTATCGCCAAGCCGTCACCGCGGCAGGGACGGGCTGCATGGCCGCCATCGACGCCGAGCGATGGATTAGCGAACATGGGCACTGAGGGAGCTGATAATCCGATGCCTCGCTAATCCGCAAAAACGATGACCGAGGGATCGGATCAGACTTAATTGGCGAGGCTTACCTGACTATTCAGAACCTTAGCACAACGTGCTTTATCCGCTGGCGACGCCACGTGTAGACGAAGTGGACGGTGCCGTCCTGCGCTTGGATAACTGACGGATAGGAGTACTCGCCAGGTTCGGATTCCAGCGTAAGGACATCGTTCCAAGTGCTTCCTTCATTCGACACAAACACATTGAGCGGAGTTCGACCTGTCGGCGTGCCGTTATCGATCATCACGTGCCGCCCGTCACGCAAAGTGATGGCGTCAAGTCCGGAATTGGGATTTCGAACCTTGGTAAGCGTCATCGGAGACCATGTCTTGCCTTGATCGCGAGAGTCAGCAGCAAAAACAAAACCCTGCTGAGTCCGACCAACCGCCCTCAGCGATTTGTCCTTGAGTCGAAGGATCGATGGTTGGATCGCGCCAATTTGCTTCCCGTCGTTGATCGGCTCAGTGCGGGTCCAGGTCTTCCCAAAATCCTTCGTGAACTCAAAATGCACCCGCCAGCCATCAACCTCAGTGCTTGATGGGCAAAGAAGCGTGTGGTCCGGCAACTCAAACGGCTTGTTCTTAATCGGCCCAAAAATGCCCACTGGAAGTCTGGTTGACTCCGACCATGTGTTTCCGTGGTCTTTCGAGGTCATCAGCATCCCCCACCACGTTTGTGGTCCTTTGCCGACTTTGTAAAACAGCATCAAAGGTCCTTTTGATGGCTGAAAGAGGACGGGATTGTAGCAGGGAAGTCGGTGGTGTTGGTCATCAAGGCCTTTCGCGGTTTCTCGAGGGGGCGACCATTTACCGTCTTTGAGTCTGGCGGTATAGATTGCCACGTCCGGGTTGCTCTCTGCAGTTCCGCCAAACCACGCAGCTAAGAACTCGCCCTTTCGGGTCTCGCAGATCGTTGATGCGTGGCAAGAAGGGAAGGGTGCCGATTCATAAATGAACTCGGATCGCACAACGGTTGGCGCAGAATTTGATAGGTAAACGAGGCCTACGATCACGTTTCTATTCTGTCACTTTGGCAACGATGGTGACGAAAGTAATTTAAATCTTGCTGGACCTCCGTATAATGGGCTTGTGACTGCTTCTGCATCACTGTCTAGAAGTGGACCCTGGTTTTGCCCTTATTGCGGCACTCTGAGTCAACTCATAACGTGCGACAACTGCTTCGCGCCGCAACCCTTCGAGATGCCGATCCACAATCCGGCGACGTCGATTTTAAGCATGTGGCACGGACCAATTGGAATTTGGGGACTTCCACGCCAATTCGCTCTTTTGGTACTTCTGTTTAACGTGACGTCAATAAGTGACGAGTTGATTGTAAGGGCAGAGATTTCTCGGTTGATACACAAACATGCAACAGAATAATCGCGAACTCCTATTTGTATAATAGGCCTATGGACAGCTCGGTTAAGGAAGGAACTGAATCACCTTGGCTCTGCCCAGATTGCGGAACTCCTTGCAATCATAGTCACTGCGACAAGTGTTTTCGCCCCCGGCCAGTTAAGGTTCTTCAGGGACGAACTCGATATGGCCTCAGGGTTATTACGCCCGGCAATTCCAAGTTTGTTAAGTGGAAGGATTTGCCAGTCATTGACCAGGTTTTCCGCGTCATCGTTTATGCCATTATTGCCTCGGCGGCTTTCTTTGCAATCTTGACGCCTCTCTTTCATCTTACGATGGCATTAATCGGTCGTCAGTAACTGTAATGAATTTATGCAACAAATTAGTTGCATAAATGAAAGTCTTCTTGTATAATGCATCTAATAGGTTGCATATATGGCCACAATTACGGAAAACGAAATTCGATGTGAAATGATGCTACGCGCATCGGTCGACAAGGTTTGGAACGCGCTAACAACCGCCGAAGGCTGGACTGGATGGTTCAGCTACGGAGTAAAGGGCAGATTTGCCGAAGGGGAGAAGTTGACCCTGGACTTCGGTCCGTATGGTGAGTGCTTTGCCCTTGTCAGCACGATGAACCCAAAGATCGAATTTGCTTACCAATGGCACCCCGGAGAAGACTGCCCGATCGACAAATATCCGGCATCCGAAATGACGACAGTGAAGTTTACGCTTGAATCCGTTAGTGAAGGTACTAAGCTGACGATGGTCGAGAGCGGTTTTGCCAACCTACCAGAATCCCGTCGATTGAGCGCGTTCAATGCCAATTCGGGCGGATGGGATGCCGAACTTCCAAAAATCACCAAGCTGGTGGAAAACGACGAGCGCCAGCCAAAGCTTCCGTTTGATATCTTTCGCGAACGAACGTTCATGGTTCCAATCGACAAGGTTTGGCGTGCAATCGCAACCGTTGAGGGCTTGTGCGGATGGTTTGTCACATCGATTGATGGCGACCTTTCCGTGGGCTCACTATCGACTTTCCAATTTGGCAAGAAGAGTGGCTCGCTAAAGGTGGTTGCCCGTGAGGAGCCAAATCTGTTTGCATGGAAGTGGCACCCGGGCCAAGTCGAGGGTTGCAACTGGGACCAATATCCCGAAAGCGAAACTACTACCGTAGAATTTCACTTGAAAGAGATTGAGGGTGGAACCGAATTGGTCGTCAAAGAGATGGGATTTGACGCCATTCCAGAATCCCGACGGGCGACTTCGCTTGGGCTAAACAAGCAAGGTTGGACGATTTGCATGGACCTCATCAAGGCCTATGTGACAGATTCAAAATGAGCACCCTTCGCTGCGACATCTATCAAGCCCTTGGTGACCCAGCTCGAATGACCATGGTTGAGCGGTTGGGCGATCTGGGCCCGATGACGACGATGAAATTGGTGGAGGGGCTTGGCATGACTCGCCAAGCCGCGACCAAACACTTGGTTGTGTTGGAGAATGTTGGCCTGGTTACGAGCACGGCAAAGGGACGCGAAATCATTCGTTCGCTTCGCTTAGAGGTTCTCGATGAAGCCGCGGGCTGGTTGTCGGCGAGGGCAAAAGCATGGGACCGCAAGCTCGACGCCCTGCAGAAGTTTGTGGAGGGATAAATTGGTCGGAGAATAATCTACTCTCCCGGTTCACTCGTGCCTCGCTTACTGTAGGGGACGGGGAATTTTGGACAGTTTTTGACGAGATGAGAGAGGTCTTACGAATTTTTTTCCTTCTCCCAGAATTGTTGAAAAGCATCGAATGGTGTTTTGTATTTCAGTGATGTGTGCAGCCGTGTTTGGTTATAGTACTCAACGTATTCGCAGATTCCGTTTTGGACGTCGGAGACAGTGAAGTAAGCGGCTGTTCTGGCTTCTTCTTCCTTGACTGTTCGGTTGAGCCTTTCGGCATATCCATTTTCTCTGGGTTCGCCAACGGAAGCCATGCTAACCTGGATTCCCCTAGCTCCCAAGATCCTGATGTATTCTGTGGAGGCATACGTCGAGCCTTGGTCGCTGTGATGCATCTCTGGTGAGCGTCCGAGAGCGAATCCCCTTGTGAGCGCCGCCAGCGTGAGGTTTGAATCGTTATAGTTGCTCACGCCCCACCCGACGATGAACCGCGTGTAAACGTCCATGAGAAGAGCTAGGTAGACCCAACGGCTGTTCAGGTAGATCCCGGTGACATCTGCAACCCAAACTTCATCTGGATGGGTAACGACCAAATTAAGCATGAGGTTTTCCCACCGTTTGTATCCGTGGTTCGAGTCGGTCGTGCGCACCGTTCTACGAGGAGCTTTCTTAAGGATTCCAAGTTCATTGAACGCTTGGTGGACTTCTGAGCGGGATGCGGCAATGCCCTTATATCCGAGCAGTTTATACATGCGTTTAACGCCGTAATTCCGGTGCTCGGCGCGAAGCTCCTTGACCGTAGCCTTAAGCTCAGAAACGTCGATGGGCCGCTTTTCCTTCGCCCTGTAGTTCGCCGAACTTCTTGGCACTTCAAGCACACGGCACAGAGCCGAAATGCCAAACTCGGGGCAGAACTCTCTCACGAGGCATCTCCGCTGGTCTTTGGTGAGCGATGTACTGCCTTTTTTAAGATGGCCAATTCAAGAGACTGCTCCTTGAAAAGAACTTCCAAATCCGAAAGCCGTTGCTCAGTCTCTACTTTGTTAATTTGACCGAAGACCATGGGAGCTCTGTACAGGAATTCCTTCTTCCATCGTGAAAGCATGGAGTCCTTAATCTCATACCGGCGAGAAGCTTCTCCGAGCGAGATATCCCCCCTGACCAACTCAAGGACTACTTGGGCTTTAAACTCGGCTGAATGATGACGAAATGATCGTTTACTATCTGACATCTAAATGTTTGAACCTGAGGGCCAATACCCCCTTTGACAGATGTCCAACTTTACCCGTCCCCTACATACCGACCTCTCTTTCAAAAAGAGGTATCTCGCTCCGGATTCTTCGAGGCTTCTAATTCGACTAATCGTTCCTTGATTCTTTGTGCCGCAGAATATGGATTCTTAAGGATTGATTTAGCGGGAATGCGAAGTACTGCGATTCTGTGTGTTGCCAGCCAATTATCGCGTTTGGCATCTGCTTTAGCCTTCAATTCGTGAACGAGTCCATCGACTTCGACGACGAGTCTAATTTCACGACAATAGAAGTCGGCGATATACGGACCTAGACAAAATTGTCGATTGAAATCGTAACTCGTCTGACTGCTTTTGATTTGATTCCATAGCAAAACTTCCGGCAAAGTCATGTGGTTTCGCAAATGATTTGCCAGCTTCTTCTTCTTTGTTGCCATCTATTTCCAAAGCATAAAGTAGGTTTCAGTTTTTTGTCAATCTGTCCCTTGCGAGATATCCCTTTTTTTCTTAAGAGGGATCGGTGAGCCTGAACCGTTGAACTTTTAATCGGTACTGGTCAGGCGAACAGGAGGAACGAAGTTCCCAAGAGTAATTTGTTTCACTGTGACTTAGAATTGTCGATGCGATTTTCTTTGTCATCGGGACCCAAACACTTAATTAGTCCACAGCGGAGATATCCCTTTTTTTCTTAAGAGGGATCGGTGAGCCTGAACCGTTGAACTCTTTATCGGTACTGGTCAGGCGAACTGGAGGAACGAAGTTCCCAAGAGTAATTTGTTTCACTGTGACTTAGAATTGTCGATGCGATTTTCTTTGTCATCGGGAACCAAACACTTAATTAGTCCAGAGCGGAGATATCCCTTTTTTCTTAAGAGGGATCGGTGAGCCTGAACCATTGAATTTTTTTTGGTACTGGTCAGGCGAACCGTGGGAGTAAATTTGTCAGTGGATCAAAATCTGACAATAATCCGTAGGGTAGACCTTCCCGCCGACTCCGAAGTCAAGGCGCTCGACGAATTGGGCGCCTTGGCGTCGATAGAACTCCTTGGAAGGTTCGTTCTCACTGAACACCCCAAAGACCAGGCGACTAAATCCGCGTTTGCGTCCTTTGGCGATGGTGCCGCTAATCAGCGCCTTGCCTATTCCGAGACCTTGGCACTTGGGAAGGACGTAGAGGGCGAACATGAACCAGTCGTTGGTGAACGGCTCATCCTTCTTCACATTCGAGACCGCGTATCCAACCACTTGACTCTCGATAAGCGCAACGAGTCGGTAAGCACCATCAGTTTCGATGCGTTCAATTTGGGTCTTCGTCGCTTCTTCGAGGCTAAAATTCCTGAGGAATTCGGGGTCGATGATGGTGGCGTAGGCATCTCGCCAGGTGGAAACCTGGACATTCGCAATGCCAGCTGCATCGTCTACCGTTCCGAGACGAATGATGAACGACATTTATGTACAGTTTAGTCTTAGATAACGCTCCGCCGGGGGGAATTGCTGCCTCCGCAGCCCAATCAGCGTAAGCCCTGACGTTTGTGAGCAACTTTCTAGCGGTAAGCGCTTATGCTGTGGAGGCTAGACTCGAAGCCACCACAGCATAAATTTGACTCATTCTGAGGCCAGCGCTTGGACTATTTGTATCCTATTCGGGCTGCGGAGGCAGCGAGAAGGTGCCTAGTCTCGAAAGAGACGATCAATAAACGACTTTGGGTTTTTCATAAACGCCCAGTAGGTGCGAAAGAGTTCGGTATCTTCGTATTCAACCGCTTCAATTCCATCGCCGCTGAGCTGGTAAATCTTGGCACCCGGAATGGCAAGCAGTATTGGCGAGTGGGTGGCCATGAAAATCTGGCAGGACTGATGAAACGCGAGGTCATGGAGCAGTTTTACTGCCGCGAGTTGGCGATTTGGACTGAGGGCGGCCTCGGGCTCGTCTAGGATGTAAAGGCCGTTCTTGCGGAACCGGGAGAGCTGCTCGAAAAAGCTTTCGCCGTGCGACATCTGATGCATTCGGCTGTTGCCATATTTTTCACTGAAGCGCAGGGGGTCGACCGACAAGAAATTCCCGTCGCCGTCGTAATTCGATTTGCTATATGAGGCATCGACATCGTCGAGATAGGCCATTTCGGTAAAGACGTTGTACATCGTCTCAGCCCGAAGAAAATAGGATGATCCTTCGCGAAGTTCATTTCGATTTGGAGCAATGTGCTCTCGAAGGATTGAATGAGTTTGAACAGTTTTGAAGTTGAAATTCTTCGAGCCTCCCTCGGCATTGATGCCAAGCATCGCCGCCAGCCCCTCGATGATCGTCGATTTCCCGGTTCCATTCTCGCCGATGAAGATGGTAATCGGCTGATTGAGGCTGACCTGGGTTAGTTTCGCCACCGCCGGAATGTTGAAGGGATAAGTTTCCCAATCGATTTGGTCGAGGAGGATGTACCGCACCGAATTGATGAAAGCGTTGCCGACGTTGCTCATTGGGTTGGAATCGGGAACACGTTTCGGAACGTAAAGGCTCGCTCGGTCTCGCCGTGGGCAAACAGGTATTCGAGTTTGGCCTTTGCCTCCTCGATCGTGGGTTCATAGCCCGCCGGAACCCACCACATCGCCAGGTGCGCTTCCTCCATCGGGTCAAACCACTCCTTTCGATTCTGCATGACCTCCTTGTGGGCGCTCTTGTACGAGTAATCCATCAGTTGCTCGGGACTCTCCCAGACCGACATGTTGACCAGGATGGTGCTGCCAAATGGCCGAATGCTGGTGGCGTCGCCGTACTGGTCTTTAAGCCGCCAGACGAAGCCGGGGCTCGCCTCCGCGAGGTCGTTCATCTCGGCGATTTGATCCAGAAACGACTTCATTGAGGGGTGGTGAAGCGGCGCCTTCATCTGGGCGATATTGATCTGCGCGAGGTGGTACTCAGGCATTTGGATAGTTTAGTCCAATGTCGGGGATTGGTATAGTGAGGAAACATGAAACCAGGAAGGCTCACCAAAACTGAATTGCTAAGCCTAATTGCCGTATCAGTTATACTTGGCCCCGTCTGCTACGGACTCAATTTAGTATTTCTGCGCAATTTCGGGACTTCTTTTGTACCTGCCCCATTTTTCTTCATGGTAGGGCCAATGATGAAGACTATATTCTTTGCTACGGTTCAGAGGGAAGAGATTCCAGTGAGCGGAAAGATTTGGGTGTTGATTTCGTTTATGGCTACGACTTTCGGTATGAGCTTAGGAACCGTGGGTTGCTTGATCCGAAACGCATACCTTGGAAGTTTCCTGATCGCTCTCGGTCTTGCGGTCACCCTGCTTGGCTTTATGCCACTTCAAAAAATTGCGAAGAAGTCAAAAGAAGTCATTGCCAAGTGACTTTTAACGATGTCTCAATCTAATCTCCCGGTTCGCGAAGCATTTTCCACTTTTCTCAACGGAATTGGCTCACCGACCTCTTTTCCAAAAAGAGGTAACTAGACCTAGGCTCTCGAGGCATTTAAATCGTCTAGAAAGACTTTGAGTAATTCGGCCGTAACGAAGGAATCAGCAAGGACTAGCCGGGCTGGAACTCGGTGAACGATGATGCCTTCGTTCTTCAACCACTCGTCGCGCGCACGGTCCTTTTTGACGCGAAACGCATGGTCGCCGCCGTCAACTTCTATCGCGACGCGAAGCTCGGCACAATAGAAATCCAATATGTAGTTGCCGAATGGAAGCTGACGATTAATTCGATATCCAAGCTGATCGTTTTGAATTCGCAGCCAAAGCAAAATCTCTGGGAAACTCATGTTGTTCCTGAGATATCGCGCTTACTTTTTCCGTTTTCCGTCTGCCATATGTAGATATTATTCTACTATAATCAAATTGTAGTTCATGACGTCACAATTACCTCTTTTGGGAAAAGAGGTCGGCGCGCCAAATCTATTGAAATCTGAATTCAAAATCGCTTGGCAAACCGGGAGATTAGGTCCAAGTGAGTCAATTGACTAGACAATGACTTACGACGAATCGATCGCCGAGTGGATCTATAAGCGGTGACCAGCTAGTTACCTCTTTTTGGAAAAGAGGTCGGTGCGTTTTATCCGTTAAAAGGAATCGAAACAGCAAAACAAACCGGGAGATTAGATTCAACGGAGTATGCTTTCCCCAAGAGGATGACCCAAGACGAACTGATCGCCCAGTGGATGAACAGAGAGGATTTGCTCCCCGGCTGGTCGCGGGTGAATGGTTAGCCGATGCTCCCTGTCTTGTCTCCATTAATCATCTTTATCGGGATTGGGCTAGACATAGTCGCGTTTGCAATTCACAGGGCAACCGGATTGAAACTGCAGAATATGCCCATCACCATGTTCTGCTTGCAGATATGGTTCATGGGTGCATTTATTCGCTATTCAATGATTGGATGGGTGGATAATGCTGGACTCACGTCTGAACTGCAAGGTTCGTTCAGCGAACTGGTCCTCAGATTTCGTCTGTCGGGGATGTCGCTGAAGACCTCAAGTGGCAAGAATGTTAATGCTCTCTGCTCCCGAAAAACTGTGTATATTTCGAAAGCGTCGCTTGACCAACTATCCAAAGAAGCCATCGATTGGCTCATTGGGCACGAGCTAACCCATCAAAAGTTCTTCGATCTCCTGGACGGCGACCCGAGTATCACTGCAAAGCGGACGGCTCGCGTTGCCATCGTTCTTCTTTGCCTTCTTGGAATTAGTCAAAGGCTTGAGTTTTCTTGGGTGGGGGCTATCATCGTCCTTGTGCTTATCATCCTCATTTTCGCCACGACTACTTTTGCTGCAATAGAGGGGCGGGACTTCACTCGGGACACAGAACTGGCATGCGATTATGTGTCAATGGTGCAGATGGGGACGTCGGTTGGGGCGGTAGAGGCGCTGGAGGCAATGAAGCACGGCGGTGCCAAGAACAAACCGCACGGCTACCCCTCAAAAGAGGCACGAATCCAGCAAGCGATGGACTTCGAGGAAGGTAAGCCGAGGGCCACGTGCGCCAATGCGAAGGTTGAAGCGGAAGTAAGCGCCATCCTAGCTGGACTGAAGTAAGCTCGCGGAAACGCAATGACCCAAGATGAACTGACCGCCCAGTGGATGAACAAGCAGGTATGGCTCACTGCTGCCGAACCAGAAATCGAACTTCGTCAGGCCCAAGAAGAAGGATTCGACATTTCGCTTTTAGAGCCTGAATTCCATTCCCTCATCGCCGCCGGAATGAAAGGGCCAAAGGGCGTCGCCTGGCATCGCCAAGTGGGAGAGCTTTTGGAAAAGGTACAGCGATGCCCCATTCGAAAGAATTACGAGTATTCGGAGCCGTCTGATCTTGGTGATATTCATTCGGTATCCGAACAATTTGAGATTCCGAAATTCGAAGGAAACAGTACCGAATTACTGAGAAGACTGCACGGCGGACTCCTTGGACGCATATGCGGATGCATGCTCGGCAAGCCATTCGAAGGGTGGCGCAAACCCGAAATCCAAGCGTGGTGCGAGGAGACCGGCAACTGGCCGCTCGCGGATTATGTTCGGGAACCGAACATGGTGGAGCGAGCTCTGATCCGCGGACGATCCAAGCGAACTGAACTTGGATGGGCCGAGAATTGGACGCGAGACAAGCTCGTCAGCGCGGTCGAAGACGACGATATCAACTACACCATCGCAGGATTCGACATCGTCAAAAAGTACGGTGAAGACTTCCGCCCCGTCGACGTTGCCGAATACTGGTGCGCTAACCTCCCGCTCTTCATGATGTGCACCGCTGAGCGCGTCGCTTACCGAAACTTCACCATCAGCGTGCTCCCTCCGGACAGTGCGACCTTCCGAAACCCCTATCGAGAATGGATCGGTGCCCAGATTCGCGCCGATGCTTTCGGCTACCTCAATCCAGGCAACCCCCTGCAAGCTGCCGAATGTGCCTGGCGCGACGCCTCAATCAGTCACATCAAAAACGGGATCTACGGCGAAATGTGGGTCGCCGCGATGCTGGCTGCCGCCTACGTTGAGAGCGACTACCGAAAGATCATCCAAATCGGACTCTCTTACGTGCCGACCAATTGCCGTCTGCGAGAGGACATCGACTCCATCCTAAATGCTCACAAAGAAGGGAAGTCATACGACGAAGCCGTAAGCATCGTCCACGCCAAGTGGGACGAGACCACGGCCCACGGTTGGTGCCACACCATCTCGAACGCCATGCTTGTGTCCATCGCGCTCTTGTGGGGGGAAAACGACTTTGGTCTGACCATTACGCGAGCGGTCATGCCCGGATTCGATACCGACTGCAACGGCGCCACTGCTGGCTCGGTTTGGGGAATCGTTAACGGAGTGGACAAGATTCCGCCCCATTGGTCTGAGCTGTTCAATGACACGATGCGCTCGCACCTGCTGAATTACCGCGAGGTAAAGATCAGCGACCTGGCAAAACAGATGGCAGAGTTGGCAAATCGCTCGTGGCATGCTTAGCCGATCCCTATAAAACTGTCATTTCTGGAGCTTATCAGTGTCCATGTTCCTCCAAAATTCATTGAGTGAAGTCTTGCGCACAAAACGACCTTTTTGATTTGGTGAGCATTAGTTACCTCTTTTTGAAAAGAGGTCGGTGTGTAGGGGACGGGTAAAGTTGGACATCTGTCAAAGGGGGTATTGGCCCTCAGGTTCAAACATTTAGATGTCAGATAGTAAACGATCA
>JANYCU010000008.1 GCA_025360125.1 Armatimonadota bacterium | reverse complement strand
TTCTTATGATAGGTCGAGAACGTGAGATAGTGAGAGTCGCCAGGCGTGTTCCATGACTTGCGCCTTTTGTATTTAATCTGAGCACTCACTTCGAGTTTTTACCTCAACTTTGTCATTGTTCAAGACACTGGCTTCTAGCAGCGTCACTCTGCTTCCACTCGTACCTCGTGTCACTCCATTCGACGCAGTGGTCGGAGCCAGTGCCACAAAATAGCCCCGCCCACACGGTGGCTTGCCGAAATAGCCCCGCCCTCGGGGTGGCTTGTCACAAGTGACTCGTCCTTACTCTTCTCCTTTACGAGTTCTAATCCAAAAAACGAAAACAATACTTATAACCAACAATAACGTTGTAAAGACCGAAGCAACGCTAACATGGATTAGCGAACTCACTATATAGCTCAATGAAATAATTATCACAGAGCTGCAAAAGGTACCGATTGCAATCCTTACCAAAATATTGTCACATTTCATTGGTTCCTCCCCAGGCCCCTTCTTGATATGATTCCGCGAACTCTGGGCTATAAAGGTATTCGATGAGACATGCATAGGCACCCATAAGCAAGCCGCAGTAACTCAACTCTTTTTCAGGGCCTGAACAACTTTTAACGTATTATAAATTAATTTCGAAACCATAGCATAATCTGGGTCCTGAATTTGCGCAAGATAACCCTCTAAATCAAGCAAGCTGGCTTGCTCGGCCACTCTTTTGGACACACCGGCAAGGTCGCCACGCTTGAGTTGATCTGTCAGTTCATCAAAGAAGTGTAATTTATTAAGCGTATCGTTACTATCCAGTTCAGGAGTCAATGTCTTCCCCGAACTCAGTTCAGTCATTTTCCACAATTTCGATTGTGCACTCACTAAAAGCGCTAACACTTCCCCTAAATCTTCGTCCTTATATTTCAATATTGTCACCTAAGGCAAAACCTTATAAAATGCTACTGGCAGGTCATCTTCTGGTTGCATTACCCATAATGCCAAGAGAATCATCTGAGCATATGTCTGAGTAACTGCCTCGGCTTTTTCTTTCACCGAGCCACAACCCGTAGTCTGCGCTTCGGCCACCTCTCCCCTGAAAGTAGTAATCCAACTCATCTTTCGAGCTAGCTCGAACATTTGACTGATTCTTGGATGCATCTCCTCTATTTCAAGCCAAAACGATAAGAAATTCAAGGCTGCGTTTGCGATAATTTTGCACTCGTTGCTCATCATCATGTTTACGGATAGGGCTTCGAGGATCTGAGCCAATTGAGCTTCGGTAAGCTCCATCTTCCCAGAATAATCCACTCCCCGAATCGGATTGTTACTTACATACACATACCAATTTGAGCCATCGCGGCTCGTGTCCTCGCAAACAAATCTTCCACTTGCTGGCTCATAATATCTAGCTCTCATGTAGGTCAGGTCAGATTCATCATCTTGTTTATGACCAAGATTGGCGCAGTACCTGCCCTTATTGTCGCTTGTGCTCCCAGATCGAATCCGACCCCATGCGTCGAAAGTGCGTTCGTCCCCAAGAGACCAGGATGTGCCAGATTTGCTTAAAAAACCTACGCCATTTCCATGAGCATCATACAATGGATAGGAGACGACAGTCCCAGAACTCGTCGTTCGGGAAATCGCATCGGCGAGCCACTGCGTGGGCGGGGTACTTTTGGATGATGAAAGCCCAATCCGGGTGACACGGTTAGCGACCACTGCGAAGCTGAGAGTTAACCGTGAGAAACCTGAGATGACGCCTACCACTTTGCTTATTCTAACTCCAATTCGGCCATATAGTGGCATTTGATATCACCTTCAACTTCATTCAAGTACCAATTGGCCGATGACCATCGGTATTTTGTCGATTCTTCAACCAGCCCCTTCCTCACCGGATTCCGGTGAATATAATTGATGACCTTTATCCTGGTTTCAGCTTTCGTGACATTGCGATCGTAGCCGCCACCACGTTCCCATAGGTCAGTCAAGATCAGGCCCTTGTTCTTGGCACTGCACGAAGGACCCTGTTTGATCGACTTGAGAATCTTGGACATGTCATATCCCTCATTTAGCGGACGAATGAGGAGGTGGACATGGTCATGCATGAAGACATAAGCCAGGACGGCGAAATTATGGGTTATGGCGGCTTTGTTGATTCTGGTGGCGAGCAACTCGCAGATCTGATCATTCCTGAGATAGGGCTTGCGGTGGTAAGTGGAAAATGTCAGATAGTGAGAGTGGCCAAACTCATTGATGAACCTGCGGGTCTTGAGTTTCTTGGCTTGACTCACGTTAAATGGGTTTTACCTTTCTTGCACAGGCACTTGAGCACAGGTAACTCCCAGCTGCGCAGACGTCGCTACCGGTGCCACCCGGGGAAATTTTTAAAACTACCACGCTCACACAGTGACTTGTCGCTCGACGCAGGGGTCGGAGCCAGTGCCACAAAATAGCCCCGCCCACATCAGTGGCTTGCCCAGTTCACGTAGTGACTTGTCGATTCGCGGCGCTCATTTCCCTTCGGCGGGATCTTCGACACGTCAGTGGCTTGCCAAGAGGAACGAATCTAAGCAAATATGCAAAGAAATATTGCACCACGACTTAACACGGCATTACAGCATCTCACAACGTGACTCGTTCAGTTCACGCAAGTGACTCGTCGGAATCATGAGATTCATTGCTTTTAGATACGAATTTCATTAGCAATTTTGGATACCAGCAATCAATCATGAAAACAACTAAAGTGATGACGACGGCATAACCTAAAGAGTAAGCTTTAGTGTGATTTTGGATCGATACACAAAAAATCGCAATCGGGATGAATACATACAATACTCCAATCCTTAATATTCTTAAACGAAACTTCAACATATCCATTCAATAATTCATTCGATAGAGACCATCGTTAACCGATTGGGCAGCATCTTCGTATAGATCGTCAAGCATTGCCTTAATTTGAACTCCATGGCCAATGAAGATCCCAATAGTCAAAGCCGCTATTGCGCCAGCTCCAGACAGTATACCTGTTATTTGCGCGGAACCGACAATAGCTTGTGCCAGCGTAAGTGCAGACCAATTAGCTAACAATGTGGATGCCGCTTCGGCCGCTGCACTCGGGCAAAAGCACGCAATAGCCGTAACTATTGCACCAGCGAGAGCCCCAATTGCAGCAGCAGTGAGGACATCTGTCAAATTAACTTTTCCTGTTGCCGAGAGTTCAAAAACAATAGTAGTAATTGCAGCTGCAATGGCACCGATTATTGCGCCAAGAAGGATCGCGGCAAGCTGACCTATCTTTCCACTTGAATCCACATAATTTGTTGGACTATTCTGTGCATATACAAACCAATTGAGACCATGTCTCGCAGGGTCTTCACTAGTGAATCTGGCACTATTCGTGTCATAATATCTCGCTCTCATGTACACCAAGCCGGATTCATCATCCTGCTTGTGCCCAACACTTGCACAGTATCGACTCTTGTTGTCACTTGTGCCTCCAGAACGAATTCCACCCCATGCGTCATAGCTCTTTTCGTCACTTATCGACCACGACGTTCCAGATTTAGACAGTGAACCCACACCATTCCCATGGGCGTCATAGAGCGGATAGGTAACGGCTGACCCCGAACTAGTCGTTCGAGAAATCGCGTCAATCCCCCGCGCACCGATTGCGTTGCGGCTTATAGCCGAGACACTGTAGGTCAAACCGCCATTAGTGGATGCCAACTCATAGTCTTCGATACCCATTTGACCTTCATAGCGATATCCAACCAGAGTGCTATTTGTGGAACCAGTATGGCTCTCCTTTTGCACGCGCATACCATCCGCCCGATACACATAATTGCAGGTAGCTCCGTTCGTAACATTTGCAGTCATCCGGTTCATGTCATCCCAAGTATAGGTGCCTGTTCCCTTCGCCAACCTGTTGCCAAGAATGTCATTCGTATACGTCGTGCCTGGACTTGCGGTCATCCGGTTCAAATTATCGTACGTCCAAGCCCCGGTATTGGTTGAATCTGACGCCCGGTTCCCCGCCGCATCGTATGTCCAACTTGGAGTCGCATTCGAGAGTCCGTCTCCATAGTTCGTCGAAGTCAAATAATCCAAATTGGCATCATAACCGTAAGATTCCGTTCGTTGCAAATTCCATGCTCCAGACGTAACATTGTAAAACTTATTTTGAGTCTTAAGCCCACGGTTCAGCCCCGACGTCTCGTAAGCACATTCGTTGGCTCGAATCGGAGCACTTGAATAGGAACTGGATCCCGAATTCCAGGTATCCCACCAATTGTAGACTCCTTTCGTTCTTCCATTCGCGTCGTAGTCGTAGTGAGCCCGGCCTCGAGTCGCCGCCCGGTGAGAAGCGTCATAGTAACTTGCTCCATTGGATGGTGTCCAAGACTGAGGAGTCATGGCGAAAGTCGCCTCAATTGTTCTGCCCTGAGTGTCGTACACATATTGGAACTGCTCAGGAAGCATATTTCCGGTGGAAGGATCTATCGCGGTTAAAGTCGAGAAAACTCTCGACAACTTTGTCGACCTACGCTTCCTTTGGACTCTCTGATCAGTCATCACCTTTCGTTCTCTTTCATTTCATGCTTAGACTCTCAGCTCGCAGAGGTCGGCTAAGCATGCCACGACAGTGGTCCTGTCGGTCGTTGCTTTAATTTAAGACACTGGTTTCTCCCAGCGTCACTTCGTTCAACGCAGTGGTCGGAACGCAGTGCCACACAAGATAACCCCGCCCACGTCAGTGGCTTGCCCAGCTCACACAGTGACTTGTCGTGACTTGTAATACTAGCGACTAATCAATTGGCACTAAATACCTTGGGTCTACACTTTCGCATTCCGGCAAACTATATCCACCTGCTAGTGGTCCTAGAAGCGTCAATGATTTTCTTCTTTTGGCACTTTCCAAATGTTTAATTTCAACAATACTACCAACCTTCATCACAGCCCGAGCGTGAGGGAAAATCATTAATAGTATTGGCAAGAACATCGAATTAGCGATTCCAAATTGAATCCAATTTACTCCATTTTTGAGTATAAATGGTACAATGAGAATTAAACAATTGGCAATCAACGTGGCAAATACGGCAACCCCCATTAGAAGTTTAATGAGAGCCTGTTGAGAATCCGGTATACAAGTTCTATACCTCATTTGTTTACAGGGCCCCTCCCGCAGCGTCGCCACAAGCATAGCCAGCTAGCCCTCCGGCAATGTCCCCGGCCGAGACCGTAACTGAATCAATTTCACTGAGTTCAATCTTAATGGCGGCGTCCGCACCACAGCGTGCTCCAATGGCTCCAAAACAAAGGCCGAGAACACCGCCAATTCCGGCAGCGGCCCCAACTTTCTTCCAATTGATACCCTTAAATCCCTTATCAATCCATTCGCCAACCATAGTATTAAGACCACATGCCACAAAGTTACCCGCCGCCATCGCTCCTAGACCGAACACTGAGCAGAAGCCAGCCAAAAACCCAGTAGTTGCTGCAGCCATGTACTTGCCAAATATCTCCATCGAATTGTAGTTTGTATTCGCCAGCTGACCAGCCGTGCAGGCTAAGGCAATCAATGCACCGATAAGGCCAAAGATTAGGCCAGCCAGAACCAACGGGCTTTTCCCAGTGGCATCAGCACGGTTAACCGGATCGTTGTTACAGTAACTAAACCAGTTTTGTCCACTCCTAGCGGGATCTTGCGATATAAATCGACCAGTAGACGGATCATAGAAACGTGCTTGCATGTAAATAAGACCTGTTTCGTCATCCTGCTTATGTCCTAGATTCGCGCAATATCTACCCTTTTGGTCGCCAGTCATACCACCGGACCGGACTTTGCCCCAGGCATCATATGTTCTCTCGTCGCCAAGCGACCATGATGAGCCGGACTTGGCTAGTGCCCCTACATTGTTACCGTGTGCATCGTACAAAGGATACGACACAATAGTTCCTGAACTGGTCGTCCGAGATATCGCATCAATACCACGTCCGCCGGGGCCAAACCTTGTTACTGCCGAAATCGTGTCCGAAGAATTTCGGTCAACATCTTCAATACCGACTGGTCCGTCGTAACGAAATAGGGTCGAACTGTCGGTCATATTTTTTGAAGCTCTCAGCCCATCAGCACGGTAGGCGTAACTACTCGACACACCTGACATTACGTTCCCGGCCATCCGATTCTGGTCGTCCCAGGTACAGGCTCCAGTGCCCTTTGTCAACCTATTGCCAAGAATATCGTTCGTATAGGATACGCCTGGTGAAGCCGTCATTCGGTTCAGATTATCGTATGTCCACGTGCCAGTATTCGTCGAATCCGAAGCTCGATTGCCCGCTGCATCATATGTCCAACTTGCGGTCGCATTTGAAAGCCCATCACCATAATTTGCGCTGGTCAAATAGTTTAAGTTCGGGTCGTATCCGAACGATTCTGTCCGCTGAAGATTCCACGCCCCAGAGGCAACGTTAAAGAACTTGTTCTGCGTCTTCACACCACGATTTAACCCGGTCGTTTCGTAGACACATTCATTGGCTCGGATCGGTGCACTTGAATATGAGCTAGATCCCGAGTTCCACGTATCCCACCAATTATAGATTCCTTTTATTCGTCCATTGGGGTCGTAGTCATAGTGAGTCCTGCCTCTCGTCGAAGCCCGATGCGAAGCGTCATAATAACTCGCCCCACTAGTTGGCGTCCAAGTCTGTGGTGTCATAGCAAACGTCGCCTCAACTGGTCGCCCAACTGTGTCATATACATAGTGGAATTGCTCCGGCAGCATAGAGCCAGTAGATGGGTCAATCGCGGTCATTGTCGAAAAAGCGCGGCTGCTGTTCGTTGGCTCACCGACCTGGACATAGTCAGAATACTTCCACTCGGTAGTGCTGCCCAGACCCAAGGCCGCCTGTGTTGTGTAAGTCGCGGTATCGCGATCACCGGCAGAATTATATGTATATCCGACGAAGTAGGAGTCGCTGCCCTGAACTTCGGCAACGCTTGCAACGCCGCCTAAGGCACCACCAGAAGTCACGTAAGTAAAAGTCTGACTTATGCCAGATAGATTGTCCGTGACCCCTAACAGGGAGCCATTGCTAATGCCACTGCTGCCATACATATACGTGGCGATGGGCGTAGAAGTGCCCCCAACGATTTTCTCGAAGCTTAAGACGATTCCATCTAGGTCAAGCGTCGTGTGCCGAACAACACCAGAAGCATCCTGAACCGTTACTGCTCGGCCACAGCTGTCAAAAAGTAGGTTAGTTGTAGTACGGTTAATTCCGCCGAAATCCTCTATGACCTGATTGGCTTGCCCCCAATTCGGCGTACTGTCGGCCCCATAGCTGGAATGGGTTTGAACATAGCGCCAAGGACTTGTCGTCGTTTCCTGAATTTTCCAGACATCGGTCGCTCTGCCTTTTGAATCGTAGTCCATCTTTCCAGAGTAAGTGTCGCTCGACGGTTTGAGCCGATACTTCCAATACTTACTTGTCGGACAGGCGGGCACGCTTGTTGGAATGGCGACACTAGTGTCTTCATAGAACGTAGTCCTTGCGCCATCGTACACCTTGTACGTCTGCCCCTTTTTACCTTGAGGGGCATTGAGATCGTAAAAATCCGTATATGCGTATCGACCAGCTTGGTCTTTGACCGCCTTCTGCTGATAATACTTGTCGGCAAGCCAGTAGCCAAAGCTTATCGCCGAGCTTTCACTCATCGTACTGTTGTCGGCCAGTTTCTTCGTCGCGGAGTGGGTTTTCTCGAGCGGATTGCCCAGGAAGTTATAGCTGGTCGTATCGTCGGTCCAACTCTCTTCCAAATCCGAGTACGCAAGCTTCCTATCCGTAATAAGTCCGGTCTGAGCCATTAGGTACGCCCGGGTGGAGTGGTGTTCAGCCACCAGGTTCTGGGTGTCAAGATCGTAGGTCTTCCAGGAGCACATTCCTGGATACAGCAGGTGCGCGCCAGCAAAGCCGGTCTGGTCGATCTGAGCATCGCCCGTCATCATGGTGAGGAAGCTCGAATCGTAGGCAAAGCGCATGTAGCCGTGGTTAATCATCGCGCTACCCGCGAACTCGGCCCAGAAAGGCGCGGCTAGCGATCCAGACTGGAAGAGAACCGGAGGCGTGGTCGGAGACGTTACGCCATAATCATCGCGGTCGAACCAGACCTCAACCGTATTCGGCTGGACGATGCGGTACGTCGTCACGCTGGCCTGCAAGGCATTGTTGTTGCCCCAGTTGAAGGGCGAGAGCCAACCTAGGCGCATCGAGGAGTAGAGCGTTGTGGTCAAACCACGCGGATCGGTGATGGTTTTCAGGACAGGCCCGGCGACTTCGTTCGGTGCCCAGTTCGAATCGGAATAGGGAATCTCGTACGTCATCGTAGTGAGCTTCTGACCCGGAGTCAACACGCTCGTAAGGTTTCCATCGGTATAGGTGTAATACACGTGGCGGACGCCATCGTTGACCTCGGTTACCCGGTTTGCGGTGGTTCCGGTGCCCCACACGAAGTTAATATCATGCCCATTGGGCATATGAACATTGGTAAGGGGATGTTCGACTGTGGATCCGTTGCTCTTGTTGAAGCTGACGGTTGCGATGCCGTTGTAAGTATAGGTGGTTACGTTTCCATTGCGGTCGGTCGCAGTCGAGATCTTGAGGACGTTGCTGGGTTCGGCGCTAGCACCGGAATCATTGTATGGCTTCAAGCCGAACATGGAGCCAGCGCTGGGGCCCGTTGGTACGACGTAGTAACCTTGCTTTTCGTAAACGTAGACAGTGCCTTCGGGCGTATTCACCACGTTGTGAATCATGATCTGGTGATTCCCGCCGCTACTGTCGATCACGGTGTCGTAGACCGAATCGATCTTGTTCTTGTCCCACGGCGGAGTCGAGAGAATCCCGTCGGCATCGCGCTGGATGGTTTCTTCTTCGCCACCCGCATCGCTGGCGGTTACGGCCTGGATAGGTTGGACTTGGCTGCCGTCGGCGGTGGAGGCGTTTGGGTCGCACAGTTGGGTGCTTGGCCGCTCTTTGAAGTTGGTTGGCACGGCGCGCACCGGTGCACCGCCGGATTTCATCAGTCCACCCGCGGTGGAGCGTACGTCAGCCGAGAGGGACCAGCCCTTGCCGAACGGACCGTCTTCGGCGTTGTTCGCGCTGTAGCTCCGGGTGACGTTCACGGGGATCCCGTAGCCGCCTTCGAAGGTGAGGTCGGTGACGCTCGTCGAGTAGTTTCCGGTGAGCAGGTTCACGCCCTTGTAGACGACGTCCCACTTGTTTTGTCCGGCCGCGTAGGGGTTCTCGCCCGTTTTGCCCTGGAGCTGCTTCATGGTTTTGGCGCTGAGGATCTTGGACGATGTTGGCTCGTCCTTTTTCTCGGGCAGCTTCGACTTCACCCAGTCGCTGGTGTCTTTGTAGGTACTTGCCCACGCGATACTTGGCGTCATGCAGAAGACAAGGCTTGCGGTGCTGAGGACGGCGACGGCTTTTCCGAACGGCGAGTTGATGCGGATCATGGTTTGTTTCCTATGGGGTGTTGGGAGTTTGTTGAAAATTGGTTGTTTGGCAGAGTATTTATCATCCACCCCGCTGGGAACTTCGTTCCTCCGCCAGCCAATCGGTTACGCGAAAGTACTGGAATGGCTGGCGTGCCACCCCTCCCAGCTTCGGAGGGGAGCTTAGCTGTGGACTGTCCGAACGGCGAGTTGATGCGGATCATGATTTTACAGGGGTCTGGGGTCGGGGATCAGAGATCAGGGACTGAAGAGAAATTTGGTTTGAGGCGGGGGTGCAAAGAGCTTCATATTCGCTTCGCTCAATCGCCTCACCCGGTTCGCCCAAAGGTTTATGTAAATCGACAATGATTGGGCTCACTGTAGGGGACGGGGAATTTTGGACAGTTTTTGACGAGATGAGAGAGGTCTTACGAATTTTTTTCCTTCTCCCAGAATTGTTGAAAAGCATCGAATGGTGTTTTGTATTTCAGTGATGTGTGCAGCCGTGTTTGGT
>JANYCU010000050.1 GCA_025360125.1 Armatimonadota bacterium | reverse complement strand
ATTAGCCAATAGAAAAGTAGAGACGTTGGTAGACTTCCTGGGAATCTTGTCAAGGGGTTTGAGCACTTTTTTCTCTCGTTTACACCGAGAGGGTTGGGGGTTCGAGCCCCTCATCGCCCACCACTATTTTAGGTTCAAAATAGTACTACGCAGGTCAAACGAACAATCGTTCCAAAGGTTCGGTCTCTCAAAGGTCTCTCAAAGGTCTCTCAATTGCAAAGAAAAGCTCACTGAAAATCAGTGAGCAAAGAATCATCGAAACACTCGGTCGAGCGAATCGTGAAGAATTTTCTGGGCAGTACTTAAGGGCCTCGTGTAGTTTGCTTCGGTGACTCCGACCGCCGCGTGGCCAACATGCTCCTTATAGGTTGTCGTGCTTACTTCCGGCATCAGCTTTTCAATGATGTTCGTATGGGTAAGGCGGCAATCCTGGGGCGTCATCACTTCCGGGAGTTTTGCATCCTTTCGAATCGTTCTCCAAGTTGCATACACTAGCTTTCGCATTCTTGGCTTATTCTCAAAGGTCGCCGCCCAAAGAAGCTGATCCGATTCCATTCCCTTTGCATAATCCCAGAGGATGGCTTTTAGTCGCGAACACATCACTGCATTCCGTGTCTTGTCCTTCTTTGGCAATGTGATCGTTTGCTTTCCAGATGGACTTATCCGAACTGCTCGATCAATAATAATGAGATTATCGTCGAATCGTAGCTGTTTCCGAATCATTGCCATTTGCTCCCCAAGTCGAACACCTCCTAAGAGGAATACAGCGAGCATTGCTCTTCTCTCCGGATCAAGTTCCTTTGAATTCACTGCCTTGACCACTTCTTTTGGAGTGAGGGCAAAAGCATTCCTCGGAACGGGCCGAGGAATCGGGAGCCGAAACGGGTTAGCTACCGTCATTGGAATTCGCTGATAAGGCGAAACTCCTTGATTGAAGACTCGCACTAAATCGCTTCTCAGTTCAACCAAAGTTGCTTTGCCAACTCCCTTCTCAAGCAACTTTTTGTAGTGAGCCTTCACCTTAAGCGGGTCGATCATTGTCAAGGGCGTCTTCCCAAAAGCTTCCTTGGCATAGTCGTCAAAACGTTGCCTCCGGCCACCTATCGTTTTTTCGGTAAGTGTTTCCTCCCAATCATTTTTTTCCAGCCACTCAAACCAATCTTCGAGCGTAAGGCCGCGAACTACCTTTTCAACGTCTTGCTTCGCTCCGTACTTGAGAGACCTCAGAAAGTCCTTTCCATCGGTCTTTGTGGCAAAGATTCTAGAAAGACGTTGCTTTGTACCGTTGTCATGCCCAAGCGTGTATTGAACTCTCCATTTTCCTTTGTGTTTTCCTTTTAGGACCTCTTTGCAAGATCCTTCTTTATCCTCAGCTCTCTTTGCCATGACTCCACACTGTGAAAATTGGTGAATTTGAGCAATTCGCAGCATGTTTGCGCAATTTCAATGCATCACCCGAAGAGATGGGATTTGCTCCAATCGTTCAACAAAGGCTCCGAGTTGCCCGAAGGTAATTCGCCTGCTCTTTCCGATCTTGACTGTCTCCAAATCGCCTTGATCAATGAGTCGATACAGTTGTGCTCGACTCAGGGAAAGGAGTTCCGATGCCTCTTCTATCGAGTACATGAATTTATCGAATTGACCATTGATTTTCATGCGAGCCTCACAGTTGTTGTCCGTCTGGAAAAGTCAGTGACAATCACAAATTTGATGCCCGATCGATCCGTGTGGCGAGAAATGACCGAGTCATGTCGCCGCCAACTGTTCTTGTCGATATTAAACTTTTCATTAGGATTTGCATCACCCCAATCACCGAGCAAATGCTTCGTAACGGCTTGCCAGCCGTCCGTGGAATTGAGGCACTTTGCTTCGATCCGCACATGGCCGACGTCGACGTTCACAAACTCCTCCAAAGGCTCTTCAAGCCTCTCCCGAGTACCTCAATGCCTTGAAGGCTAAGTCGGAATACACCATGCCAGAAATCACTCACTAACTGTGCCGCTCTTGGTCCGAGGACCCTCGCCGCAATCCAGCTAAAGATGGCCGTTTCCAGGATCGGAATCAGCACGGCGTGAAGGCACATTTCCCAAATAACTGCTGCGTAATGCACGGTCAACCTAAATAGAATGGGTAACAAGACATATCCTATTGCCAGGATCACCAAGTAGGTAAAAGGCCGAAGATTCAGGCAAGGAACACCTGGAGTTAGCTTCGCCGTTCCGCAGACAATGCAGCAATCAGCAGAAAGCGGACTTTCATGTCCCTCGTCGCAGAATCGTTTGCCCAGCGTGCTTCGGCAGGAACCACAGGTTCTCGATCCATTAGCCCAAACCTTTTTGCATCTAAGGCAGAGAATCAACTCCAACCTCCAGGCAAATTAATGCCAAATTCCTCAAATGTCTTTGCAACCATCGGCACTTCGAGTCTTTTCGCAAGGTCTTTAATTCGAGCTTTGCGGACGTCACTGGTCGTAACCGTCAGGATCCTATATTCATCAGAACCATGGACAGTACCCAAAGCGCCGCTCAAATTAAAAGCCCGAAAGGCAGTCAGTTTTGACTCGAACTTTGAAAGCGAAACATGGCCCATATCGCATTCGAGAAAGGTTGGAGTACCTCCTTCGAGCACGAAGCCATCGGGGCGCACTTCGTATCGATTGCCTTTCCAAATGAAAGCTTGTGTTACTTGTGGTTCGAATCGCCAATTCGTAGCACCTGCCCGGCACAGAGTTACACGCAACGACGTGACTGCCAGCGAGTGCTGAACAAGTTGAGGTGATGGAGTCCGCACTGAGAGAAGGTTTGCGATTCGATCTCCAACAATCTCCTTCGCTCTTGGTCCAGGTCCGTAGAGATATTGTCCGAAGAAGGGTGTTGAAAGCACTTTCAAGTACGCCTCTTCACAGAGAACCCTTAACCTTGAATTTGCCCGAGAGATGGAACCAAAGTAATCAAGTTCTATTGTCTGGCTTCTGCTCAATACTCTGCTGAGGGATGCATCTCTCACGAGTTTTACATCCCGCTCAGTGACTTTCACAGCCAGTCCTCCATTTCGGGCATCAACGACTGACCTATTCCAAGACAGGATTCTGGAACGTGTGTCACCGATGGCAAACGAGACAGCACCCGTTCTCTGTAAGCCTTCGTCAATTCGATTGGCCAAGGCTTTTTCGGCGGATCGAATTGGACGATTTCAGCGGCACCGTCTCGCTTCAAAAGGACGGCTTGACCCTGGCTTAAACCACGTAGGTCGGACAATTGAATATTTTTCGGAAGTTCGCCCGCCAAGGCCTTAGCATCCTCGTAGCCAACTTGGAAGATAACTTGAAGACCAACATTGTTGCGAATGACCGATAATAAGCGATTCGGCATTTGAGCCATTGTTTGGTGCGAGAGCATGAGTGTCAAACCGAAGCGACGGCCCTCGGCAATGAGTTCCTCAAAGGCCTCAGAAGCCATATTTTCGAACTCATCGATAATCAACCTAGCTTTTCCGCGCTTGTGGACGGGAGTGTCAACTCTCGCCATCATCTCACGTGAAATCGCCGAGACGATTAGACTTGCCAACATCCGGCTAGACCGCTGAAGTTCATCGACGGCGAGGGAAACCAAGAGCACCTTTCCTTTGTAGTCGAGTACTTCTTTCAGATCAAGCGGAGAACTACCCCCAAGCACCTTTCGAAGAACTGGAACGGCTAGAAGCGGAGTGACCTTATTGAGAGCAGGCATAGCCCATGTCTGCTGAATCTCTTTCGAGCTTGATCCGTAGCGTTCCCAAAAGTTGAGAAGTGGTTCATCATTGACTTGCTCAAGACATTCGTTCCGGAACTTCTCATCATAGAGAAGTGCTTCCAACTTTGTGATGGGTTCTCGGGCGATAGCCAAGACCAGGAAAGCGTTCCTAAGCAATTCTTCTATGCGGACGCCCCAACTGGCCGAATTGTCTGCGAGGACAGATAGCAGGTGCAAAGCCCTGATGTAAGGCTCACCGGCCCCAGCTAAAGGATCAAATGCTTGAATCCGGTCTTTAGATCGTAGGTCGAGAAGTACAATGCGATCAGGATCGATGTCAAGCCGATCGCAAAGAGCCAATATTTCTTGGACGAGGTCGCCTCGGAGATCGATGATTATGACCGTCTCGTTCTGCAGGAGGTCGCGTTCGACAATTACAAGAATTGCCGAAGACTTTCCAGCTCCAGTGCTTCCGATTATCCAAACATGACGAGACATGTCCTTGGTTGTAAGCCGAACCCGATTCCCGCTCTCCGAGACTCCTATTGAATCACCGAAGTCATTCTGTAGGGAAGCCTTCCTGGGTCTCTTCAATTGGACCAGTTGGAGTACTAGCGACTCTAGTAAATCAACGAGCCACTTCACGAGAACACCTCATCTTGTGGGTAGGTCAGCTCCCCGATTAGGGGAGCGGTTTGGCCTGCTTGGGGTAATTGAGCCTGGGCTAGATTCAAGAGCTTTCTCAACTTTGTTGGTTTCACCAACACTTTCTGGCAAGTACCAAAGAAGACAGGGATTCTTTCCATCTCAAAGACCCTCCGTTGCTTTCTTTCGTGGCTTAAAGAGAGAGGTGACCTTTGACCACAAGCCCGGCATAGTCGAATTGCTTCGATCCTTGTACGAGGGTTTGCGAACCTTTCCCTGCCGGAGAGCTGTTAGCCGTCCATCAAACTGGGTTTGGGCTCCCTCAAGTTCCGTAATTGCCCGGTCTAAAACTGCGCATTCCGTTTCGGTTGGTCGATAGGAGATTTCCAGTAACTGCGTTCTCAGTTCCTTTTCTCGCGTGGCTATTGCCCCACCCTGATCCTTCAAGACGGCGGCTTCTTCGATCTTGTCGGCCGCTAATGCGGCCAAGGCATTTGAAGAGGCGACTGCTTCACTCCAACCATCCATCGCTTTGATTTCGCCGAGCTTTTCCAGGCGATCCTGTTCCATCGAAAGAGATATCTGATTTGCTGCTGCCTTGCGGCTCTTGCGCCACCCGCTCATAGCCATATAGATCGAATACGAAACGCTGAGAATCGCCCCACAAAGGAACAGGATCGTGACTCCAGGACCGCTGGAGATGGGAGCATGTCCAGAGGTTGCTTGGACAGCTGCATGGAGGTTCCGCTGCGCCATAAGGCCGTTCAAGTCTACGACCGACTCAAGAACAGTCGTGGCAAATGTTATGGCGAAGGCACTTGCCGCTCTCATTTTCCAAGGATTTCCGAGGTAATACTCCTCACTAGCGGATCGCCAGAGAGCCTTAATGCCTCGTCCAATATACATTGCCACTGCAATGCCAAATCCTGAACCAACAAGGGCAGGCGCGGGCTCTTTAGCAATCATGTTCAGATGGACCATGCCTGCTACAGCACCGATACTCAGTCCGATTGCCGTCCCGATTAGCACGAGGAGAATAAACTCCGTCGTCGGGGACCAGAATAGATCGTTCTCCTCGGGGCAGTGGGGCAGCTTTTCCTTTGCGGCATGTGCGGCAATATCCTTGAGGCACTCCTCTGGCGGGATCGTGAGGACAAGCTCCTTGGGATCGATGAAAAGGCCGATCTTCGCGGCACTTTCCGCGAATCGGGAAATCGCTGATTCACGACTCTTTAGATATGCTTTGTTTCGATCTACCTGTTGTTTGAGCAAATCATCTTTGATCTTCTCCAGGTCGTTGAGCCGCACCATAATTGGCTGGTTAACCTTAACCGCTCGCTCATTTCTTGCTTGAATATTTCGTTCAATTTCAAGAACTGCTTTGTCTGCTTGCCAAAGCTTTGGAAGCAATCGGTAATTAAGGTAGGTAGCCAATTCCATGACGCCAACCTTATCGATGTCTGGAATGTCGAAAAGAGCGTTCAAAGGTGTTTGCTCGAAAGGTAGATCACTGTGAGGTATCGAGCCGTAGAACTTGCGTCTGGTTTCATCATCGATCACAGTGAAGCTGTAAGGGACGCTTCGAGGATCTCCTCTGAGTTCGTTGAGTGGTGCGCTGGAGTTCATTTCCCTTCTCCTCCACCTGTGTTGAGGTACTGAGCAATCGTGTTCTGGTTCAGACCACCAACAGCGACAAATTGGACCTTGTCTCCTAATGACTCAAAGTCGGCCCGGAGCCTTGCCATGTTCGATGGATTTGCACCCTCGATGAAAACGGCCTGAAGCCTTAGCGAAGCCGCCAATTTCTTCGCAGACTCCTTTAAACTGGAGTGCTGCTTCTCAGTCATGCCTTCGCAAAAACCGTCAGTTGCCACAACGGCGACACTCTTGCCTTTGCAGGCAGGAACACGCTTTGCCAAAACAGCGAAGGCTTTCTCAAGGTACGTATTGTCCTGGGCTGAGAAGGTCGATAACTTTGGCGTCAATTCGGTGAGCAATGCTTCATCCGAATTTGGCAGCGGCCCAGAATAGAGTTCCTGGGTCTCGCGGTCAAAGCGGAACACGGTGAGCCAACTATTCCTTTCATCAAGGAGGAGTTGCGTGGTGGCAAGTTCCTCAGTGATTACTGGAACTGATGCTCGATTACTGGCTGATGTGTCGATTGCCTCGAAAAGTACGTCGGGAGCAGTGGTCTCCGTAAGTGGGACTTGTTGCTCCGAAGTAATCGAGTTACACCCGCCAATACCTACGGTAATCACCAACGCAAGGGCTTGACTGGAACGAGTTCTGAGTGGCGAGAATATTTCGCTTAATAAGCGCTTATATGATTTTTTCATGAGTTTCCTTGCCATGAAGGAAGCCCTCGATCTTGGTTGCGCGAACAGCTGAACTATTGACATTCGATTCAAAGTTTGCTACTGTGCGCACGAACTGATGACATCGAGCTATACCTCGACCGATTCGGTTCAATACGGGGTTCCGGCGATTTGTACTCGCTGGGCCCTTCTTCGTTTGTTTCGGCATGACAGCCTAAATCTAAATTGTTTGGGGTTTTATTCCCGGCAAAGGTCTACAGGAGTGGACGCAGATCAATTAAACTTTCTGTGAACAAGATCATCTCGAGTGTTTTTATGGCAACGAAAAGAAAAGTGGCATTTGGAAATAGCGGGACTCTGGTTGAAATCCGTGACATCGAAAAGGAGAAGCGTCAAGCCGCTGGCGCAGCCCTAAAATCATACAGAGAGAAATACGGCGAGTGCTCTGAGAACACGGGCTTAAAACCGAAGAAGTATTGGACCCAAAAAGCTTTTGCCTCCATGATCGGGATCAATTTTAGAACCTATAAGTCATACGAAACCGGAGATCGGAGGATGTCACGCGAAGACCTAGCGATTATTTGTGATGGCTTTTTGCCGTTCGAAAAACTAGGTAGGTTGCTGAAGAAAGAGTACGACAAGATATATCCGACTCACCGAGATACACGTTCATTCGCCACTAGACTGATAGAAAAAACATTTGCGCATTTGGAGCCCGAGACCCGGAAAGTGCAAGCTGACGAGGCCATCTCAGTTCATCTTTACGCTTTGGCAAAGAAAATACTCGCTCAATACGACGATGGACACATCGAAGATGCTTGCAATCTTGCCTTGGCTGTCTGGAAAATGGCTCGTCAAGAATATCCACGTCTTAAAGCAACCCACGATCTCGTCACCTTGTTCGCGCGAGTTCTCTCCCAGTCCAATAGGAACTGGGAGGCCCTAGAAATTCTTGAATCTGCAAAGCAATTTCTCGACGAAAGCACCCAACCCATGACAAGAATAGGAATCGAAATATCATATACATCGTGCCTATCAAGAGCACGGAAAATATCTGGTGTCGCCGCTGCTAAACAATATGAACGCCTGGCTCCCCTCGTTAAACATTTTTCAAAATCCGAGGACCCTTACCGAAACGAAGAATGGAAAGATACGTGGAATACGATTCAGCGCAGTCGAATAAGTTCACTTACCGATACCTTTGAGCCGGCAGGTATTGAGTACCTTCAATGTGCAATACCGGATTTTAGAGCCAGTGAAGAAACTAGTGAGCGCGAAGGCATTAAGATGGCGAACCAATACGTTTCCGCCAGAATCCTGTCAGCTAGTGGACGTGCAGAGGAAGCATTTGAAATCTTAGCTGGTCTTGAACGGCCAAAGGAACTGTTCGGGGACCGCGCGTTCTTGGCGCGTTCAAGAATTATTGCATTGTGCCAAACGAAGCAGTTTGAATCGGCAAAATGGGAAGCCGAACAATGGGCGCAAAAAAGTCATTCCCACCAGATGTTGCACAAAGAAAGTCAATTCATTTCGCTGACCAACAGAGTTCTAAAGTTGGCAGCGCATTCACAGTAAATAACTCACTAAATATGTCTCCCCCCCGGTATCAGGGAGGCGACCAAGGAGTAACCAACAAGCTAGAAAGTAACTTGCTTTGAGGAGACGGAGTATAGGCACAGCCCCGATCAATCCTCAGAGTAGGCTACTTTCGGGATTTGAACTTGCTTGAACCTACGAGAATATCCAACCCTCATAGTTTCTACCTCTCATTCACTCGTCACTCCCGTTCCTCACTCATTCAATCTAGAGAACTATTCGTCCCGCAGCCCCACCACTCCGACCTACTTACCTTCCACGGTCCCTAAACAGGCGCAAAGCCTAACCCCAACAATGGGAACGGAGCCAAGACTTTGCCGAGAGAACCTTGACTCAGTAAAAACTACGCTTCTCTGACTTTCGCCGCAAACCTGGCAAAGACCTCAACCGGATCTACACCGAGAACGGTGAAAACTTCATAGAACTCCACCACATCAAATCGGCGATCCTTTTGCTCAATCTTCCCAACGTAATTTCTTGATTGCCGAAGCTTTTCAGAGAGCCGCTCTTGGCTCATACGCTTCTCTTTGCGTACTTCCCGAAGAAGGTCGATAAGGACATCGTACTCAGGCGTATTAATTGACGCAACGGGAAGCTTGGACATAGCCCATCGTGTTCAAAAGATTCACCCTGACTTAGGGTGAAATGTGATATAGTTCATGACTCCTGGCTTTTCAGCCGGATTCGATAGTTATGAAACCTTTACCAATTTTTGCTTCTTTCATCGTTCTTGGTAGCCTTACGCTGGGTTGCGGCGGCGGCTCCGTTGGAGGTTCTTCCAACGCGTCCATTACACTCTCCTCGTCCCTCTCCTCTGTAGGCTACGGCCAGCAAACCACCATCAGTTGGAGTTCCCAAAACGTGGACTCCGTAACCAGTGCGAGCTTTCCCGTCAATGGCTCCACGATCAATGGATCATTCACGGATAAGCCAACCGTTCCCACGACCTACAAGATAACGGGGCACGGCACGGACGGCAGTTCAGTCTCGTCGCTCATTACCGTATCGGTTCAGAAGGGATCAAAGAAGATTCTCTTTCTTGCCGATACGGCTCAGTCTGGGGTCAATCAGGAGACAGACTTCTTGCGTGGGCTTAGTACACAACCAGTGCAGGTAAGCCACTCCCTACCAGGAGTCTTCTCCGCCGACGTGATCGTGATAAGCTCCTCCGCGGCTGTAAGTCCTTCGGATGTTCCGTCGATCAAGTCATTCTTGAATGCTGGCGGAGGAGTTGTGCTCATTCGCTTCGCACCAAGGCTACTTGCATCGGGGGATTTAAACAATAACGACATTAGTTCAATCGGCAGTTTCTGTGCCGGAGTCACCAATTCCAGCGGTAATTTCTCTGACGCTCAAATCGTTTCTGGTTCAGTCTCCGGATTTCCCATGAGTGCAAACCTTTTTGGGCAAACGGCCGCGGGGGAGGGAGTAAGCCCCGTTAGTGCAAGTGCAACTCTGCTTACCGGACTTGACGGTCTGGGATTCACGATGGCATTTGCGTATCAGCCAGCAACTGGAGGTAAAGTCGCCTTCGTCGGGGACGCCCCCATCGATTCCTCATTTGATAGTCTCTCGCTTCGCTCACTCTTTTTAAGCGAAGTAAGATGGGCATCGGGTGAGTAACCAGCCCCCCCTATAGAACCCGCCCACCCTATCCCTGTCTGTACTGTTGGATTTTTTCTTCGAATAAATCAAAAGCTCCGTGCATGTCGCACGGAGCTTTCTGTTTGTCCAGGTTGCAAAGACACCAATTTGGCCGAGTTGTGGATAAGTCAGACTTTCTGTTTGTTCTTTTTTAACTTTCTGTTTTATATAGTGCTTCGCTTTCCGAAGAGGCTAACTTCGGATTGTTGCGAGATTTACTTCGGCGGCCGTGAGTGATGTGGATAAGTCCGTGATCCTCCAATGCCTTCAATGCTTTGGAGATTGCCTCACTAGAGCGTCCTGAGCGCTGCATGAGCATCGAATAGGACAAGACGACCGGATGATCAGCCCTATTCCATCCTACGGTGCTTCTGAGCAGAATCAGGAGCACTCGCATCTCCGTGTCCCGAAGCATCGGCATCAGCTTGTCAATGAAAACGTTTGGGGTTTTAGTCCATGGAGTCATTGACCCCATGAGCTTCAACTTGATCTTTGGCATAGTAGGATTCTTTAGGTGGAGAATATCTGTTCCGAACTGCATTTATTAGAAATGCGCCTGGCCGCTTAGCTTTTCGAAACGGCAACCATAGGAGCTGACGTTCAACCTCATCCAAAGGAAATTGTAGTAGCTCAATAACACCAGCGTGGCTAATGCCAAGCTGTAGGAGCTTCGCGGCGACTTGTACACTACGATCCCCGGGCGAAGCGGCCATGCGAAAGAAATTCGTTTACTCGTTCTAGCTGATTCTCCAATTCTCCGAAGAAGGCATAGTCTGGAGAGCCATCCTGCCGGACACCAATCCTGAACTTTTTAAGCATAGAGGCAAAAAGTGAACCATCGATGACTTCGACTCTGGACTTCCCGTATTTACCTTGATTTTTTGCGACTTTTGGGCTAAGGTCTTCGGTGGATACGACGATGCCAAAGTCGGAGCCTGTGCGGTCGATGGCTCCGGCCATCTCGTCTAGCATACGAGTCCGTACACCGTCGTTAATTACCTTTATAATGACCTTGATGGGGACGTGGCCCATGTTGGTTTGACAAAGCAATTCACACCCGCCGACGCGCGATTTTTGCGCATTCAGTCTGCGGCCTAATAATTGGATATCTCCATAACCGGACCTTGTGAGAATTTTTGATACGAGCATCAATAGGACATGCAGAGAGCTTCCTTGGAGGGTCCCTTGCAAAGCTTGTTCTTGCTTCATTTAGATTCCTTTCTTGGTTACAAAGCCTTTTGGGTTTCGTGATGTCACCCAGGTTCCTGGTGCGACATCGGTAAATGCAGGTTGTGTTCGTCCGAACTCATCCAATGCGCTGTCTGGGAGACACCCCAGGCAACCAGTTAGGTCGCAGACCGAGCGCGTAAGGAATTCTCCATTCTCGGCGATCAGGTCTCTTGGATCGATTCTCATTCCAAGTTCCTTTTCAATCGCGGCGGTTACGCGAGCTATTAGCGCAAACGATGGGTTAAGTTTGTTGTTGATAAGCCGAGAGATGGAGGAGGGAGAAACGTCAGCGGCCTCGGCAAGGTGCTGGACTCCTGTATATGCAAACCTGTCGACGTGAATCATTACGTCTGCAAACCGATTGATTATTGGGCCGTAGCCGCTAAAGGATGGTGGGTGTTTCATGAATCCATTTGAACACACCGAACAAACACCGACAAGTCTTGCGCCATCTACGCAATTCGTGCATAAGCAGGGCGGTATTCGAAGTTTTGTTTGGCATGCATGAATGTGGGTTCTATGCCAATACTTCCCGACGCAACTTCGTCTGAATTTATTTTCCCTCAGCCCGACGCTGTGGGCATTGCAGAAACTCAGAAACTCTACTTCAATAAAGTTGGAAAGACCATTTCAAAGGCTGAAGCATCTGAGGTGCTTGGTCGGGTGATGCGCTACCTAATTCTTCTCAACACGCCATGCTTAAATACGGAATCTACACCAGAAAATCCGACGACGACCGTTCAATAACCGAGAAATCCATCGGCGAACAACTTCAGGAGTGTCACCGCATCGCCGAACGCGATGAGCTCAAAGTTGTACAGATATGGGAAGAGAGTCGATCGGCCAAACATCCTCATCGTCGAGTTGGTTACAAAGAGCTGATCAGTGCCATAGAACGAAACCGTATCGACGGAATTGTCTGTTGGCACGTCAATCGATTGGTGCGAAACCTTGAAGAAGGTGGAAAGCTAGCTCAGCTACTTATCGAAGGCAAGATCAGAGAAATTCGGACGCCAAGTGCTGTGTACCGGACAGGGGATAATATTATGCCTTTGATCATCGAGGCAGCTTCAGCAACCCAGTTTAGTCTTGACCTATCTAAGTCTGTTGAGCGGGGGATGAACGGAAGCTTTAGGAATGGAGGATGCACCCATGCTGCACCACAGGGATATCGAAATATTCGAGACCCGTTTAACCTAAAAAAGGGCCTTATTGAGCGAGATCCCGACCGATTTGAAACTGTTCATAGAGCATGGAAACTGATGCTCACGGGTACAAGCACCCTACGAAGGGTTGTAGACACCATGAATGAAACGTGGGGATTTAGAACAAGACCTACTAAGACTCGCGGCAATGCAAAGCTCAGCTACACCGGTGCCTATTTAATGTTCCAGAATCCATTTTACGCAGGCTTCGTACGGCGAAAAGGCGAACTCGTGAAGGGCCGCCACGAGGGGATGATTTCTTCGGAGGAGTTTGAGCGTGTGCAGGCTATCTTGTCCGTTCGCTCCTTTTCCGCGCCAAGGGTCAGGGAGTTTGCCTATACGGGCCTAATGCGTTGCGTCCATTGTGGAAGCCAAATTACAGCTGAAACGAAGATTCTTCGCAACGGCAGTCTTTGGGAGAACTACCACTGCTCAGATGCTCACCTACGATGCACAAAGCTTGGCATGTCGCTCAAGAAGGTTGAGGCAAGGATCACAGAGGAGCTTGAATCCATCCAGATAGAGCCTCAACTGCTTGAAATTGCAGAAGCTACTATTCGACGAGCTCTGTACGAAGACCTTAATGGTATCGAATCCCTCCTGGCCTCGCAAGAAAAAGCCCTGGATCAGTGTAACATCCGTTTAGAAAAGCTTATTGAAATGTGGATGAACGGCCTGATCTCGGAAGAAAGTCGCTACCGTGAGTTAGAGCAACGTGAACTTGCCAAGAAAACGAGACTACTATTTGAATCTGAAAGGATTAGAGGGCAAGCACAGAGAATGCAACAGAACCTTGAGCGGGGTGTGAAATATCTATCCGAGGCTTATCAAGAGTTCAAAATGCCAGTGAAGCGGCGCCGCAAGGAAATTGCGTCAGCTCTTGCAACTGGCTATTCATTCGACGGCATTAGGAAGTCCATTGGAATTCAGGTTCATCCGCTCTTGAGTGAACTGGCTATTTTCGCTCGGAATCTGGCAAGACTCGAACCACCGGATTCAGGCTCTCAGAACCAAAAAGGACCAGCCTTTTTAAAGCCAGTTCTGTTTGGTGGAAGATACTGTAGCTCAATCGAACCAAGTTCCAAATTGCTGGAAGCGCTACAGGGCCCCTCATTTCCTGATTTATGGGATGAATCGCTCGCGGCAGGTGGGAACTGTCATAAATTAGTTTAATAGCAAGGTGATGCCCCCAATCGAAAATTGCTGCTTTCACGCACCGCCTCCGTGGAGCGATGGGGAATTCCTTGAATAAAAAACAGCATGGTGGGTGCTTTGTGGATATCCACAAAGCGATACAAGTCCAAAAAGAAAAGCTGCTCCTTGGTTTTGGCCAAGGAACAGATGAAATTTAAGAAAAGAATTGTTTTTGTTAGTTCTTGGCCCTTCTAACGAAGCAAAGCGTGCAGTCACATTAATCAAGCGTCATTCTGAACAGAGGTAATTGATTCCGGAAGCAGCAATAGACGCTCTGAGACCGTGTGAAATCTTCGACGCACATCATTACATGAAAGGTTCTAAAGGTGTGGACTCGACATCAATGCCATAGATTGAAAAAAGACCCTGGGTAGGGTCCTTTTTCCATTGCGTTCAATGTGCGTACATCCGATGGTAGGATTCAAACTAACCAGTTCAAGTCGTGAGCCGGACATCTGGATCCGAGTCATAAAGATTGTTATGAGGAACGTGGTAATACTCCAGAAATGAGTTAATGAGCCTCCTCGCAGTGGGATAAATGTTGTCCTCGTATACATGTTCCATACCTGGCGGACAATGTCTGGGACCGCCACTGAGTTCGTCCTCGATATCCCGCAGAATCGACCACAGGGCATGTTCAACCTGAGTACTTGATGGATCGGATTCAATTTTAAGCCTGGAAAATGATGACATGAGGTCAATCAAGTGAAGTCCATCTGTTACAAAAGCATTCGTTGTTTCGAATGCATCTAGATCGCAAATGAGTTCAGCCAATTTACGGTAGGAAGACGTCGGCGGATTTTCGGCAGGGCCTTCCGAGGTCACAACTTCTTGATGTTCGCCGCGTAAATCAGGGTTCTCGAACATAGCAGCGAATTCTTTATAGTGTTTGTTAGATCATCTCAAATTGACTGTGAGAGTTCAATGCAGCGTCAAAATTACGTGCCCGAATTGAAGCCACCGAAAATTTGTCCATGGAAGATGAGCCTCAGGCCCTACGTTGCAATCCGATCAGGCATGAAGACATACTTTGCAACGATGGTCAGGCGCTTTGTCCGTAATTCTGTAGCCGATGCTTTGGATATCTGTCTGGTCGAGACGAGGATAGTTGTCTTATCTGGGCATGAGGATTTCTTTGGGAAAGAAGAGTCAGATCGGCTCATACGCGGCTACTTTGACATTGGTATAAACATTCCAATTACTTTAGATCTGTCGGATACTTTAAGTATTTTTGTTAACAATTATAAGCAGATATACCACGATATTGTCGTTTCAAAAGATGCGCTTGATTATGCCCACAGAGTGAGAAAAATACGAAACAATCTTTCGCACAACCATGTCTATGACTACGATTCGGGTCAAGTGGCATTGTTCGACATCGTACAATTTTTACAGTCGATAGTAAAAACGGAGGGGGCCGAAAAAGTTGAACGAATAAGGGAAGCCTTAAAGAAGGCTATGAATGGTCCACCTACTACAGAATCTTCGACAATTCAAAAAAAGCCAGTGGATGTAAATACTAGTGGTGTTAAAAAGGCTGAGGGATCCGAATCTGCTTCCACATCACAAATTCAGATTAAGACTGAGCAAGCTCAACCTGTCACTGGAGTTAAGGAGCCAGCCGCGAAAGTAGCAAGTGGGCCAAGATCGGCTTCTGTCAAAGAACCAAGTCCAGTGCAGCATGCTCGCACAGCGACCGGAAGTCTTCCTTCCCAGCAGGCTCGGCAAAATCGTATCACTCCCGCAATGGCATCGGCCATTGGTTGGACATTTTTTATTTCAATTGGGCTCTTTGGCTTCTTTAAAATTATTAAGGATGATATGTATCCTCCAGTAGTACCTAAAGTAGTTCAGTTGGTTGAGCGGAATAGACCATTGACATCTAACGATTCACGAAAATTAGCGAGGATAGAAACTATTGTTCAAAAATTCAAGATTGGCAATATAGGAACCCACCTTAATTTCAGCGATCGAAAGTATTTCAAATTCGAAGAGGCCGAAATCGATGTTCCTTTACGAGTATATGATGAACTTGAAATGAATGAGGCAGACAAGATGTTGGCTGATTACATACTTTGCTCATTTATGGGAAACTTTGAGATTCTTGGATTGGTTGACCCGAAGAAAATAGTTGGAAAGTATCTTACAAAGGAAGAGATGATTCGGTTTAAGAAATTCGGTAAACATTACGGAACATACATGTTCTTCAAAGATGATAAGTAGCTAGTTACAAGTGTCTTGATCGAATAGAACTGCCATTCCCCGCCTTTCTAGAAGTGGCACTTTTGTTCTTAACATTTGATGTATTCATGCAATTTGGTGGGGATTGTTGAACGATATCCGTGCAGCTGCACGGGTCGGTATCGAACTTATGAATTCTAGCAAAAAAGATTGAATTTGGCTATAGGTTTAGCCCTTCTTTGCGTTTAACCACAAATCCATGCTTTTCAGGCACATATCTATTGTCCGGGACGAGACTCAAGGTTGCATATTCGTAGGCACTTATTGCGTGGATAGTTCAAAATATTCACATTTCGAAATCCTTTGGAATGCTGGACACAGAATCTGGCATATACGTTTTGATGAAATACAGCTGAAGCAATCGAGTTGCTCCATTCTGAGCTTCTTCAGGCGTCAGCACCACACTACAAACTTCACTGTCGCGAGTCGCACAAAGTTTATGAGAACTATCGTCTCGGCTTTTCAGCTTGCATCGGTGTCATACGACGCACTGGTTGAAACTGTGCAAGAAGGCCGCTTGGACATGTGACTGAGCCAGCGGAAACTTGCAACACTTTTGGGTCAAAGCACCACGTTTGTATTGCGCGATCGAACAGGAGGAGCGGCGGATGGACATTGCAGAGTTCATTTTCTTTGCAAGGGCCTTTAAACTAGATCCGAATGAACTCTTTGCGCGATTCATAACCAAGGCAAAGTGCAGGCAATAGGACCCCTGGTTCAGTGGGACAAAAAGTCACCAGTCGTTGCGTCGATATGTTCTAAATACAATCAAATCCATTCTTTCGAGAGACTGACGAAGCGGCCAATCCGCGAACTTTAACAACTGGAAATGAAATGGAATACCAAAACATCCCCCAAGTTGGAGGTTGCGTCGAGGTGTTTCCTTGAACGCAAATCTCTATGAAATCGTCACTCTAAAGATTATCGAGGCTCTTAACGAAGGCGTAGTTCCTTGGCGAAAGCCTTGGAATTCCTCTGCTCACCTGCCTTGTAATCTCAAATCCAATCGTCCCTATCGAGGTGTCAACATGCTTCTGCTTGGCCTATCCAGGTTCGGAGATCATCGGTGGCTCACTTTCAAGCAAGCTCAGGAGTTGGGCGGAATGGTTAAGGCCGGAGAGAAGTCGACAATGGTTGTCTTCTGGAAATTCCCTGAACCCAAACCCGACCAGCCAGAACCTGATCGAAATGCCCCACGTCCTGTTCCCATTCTCCGTTACTTCAATGTGTTCAATGTCGAGCAGATTGAAGGGCTAAGCGTGGCTCCGGTTCTCGCAACAGGCAACCTTTCAAACAAAGACAGAATCGATCGGGCCGAGATATTAGCTACGTCGATGCCGAACCCTCCATTCGTGGAAGAGCGTGGTATCGAGGCGTGGTATCACCCGGAAAAGGACATGATTCGGATTCCCCAGATCACGCAGTTCAATTCAATCGATGCCTACTACGCAACACTCTTTCACGAGTTGGCCCATGCCACAGGACATCCCTCCAGACTGAATCGTAAAGGAGTCACCGAGAAGATTCACTTTGGAATCGAAGGTTACAGCAAGGAAGAGTTGGTTGCTGAACTTGGCTCCGCATTCTGTTGTGCAACCGTATCCTTAAACAACTCTCTCATTCAAGACTCTGCATCCTACATTCAAGGCTGGCTATCAGTTCTCAAAGGAGATCCCAAGATGCTTGTCTATGCGGCCGCACAAGCCCAGAAGGCAGCTGACTACATCAAGGGAGTTGGTTACTAAAACTCATCCTGGACCCCCGAACTAAGTGTCGGGGGTTTATTTATTGCTTGAATGACCAACTCTGCGGCATAAAGAATGAAGAGGAAACCAAGGAGCGCAAGCAACCCGAAATAGGGAGCGAACTGGGCCCGCCTATTCTCACGATCTATTTGCTTGGCACACCCTTTGCAAACGACGCGTGGGCCGTACCGCACTGAGTACACGTTAGTCTTGCCGGAGCGATATTGCTTCGTCAGGTGTTCCCCGGTTCTAACTTTTCTTCTCAGTTGAAAGTCACCGGACTTGAAGTATTGTCCGCAGCGGTAGCAATTGGGCATGGTCCGAACATATCCTCCCTAATCTCAGTCACAAAATTCCCGTACATTCACGCAACAAAGCTTGTGCGGCCGATTTCCTGGTCTGATAACCTCTCTGCATGGGTTCGATCATGGCGGCTATGTGCCAAGACGCGCGAGTCGATAACAACGGACGCATGTCGCTCATAGGAATATTTCACACTGTTGAGGCAAGTCACTTTCCTTGCGTTCATCAAAGAATGTTCTTAGGTTGCTCAATTCCCATCACTCCGGCCATCCACCTAGAACGATGGCTTATTCAAGTTGACCTCATAGATAGTGATGGCAAGCACCTCGCACAAGCAGTAAACGATTCACGCCTCATGGTTGGATTCCAAAGTGAACCATCCTTTTTTGACTTCACTGCCGAGGTAAAGAACCTGACATTCCCTTCGCCTGGAGACTATCAATTCTCGATTCTCATCAACGGAACCCTTGTTCAGACTGTCGATTTACACCTGAAAGTCGCTAGTAAATTAAGTTCGCAGAATGCTAGCGCTTAGTCGAAAAATGCCCTTCGGGTGAAGGGCATCGGAAATGGCAACGGCAAAGGTGTCTAGGCTGAGAAAAGTATTCCATGGATTTCACGCTTGCAGATTTTCTCAATGAGGCGGTCCACCGTTGGATTGTGCTTGGCAAACGTTGGGAGTCGGTCTGGAGCGCGTAACGAAACCGCGAGGTCAGTATTGGGGTCCCATTCATACCGCCATAGCCGGGCAGTTCGGAATGGTTCAGTTTGTAGTTCCCTTCCCAGGTGATGAAAGAATCCACCGGAGAAGACTACGATTCTTGGAGCACCCCATCGCAGAGGAACAACAGCGGCACGTTGGTGAGCAGGGCTATGAATTCCCGTTACGAGCGTCTTTCCGTTGAGAACCACTGATTCTGACTCTCGCTCGATTGAGTCCAGAGATTGCTCAGAATGAATAGGAAGTCCAAATGCTTCGGACATCGCTATGAGTGGCGATTGTAGGAGCCGCGTGTTGCCATAGAGCCACAAGCCAGCAGATTCATAGTATCCAGGCTCCTCGTTAAAAGGAGCCGTTCGTTTTGGGTGAGTGACGAGTGGTTGGGAAGGTGCAAGAACGTTCACCAAACCAGCATTGCGAGATGCGAACGATGCGTCGAAAAACCAACCAGAAGCGCAATTGGGTCAGACTAGTGAAAGGTGAATCCAAGATTGTCGAGAATTGATCCCGAGGGCTTTGACTCTACAACTTCGTCCGCACCGTCTATAGACTTCATCGCTTCAAGACTACATCCGTTGAGGGCTTCCCTTTCCCTACAGGCATCACATTCCTCTCGATGCTTCTCAAGAAATGTTGCTTCTTCCCGGTTTATACCGTCTTCATTTGTTCGCCTTACTAAGCTCGCAAAGACATAGCATCGCAATTTAAGCAACGTTGACCTTCCATTCAGCTGATTGCGGTTCTGTCCCTATGATCATTTTTTGAGGCAATAATTCCCTTTCGATAACTGTATTGGCTTTACGCTTTTTTGCGCGGTCTTAATTTCTGAATCTTGTAACCGCCTGGCTTAGCCGGATCAAAAATTATTCGTCCGTTCGCTAGTTTTGCGAAGGCTTCGATTTGCTTCCGTAATTCTTCGGGTAGTTCCGGCGTGTCTGAGTTTCGCTTGGATGCTCCTCCCAATGTTCGACCAGCTTGCTTGAGCGTTTTGATCGCCGATTTTACTTCCTCCGGGTCTGACACCAAAGTTCCGTTTTTATAGATGGCGTTTGTTGCTGGCACACTGATGAATGACAGACCATCAGTTGAACTGAGGATTGATACATTGGTTCCCTCTACCTGGAACTTTTTGTTACTCGTGCTGACAGTAACTTTTGAACACTTCTTGGCAATCTTTCGAAGCAGAACCAGATCATTATTCGAGATATCACTGAGATTTGATACGCTGTGAGCCATTTGCTAAATCTAGCACACCCGCTCACCCCTCGCTTGAGGCTTCGAAAGAATTTGATTGTTCCTGAGGCTGAGAAAGCTCAAACCCGTGCCAGATCAATATCTAGGGTGTATAAGATTGATTCAATGGCAAAACAACGCGTAAAGGCTCAGCACTATGTTCCTCGAACTTACTTGAAGTATTTTGCCGATGAGGAAAGGATATGGATTTTCGACAAAGTCCAAAGGCGTTCTTTCCAAAACTCGATTTCAAACGTGGCACAAGAGAGATTCTTTTACGATGTGGGTGAGGACGACCCAAACAACCCTGGACAATTAATCTATCCTGAAGAGCAGCACGTAGAGCAAATGTTCGGCGACATCGAACAGGAATACAACCAGAAAATTGCGGGAATCATTGCAAACCCCAGCCAAGGCATTCCAGTGGGTTCCTTTCCGTACTTGGCAAGATTTATCACAGCGCAGGAACTCAGGACAAGAGAAACCCGTGAGCACCAGGCTCAACTGGCAAGGGCGACGAACTGGGCTCAACTAAATGTGGATATGATGAATGCATTTACTGAAGCTGAGCGAGCAGGAGCACAACTGATCGTGCCTCAGGTTGACGATACACAGGCGCATCTCATTTCACTTCTCGATCCTAGACTTTGGCAAGTGATGCAACAAGCCCTCGTCAATCACGTGTGGATGTTGGGCATAAATAATAGCCCTAGATCTCTTCACACGTCGGACCATCCAGTTGTTAAACTAGCAACTCTAGGAGGTAAGTTTCGATCAAACGATGGATTTGCCTCTCCAGGAATTGAGATCTATTTTCCAATCACTCCAAGGCTCATTCTCATGATCTTCGAAAGGAATCACCGACAAGCAATTCCGTCGATGCACCTAAAATCAGTGGAAGTCGATCAAGAAAATGTCATCAGATACAACGACTTGCAGGCTTCGACTTCCTATCGACAAATCTTTTCCATCGACGATTCTTTTGATCTTACGCTGAAGCGAGTGGAAGATTCGCCTTTGACCGCTGATCCTAATCGCAAGCGAATTGAAGTGTTGGGCGGGCTCTTTGGGAAGTATGAACCTAGCTAAGCTCGGATATCTTAACCCCTGACGAGAGCACCACTGTGCGAGTTAATGTCTAAGTCGTCAACGATCAGAAGACGATGCAAGAAATTGAATTTGATAGGGACATGTTCATGATAAAATCCTTTTTCGCGTGCTTGAATTAGATTAGGGAGGTGTTACAACAAGTTGAAAGCTACGATTGAAGGTGTACGAGGAGTCTACAAAGGTCGAAAAGTTGACCTCCCCAGAGCACGACTGGATATAGGCAGGGACACCAACAACAGCATGGTTTTCCAGGCCGATACGACTCTTAGTCGAAAACATGCGTCAATCTTCTTTCAGGACGGGACCTGGTTTTGTGTCGATCTTGGATCGACAAACGGGACTTACCTCAATGGCAAGCAAGTTGAATCGACGCCGATGCAAATTCCCGACCAAAGCATCATTTCTTGTGGTCAACAGGAATTTAAAATCGCATATGAAAAGACATTGATGGAGAAGTTTAACATTGTTGGCCCACGGGTAACGCCTCCACCTGTTATGTCTCCGCCTCCGGTGCCGCATTACGTTCCTCCTCCTTCATCTAAATCGGTTTCTGCGAAGACACCAAATACTCATGCTAGCGAAGAATGGTTTGGGCTAGGTAGCACGCTCATGATTCATGGTTTGATTGTTCAAGGCCCGCTGGTTTATGTTCGGTCAAAAAATCAAAATGAGCCGTCTGTAGTTCGCCCAGATCTTCGAGCGGGGCCTTCTGCCATGGTTGAAGAGCTGCCATATTGGCCCAGCTACCGCGACATGACTTCTGCTCAGCGATGGACATATTTGAAGTGGCTTGAGGGAGGTAGGCGTTCCCGAGTCGATGTCGGATATGCATTTGTGTTTTTCTATGGCCTTGAAAGAAGGCTCACTGGTCCTGGATCGCATCAGATTTCGAAAGACGAACGACAGGCGCTGTTGCTTGAGTTGAAAAGGCTTTGCGCCATGTATCCTGACAGCTACTCATTTCAGAGCTACAGCCAGAAACTAGATCAGTCTCAATGGCATATTTTGCCAGAGCAAGTTCACTTCGATCCCCTTACCGATGAGCATCGAATTTGGGGAGACGAAACCTTTATCTTTGGTATTTCGTGTCTCTCGCATAACAAACTACCATTTACGATCGAGCACGCGATGCAATGGTTTGAGGCCGAAATTAAGAACTCGACAAAGGTTGCCGCCGAACGATGCAAGGATGAATCAGTCTTGCTCTTTCGGCGAAGGATTGAGAAGTATGTTGGGAACGGAATTATTCTCGGACCTGGAAAATCTAACATTCCCAATATTTACGTGCCAGCAAATATGAGTCTTAGAAATTCAGGTGGACGATCGGATAGGTCCATTCCTCGGGCCCTTGAAGCCCAGAAAGTTCTCAACCAGCTCCGGACCTATACCTTATCGTGCCTGGACGATCTCACACCGTGTGCGAAAATAATTGGACCTGAAACGACTATAGTTTTGCAGAACAGGGCTTCATTTCTTTTGCCTATTGAGGTTCGATACTTATCAAAGTCTGCCAACGCCTTGTTCTCGACTTTGTCGAGAATGACTGGTATAACACCTTTCACGGCTCTGAAGGCCATTCAGAAAGAGATTGGCATTGGCGAAGAACCCCTCAAGAAATTAGAGAATCAATTCTTTGAAGTATGTGCGGAACTTGGATTCATAGTCGAACCAGATCCGAGATTCGGTGTGATACCTGGAAGTCAGATCGAAACTCTAGCAATCACGAAAGCTGTAACTCCCTCATCTGGTGAGGTAAATGGCAAAATTTCCGCAGCGTTACGAACCGCTTTGCTGAGTGCGCATGTTCTTCGATCTCCTAGTGTTGATGCACAGATTCCAAAAGCAATCATTATAGATTCAGTCTCAGATAGTTTCTCGTTGCTACCTTTCGAGCGGCAGCGCATCTCAGCTTTTGTCGACTGGTTACAGGAGACTGCTCTAAAAGTCACCAAAGCAACTTTTTCTGCCATGGACGAAGGCTTCCGGGATATGGCAAAGCGTTCCTTACTCGCAATAATTCGTCAGAGTGCCCAAGTAACTGGTCCAACGATCAAAAACCTGACTGCGATCTTAATGACGTGGGGATGGGCTGAGAACGAAGTGTACTCACAACTTCATGAGGAGGGACCAGTCCTCATTGCAAGAGAGAAAGAGGGTCAACGTTTCAAAATTCCTCAACGGCCGGGCTCGGAATCGGCAAATGCACCCCTGGTCGATATGAGTAAGGTTCGTGCACAGCAGGAAGAGACCAAGGCAGTGTCTCAGCTTCTTGGCGACGTATTCAGCGATCAAGAAGACCCAGTGATTGCGGCACAAAATGCTTCATCGGAAAGTCAAACCTCGGTGATTCAGGAGATAATTAAAGTCTTGCTTCCCGGTTTGATGACTAAGGTCGTTTGGCAGTCCCTCGCAAATGAGAAACAAACCGCCGCAAGCGCCCTCTTAGAGCTTGTCAATGACTATGCAATTGACCGTTGTGGTGCTCCGCTCATTGTTGGTGATGATCCATTTGAAGTTGAAGAAGATATCTTATTAGAGTTACGAAATGAGTGAAGACCGAATCAGACCAAGAGACCGAGACGCTATTGTTCAATCGCTTCGAGCGGGCGTTGTTCCTTACACTGGACTTCAACATGTGCAAGTCGGTCGAGCGATTGAAATTAAGAGTCTGCTTTCAGATATAGAACGAGTGGCGGACGGTGGATCAGCGTTTCGACTGATCATCGGCGAATATGGCTCGGGAAAGACATTCTTTTTGAGCCTCATGCGAACCGTTGCTCTTGAGCGCAAACTGGTCACAGCACGAGCAGATTTGCATCCTGACCGTCGACTGCATGCAACAGGAGGACAAGGTCGATCGCTTTATGCAGAAATGATGCGCAACCTCGCAACCAGAGCAAAACCAGATGGTGGGGCGTTGCCAGGGGTTGTCGAGAAGTTCGCATCATCAGCCAGTGATGAGTCGAAGCTAAGTGGAGCAACGGTCGGACAGATCATAGAAGACAGG
>JANYCU010000049.1 GCA_025360125.1 Armatimonadota bacterium | reverse complement strand
CCTGTCTTCTATGATCTGTCCGACCGTTGCTCCACTTAGCTTCGACTCATCACTGGCTGATGATGCGAACTTCTCGACAACCCCTGGCAACGCCCCACCATCTGGTTTTGCTCTGGTTGCGAGGTTGCGCATCATTTCTGCGTAGAGGGAACGTCCTTGCCCTCCTGTTGCATGCAAGCGACGGTCTGGATGTAAATCTGCTCTCGCAGTAACCAGTTTGCGCTCAAGAGCAACGGTTCGCATGAGACTCAAGAAGAATGTCTTTCCAGAGCCGTATTCGCCGATGATTAGTCGAAATGCCGATCCGCCATCTGCCACTCGTTCTATATCTGAAAGCAGGCTCTTAATTTCAATCGCCCTGCCAACTTGAACGTGTTGAAGTCCAGTGTAAGGAACAACGCCCGCTCGAAGCGATTGCACAATGGCGTCTCGGTCTCTTGGCCTGATTCGGTCTTCACTCATTTCGTAACTCTAGTAGGATATCTTCTTCAACTTCAAATGGGTCATCACCAATGATGAGCGGAGCATCACAGTTATCAATCGCATAATCATTGATCAGTTCTAAGAGGGCACTCGCGGCTGTTTGCCTCTCTTCTGCGATGAATTGCCAAACGGCTTTTGTCATCACACCGGGACGCAAGACTTTAATTATCTCCTGAATCACCGATGTTTGACCTTCCGATACCTCATTTTTTGTTGCAGTCAGTGGCTCTTCCTGGTCACTAAATACTTCGCCAAGAAGCTGAGATACGACCTTTGTTTCTTCTTGTTGCGCCCGAACTTTACTCATATCGACCATTGGTCCGTCTACCGATTCTGAGGCCGGCTGTTGAGGAATTTTGAATTGTTTGCCCTCTTTCTCGGTTGCAATGAGGACTGGTCCCTCTTCATGCAGTTGTGAATATACGTCGTTCTCGGCCCATCCCCACGTCATTAAGATCGCAGTCAGATTTTTGATCGTTGGACCAGTTACTTGGGCACTCTGACGAATTATTGCTAACAAGGAACGCTTTGCCATATCTCGAAAGCCTTCGTCCATGGCAACAAAAGTTGCTTTGGTAACTTTTGGAGCTATCTCTTGTAACCAGTCGACAAAAGCTGAGATTCTCTGCCGCTCGACTTGGATCAAGGAGAAACTATCAGAGACTGAATCTACAATGATTGCTTTTGGAATCTGTGCTTCAACACTAGGTGATCGAAGAACATGCGCCCCTAGCAAAGCGGTTCGTAACGCTGCGGAAACTTTGGCTGTCGTCCCAATCGATGTGGACTCAACCGCTTTCGTGATTGCTAGAGATTCGATCTGACTTCCAGGTATCACGCCGAATCTCGGATCTGGTTCGACTATGAATCCCAGTTCCGCACACAAGTCAAAGAATTGAGTTTCTAATTTCTTGAGGGGTTCTTCACCGATGCCAATCTCTCTCTGGATTTGTTTCAGCTCCAGGTGGGGGGTGACATCGGTCATTCTTGACAAGGTTGAGGATAGGGCATTAGCTGGTTGCGACAAGTGTCGAATCTCAATGGGCAAAAGAAACGAAGCCCTTTTCTGAGCAATTGCGGTCGTCTCAGATCCAATCATTTTTGCGCAAGGTGTTAGATCTTCAAGGCACGATAATGTGAACGTCCTGAGTTGGTTCAAAACTTTCTGGGCTTCAAGGGCTCTCGGGATAGACCTATCCGTTCGGCCACCTGAATTTCTAAGACTCAAATTTGCGGGCACGTAAATATTGGGAATATTAGACTTACCAGGTCCGAGAATAATCCCGTTTCCAACAAATTTCTCGATTCTTCGCTGAAAGAGCAAGGCAGATTCATCCTTGCACCGAAGCGCGGCAACTTTTGTCGAATTCGTGATCTCTCCCTCAAACCACTGCATAGCGTGTTCGATCGTGAAGGGTTGTTTGTTATGCGAAAGGCACGAAATCCCAAGAATGAACGTTTCTTCTCCCCACATACGGTGTCCATCTGACAGGGGATCGAAGTGAACTTGCTCGGGCAACATCTGCCATTGAGATTGATCTAATTTATGACTGTAGCTCTGAAAAGAGTAACTATCAGGATACAAGAGACACAATTCCCTTAATTCATTCAAAAGTGCCGTTCGCTCATCTTTCGATATTTGATGCGATCCAGGGCCAGTAAGCCGCCTTTCTAGGCCATAGAAAAATACAAACGCGTACCCCACGTCGACTTTTGATCGTCTTCCACTCTCAAGCCACTTTAGATAGACCCAGCGCTGGGCGGGATTCATGTCTCCATAGGTTGGCCAATAGGGTAGCTCATCAACATTAGCCGATGGGCCAGCCCGAAGTTCCGGCCGTACCAGAGACGGCTCGTTTTGGTTTTTTGACAGTACATAAACCAGGGGGCTTTGAATGATCAGGCCGTGAATCATCAAGGTGCTGCCCTGTCCGAACCACTCTTCGCTTGCATTATTGGCCTTCTGCGATTTGGCAGTGGAGCCAGCATTCGAAAGAGGCGGTCGAATGGGAGGCTGCAGAGGTGGAGGCGTAATAATTGGAGGAGGAGTGACCCGAGGTCCAACAATATTGAATCTCTCCATCAAGGACTTTTCATATGCGATTCTAAACTCCTGCTGACCACAAGAAATGATGCTCTGATCAGGAATTTGCACAGGTGTCGATCCAACCTGAACCCCATTGAGATAGGTCCCGTTGGTCGATCCTAAATCGACACAAAACCAGGTCCCGTCTTGAAAGAAGATTGATGCATGTTTTCGACTAAGAGTCGTATCGGCCTGGAAGACCATGCTGTTGTTGGTGTCTCTGCCTATATCCAGACGAGCCTTCGGAAGGTCGACTTTGCGACCTTTATAAACCCCTCGAACTCCCTCAATAGTTGCTTTCAATTGCTTGTAAAATGCAGCATTTCTGCCTTAAGATTCTTGGACATCAGATTTGAACTGCAATTTTATCATGATAAGTTGCAAAGACAAGGAGATTGTTGAAGGTTGGGCCAAATGTAATCCAAAGGACCAACTCGTTGCAGCGAATTAAATTCAAAATGACAAGCCTTGCACGATTTCGAGCATGTTTCCTCGACGCAAGGATAATTTCGAGCAATAGCTCCAAAGGACAAGTTGCCTATTTACTAGTTTGGAAGTCCTAAACCAACAAAAATGATGGTGTGTAACCCGGTGACTGGTCTTCCATGATTTGAATCGGGCAGCCCATGGCGTTTAGACAATGTCCCAAAAAGCAGGCCCCAGAGAGGGGGCCGTAATAGAAGAGTAGAACTTTCGATGCGCGATTTGTTTCAATGGCTCCACGGATCAATTGCTTCGTTCTCTGCGCCAATCTAACTACGTCGCCATTGCTATGTAGACAGTCCATACCAAGTGCCTTATTAGGATGCAAAAGCAACAAACTCCCAGCTGACTTCGATTCTTGTAGATACTCCCGTACCCTTGGCTCTATGTCTCCTGTAACGCTGATTCCGAAAGCCAAGACGTCTGACGGACCACCCTCAATCTGGCCCGACGAGGCTGAAATAAGTACTTCGAATTCCTCCGAGGGCTCAGAATCCGTGCGCCATAGACGGCCATTTTGATCTACTTCGATTACATGGCCAGAGACTTCTGAGAAGACATGACCGAATGCAAACCAAGGGGATAGCCGAGCGAATCCGCGAGCCCTAATGAGCCTGCAACCAGCCGTAGCTCCAACAAGGCTTTCAACATCATAGATATCAGGAAGGAGATCATCGTTCCAATTTCGCCCTTCTTTTAAGGCATGCCCTTTCACAAACCGAGTGCCTTCAAAGTGATCTCGCCAGTTAATTTCATAGTCAGGGTGTACATCAAAGGTTTTCTCTTTGATTGTTGAAAGGTAGACCACGGCCGATTTTTCAGGATCAGCGCGGAGAAGTCCATGGCTCTTAATAACATCATCAAGTAAGTCGCTCGTGATTTCTTGCTTGCCCTTAGTGATCCATTCACGAATAATTCCCACGCAGATTTTTTGAGAGGCCACATCAAAGTTCAGTCCAAGAAACATCATCCGTTCCGAAACCCGTTCTGCAAGTTCTGCACCAGAATCAAAACCAAGCTTTATTCGTAGGCTTCGAATAAACTCCTTGAACTCCTCAACATCTGCTCCAAGGTGATTTCGCCATGCGTCGCGAGATGTGCCAGCTTTTGACCTTGGCCCTTCATCGAACAACGCCTCCTTGATCCGGTTCTCGTGACCCTCAATAAATTCTCTTAATGAGTCGCTTTCGGCCCATGCCCAATTACTTATTAGTGTTAGATGAAACGGACGATTTCCTCGTTGACTTTTGACAGACTTCCATGTCCGAAAGAACTTCTCTAAAAGGCTAGACCGGTTTTCTTTCTTTTCCGTGAATGAAGCAGAGCTATACTCGTCCCGCTGATCGACGTGATACTTCACTTGATGAAATTCATCTGGTTTGTCGGATGTAGGATCGTAATGGATGGTTACATCGTCAAAGGACCCCGCGCGCTCATTCTCCACGATCACGAGTTGAACGAGGGAATTTGGCATCTTGAGACTTAAAACAAGATGCCAGGCATAGAGATGTTGATAGTCGTCACCACTTAATCGGGCTGCGACTTGATTGGCCATAATGCTACGTTAGGGGGAACCTCGGACCCATTAAGGCGCGCCACGCCTTTAGGGCATCGCCATTTTTGCCCTCTCTGACCAAGTGAATTGCCGCCGCCGCTTGTCTCTCGGCTAGGAGTAAAGCGTTCTTCGCATTGTTCTTCGCCGTACTATCCATCATGTCACTGACCGGGGGGCCAAGTCCTGCTGGATCAGGCCAAGTGTCATGAATGCGGCTAGCTAACGTTGCGAAGAAGCTTTGAATTTCTCGGTCGAAACGTCCAGAAAAGCCTCCATGCAAACATTCCAAAGCCATTACTTCAATCAAGAATGAGGGCTTTACAGGCTTGCCGTTATGGTTATTCCAATACTTGACCATGCGAACCAGCCCTTTCCACTCGCTGTTATAAGCTTGGTGAGCCGCAACTGCCTTATCTGCGTGAATCTTGGGATTGGTCTTTATCCACGTACCTTCGATCGAGTCTGGAATGATGTAATTATCGCCGTCGGCAAACGCTGGAACAACATCGACTGAAACAATGCGATAGTTCGTCTTATCGTCAGCATCTTCCTTGACTCCAAAGTTAACCGTAGTTGATCGCCGCTGTTTGCCTACGGCATTTCTCTCATATTTTTCGAGTAAAGCAGATTCAAAAGCATCGAGCACCACCGAAGGAGAGGACGTTTTATAGGCTTTCTCCTTCTCGCCGAGAACAAAAAAGATGTCTATGTCCTTTAAGGGCTTTGTTTTGGTGTGGCGACGGTAAGAGCCTGTCAAGAAATCGCTGTCAATTGCAAACTTTGTGCGAATGTGTTCCCGAACTTCCGTATGGCGAGTACTGGCATTCGCCTGCTCGCGATCATTCAATTCAAGACGACTCTTGAATTTCTTGAAGGCTTCTTCGACTGTCAGCATTAGTTCAACCTCCAGTAACTTCCACCGGCTGATAGTCCCGCACCTTCAATTGAGGTTCCGATACTTTGCTTTACAAATCCTTCAGTTGAGCGCAACGTAGTCTTTGACCATCCGATGACATCAGGACGACCAGGCTTCGTGTCCGCCACAATGCGGTATTGAGCATCACTGGGCCAAACACCAGCTTTCTTAATGGCGTCCTTAACTTGCTCCGTATCGACGTAAAAACTTCCGCTTCCGTCGGTATAGCGATAGAAGATTGTAAAGTCCCAGCGTCCAATGAGAGCGTCAGTTTTGGGATTAAATACCTCTAGGGTGAGTTCTTCCAAGTCCTCTGTTTCAATCCACTTCTTTATGCCCCGTTCAAGGACGTCCCACTGATCAGAGATTTTGCTTGGGTTGAGACCACTCTGGCGCACTATATCCTGAAGACTACGGAGAATGTTGTCGGTGACATACGTGACTGAGTGGGAATACGTATTGACTACAACGAAGGTACTCATTTTCTCAAAAATGCCTCTACATTGACTGCTTTCGTTTCGGTCGATTCAGTTTCCGACGAATCGGCCTCAACAGGATCATTCATGTTACGAACCGTTATTCGTGAGGACTTTGTCTTCAAATCCTCGGATATCCAAGCCAAATCATCCTGATCGCATGGAATTGAAACCTTCCAATCGCCTTGTGTTGGAGTTGTGGCCAGCAGGGTTTCGTTCAAGCCTTCACCGGCAATCGCATCCTCTCCGTGAACGCAGTAAATACGAACGCGAGCTCCTGGCCCTCCATAAACCACGAGGGGAGAATTTGCCAGAGTTTCCCGCGAGATGATCGAGCTGGCGATACCAGAAACACTCAGAAGTTCCTTGTAAGCATCGCTAGATGAATCAGGTGCAAGGACGCCAATAATCTTCTTCCAAGTATCAGATCCTGACCTCGCTGGGACTGAAGCAAAACTTCGTGCAACGACACTCACTTGTAGCCCCCTTTCGCCAGTTGAGATTCTTTTTGGACGTGCGTGGCGGCTCGTTGAATGTCCTGGAGCGTTAGAAGGTTGGGGTCAAGGGCCGTCTTTTTGCTGAAGGTACATGCCGTAGCAACTAACTTTCTAATTTGTCGTCCATCCAGTCCCACACAGGTTTTGACGACCTGAGCAAAGTCCGCCTGCCTGGTGAGCGATTTCATTGCTGGAAATTCTTTGGCGAGACCAGTAAGCGTGGATTCTAAAATCGCCTTGATTCCAACTTCACTTGGAACTGGAATGGTTAGGGTCAAGTCGGCACGTGAAACGAAAGCTGAGTCAATTGCTTGAGGAAAATTGGAGGTTGCGATAAACAGCAGATTTGGAAAACTGCTGGCAAGGGTATCCAATTGCACAAGGGCAGCGTCGGTCGCTCGATGGACGTCAACCGGGTTGGCTTCGAGACTCATTTTTGAACGGTCTGCAACCAGTGTTTCAACCTCATCCAACAGCACGATGGTTTTTCCATTAGCGGCGAATTCTCCGAGGCGAGAGCCTAATTCCGTTACGGCTTTTTGACTTTTGCCAAGAGCCGCGCTAGTAAGTGAGTGAGGCTCTACTTCCACGTAAGTGATTGAACCAAGGGCTTCCGCCGTGCGAGACGCAAGACCCTTTGCAAGTGATGTTTTGCCCGTTCCAGGAACTCCCGTCAGGAGGATGATTCCATGTAGAGGCATCGTTGCCTTCGAGACCTTCGGACGAAGCGTGAAATTCAAGAGTGCTTGTGAAAGCAACCGACTCTTAATTTCGTCGTCAATGACAATAGCCTCCCAGAGGCTTGTAAATGATTCGTCAGGTAACTTCCTTATATCGCTGATGCCTGGCCCACCGAGCGACGAATCAATTCTAAGTGAATTTGGTTTCATATAATTTCTAGGTTTAAGATAGAGCTCCCATAGTCGGGCTCTCTGGTAGGGCCGACATCAGAACGACGGTAAATGCCGAAGGACTGTGATCGGAAAACGACGAGAAATTGCTTATTTCGAGGAACGATTTCGAACCTCCCTCGCAAGCCGTTGCCATTCAAGCGGCGGGCGCATTTGCGCGTTCCAATAATAGAGGACCATGAGAGCTACTGCCTTCGAAACCTCGAAGCGTTGCATCAGCATGGGAACCACCCCTCTGCAATATGCTGCTGCCGCTCGCTCCTCAACCAAGGAGTTAGATATTGGTGTGGCCTCAGAAGAGTAGGTATTTGTAATTGGAGCAAGCGTCTTAATGAGCTCTCTGAACGGTATCAGCAAGAGCGCACCCAGGACATTAGCTTCGACTTCAAACTCGGCACTACCGTCCCTGCTGAAAGCTAGGCGATTGGAGTGACTATTAAAGACCTCATGGTTTTCAAAGGGTAGGAACATTTGGCTCACGAGACCCGAGTGCAAAATCGCATGTGCTGCTTCATGGGAGATGACGTGGCGATAATCCCTGAAGTGCTTGTCGTCTTCAAGTAACCGTTTCCTGACGATGATCTTTCGCTCCCCAATGTTAATTGCTCCAAGTTTTCTGGCAGGAAGTCGATAGAGGCCGCGAGATTCCGAACCCACGATAGTAAGGTTTAGATGTTGTTCCGCGATATGATCAATGTCTATCGTCCGCTCTCGCATCTCCCCGTCTGACGTCAATAGGTTCCACTCACGCAAGAGCCGTTCGGAGATCAAATGAAGGTCTCGCTTCGTCACAGCAGGGTTTCGCCCTCATGCTTACGCTCAAGGCGCTCTTCCAAGGATTCAACGAATTGAAGTAACTCATCCTCATCCATCGCAAATGCCAACGTAAAGAGTTCGCGAAGAACTGGTCGAGCACTTATTGCTTCGGCGGCATGTTCGTCCCACCTCCCGGCTGACTTCATAAGGTGCGAAGCATCCAGATTAAGTTCGGACGCTAGCTTGGTGACTTTGTCAGCCATTGGCGGTGGAACCCTGTCTACTTCGATATGACTGAGATAGGTTGGACTAATTTCCAGTCTGCGGGCCAGTTCTCGGAGAGAGATTCTCTTTTTGACTCGCTCCGCTCGCACTATAGAGCCAAAGGTCAGAGTCGCGTGTGCAGTGTCAGCTTTCATTAAACAGTCAAGACGGTGCAGACAGCTAGAAAGGATCTGACAATTCAGAAAAAAGTTATTTTGTGCTTTCGCATTCTTGCCCAACTCCCCCACAGAGTCCATATGTGCCATGTCCTACTCCGTGGAGACACTTGCCGTTACAGTTATCATGAGTACCTGAGGATTTTTCATTGGCATCCATGCACTTAAATTTGTCAATTCATCTCGAATTCAAATGTGTTGCAAAGTCTTGTAAGAGCTCGACTGGATTTTTGTTCATAGCTTCGCAAAGCTCGAACAATTCGACTACATCTAGGCGTCGTTCGCCTCGCTCAACTTTGTTGAGGTAGTTCTTGGGCTTTCCGAGGCGATCGCAGATCTCCTTCTGTTGAAGTTTGGATGCGATCCGGGCCTCGCGCACAAGTTCGATCAGCTTTGCGTATTCCGGTTTTCTTGGACTCGGCTGACTTCCGCGACTCACACATTGAGACTGATTCGTTTGTGGTTCCTATATTGGTAACTTTAGAGTAAACTGTTGTTGGGATGATTGGAGTTGCCTTCGTTGTATTAGTTTTTGGGGCACTAATCGCTGCCATTTGGGGACAGAAAACAGCCCAAGGATGTTTTATTGGCGTCCTCAAAGGCATTGGCTATTTGGCTATCGTTGGCGTCACCGCAGTGATCCCTCAACTCATGCTTCCTCTGATGGCCATGTACGGTCTGTACTTGATTGGTAGTTACGTAGTGAAGGCAAATCAGGCTAAAACTGAAGAAGGAGCCAAAACCAAACTCATTCAGAACCTCAAAGTGGTTAAGGCATCACTTGAGGATGCGATGATTCCAATTGGTCAGGCACAACTCAATGCGGCATTAGCCAATGCAACTAGCAAGCCGCAAAGGTTTATGCCAAGAAACAGAGCTGTAACGGTGATGCCGGGAGCCACGATTGATTCTATTTTTTGGTCTACACATGTTCGGGATCAACAAGGCGCACGATATGTCATCGTCGAAGAGAGGACGAAACAATTCATCATCCTCACATCCTCTCAGTTCATTCAAGACTGGGTGCCCTGGATGGCTCTTGCCGTACCTAAGCTGCAACCGTCTTCAACTCCACAGTGGAGGTCTGCAAACGACTAAATGGAATTTTCGGTCGAACTTACTGATCCAATCCCACTAGCCTCCGGTTCAGGGAATTGGGGCTTCCTACTTAGAGGCAAGACATTCAGCTTTGAAGACCACAATTGGTTCAAAACTAAGTCAGATTTCATTTGCTATATCTGCCTTGCGGCAACTGAGTATTTGTCTTGCTCGGACGATTCGAGCCCTGAACGGAAATGCCAAATAGAGGCGGCAAGCAAGAAGGTTCAAAAGCTCTTGGGACCAGCCCTCGAAGCTAATCAAGAAGGCGGTGATGGCTTTTCTGAAGTAATCGATCGAATCGGGAATTACATAGTAGAAATAAAGGAGTTGGTTTGGTGGGGTCAGTTTCAAGACCTTGTTGCGGGCCAAGGAAAGGTGGCTGTCGAGATACGAGAGGAATATTTTTCCAAGAATGGATTACCTCGAACAAGGGAAGTATCAAACACGGAAGACTTTGCGGCATGGATCTACGGGGAATTTGGTGCTCAAGAAGCAACTGGATCACAAGGCCCAGTAATTCAGAATGATCCCTAGTGTATACGTGTCTACCAGTCCAGTTGAACCTAGGCATCCATAAAATGATCACAATTTGAACCTAATGCGGGGGGTTCAATTCCCCCCGACTCAAACAAGGGATCTTTTGTTTGATCCATCAGGATCAAACGCAGTATAGTATCTTCCTAGATTAGGGCAAAAGTTCCGCTGGAGATGTTAACAAGATGTTGGTGTGCGTCGTGATGGTTGGTCGGAACTTACCAGTAAAGGTCTTTTCGAAAATGGATAACTGGGAAGCTTTGCTCTTTCCTAGAAGGGTGTCTTTCGGTAAGTGGTACAGACCCAAGCCAACTCGAACGAGGACATTTTGCTTTGCAAGAGTTGCCAAGGCTTCCGAAGCTGCCGAACGAGTAATGCCCTGTACATCCTTGGAAGTAACAAGGGAATCGGAAGAGGATTTAACTTGAGACAGCGCAAGGTCGATTGCCGTCTCGCCAGCTTTTTTGCTTCGAACAAGCTTTGCCACATTTCAATTGTGTCACGACTCTAGAACTGAATTAGCACTGAAACTCAAGAGCGGAAGGGAAGATGGAGAATTAATTCGGCTAAGACTTTTTCCGTGGAGGGCAACCGGGCAGGGATAAGAGGCATTCAGGTTGTCCGTCATCAATTTCTCCCTTAAGGTACTCATGCCCATCCTGGGGGACGGCGAGAACAACGTTCACCTCTATGCCTTGGTGCATCACTTTCCAAGAGTGCATGCCTCGCTTGAGCATGACAATAAGTAAATTCAATTCCATCAGCCAAGGTTTACCGATGTCATCAAGTCCGCCTAAGGCAGTGATTCGTTCATGCGGCAGATTGGAAGTACCTTTTCTAGAACACGATATTAACTCGCTCATTGGTTGAGAATACTTCCAATAACGCGAGTGATTCGTCTTGTTTCTAACTCAGTCAAAACCATGGTTGCTCCCAGCGTCATTCCGTTTCCGTCAGGACTCGTTCCTCGCGACGTTACGGCATTCGACGCAGGGGTCGGAGCAAATGCCAGAAAATAGCCCCACCCACACAGTGGCTTGCCAACTAAATGAGCATCTCGAACACTACAACATAGGGGACTTGGCGGACTCACCCCCGCACAGTTCAAGAAAGGTCTCACGACAAACAAAGAGGAGGGAATCCTACAGGTCTAACATGGTCAGGAAATGGGGACCAGTCACCAGGTAACGCCCTGCACATCCTTGGACGTGACAAGAGAGTCCGAAGTGGAATTAACTTGGGACAGCACAAGGTCGATTGCCGTCTCGCCTGCCTTATTGCTTCGATCAAGCTTTGACACAAATCAATTGTGCCACGTCATCAAGAAACATTGTCATAAATAACTTTCCCCCCGAACTCAAACTCTAACAGCTTGGGTGTTCATTCTTAAGCCTATCAAGTATTTCCGCTCGCCAAGCGACAGGCATTGATCGACGATATATGTCAGTCTGGAGGCTATCCTTTTGCGGGTCAGAAGTTGAATAGTACATCTCCACAAGCTTCCAAAACAATGTAGAGAATGGTTCAATTTTTATTGTCGGATTCGCTGCAAACTCAATTATTAGTGATCTCAACAGTTTCACATCATATTTGGCATCTCTCAGATTTACTTTATCTGAGATCAAAAACTGAACAACAGCAGACGGCGACCACCAGTAGGACTTGCTCCATGTGCCAATTTTCAACCTTTCGCGTAACTCGACAAATAGGGCATCTATGTCATCGTTTGTCATCGCGTCATTCAAAATTGCTTCATGTCTTGTCCGAAGTCGCACCGAAATTATCGTGCACACAAGGACTGTAGCCAGCCAAATGACGAATGCAGTTATCAACGTTAATTGTTTATTGGCGAATAGAACAACAATGATGACAGTCGTGAGAAGCTGCGGAATAATAATGAAATTCCGAAGAAAATTACTATTGGCCACTCGCCTTGCTCTTGACACTAAAATGAGACCAACCCCGAGCCATCTGAAGATTTATCTGGTTTGCATCCAGCACTGATTACGTTTGTTATGAAATTAGAGAACGTACCAATTGCTGTACCTAACCCTACGCTAATGCTTCCCCCTAGACTCGACAAGCAGCCAGTCAATCCATTCATCAAGCTGTTGACTAAATTACATAGAATATTATTTACTAATTTACACGGGTCGCCAGGATGACACAAGTTGTATGCAATCGATGCCAGAAGGCCATTTATGGCGCCCGCTAGGCACGTGGCAAGAGGACCGAATTCGCCTAACCATATCTCGATCAGAATGTCAATAATAGCGAGTGCACAAGGAACGCCCATCCCACACAGCAGGGCCATTCCATCTATCGCTTTCCCATTGACTAGGTCGCCAATCAGATTGCCAATACCCGTTCCGCACTTTGCAATAACCTCCCAAAAGCTAGTCCCAAGCCCTGAGCGGTCTGTACGCGACACAGGATTTGAACCAACATATTGATACGGTAGTTCTCCTGGCCAAAGTGGATCAACAGTTTGCCACCGACAAACCTTGGTTAAGTAATATCTCGCACGTACATAAAGCCGATCCGCGACGTCGGATAGATATCCTAATAAACCTACATACCCCCAGGAGCTGGGGTTTGTGCCAGTTGAAGTCTGAAGTTCGCCATAAGGCCAATATTCGGCAGAATAGGTCTTGGTTCCCGAGGAATTTCTGATTTGAACAAGGCTACCAAGGGGATCAGAGACGTATTCGGTCTCAACTCCGCCGCGGTCTTCGTGTACTAACATTCCATTGATCGTGGTAAAAACTGTGGTGATTGTTGCCATTAACTTGTCTGCTCCGAAAGATAGTCGGTTCCATCCCAAATGTATGTTGTCAGTTTGCCCGAAGCTTGCTTGGATCTTCGTAGACTATCTCCAGCATACGTCATTGTTGAAAGTGCTCCAACATCGTTCAACACGCTCAACCTATTTTCCCGATCGTAAGTGTAAGTGCTCACGACACCGCCACGATTTTCCAAGGTGATGTTACCGTTGCCATCGTATGTTTGGGTCACCGGAGTCGGTCCATCTTGAATCGTGGTGATTCGGCTTGCAGGATCATACATCATGGTGATAGGTTGTTGCCCTTGATGCCACTTGCTCAGTATGTTTCCAACGGAATCCATCGTGAATGTCGCAAAAGCACCGGATTTTTGTTGACCCGTCAAGCGATTAATCTCGTCGTAGGTGTAAGTGGTTGGATCTCCATCCCGAACTTGTTTTGTTTTTCGCCCAGCGGCATCGTAGGTGTCGACAATCGTCATGATTGGGTTTCCAGATGAGTCTAGTTCAACTTCTTGGATCACCCTACCTAGGGCATCAAACGATTGAATCTTGGTTCTACCGAATCCCATACTTAGGGTTGTCATCCGGCTATTTACATCATAAGCGCATGTGTAAACACGGCCCTTAGGATTAGATTGAGCTTGGAGGCGATTGTCACCATCATAAGAATAGGTAAATTTTCCACCAGCGGGTTCAATCATTAAGGAGCGATGCCCTAATGCGTCGTACTGATAACTAATAACCTGATTGCTCGGCAGAGAGACTGTAGACTGCTCATTTCTCTTAGTGTAGGAATAAGCAGTGATTCCACCCGGATCTTGCATTTGAGTTCGGTTACCCACCGTGTCGAATGCCTGAGTCACAAACGTTCCGTCGCGATATTGCGTCAGGGTTTGACGGTTTGCGGCATCGTAGGTCATCGTTTTCGACCAGCCGTTTGCGTCAAGAAGACTAATCGATCTTCCATCAGAATCAAAAGTCGTGGTAGCGATTCCGCCAATCTCGTTCTGAATCGTCTTTCTTCGTCCTGCGTTATCATACGAGTTCGTGATGAAGTTTCCGCGAGCATCTTGGGTTGCAATCGTTTGCCCGGCGACATCATAGACGTAGCTACTAACAAAGCCCATTGCGTCGGTTCTCGATGCTACTCGGTTGGAGGTTGCTTGGTAGGTGGTGGTGGTAACGTGGTTGAGCGGGTCTTGGCTCGTAACCTGAGCCCCGTTCTGGTCGTATGCCAAGCTTGTACGGTTGTTCAAAGGATCGACCGAAGCAATAACTTGATTTGCCGGATCGTATATCGTGGTGCTGATGAACCCAAGCGGAGAAGTCGAAGCCGCCCTTCGTCCAATGGCATCGAACGTTTGCGTACTTCGATTTCCGAGGCCGTCTTGCGATGCTATCGCATCACGTGCATCATAAATTGTCGTGGTTCGGTTACCAAGCGCATCTTGCGTGGCGTTTGGACGACCTGAAGTGTCATAAACATAGCTGGTGAAATAACCAAGCGCGTCTTGGCTGGCGATTCGCTGCTTCGCCGCGTTGAATACCATCGTACTGGTTCTTCCCAGCGGATCGATGCTTGACGTCTGATAGCCTGTGTTGTCGTAAGTTTGGGTCCAGACATTGCTCAGTGAGTCCTGGGTGGTGAGTACGTTACTGAATCGACCATAGGTCATAGTGGTCCTAAATCCCAGCGGGGTGACCTTCACGATTGGAAGACACGTGTCGTAAACGGTTCGAGTCATTTCGCCAGCTGCGTTGGTGATGGAGATGACGTGGTCGGCGGCGTCATAGCCATAGCTAGTTATTCGCCCGAGCGGATCTGTGATGGCAATCATGCGGTCAAGATTGTCAAATGCCTGGGTAACCACACTTCCGTCAGGATTAGTAATCTTGGTTTGATTGCCAAAGCTATCGTAGGTATAGCTTGTGGTTAAGCGCCGAGGGTCTCTGGCGGTAAGACCGTTACCGAACGAATCGTAGGTATAGGTGAACCTTCGACCGAGAGGATCTACTTCGGCGGTCATATTTCTTGACGCATCGTAGACCATCGAAGAGATGAATCCAAGGGCGTTAACTACTGTTGTGAGATTGCCTACCGAATCATATTGGTTAGTTGTGACATTGCCAAGTGGATCTGTACTCGTCAGTATTCTCCCACGGGCGTCGAATGTATAGCTATATCTAAAACCGGAGGGAACCTGCTCAGAAACCGGGAACCCGTTTGCATCATAGGTAAACGTACTCGTATAACCTTCCGGATGAATCCTCGCAAGGAGAACTTGGGATGCGACAACATTTGTGGTAATTGCACCTGTAGGAGACATCATCGTAGAACCGCTAAATCCTGCAGTCACTCCCGAACCATAGGCATATGTATATACGGCGGTGCCCATCGACATGGACACCACTTGTCCACTTGAGTTGTAATTGTAGACGGTCGCAAAACCCCTCGGGTCGGTTATAGCTGAAACGAACGTTTGGCCAGAAATTGTCGCGTAGGAATACCCGGTCTGGCATCCCAGCGGAGACGCCATTGTGGTTAATTGACGGTTTGAATCATACTGGAAAGTCCAGAATCGGCCGCCCCAATCCTGAACAGAACTCAGCAAAGATGTAGGCGAACTGGCGGAATAAGTGAAGGTTACTTTTCGCCCATCGGTGACTTGAATCGTCTTGAGTAAACCGACCTCTGCGGCTGACCCATAAGTATAAGTTTGCAAGCCACCAGCGGGAGTGGTCACCTTAGAGAGCATCAGCTTGTTGTCGACGACCTTTCCGTATTCCATGACGCTGCCGTCGGGAAATTGCTCATTAGCCTTCGTTCCATCATATGAGAGCGTTGACGGGAGATAGGTTAAGTTATTGGGAATGAAATATGTTGTTCCACCAACTACGCTTTGGACTACCATTGAGTACGCAGTTTGATCGCCTCGATAGAGGCTTGCACTTAGTCCAAAGTCGTCGTTAATAATGACCGCAAACGCGTTAACGCTGGCGGATCGCCTGTTTCCATATTGATCGTCCCTCGAAGATGTCGTACTGTAGAAGAACTCAATTGTGAGGCCCATGCCCAAAGCTTTCAATACAATTTCTGGATCAATTGTTAAGGAACCGTCAATAGGGTTCGGAATCGCACGGTAAGGATGATTGTGGATAGGATCTGTCACGGAGCCTTGTGACTTGATAAATGCACTTGTGGGCTTTTTCATGGTACTCAGAGTGGCGTCACAACGGGGCATACCAGAGGAGGAGGCACAGAGATATCAGAAGTGTGTACGCAGGGTACGCAGTTTTGTCCTGATGAGCATGAATCGCAAGTGGGGAGTGAAGCACTGGCACGCGTTGCGCAAGCTTGACCACACCTTGCAGTGGGACCTAATCCTTGACTGGAACCCGATGGCCAAGTTCTCCGCTGATGATCGCTGCCAGCCGAGCCACCGCCGGAGCATTGACCATTGTGACAATTTCCTCCACCTGGCACTTAGTTCGCCTCCATTGCGCTTCTTAGGGCTTGGATAGCTAAAACAGCGTAGTAGCCTTTACCCTCAGGTAATCCGCCAAGGAAAATTTCTAATTCTCTCGGTTCGAGTAGTTTCATTTTGTTCATCTCTCTCCCTATTGCGAGCTCACATAAACCGCTTGAGCATCCAATTGAACTTGGACAGCCATTGGTATCGTATGAAGCTTTGAGAATTCGATCGCTTTCTACTTTAAGCCAGATTTTAACATAGGGTCCGTCTCCCGGAACTCCGGCAAGACCAACTCCATTGCTATCGGGCATTTCCCCACGGTTTCTTGGATTGACCACATGATCGTGCACCCTATCCGAGAAAACCATTCTCTCAAATTCCCCTAGTAAACGTACTGTACAACGATTTCATCAAAAACGTGCCGATTATTTTTATTATTTTTCCACTAGCCTCTTAGAGTAGTTTTCTAGCGAGTGCCTCGTTGAAAATATCGCAGGACCAAAGCTGATGGGAAGTTGGCAATTCTTCGCCATAAAAGATAGACAATTTCCGAGTGAGGTGAGCATCACTCTTTGCGACCAATTCAGAAACTTCCGATTTCTCGCGGGTTGAGAAGGGAAGGTGTCGTAATAAGTTTGGCTAAGACAACTTCAACGGCGGACGCTCGGGCAAAGCGAGAAGGCACTCCGGTTGCTCGTCGACAATCTCTCCCTTAAGGTATTCGTGCCCGTCCTGAGTGACTTCGAGAACAACGTTGACCCCTATGCCTTCGTGGATCACTTTCCAAGAGTGCATGCTCTCTTGAACATGACAATAAGCAAATCCAATTCCATCAGCCAAGGTTTACCGATGTCATCAATTCCGCTTAAGGCAGTGATTCGTTCATGCGGCAGATTGGAAGTACCTTTTCTAGAACACGATATTAGCTCGCTCATTGGTTGAGAATACTTCCAATAACGCGAGTGATTCGTCTTGTTTCTAACTCAGTCAAAACAGTGGTTGCTCCCAGTGTCATTCCGTTTCCATCAATACTCGTTCCTCGCGACGTCACAATATTCGACGCAGAGGTCGGAGCAAGTGCCACACAAGGAGCCCTGACCACATCAGTGGGTGACTTCCCTTACCCAAAATACTAACGCAACGATAGCGAACTAAGCAACATCAAAAATCATGCCTGCAACTATTTCGAATACAACTTGTTAATATCTAGCTCATTCAACGACTTCAGGTTAACTCCGTCTTTTATCCACTTAATAGTCCAGTGACTAATCTTATCTAGTGGCCACTGAAAAGAATACAGGGCGAGGTCATCAGTCCGACGTGCTGCGTTGACTTGAGTCGCGATTTTCTCAGTCCATTGAACAGCCACTTTTGGCTCAAATCTTAAGTTGTCTTTAGAGTCCGCTGTGTTGTAAACGAGATCCAAATACCGCCTTTGATGAAACAATGTCCTCCAATTCATCGAAACCAGCAGAATATCTATCTTAGAAATATCACTACTTTGAAAGTCATCACTCGGAGTCATTGGAGGGACATAATGCTTATCCTCCCATGCCCTATGTTTAACTTCGATTAGCGCGATCCACTTTTTAAGAGCTTCCTTTTTGTCATCAGTGGAGAGCGCTCCAAATTCACTGATTACTTTATTCGTTCGAATTATCATCTTGTTATAACTTGCAATGTCCTCTCGAACATATGCGCGGCAAATATTCGGGAAGCTGGGCATATCGCGCAAAGCCTCCTGAATCTTGCTTCCATGTAACATCATTAAGGCAATTGTATTAATCATCATATTTCCATTTACTTATCGGAGGGCTCTACTATAAAGATATCATCATAACATCTGCCAGGGAAATTACACTTCTTACATTCATCATTTGGAGGCAAACATGTTCGAATTGAATTTTGCAGCATCCCCACGTAATTGACATATCACCGTTTCCTCCTGTTCCTGAAGACACAAATGTTTTCCCATTTGCTAATGTTTCGGAACTCGGAAGATCACCTGCGCAATGAACACCCAATTGATTGAGTCCCCATTTATCAAGCCATTCATCGTCATTTTCAGCCCGGTCCTCTTTGCTGACAAACATTAATTCCCCGTGAACAGACTGCTCACCTTCTGTGCATTTGCCCCACTCGTCTCGATTCCAAGCATCATGCTCTCGCTTCATGGGACGTGTATCGGGATCAAACCATACCCATGGGGCTGTAGAAGCGGGTCTTTCCACCTTACCATTTGTTACTCTGAAGGCCTCGTAGTACAATTTAGGACAAAGGTCAGGAGAGGGCACAGATGGATCACATTTGGTTACATGGTAGCTGGACTCAACTTTTTGTATTATCCAACCATTTACACCCACTATTGGGTCAACATCAAATCTCCAGAGAGCATAAACCTTCCCGCATTTAACAGGGTTACCATACTGTGCCGCACCATCAGCCGAATAAAATATTGAGCGCAATACACTAACTTTTGGAGCTAGCCCATCCCAATCAGTAATTTGAACTGGCCGAGCATAGGCATAACCGTAAGGACTTTGACTTGGCCAGTATTTGTCGACGCTAGTCCATTCACAGGTTGCTTGAGAGTAGTGCCTATTGCGAACATAGTGACTAAAATGTTCAGACGGGCCAAGGCGGTATCCGAAGGATCCAAGCCAGCCGAATGTATACGCCGTCCCATACAAGACACCTCCATAGGGCTTATACCTCAATGTCGAGACGACAGCTAAAGTTTGATCAACTTTTGCCGTGATCGAGCCTAGGGCATCTCGCAAATAATCCAGTCGGTTTCCATTCATGGATTCTGCTATCAGCTCGCCGTCTACCGTATAGTATGCGATCTTCATAACCTAAACTTCTCCCAAATAATTACTTCCGTCCCAAACAATGGTAGTCAACGCGCTTCCCGTCGCTTCAGTGCGTTTTAGGTTATCGTATGCGTATGTATATGTTGTGAAGACAGCTCCTTCGTTATATACAGTCAACCTGTTCTCCTTGTCGTAGCTTAATGTAACCAGAGACCCTCCGGCATTGGTGGTAATTAAATTGCCATTCAAATCAAATGCGTACGTTGTCACAGTCGAACTAGAAATGCTGGTGGCAATGCGCCCAGCTTGATCGTATGCCCAAGTTGTGACCGATGTTCCTTCATTGCTGGTCAAGCGATTGCTAAGTGAGTCATATGAGTACGCATAATTGTGAGCGTTCGGTCCGCTTGCGTCATCATTCAGAAGCCTGCTTTTGGCATCATAAGTATAAGTCGTAAGAGTGGCACCGTCACCGATCGTTAGTCGGTTTCCGGCATTGTCATAGGTGAAAGTCATCGCTTGTAAAGCGGTGCCGGAATCATTACGGTCTACCCGCGATATCACCTGTCCATCGACATCACGGCCAATACTTCTTCTGAGTCCAGAGCCATATAACATCGTAGTGAGACGCGTGTTCGGATCATACTGGTAGGTTGTTAAGTTGCCGTCTGGAGCCTCGAAAACAGAAGTTTGATTGCTGTTATCATAGAGAAACGTTCGCACTGCTCCACTAGGTTCAACAAGATTCATTCTTCGACCCAAAAGATTGTAGCGATAGCTTTGGACGACATTGCCTGGATCTGACTTGCCAATGAGCCGTTTATTTAAGTCATATGCAAATGTGGTGGTTCCGCCAGAGTCTTGCACTTCGGTCATCTTGCTTACAGCGTCAAAAGAACTTGTTACCCTGGTGTTGTCTGCATAGAGTACGTTCGTTTGTCTGATGAGCGGGTCATATGAATATGTTGTGACATCACCACTTGGCAGTTGTCGATTCAAAGTCTCGCCGACAGAACCGTAAGTATTTGTGGTGATGAAAGCAATTTGGTTCTGAATAGAAAGTTGCTCGCTTCGAGCATTGTAGCTCATCGTAATTTGCCCGCCGTTCGCATTGAGAATTCCAACCCTTCGGCTGTTCGTATCGTAGCTATAGGTCGAGGCGAAGCCATAGACGTCAACTTTTGCAGTTGTTCGATGGATGGCGTCGTATACGGTAGTAGTCAAGTTTCCGTTCGAATCTTGGACGGATCGTATGTTTCCGAGCCCGTCGTAGGCAAATGTGGTCGTTTCCCCGAGGGCTGATTGAGTAGCTTTTGTTTGGCCTTTCGCGTCATAAACGGTTGTAGACCGGATGCCTAGTGGGTTCACGCTGGCTATCAACTGACCTGTGGTATCAAAAACACTTGTCCAAACCGCACCAGATGGAGATTGTGCGCCAATCGTTTGACCTTTGGCATCAAACATGGATGTTTGAACGAAACCAAAGGCATTCATCGCGCTCGTTTGTTTGCTGTCAGAATCAAAGGAGAACGTGGTCGTTGCTCCAACTGCATCGGTGATGGCACTTGCGCGACCAACATTGTCATAGGAAGTGGAATTAACCGCCCCGAGAGCATTTTGGGTTGACAATTGCTGACCAGCAATATCGTAACTGTAGCTAGTTCTATTATTCAGCGCATCAACATTGGCTGTAATACGGTTCGAATTTGAAGCGTACACTGATGTGGACCGATTGCCATTTGCGTCTTGAACCTCGATTCGGGCCCCGTTTGGATTATATGTGTTTGTGGTTCGGTATCCCAGAGGATCGACGCTAGCAGTTACTTGGTTTGCTGCATCGTATACCATTGTGTTAATGAAACCCATCGGTGAGTTGGTGGCAATTTTGCGCTTCGCAGCGTCGAAGGTTTGAGTGCTTCGATTGCCAAGGGCATCTTGCGACGCAATTGCATCACGCGAGTTGTAGATTGTAGTTGTTCGGTTACCGAGCGCATCCTGCACTCCGTTAGGTCTGCCAGCATTGTCATAGGCGTAGGTCGTCGAATACCCAAGTGCATCTTGACTTGCTATCCGCTGCTTCGCGGCGTTATAGACCGTTGTGTTGGTTCTGCCGAGCGGATTGATACTCGACGTTTGAGAACCCATGTTGTCGTAAGTCTGGGTCCAAATATTGCTGAGGGGGTCTTGCTTGGTCAGAACATTGGCGAAACGACCGTATGTCATCGTCGTGCGGTTGCCCATCGGCGTTACTTTGACGGCGGGAAGGCATCCATCGTAGACGGTGCGAGACATCTCTCCCGCGGCATTGGTAACAGAAACGATGTGGTCGGCGACATCGTAACCGTAGCTGGTTGTTCGTCCAAGCGGGTCAGTCGAGGTTAATTGTCGTCCAAGGTTGTCGAAGGTTTGAGTAACGACATTGCCGTCTGAATTGGTTAATGTCGTTTGGTTCCCGGTGGAGTCGTATTGGAACGAAGTCGTTAGTCCTCTTGGATCCTGGCTGGTTAATCGTTGTCCAAATGAGTCATAAGTGAAGCTTGTTCTTCGTCCAAGTGGATCGATGCTTGCGGTCATGTTTTGGCTCGCATCGTAAACCATCGACGAGATATAACCTAGGGCGTTAATAATCGTGGTTCGGTTGCCAGCCGTATCGTACTGATAAGTCGTGCGGTAGGCAAGCGGGTCGTCGGTCTTAGTAATTCTGCCT
>JANYCU010000042.1 GCA_025360125.1 Armatimonadota bacterium | reverse complement strand
CAACGAAACACTCATGCGAGATGCCGAACGATGGCTTCGAGGAGAATTCTCTACGAAAACTGATGCCAGGTCGGCGTTGGGCGTCAGAACGATCATTGACGACGACAACGTATACGATCATTTGAAGCTGATGGCAAAGTTCGTCCGGCTGGGCGGTTATGCCGGACTTTTCATAACTTTGGACGAGTTGGTTAACCTCTACAAGCTGGGAAGCTCACAAGCGCGAAGTGCCAATTATGAACAGATTCTAAGAATCCTCAACGATAGCTTGCAGGGTTCGTGCGAGGGCTTAGCCATTTTGATGGGAGGAACCCCCGAGTTTCTAAGCGATCCAAGACGAGGGCTCTTTAGCTACCAAGCACTTGCATCCAGGCTTGGAGACAATGCGTTCGCAAGCAGTACGCTGGTGGACAATACTGGCCCAGTCATTAAACTCAAGAATCTTACTCCCGAGGACCTCTATATTCTTCTGGAAAGGCTTCGACACGTTTTCGCATACGGTGATCCAACCAAGTATCTGGTCCCGAATGAAGCTCTCGAGTCCTTCATGCGGCATTGCTCAAAGAAGATCGGAGACAGCTACTTCAGGACTCCACGAACTACAATCAAGGCGTTTCTGGATTTCCTAGCTATTCTTGAACAAAACCCCACGCAGTGGACTGAACTTATTGAGCAAACGAACATTACCAAAGATCAAGGTCCTGTAGACGTTGGAGCCGAGGAAGAAGATGATGGACTTGCCACAATCAGGATCTAGCTCATTTGAACTGCTTGACGAGCGAATCAGACGATGGATATGGGAACAAAAGTGGGATGACCTTCGGGAAGCTCAAGAGCAAGCAATTCCACCTATCTTAGAGGCAAACGCTGATGTCATAGTTTCAGCCCCAACTTCGGCAGGAAAAACCGAAGCGGCCTTTCTTCCAATTTTAACCAGAATCATTTCCCAAGATGCGCCCTCAATTCGCGTGCTGTACGTAGGTCCCCTAAAGGCACTTATCAACGACCAATTTCAGAGGCTCGATGCCCTCTGCGAAAATCTCGACATTCCCGTACATAAGTGGCATGGCGATGTATCATCTTCCGCAAAGTCACGGCTCTTGAAATCACCAAACGGTATTCTGCTGATCACACCAGAGTCTCTTGAAGCAATGCTCATGAGACAAGGCTCCTACGTTGCAAATGTGTTTTCGCATTTGGAATATGTAGTCGTCGACGAAGTGCATTCATTTATTGGCAACGAGCGGGGTGCGCAATTGCAGTCTCTCCTCCACAGGATTGAGTCACTGATCGAATGCCGGGTTCCTCGCATCGGACTTTCCGCAACACTATCCGAACCAACTCTTGCGGCCCAGTTCCTTCGTCCCAACGGCAATTCAAGTTTTCAAATTGTTGCCGATTCCAGCACAGGCGCGATGAAGGCACAGCTACGTGGGTTCTATAAATCAGCGATTCTCGAAGACGAATCCGAAAAATCCATTTCAGCGGAAGCTGCGATTATTGATCACCTAATGAAAACTATGGCGGGACAGCACAATCTCGTCTTCTGCAATCGCCGTAGTGACGTTGAGCTTTATGCGGATGCGCTTTCGGAGCGTTGTCGAAATCTTAATATCCAAGACGAGTTTTGTGCCCATCACGGAAACCTATCCAAGGAAATCCGGGAAGACGCTGAGGCAAGACTCAAGTCCAAAGAAAAACCAGCGACTTGTGTCTGCACAAGTACGCTCGAAATGGGAATCGACATAGGTTCAATGAAGAGCGTAGGGCAAATAGGCCCGCCTCCGTCTGTCGCGTCGCTTCGCCAGCGAGTTGGAAGGTCTGGACGTCGTGGAGAAGCGTCCATTCTAAGGATGATTGCGGTCGAAGATCGCCCCACCGCGAAATCTGATTTGGAAAGTCGTCTTCACCTCAAGTTAGTACAGTCAGTAGCTTCCGTTGAGCTGATGGCCCGGGGTTGGTGTGAACCTCCAGATAATAAGTCTCTTCACTTTTCGACTCTTATACAACAGATCATGTCAGTGATTGTCCAAAGAGGCGGAGCTTCGGTTCCCTATCTGTACAATCTCCTCGCCAAGAGTGGCTCGTTCACGGCAGTTACGCAGGACAACTTTGTTGCACTCCTCAAAGCGATGAGTGAAAAGCAACTTATCCAGCAAATGGACGACGGAACTCTTCTGTTAGCTCCCAAAGGAGAGCGCATAGCCGAACACTTTAGTTTCTACGCGGCATTCTCAACTCCAGATGAATATCAACTCATTGCAGAAGGAAAGCCGATTGGAACCATGCCAATCTTGGTTCCCGTCAAGCCAGGCGACCCTCTGCTTTTTGCAGGCAAGCGCTGGGTAATCGTTGATGTAGATGACACGAGGAAAGTAATCCTTCTTAAAAGGAGTCGAGGCGGTCGTCCGCCCAAATTCTCTGGTGATGTGGGCCTCGTTCATAAGAGGGTCCGGGAACACATGCTCAGTCTATTGGAACGAATTGACTTGCCACCATTTCTCGACGCACAAGCTCAAGAAATGCTTTCGAGCGCAAGGCAAACTTTCTTGGAATACAACTTGAAAGCTGAAAGGATCGTTTCCCTCGGAACCCGAACTTTGATTTTTCATTGGTCTGGTGATCGGGAGGCTTCGACGCTACGCTTGCTCCTCGACTCGAAAGGACTTGTTGTCGACCCTGATCCATCCATTCTTGAGATAGATGCCGACATCGAAACAGTCAGAAGCACATTGCAGAACTTGCTGTCAGGGACAATGACGAGCGAATTGGAACTGGCAACTAAAGTTAAGAACAAAGCTAGGCAAAAGCATGATTGGGTTCTCACCGAGGAGTTACTCAACCTGGAATTTGTTCGCAACTGTATCGACATGGACGGTGCGCTCGATATTGCCCGAAATGTCCTTACGCCTTCAAATACAATGCTTTAAGTACCTTAACCATAGCAAGTGTGTCCAACTTGCAATATTCTTTTAACGCTTCAAAAATCTCAGTGCGCTGTTCCGGTGACAATTTGGCCGAATACGTTTGCATGTACTCAATTTGAGCTTGATCTCCATTTTGAATTGTAAGACTTTTGTAGCTTAACTCGGGACAAACAACTGGAAGAACTGCCTTTATAGATGTTTGACCTCCAAATCGGTGGTCCGCGTAGCATTCCTTCAAAATGTCTTCCAAATCTATAAATCGCGTCGGCGCAAGGTCCAGCAGCTCCTGAGCAAAAGGAATGCCCTTTCCAGCCAAGTCCTTTAATGTCGTGATTTCATACTTGCTGTAGATCAGAACACTTCCGCCTTGGGATAGCAACTCGTGCAATGAGCGACAAAACTCGGGGCGTGGATCGGACGGTTCCTGATGCAAGAATTCCCGGTGACTGCCAACATTCTCGTCAGTCAAAGGAGCCTCAGAAAGCACATGACAGGACCACTGAAATGGAAGTAATTCGAATGGAGAAGTTCCGGAGATGATGGGAAGATCGGGCCGCAGAGTCTCGAAATCAATTAAGTACGCGGGATATTGGATTTCGGCAAGGCGAGAACCTAACTCAGAGGAAACCTGGCATTCCTTTGTGAGGAGTGCATCGAATCGCAGTTTCTCTTTCGCATCAGTCACAAATTCAATCGGAACATCGCTTACGAGGGTTATTCCCTCGCCTTTTAGCTTCTTGACCCTTGAATGGTGCATGTCCACATAAAATATATGGTCTTTTGGAGCGCTATCAAAGCAGTGCTTCTTAAAGTCGCAATCTCGGCATGTTGGGCGGATTCCAGGATCGAAGTGAGGTGCTATTCCGTCCAGCGATGGATATTCTGGCCTATCCCAAAGTTCTAAATAGCTATTGGACGACTCTTTTATCTGATCTAAAACGGACTCCACCTCGTTGGTAATATCGGTTTCGGTGAAGACGGCCTGCGCATCAAAGCGCTCACCATCCCATATGTTTTCTTTGTTTAAGTGCAAGACTGAAGCCTTGGCTATGTTTAATCCTGCCAGTTTGCCGACGAACACCTGAAAGGCCACATCGTTCAGATGATCTTCCTTTTTGTATCTTCCTGAAGCCTTAACTTCTTGAATGTGCCACGCGCCATTTTCGCGAATGAGAATATCGGCTCTAGCCAAGAATCCGTCCTTTGCAAATGTGGCCTCAAAAATAACAGTCTCACCGCTTTCAATTACAGCATTGGTTCGCTCGATTGATTCCTCAGTCGATAGTCCCCAGGGTTGAATTAGAGTCCCATTTGGATAGCGAGACCTTGCGAGTTCACCCACTACTTGGCCAGATTTCATTCTCGACTGATTTGCTGCTGATATCGGTGCTTTTTGATCGGCCTGATGAATTTGCAACCACAGGCTCTTTGGGCAATCTTGAGCCGACTTGAATAGGGACTTTGTAAGCATCGATCCTCACGTCCCATTCTGGTTCTTCTTTATGAAAAAAATACAGCTTTGAGACCGCTCGATGTTACTCGATACGAATCGGCGACAGGAAAATATCTACTTCGGGATATTTGGACAAACTTAATCTAACCAATTTTTTCACTTCTGGATTTTCCATTTGCAATTATCTCGATGTAGTTACATCCCATCGCCGTTAGCATTTGCTTCAGCTTCTCGACAGCTTCGTGATTGGCCGACGCAGAATTGTATTTAGGAATGAATGACGGAGTTTGCCGGACGCCATCCTTAAATGGAACCACGATAATTCCACCATTTCCCCTTTTAAGAGATTCTGCGATTTCTCGGACCTCCTTTCGTGAAAGGGGTCCGAGTGTTGATTTGATTTTTGATTTAGGCTGCATGTTTTTCTTCTAGTTGTGCTCCTGGTAGGAGGTCTTGATCGGTCTTGTGCTTCGCTTTTGATCCCAACGCATCTCGGCGTCCAGCTAGAAAAGCATTGTGGTTTGATATCCATGAAAGGCAATTTGCGGTTGAGGTCAGGCTTGGAGGAAGCACGCTTCGTCGATTATTTATTCCGCGGAATCGAGTCATATCAACTTCCTTAAACTCTGCCCCGAAGTACGTGCCCAGTGACGTTAAAACCGTAATTCCCTTGTCCGTGAGAGCGATCCATTTAATAAATCTCTTGAGTGCTTCCTTTATTAGCTTGGGATCGTTCGACAGTAGGTCTTCAGGCTTGAAGAATGCATGGTTGTGATTCCCAAGCTGGCTGTTGACATCCATTAATTTTCGCTCGAGGTCCTTCCTATCATCCAAAAGCGATTGGGCCAGGATCTCAAACTGGTCCTTGTCAATCACACCCAAAGCAGTTTTGAGCGCCTCAATTTCCTTATTCTTAGCAGCTGCTACTTGATGTTCGAGCTCTTTCTTTTTGTTTGCCAGATCTAGACCCTGCCCCTCGCTGTTAATGAGGTTGAGTTCTCGAGCAAGAAATGGTATTAAGTGATCTATGGCCCACGAATCCAATTCGTTCGTGACCAAAGTGCTGTAACTGTTGCCAAAGCAACACTTTGTCGCGCCATATCTGTATGGACATATCCACCGATGAATCTTTAATCCATTTTTTACATTCTTTGTATTTGGGTGACAAACCCGCCCGCAGGCACCACAAACTACCAGTCCAGAGAGCATCCGCGTACTTGTCGCTGCTTTTCGGCCAGTCGGTGCACTTTGTTCGAACTTTGCCTGCGCCTGGTAGTACCAAGTTTCGGGAATGGCTGTCGTTTTCTCGCCGACTCCATCTTCAGGTTCGACTAGCAAAAGATCGTAAAAGGCTCTTTCTCCGTTATGGACCCAAAGCCCTGCATACATTGAATTCTCTAGAATTTGCTTAATCGATGTGCCTTGTACTCGTTCCAGGCCCTTGGTCTTATGTCCTTTACATCCCGAGGTAACCGAAATGCCCTCCTTAGATAAGACATTTCCAATTTGGTAGGGGCCTAAGGCTGGAGTTCCTATTCCTAAGAACATTCGGTAGATTCTTCGCACAAGAGCTAGCTCTTTGTACTGAGGAATAGCCCGACCAGTACCTCGTCCAGCACTTCGAAATCCAAAGCAAGCAGGATTTCGAGTGAACTTTCTCAATTGAAATTTGTAGTCGTGGTCTCGCCTTATCTCCTCAGAAATATTATCTCGCCATTGCCTTGAAGCCGCTGACTCTACCGAGGCCGCATACAATCCCCTGGCAGTATCAATAGAGGCATCAATGCCGTTGCAAATGTAATGCACGCAATGGGTTCGGAAGATTTTATGCAAAGCATCTGCAATGCCAGAGTCACGCGCAAGCCTATCATTTTTGTAAACCAAAACTGCTTGAATTGCCCCAGAGGAGATATCGTTGATAAGCTTAGTGAGTTCGGGGCGGTGTGGACCGTTATAACTCATTTGTCGGTCTTCCCACCACCAATCGCCCTTTTGACCTTCCTCCTCCATATAGATGGTGACGTCGGTGAATCCGAACAACTTGGCGTATCTCTCACAGAATTCGTTTTGCTCGTCTCGGCTGCGTGACCTCCCCTCGGTCTCTGTAGACTTGCGCGAATAAATGGCCGCCCTCATATTTTTTGCCCTCGGATCATTGGGGGCCAACGGCTCTATCTTTCTTTTGTATTTTGACATTTCGTTTTCCTGAAGATACTGTTATTAACTATTATACGTGTTCAACAGTTTATAACAGTGTCTTCGCAATTTGAACCTGGAACCAGTCCTGTAAGCCAGTTCCGAAGGTTCATACAGGACCATTCGCCGTACCTTGAATAGGCACCTACATGGTTTTTTTCGACTGATGTTTTGCCGGAGACTTTTAGCGGGGTCCCAACTTTGTTGTGAGCGAGTTCCAAGGAATCCAGCAATTGGAATCCTTGCCAAGCTATAACTAACTGATGGCTGACGAAGTGGTTGAGCAAGTTGCTCCCTTTCCAAATAATTTGAGAAGCGTTAGAGAGGCAGATGGCCTTACTCGAGCGGGTCTCAAATGCCTTTGTGATGCACTTGGTCATGCCGAGCCTGCTCGCTTCAAATCGATAAGTCTTACTACAATCCGAGATTTAGAGCTTGGCCAAAACAAACCAAAAACTCGTACAGCAAATACTCTCGCTCGCGCCCTATCAAAATCCGTTGACCAAGTTTTTCCATTAGGAATCGAAAATCCATTGAAAAACCCAACTGGAAATACTAGTATCACGGCAGGCAGAAACAAAGGCGGAAGAAGTAAAATACTTAAAGATAGCGAAAATATATAGAAACAGTAGTTTTTTGATAGCGAAAAGACGTATAATGATTTGTAGGAGAAATCCGCAGGTTACAAATATGTCAAAAAACGATCCAATTAACCCTAAGGCGAAAGCCAAGCAAATCTATCACGCAAACAAGTTCTCGATGCACCTCGTCGAGTCTCTTTCCCGGGGATTCGTCCCATCACTCTCAAGCGTATTCAAGTCGGCTAATCATGCCATCAAGGAACTCGTCGATAACGCGGTCAATTACCGTAGCGATTCGCGGCTCGAAATTACGATCGATATCACTCCAGACTTCATCCGTGTTCAAAATATCGGTGGACGCGGAATGTCGGTCGAGCACCTGAGCAACTTCATTTGCTGGGGCTCTGGAGAAGAACACGAAATACACGAGATCTCTCAGTACCGTGTCGGCGGCAAAGCAGCTATCAACTACTTGGGAGAAGGCTTCAGGCTTTGGTGCCGAATGACAGGGCGTGAGCATCACTGGCATCTGAACGACCCTGACTTTTCAAGTAGAACTTATCTCAAGGATTACGGTTCCGTGTCGCCTGCAGATCTCAACGATGTGCCAAAGGAGCTTCGCTCGGTCGCACAAGAACACGGCTATGTAAGGCTAGAAGTTGTTAATCCTTTCTCTAAACTTCGCCTAGACCCAGAGAATCTTGCAAGGGACTTGGGGAACACCTACAAGCCACTCATCGAGGCAGGAGAAGTTCGGATCAAAGTGAACGGCAATTTGGCTATCCCGTCGGATCCAATCCTCGATGAAGACATTTCGAAAATCGACATTTCTGTTAAATTGGAAGGCATAACAGTTTGTGGTTGGGTTGGAAAGCTGGCCCGCGGCCCAAGACAGCCTAAGCCAGGACTTACCTTATATAGCAAAGGTCGACTCATTCTTGCTGGCGAATGGTTCTCTCAGAACCCATTTGCAAAGGGAGCCCTGAGTTCTTTCTACGGTGAGCTCGTTCTTACCGGAACCACCCTGAACGTCGACAAGAGCGACTTCGTTGATAGAGGTACGAGTCTTTGGAGTGAACTTGGCAGAGAGATTCTCAATCAGGCGGCACCGATTCTTAACGAATTGCGCGGTCAGGGCGATTCAGTTCGCATTACCGACCGAGATCGGCGGTTAGCAAAGCGTGTTCGCAAGGAACTCGAGCAACTTCTCGAAGAGGACTCTGGCGAAGGCGAAGAGACAATTACCGTTGAAGAAGTTGTCGAGAGAGTGGTCAAAAAGCCAGTCACCGTTCGAATCAATTCCACCAACGACGGTCCAGGATCTGGTCGCTCGGTAACCAGAACTAACATCAGCGTTCGGTACGAAACCATCAAGAAAGACATATTGGTTGGCGGTTTTCCAGAAGTGGTGATCGAAGCATGGGATTCACCAGCAAGGTCAACAATGCGTGTTGATGGAGTTCGACGGCAAATCGTCGTGAACAAGAGCCACCCGGCTTACTCGATGGCCAATGCAAGGTTTGTAATCGCTGAGTGTGTTCTTGCCGAGGTGCTGGGGAATCGACTCCATGAGACTAGTGAATACCGATCGGAGGTAGACCAGCTTCTGGCAACGTGGGCTAGTAAGGAAGAGGAGGAAATCCACGAGTAAATACTAGGATTTGGAAAAAATCCAGTAATCGTTTGTGAAAGTATTAGCATCCGTAGGCAAGTTGATGGGTAGATGAAATATAAATACCCACAACCTGCCAAGCGCAAAAGCCAACGGAGCAAGGAGCTTCCACTAATGATTCCTGCAGGATTCATGACTCAAACCCTTGGTACATCCACTGGATTGAATCCCGATCTCATGTTCCAAAACTTGAAGAACATGTGCAGCAATACCCTGTTTAACTTGCCAAGTAATTCGGACCATACCGATGCCGCCATTTTACAGACATCAAAACAATCGCTATTGCGAAATCAAAAAAAGGGCTTGGATGTTAATGACCGCTCGATAACCGAAAACACGTTTTCTTGGTTAGGTGCGGAAAGCAATGAGTCGATTTCTAGGGCAAGGGAAGTTTCGAAAATTCTCACTGACAAAGTTCATTCAAAGAAGATTTCATTTGAGGATTACCTCAATTATCTGCTGTGGATTCCTTGGCATAAGGATATACCTGAAGGGACAATAACTCTTCAATTCTGGTTCGACGCACTCGCAATCTACTATTCTGAAATAATGGAACACCATCTCGGCAGGCTCAATATAGGTCACGTAGCGAGCCGAGATGTACTGACTAGGCCCTTCAATGCAGTAAGTCAGAAAATGCAAAAAAAAGCATATTCAATGGATGAATCGATGACTGTTGATCGGTACATGAGCGTTTCAAAATCCATATTGCTTTATGTCCACCTTCATGCAGAAATCGTAAACGGTATCCAGATGAATTTTACTGTTGAATTTAGCAGTAATGGACTGCTAGAGGTAAAGGCGTAAAGCGGATGGAGTACAGCAATGAGCAGACTATCGGAATCCATTCCATTCGCACTGGTTCTCGAATTGCCCGTGCGAATTTCCTTGGCATCAGCATTGACAGGAATTCCTCAAAGCACACTTCGCGAGAAGGTGCGAAATGGACAAATACGGGCCAAGAGGGACGGAAAGCACTTCATGATTCGTCTGTCAGATCTTGCTCAATGGCATCAGGAACTTGAAGATGTCCTCTCTCTCCAACTCACCGAAGCAAAGGAGCAGGCAACCGGATCACGAAGGAACCCCACAAAGGATCAAGAGCGGCAAGATCAGATATACGGGCTACGTGACAGGTCAAAGGATTTGCGGTGCGGCTAAAGATACTGTTAAGGATGCGAAGGCGGACTATAAGCTGAAGGTTCAACAATTCTTGACACCAAGAGCGATAAAGTCGATCGCTGAGATCGCCTTTGAAGACTTTGCATATGATGTGATTGACGGTCCCTTTAGACAACGCAAGGAACAAGAGCTTATGTCTCCAAAAACTTGGGAACTGTATGAGCAAATCTATCGCATCAACATTAAGGGTTCTGAACTGGGTCGAAAATCACTCTCAAACATTGTCCCTGCGGACATTGAACGATGGGTTGGAAAACTGTACACTCAGGAACGGATTACCCAAAAAGGCAAGAAAACCTTTCCCTCAGAACCAATGCGTGGGAGTTCAAAAACTCGATATCTTGGCATGGTTCAGTCGGTTTTTGAATATGCAGTCAAGAACGAGAAGATTATTGCCAAGAATCCAGCCGTTGATGTACCAAGACCGCTGGATGGCGAGAGCACATCGAGGGCATTGACAGATCAAGAAGTGGCCGATCTGCTTAAACTCTGCCATCACGAGCTTCCTGGGAATGGGGGAACTTGGAGAAATAAGCGTCGCCATCTCATCGTCCTGCTTGGACTCCACGGATTCGGTCCTGCTGAAATCTGTGGACTTAAGTATTCCGATTTCGACGGCTCAGGATTTACACCACGTCGACAGACACAGCGGCTCGCTAAAGTTGGCATTGTTCATCGAACAAGATTGAAAACTAAAGCAAGGTCGGCTCGTGTGCCTGCACGGGAATCCATTATTGACTTGCTTGACAAAAATGGCAATGCCTGGATTGTTTGCACAGAGACTGGCGGTCCAATGGAGCCAGGAAATTTGCGAAATGTCTTTAAGAGAATGGTTTCTAACACGGAGTTTGGAGACGTAACTCCATATGATTTGCGGCATACTTTCGCAAACGAACTCCTGCGGAATGGAATCGACGTCAAAACTGCCGCCGACTTAATGAGGCACTCCGTCGAGACGTTTCTAAGAAGGTATGTCCATGGCAACGAAAGCTTAAAAGTCGATGCCATCAAGAAACTTGGTTTTTGATAGCATTAACTGGAAACTACAGGGGATTCAAGCAGAAATCCAGGCAAGTTGCGCTGATTCATAAAGTTCTGGAAGATTAAATCCCCCGACACACAATGCAACCAGTCCTACTCCAATTGCTAATCCAACCCAAAATCCTGCAATAAATCCCGCCGAGTATCCGGCAGCAATTCCAGCTGCCATCGAGCTTCTAAGGGCAATTTTCAGCATATGCGTCATTTCACTTGACGACATAATTTTCAGTTGATACTCCATAAAATCTGCTGACGTTTCGCTTCAGGGATATCTCTTGTCCAAAAATCACAGATTCAATCCTTTGAAGTATCATTCAAGTGACTTCTGGAACTAGCACACAAACTAACACACGAGGGCCACGGCCGTTCCAATTTGAACCTAGATTTGCCCCATCGTCGCTCCGTGTGAAGGAAGCACTCTACCACTGAGTTAACCGCCCGGGTTTAGTCTCAAGGTTACCTTGGTATCGGCACGGCATCCATGCCGGAATGGTCGACAAGTCGGTCAGTGACGTCGATCATCTGGTAGGGGAGGGGCCGAGTCGAATACCAACTCTTGTCGGGTAGCAACGGAAATTTAGCCCCAAACAAACCATTAAAGACGAGGCGAAAGGAGTTGACGGGGGTAATGCTGTCGTACAGGCTGCCCCGAATTGGCTCGGGGGAATAGTATGCCATCAGGTTGGGGAAACATTCGTTGAGATCGGTTTTTGCGAGCGAATTTTGGTCTAGTCGCAGTTTTGATCCATGGTCGCCCTGAATGAGGATCACGGGCTTCTCGCCAGACGTGCTGAGCAAAGCATCTATTGATTGAAGCAACTTGCTCCCGATAAATTCGGCCTGTCCAACATACCCATTTCGGTAGTCGGTGGCGTTCGAAACGTGTTCCAAATAGTCGCTTCCGTCCCAAAACCCGTAGCTGTTCTTTGAGCGAAGTGGCTCACCCTTCGGACCGAATACAAATGGCGGATGCGGAGCCAAAATGTGGGCAACAACAAATCTAGGCTGGAGGCTTTTGACACTTAGTGCGGAGAGTTCGTCGAAAGCATTGAGGATGCCTTCTCGCCGTTGGTTTTGGAGCGAATTGATCGCAAACGAGTCTTTTGCAAACGGAGTTAGTTGAACAATTTCCGCTTCAATCATGGACATTCCGGTTCTGGTTTGCAAGTTCACATCCGCGCTGTCAAACATCAACGGAGGGAAGCCAGTTGTAATTACTTCAAATCGGTACCCCTTTTCTCTTAGGTATTTTGCGGCTTCGTTGCGGTCTATGACCGCATCGAGGGGAGCACGGTCAACTTCGTTCGGCGAGACATTGAGGATTTGAGGAATAAAATCAAGATTCAGAGATGAACCGACCGAAAGTTCAGTTTGGCAATAGTTGGCATGGGAGTCTTTTGCGACAAAAAATCCGCGATCTTGCAGGCCCTTTATGAATGGATTGTTTTCAAAGCTTAGGGCTCTTTTGAGGGCGTCCGATCGACCGTAACCGTCCAAAATGACATAAATGATGTCTGGTCGATTGGCTGCAGTTCCCTGGTTGTTTTTTAGTGTTGCTTCATGGTCCTGGTGTAGGCGATAGGATGAAAATAGTCCGTAGCCAATTTGGCAAACGGTCAAGATCATGAGGCACGAGGCCAAGACGTTCAGAAGTCGATGCCATTTGAATTTCCAGGTGACGACGGCAACGACCGCAAGGGTCACGCCGAGCCAAACCCAGAAGATCCGCTCAGGAATTATGTAGAGAGCCATTTGAATTTTTTGAATGGCGCTGTATAGGTAGCTCATGACCAAGAGCGATGTTGCACCCGCTGCCGCTCGCTTCCAATCACGAAAAACAAGCGAGAATATCCCCCACAACAGAAGTGAAGCCAAGGTCGCGGCAAAGAGTGGACGGGCTATCATTTTCATTGGAATGATGGCCAAGTTGACCGAATAGAGCGATAGGACGGGAAAAATCGCCACAAAGATGGGATAGAGAATGATGTTGAATCGCTTTGCTTCTGGGGCTTTTGTTGCCTCAGGTTCCGTCATGAAGCCTTCCTTTTCATGAGGTAAAGCGTTCGCAGGGTGCCCTCGATTGGCTCCGTTCGGACGACATCAAAGTATTTCGAGAATGATTCTTCGAATCCTGGTTGGTGATAGGCGTCAAAAATGTCTTCTCGGGCGACGAGCATCCGTTGGATTTGTGAATCTTCTTTAGGGACAAATTCGATGATGAGGTATTGGCCCAGTGTGGCAAAGTATTCGGCGACCATGCCGAGCGGAACATTGTTTCCAATCGCTAAGTGGTGAATCAGCGCTAAAGCGAGAACTACATCAGAGGCAATCCGATGACTGATGCCGTCACGCTCGCGGCTCGCCCATCCGTAAAACGGTGTTGGGTTTCGAAGGTCTTGCAAGAGGGGGAGGAGGGCTTTCTCGCCTTTGTTGCTTGCTTCCTGATAACATTTTTCGATGGCGGCGGGATCGATGTCAAGAGCAATCGTTTGGAGGCCTTGGTTGACCGCTATCTGGCTGAATTCTCCGTTGTTTGCCCCGAGGTCACAGCAAGATTTCACTGAGTCTGGGAGGGACTGAAGCAGTGATTGGACCAGTTGTCCTTTCTTTGAAAAGGAGTCTTCCGAGTAATTAGTATCGTTATAGTAGTCGCCCCATTCGGTTCCCGATGGCTTCCACTGAAGGTTCGAAATCGTGCTGGACAGACTGTCGATGATTGCGAGCAACCCGGTTTTTGAGAGGTTTACCGCCTTTGTTGCGCCTGTCGAGCCTTGATGATTTTGGGCTTTGGCATGCAGGTGAAGGTGAGCCATGAGACCGGGCGAAAACTTGGTGTTCATCGGCAAGAGCCGGGCGGCCAAATCGAGAGGGATTCCGTCGAGGTTGCTTTGTAAAAAGGCTCCGAGTCGAATGTCGACGTGGGCCATCAGGGCAAGGGGAGCGAGAAAGTGTTGGCAAAATTGTTTGTAGGCGACCCAGGGCTGACCGGGAACATACGCTTCGAAAGATAGGGTGTCGATGAAAATCGGCTTGCCGTTTTGAAACTGAACATTGTACGCGCTGGCATCTTTCAAGACCAAGCCTTTATCAATTGCCCGCTTTGCAAGATCAAGGGTTAAAAGCGCGGCATCTTTAAGTTGGCTAAAGCACCATTCGAAAGGGTACGAAATGACCCTAATTCGCTCTTGGCGAATGACCACTGCTGCTTTCGAGGATGCGGCGAAACTTAGATCGACCTCCTCAAATTTGACGACCAATCCTAGGTCCTCTAGTTCGGCTTGAAGTCCGGATTGAACCAACAGTTGAATGTCGCTATGAAATCCTAGGTTGATTTGCCGATAGATTTCCCCGTCTTTTTCAAAGACAAATCCACTTGGATCTCGAAACGATGCTGGGGATAATCCCGTGCCAATCATTTAGTCAAATTATTTGAGTTTCGGTTTGTGAATTTCGAAACTGCCGCGACCATCATGGACCACTTGGTTTTTGCCGTGTAAATCGCGGTGACGCTCGAAGCAATAAGAACTTGAATCATCAAGCTGCCGGATCCACCATCGAGGTAGGAGAGTCCAGCAAGATTGGTTAGGTGATGAATGGTGGTCATGTTCATGGCAGGGCTAACGGATATGAAATCAAATGGTTCAGTGGGGTGGGGCCTTTGTCCTTACTACTTGCTACATGATCAAAAAATTGACAATTTGAACCTAAATGCCTGTGATAATGAGGTCCTGATGGTGCTATTTCGGTGAGCATTTCATTAGCTCCTAACACAATTCATACGGTGTTCAAACGAAATTCTATCAGGGTTGGATGAACCTTTCTCATTGGCTAGATTTGGGCTGGTAATCTTGCCAGGCATGCGATACGATTCCCTGATATTTGACCTCGACGGCACTTTGTGGGACACTTGCGATGCGTGCGCGATGGCCTGGAATTTGGTTTTGGAACGGGAAGGAATTACATATCGAACCATTGTTGCCGACGATGTTCGGGTGGTGACGGGGAAGCCCCACGACGAGTGCATTCGGGTTACGTTTTCAGACCTTTCGGAAGATGAAATTGCGCGAATTTCGGCGGCAACTGCGATTGAGGACACCCGCATGATCGATCAGCGGGGTGGGCTTTTATACGAGGGTGTTGCCGACGGCCTGTTTCAACTTCACCTCACTCATCGACTATTTATTGTCAGTAACTGTCAATCGGGCTATATCGAGACGTTTTTGAAATTAAACGGATTTGAGTCGATATTTGAAGACTTTGAGTGCTGGGGGAATACAGGGGAGCCTAAGGGTGAAAACCTCCGGCGGGTTATCGAGCGAAACGGCTTGAAAACGTCGATCATGATTGGTGACGCTGATGGCGACGAGACGGCTGCGGTTGCCTGCAAGGTTCCGTTTGCTTTTGTGGACTACGGATTTGGGACGTGCGAATCGCCTGACATGAGATTTTCCTCATTTCCTGAGCTTGTAAGGGCCTTCGAAAGTTAATTGTTGGTTATTGGACCCATTTGAACCACTTCGAAATTCGAGCCTTTGACTTGTTTGAGGGTGTTGAGCTCTGTATCGTTCCATCGGGCCTCGGGGGAACCTGAAATGTACCAGTTGCTTCCATTGTCGGCGACAAACATCCCATATTTCTTGAGGGCGGTTAACACTACTTTGGCGGACGGAGGATAGGTTGAAATGTCAAAGCTTGCTTTGAGGCGAACGCGCATGCCCATTGGCGGCAGGTTGACATCGGTTAGGGAACTGGCAAAGTGCCGGGCGGGAGCAACGTAGGCGTGACGGGAATGAACTACGGTGAACCGCAACGCGTGGTTGATAGCACCCTTGGAGACTTCGTCGTAACGAACGAGGCCGGGCAAAATCGGCAATCCGGCAGCATCGGCGGAAGTCCATCCGGCTGGCCGCGTCGTCCCGGTCGTCATGTTGAAGACTGCACCGCTGCCGGACTTCCAAGTGCCATTTGATTGAGGATGGGAATCAAACATTTCGTAGAGCATCCAGCTGTCTTGATCGATGACCAAGACATGGCGATCGCCCGTAGCATTTGGTCCACCTTCGATTGGAGCGTTTCGAGGCACGGGATATGGTCCTGGATCGCTTTCGTTGGCATAAGTGAATGAGACTCCGACTTTCGTTTGGGTGCCTTTGACGAGAACATAGGGGATGCCGAATGGACCACCGTTGTAATTGGCGCCAAAGTCGGGATGAAGTCCGGTATTAAGGCCAATTGATGCAATAAGATTGGCGCTATTGGGATCAACCGGGTCTTGATCTATCGCTGTGTTCCAGGGGTCAGAGGCGGGGAAAATCCTATGGCCCTGCAAATCCCCGTTGATTTCGATGTTAGACGAATCGGGGACTCCGCCTCCACCGCAGGCGACGAGAATGAGTGGGACGAGTATCAAGGTTAGCCTCACGGGAACACACCTATTATAAGGGCAAGAGTTGCGAATCAATACTATTCTTCTTCCTTGTATCGGTGATGTATTGCCTCGTGGCGTGGCGAGGAATTGCCAAGCAGATTTCGCGAATTGATCAAACAATTTTCGCAATTAGGGGGATTGGTGTAACATGCAAATAACGATCCGTATTGGAGTTAACCATGTCAGACCAATTTTCCCGTCGATCCATTATGACCATGGGAGCGGGGCTCGCCCTCTCCGCCGTTCCCGTCCTGGCTTCAGCTAAGCAGCAAGGGGCCACGCAAACCGACCCTAACGCGAAGCCGCCGAGCCCGGTCGAGGCTCCGTTCACGCGGGACTATGAAGCGCCGGGCTTTAATCCTAAGTGGAAGAAGATGCAACTGAACCGGGTAATGGTTCAGGATTTTGTTATCTTTGCCCATATGGACCTTGACAAGGTGAAGATGATGCTGGCAAAGGAACCACGTTTGATTGCTGCTCATATGGATTGGGGTGGGGGTGACTGGGAGTCGGGCCTTGGCGGTGCTTCGCACATGGGCAACAAGGATATTGTCAATTATTTGCTCGAGAAAGGCGCTCGAATGGACATTTTTTGTGCGGCTTCGATGAATCAAATTGAGGTCGTTAAGTCGATGCTCAAGCTGCAGCCAAACTTGATTGATTCGTATGGTCCGCACGGAATGACGCTTCATTTTCACGCGAAGATGGGCAAAGCGACGGAAGTGTACGATTACCTTCAGTCGATCAAGAAGATCGACTAGGAACGTTCACTGCTCAGGAATTTGGATTCCTGAGTAGTGATCGTTATTTGCCTAATGCCTTTGGGCTAGATCATGCTGAACCAGCCGACCATTACGCGCTTCAATGACTAGACAAGGCAATATGGAGCGGCGCTCTAATCGACTGACTTGTCGTTATTCGCTGGCTAGGTGAAGGTACATCGATTGGAGGCCAATTCTGCCTGGACCGGTGAAGCGATTAAACAGCAGGTTGCCGCCGCTGGCGAAGAGTCCGGTGGCGAGCTTTTGGATTGTGGTGTCCATTCGAACGGTCGTGTCTTTGTAGATCCAACCGCCTGGCTCGATGTCGATCTGCTCACCGGGACCGAGCGTGACTTCGAAAACGTTGCCGTAGCCGTGGAGCCAAAGGATTCCTTCGTTGCCTTCGCAGTGGAAGGTGTCGATGAACAGTCCAGTGCCGGAGAACATCATGTTGGCGAAGCCCTTCACTCGGGTGAACGTGAAACCGAGGGAAGCGGTGGCGGCGAGCCATTGATGCTCGCGAACATCGAGCTGTTCGCCTCGCTTGAGATGCATGCCAAAGACGTGTCCTGCGCCGTCGCGGCTAAATCCGATTCTGCCTTGACCCTGGGTCTCGACCATGAATAGAGGCATTCCGGCGATGATTCGCTTGAATCCGCCACCCATTGGTTTGACGCCAATGTTGAGTTGGGGATCCTTCCAGAGGAGGATATGGTGTTCGAAGTAAACGGGGACGGGTCCGACTTCGATTTGGAGGACGGGGACGAGTTCCCCTTGGATGTGATAGGTGACTCCGGCAAAGGATTCGTCGGTGACGTTGGTAGGTTTTAATACGGGGACAGCCATGGCGGTTCTGGCCTCATTATACAAATTAGGACTTAGGTTTTGTTGGGACTTTTGGTTGTGGTCTTAGGCTTGCGATCAGATCTCGTACTCCGCTGACGAAGACTCCGGTTGCCAGGAGCAATAACAGCCACGCTGGAAAGCCGTGATAGCTTGGCCCCCATCCGGTCGGTTGGTCCTTCCAGCGCATTATCTCGGGCAACAGGTAAGCCAGGAATGCACCGTACACAATGCCCATGATCGTATGCATAACCCGCTCTCCGGCTGGAAGTACTCGGACTTTGTCTTCTTCGATGAAATCCCAGAGGGTGATGACGATTTCGGCGATGAGAATCGCTAAAAGGCACCAAGCAAGCATGCCATTCCAAGTAGCAAAGCCGAGCGAACCGATGATGATGGCATAGCAGAAATCGCGAGTGGCGTGAAGTTTGAGTTCAGTTTGCGAGTGGTCGCTGTGGGCGAGTTTGAGCTTGTATTCGTGATAGTAGAGCGTGTCGGTCGCACCTAGTGTCGCTTGTAGTAGAAGGATCCAAATAGCTAGATTCATCGAAGTTGGGCCTCGCCTTCATATTGGCAGATTGCGTTGATGTTTCCGAATGAGATGACGACGAGCACAGACCAGCCGACTTCAGTTGGGGTGATTTTGGCGTTGACTCTCGGGCTGAAAATTCTTGGAAGAGGAACGCCGAGGAAAGCGCAGGACAATTGGGTGAACTCCATGCCACCGTCGATGACGGAGACTCTGAATCGGAAGGTTAAGGGACCAGTTTGTTCTTTGAGGAGTCCGTTTTCGTTTGATTGATGGCTGACAAGTTTGGACGGTCCGAGAAACCTTGTCCACGTTTCTTCCTGGGCTTGGACTGAGACATCAAGGTTCATGTTGAGGTCGATCCCGGGTTTCGGGAGACGCAAGAAGGGGATCAAAACTTTTGAGATTAAGCGAGTGTCATGGGTGACAGTGAAGACGCCTTCGGCGGTATTGTCCTCGTCGTGGAATTTTTGAAGGGTTGGAGACAGTTGCTCGAACTCGGGTCCAAGAATCGAGCGATACAGCCTCATAGTTACGATTATGCAGTGGTCAACACGTAAGATTTTGAGATATGCAGCGAAACAGGTTCTGGGAACTTCGTTCCTCCAGGCCAAAGCGCGAACAGGTTCGCGCACTCCAAAGTGCCTGCGGCACAAAGACATAAGCGAGACGTTTATGCTCCGACTACTTCAATCCATATTCGGGGTTACCAGTTCGCTCTGACAAAGGTATTCTTCGCCCATGCAATTTAAGTGTCTAATTGGCATTCTCGCATTGGTGCCAGCAGCGGTGTTCGCTCAAGAGGTGAAGCCGCCAAATCAAGAATTGACGAAATCGGTGACGAAACATAGCATTGTGCTTCCATCGGGGAAAGTGGATTACACGGCGACGGCGGCGCAGATTCCGCTTCGAAACGAGACGGGCGAGGTTGAGTGCCGAATGTTTTATGTGGCTTACGAGAAGGAAGGGACGAAGGCACAGGACCGACCCGTAACTTTCGCATTTAATGGCGGACCGGGCAGCTCGACGATCTGGCTCCATATGGGAACGCTTGGGCCCAAGCGAGCACCGATGCCGGACGACGGTAGCTTGCCGAAGCCACCGTATGAGGCAATTGACAATCCTGATAGCTGGCTCGATTTCACCGATGTTGTCGTGGTGGACGCTCCGGCGACGGGCTTTAGCCGAGTCGCCAAGCCTGAGCTCGGGAAGAAGTTCTTTGGCGTTCGACAAGATATTGACGCCTTTACGCACTTCATCAAGAATTGGATCACGGAGCACAACCGCTGGAAGTCACCTCTGTTTGTCGCGGGCGAAAGTTACGGCGGAATTCGTGGATCGGGGTTGGCTCAAAGCCTTTTCCAGAATGGCATTGCGATCAATGGATTTGTCAGTATTTCGGGTTCGAGCAACTTTCTGACGCTTGACGGAATGCGCGGCAACGACATGACCTACATCGGCTTTTTGCCTTCAATGGCGGCTTGCGCGTTTTACCACCACAAGGCAGCGCCACGGTTTAAGAGTGTTGAGCAGGTCGTTGCGGAAACCACCAAGTGGACTGACGAAGAATACGGCCCGGCTTTGCTTCGGGGCAGCAGTCTTTCGGCGAAGGAAACGGATAATATTGCGACCAAGTTGGCTGAATATTTGGGCCTCACCAAGAAGTACTGTCTCGGTTCCAATCTTCGCGTTCCTGAATTTGCGTTCTTTAAAGAATTGCTGCGCGACGAGGGGTTGGCGATTGGCCGTTATGATGGTCGGTTGACCTCGAAGGAAGAGCTGAAAGTTGGCGGACAGCAGTCGAACGATGCCAGCGACGATGCGGTCACTCCGCCTTTTGTCAGCGCTATTCACGATTATTTTCAGAACGACTTAGGCCTGAAAACCGCGATGGAATATAACACGTCGGGGAACGTGTATCCTTGGCAAAATCCGGAAGGCAGCTATCCCGAAACGTCGAGTGATTTGCGTAATGTGATGTCGGCGAACAAGCATCTTCGAGTGCTTTATTGCTGCGGTTATTTTGACCTCGCTTGTCCTTTTAATGCGTCAATCTTCACCGTGAACCACATGGGACTTGATGCGGAGACGCGGTCGCACATCTCGTTTGAGTATTACCCGGCGGGTCACATGATGTACATCGAGAAAGCTTCTCGCCACAAGTTTCACGACGACGTTCGAAAGTTTGAAATGGATTGCTTGGCGGGGAAGAACTAGGACAGGGCGAGGGCGATGGGGAGTGTGGAGTTAGTGGTTGGAAAACCATCCACCCCGTCAGTCCGACAAAGTCACCGGACTGCCACCCCTCCCAGCTTCGGAGGGGATTTGGCCCTGGACGCTTTCAAAGTAAGTGCCGATTTACGTGTTTGACGATTGTAGTTGAATTTAGTAGTTATATTCGCAAGGCCAAGATTCGACTATTGGGACGAAGCCCATCCGTTCGAGGATGGGCAGGCTTGCTGGTCTGGCGTCGACCCAGATAATCGAGACTCCTTTGTGTTTCGCGAAAGTTGCGCGGGCGGCGACAACAGCTTGGTAGAATCCGCGGCCACGGTATTCGGGCAGGGTTCCTCCCGTGTAAAGTCCGGCGCAGGCGGAACACTTGGTGTGGTCGAGGCGGCCGATGCTTACCGGAGTTCCGCCGTCGTAGGAGACAAATCCGACCTGGTCCTCGGAGCCGTTAGCTATGTGCCGGGCGAGTTCGCCCGTTGTGTATGAGAAGTCCTTTTGGAAGACGCTTTCGGCGACCCAGCGGAAGTCGTTAAGTTGTTCGTCAGAATGTACCCGCTCAACCCGGATGGTTGGGCTCGCTGTTGGCATCTGCTGAATGATGTCCATTGCGCAGACGACTTCTTTTGTCCCGACTTGGAATCCGTGGTCAGTTAGCCTTTCGAGCAGGTTGGTGGGGAGGTCGGAGCTGAAGAGTTTCCATTCAAAATTTCGCCCGATCGATTGATGATAGGCGATCTCTCGCTTGATGATTTCGTTTGCGATCCCGGTTAGGTCTCCGTTCGCCATGACCATGGAATCATGGTCGTCTGTGTGCCTGGTGACGGCGGAATCCGAGTAGGTCGCGCCCACCTTCCACTGGGGCATGAGGGTTTCGAGCATTACTTCTTCCGTGCGATCCAGATCTCTTCGCTTGGCCAGCGTCTCGCCCATTCGGACGTGATGTATTCGAACCGAATTTCTTTGCCATCTGGAGCTTGAATTTCGATCAGGTTCTCGATTTCGAACCCAGAATCACGAAGGAGGCGAATCATTGGTCCGGTTGGCAGGTGAAATTCTTCTGGCTCGTTTTCAGTCCACTCGATTCGGTTCATACCGAAGTAGTCGCGGACGAGGCTATTGGTGGCGGGTCCGGTGCTCGGAGTGCACAGCGAGGTTAGGATTCCATTGCGCAGGAAGACGAGACGTCCGCCAGGTTTGAGGACGCGGGAGGCCTCGGGGATCCATTGATGCGGGTCTGACCAGATTGCAGCGCCGTATTCGCTGATGGCGAAGTCGAACGATGCATCGTCAAACGGCAGTTTTTCGGCACAGGCTTCAATAAGGGGGAATTCTATCCCAAATTCCTTTTGAAATAATCGGGCGCTGGCAAGCTGTTCGGGGGTTGGGTCGATGCCAGTTGGATAGGCACCGAGTCGGTTGAGCCAAGCGGAGATGTATCCGGTTCCGCATCCTAATTCGATGCATCTCTTACCCTTAAACCAGGCGAGGTCTCCGAGGGCTTTCAGTTCGGATTCTGGCGCGTTCCAGATTCCCCAGGTCCACTCTTTTTGACCCCAAGCTCGACGGCCAGGCTCGAAAAAATCCTCGCTCATTTTGCCCCACGCTTCGCGGGTGCGAGCTAAGTAGTCTGGTTCGGTCATGTCTCAGATTGTGACACTTTACGAGGGCGAGGGTCCTGCGGCTATAATCGCCGGGTCGCTGACGGGTCGATATTCGACGGTTTGGGAAATTCATCGCTCCTCGGACTTTGGCGATTTCGATTTGTTTACCCAGCCCTCCTCGTTGGGAACTCCGTTCCTCTGCTCGTAAGACTGGGCTGAGGGATGTTGGCCTTTCAGGCCAGGTCATGGGGTTTCAGAGAATTGAAATGTTAAGCAGGGGTGCGAATCATAAAAGTTGATGGGCAAGGCTAATGGTAACCTTCTGGAAGCTCATGCAAGAACGGAAAACGAATCAGAAGGCCCGACGATTTTGGATCGCCTTCATGATTTGCCTGGTCGGCATTGCAGTAGGAACGGCAAGCCACCCGCCAACCTATGTTGTCTTATTGAGTGGAGCCATTTTGGGAGGATTTTTGGTCCCCTGGGTTCAAAATCGATTTCCAGACTGACGCTTTATTTCCTTTCTGGGACCTTGATCTTTGGCCATTGTTCGTTTTGGACGGATCGAAGGGAATTTGCGAATCCAGTGTTGCAAATGAATGAGACTTCGTCGAAGTCGGTTAGGACGGCGTCCTCGATCCCGGAGGCTTTCATATAAACCGCCAGCGATTCGTCTGACCATCGCATTGCATAGGCGATGTCTCCGTCGTGCGGAGCGATCGAGCAGACGCTTCGGGTGAAAGCCCATTCGTTGCCCATCATCTTTACTCGCCATCCGTCACTCATGGTCTTGTCTTCGATTTGGCGGTAAAGGTAATTCAATCCCGCTTGGTTTGGGTCGGGGTAATTACCCTTTAGGTAAACGTTAAATCCGCCATTGGGACCTCGGTCCTTGGTGTCATCAAAGACGATTTGACAGCGTGAACCTGCGGCAGCATTTCCTATTTCTCCTTCGATCCAAATTGTGTCGAGGAGTTTCCAGGCCTTGGTTGCGTCTTGTTTGTAATTGAAGATTCGGATGCGGTTTGCCTTTTTGTCTTGCATGACAGTTGCGGCCAGGGAGAGGCAATCTCGTTTGGTGTTCCAGACTCCGCCGACCGGATTCGTGCTATCCATCCCTTCCAGTGGTCGAGCGTCGTCGCCATCGACTGCGGAAACTGTTGTGAGGTGGGTTGTTGGATTCCAGGCTAACAGCAGCGGAGCTTCTGGCGAGGCCACGAGGGTTGGAATCGTCCCTGGAGAGCCGAGGCGATCAAAGGTTTGCTCTTCAAATTCACCGTCTTTCACGGTGAAGCTTTTGATGCCATATCCCTTAGCCACAGGGTATCCGAGCCATAGCTTTCGGTTCATGAATATCGTGGTTGGGTCGCCCGTGACATCGTCAGCGAGGCGCTGAATGGAACCTGCTTTGTGATCGATGATAACACGAACCTTTAGGTTGCCTGGCTTTTCGACGGTCAATCCGGATTTGTCGAACTTGTCGTAGCCTTCTGGCTTGGGGAAGTCGGGGAAGATGACGGCGAGGCTCTTGCCCATAGAAGCGAGGGCGGGGGCACCTGCGGTTTTTCCAATCCGAATTTCGTCGCGATAGGCGGCGGAGTAGCCGTCGTTGACATCGGCGCGAACGTGGCTTTCGCCAAAAATTCCGTTCCGGTTCCAATCGACCGCAGTGGTGGTTTCGGTCAGCTTTTTGAGCTTAAAGAAGTAGGGACGTTTGCTCAAAAACTCGAGATCGCCAATCGGAAATTGAACAACTTCGTTGAGGTCGGACTCCTTCATTTCCATTTTCTTGAACTTGCCCGTGCTGTAGGTTATTGCTTCGCCGTTGCCGTTGAGCTGATAGCTATAGTCATAGTTCATCATGCTCGGATGGAATGGGGATCCCGTTCTTGCTCCCAATGGTTCGTGGGGCAAACCAAATTGGTGCCCCAACTCATGGGCCATGGTGTGCCAGTTGTAGCCGCATCCGCACCAATCGGGTCGGTTACTTTGCCCACCACCTCCGCCCGAGTTGTCGACCAGGATTCCGTGGGCCAAGCCGCGCCACTCTTTGGGCATGGCTTGTTCGTAAAGCTGGATATAGCCTATTTTGTCAGTTTCCTTGGGCATGGGAGGCGGAACGATTGCGATCATATTTACGCCAGTGGTCCCGTCAGGATTCTTGTTCGGCAGTCCCGCAAAATACTTTTTGAGGCGGTCAATGGTCGGTTGAATCGTCGCCTGCGTCATGGTTGATCGAATGCGAAAAACAATGATGATATCGGTATGGTTTGGTTTGCACCCTAACAAAGCCGGGTCGAGCGGACCTATTCCGACAGTCTCCCAAAGGTCGATTAAGCCGTCATGATCGGTGTCGGCAAATGGGCCACTCGATGGAAGCGGTGCAATCGGGGTTGTAGCCATCGCAGCGGTGCAGAGAAGGGTTGAGAGGAGGCCGAGCATTCTATGGCAGGTTACCCGTGCCGGACTTTGGTACTCGATTCCTATCGCTGGATTGTTTTGCGAACCAGGCGGCCGAGGGTCCCGAGAAAGTGCTCACCTGTGAATGCCTGTGCAACCGCCAATAGGTCGGTTGGACGGAAATTTCTGCCTGCCGACGCGGCATAAACGGGTTCCCATTCCTCGGGATTGAACTTTGATTTGAACTCGTTGAGGCCAGTGAATGAGTAGAGAGGCTTGCCGAACACTCGGGTGAGTTCCATGACCCTGCGTAGCCAATTCGGATTCAGGTTAATCGCTCCATGGACCGAAAATGGTACTAGGCCCATGGTTAAATATTCAGATCCATCACGGGCAACTGCATGGGCGGCCTCATGCATCAATAATTCGATTGTGCCGTTGGGGGAATCCTTCATTCGGGGGAACTGCTCGGTGAGCCAACCTTTGCGGAGGGGCACCGGGCATAGATTTAGGAACGCAATCGGCTTGCCGCTGAGTTCGGCGACGAAGGTGCGTCGATCTGCCAAGAAATCAAGGGTTTCAGGTTCGACTAAGAAATGGAGCGGCGGATGACCTCGGGTGTTTAGCCATTCTTTTAGAACCAAGCGCAGGTCGGCCGAGCTTTCAGCTTCTTCCGTGCTCCACTCGCGGACGACTACGCCTTTGTTTCTGGCTCGGTTAAATTGGTACCGCAGGGATTTTCGTTTTAGCACTCGGTCATCCCAAGCTTTCGGGGTCCAAACGGGTTGAGCCCCAAGCGAAACAACGCTTTTTGGATACGCATTGCGCATTATTTCGGTAACCCGATCACCCGCGCCAAAGTAAAGAACACCTGATCGTTCGGCCCGAGCAAATAGGTCCAAGACGCCAGCTAAATTCTCGTGAGGACAAACAGGTGCTCCGGCCACGACTCTCTTCCCTCTAGCTCTTACAAATGCGACGACGGCATCCAGCTCGGAAAAAAAGGTGTATTCAAATATTGGGTTTACAGTTTGATAGCACGTTGCATTCCATCCGTGGCGAAGCACAAGATCTCGGACTCGGTCTCGGGTGGACGCCAGCACTAGTATCTAGGATAGAAGATTTTAGGACTTGGGCATTAACCTTCGAACATCAAAATGGTATCGCGACCAGGCGGGACGCAGCCACACCAACCGTCTTTCCGGTCAAGGTCGTGTTGGGATTTTGTGAGCGCACCAATTTCCCACATCGTCGGTGTGATGACCTCGCCCCGGGTGCCGAAGTTTGATAACTCGATTTTGACATGGGGCTGAAGGGTGTGGACGTATACCAAGACCCAATTACCAGACCGAATTGCTTCGATAGAGGCGAGGGGGGCAATACCAGTCACGGTTATCCGATCAAATTTGACCCAATCTGCGCCGGCGTTGTTAATGACGATCTCGTTGTGCCCTTCGTTGAACGGCACCGTGAACGCTTCTGCTCCGCCCATTGGCTTCTTGCCGGCCAAATACTCTTTTGCGGCCACGTTTGTGCCATTGACAGTGGCTTCGAGTTTTGCGCCTGCATCGGCGGCATCAACCAGATTGAGGGTCAAGGTTCCGGCTTTTGGTGCATCGAATACAAGCGTTAGAGGTTTTGGCTGCAACTTTCGGTTTGCCGCTCCTTGTAAGAGCGACGACATCAGTCCAGTCTTTCTATTCGTGTTGTCCTCGGGCAAGTTAAGAGTTGTTTGGCCCGATGCAGTTAAGTCGCGGCCGGGGCGAACAATCAGGTCGCCCCCGGCGGGCACTCGAAGCTTCACGTCTTGGGGCTTGAATGTTCGAATCGGAGGCAGGATACGCATGATTTGGGTGAAAAACGCATATTCAGAATAGGCCGCCTCATTCATGCGATCCCAGTACCAATATTGCCCTGCTCCGGCGTGGCCTGCAAAGAGTGCCGACCAATAGCCCTCTCGACGGGCGGTTTTATCCTCTTCTGGCGTGTTGCCAGCTCCGGCAACTTCACCGTAGAACATTGGCTTGGTGCTCGGGCTGGACGTTCCTGCGAGCATTCCGCCGACATTGAACCGATGTCCGTGCCCTTGGTAGAAGTCGGTTTGTCCCCAAATAGGTTTATCCATTTCCGAACTTGTCGTGATCAGGTGTCGATTTGAGTCGATGGAGCGTAGGTATTTACCCATCTCGTCGTGCCATTTGCCGACGGTATCCCAGTCGTTCTTTTCAGTTATTCGGTCCGTCGATTCGACTTCGTTAAATAGCTCCCAAGCCATGATTGATGGGGAATATCCGTAGCGAGCTACGTAGTATCGCATCAGCATTTTGGTGCGTCGCTTTGCTTCGGGATCGGAGAAAAAGTCCGACGCTGATTTGAGGAATCCGCCATTCTTTACGTTCCAAGGGTGATCTTTCCAATTGCCATTGGGGGTTGATGAGAACTGACCGTGATGAAAGAGCACGAACTGAAACGCAATGCCATTTGCTTCCGCACTTTTGACTACTGAGTCCCATCGATCAAGGGCAACCTCGCTCATCCAACCGTCCTTCGGATTTAGCGAGTTTGTCATCCAGACCGGATTTCGGTCATCCCAGTGAGCGGCCCAGACTCGCGACCAGTTCATGCGGGCTTTCTTCATGAGCGGGAAGTAGGATTGGACTGGCTTGGTCGGTCCAGAGCCCCAGGCGACATTGATTCCAACTGGCCAAAATGGTTCGCCATTTGATTTTTTGAACCACTTGCCGTCTGTGAGGATCATGTCTGACGGCTGCTTGTTCGGTACGGTGAAATTCGCGATCTTGCCAGCGACTTTGCCGTTTAAGGTGATGGTGCCGGAACACGCCCCTGCCTCAGGAAGGTATCCCTTGACTTCCCATTTGTTGTGAGCAAAGAAGGCGATGCGCTCGGTTACTTTGCCACTTTTTGTTTTGAAGCTGACGCGAACGTCGTTGACGGCGGGATCGAAAGGATTTCCTTTGGTCACAATTGGGACTGCCAAGTCAATGGGGCCAAACAAGGCTGGCGCTACAGCGCTAACAAGAGCAAGGAAAAGCATGGGCAAATATGTTTACCCGCTTTCACTTGTCTTTTGTTCCGCGAACCGTGCCGCGGGGGTTCCTTAACTGACGATCCCGGTAGTTAGCAATTCCACAGAGTGGATAGTCACTGAAGGTTTGGCACTGACAACTCTCAGCTTGCGCTTAGGTCGTTGACAGTGCCAAACCATTCTTATGTGGAGGGTTAGTTTTTGAGGCGGCCCCACACTTTGTTGCCGTTCAGGCTTGCGAGCATCCAAGTGGTTCCAGATTGACGGTCAATTCGAATGACGTCGACGTTTGGGTTGTCGCCAACTGCAACTTCAAATCGGTCGAGACCCAATCCCACCGGACCTTCTGGACCTGGAATCGTCGGGCTCCACTTGTATCCTTGGGAGGTCAGCATCTCTTGCATGTCGCCGTTATAGGCGTTGTAGCGGTATGTCGTGGTACCGGAGTGAAATAGGTGCCAATCGTAAACGGGTGGCCGTCCGCCACCAGAAGTTTGACCAGCGGCAGCTCCTCCGGGAGGTGGGCGCTGACCGACAGAGTGAGTCGACAGGAATCCGATAGCCAAGACAGCCATAAGTGATGAAGCGATGAGTCCTTTTGTTGGAGACATGCCGCATTCTAACATGATTCAAATTTAGGGGGGTGAATTTGACCTATATTGAGGTCAAATTTGGAGAAACTGGTGGCAATCGTTATAATGGTCTTATGAAACATTTGGGTGTTTTCGCAATCTTTGTCGGCCTTGGTGCCATTGTCGCTTACGGTCAAGATGGTGGGCGCCCGATTCAAATCCGTCCTGCACCCGGAATTCAAAGTGGTCCAATGGTGACGAAACACCCTCGAACGCAGCCAATGACCAGCGCCGCTAAGATAAAGGCGGCGAATGAGAAGGGATTCAAAATCACATCGTTGCCAGACGAAGGTCCGGTCGTCTTGACTTCAACTCATCCTTCGGAGGGAGATGCGGGGAGGTTGAGTTTCCGATGGATGCCTTGGATTGATACGAACCCGGATTCTTCGACGATGATCTTTGACAAGTACAATCCGATCCCGAAGCAGTTGCCTCAGATTATTGTGAACTTCAAGCCTGAGCAGTTGGGTAAGCCTTATATGGTCGTGTTCACGGGATTTAACGAAGGGAATACGACCCTTCACATTGGATACACCGCCGAGGGATTAGTCTCTTCAAACGTTGACACGGACATGAAGATGGGAGCGTTTAATTTGCCAATTATTATGGTCCCGACCCACGCCGTGCAGATGAGCGCTTACATTAAGGATTCGACGGCTGCCTGCATCATTTATGATATCTCGATTCAGCCTTTGCAGGGCAAGGGCTAGTTTCTCGCATAAATTTAGTCCCCAGATTTTAAGTACATCAACGAGCGTTCGAGGCAGTCGAATGGGTTTTCGCCGTAACATTCGTCTTGCTCGACGACGCCCCATTTCGTTCCTGCATCTTCGAGGGCAGGAAGGATGGTTTGCCATGGGAGGTTGCCTTCACCAACGGGTGCGTAGCGGATTTCCCACCCGACGACAGCCTTGTCTTTGAGGTGGACCACGTCGAGTCGACCCCGAAGTTGTTGGATCCAGTCAACGCTATCGGCTCCAGCATGGACGACCCAGTAGGTATCCAAAATAAACTGCATCGCCTGATTCGACTCGGATGCTAAGATATCGATTCCGCGTTCGCCGTCTCGCTTTTCAAATTCGATGGCGTGGTTATGATAGGCAAAACAGAGATCGTGAGGAGCTAGATTCGTCACGATCTGATCGACTTTGGCGAGCCACGTCCGCCATTCGGTTGGGCCACCGTCAATGCACAGTTTCGGGGCCATCCCGATTCCTAAGATGTCGCAACCAAGAGTTCTGTGAATGGCAATTTCTTCGTCCAGATGGTCGACCAAACGATCCCATGGGCGATGGGTGGCGCAACAGATTAAGCCGAGGTCATCGAGCCATTCCCGAAGTTGCTCGGGCGAAACGGTAGTCAAAAAGGCTTCAACCGCCGAAACTTGGACTCCGTCGTAGCCCATTTTCGCAATCTTTTGGAGGGAGTCTAAGAGTCCCTCACTAGTTTTACAAAATTCTCTTACCGTGTATAGTTGAGCGCCAATTCTCAAGGCATTAGCTCCTCAAGGAGCACGGGTGAGCCTCCACGGCTCGAGCTTTCGTAGATTGCGAGAATAACTTTCAATGGCTCCAACGCGGCTCGACCCGTAATGAACGGATCGCGATTCTCGCGTACTGCGTTGGTAAAGTCCTGTATCTGCAGCTTATGGGCTTTTACCCAGGTCGCTGTAGTCTCGTCCTCCTCGAGTTTATGTTCTTCGCCAAGAGTCACCGACGGCCCGAATGGCTCGTGATCTTTGACATCTTTGGTAACCCAAATCTTGGCGCGGTCTGCTTCTACGACGATACTTCCTTTGGTGCCGTGAACTTCGAGTCGTTCGGACATGCCGGGATAAGTGCAGGTGCTTGCTTGGATGACACCGATGGCGCCATTGTTGTATTCAACCATAGCAATGGCTTGGTCTTCGACTTCGATGTTGTGCATTGCGGTGCGGGTTCTGGCTTGAACCGATTTTACGCCGCCCATAACCCACTGGATCATGTCGACATAGTGAACGCCTTGGTTCATGAGGGCTCCGCCGCCGTCAAACTCCCAGGTGCCTCGCCACCCGGCACTTTCGTAGTAGGCTTGGCTTCGGTACCACTTGGTGAACGAATCACCTTGGAGGAGGGTTCCGAGCTCTCCACCTTGGGCGGCGTCATATAGGCGGCGCATGTCTTTGGTGAATCGGTGTTGGGAGATGCAGGCCAGCTTGACTCCAGCGTCTTCACAGGCTTTCACCATTTTTAGTCCGTGTTCAAGGGTGATATCAAGTGGCTTTTCGGTTAAGACGTGTTTGCCCGCCTGGGCGGCGCGAACAGCATATTCGGAGTGCATTCCGCTTGGGATGCAGAGACTTACCGCGTCGACTTCCTTGAGGAACTCGTCGAAGTTAGTAAATGCTGGGACGTTAGCTTCGCCGCCGACGGCTTTGGCCTTCTCCTCGATCACATCACAAACCGCGGTCAGGACAGCTCCATCCGAGTTGGTGATTCCATAAACGTGGGTCTTCGAAATGTTTCCGCAGCCCAGTATTCCTATTCTTAGGTCACTCATAGTTTTTCCAATATTCCCTTGATCGCGTCAGATGCGATTTTAAATGATTCGATTCCGGAAAAACCACCACGGTCTCCGGCAAATTGTAGGTGAGGCTCGATGCTTAGTACGCCATTCCAGCCCTGTGCCTTGAGCCAGGCGAGGGTTTCGGGCACTTGTCCGACACCTTCGCCAGCAGGAACAACTTTTCCGTCCTCGCGGGCATCTTTGATATGGATGGTTGCAAGGTGAGGAAGGACCCATGGGAACCAGTCGTCCATTGCCTTGAATCCAATTTGGACGGTGTTGGCGAAGTCGAAGGCAAACCGGAAGTGGGGAGCGGCGAAGCGGTCGAGGAGTTTTTTCGCTTGGTCGGGATAGGCGCCGTAGTATTTCGCGTCATTCTCGTGCATGAGCACCATGTTATGCTTGGCGGCAAGGCTGATTTGAGGTTCCATCCACTCGCAGACTTCATCGAAGTTGTTGCCTTGGGGAGTGAAGATTCGGACGCGGTCGGTACCAACGATTTGCGCAACTTCGATTGCGCGTTGAAGTTTATCTAGCTCGCCTCCTGCTGGGGATTCGGCCATCACGACTTTATTGACGGGCGAGCCTACGCAGTTCACGGTGACGCCGTATTGGTCGGCCTTTTCACGGTAGTTCTCGACTTCTTGGTCGGTGAGAGCCATGACGTTTTTGCCATAGGCTGATCGCATATCGACGAGGTGGATTCCGTTCTCGGTGAGGTTGGTAAATTGGACGTCGAGATCGGCGTCGATTTCGTCGGCGAATGCGCTTAGGGGCCAGTTCATGCTTCTCGTAGGAGACCAATTGTTGGAGTTGGTCGCAAGAACTTGGTATATCCGATTTTGGTCAGCTTTTGCTGACATTCTTCGGGGTCGTCGGTAAGAGCAATGACAGTTCCGCCCATTCCTGCTCCGGCGAGCTTGGCCGCGCGGGCCCCGCTGTCGAGGCAGGCTTGCACTAATCGATCGATATCTTCGCCTGAACCACCGAGTTCTTGGATGATTTGGAAATTTCGCGTCATTGCCTCGGCGAGGACATCAATTGCGACGCCGATTTTTACGGTGCGGGCAAGATTCGCGAGTTCTTTGATGTGTTCGATGACCTGTCGGTCGCGGTTCAGCCATCGCTCGCGGATGGGGCCGTGCACGGAACCACTCAAGCGTTCGACGCCAGTGGTGACGAGTAAGAACTCTCCGGGAATATCCGCAGGGAGTAGCGTTCCGAGTGGACCGCTGTCGATGGGGTGTTTGCCGTGGAAATCGAGGTAACTGAGCCCCCCGAGTACGCACATGTAGGCGTCTTGGTACCCGCAAACGATTCCGGCTTCTCTCAGTTCAACATCACGGACTAACTCCGCAAATTCTCGCATGTCTTCGGGAAGTTCTTCTCCTCGGGCGGTCATGATGCAGGCGAGCGTAGCAGCTAGCAAGGCGGTTGAGCCCGAGAGTCCGCTACTGCGGGGGACATTGGTTTCCCAGGTGACTTTGTACTTTTGGCCGCTTGGAAGAGGGAGGCGTTTGGTGGCGGCATACCATAGGCGCGTGTCATCTGGCAGTTGCCATTCATCAGCACTTTCTAGTGTGCAACGATTTCGAACAGGAGTCGAGCAGGAGATGACGCATCCGCCGTACATGTCGCTGGGGTTGCCGATGATGCCGGCTCTGCCGGGGGCGGAATAGGTGATTTTCATTTACCGAATGCCTCCACGGCTTGGCGATATCCGTCGGGGTCTCCGCAGTCAAAGCGTTTGTGGCTCCAGTCAAGAAAGCAACATGCGATACCCATTTCTTGTTTGATTGCAAGGGCGAAGTACCCGGACATATCGATTTCGGCCCGATCAAGTGGAGCGGTCGTGACATATTGAATGAGCAGTTCGGCGGCTTTCGGTGAGAGTCGGTACCTACCCGTAATTGCCCAACGACTTTGAGTTTCGTCACTCGATGGTTTCTCCAACATTTTGGTCACCCATCCGTTGTCATCGACTTCGCAAATTCCATATTTGGATACTTCTTCGTCCGAGACTTTGCTGAGGGCCAGGATGATATCGACCCGCCCCATTGAAGCCATTTGCTGTGCTGGGTCTACCGGATAGAAATAGGCGTCGGGGAGCATGATGAGATTGTCTTCCTCGGTTGAAACTCCGCTGGCGATTGCAGGTGCGAGACCGCGTTGGGGCATTTGGGGCACCCAGGCAACTCCATCGGGTAATTGGCCCTTGTTGATATCCCAAACGACAATGGCGTGTTCGCAGACGTTAAATGCCTCGTCGAGAATGTGCTCGATTACCGTTGAGCCACCCAGCGGCAAAAGCTCTTTCGCGGCACCGTGGGTGACACTCATCATTCTGGTTCCGTGGCCTGCCGCCGGAATGACCGCTCTCACGAGGCTGGCCTTGCTCGCAGATGGGCCCATTCTCTCAGGGCCTCCATGTCTTCTTTCATCATGACGCTGAGGGGAACGCATGCTTCAACTTCTTTCACGAGGTCTTCTTGAATCAGATCTCGATTCTCGTGGAAGGCTCGTTGGAGGGAGGCGATGACCACGGTTTCAATTTCGGCTCCGCTAAATCCGTCCGTCTTTTCCGCAAGTGGTTTGATTTTCAGTTTGAAAGCCTTAGGGTCCCGATGACGTTTTTTGAGGTGAATCTCGAAGATTTGCTCTCGCTCTTTGAGCTCGGGAAGGTCGATAAAGAATATTTCGTCAAATCGTCCTTTTCGCAGAAGTTCAGGTGGGAGGGCGGATACGTCGTTGGCGGTGGCAATGAGGAAAACGGGGGCAGTTTTGTCCTGCATCCAGGTGAGGAAGGTGGCGAAGACTCGGGCGGTGGTACCGCTATCACCAGCGGAGCTGGTTCCCGCGAACCCCTTCTCGAGTTCATCGGCCCAAAGGATGCATGGGGCGACAGACTCGGCGGTGCTGATGGCTTTGCGAATGTTCTCTTCGCTTTGTCCGACAAGGGAGCCGAAGATGCGTCCCACGTCGAGTTTGAGCATGGGGAGTTTCCAGGAAGCTGCAATGGCTTTGGCGGTTAGGGACTTTCCGCAACCTTGGACTCCCAGGAGGAGGACGCCCTTTGGGGCGGGAATGCCGAATTCCTTTGCTTTGTCGGTGAAACTTGAGCTTCGTTGGTCGAGCCATTCTTTGATATTCTTCATACCCCCGACGTCGGCCATTGAGTTAATGGGGGGATAGTATTCGAGGATGCCGCTCTTGCGGATGATCTGCTGCTTTTCTTCGAGGACGACGGTTTGGTCGAATTTTTTTGTCTCGACGATAGATCGGGCGAAGACGGACTCGATTTCGTCGAGGGTTAGACCTTGACAACTTTTGATAATCGCTTCGCGATCGATAGGGGTGAGGGTGGTATCAACTTTGGGATTGTCTTTGATTTGCGCGATGGCAGTATCGAGAACCGTGGCAATTTCATCACTATCGGGAAGGGGGAAGTCGACAACGGTAATGTCCTTTTCTAGGTCCGAAGGCAGATTGAGGGTTGGTCCGAGGATGATAAGGGTTTGGGCTCGAGTGCGCAACTTGAAAGCGATGTCTCGGAGCAACCGCATCACTCGCGGATCCTTCATGTACGGATGGAAGTCTTTGAGGAGGAAGATAGTTCCCTCGTTGGCTTGGTAGATTTGAGCGAGGGCTTCAAGCTCGGGTGAGAGGGTTGAGCGTCCTTCGGTTTGAAGGAGTGACGGCTTCATGCCTTGAGTCAGGGTCCAGACGTGGAGGGTTCGTTTGAGATCGGTGGCGATGGTTTGCAGGGCAGATTCGATTCGTCGTTCCTCCCACGAAACGATATAAAGGATCGGATATTTCGATCGAACCAGGATTTCAATCTCTTTCGGCGTGGACATCTAGGGAAAAGTTACCCGCCTTACGCCCATTTGGTTTCAGGAATCTGATTGATTGGGTCAAATGCTGACTAGGACTTTCGAATTACCAAGTTCAAATGTATTTAGGTTCTGGCGAACCTAGCCTCTGGACAGCGTGCTTTTATAAGTCTAGGAATTATTCGGAACTTGAACTAAAATGGAGTCAGTACGTTATTCCGTAAGTGGGGAGAACGGCAATGGCAGAAAACGCTGATTATAGTGTTAAGCACGAGTTGGGATTAGAGCAAACCATTGAGTCGGCATTTTTGCCACTCTGGGAGCTTGGAGTGTTGGGCGTAAAATTAACGCTCTCCAATAAGATCGTCAAATTGAAGGTGTATTTACTCGGTGAATTTGACGAGGCGGTGTTGACGCCATCACTTGAACAAGTGGAAGCCTATTTTGATGAGACCTACAAGATCGAGCGACAAATAGTTCACGGAATTGTTCCAGCGGCTAAGGTTGTGACGACGATTTTGGACTAGGGTGGCGGTCAAAATTTGATTCGCCTTATTCACAGACTTCTCATAGTGCGAGCATAGAAGAATTGGATGCGGCCGTAACGGCCGGGGTCACTTTACGATGCTGTTCAGGTTCAAACGTTATCCGTAGCGACCTCGGACTAAGGACAGATTCGGATTTTCCAGGGGTCATTTCATTGAACTGCGCCGGAGGCTTGATCTATTCATGACACCCTGGCTACTGTCTGTGATCCTCCGGATCAGGTTTTTGGGCAAGCGAAAGCGGGAAGTGCAAGAGCCCTAGAGTTTAAACCTAGGGCAAAAAACATACGGAAAAGTGTGAATTGAAGCTGGTCATCTTGGAATTTGATTAGATACCTTGTTGAAGGTCAGCTGTTTCATTGGTTTCTTGGGTCTTTTTGTTGACGTATGAAACACCCTCGGAAGCGACCGAACTGCTGGACACAGCATTTGAAACGAGTCCCGACAAAAGATTGAAAAATTCGCGTCCCTTTTTGCTCGCCTCTTTGGCCAAAGCCATTCCCAAGACAGCCCCCGCAAATAGAGCAAGAGCGAAGATCAGCCATGCCAGTTGGCTATTGTTTGAAATCATGGCCAAAAGTCCGACTGAAGAAATGAGTATCCAAACGATCATTCCGGCAAAGACGGCCATAAAATGAGACGCGGTGACTCGAATCGAGGTTTGACCTTTCCGTGTAGACACGATCGCAACGATGATTGCAGAACCTTTGTCGATACGTACCTTCATCGTTCGACCCTCTTGCCGAACATATTTTCCACCAAACGTTTCGGGAATCTGCTCCTCGATCACGAGAAAATCGTCGCGTGTGAGTTCGCCCGCGATAACGCAGGAATAATTTGAGGTTCCCATTGACCCTTTAGTTGGTGCCACTGAAACCTTCGAAACTGTTGTAGCCAAGGCCCTATCAAATTGAGATCGAGTAGCTCCGGCCTCTTCGGCTATTCGCCAGAGGTCATTTTGAGTCAAGCCATTCGCTTGAGCCTCGGATGCGGGATCACTCAGGGCTCGTTAAATTATTTCGACCGCTTCGGCTTCGGTGTATAACCGCTCGCTCGACATACTTAGCAGATTATACGATATGGGTTTCGAAGCGTTGCAGATTCACCGATCAAGCCAGAATCTTTGTAAGCTCGTCGATGAAGATCGTGACTTCTTCATCGGTGCCGACGCTGACACGGAGGCAATTCGGAAGTCCGAGGACATCCCCCGACCGGGTGATGACTCCTCTTTCTAGCAGGGCCTGAAAGACGGGGCGTGCGGGTCGGCCAAGGTCGGCCATGATGAAGTTGGCGTAGCTGGTAAATGGGGTCGCACCGAGGTCGAGGAATGCTTGATGCATTCGGTCGAGTCCGCTTCGATTGAGTTTAACGGTCTGCTTAAGGTGGTCGGCGTCGCTCAGAGCAGCGATGGCGGCGACCTGGGCGAGACTGTTGACATTGAATGGTTCGCGGGCCCGGTCGATGGCATCGGAAATCGGTTCGGACACGAAGGCATAGCCGACACGGATTCCGGCGAGGCCGTAAGTCTTGCTGAAAGTTCTCATACCGACGACATTCGGATATTTGCGAACGTAGTCCAGTGAATTGGGGAAGCCAGGGGTTCCGTCGGCGAATTCGAAATAGGCTTCATCAACGACGACTACGACTGTTGATGGGATGCTCGCCAGCAGATTGTCTAACTCGGAAGTGGTAACAATTGTTCCGGTTGGGTTATTGGGATTGGCGATGAAAATGAGTTTGGTATTGGGCGTTACGGTCTGGGCGATGGCGGCCAGGTCGATTCGCATGTCGGCAGTGAGAGGAACTCGAACGAGTTTGCAGTCAGCTAGCCAAGCCGCGGCATCGTACCGGACGAAGGAGGGGTGTCCGACAATAATCTCGTCGTCCGATGAGCCTAAAAGGATTTGACCGAGCAGATGGATGATTTCATCGCTACCGTTACCGACGACGATTTGTTCGATGGGTAGTCGGTAGTGATTTGCCAGGGCGTCGCGAAGCGAAAAGGCAGAACCATCCGGATAGAGGTGAATCTGATCGGCGGCGGCCTTTACGGCGGCGACCGCCTTTGGCGACGGCCCGAGTGGGTTCTCGTTGCTTGCTAGCTTGATGACTTTAGTGAGTCCTAGTTCGCGCTTAACCTCATCGATGGGTTTGCCCGGAGAATAGGGCGACATCTTGAGAACGTTGGGCCGGAATGGAATTTCTGCCATCAAGTGCTCTTAGCGGAAGTTCGTGAAATCGACGGGATAGTCGAGGGAAAGGCCCTTCACAAACTGCATGCACTTTTGGAGATCGTCCTTGCTTTTGCCTGATACGCGGACTTCTTCACCTTGAATTTGTGAATTGACTTTCAGCGCCTTATTGTCGCGAATTTCTTTCGTGAGGGCTTTGGCCTTGTCGGTTGGAATTCCTTGCTTCAGTTCCATCTTGCATCGGAGCGTGATGTTACCAGCGGGTTCGCTCTTGCCCCATTCGATTTGTCGTGCGTCGATGCCTCTCTTGAGAAACTTGCTGAAGACGATGTCTTTCAGTTGGTCCATTCGAAATTCATCGTCGGCGACCAGGGTGATGTCCATTTTGCCATCGTAAACCAATTCGATTTTCGTTCCTTTGAAATCGTAACGGTTCATGATCTCTTTGTCGGCCTGATCCATGGCGTTTTTGACCTCCATTTGGTCAACTTTCGAGACGATGTCAAAGCTAAATTCGGTGGATGCCATGGTTATGCCTTCTCCAGGTCGTTTGAGTCAACAAGGAGCATGAAGTGGGTATCGAACTCGAGCTCTTCTTTGGTCAATTCTTTTCGTTGAATTTCGCTGACAGTGTCCATGAATTTGGCGCGCATTCGGTTGGTGGCTTCTTTGTGCACATCTTTTGAATGCTTGCTCAGGCACTCAACTTCGATCCGAACTGCTACTTCCTTCTCGCCGTAGATGTTTTGGACCGATCCGGTTAGCCCAGCCATGTGGTCAAAATACCGATTGGTCTTTCGGTCGTCTTCGGTAACTTCCCGGGTCTTGATTCTGACTCGATCCCCTTCGCTAAGCTTCATAGGTATAGGATACCCGTCTAGCCTAAGAACTGGTGCCTTCGGCATCCGAATGAACAACCGCTCTAGAAGACGAAGCCAACCATGTTGAGGCTCCCTTCAGCATTCAAAACGGGGCCAACGACTGACATTTCTGCATAAACCTTTTCGATCTTTGACTTTAACATGAATTCATCAGCCGAGCCTGGCGTTGCAAAACCATGCGTTGAATCACCGACTAAGTCCTGATAGACTAAGTTGCGCAATTCTTCGGACATTGATTTTCCGAGTTGACCTTTCAAATTCGAGAGTTCTTTCCATAGGGCATCTTGCTTGGCAAGTTGATCGAGGAAATCTCGGTACAAAGCCCTCAATTTCTCTTCACAAACTTCGGTTTTGCCTCTAAGAACCTTAAAATACTCCTCCATCAGTTTGCTGGCTTTGGAATTAACGACAGGCTTACCCCACGTGGTGACAACGAGTCCGTTCAAGGTGTATCCAACAAATGGATTTTTCGCTACTCCTTCGTCCAATGTTTTGGGTAAGTCTTTCTCACTAGGTAAAACTCCTCCCTCTGTCGGAGCTAGGCCCCTCATTTTATCAGCAAGTTCCTTTGGTATTTGCCGATTCATAGGGATGGTCACGGTCATATCCTGCTCGCCAAGCTTTAGATTAAGTTTGCAAGATATATTTAGGGCTATTGGACTGCTCTTCGACGGCCTTGTGTTAAAACTAGTTAGCAGCGTGGATTTGTAAATATTGAAGCAGTAGTCAGGCAAGGACCCAGCTAGTACGACTTTGTCCCAAGGCTTCGATTTGGCACCAACTCGCTCGCCAATGTAGAAATCCATGACCTTTTTCTTTTGGGCTATGTAGTTGTCGAGCTTTGATAGCGAAGAGAAAACAAAGATGTTATCTTTTTCGAAAACTTGGGCCTCCAATCCAAGGGACTGGAGGCTGGGTCGTATTTGTTCAAGTGTTTGGCATTGCTTTAAGGTATCAATGGATCTTTGCGAAATCGTCCCACCTTGGCAAGCAAAGATGAAAGTCATTGAAGGGTTTGCTTGCTGCAGTGCAGGTAGTGAAAAAAATACGCTTAAAGCAAGAATCACGGTGGTTTAGCCTCCTCCGCCAGTGCCAGGGTTGTCAATAATTACAGTTGTCAAATCTGCGTTGGTATACGACCGCTCGTTTCGTGACCAGGCGAAAGCTACCCAGACCGTGCCGCTAAATACTTCGCCTCCAATCCATTCATTGGCATCTGTATTCTCGTCACCACCTGTACTGCCATACGCGGTATGGGTTTTGGATACGGTGATTTTGCCAATTTTTCCTGACGGAACGGTCAGCGTTCCGTTTCGCTCAAAGTGAATGGATAAGACACTTTTCAAAACTGAAAAGGGACTTGTCCACCCTGGGTTATTGATGGTGTTGCTCGTGCAACTATCGTATAAATATTCATCGTACGAATACGAATGAGTTCCAGGCGACTTAACGCTCACATCTGTTGTGGTCACAGAGACTCGATGGGTTGTAGGTGTTACGTTGCGTGTATCACCTTCTGACTGGGCTGATGCAAAAGTAGCAACGCAAATTGGCAACAATGTTGTAATAATTATCTTTCCCAATCGGGGGGGGGCATGTTTTTCATGGCAAATTCATGTTATCCTCGGTTTTAAGTCTTGTCAAGAGTATTTGATATGAAAAAAAGAAATCGTTAGATATTAATTCTGACTCGATCCCCTTCGCTAAGCTTCATAGATATGGGATACTCGTAGGTTCAATTACTCGAACGGCATGTTCAGTAATTCGGAGACGGATTTGCCAGTTGGCGGCAATAATTCCATCACCGGAGTGTGGTTCCAGACTGAAGGATTGTGGCCTCCCGCTCGGGCTTCGAACGGACCAACTTCGGATCCGCTGCGAATGAGGAATCCGGACAAGACACCTTGCGATACGGACATGAGGAAGCGGGCAGCTTCGGATAGGTCGTCTTCTTCGACTCCGAGGAGTTCAAGCTCGGGTTGAACAAATTTGGCTAAGCCTTTGGTGAAGACATGCCATGTGGCTCCGTTTTGTCGGCGATGGATGTAAACATGCTCGCGAGCGTCGAATTTTGGATCAGTGCGGGGATGCATGATTAGTGCACCTGGGATCACGTAGCGCTCGGCCAGCGGGTCGGCGATGATGGCTTGGGTTGCTTGGCCAAGTCGGACGGCAATTCCCAGGAGGAAGTCGAGGGATGGGTAGACGTCCGGATCGTGGCTTTCGAAGCTGAGTTGGAGTAGATGCCAGGTTGATCGAAGTTGGATGAGAAGCTCGGGTGAAAGGAGGGCGGCGGCGGGGCTGGTGGCGATTCGATCAGGTGCGAAACCTGCTTCCTCGGCACTCATCACCATGAGTCGGACGACGGTCTTTTGGTCTGTGCTAGCCAGAGCATAGGTTCCTCGGAGCATCGGCGAATCCAGGATTGCCTTGTCTTTGCCGTCGACGAGGGGGACACCAAAGCCCGCAATCGTGCCATTGGTGCCTTTTGGATTGATGATTCCGGTGATGGGCGGAAGCGCAGGTGAGCCAGCGAGGACGGATAGGTAAAAGGACTTGCTTATTCCGAATCCCGGGCCGAGGGGTTTGGCAAATTTCCAGAACTTGCGCATTTCACAAGTTTACAGGTTTCCATTAGAGAAATTTATTCGCTTCGCTCAATCGACTCATCCGATTCGCCACCATATGCCTCCCGTTTCTGGTTGAATGGCTCATCGGCTTCTCTGTCCAAAGAAGCATCTCGCTTCGCGAGTGGCAATATTTAGGGTTTTTAGTTTGGAATTTGGAGATTGAGGATTGGAATTGGGAGCGCGAAATGCGAGTAAATGGCGCGGACCAAAACTTGTAGCATCGCCAATTGAGTATTCGAACTATTCCGTAGCATGGAAATTCGGATTGGCGAAGCTACAAACGCACAAAAAAACCGTCTTCGGAATCCGAAGACGGCTTTTTCAAATTGTTAACACGATCCTAGTCTTTGAAACCAGGAAGTCGTCGGCCTTTCCAGTATCCTTCTGGGCTTGCGTTGTGATTGAGTCGGAACGGCTCGCCATCAACCTGCTTCGAGAGCGTGATTTCAGGAAGCTTGGCCGTGTAGTTCGTTCGTCGCAGAGCAGTTCTCTGGTGGCTAAAACGTCGTTTTGGATTTGGCATCTTTCAGTTTCCTCGGTTACTTCTTCTCTCGGTGAAGCGTATACTTTCGCAAATGTGAATTGAACTTCATCAACTCAAGTCGGTCAGGGGTATTACGCTTATTTTTGGTAGTCGTGTAATAGCTTTTCCCATCCTCGGTACACACGATTCGGATAATTTCTCTAATTTCGCCTTTTTTCTTCGCCATGGGACAAACCTCAACACGGTGCTACGCACCCGGCAGAACATATATTATGGTCAAAAGGCGAATCGTTTTGCAACGGGTCATCGTCACCATTTCCCTGGATTGGCGCTAAGAACGGGTTCTAGGCGACTTTGTGGGCCGAATTCGAACTTAATTTTCGATCTTGCTCTCGATATCGAACTTCTGCGGTCGCGAGACAAAGTTCGACGATATCGAGGCCAAATTTGTGTCGAATGGCGGCTTGAGACACTCGATTGTAGGCATTTTCAAATGCCTGGTACCACTCAAGGTGATCGAAGTGGCTTAAATTAATGTATTCAATTTTGTATGCAGTCAACAGAACGGATTCGGTATCGGCCGCCCAAAGGGGCTTTAATCCGCGGTAGAAAACTTTGAGAACGTCGTTGCTGACATCCATTCTCGCATGGAAATTTCCTAAGAAAGCGGGAGGCACGAACATTTTTGCCTGACCCCAGTTGTAGGATTTTGCGATCGCGAGTTTGATCCAGTACTGAACGTACAGCTTTAGATTCATTTGTTCGATCACATACCGAGAATGGCACCGACTTTTTGGTATTCGGATCGTGCGCTTTGGAGGACTTGTCCGGCTTTCGAAATTGATTCCTGGGTTTGTTTTGCGTCGGCTGAGATGGCGGCGATGGTGTGCTTTCCAGAGTTCACCCACGAATTGACGGTGTCTTTGTCGATGCGTCGGGGATCGAGAGACTTACCAGCAGCGGCGAGTTTCTTTTGAAGGTTTTCGATCCAAAGCTTGTTAGCCCCTTTGTGAAACTTTTGAGCATGGCCCTGAGCGACGGCTAACTTCTTGCCCATGAGAACCTTTGCCTGCGGGGGAGCGAACCAAATTCCGATTGCGGCGCCAAGGGTGAGCAGTACCGCGCACTTCACAACTGTCTTGATTATTTTGAAAACCATAAGCCTCTGATTAAGTTGTCGGAGGGGTTTTCGAAATCTAGAGTGATTTGTGAGGTTTTGACGAAAAAGGCAGAGATTTCTCTCTGCCTTCCAAAGTTTCGGAAGTTCGAAAAGCTGGAGGGCAAGATGCCCACCCTCCAAAGTTTCGGGAGATTGAAATACTGGAGGGCAAGATGCCCACCCTCGAAAGTTTCGGAAGATCGAAAAGCTGGAGGGCAAGATGCCCACCCTCCAAAGTTTCGGAAGATCGAAAAGCTGGTGGGCAAGATGCCCACCCTCCAAAGTTTCGGGAGATCGAAATACCGGAGGGCAAGATGCCCACCCTCCAAAGAGTTTAATATTTCTTGAGGGTGTAACCCTTTCGATATTCACGTGAATAGGAAAGGTTGCCCTTGCCGTCGTTGCCGACGATATCCATCTTCTTCTTGTCGAACTTGACGGTCTTTCCAGAGTAGGCCGCCATGTTGGCCATGTGGCAAACCATGGTGGTTTGGCCGACTGAATGGAGGTCTGACCGAGGAGCTTGTCGGCTCTTGACGCAATCAAGGAAGTTTCTCCAGTGGTTGGAGTCTTGTGGTTCCGCTGACTCTTTTGGCAATTCCTTTCCGTCGGCATCGAGGATGATCCAGCCACCTCGCCATACGCGAAGGGTTCGACCATCTTGGGATACGAATTCGGCTCCGTTTCCATCCTTGCCTGGGTGATCCCGAAGGATTGACCATGTCATGACAAAGTTTTGATCGGGGAATCGCATGATGGATTCGATGCTATCCCAGGCGTCTCGGTCGTCTCCGTCTGAGGCCCAGAGTCCGCCGTAAGAGCTGACCGTATCGGGCATCACAAGGTCAAGGCCTTTGCTCATGCCGAGGAGGGCGATGTCGATCATATGAACGCCCCAGTCAGTGGTGATTCCGCCACCCGTATTGCGAACCCATCGCCAGTTGTAGTGGGTTTTGTTCGATTTGTATGGCAGCAATTCTGCAGGACCTGACCACATATCGTAATCCAGAGTGGACGGCGGGGTTTCGACCTTCCCTTTTCCGATTCGCGTTCCGTCCCAAGCCCAGGCTCGGCAATGGGTGATCTTTCCGAGCTTTCCGGCTCGAATGTATTCGATTGCGTCATGGAATTCTTTGGTGCTTCGTTGCCAGGTTCCAACTTGGACGACGCGCTTATGATATTCCTTGCAGTTCATCATGGAGCGGGCCTCGACAAAGTTGTGGCTGATTGGCTTTTCGCAGTAGACGTCTTTCCCGGCTTCACAGGCGTGGATCAGGTTTAGGGCATGCCAGTGGTCGGGTGAGCCGACGATGATTGCGTCGATGTCTTTTCGCTCAAGCATTTTGCGGTAGTCGGTGTAGATGTCTGGCTTTTTGCCATAGACCTTTTCGATCTGCTTGATTTCATCGGGCATTCGCGCGGTATCGACGTCACAAATTGCGACAAACTCGACATCGTCGAACTGCATGAGGTTGCGCATGTTGGCCGCACCCATTCCGTGACAACCAATGAGGCCCATGACGATCTTGTCGTTGGGTGAATGGTTTTTTCGTGTCCGAGCCGTTGGGTCAGTGGCTATTCCCGTATTGGGATCGTAGGCCATGTTGGCAAGGGACGTTGCCCCAAAGCCAAGTCCGGCGGCGGTTACTGCCGACGATTGAAGAAATTTCCTTCGCGATAAGTTTTTGTTTGAATCCATGAGTCAACCCTGACCTTTGCATCTTACACGTTCTCTTGGGTCAGCATCAAGCGAGAAAGTGGCTTTAAAATTGCCCTTGGGGATATTCATTCCCAAGGGCCAAACGACTTTTACTGGTCTAATACTTCTTCAAGCTGTATCCCTTTCGGTATTGGCGTTGATAGCAAAGGGTGTCCTTGCCATTGTTTCCGACTACGCTCATTTTCGATTTATCGAATTTGACGGTCTTTCCAGAGTAGAGCGCCATGTTTGAGAGGTGGCAAACCGTAGTGGTCTGTCCGACTGAGTGAAGGTCGGATCGTGGCTTTTCTCGGCTCTTGACGCAGTCGAGGAAGTTTCTCCAGTGGTTTGAATCTTGCGGTGTTGCGGACTCTTTCGGCAGCTCTTTTCCTTCGGCGTCGAGGATGATCCATCCGCCTCGCCAAACTCGAAGCGTTCGACCGTCGGCGGAGATGAAATCGGTTCCGTGACCTTCTTTCTTGGGGTGATCGCGGAGGACTGACCAGGTCAGGACGAAGTTTTGGTCGGGGAACTGCATGATCGATTCGAGCGAATCGGCGGCGTCGCGGTCGTCGTCGGTGAAGGCCCACTTTCCGCCAATTGTCGTGACGCTTGTCGGCATCACTAGATCTTGGTCTTTGCTCATGCCGAGGAGGGCGATGTCGATCATATGAACTCCCCAGTCGGTGGTGAGTCCGCCGCCCGTGTTTCGCATGTATCGCCAATTGAAGTGGGTTCGATTCTGCTGATACGGCTTCATTTCGGCGGGGCCACACCATGTGTCGTAGTCGAGGCTTGCAGGTGGCGTGGTCGGTTGTTGGTTTCCGAGGCGAGCTCCGTCGGCGATCCAGGCTCGACAATGGGTGATTTTGCCGAGTTTGCCAGCTCGAATGTATTCGATGGCATCATGAAATTCTCGGGTGCTTCGTTGCCACGTTCCGACTTGAACGATTCGTTTGAAGTGAGCTTGGGCAGCCATCATGGCTTGGGCTTCGACGAAGTTGTGACTGATAGGCTTTTCGCAGTAGATATCTTTTCCTGCTTCGCAGGCGTGGATGAGGTTTAAAGCATGCCAGTGGTCGGGAGAGCCGACGATGATCGCGTCGATATCTTTTCGTTCGAGCATCTTACGGTAATCGTGGAAGATTTCGGGTTTCTTGCCATAGACCTCTTCGATCTTTTTGATATCATCGGGCATTCGGGCTGTATCGACGTCGCAAACGGCGGCGAACTCGACATCGTCAAACTCCATGAGGTTGCGCATGTTTGCCGCGCCCATTCCTCCGCAGCCGATAAGGCCCATGACCAACTTGTTGTTAGCAGAAACAGGTTTGCGGGTTCGTGCTGCGGGGTCCGAAGCTGTGTTTGTTTCGGGGTCGTACGAGAGATTGGCAAGGGATGGTGAACCGAAACCAATATTGGCACTTGGTCCATTGGCACTGGGTCGCGAAGAGTTGTTGAAAGAATCCATAGTTCAGCCCTAACTTGTGCATGTTACACCTTCGATTGGCTTTGGGACAATCGTGGGAGGCATTTCGTTAAAAGGATCGTATAAGATGGTAGTTGACACCTTATGAGCGACGCAGCCGTAACCCCCGAGACGAAAGAGAAACCTGAGGAGAAATATCCTCTTACCACTGACAAAGCGCCCGTGGTGACCCGACACAAGCTTGGCGATCTGAAATACACCGCGACGACCGGAATGATGCCGATTAATAACGAGCTCGGTGAAGTCGAGGGCGGGATTTTCTATATGGCGTACACCAAAGAAGGTGTAAAGGATCCGTCGACGCGTCCGATTATGTTCAGCTTTAATGGTGGACCGGGAAGTTCGTCGGTTTGGCTGCATCTTGGCTTGATTGGTCCAAAACGGGTGGTGATGGAGGCGGACGGGGGGATGCCTCAGCCACCCTTTAAGCTGGTTGACAACGAATATTCTTGGCTTGAGGATACGGATTTGGTGTTCATTGATCCAATCGGGACGGGTTATAGTCGCCCATCGAAGAAGGACGGCGGCAAGAAGTTTTGGAGCTTGGAGGGGGATATTGAGTCCATTGGCGAATTCATTCGCTTGTATTTGACTCGGAACAACCGATGGTCGTCGCCGTTGCACATGGTGGGTGAAAGCTACGGAACGACACGGGCGGCGGGTCTTTCGGGACACTTGGTTGAGAAGGGCATCGCGTTTAACTCGATCGTTTTAGTTTCGTCGATCCTGAATTTCCAGACGGCTCGGTTTAATAAGGGGAACGACTTGCCTTATCAGGTCTTTTTGCCGACTTACACGGCGACAGCCTGGTTCCACAAGAAGACGAAGTTTAAATCGTTGGAAGCGGCATTGAAGGCGAGCGAAGAGTTTGCTTCTAATGAGTATGTTTTGGCGTTGGCGAAGGGGTCTTCGTTGACCGAAGCCGAGCGAAAGTCAGTTCGAACCAAGCTCGCTTCGTTGACGGGCTTGAGCGAGGATTATTTGGAGTCGACTGATTTGCGAGTCAATATTCACCGGTTCTGCAAGGAATTGCTTCGCGAGGAGAAGCGAACGGTTGGTAGGTTGGATAGTCGATTTAAAGGAATCGATGAATCATCGGCGAATGAGAACCCTGAGCATGATCCTTCGATGACGGCGATCATGGCGCCTTATACAGCGATGATCAATGACTATATTCGGCGGGACTTGGGCTATGAGACCGATCAGTCGTATTACGTGTTTAATCCGGGTGAGCTTTGGAAGAACTGGTCTTATGGTGATGCTGGTGCGGGACATCCGGATACTTCGGAGGCGCTGCGGGCGGCGATGTCAAAGAACCCTTATATGAAGGTGTTCATTGCGTCGGGCTATTACGACATGGCGACGCCTTATTTTGCGACCGAGTACACCGTGAACCACTTGGCGTTGGATGTTTCGCTCCGGTCGAATATCCATACGGAGTATTACGAAGCGGGACACATGATGTATATCGACGAGGGTTGCATGAAGAAGCTTCACGCGGACATCAAGAAGTTCTATAAGTAGCACCTGTGTGGAGTGCGCGAATTCATTCGCGCTTTCAGCTGCGCAATTTATTGCGCTGAAGGCAGCCAATGCAGAGAGATGAATCTCTCAGGACAAAGCGCCGATAAATCGGCGCACTCCACATAATTCTAAAGCAATTGGCCGCTGTTAATGACCCTCAGCATGGGTTGGAAGCCAGTCCAGTAGGCGATCTCGCGATGATCACGGTATTCCCAAATGACGATATCAGCCTTCTTGCCTGACTCGATGCTGCCGATTTTGTTTCCAAGATTGAGACTGTAGGCGGCATTGATGGTACAGGCGGTGAGACATTCGGCGGCCGACATCCCCATTTTCGTCATTGCGAGAGACATGCAGAACGGCAATGAAGGCGTGGGTGACGTGCCAGGGTTGAAGTCGGACGCAAGGACGATGGGCAGGCCAAGTTCGATCATTTGGCGTGCATTTGGATATTTGTCGGACCGGATTCCGTAGACCGAGCCAGGAAGGAGAACGGGCATGGTATTTGAGTTTGCCAAGGCGCGGATTCCGTCTTCCCCGGTGTATTCCAGGTGGTCAGCCGTTTTCGCGTCGAGTTCTGCGGCCAAGCGGGCTCCTCCAGAATCGTTCATCTGGTCGACGTGCAGACGAAGTTCTAGGTTCCAATTGCGGGCTGCGGCTGCCAACCGCCGGGCATCATCGTGATTGAAATATTTATCCTCGACAAACATGTCGACAAACTGGCATTTGAGGCACAGCGCGGGAAGCATTTCGTTGATCACTTGGTCCAAGTAGGCAGATTTCGAGGCTGCCTCTGGGGGGACGGTGTGGGCTCCAAGGAAGGTCGGCACGACTCTCATCCGCCAATCGTTCAGTTCATCGGCAACGGCCAGCATCTTTGCTTCGGTTTCTAAATTCAGCCCATAGCCTGATTTGACTTCTGCGGTTGTTGTGCCACACATTCGCATCCATTCGATGTGGATACCGGATTGGTCCAGCAATTCTTGGTAGGTTGCCTTTCGGGTCTGTTGGACGCTTGATTGAATTCCGCCGCCTTTAGCTGCGATCTCTTGGTAGGTCGCACCCATAGCTCGGGCCTCGAATTCGTCGGCGCGATTTCCGGCGAAAACGGCGTGAGTGTGAGCGTCGACGAGCCCCGGGGTTACGAGCTTTCCTTCGGCGTCGGTCTCTTCTTCAACCGTAACTTTTGGAGCATCTGATCTGGGTCCAGCGTACGTGATCGCGGTTTCATCAAAGTGAATGACTGCGTCTTCGATCAACCCAATATCGGACATTTCGGGACCACGGCGGGGCCGATTTGGTCCTTTCATGGTTACCAATTGGCCGATATTGATGATGGAATGGATACTCATGAACTCGCGAGGACACCTGATGCAAATTCTAGCAGACAGGCGGCGCACGCCATCGCGGTGCAGGAGTTTATGTCGAGTTCAGGGTCGAGTTCTACGATGTCCATTGCGAGGACTTTCTTATTTGCGCCAGCGATTCGAGCGGCTTGGCGCGCCATGTTTGGGGTGAGACCGCCAGGACGGGAGCCGGGGCAGCCGGGAGCAAATGCTCGGTCGAGGACATCGATATCGAGGTCGAAGAAAACGGCTTTCGTTTTGGAGGTCAGATCGTCGAGGATTTCCTTGAAGAAAACATCGAAAGAAACATCGAAGCATTTTTCGGCGGTGACCCATTTGATTTTATGATCTTTACCAAATTGTGCATATTCAGGCGAGTTTGCGAATGATTGGAGACCAATTTGTACAATATTGCTTCCGGGCAGTCCGTCTTCGATTAATCCGCGAATTGGGTTGCCGTTCATGGGGCCGTCGTCGAGGTGGCGGAGGTCGAGATGGGCGTCGAGAGTGATCACTCCGATATCGCTTAGTTCAAGGTTTTGGCTTTGAGCTAGCGCTTTAACTGCTGGTCTTGTTACGCCGTTGTCGCCGCCAAGAAAGATCGCGCGGCCTTGCTTGCAGATGTCTTCGAGGGCTTCGGGCTCTTTTGAATCGCCATGGTCGTTCGCTTGCAGGTGGCGGAGGTCTGAGTTTTCGCTAAAGCTGTAGGTTCCGAAGCGGAAGAGGGCTTCTCGGATGGCTTTTGGGGCGAGGTGGCATGAGCCAGGCGTGACGGAACGATTCATGGGGACGCCAAGGACGTGGATTTCGGCCTTGGGTTCAAGGCAGTCACCGTTGAGCCAATTGGAGGCTCTATTCCAGCCGGGGTCTTCGTACGCCATCGTTTTTCTCTTGCTTTAATATGCAGGCAAGATGCCCGCGCTCCATATCTATTGACTCATTGGTATCTTTATTCCCGATTCTGCCGCAAATTGGATAGCTTCATCATATCCGGCGTCGACATGGCGAATGACGCCCATGCCGGGGTCGGAGGTGAGGACACGTTCGAGGCGCTTTGCGGCGGCATCGGTGCCGTCGGCGACTACGACCATTCCGGCGTGTTGGGAGTAGCCGATGCCGACTCCTCCTCCGTTGTGGATGCTGACCCAGGTGGCTCCGGCCGCAGTGTTAACCATGGCGTTTAGTAGGGCCCAGTCGGCGACTGCGTCGCTGGTGTCTTTCATCGATTCGGTTTCTCGGTTTGGAGAGGCAACTGAGCCACAGTCGAGGTGGTCGCGACCGATGACAATTGGAGCTTTGATTGTCCCATTTCGTACAAGTTCGTTGATTGCGAGTCCCATTTTTGCTCTTTCGCCGTATCCGAGCCAGCAGATTCGAGCGGGGAGGCCCTGGAAGTGGATTTTCTCCTTTGCCAATTTGAGCCAACGTTGGAGAGATTCATTTTCGGGAAAGAGTTTGGCGGCTAATTCGTCGGTGTGGTGAATGTCTTCTGGATCTCCGCTTAGGGCGGCCCAACGAAATGGACCTTTGCCTTCACAAAATAGCGGGCGAATGTATTCGGGGACGAAGCCGGGGATGTCGTAAGCATTTGTTACACCCGCCTCAAGGGCATAGGCGCGGATGTTATTTCCGTAGTCGAAGGTGATCGCTCCTCTCTTTTTGAGTTCTAGCATTGCGGTGACGTGGACGCCCATTGCGGCGACACTCTTCGCTCGATAGCCGTCTGGGTCGCTTGTTCTCAACGCTAATGCTTCGCTTAACGACATGCCATTTGGTACATATCCATTGATCGGATCGTGGGCACTGGTTTGGTCGGTGAGAATGTCAGGCACGATGCCTCGGGCGATCATTTCGGGGAGGACGTCGGCGCAGTTTCCGACGACTCCGATGCTAATGGCTTCTTTGTTTAGTTGGGCTCGTTCGATGATGGGCATTGCCTCATCGAGGCTGTGGACCATTTGATCGATGTACCCGGTGTCGAGTCGTTTTTGAATTCGAGATGGATCGACATCAATGCCGAGGTAAACGGCTCCGTTCATGGTCGCCGCGAGGGGCTGAGCACCGCCCATTCCGCCGATTCCGCCGCTGACGACGAGCTTTCCAGCTAGTGATCCACCAAAGTGGCGGTCGGCGGCGGCGAAGGTCTCGAAGGTGCCTTGGACGATACCTTGGCTGCCGATGTAGATCCATGAGCCAGCGGTCATTTGGCCGTACATCATTAGTCCGAGCTTTTCGAGGCGGCCAAATTCTTCCCAATTCGACCATTTGCCGACGAGATTGGAGTTGGCGATGAGCACTCGGGGGGCGTCGGCGTGGGTGCGGAATATTCCGACGGGTTTGCCGGATTGGACGAGGAGGGTTTCGTCGTTTTCGAGGCTTTGGAGGGAGCGGATGATCGCTTGGAGTGCCTCGTGGTTTCGGGCGGCCTTTCCGGTTCCGCCGTAGACGATTAAGTGTTCGGGATCCTCGGCGACCTCGGGGTCGAGGTTGTTCATGAGCATGCGAAGGGCGGCTTCTTGTTGCCAACCTTTGCAGGAAATTTGGGATCCGGTGGGGGCTTTCATATTGTCAAATTTTGCAGTGAATTGATCATCCACCCCCCTGGGAACTTCGTTCCTCCGCCAGCCAAGTCAGGAGCAATTAATAGGATTGCCTGGCGTGCCACCCCTCCAATCTTTGGAGGGGAGCTAATTTGGTCGATTGCCGAGTCTGTGGTTCCGGTGGGGGCTTTCATGGGATCAATAATATTTTCAGCAAGACAAGTCTTGCAGGCCAAAGCGCGGACAAGTCCGCGCACTCCACATGGGCTTTCCTGTTTTTACCATGTGGGTTCGAGTCCTGAATCGAAGGTTCCTTGACGGATGGCGGTTGCAACGTTTTCGATGTCGTGCGAGAGAGAGCGGTCATGGGTGACGGGAGGAGAGATTTTGCGCAGTTTGTCGTAGGCGACGAGTGCTCCAGCTCCGGGTTTGAGGGGCTTTCGGTATTCGAGGCCCTCGGCGGCGGCGAGGAGTTCGATTGCAAGTCCGCGTTCGACGTTTTCGACGATTTTTCGGAATTTGAGAGCGCTGGTCATTCCCATTGAAACATGGTCTTCTTTACCGCCGGACGTTGGGACTGAGTCAACGCTGGCGGGGTGCGACAATACTTTGCAGTCGTTGAGGAGGGCAGCGACGGTTACGTGCGGCATCATGAATCCGGAGCTGGTGCCTGCGTGGCTGCTTAGGAATGGGGGCAAGCCCTCGTTGGAATCGGGATTTACTAAGCGATCAACGCGTCGTTCGGAAATGCTGAGGAGGTCGGTGGTGACGATCGCGGCGTAATCGAGGGCGTAGGCTAGGGGGGCGCCATGGAAGTTTCCGCCCGAAATGACATCGCCCGTGTCGCTGAAAACGAGGGGATTGTCGGTGGCAGCTCCGGTTTCATTTTCCAACGTTTCTTGGGCGTGTTTGAGAGCGGAGCGGGCGGCCCCGTGAACCTGGGGCATGCATCGCAGACAATAGGCGTCTTGCACGCGGGAGTCGTTTTCGCGGTGGGATTCCCTTATTTCGGAATCAACTAGCAGGTTGCGAAGATGGGATGCACTGTCGATTTGGCCTTGGTGGCGACGAGCTTCGTGGATGCGTGGATCGAACGCGGAAGGGGTTCCCATGAGCGCTTCGAGGGTCATTGATCCGATGACGTCGGCGACATGGACGCACCGAAGGGCTCGGGCGAGGGCGAGGCATCCAACCGCGCCAATTGCTTGAGTTCCATTGAGGAGGGCGAGGCCCTCTTTGGATTCGAGGACGAGGGGTTTGAGGCCATTTTGGCTGAGGATGTCTTTGCTTGGTCGTCGGTTGGTTCCATCCCAACACTCGCCTTCACCGATCATGGCGAGGGCGAGATGGGCCAGTGGTGCGAGGTCGCCGGAGGCCCCGACCGAGCCTTGACTGGGGATTATTGGGGTGATGCCTCGGTTGAGCATCTGGACGAGCATTTCGAGGACTTCGACTCTGGCTCCGCTGTAGCCTTGGGCGAGGACGCTGAGGCGGAGGAGCATCATAGCTCGGGTCTCGGGGATGCTGAGGGGGTCGCCAACGCCGACCGCGTGACTGCGGACGAGGTTTAGCTGGAGTTGCTTGAGCTCATCGTTGGGGATATGGACGTCGGCGAGGCGTCCGAATCCGGTGTTGATGCCGTACACGACTTGCTTTTTGGCGACAATTTGGTCGACGACGGCGCGAGATTTCTGGACGATTTCCTTGGTTTTCGAGGACAGTTGAACCTGCGATTTGCCGTTGGCAATATCGAAAACTTGGGTGAGGGTGAGCGGCTGGGGCTCGACAGTGAGCACGGGATTAGTATATCTGGTTAGTGGGAGGGCGTGGGCAAGGGCGATGGCGAGGGCGAGGGCGAGGGCGAGGGCGAGGGCGAGGGCAAGGGCAAGGGGCTCCTGGATTAGGGAACATGAGTTGGGAGTATTGTTTGAAAATCTAGTATTCAACCCCCTCGTCAGACGAATCGATGCGTGACCTAAAAGTGTTGGAACGATTCGTCTGACACCTCAAAAATCCTTGCCTTATTGGCAAGGATTTTCAAGGGCTCTTCCCTTTCAAGGTGGAGAGCTTGGTTGGGCGGGGTTCAGGGCTCTAGGGTGAGGGTGAGCGGCTGGGGCTCGACGGTGAGCACGTCCCATAGTTTACTAGCTTTGTCCGTCGTCGCATCGGACGTACAATGGGTTGTCACCTATGAAATTCAACTATGCCCGGCCGATGCTGGTTTACCTATTTCTTTTCTTTTGGGTAGGGACTGGGGCGATGTATTTCTCGCAGTATATGTTGGCGGAGCAGAAGTTGTCGCCAATTGTGATGGGTGCAGTTTTGGTTTGGGTTGCGATGATGGCGGTTTTGACCCACAAAACCTTGACTCGAACTCGCTTTTTGCTGGTTGGAAATGAACTCTCTGAGTTTGACCCGAGGGGCAGATTGGTTCGCACGATCTCGATTGATGATGAGACCAGCATTTTGTTGAAGCCGGATCCAACTTACAAACGAAGAACCATTTGCGAAGTGCGAAAGGGGGCTGATTTGATTTCAGTTAACAGCGACTTGCACCGTTGGGAGGGTTTCCTCTCAGAGCTCGGCAAGGTTCGGCCAGTAGAAAGGGACTTATCAGGCAAGACTCTCCATAGCAATTAGATTTGGTCGCCTGTCGGCTCCGCCTCGCACCATCAAAATAAGTACTTAGTCGCCTTGATGGTGCTTCGTCGGACTAAAGGGGGACGCTCGCCAGGTCTTTTGGGCTCATGGTCGTTAGGAGCGTCCGAGGAAGGGACGGGTTCGATTCTTACCCAGCCCTCCTCGTTGGGAACTCCGTTCCTCTGCTCGTAAGACTGGGCTTGTAAGATGTCTTTGGATGGGTCTGGTTGGAACTGTACTCGCGACTGGGCAGGGACTTAGTTCTCGAATCTCAGATTGAGTGCCAATCAGTACCCTCCCTAGTTCTCGGACAGCATCTTGGAACCGCCTTCAAC
>JANYCU010000038.1 GCA_025360125.1 Armatimonadota bacterium | reverse complement strand
CAACGAAACACTCATGCGAGATGCCGAACGATGGCTTCGAGGAGAATTCTCTACGAAAACTGATGCCAGGTCGGCGTTGGGCGTCAGAACGATCATTGACGACGACAACGTATACGATCATTTGAAGCTGATGGCAAAGTTTGTGCGGCTGGGTGGTTATGCCGGACTTTTCATAACTTTGGACGAGTTGGTAAATCTCTACAAGCTGGGAAGCTCACAAGCGAGAAGTGCCAATTATGAACAGATTCTAAGAATCCTCAATGATAGCTTGCAGGGTTCATGCGAGGGCTTAGCAATTTTGATGGGAGGAACCCCCGAATTTCTCAGCGATCCAAGACGAGGACTCTTTAGCTATCAAGCCCTTGCATCCAGGCTTGGAGACAATGCGTTCGCAAGCAGCACGCTCGTGGACAATACGGGCCCAGTCATTAAACTCAAGAACCTTACTCCCGAGGACCTCTATATTCTTCTGGAGAGGCTTCGTCACGTTTTCGCATACGGAGATCCAACCAAGTATCTCGTCCCGAATGAAGCTCTCGAGTCATTCATGCGTCATTGCTCGAAGAAGATCGGAGACAGCTACTTCAGGACACCACGAACTACTATCAAGGCATTTCTTGACTTCCTCGCTATTCTTGAACAAAATCCTGCGCAATGGAACGAACTTATTGAGCAATCGAACATTACAAAAGATCAAGGTCCAATAGACGTTGCGGCTGAGGAAGAAGATGATGGACTTGCCACAATCAGGATCTAGTTCATTCGAACTGCTTGACGAGCAAATCAGACGGTGGATTTGGGAGCAAAAATGGGACGACCTTCGGGAAGCTCAAGAGCAAGCTATTCCCCTCATTTTAGAAGCTGACGCCGACGTTATAGTTTCGGCCCCAACTTCGGCCGGAAAAACCGAAGCGGCTTTCCTTCCAATCCTAACCAGAATCCTTTCCCAAGACGCACCGTCAATTCGCGTGCTGTACATTGGTCCCCTGAAGGCTCTCATTAATGACCAATTTCAGAGGCTCGATGCTCTATGCGAAAACCTCGACATTCCCGTACATAAGTGGCATGGTGATGTGTCGTCGTCGGCAAAAACTCGACTCTTGAAATCACCCAGTGGCATTCTTCTGATTACCCCAGAGTCTCTCGAAGCAACGCTCATGAGGCAAGGCTCCTACGTTGCCAAAGTGTTTTCACATTTGGAATATGTAGTGGTCGACGAGGTGCATTCATTTATTGGCAATGAACGTGGTGCTCAATTGCAATCTCTCCTCCACAGAATTGAGTCACTGATTGAATGCAGGGTTCCTCGAATCGGACTTTCCGCAACGTTATCCGAACCAGCTCTTGCGGCCGAATTTCTTCGTCCAAACGGCAGTGCAAGTTTTCAGGTCGTTGCCGATTCCAGCACAGGAGCGATGAAAGCGCAGCTTCGTGGGTTCTATAAATCGGCGACCCTGGATGATGAATCCGAAAAATCGGTTTCAGCTGAAACCGCAATTATCGATCACCTAATGAAAACTATGGGGGGTCAGCATAATCTCGTCTTCTGTAATCGTCGTAGTGACGTCGAACTGTATGCGGATGCGCTTTCGGAACGCTGTCGAAATCTGAATATCCAAGACGAGTTTTGCGCCCATCATGGAAATCTATCCAAGGAAATTCGGGAAGATGCCGAGGCAAGACTCAAATCCAAAGAAAAACCTGCGACTTGTGTTTGCACCAGTACTCTCGAAATGGGTATCGACATTGGCTCAATGAAGAGCGTAGGGCAAATTGGCCCGCCTCCATCTGTCGCATCGCTTCGCCAGAGAGTTGGACGATCAGGGCGTCGTGGCGAGGCATCCATCCTAAGGATGATTGCGGTCGAAGATCGTCCCACCGCTAAGTCTGATCTCGAAAGTCGTCTTCATCTCAAGTTAGTACAGTCAGTTGCCTCAGTTGAGCTAATGGCAATGGGCTGGTGTGAACCTCCCGACAACAAGTCTCTTCACTTTTCGACCCTTATACAGCAGATCATGTCTGTGATTGTCCAAAGAGGCGGAGCTTCGGTTCCTTTTCTGTACAATCTCCTCGCCAAGAGTGGCTCGTTCACGGCTGTTACGCAGGACAACTTCGTTGCACTGCTCAAAGCGATGAGCGAAAAGCAGCTTGTGCAGCAAATGGACGACGGAACTCTCCTATTAGCTCCCAAAGGAGAGCGAATGGCTGAACACTTTAGTTTCTACGCGGCGTTCTCAACTCCAGATGAATATCAACTGATTGCAGAAGGAAAGCCTATTGGAACGATGCCAATCTTGGTTCCCGTCAAGCCTGGAGATCCTTTGCTCTTTGCAGGCAAGCGTTGGGTAATTATTGATGTGGATGACACCAGGAAAGTCATTCTTCTTAAAAGGAGTCGAGGCGGGCGTCCGCCCAAATTCTCTGGTGATGTGGGCCTCGTGCACAAGAGGGTCCGGGAACACATGCTCACTCTTTTGGAACGAACTGATATGCCACCCTTTCTGGACGCCCAAGCTCAAGAAATGCTTTCGAGCGCAAGGCAAACTTTCTTGGAATATAACTTAAAAGCTGAAAGGATCATTTCCCTCGGAACCCGATCTTTGATTTTTCATTGGTCTGGTGATCGGGAGGCTTCGACGCTACGCCTGCTCCTCGACTCGAAAGGACTTGTAGTCGATCCTGATCCATCCATCCTTGAAATAGATTCCGACATCAATACAGTCAAAGGCACATTACGGAACTTACTATCTGGGACATTGACGAGCGAACTTGAATTGGCAACTAAAGTTAAGAACAAGGCTCGGCAAAAACATGATTGGGTTCTTACTGAAGAGTTGCTCAACCTGGAATTTGTCCGCAACTGTATTGACATGAAGGGTGCCCTCGACATTGCCCAAAATGTCCTTACGTCTTCAAATACAACGCTTTAAGTACTTTGACCATAGCAAGCGTATCCAACTTACAATATTCCTTCAGTGCGTCAAAAATCTCCGTTCGTCGTTCAGGAGTCAATTTCGCCGAATACGTCTGAATGTACTCGATCTGAGCTTGATCTCCATTTTGAATTGCAAGACCTTTGTAGCTCAACTCGGGACAAACAACTGGGAGGACCGCCTTAATCGATGTTTGCCCTCCAAATCGGTGATCCGCATAGCATTCCTTCAAAATGTCCTCCAAATCTATGAATCGCGTCGGCGCAAGATCCAACAAATCCTGCGCAAAAGGAATCCCTTTAGCGGCCAAGTCCTTTAAAGTCGTGATTTCATACTTGCTGTAGATCAGAATGCTTCCGCCCTTGGAAAGCAAATCGTGCAATGAGCGACAAAACTCGGGACGTGGATCGGAAGGTTCCAGATGTAAGAATTCGCGGTGAATACCAACATTCTCGTCAGTTAAAGGAGGCTCAGAAAGAATATGGCAGGACCACTGGAATGGAAGCAATTCGAATGGAGATGTTCCTGGGATGATCGGAAGATCGGGCCGTAGGGTCTCGAAATCGATTAGGTAAGCAGGATATTGAATTTCAGCAAGGCGCGATGCTAGCTCCCCAGAAACTTGGCTCTCCTTAGTGAGAAGGGCGTCAAACCGCAGTTTTTCCTTAGCATCCGTGACAAATCCAGCGGGAACATCGCCCACAAGGGTTATTCCTTCACCTTTTAACTTCTTGACCCTTGAATGATGCATACCCACAAAAAATATATGGTCCTTTGGAGCGCGATCAAAACAATGCTTTTTGAAATCGCAATCTCGGCAAGTTGGGCGGATTCCAGGATCGAAGTGTGGAGCAGTCCCATCCAGCATGGGATATTCAGCCTTCTCCCAAAGTTCAATATAGCTGGTTGACGATTGAGCGATTTGATCAAGAACAGATTCGACTTCGGCTGTAATATCTGTTTCAGCGAACACAGAATTCGCCTCAAAAGGTTCGCCATTCCAAATATGGTCCTTATTCAGGTGCAGCACAGAAGCCTTTACAATTTTCAATCCGGCTCTTCTTGCAACGAACACTTGGAAGGCAACATCATTCAAGTGATCTTCTTTTTTATATCTTCCGGAAGCTTTGACCTCTTGTAGATGCCATCCTTCCTCCTGACGGATCAGGATGTCTGCCCGGGCAAGAAATTCGTCCTTAGAGAACGTTGCTTCAAAAATATATGCGTCTCCATTTCCCATGGCTGCTCTTGTATGCTCGATTGACTCCTCTGTTGTTAGTCCCCAAGGCTGTACTAGCGTTCCGCCAGGATATCTCGTTCTGGCAAGCTCTCCAACAGCCTGCCCCGATGTCATTCTTGCTTGATTAGCTGCGGACAACGGCGCTTTTTCTTCCGGCCTATGGACTGTCATCCATAGACTTTTTGGACAATCTTGACCAGTCTTAAAAAGGGATTTTGTAAGCATGTCTAATCACTCCATCGTACCAAGGGCCACTTAGAAAGTGATTCTTAGTTTTAACCTCCTTCGGTAAATTTTGAAGGCCGGCAGTTGCTTCGTGGTCGTTTGTTCGTCCAACTCTGGTTCGCTGGATACAAAAACTGGGCCTTCGAAAATAAGAATGCCTGTCCAACGCACTCGAAGTCCCAGGTCATAAATAAGTTAATTTTGACTGTTGCGCACTTAGCTGGACGTGGCTAGACCGGAGTTATACTAACTACATAATGAATGGCAACAACTACCCGTTGAGTTTTCAAATTCCCTTGTCGGTAGCCCAGCAAAACGCAATCACTCCCGGTCAATTGGCCAAGCTAATCGTAGAACTGCTAATCCGGAATGACAAATGGCAGAATGGCACTGAGAGAAGATATATCAGCTATTACGCTTTTCAGCTTTCCTCACTCCGGGCATTCGAAATTGTTGGGCATGCGAACCCGGAGGAACCCGGATTTCGGCGTAAGTGGAGTGAGGCCATTGCTATCCTTCGATCAAAGGCTCTCATAATGCTTGACCCATCCCAAATGGATTCGGATGACTTCATGCTTCCGACGAGCATTGCGTATAAGAGCGATTTGGACGAGGTTCTTGGGCTCACAGCCTAACTCGGACAATGGCTTCGTATCCAACCCTCAAACCCTTTGTAGTTCATGGTCACGACCATGCTTTTAGAGATGAAGTCGTCGCACATTTGAAATCATTGGGCTTGCTTGAGCCAGTAGTTCTTGACGGTGTGGCGAGCGCAGGACGCACTGTCATTGAGAAATTTGAAGAAGAGTCGGCCGTCTGTAATCTGGCTGTAGTGCTTCTAACGCCCGATGATAAGGGAACCACTTCTGGAGGCAGCACATACAATACGGCTCGCCCGAATGTCTGGATTGAACTTGGATATTTCATTGCTCGGTTTGGCAGGAAGACGGGCCAAACAATTTTAATCTACAAACAAGGTTTGGATATTCCAACGGATTTGGCAGGCGTCCTCTACGTTGATGCAACCCTTGGAACGGCTGATGCGAACGTGGCGAAAAGGCTAGAAATGGAAATTGAAGCCATTGCATTGAAGTTGTCAGCGCCCCCGACGATTCCTTCAGCGGTGGCTTCGGGACTTTCAGGTGACCTGAAAATTGAAGGTGTCGTTCGACTTACTCGGTGAACAATACTTGTCTCTCAAATGTCTCTCAGTTCCAAGGTACTTCGGGAGATGTTCGGAGACGTCTACAGACTCAAAAACAACCTATTGAACCTATTTAAGTCTCGTTTACACCGACAGGGTTGGGGGTTCGAGCCCCTCATCGCCCACCAGATTTAGGTTCAAAATGTCTTTCGGGCCCCAAAAAGACTTCGTTTCAAATTGGTGGTCTCTCAATTGGAGGATACTTTGAGAGACTTCCAGCGACATTTGTAGATTCAAAAGGGTCACATGGCCAATCATTTCTCTCGAAGTGGTAGTGCACATAGAGCATCAGGAATCGAGTCATTTCCCGTGCAACAGGTTCAAATCGTGATTATACTGCCACTGATTCGTTCGTGGAACATTGGGTCACATGGTCCCTCAGTCCTCATTAGTACCCACATAGCGCTGTAGCGGCAATCGCTTCAAATTCTGCACCGCCTGTAAGAAGTGGCTTGCCCGTGACCAATGCCATCTATCAGGGCGGCGTACTCGTTATCGATGAAGCTGAGGTGAAGGCCGCTATAAGTCACTCAAACAAGCAGGTCGTTCAAAATCCAAGTCTGGAAAGGGCAAGTCGACTAGACCAGAACTGCCCATGGAGCTTCGCAAGCAACTTCAAGCCTTTGCCAAGCAAAACAACGGCAGAATCATCTTCGATCCGGCAGGCCCGGCGAATACACGATACAGAAGCTCCGACCGAAAACAAAGAGCAAGGCTTGGAAAACGCCGAACCCAATCCCGCAAATCTCGGGCCCACTGATCGGGCTTGTTTAATTCTCGGCGAACCGAAGGGCTGCCGAATTTCTTCGACCTGGTCATGTTTGGGATTCATTTACGGCGCAGGAAAAATAAATATCTTACCAAAATCTAAGATTTGTGCGACAAATGGGGAGAGTGTGCGTTATCATCTCAAGTTAATTGCAAAAACCTGGTAACGGGGCCTGGTTTGCAATTGGGGACTAAATTGAATATTTTACATCGTAGTAGCTGTTCGCTCAAGGTAATCAGCGTATTTGTATCTGTCACTCTTGCCTATTCAGCATCTGCGTATGGAATAAACGCCTTGGTTGATTCGGCGATCAAATCCACTAAGCAACTGCTTCGCGGACCAGCCCTTGAGTTCTCCGAGAGACCGACAAAGGTTTTTAAGGGTAGCAATCCTAAACGTGACCCAGAACGCAAGGATTGGTGGACTCGCAAGTTAAAAGCAGACCTTGATCGAATCAGATTGCAAAAAGCACTTGATTCCGGTGAGGACATTTTTGCGAGCATTGGTGAAGTAGCTATTCAAGCCACAGGAGGTGGCGGAGGTGGTTCAGCTCCTGGTGAAGGAGGGTCTGGCTCAGGTGGTTCTGGAAGCGGTGGGGCGGGAGGAGCCGGCGGAGGAGCCGGAACTGGCGGCCCTGGAGTCGGAGGGCAATCCAACACCAATACTGGCAATAACCTGCAAAAACTTGGGGTTGTTGCTTGGCCCTCGATAGGAAAATCAGGTGTTACTTTCGAGCTATTCCACGGCAGTCTTGGGAAGGTTGAAGGCGCCTTTGGATTTGGCTGGGGACACAGCTACGAGATGACCATTGCTTATACAGCTGGGTCGTCTGCGATTATTTCGATGCCCGACGGCCTTGACGTACCCTATGCTGAAACAAGTGGCACGTTTACGAGACCATCAGGATGGGATCACGATCTCGTGAAGAATGCGAACGGTTCGTTCACCATGAAGTACAAAATGGGCGGGACCCTGGAATTCGGCTCGACAGGTTTGCTCACATCCATAACGGACGCAAATGGGAATGCTGTATCGATTAGCCGAAATTCTTCAAATCAAGTTTCGACTGTAGCGAGTCCAGACGGAAGAACACTTACATTCGTATACGGCGCAAACGGAAAGGTTTCCAGTATTATCGATCCGACGAGCCGAGTCTGGTCATTCACATACAATTCCACCAAAGATTTGACTGGCATAACCTACCCCACGATTGGCGGTCAAACATACACAAGAACGCTTACATACAATTCGAACCACGATATCCTGACCGAACTCGACCTACGGGGTAATACTTGGCAGTGGGGCTACGACAGTTCTGATCGCATTATTTCTGCAACAAATCCCTTAAACCAGACGACGACGTTCAGTTACGATACATCGACAACGACGATCACGAAGCCAGGTGGACAACAGCGAGTCGATAACTACAGCAACGGACTGCTGGCTTCGTCGGTAGACGCCGCCGGATTCAGTATCGCTTACACGTACAGTACTAACAGAGACACTTTATCAACTACCGACGAGCGTGGAAAAGTATGGACTAATACCTTCGATTCGAAGGGAAATATTCTGACGACAACGAATCCGTTGGGACAAACGAAGACCTATGTCTATGATTCGATGAGTCACATAGTTAGCTTCACGAACGCTCTCAGCCAGACGATGATAGCAACCTACGATAGTCATGAGAACCTCCTGACGGCCGTAAACGCTCAAGGCAAGACCGTCCTTACGAAGACTTATGACAGTCTTGGACAACTTAATTCCGCAAAGGATGCTCTGAATCGCACGACCAGTTTTCAGCACGATGGATACGGCAACTTGTCGCGCTTGACCGCCCCTTCGGGCGTTTACCAGGATTTTGTTTCCGATTCGCTCGGAAATCAGACTCAAATGAAGGACAGCAACGGAAATACTTGGTCGACAACCTTTGATACATGGGAACGCCCCTTCGCTTCTAGTACACCAATGGGCGGTTCATCATCAGCAACACTTGATTCCGGTGGCCTCGTTACGGCCCTGACCGACCAGGTAGGACGGACAACCACAGCGATCTACGACGGAGCCATGCGGCTTACAAGCATAACGAATCCAAAGAGCGAAACGGAAAGTTATGCCTACAACAGCAACGGTTGGCGAACGTCCGTCACTAACGGTCGCGGCAAAGTCCGCTCCTACGATTTTACGTCGCGGGGAGAAGAAAAGAAGCTAACAATGCCAGACGGCGCAATCGAGCAGTGGACCTTCTTGGGAACCGGGCAAGTTTCGGTGTATACCTCGCCACTGGGCTACGTCATCAACTACGGGTATAGCGACGCGGGCAAAGAAACGCTTATCAGCTACCCAACTGGAACGAATACGACCTTTACTCGTGATGCCGTGGGTCGCTCCACGATCATGACAGACGCGTCCGGGACAACGAATTGGACATACGACTCAATTGGCAAACTTACACAGTTGGCTCAGCCTCAGGGAACTCAAACCTACTCCTACGATGATGCGGGTGAAAGGACATCTATGACGGAAGTTGGTCTTGGAACGACAACCTACGGATACGACAGTTATGGTCGCCAAGGCTCGGTTACGAACCGATTTGGAGAAACGACCGTTCTTAGCTACAACTCGCTAGGACGAGTCGCGAGCAAGACACTTTCGGGCGGGCAATCGAACCAATACCAATACGACATTAACGGAAGACTGACTAGCAATACGATCGCTGACGCGTCGAACGCCACAAAACGATCAGAGACATATTCGTTTAATCTGGCCGACGAAATGACCAGCAAGATTGTCGACGGTGTTACAACCTCCTACGGCTATGACTCCGCAAGTCAATTAGCAAGCGAAAGTAAGACAGGTTACGCCGTAAGCTATTCCTACGATGCCAATGGCAATCGGCTCTCTAAAACCGTCAATGGCTCAGCAGAAAATTACACGTACGATGATGGGGATAAGCTTCTCACTGCAGGCTCGAAGTCGTATGGATACGACGGGGCCGGTCGAACGACAAGCGTTGTAACTTCTGCGGGTACAACGACACTCAATTACGATTATGAGTCGCGGATAACGTCAATTTCCGGCCCAGGAATAACCGCTTCGTACTCGTACAACGGTCTGGACACAAGGGTTGGATCGACAGAAAACGGCACATCGGATTCGTACGTTCGTGATGGAGCAGAGGTCACCGATCCGGTGTTGCATGATTCCTTTGCAAGTTATACTCCTGGCATTTCAGAAAGGCGAGGAAGCACGACAACATTCACCCATACTGGGTTCAAGAATGAGGAAATCCAAACAACCGGTACGGGCCAAGTTGCCGCGACTAGGAGCTATGATGCGTTCGGCGCGGTCCAATCGGGCTCTGGCACTTGGAGTGGCCCTTTTGGCTATGCTGGAGGCTACGGCTATCAAGAAGACAATTCTGGTTTGAAACTGCTCGGACACCGGTATTACGATTCCAGCACCGGCAGGTTCATGACACGTGATGTCGCCAAAGACGGTCGAAACTGGTACGCCTACTGCAGCAACAGTCCCGTCACTCACTTCGACAGCAACGGACGAAACATGTTTATAGTGGTTGGGCTCGTGATCATCGGTGTTGTAGCCCTAGGATATTCCATCAAGAAAATGATGAATAGCGCCCACGAAGAGCAGGAAAAGAAGAAGGAGGCTCAAAACAAGATGTGGGAAAGATCAATAGCCAATCCGGAAGACACAACCGACGATGCCGGGGAACAAACCCAGCGAATTAACAAAGGTCTAGAAAAAGCCAAGGATGCCCTTAAGGACGGAATTACGACGGTCTACATAGACCCTGGTTTTAGTGCCCCTGGTGAAGGATTCGAGGCCGCAACGGACGCCGTAGAAGGAGTAAAAACGGCCATTGATTCATACAAGGAAACCTTCAGACCGGAACCTATCAAGATGTCCAAAATGATGGAGTAATAGGCTATATCCTGTGGGAGAACGATTATGAAAAAACAGAACTATGTTTTGGCCGGATTCGTAGTCGTTCTCCTGGCTCTCTCATTCAGCTTGTTTTTGGAATATCGGGTCCAGCAGGACGAAGAGCGCGAACTGATCAGGCTCGAAACGACAAGTCGCAATCTCTCAGATCGCATAAATCAGATGGTCAAATCGAGGAGTTAAGTGCATGGATCGACTGATGAAAGTATTTCAAATAGTCTTGTGGGTTTGGCTGTTCTCACTGATCGGACTTGATTGTGCCATTATGTTTCGAATATCTGATCATTACAAGCGGCTTGGCGCGGTGATTGACCAGCAAATGGCTCAAGATCAAGCAATACACGACATGAAGAATAAATGAAGAAGTATCCGGAGTCCAACGGCGGTTCCCTCCAATACTGGGGGATTGCCGGATTTTGCGTGGTCATTCTCATTGCTCTTATTCGGATCCCGTTCGGCGCTACAATCGAACTTAGACATTCCACAATAACTTGGGCAACTGACAAACTTTTTGTCATCGTCTCGATTTTAGGATGCTTGGCAATCGGCGCGTTTGCTGTAATTGGAGCACTTCGCAATAGCGATTCCGACCTGTGGTCGTGAATTTATGCGCCAGGTAACTTGGGACAGTCTTCGGAGGGCAAGCCACCGCGTGGGCGCGGTTATTTTGTGGCACTTGCTTCGACCCCCTGCGTCGAATGGAGTTATGTCGCGAGGAACGAGTACCGACGGAAACGGAATGACGCTGGGAGAAGCCAGTGTTTTGACTGAGTTAGAAACTAGGGAAACAACTCGCGAGATTGGCAAACCACGGACATTTTGTGGCAAGCCACTCCATGGGTAGACCGTCCAAAATCGCCTCAAATGAGAGTGCCATAACGCCGAATGACACCGAAGAGATATACGCCTCGAAGATACATTTTTGAGCAGAAGTACTAGCTGCGCTAAGCCATCTGGCTAGTCCCCGTTTGACGATCCACTAGTATGTGAGGATTGCCTCCTGTTCATTATGTTCGTTCGCGAACTTTCTTTCCCACATTGCGGGGGTGAGATTGTTCAGGGATGAATGGGGTCTGAAGTTGTTATGGTCATCAA
>JANYCU010000035.1 GCA_025360125.1 Armatimonadota bacterium | reverse complement strand
TCGCTGTTACAAACTATATCGAGGAATACAACAGTTCAAGAGACCACTCGTCACTCGGGAACACTTCCCCAAGACAATTTGAAGGGCTAATCGCCGAACACCTTCAAAAGAGAGTGTCTTAATATGAGGGCTCATCTCAGATGCCCTTTTCTAGTGATCCTTAGGATTCACCAGCTTCACACTCTTAATCACCGGAGGCTTAACGGGACGATCATCCTTTGGCCCAATCTCCACCGCCGCGATCTTCTCGATGACCTCCTTGCCCCGGACGAGCTGGCCATAGGTTGCGTATTTGCCGTCAAGATGTTGAGTAGCTTCGCGACTGAGGGCGACATAGAACTGGCTTCCGTTCGTATTTGGGTCGGTCGAACGAGCCATGCCCATCACGCCAAAGTCGTGCGGAAGTTTGGTTTGCTCAAGAATGAAGCTGTATCCGGGCGAACCTGATCCGGTTCCAGTTGGATCACCAGCTTGAATGACGAACGGCTTTCCGGTTCGAGGATGCTTGTTGATGATGCGATGGAAAATGATGTCGCGATAGAATCCGCCTTGGACGAGCTGGATGAAGTTCCAAACCGTGTTCGGGGCTACGTCGGGGCGCATCTTGAATTCGGCCTCGCCAAACTCGGTCACCAGAACCACGTTTTGGTCAACCCAGCAACGAATCCCGGCATAGGTGTTGTCTTCGTCCGGAGACCATTTGGGAGCCTTTGTGGTTGCATCGAGGGTCACGACGGGCGAATTGACCATTGGCTGCATTACGAGCGAAGGTCCGGCTGACTTGCCATCGGCAAGAACTTGGACATAGAGCACTTCGGCACGTTTCGACTTCCAAAGGTTGGGGAATGTCTTGGCGAGGTCGACCTTTCCGTTTTTGACGTCGACCTCGTCGAGAGTCTCGTTTTTCTCTGGACGGTAAATTCGGAGGGAAATCTTCTGACCACGGCCATTGACCCGCACGGTGAATGGGCGGTCAATGCCGTTGTACGCGAATTCAGGTTCGATGGGGAAATTGTTGCCAGCGGCCAAGGAAAGCAAAAGCGACGTTGCGACGAGACTCATGCATGCATTTTATCCAGACTCTCGGAGAAAGATTTGCGGAGTTCCGACTTTCTTTTCAATGAGGTTGTCGCGAAGTACGATCCATTCTCCTTCGTCGAGGCCAAAACCATATTGAACTCTGCAGCCAAAGAATGCTTTGCGCAGCCGCAGTTCTCGGTGACGAACAAAGTAATGAGTGTCAACAATACCGTCAATAAGTCCAATTCCTTCGGTTGTTGCATCGTCAACGAGCATTGGATTTCCAACCACCATTGCTCCAGCACTTGTCCCAAACCAGTTCAATCCATGATTAGTCAAGTTTGGGAAGACTCGCTGACACCAGGCTAGTCCAAGCCGTTTGATGAAAAGTGACTGATCGCCACCGGGGATCCAAACTCCAGCAGCACGGCCGAGATTTGCTTCTAACGCATCTCGCTCAGGTTCGGAGAATTCTGTGTTCTTGACTAGCGATACGTGAACAAACCCATTTTTTTGGAGAAGTTTGACTGAACCCTCACCGTCCGCCGGATTTGCGTGGGTCTGAGAAAGTACGACGATCTCGCCAGTGGTGCCTCCGCACAATTCGGCGAAACCTTTAACCATTTCCGTTGTTGTAGCTCCGCCGCCAACGAGCAAAAAAGCTCCATGTTTTGGAAGAATGGAAAGAGCGAGGAAGGGCAGTAACACGGGCTACCCAATATACAGCAGGGGATCGCCAGGGTTGACTATTTGACCACTTTCTGCACACAGCTTCTTAACGATTCCGCTGACGGTCGAGTGAATTTCGTTGAAGACTTTCATGGCTTCAATCAGCCCAACGACTTGGCCCGCCGTGACGGTGTCACCTTCGTTGACGAATGGCGGAGAACTTGGGCTTGAAGAACTGTAATAGATTCCCGTCATTGGGCTACTTATAGGAGTGCCTTGCTGGACCGGAGCTGCCTCGACAATTGGCCCAGCGTCAACATGCGATTCTTCATCGTGCCCCACGGCCATAGTCTGAGTTGACATTGCCACCATCCTAGGTGCTGACTTTCGCATCGACATTTTGAAGCTGTCAGCTTCGATGGTCGCTTCGCTGAGCTTATATTCCGTGATGAGCTTTGCCAGCTCGTCCATCTGTTTCTTAACTTTTTCGCTCAAGGTTATTCTCTATTATGTCTTAAGGGCAGCGTAAGTGCCTGTAAAAAGGCCCACCTCTTCTCCGTCGGAAAGGACTGATACGTTCAAATCAATCCTGGCGGAACCTCGTCGGTCGAAAGATTGGGTGAATGCGGAAATGATTTTTTCGGATGGGGCTCGAAGCTCAGCAGAGAAAGTTCCAGTAACGGGTTCAAGGTATTGCATTCTGCTTTCGCTGATAACGAGCTTGGGTGCTTGCTTGCGCTCACGCATGTAGACCTGGATCCAAAGCCATCCGGTAATGGTTGCCAGTGCGCTAATCGAGCCCCCAAACGCTGTCCCGTGAATATTAATGTTGGGTTCAAGTGGACATTCGAGAAGAACACGTTCAGGACTCGCCAAAATAATTTTGATTCCCATCGCCTTCGTAAGAGGGATGTTTTCGTGGAGGTATCGCTCAAGCTGAGGTTCCATTTGGCTAGTGGATATTAGCATTTTAAGCCAGTCGCTTTCTTCTTTTGACGGATTTTCGTGACCGCTAAGGAAGGTCTTGAGCAAACAAAAAATCCCCGAGCGTACGGCTCGGGGATTTTTTGCGTTACGGTTACCAGACTCGGTAGTTTGAAGTTCCAAACTCTCGAATGACCATGTTTCCATCTTCATTTTCGAGATAGATTGAATGGTAGACCTTTTGTCGGTTGCCCCATTGGTCGGTGTACTCATGAACCGCGGAAACTCGGGCCGAATTTCGTCCAAGCCGCGTTTCGAGAACTCGATATCGGTTGGTATTGGCGTTGCTCGACAAATCGTTCAATAGATCGGAGAAGTCCCTCGTGTCGATTGAATAATCGTACTGTCCGTCACGATAGATGGCAATTTGACCATAGTTTGGTACCAATCGATCGAGAGCTCGAAAGTCTCTTCGTTCGAAACCGTCGCGAAGGTCTTCGATGGAATAATCGACTTCTCGATTTCGGTCGTATCGCGAATCGTATCCGTAATTATAGTTGTTATTGCTATTGTTGTCATAGACATAAATAACTCCCGTATTCCAACCCCAGAATCCTCGGTAGTGAGTCACATAGACGTGCTCACAGTTGAGGTAGCCAGGAAGGAACGTGTACGAGTACCACGGAGAGATGACAATGTTTGAGCCACCAAATGGCGAGAAGCAGTAATTGGGGTACCAGAACAAGCTGTCATTCCAATTGTTGTTGTAATGGCAATATCCGGTTCGCCAGCCATTGTTCTCAAGGCCGATGGGGTGTCGAGACGCATCTTCTCTTCGCGCTCTTGATTCGAGCGAAGTTGATTTGATGATTCCAAAAGTCTTTGGTGCCACAACATTTGTACGGCTGTCTTGCCGAACGGCCATATTGTTAGATCCTCGATAGGTAACCGATCCGCTTCGTGAAGGTTGATCATTGGTTCGACCTTGATAAACCGGGCTGTCGTTTCGGGTTCGCCCGAGACCTTGATCTCTACCGAGTCCTTGGTCGCGACCAGTACCGGAGCCCTGACTCGTTCCTCGATCTCGTGTAGTCCCAGAATCGCGCGTGCTGCCGGAATCTCGGGTGCTACCTGAACTGCCATTATCGCGAATTGGGCCAGTGTTGCCGCCAGATCCCTTTCCGCGACCAAGTCCGCCATCTTGCGGAGATTGTCTTGGCTCAGGAGTGCGATCGCGTCCGCCCTTGGACTGATCAGATGTTCCTCGATCTCGCGTTGGACCGGTGTTGCCAGTTTGTGAACCAGAAGATGAACCTGCTCCGCGTCCTAAACCGCCGTCTTGGGGAGATTGACGAGGTTCGGGTGAACGATCTTTCGTTCGACTAGAATCTTGGGGAGATTGGCGTGGCTCTGGGGATCGATCTCTCGAACGACCAGAATCTTGTGGTGGCGGGGACTGTCGTGGTTCGGAAGAACGATCTTTCGAGCGACCAGAATCTTGGGGAGGGGTACTTCTCGAAGTATCGGACGAACGGTCTTTCGAGCGACCCGAATCTTGAGGAGGAGTACTTCTCGAAGTATCGGATGAACGATCTTTTTGACCAGATGACGATTGTCCCGAACCAGAGGATGCGGGTGGATTGGACCGAGAAGTGTCTCGATCTTTGCTTCCATGTCCTCTTCCAAGGCCAGAATCTTGAGCCGACGCGAAGACTGTGCAAATCGCAAGGACACCAAGGGTTGATAGTAGGCGAAGGCTTTTCATATGCTTTCAATAGGTACGACGAGCTATAAGGCGATTAGTTTCACAAATTTTTAGATCCCAACGGGACCTTTAGCGGTCTGTGAACTCATGTTACTCTCCCGGAACCGTTTTGCATAGTTAATCGTTGGCGCCTCAACCAAGAGTTGCATGATCCATGCCATCAGGATGCTCAGGAAGGGAACTCCGAGAATGAGGACCAAAACCGTCAAATGAACGCTGACTCCTCGAGAAACAAGCGTCGCATGGACCAGGGCGAGCAGTACATAGTGAACCAAGTACAAACTGTATGAAATTCGGCCGAGAAAGGCAATGACCCGGGAGCCAAGAAAGGCGCGAATGGCTTGAATCACTCCAGATGGATTGTGGTCTTTTGCTAGCCAGTAGAGTCCGAATCCGAGGAAGGGTGTTAACGCGATGTCGCGAACGGCCCAGGAATTGTGGCGCAGAAAAGCAACGGCTAAGGTGCCGACGAAGAGGCCAACCCCGATGGCAATTTGAGGCAGTTTCCATCGTTCTCGTCCCTCCGGTTTTGAAAAGACTTGGTGAGCAGCAAGGGCTCCGACGGTAAAAGTCAGTACGTAGTGCAAGCAAGCACTTTCAATGCTCTTAATTTGGACAACAACAAGGCACGCAAGCAAAGCAGCTCCGAGTGCCCAGGATATTGATCGTTTGAGTGCAAGTGGCACGATGACGAAAGGTAGCCAAATATAAAGTTGAGCTTCGGTGCCAATGCTCCAAAACTGGGGGCTTATTTTGAAGACCTGCGAGGGGTCGAGTGCCTGAATGAAGGTTATGTGAAAGAGAATGGAGCGAGCATCGAGAATCGGCAATGCGTTATTCCACGACGTATCGGTCGGATGCGATAGGATAGGGAAAGCGAGTGCAAGCCCCACGATTAACGCAATCGATACGAAGTACGGAGGCGCAATTCGAAGAAACCTTCGAATGAAGTAGTTTTTCATCTCGATGGTTTTGGCCAAGTTTTGGTAATTGGCTTTTGCCAGGGGAATCGCTAGTGAGAATCCACTGAGACAAATGAACACTGTAACGCAATCATGACCGCCCCACCCGAAGAGTTTTTCCATGGCAAAGATGAGCCGAGACGGACCGAGATGGCTATGTTGGTAACCCGTCAGCTCATGATAGATGTGATACATCACCACGTAAAACGCGCTCAAACCTCGGATTCCATCAAGAAAATTGAGGTGAAGCCTGGGTTGAGGCATTGCTTCGGGTTCCATCAGGCTCCACCCAAAGCAAATTTCGGTTCATCGAGTTTTGACCGATAAATTTCTTTGAGGCAAAAGACGGCGAGCCCAACCGTAAGAATTTGTCGTAATGAGCTAACGAGGATCATATACCACGGCACCAATGGCAAGGTGAAATCGACGAAGTGGCGATCTTGGATGTATCCGATGACCAGCATAACTAGCAGTCCGACAAAAGTGGTGCGAACGAATTCCTTGCGGCAATATCCGATGAGCCAGAAGCTGAGGAGGCACGTCGCTGTCCATACGCAATAATTGTTCTGACTAACCTTACTAATTGCTGGGTAAATGAGGAACGCCACAAGGTACATGCCGAAGGCAGCTCGGGCTCCAAAGCCCCGTTGAAGTAGGGTTCGAGTCGCAAAGAGAAGTCCTATGAGAGTGACCGCAAAAATGGGGAGCGATGCTTTGGCAAAAAGGTTACTGAGACTCCCTTCAACTTCATACGCGCCATAGTTCCACTTTCGCTCGATAGTAACCTTACCGAAGCGCTGAAGGGCATTGAGAACGCAAGCATAAGTTGAGAAGCAGTCGATTGAGCGGGCCCGGTGGTAGGCAACAAAAACCCGAAAATTATGAAATCCAAAGGCAACGAAGGGAAGATGGATCAAAGCCGTCACCGCCATCGTCATCGCAAAATTAGATTTCTGCCGAAGCTGTTTGACTTGCAGTAAAAATGGAGCCGCAAGGAGGGGCATGAGTTTGATCGAAGCTCCAGCGAAGATGAGTGGCCAAATTTTTCCAGCACCTTTAACCGGGTCGGAGACGCCAAATAGCACGAGGCACATCAAGATGTTGCCGAGGCATAGAGCCCAGTCGAACAAGCCGAAATAGAAACCTGGCACAACGCACGACATGATTCCAACCGAAGCTCCTGCTAGCGCGCGAATGTTTTCCGGGATTCGGTCGCATTTGTTGAGGAATCGCAGGGTTAGAACTGACAAAACGAGACAAGATGTCGCCCTCAGAATGGAAACCCATAGGACGGAAAGGCCGGACATAAATGCCGGAAAAAGCAGGACGTACGCCGCCAACGGAGGGTACTCAAACCGGAAGTGAATCCAGGGGATTTCTCCGGCAGAAAGGTGTGTATAGAAATCCGATTGGTAGTACGTATAGATAGAAGACGTGAGCGCCTCTTTGTCATTTATGAGATAGACAAAGACAAATTCGAGAAAGCCAAGAACCAGCAAAGTGAAGGGAATCCAAGCCCAATTGAGGTTATTAGGACTTGTGAGTTTCTTTGGAGATGCCTGCGTCATGGTTCAACCTTAACGTCGAGCCATTGCTTCTTTTCGCCAGTTCGAGGCGATAACGAGTCCGACACTCGATACAACTGACGCTCCAAATAGCATCCGCAGGCGGGGGTCGCCCGGGGTCATGACTCCGCTAGTAATCCATGCGGAAAGGATAACGAACGGCGCGGCGATGATCAAATAGGACAAGAGTTCTTTCACAAGAGCCGAACCCTTCAACCGTTTCCTTCGTGGGGTGATGAAGACGAGTCCGTAAAACGCTAGAAGCAAAGACGGGATGGCGGCGGCAGGGATGAGGCTAGATGCCCGGGGGAAGACCCCGGTTGCCATGAACCAAACCTTCATGACTAACCATGTTAGAACCGTAGTGATAATCGAGTATGTGGCGATAAGACTCAGGTCGATGATGGCTTTTGTTGGCAAGAATGAACCAAATTTGCGATCCCAAAGTTGCAGGCCAAAATCGATGGCAGCGATGTGGCTGAGTTTGCTTTCACCGTGCTCACGCGAACCAAACACGATGGGGACCTCAGCAACGCGTAGATCGCTTGGACCAACGAGGAGGATATCGAACAGGAGCTTTTGTCCACGACCGCAAAGGAAAGGTGCCGCTGCTTCGATAACCGGACGTTTGAGCATAAAGAAGTTGCCCATCGAGTCTTTGAGAGGCACCTTGAACCACTTCTGGGCCATGACGTTGCTCCAAAGGCTCAGCTTAGTACGGAAATTAGAAAACGTTGAGGCGTCAGCACCATCGACAAATCGGCTGCCTACAACAACATCGGCGGTATCGGACTGGAGAATGCCGAGCATCGTCATCAGCTTCGTCTCGTCGTGCTGACCGTCGGCGTCCATAACCGCGATAATCGGCGATGCGGAAGTCATCATTCCTTCGATGCATGCAGTCGAAAGTCCGCTGCGACCAAATCGGCGTAAAAATCGAAAATTCTCGTTTTGGTTAGCCATTTCGACCAAAAGAGCCGGGGATTCGTCTTTGGAATTATCGTCGACGATGACCAATTCCCACTTAATTTGATTGAGTACGGTTTGAAGCGAAGCAAACAGGATCGGGATATTTTTAGCTTCGTTGAGGGTCGGCACGACGACGGTAAGGTCAAATCGTGAGCTGCTCGGTGAGCTCGGTTTGCTTAAATTTTGTACTTCTTGATTTGCTATTTGAACCAGTCTCACAATTCGTTCCCTGCGGTTTCTCTTGCATATTATGTGCCTTATTCGATGGTCTTGAAATTTGGCTAGTTGCTTTGTCGAGGGTTTTACGAGGCATTCGGTTGATAAAGATGTCTCTCTCACCGTACTTATTCCCCGTAGATTTGCCAATATTAAGGTTATATGGGCAAACGCAAAATTGGTGTCATCCCCGGCGACGGCATCGGACCTGAGATCACTTCCGCAACAATCGACATTCTCGAGGCGGTCGGCTTCGAAGCGGAATGGGTATATCTTGAAGGTGGGATTGGGTCAGTCGAGAAGGGACACGAAGCAATGCCTGCAGAGACTATTGCAAAGATTAAGGAACTCGGAATTGCATTAAAAGGTCCAACCACAACTCCTATTGGTAAGGGCCACAAGTCAGCAAACGTTATTTTGCGACAGGCGCTCGACCTTTTTGCCAACGTGCGCCCAACCAAGACTTTGCCCGGCGTCCATGGTCCGTTTGAAGGAAAGCACATTGACTTGATCATCGTGCGAGAGAACACCGAAGACCTTTATGCGGGAATTGAATTCCAGCCGCACCCAGATGTCGCACAGTCAATCAAGGTCATCACTCGACCGGGCTGTCAACGACTCTTCAAGTACGCATTTAACATGGTTCGAGTTCAAGGTAGAAAGCGAATGACCGCGGTCCACAAGGCCAACATCATGAAGCTGACCGACGGCATGTTTCTCGAAGAGTTTTACAAAGAAGCCAAGAATTACCCAGACATCATCGCTGACGACATCATTGTCGACAACTGCTGTATGCAATTGGTCATTAACCCAGAGCAATTCGATGTCATCGTCACCGAAAATCTGTACGGAGATATCATTTCTGATCTCTGCGCTGGCTTGGTCGGCGGATTAGGCATGGCGGCTTCGGCAAACATCGGCGTCGATTGCGCTGTTTTCGAAGCGGTTCATGGCTCGGCACCAGATATCGCTGGAAAAGGAATCGCGAATCCCACGGCTTTGTTGTTCTCGTCGCTCATGATGCTCCGGTATCTCGGCGAAGGCGAGAAAGCCGACCGAATCCTCAACTCGGTCCTCAAAGTCTGCACCGACGGCAAAATTCTCACCGGAGATCTTGGTGGAAAAGCCTCGACCGAAGAGTACAAACGAGAAGTCATCCGCAACGCCACCGAACTCGTTGCGAAGTAGAACATTCCTGGCAGTAGAGAGTCCATGTTGCGAAAGCATGGACTTTTTTATACATGCTGGTGCAACATTTCCATGTTAGAAGGTTGACCCGTCTGCCTGTCACTGACCGATTCAACATGGCAGAAATCAAACCAGTGACTCGACGGCTTTGCACTGACTGCTGAGATAGTCTATGCTTTGACCCAGCGGGTCACAGATGGCGGCCAAATGCGGCAAAATAGAGCCTGAACTTCGATGCCACGCGTTTCAATCCTGCTGACTTGCTACAACCACCTGGCTTACCTGCCAGCGGCGCTTGACGGCATCCGAAACCAGACGTTTCAGGACTATGAGATCATTGCGCTCGATGACGGTTCGACGGATGGGTCGCGCGAATGGCTGGCCCAGCAGCCGCGAATCCATGTTGTTCTGAACGAGAAGAATCTTGGCACATACGGGACGCTCAATCGGGGTCTCGAATTGGCAACTGGAGAATTCATCGCAATTCTCAATGACGATGACGTTTGGATGCCGGAAAAACTAGCCCAACAAGTGGCCCTGTTGGATGCAAATCCAACTATCGGCATCGTGCAGACCGGAGGTGAGTTTGTCGATGGATCCGGAAAAAAAATCGAGGGAGAGCCGCTTGGATTCAAGTATCCGCAGTTTGAGTCGGGCGATATTCTGCTGTACTTGGTCTACGAGAATAAATTTATTGCCTCGGCGACAATGTTTCGAGCGTCGATCATGAATCAAATTGGCGGATTTAACGAAGACTACTTTGGTTCAGCGGATTGGGAGATGTGGTTTCGAATCGTCGAGCTATCTCAGGCTGGCTGCGTCGCCGAAAAACTGACCCAGTACCGCGTGCATGACGCCAACGCTTCCCACAATTCCGAGAAGATTTGGCGGGACGACCAGCGTCTGCGCGAATGGATGTTGCCTCGGCTAGATAATTTAGATTCCCGCTTCGATGCGAAAAGTGCCAACCTAGCCAAAGCCCATTGCTGGGCGGCGCTTGGCACGGCGCGAATGCTCAACGGTGATGCTCGTTCGGCCCGCGAGGCGTATCGGGCAAGTATCCACATATTGCCAAAGAGGCTCAAGAGTTATCTACGATATGGGGCGACTTTTCTTGGCGCCAAAGGTTTTCGGAAATTGGGTTAAGCCTTTCGTCGTCGGGCGAGAAATGCGATTCCGCTCACCAAAACGAGCAAGGTTGCTGGTTCTGGTACGGCTTGGACTCCAACATTGAATCCACCCCAGAATTCTGCGGGTGAAGCCGTAAAGGAAATGGAGGTGAACGTTCCCTTGAATTGGATGACGCCATCCCCTTCGAATCCAGTCAAACGGTTGCCAAAAGGGTTCGAAAGCCCGTTTCCGGCACCACCAAAATAGCCAGTTCCCTGACTAAGGATTGTAAAAGAGGTATTAAAATCGTAGTTGCTCGACTGACCCTGTTGGCCCAGACTGACAATGTCCATAATTGGATCGACCACCGGGGCAGAAAACGTGATGGTGTTGGTGAGGGGAGCGTTAGTTTGACCCGCCAAGGCAATAATGTCACAAGCGGCCGGAGCGTTGGCCACGAGGGCATTGGTGTAGGGGCTTGGGTTTGCGCCAAAACCAGTGTAGTAATACGTTCCGGTGTTGTTAAATTGGCTATCCGAAACGACATGCCCAGAATAGGACACGCCAATCGTGGTTCCGTCTGAATTGATCATTTGTCCGGTCATGCTGCCCGGTTGACCCGTTGTCATGGCAAAGTAAGTTGCATACCGAAATCCCACGGGGCTGGCGACTCCAAGCACGGGTGCAGCAATTCCCGCCAACAGTAAGAACTTTTTCATTTGCCTTTAAACCAACTCAAATTGATGAGAAATCTGAGAATTCACATCAGGTTCTATTTTGCCCAAAAATCTTTGACTTGAGAACGTAATTTTGACAGATTAGTATATTTGCCAGGTTCATTGAACCTGCCTACGATCCCGTATTTCGGTGACGCACGCCTTGATCGCCAGGGAGGCTCGGTCAATTTCTTCAGCGGTGTTCGAAGCTCCAAGCGAAAATCGAATGCCTTCTTTCGCTTCGGCTTCAGTGTATCCGCAGGCTAACATGACGTGGCTGGCTTCGATGCTTCCGCTGCTGCAGGCAGCACCGCTGCTAGCGCTGATGCCAGCCCGATCGAGTCGAATGAGCAGGGTCTCGGCGTCGATGCCGGGAAACCGGATATGGATATGGCTATCGAGGGTGTGGGTTCTATCCTTGACGGTCGGGACGCCCCCAATCTTGAACACCGAGTCGAGAAGTTTGTCGCGAAGGATTCGCAATTTTGGTGCTTGATGAGCGAGAATTGCCTCGCCGAACCCAGCAATACCAACTACGTTTTCGGTTCCGCCTCTCATTTCTCGCTCTTGCTCTCCGCCCGCAAGGAGGGGTTTTATTTTTGTTCCGTTAAGGACGGCAAGGGCGCCAACCCCCTTGGGGCCGTTCACCTTGTGGGCGGCTACCGAGACAAGGTCAGCACCGAGCAAATTTGGGTTTGGCGTCGATTTAAGGAAGCCCTGAACATGGTCGCTGTGGAAAATTGCTTTTGAGCGCTTGGCAAGACGAATGGCTTCTTTGAGCGGCTGAATTGCTCCGGTTTCGTTGTTCGCACTCATCATGGACACCAACAAGACGTCGTCGGCAAGTATCTCGGAGTATTTGACGAGATCAACGAATGACTCTTTGTCCACCGGGATGAGGTCAACCCGATATCCTAATTTGCCGAGGATGAATTGTGTGTTCAATACGCAGTGATGCTCAATCGCCGAGAGAAGAATTCGATTCCGTTTTGAATCTTCATTGGCGAGTGCGGTACCAATGATGGCGAGGTTTGCCGCTTCCGTGCCACTTCCTGTAAAGACGACTTCGGCGAACATGCAACCGAGCGCTTCGGCGACGATCTCACGACTCCAGTCAATTTCATGCTTGGCGTTGCGTCCGTCCTGGTGAAGGCTGGAAGGGTTGCCGTACTGGTTCATCGCCTCCTTCATGCGCACTTTGACATCGGGCAACAATTCGGTTGTTGCCGCGTGATCGAGGTAAATGCGAGAGAGTTTTGGGGACACAGGAGTAACCTAAACGTACCTTATTGATTCGGCATCAGCTCGTTGCCTTTGGAATTCGTTTTTCGCCGATGATAATCGGAACGACCATTTTGAGCGTGAGGCTGTTGCGGTAGGTTGGATCATTGTTATCCCCCCGAAATGCCTAAGCCCAGAAAGCGCATGGAACAGTTACGGAGAAAAAGGTGCTATACGCTCCAACAAAATCAAGATAGAGAATTGTTTGAGCTTTTGGGCACAGGTCGTCAGATTAGGGCAAGATTGCGGGTTTTCACTATATGATTACTGGGTGGGATTTTTGAAGTCTTCTATTCTCGTCGTTGCTGGATCAATAGTTAGCTCGGCTTTTGCTCAAGGATTTGCGAGTCATGTTGTTCACGCTCCGTCGGATGTATCAATCGTGGAGTTTCAGCGACTACTAGACTTTGGGAAAGAGTCCTTTCCAAGATTGTCAGAAAGCATTCCTACCATCGAAAATGAGTCGGGTGATCTTGCAATTAGAGTGAAGAACTTGGGCTGGCTGGTTGTATCAAAAGATTCGGAATTAATGGCACCAATCAGGTTGCATCGCGAGGTATTTGCCCTATCGAAGAAGTATAAGCCGACAGAATTAATTCCATTTACCGAATTGTCTCCATCTGCCCTTAAGCAATTTCAAAGGGGAATTCTGGGCCAATATCCGCGATACGATATCGGTCGGGACTCCTGTTTTACAATTCGGACTCAATATGGTCTCGAATTGCGAAGCTCACAGTTCAATTTTGGAAAAAGCTCTTCTCCTTCTGCATTTGGCGCAGACAAAGAGAAGCGGAAGGAATTCAATAGTTCCGTCGAAAAACACGGCCTTATTTTGGTTAGATCCGAGCAGGAAGCCTCGGAGTATGCCAAATCGAAAGGACTAGCTAAAGATGGGGTTTTTTACGACCAGGCTGAGTTGCTCAGCCGAAAGGTTGATCTAGACCGAAAGGGGCTAGCAGAATTTCAGGCATGGGCCGATTTTACTCTCCATCAAACTGATGATCAAATTTTCTCTCGATACGCTTCTGATCCCCAATGGACGTCAATGCTAAAAACGCGAACAGTCAAGTCAACCGAAGACTACAAGAATATCGCGCCAGACGAGTATAGGGAATTCGTTGACGAAATGAAGCTAAATTACAAAATTCATCAGTTTAAATCCCCGGACGATGTTGAACCAGCGTTGGCGAATCTCCCGATTGGTTTTCATTTTTCGTTCAGTGTATCGTGTGGCTTGCAGGGTTCAAACCAACTATTCCACCTCCTGAATCGTTGGTAGATAGGTGAAATACTTCACCTATCTAGGTCGAGTCCTAAGGAAATGAAGAATTAAAGGCATTCAATTTTCATGGCTACTTTGGGGCAGATCAATTGACTAAACTGCAGAGATGTTGTCGAAGTTAAGCGTTCGGAGCCTGCTGTCCCTGACAGCCCTTAGTTGTTTTGGTCTGTCCCAGGGACAGGACCAGGCATTGATGGCGAAGATTCGGTCGATACCGAGAGTCGTAGAGGTCAAAGTTGCCGAAGCAAAATTCGGCAAGGACAACCTCGAAATCATGTTCGAGCAACCTGTCGACCACGCAAAGCCAAAAGGAGCCAAGTTTCAGCAGCGATTGATCCTCCACAATGCTGGCCCAAATAGCCCTGTCTTACTGGGCACCGAAGGGTACGAAGCGGGACGTCTTTATGGTGGTGAACTGAAGACAATTCTAGGAGACCCCAACCAACTGACCGTTGAACATCGCTATTTTGCCAAATCGATGCCCTCTCCGGTCGAATGGAAGTACTTGACGGTGAAAAATGCCGCCGACGACATGCACGACATCGTCACGGCATTCAAACAAATTTACAGCGGAAAGTGGGTGGCCAGCGGTGCCAGCAAGGGCGGTCAAACCGCCTTGTTCTTCAAATGTTATTATCCAAATGACGTCGATGCCACCGTTGCCTACGTCGCCCCGATCAACATCGGCCAAGAGGACCCACGCATCTATCGGTGGCTCAATACGGTCGGAGATGAAGCAACTCGGCAGAAGATTCGAGATCTGCAAATTGGATTCTTGAAGCGGGAGGATGAAATTCTGCCACTTCTCAACGCCAAGGCAGGTGACTATTCGATGGGAACAAACAAAGCCTATGAATATGGAGTCTTGGAGTTTCCATTCGCCCTGTGGCAGTACGGAACCAAACCGGAGGGATTGCCTGCGCCAGACGCCCCGTCGGCGGATCTGGTCAAGGCGTATCGACAGGTCAATGCCATGTTCTACTACTCCGATGCCGGAATCAAAATGTTCCAGGCATTCATGTATCAGGCGTTTACTGAAATCGGTTATTACAACTACGACATCGCTGACTTTAAGCCATATCTAAAGGCGAACCCGAACCCGACCAACATGGATCTGTTGCCGCCAGGAACTAAGGACGGTATCGTCTACAATCCAGCGACGTTGGCCTTTGTGTACAACTTTCTGCAGTACAAGGCTGACAATGTGATCTATGTGTACGGCGAAACCGACACTTGGTCGTCGACGCAAATGGAGTTGATCGGGCGAACAAACGCGGTGAAGATTCTCGTGAAAGGCGCCTATCATAACGCATCGATTCGGCTGGCGAGTCCCGAGCAAAAGGAGTCGGTGATTTCGGCGATAGAAAAGTGGATGGGAATGCCGTTAAAGCGACTTTGATTTTTTGGCCCAGTGGCTAAAAAAATCCTTCCCTCCGGGCCGCAAATAGATATAAAATGCCAGTACCAATGGTACTCACCAGTCTTTTCATTTTTGCGAATGCGGCGAAGTTTGCCCTGCCCGCCTTTTTTTCGGACCACATGGTCCTTCAGCGCGAGAAGGCAATTCCGGTTTGGGGCTGGGATCAGCCAGGCACCACGGTCAAGGTCACGATCGACGGCAAGACTTATTTCGCGGTGACTCCGCCGGATGGCAAGTTCCGAGCCGTGATTCCGCCGATGCCTGCGGGTGGTCCGTACGAAGTGACCGTCGAAGGATCGGGCACTGCGCAAATTCATGACGTATACATCGGCGAAGTATGGGTCTGTTCTGGACAATCGAACATGGAGTTCACCCAGCGGTCGGCCTACGATCGAGACCAAGCGAAGGGTGAAACCGATCCTCACGTTCGAATGTTCACCGTCACGAAGAAGATTTCAAATACGAAAATGCAAGATGTGACCGGAAGCTGGGAAACAGCTTCGCCCGACACCATCGACAATTTCTCGGCAGTTGGTTACGCCTTTGCCCGAAAGTTGTATCGAGACTTGAAGGTCCCGATCGGAGTGATTCATACCTCCTGGGGCGGAACTCCAGCCGAGGCATGGACCAGCATAGATATGATGTCAAAGGATGTTATGACCGTCAATATGGCGACGTCGGCGATGGCCGCTCTCAAAAATGCTGATCAAGGCATGCCAGAGTATCTCGCAGCAATGAAGAAGTGGGAAGTCAAAGCAATGCCCGACTTTTTTGATCCTCATTTCCAGTCTGACCCAGCGGCCATGGATTTTGACGACACCACTTGGTCAGGAATCGCGATGCCGTACGCGTTTCCCAGCGATTTCGACGGAACGATCACTTTCCGAAAGCAGATTACGCTGACCGCCGAGCAGGCCGAGAGCATCAAGTCGTTGTCCTTGGGACCAATCGACGACATGGACATCACCTACATCAATGGCGAAGAAGTTGGCCGAACCGATATGACGGTTCCAAACTACTTCATGACCCATCGCGCCTACACAATTCGGCCCGGTTTGCTCAGAGCAGGTCGAAACGTCATCGCCGTCCGAGCCTACGATGGACAGGGACCGGGAGGGTTTTCGGATGCTAACGCAATGAAACTTGGAAATATATCTATCTCGGAAGGATGGCGAATGGGACTGATGACTCCAAAGCAGGCAATTCCTGCCGATGCAGGTCCCGAGCCTCAGGCACCCGCTTCAACCAATAGTCCCAACTTCCCCGAGTCGCTCTATAACGGCATGCTTTACCCGCTGGCTCCGTACGGAATTCGAGGCGCACTTTGGTACCAAGGCGAGTCGAACGCAAGTCGAGCCGTGCAGTATCGATACTTACTGTCAGACATGATCAAGGATTGGCGCAAGATTTTCCGGCAAGGCGATTTTCCGTTCTATATCGTTCAACTCGCGAACTTCATGAAAGCCGATGAGAATCAATTTGATTCGGCATGGGCCGAGCTTCGCGACGCTCAGGATATCGTGGGGCAGGAGAAGGGAAATGGAATGGCGACAATCATCGATATCGGCGATGCAGCCGACATTCACCCTCGCAACAAGCGAGATGTGGGCGAACGACTAGCCCGAATTGCCTTACACAATGACTACAAACAGAATGTCGAATGGCAAGGACCTCGACTGGCGAAGGTGACTTTTCTGGGTCCAATTGCGTCAATCGATCTCAGTCATGCCACTGGCCTCACGACAACTGACGGAAAGGAGCCGCGCGGCTTTGCCATTGCTGGCGAAGATAAGAAGTGGCACTGGGCAAAAGCGCTTATTGTGGGAATGTCGATCAAGGTTTCCAGCCCAGATGTGCAAAATCCGGTGGCGGTTCGATACGCTTGGCAAGACAATCCACAAGTGAACTTGGTCAACAGCGATAAGCTGCCCGCGATGCCGTTCCGTACGGATAGTTGGGCATTGACGACGCGCGATAATCGATAGTGACTAAACCCCTAGAACGGCAAGGTCTTGGTCGACCGCAGCCCGTTCGGCGGAGCCTTCTTCGGTGACTTCTTGCATCTTGTACAAGAGGTCACGAAGATCGCGTTTAGAACCGCCATTGTCGACACGGACCTTGTACGCCTTGCGATAAGCATCATAGGCTTTCTCGTTATTGCCCGCTTCGTGGTAGGCATCGCCCGCCGAAATAAGCGTTGCGACTTTGGCGACGTCTGTGATTGTGGCGGCACTGTTATCCGCCTGTGCCACCAATTGGTCACCCGTTGGCCCAGGCCGCTTTGAAACCTCTGGAGAACTCACTGCGCCGCCGTTTGCAGCCGTGCTGCCTTCCGGGCGATAAGACTTCGTGTTTTCCAAAGTAGGAACAGGCACGGCAGTGTTCGGAGTTTTCGTTCCCGCCGCGACAGGATCCCTTGAGTCAAGTTTTGCCGTTTTTGACGTCTGGATTGAATTCGTCAAAGCAGTGAAAGCAAATATGAGGATGGCGGCAATAACGCCGAGCAAAACAGTGGCATAGACAAATTGTCGGGCCCGCTCCTTAGCTTCGAAACTGATGAGTGGCTGACCGGGAGGAGGCGGATAATAGACTCCGTAAGGCTGCTGGTTAGGTGCCTGCCCGGCCATGGGGGGCTGGTAAGGATTAAATGCACCATAAGTCGGCTGAGCGGCAATGACCGGCGGTGGTGCGATATTTTGACCGTAGGGGCTGTATCCGCTAGTCGGAGCGCCGTATTGGTTTTGCCCGTATGGGGTCGTGATTGGTTGCCCGTATGGGTCAGGAACTTGATATGGCTGAGCATATTGTTGTTGGACGAGGCTTTGTGGTGGCTGCGAATAAGGATCGAATCCAGTGACCGGGCTTTGGTAGTGTTGTTGGGCCGGTTGGACCGCGTCGTTGAGAGCAACGCGCATTTCGTTTGCGTTGTGAAACCGCATTTGGGGCGCTTTTTCGAGCGCGCGGATGATGACCTTATAGATTCCTTGGGGAATCTGGGTTGCGGGCTGGGGCGATGCATTGACGATTGCGTGGGTGATGGCAATGACGTTGTCGCCCTGGAAAGGTTTGTTGCCCGTTAGCATCTCGTACAACATGACCGCTACGCTGAAAAGATCCGTTCGGTTATCGATTTCCTTACCGACGACCTGCTCCGGTGACATATAGCTCGGCGTTCCGAAAACTTGCCCGTCCATTGTCAGGTTGGGTTGAAAGGTAAGTCTGGCAATACCGAAGTCGGTGATCTTGACGCCGCCATCCGAAGTCAGCTGGATGTTGTCGGGCTTGATGTCGCGGTGGACGACGCCTTTATCGTGAGCATGTGCGAGGCCACTCAGAATGGAGGTGACAATTTCCACCGCCTTTTCGACTTCGATAAAGCCCGAGTTGTCGATTTCTTTGCGAAGTGTGATGCCATCGAGATACTCCATGGCCATGAACGATCGTCCGTCATCCACGCTAGCGGTGAAGACCGTCATGATGTTGGGATGGTTCATCTGAGAGACGGCATGAATCTCTCGCCCGAATCGGCTTACGCGGTCGGCTAATTGCTGGGGAGTGGACCCAGCGGGCATATTGAGTTCCTTGACCGCCACGCGGCGATTCATCAGAGGATCGTAGGCCTCGTAGACGATGTCATTCGAACGCGCAATTTCGCGAATGATCTGATACTGACCAAGCGTTTGTGGAGGACTGCTCATGCGCGATGTGACTTATACATATTCTAGGGTGTTTTTCGAGTTTACAGAGTCCTTAATTTTACATGACAACTTTGCTGGGTGAATTTATTCGTTCTAATGGAAAAAATAGGTCGAGACTTCTGGAAAAAAGATAAGAAACTCATAGGAAAGATGTACGAAAACCATCGTACAATCTCTCTTTAGTCCTTAAGGCCCAGAGTTTCTGACCGAGAGTAGACCATTGACCAAAATTAAACTCCTGACCGTGCTCTTCGGGCTAGCCGCCACGACAACGGCTTCCTGGGCTCAGCAATCCCAAATTCAGATTTGGTCGGCGGGGTTTGGTCCTTCCAAGGATATTAAGGTTCGCAATCCAAAATTTGTCTGGCAAGTTTGGGCAGATGGCGACGCCAAAATCACCGCCGCCTCGTTCATTATTAACGGAAAAGAGGTCGACGCAAAGTACGATAACCGCAAAAAGGAGCTTTTCTTCGAGTCAAGTGAGCCGATGCCCCCAGGAACCTATTCAGTGGTGGCCAAGGTCAAGGTTGACGACTGGGCGAAGTTTGACAAGAAGTGGACGGTCACGATTCGATCCGACGCTGTCCAAAACCAGGATGAGATTCCGGCTGATGCCAAGCATGTCTTGGGAATCTTCAATCAGATCCGATCGGAGCACGGCTTTGGCCCAATTCGATTTGATCCCTGCTTTAACTTGGCCGCGACGGCCCACACCAACTATCTAACTTTGAATAAAGAAGGCGGTCACAACGAAGACCCCGCCAACCCAGGATATACCGGAATGGGTGCCGCCGACCGGGTCGGATTGTTCGGCCATGTTGGTAGCAGTTGGGAGGTCGTATCGACGGGCGCGACATGCTCGGCCGATGGGATCATTGGCCTTTGGGATGCCCCCTATCACCGCATCAGCATGATGAAGCCGGGACTCGTGATTGCGGGTGCCAGCTACAAGGATGGCAATTTGACGGTTGACGGTGACGGAATGACGATGGACGGCTTGTTCGTGTCGCCACCAGTATCCGGACTGAATATCGCACCGTCGTGGGAGAATAACGAATCCCCGAATCCGACCCGGTCGTTTGCCGGAGCCGACCATGTCTTGGGCTATCCTGTCGTGGCAACGATTTATGGTGACAAGGTCAAATCAGTTTCGATCATTTCCGCCTCCTTTACAACCGCAGCTGGCAAAGAGATCGAACGCTACGAGCTGTCGCCTGAGAATGACGAGCATTTGAAAAACTCAGTCATCTTGATTCCGAAGAAGCCGCTTGAATCGGGCAAGACTTATTCGGTGAACCTGAAGTTACGCGACAATACAGGCGCGGTTTACACGAAGGCTTGGAAATTCACGACTCGATAAGTTGGAGCCTATGGAGCGCAGGCTTCCAGCCTGCTTCGCTGAATGATCTTTCAGATGCCACGAAGTCAAATCAACTCGGAACTTTCCCCTGCCCCACATCGCTAGAATAGGAAGTATGCGGACCGCGTTCAGACCCCTAATACTAACCGTCATTCTGCTCACCGCTGCCCTGGCGCAAGCTGCCGAACTCGAGCCAGGCTCGCACGCTCCCGCCCTCAGCATCAAAACTTGGTACAAAGGCACCGCGGTCAAGGCCTTTAAGAAGGATAAAACCTACGTCGTAGAATTTTGGGCGACTTGGTGTGGACCGTGCCGCTTCAGCATTCCCCACGTCACCGAACTCGCCAAGAAGTTTAAAGATGTCACCTTCATCGGCGTTGGAGTGCGAGAAGACGACGACGGGAAGAATGTCAAGAAGTTCATCGACGAGATGGGCGACAAGATGAAATACAACGTCGGTTACTCGGGCAACAAAACTGGAATGTACGTCACCTGGATGAAGGCGACCGGACAAACGTTCATTCCCAACGCGTACATCGTGCGCAACAATAAGATCCTCTGGATCGGCCATCCCCTCGACATGGACCAGCCGTTGGCCGAAATCAAAGCAGGAACCTTCAACGTCGCGATGGCGAAGACCAAGTTTCATGACGCGAAAGTGAAAGCAAAACTCGATGCCGACCTCATGGCGGCCCGAGAGGCAATTTACTCACTCATTCGTGACGGTAAGGAAGATGAAGCCAAGGTAAAGATCGACCAATTGGTCGTCAAGTATCCAACTGCGAAAACGGATGATCTTCGTGAATATCTCGCGACTGAGGGTCTCAAAATTCGCCTGAATAAGGTCGTCGAACTGATCAGAGCGCAAAAGTTTGACGACGCCAAAGTCAACCTTGCTGACTTCAAACAACGGTATCCGACCTATAAAACCGAGCAGGTCGAGTTCGTGATTTTGGCTGGCGACGATCACAATGCCTGGAAAAAGAAGCTTCATGAATTAATCGCTAAGAACGATATGCCGAGCCTTCAAATCGTCTTTGGAGCAATGGTTTTGTCCAGCAAGTCGAATGAGCCAACTCCTCTATTTCAAGAAATTGCCGATGCCATTCTGGAGACGATCCAGAAGGATGAACTGGATAAGTACTGGGCTCTCGCCCTGTTCTATCGAGACGTGAAAGACTACAAGAAGAGTCTCGCATGTCTCGATAACGCGATTGCCGCCTTCCCAATTTCAATGTACAAAAATGAACCTAAGTATTTGGAGAACATCAAAAAACTCCGCCCCGAACTCGTCGAGAAGTTGAAGGGATAAGTTGCCTCTTATGTGGAGTCCGCCGATTTATCGGCGCTTTGGCCTGGAGGAACGGAGTTCCCGAGACTTGTCTCGCTGTCTCTTATTACGACTATTTAGTTTTCAAAGAGCGGTCGATTTCGAACTTAGCCTAGAATTAGGTCAGGTTCAAAAAGCGGGGGTGATGAAAAAAAGTACCCTAACTTTTTTTGACTCACTTTGTGTCGATTTTGTGGGATGTCGCAGAGACGACAAAAGTGGTGGACGAAAAAAAAACGGGATAACTCGTTTCGCGTCCGAACGCGAATGATATTGAAAAAAAATGCTCCTAAAGCCTCGGGGCTGGCCAAGTGGCGAGGAAGGAATCCCCGGTGACGCGGATTTTCTTGAACGAAACATGCGTCATCCCGAAAGCTGATTTGTCGAGCCATGTCTATATAAGACGTAGAATATAGTAGAAATGTTTCGGCTATATTTTATTATCTTGGATATTCGAAAAACAATGGCGTGTCCGATCGTGGTGTCAGCAATGTCCCGTTGCAGGACGTCTCTCCCTTCAAAGCAGTTGCCGTAGCCACCATGATAGAATCTTGTTATGGATGAGAGCATTGATAAGGTTGATGGTGAATCTTCGGGAGACTCAAAAATCGATCCATCAAGTCGAAAATCGAAGCCCAAGTTATCCAATCCAAAATCTGCACCTTCTGATGTATTCGAAGATATTGTCAAGGCAAATAATTCGCTTGACTCTCTTAGGAGACAGGCTGGGATAACATCGCGAATCGAACAAATCATGAAGGGCATCCCAGCAGACACAATTGGGCGTTATCAGAGCGTGTTTACAGATCAACTGAAGGGCATAACGGCTCAGTTTGCTCACTCTTCGCTGTTTGATCAAGTAGCGAAAAATAATTCTTTCGATATTTCGAATTTATACCGCCAGGGTCTCTTATCCGAACAATTGGCTTCACGGATCAAGGCATTGGATGATTTTAGCGAGGCCTTCAAATATACATCGATATTAGGAAAGGTCTCAAAGGAATCCCTTCCCACAATGACGGGGATCCGGGACTTTGATCAGCTAACCTCACCATTTCGCACCACGAACGCGTTAATGGCTGGCTTAAATTATTCTACAAGTCTGGAGCAATTTATCCGGACAAGGACTCTTGAGATTGGTGCCAGATATCTGTTGGGCGAACTATTCGAGCAGAATTTCGCAGGGTTAGATGCAGATATTTTTGCCACTAGCCTTGACCACCGTAAGTTACATACTCAGCAAGTATTGCTGGACTTGACGGGAAGGCTCGATCGGGACACCGCATTCAGATTTGCTGATGAAATACAACTGGCTTTGCCTGAGCAAGTCAGCGAGCCAAGTGAAGAGGAAATTGCCGGGGCCGAACGGGAGCGCATTCTCATTGCAGCAAATCAATTTGATCCATTGATCGCTGAACTAATTCAAAATCCGGATCTGCGATTTGGCTTGGACCCCCGCCGATTCGAAGAATTAGTCGCCGAAATTTTTGATCGCATGGGATACGAAGTGAAACTTACCAATCAAACTCGAGACGGAGGAGTTGACGTTATTGCAAAGATGGACGCTGGAATGGGCAAGTTCATCGTAGCGGTCGAGTGCAAACGATACGCCGAAAAGTCCAAAGTGGGACCTGAGCTTGTAAGATCCCTCCATGGGGTGGTGACAGACGGACGATTCAATAAGGGAATTTTAGTTACGACATCGACGTTCATGCCTGAATCGCATCGATTTGCGAAACGTAACAATGAAATTCTGACTCTGGAAGACGGCGAGGACTTCATCGCCAAGCTTCGCAGTATTCGAGATGACGTCAGGCAACCTCGCAATGAAAAGTCGTCAGATTTGGTGTAAATCTTCTACCGAAATAGAAGACATGAATGTAGATGCTGGTACACCGGAGATTTGGCAAATTCTGACGTCTCTTACTTCCAATCAGTCCAAGTAAGTAGTCGGAGTAAGTGCCGCGGTAATAACCACGCCAGGTACTGGCGCAACCATGATGGCACTTGCCCGGGAAAAGTTGATTATAGAATTGTGCTGAAATACACATTCCTTGTTGCAATAAGATGGGATGATATAAAAATGAGTGAACTGGATCATGAAGAGAACGAAGAATGTGCTGCGACTACAGCAACCAACCTGAGCCTAGAACGGCAAATTGTTGACAAGATGCTTTCAAATATTGCTGAGAGCCAAGATGTCGATCAATCTTTCTTGTTAGCGCTTCAAGTCTCGTTTAGTGAATCAACTTCTATTTCGGAGCAAGATTTACGAAAGTTGATTCAGTCTTCCGTTAGAGAAAAAAATGAAGGTAATTAACCTCAGCATTAAGAATTTTCGAGGGCTAAAGGACATAGAACTGGATATTCAATCACACAACCTTTTGATTTCAGGACCAAATGGATCCGGCAAGAGTGGAGTAATCGATGCTATTGAATTCTTACTTACAGGCAAAATCTCAAGACTCCAAGGTGACGGCACAGCTGGCATTACGCTAAAAAAGCATGGTCCGCATGTTGACTCGAAGAAATTGGAAGAGTCGATGGTCACGGCTAAACTTGCAATACCGGGCATAAAGCAGCTGGTTACCATTTCTAGATGCGTTAAGACTCCGGAATTGATAACGGTTGTCGAAGGTAACGCCAATCAAGTGGAATCATATTTTGCTAAAATAGCTGGCCGAGAGTTTTCTCTTTCCCGTAGAGAGTTGGTGAAATTTATTACGGCTGCGCCAAGAGCGCGGCTAGAACAAATTCAAGCTCTTTTGAACTTAAGTAACATTGACAATACAAGGTTGACAATAAAGAAGCTAGAAAATTCGTCAAAAGCTGACTACACGTCAAAAAAGAATGCGACTCTTTCCAAAAGGAACGAGATTGCTCTGCAACTAGGCGTAGGCAAATATTCTGGAACTGATGTTCTCGATGCAATTAATAAACTCCGTGCGACTTTTGGCGGCGAAGTCCTATCCAATTTGTCCAAAGCCGACACCAAGCAAGGTCTTAACTTCAAACCCGATGAAGCTAGCGTCGAAATTAACTGGCTACAGGTCAAGGTAGATATTGACACGTTACGAGGATTTGCAAATTCAAACGCACATGAAAATAGGCGTCGTAATTTGCTTCAAGCCGCTCTCATTCTTGATCGCCTGGAGGATCGTGCCAAGGCTGTAAGTATTTCATCCAAGCAATCGATGATTGATTTGGCGCTTCCCATGCTGGATTCAGATAGCGATTGTGTTCTGTGTGACAAAGCTTGGGAGACTGGAGAGTTGGCAGAATATTTGCAGAAGAAGAGAATATTTCTTGAATCTGAATCGAGGATCGCCCAAGAATTTCGGAATCATGTAGACCAACTCAAACTATCGCTAAATGAAGTAATTGTTGTCGTTTCAAGGCTTCAAACTGTCCTTGCAAATCTAAAGAATCCCGTCTCTAGCTCCCTGTTCGCAAGTTGGTTAAAGTCAGTCGATTCGCTGGCGCGTGAAATGGATCGAATGAAATCATCTCTGGAAATTCCCGAGCATGTTTCGTCCGAATTTTCAGAGCTTTGCATGCCGAATGGAGCTCTCCCTGTCCTGAAGGATCTGGAAAGCATTATTCCGAAGGAAAGAAGTGAAAAGACAAAGCTTTCAGAGAAGTGGGATGTTTTGACCAGGACCGACCTACTGATAGAGCAACTGATTGCTTGTCGAGTGAATGAGGTGGCGGCAAAACTTGTCGAAGCCAATACAGTCCTTCTGTATAATTCCTTCATCAAAGCTCGCGATCAGGTTCTCCAATCTCTTTATGACTCCATTAAGGACAGGTTCCGAGAACTGTACAGATTCATAAATAACTCAGATGAAGCTTCTTTCGAAGCTATTTTAGAGCCAACAGAAGCTGGCCTGAATTTAACCGTTGACTTTTTCGGACGCGGACAGCATCCCCCTCATGCCCTCCATAGCGAAGGTCACCAGGACGGAATGGGTCTTTGTCTTTTTCTGGCCCTGACGGAAAGGCTCAACAAGGATGTTCTTCGTATCATCGTCCTGGACGACGTCGTTATGAGCGTGGATGCTGCACATCGACGACGAGTGGCCGAACTACTGAAGATGGAATTTGGAGACTTTCAATTTGTAATCACAACTCATGAGCGTGTTTGGTCGGAGCAGCTTTGTAAGTTTGGACTGGTGAAGAAGGCAAATCAATGGAGATTTTCTGGATGGACTGTTAGCGATGGCCCCAGGATGGAACAGCAAGCAGGTTATTTCGATGAAGCACAAAAATTGATTAGTTCGAATTTGATTTCTGAGGCGGCATCGCTACTACGACATAACATTGAGCTAGAATTTGAATCGTTGTGCGATGGACTCTCAGCACTCGTCCCCTACAGTTCCAGTCATCAATGGACTCTCGGACCGTTAAAGGACGCGGCCATAACCAAGTTTAAGAAAGCTCTTGAGAAGGCAAAAGTTGCCGCGAATAGTTGGACAAATACCGAGGCTGCCTCAAATGTCTCCGCTCGAATATCAGCCTTTGACCTTGCGATGGCAGAGACTAATAAGGAGCATTGGATATTGAATCCTGCGGTGCATTACAACGAGTGGGCTACTTTCGATGAATCTGAGCTTAGTCGCTTATGCGAGGCTTATCGGAGTTTTATGGATTGCTTCCGATGTCCTTCATGTAACTCTCTCATGTTTATTGTCACCGATGGCCCAACCGAAACGAATTTGACATGCTCTTGTAGTCGGTCAAACTTTGGACTAATCAAGAAGTCTGCGTGACCTTCAGAAATTGACAACATATCAGGACTATTATACTTTCCAGCTCTCTTTCAAAGGGTAAAACAAAGAGCCCCGGGGATCGGGACGCACTCCCAGGGATCGCACCTCGTCCGCAAATGCGGCTTAGCGAAAGAGGATCGCTATCGAAGAACATCCGGGCTGGGAGCCCAGGCTCCCAAACCCCGCCACGTTTGCTTCTTCTTCCGCTTCCCCGCTTATTTCGCTGAAAATCTGCCCATGTCCCCTTCAATAGCCGATAATAGAACCAATGACGGCAATCGAGCGGCTAAACGCGATCACATCTGCTCGAAAGGTCTGTATTACCCACGACTGGCTGACGGTGATGGGTGGGGCCGAAGAGGTACTGCGCGTCACTCACACTGCGATGCCATCCGTCCCGATCTACGTCGCGCAATTCAATCCTGAGAAGCTGAAATGGCTGCAGGGCAAAGACGTCCGATCACACTGGGTCAACCGAATGCCGCTGTCGAAGGCAAAGCATTACTTGTATTCTCCGATTCTTGCCGACTGCTACCGCTCATTCGACCTCAGCGAGTTCGACCTCGTCGTCACGTTTTCGCACACCTTCGCACACCACGCCAAACCCGCACCAGGGGCGGCGCACTTCTGCTGCTACCACTCGCCCGCGAGGTCGCTGTGGTTCCCGGATATCGACAACCGAGCCGGAACCGGATTCGTCAGGCAAATGATCGTCAACCGCCTGAAGCGGCTTGATTTGGAGTCTTCGAAGAACCCAACCTTCATCGTCGGCAACTCGTGGACCATCGCGAAGCGGGTCGAAGAAATTTACAAACGGCCCGTCGATAACGTGCTCTACCCCAGCGTCGATGTCGAGAAGTGGCTGGATACTCCGCGAGTAACCGATGACGAAGGCTACACCATGTGGAGTCGGCTGATTCCGTATAAGAAGTTTGACCTTGCCATTCAAGCGGCTAAGCTGGGCGGCTTTAGGCTGAATATTGTCGGCGCTGGTCCCCAAGAAGCCGCCTTAAAAGCGATGGCAATGGGGATGTCGAATGTGGTGTTTCATGGCCGATTGCCCGACCCGGAACTGAAAGGCTTGCTCAGTCGAAGCCGGGGAGTGCTTTTTCCCGCTTACGAAGACTTCGGAATTGTTCCCGTCGAAGCGATGGCCGCGGGGCTACCTGTCGTAGTGTTCGATCAGGGGGGCGCAGCCGAGACGGTGACGCAGGACTTTGGCGAGCATATTTCGGAGCAGACTCCAGAGGCGTTGTGGGCGGCGGTTCAGCGGCTCGAAAAGAAGCAGTTTGACCCCGATGTTTTGAAAGAACATTCGCGGGCTTTTGGCGTTGAACGCTTTCATACCGAGCTGGCGGAGTACTTGGAGCAGACGTTGGAGCGGGGGACGGAGCGACGGTTTTTCTAGGATCGGAACTGGGAGTCTAATTTTTGGCAAGCTTCATTTCCGTGATTCCAAAAAAGTTGTCAGGCAAAGAAAAGCAATCTCCCGGTTTGCTCTACAGTTACGATTGATTCAATCGAACTCGCTCACCGACCTCTTTCAAAAGAGGTAACGGGCAAGAGGCAAGCGCGAGTGCCAGGGTAAGTGCGAAAGCAAATGCGAAGGCAGGGGACAACGAGGTAACTAGCTTTTTGAAGTGTACGGAGGAATGAATCGGAGTATGAAAAGGGTATACACCTTAAGCGGGAGCGCGTGATGACGATTGACACCACACTATTAGAGGCGTTCCAAGCCGAGATTGGAAAAGCATCGAAAATCTTAATCGGCACGCATTTGAACCCAGACGGCGATGCTTTGGGCTCTGCACTTGGGTTGGCTCTGTACCTTGAGTCAATCGGCAAGAAAGTCGAAGTCTTGTGCCACCACTCGGCACCAAAGAACTTGAGATTTCTACCGACCGTCGACCGAATTCGGCAGGTGCCTGAAACGGCGGACCACGATTTGGGGATTATTGTTGATTTGGAGTCATTTGACCGACTTGGCACTACCGCACCCTACTTTGAAAACATCAAACGGTTAATGGTAATCGACCACCACGTTCCCCACGAGGCACCGGGCGACGTGCGCATTATTGAAATTGGCGCGGCGGCAACGGCCCTGATCTTGACTCGAATTTTTGAGGCTCTCGACGCAGAAATTAGCGCCGACATGGCGACCTGCTTATATACAGGTATTGCCACCGATACCGGATCATTTCGATTCCGAAACACTTCGTCAAGCGCCTTATCAGCCGCAGCGGTTTTGCTCGAAAAAGGGGCGAATCTGGAGTTAGTTTCCGAGGAGATCTTCCAAAATCGCCAACTTTCGTCTGCTCGCCTACTCGGCCATGCCCTTGAGACGATGAAGCTCGATATGGATGACCGGCTGGCTTGGGGCGTGCTGAGTCATCGGGACTTTGAGTGGGCGCACGCCACCGACGAAGACACCGAGGGGTTTGTGAACGAGCTTTTAAGCATCGAGACGGTGCAGATTGCCGCGTTGCTGCGAGAAGCGAAGCCCGGCAAGATTCGATGTTCGCTTCGTAGTCGTCGCGGGTTTGATGTGGCCGAAGTGGCGAGGGAATTTGGCGGCGGCGGACATAAAAACGCAGCCGGATGCAATTTTGAAGGAAGCTTGGCCGACGCGGAACACCAATTGGTCGAGGGGATGCGCAAATGTTTGGCATCGTCCTGATCGATAAACCGCTCGAATTTACGTCTCACGATGTTGTGGGCAAGCTGCGGCGGAAGTTTAACACCAAGCGGATTGGCCATGCGGGGACACTTGACCCAATGGCAACGGGCCTTCTAGTGGTCGCGGTTGGACCCGCGACTCGATTCTTACAGTATTTGCCTCTAGAACCAAAGGTGTATCGCGCCGTCGTTCGGTTTGGGGTTACGACCGACAGCTATGACTCAGAAGGGGAAATTACCAGTGAGGCACCGATCCCGCATGACCTGGTGAATCAGTTGGAAGATGTGATTCCGTCCATGCTGGGAATGATTGAACAGATCCCGCCGATGTATAGCGCAGTGAAAGTGCAGGGTCAACCGCTGTACAAGCTGGCCCGCCAAGGCATCGAAATTGAGCGAAAGTCCCGGACGATTCATGTTGAGCGAATGGACGTTTTGGCCATGGGCGAGGCAACCGTTGAATTAGAAATTGAATGTTCAGGCGGGACATACGTACGAACCATTGCCCATGAATTGGGCGAACGAATCGGGTGTGGGGCGTTCTTGCAGTCGCTCGTTCGAACGCGAATCGGGGCGTTTTCGATTGAAAATGCAAAGTCAATCGACGAGGTGAGTGAAGCAGATTTGATTCCGCTCAAGAAGGCTCTTCTCCCGATGCAGATCCGATTGCTTTCGGACCACGAGACGATGCGAGTTCGGAATGGTGGTGCGGTGGCGAACCTTATCGACGCGACCGATGAGTTTGTGGCTTTGGCTGACCCAAGCGGGGAAATTATTTCGGTTGCGTCAGTTCTTGGCAACGTGTTACAACCAGAATGCGTTATTCCTACTGAAGCCCTTAGTGGGGCAATATAGAACTGTGCAACTCTTTGAACCCGCCCGTCCGTTAGTAGTCCGCGCCCAGCTAATGTGGACGGCGGCTTGGGCGGTTTGTACGGCGATTGGGTTGTATTTGCATCCCGACGGCGTTGGTCACGGAACGCACCAGCAGCTTGGTTTGCCACCTTGTCCGAGCGTTTTACTTTTTCACCGACCTTGCCCCGGTTGCGGACTCACTACTTCGTGGACGAACTTTTTGCATGGCCACATCGGCGCGGCCTTTCATAGTCACCCACTTGGCGTGCCGATGTACTTAGGCTTTACGTTTTTGGGCTTAGCTAGCCTGTACGGAAATTTCAAGGGCCAGCGATTCATGATTGATTCGAAGCTGATGAATCAATTTTTTATTGGTTTTGTGGCGGTGTTCTTCGTTTTTGGCTTGATTCGAATGGCGACGGTAACCGGGTACGGTGGCACCGAGAAAGAGAAGATGTGGCAGGCCTTGTTGACGCCAAAGAATCAAAGCAACGTTCAGAATTGATGTTGAAGGGACCTATGGTCTAGGCGACGAACCTTTGGTTGGTTCCATCAGTCACAGGAAGAACTGTGGAAATTTGCCATTGTGGGGAAAACGGGATGAAAACAAAACTTACTCTTCTTTCGCTAGGTGCCTTTGCAGTAGCTGGCTTGGCATGCGCTCAGTCAGCGTCGATCAACACGACTCGGTCAAACATCAAGCACAACCCGCCAAAGATGATGGCGGACGGGTCTGTAAATTTCGACTCGCTAGTCTCGGCTTTGCCGGGCATGGTCGGAGAGAAGTCCGCCGACGTTGAGCAGTTGACCGGTCGGAAAATGATTCCGGTTACGGAGCCTGATATCACTGGAGCCCAGCGGATGTTGGCTCAAATTGGGGAATGTAAGTTTGTGATGCCGTTCACGGTCAGTGGCGGCGACGGTGTGTCGATTGTACGCAGCACCGGAATCGGAAGTGGATGGGCGCCATGGAAGCCAATTCGGGCCATGTTGATGTTCAAGATGCGAGATAGCGTCGTGACCGGAGTCATGATGGCACTTGATGGAGGATCGGATAGCGGGCCAGGGTACTTTACCGCCCTTAACGCATTGACCGAATCACGAGCTTACGCAGCTGGACATTTCGAATTGCTCACGATGAGAGGCCAGCCAATCATTCCGACATGGATCGGCGACGCGACGCAGCTTCTGGGCAACCGCGGACTCCAGCATTGGGGAGAGCGAAAGGATGATGCGAAGACAAAGCCGATTCGGGGAGTATCGGGCGATCCGCACGAGTATGTCGACGGCCGAATCATGGATTGCCATGGTTCGGTGAATCAGATTCCGTTCTCGATGACCGGGATTGCCGGACCATTCATCCCTGTCGCACCCGAGCAGCGAACGAATTACCCAGATGTTTTTCTGCCGATTAAGCGGATCTTCGACGCGCAGAGCCAGTTGGCTGGCACGAATTCGGTTCTGATTCCGGTGCCGAACGCACAAGACAATACCGCGCTACTTCCGTTCGCCGGGATCATCTCGGTCGGTGACATCAACGCCAGACTCACGAAGCCAGGAATGGATATTTATTTGAAGGCGACAGGCCCAGGAAAGAGCTACTTCATGTACGCCGACCAGGGAAAAGATTAACTGTCCCTGGCCCTACGAATAGGGGATTAGAGTCGAAGGCCTATCTTGCCGAAGCCTGATTTGCCTGCGTAGACGGCATTGTCACCTAATTGCTCTTCGATGCGAAGTAGCTGGTTGTATTTAGCGACTCGGTCGGTTCGGTTTGGCGCGCCCGTCTTGATCTGGCCGCAGTTGGTGGCAACGGCGAGGTCAGCAATAGTGGCGTCTTCGGTTTCACCGCTTCGGTGGCTCATGACGCTGGTGTAGCCTGCTCGCTTGGCCATTTCGACAGCGGCGAAGGTTTCGCTCAAAGTTCCGATTTGGTTGACCTTGATGAGGATGGAGTTAGCGGTTCCTGTTGAGATTCCGCGTGAGAGTCGTTCGACGTTGGTGACGAAGAGGTCATCGCCGACGAGTTGGACCTTGTCGCCGACTGCATCGGTGAGGCCTTTCCAACTGGCCCAGTCGTCTTCGCTACATCCGTCCTCGACGGAGATGAGCGGATACTTTTCGCAAAGACCAGCGAGGTAGTCGACTTGCTGGGGACCAGTGAGCTTTCGACCGTCCGAGTAAACATAGGCTCCGTCCTTATAGAACTCGGAGGCTGCTGCGTCGATGCCGAGATAGACGTCTTTGCCCGGAGTGTAGCCAGATTTCTGGATGGCTTCGAGGATATAGTCGAATGCCATTTCTTGCGAGGCAAGGCTTGGTGCAAATCCACCTTCGTCGCCGTATCCGGTGGCTAGGCCCTTGCTCTTCAGGATCTTTTTGAGGTTATGGAAAATTTCACAGCCCCATCTCACGGCTTCGGAGAAGCTTGGTGCGTTTACGGGGAGGACCATGAACTCTTGGAAGTCGACGTTGCTGTCGGCATGGGCTCCACCGTTCAGAATGTTGAGCATTGGGACGGGGAGAGTTCGTGCAGTTGTGCCGCCAGAGTAGCGATAGAGGGGAAGCTTGGCGTAGTCGGCGGCCGCCTTGGCAACTGCCATCGATACGCCGAGAATTGCGTTTGCACCAAAGTTGGATTTATTTGGCGTGCCGTCCATTTCGATCATAAGGCGATCGATTCCTTCTTGATCTGATGCATCGTGGTCGAGCAATGCAGGGGCGATGATGTCGTTAACGTTGTGAACTGCATTGAGAACACCCTTACCTTGGTACCGTTTTTCGTCCCCGTCACGAAGTTCGTAGGCTTCAAATTGGCCTGTGCTGGCACCGCTGGGGACGGAGGCGCGCCCCATCGATCCAGATTCAAGTTGTACATCGACTTCAACGGTTGGATTACCGCGGCTGTCAATAATTTCTCGGGCAACGGTGTGCAGAATGTATGGCATCTTCTAAAGATTACCGCTAGACGGGTAACCTTCGCGGTAAGAAATGGCACTGACGATCTCTCGTGAAGACTATGTAATGCACCGCATTCACTCGATAACGGGTGTTTTGCCAGTTGGCTACTATATGGTGCAGCATTTGGCACTCAATACTTTCTCGATTGCCAGCCCAGAGAAATTTAACTCGGTCATTGAGTTCTTTGAGGGAATGCCCAAGCACTTCTTGCTGGCGATGGAGATTGCGATGATTTGGGTTCCGTTGGCTTTTCATGCCGCTTATGGACTCCTCATCATTAATCGAGCAAAAAATAACTACTTCACGACCAAATACAAGTGGTCGGAGAACCGGATGTTTTTCCTCCAGCGCGCGAGTGGCGTGGCAATTTTCTTCTTCTTGATTTACCACGTCATATCAACGACGGTCTTGAAATATGCGTCCGGTAACGCCGAGATCATTAAGTACGATGCTTGGGCGGCAAAGCTACACAATCCGCTGCTGCTGTTGATTTATATGGTTGGAATTCTTTCTGCTTCGTACCACCTTGGCTACGGACTTTGGAATTTCTGCATCCGCTGGGGCATCACGGTCACCGAAGCGGCTCAGCAACGGATCCAGAAGATTTCGGGGGTTGTGTTCATTGCCGTCACGTTGATGGGTTGGGTCGCACTTGCGGGCTTCTTTATGCACAAGCCGCTAGGTACGCCAGTCGCTCCGGTTTCTACTGAGCAAGCTCCGAATACGAATGTTGGACTGACGCGATAGTTAGCTGTTAGCAGGGAAGCCTTCAGCTGTTAGCAAGAAAGAATGAAAATCCAATCGATCCGTAGGGAGTAGCTTTGCCCCTCTGGATTAAAGCGAACCTTCAGCTCGCAAAGAAATGACACTATTACCCAGCGCTTCGCACTGGGCTAACTTGAATTGCCCCTCAGGGCAGAGTCACTCAATCAAGCTGCTAGGGAACTTTGTTCCTTCTACAGTGCCGCGTAGATGTCCACCGGATTACCGTCCGGATCTTTGACTTGGGCATACCGTTGGCCCCAGAATGCGTCGAATGGTTCAGTCATGCTTTCGAAGCCTGCATCCACTATGGCTTGAAATGCCTCATTGACCCCGCCAGGTGATCCCGCGTTAAACGCCATTCCCATTCGGTGACCAGCAGGCTCTTCCCAATGGCCGAGGCTTTTCATCAGATCCAAAGAATCGAGGGCGAATCGCATCCCATTTTCAAGTTCGACTTCGACATGGTCGTCGACGGCGTCGGGCAGCGGTATCCCCAACAAGCGATAGAAGTCGACCGATCGAGCGATGTCGGCGGAGACAACGCCGATGTAGTCCCATTTCAGTTTCATAGGAAAACCATTATACAGAAATATGTCTACTTGTTCAAGAGATGTTTTGCTTGTTTTCCACAATGTGGAACCGATTTTTCGCAGAATGTGTAAAATGTCTGGTACGCCTATGGAAGATGTCTTTGCTTTACTTGAGGAGTTGCAGCTCCTTGCAATTGAAGATCCCCGAACTTTGATCGGTCGGTTCTCCTATGGTCTTGACAAGCAAGAGATCGGATTGGTTCTTACAAAGATCAAGAATTCTTTGCCATCAGAACTGAAAAACGCTTCTTTCAATATTAAAGAATCTGAGAAGATCAAAGAGCAATCCAGCGTCGACGCAGAAATAGCTCTCCAGAAGGCTCAAGAAGAAGGCAAGCGATTGTTGCAGCAGGCAGAAGAGCACGCTCTCTCGATCATCGCAACTGCCAAGGAGCAGCAAGAGCATCTGATTGCCCAAAGCGAAGTTTTGAAATTGAGCAAGGCCCAAGCCGAAGAGATTCGAAACTCGGCTGAGCGGGAAGCCGCCCAAACCCGGCGGGGCGCTGATCAGTACGCGCTCGATGTGCTTTCGAAGTTGGAAGCGACGATCGACAAAGTTTCTGGTCACGTCAAGGCGAGTCGAAGTGAACTGACGACGCAGGAAGTTGGTCCAGTCGGCGTCGGCGTGATTCGAAACGAGCGAATTCGGGTTTAGTTAATCACTCTGCGATCATCAATGCGGGACGTGAATCCCGTTGTGTCCAGGTATTCCAGAACTGGGATGATGAACTTTCGAGATGTCACTAGTGCATCTTTGGCCTCGGAAGCCATAAATGGCCTTGACCCAAAGACATTGCGCAAATTGTCTTTAATGCGTTCGAGTTGATCGAATGTGTAGTAAAGGCTGTCGAGGACTTTGATGATTCGCCCCGCGTTCGTAGCCATGATCAAAATTTCGTCAATGGCCTGAACTGGTACGGAGAGGTCGGACGCAAGGTCGCTTGCGTACGGGACGTTGATAAGCGTCTTGTTGAGTTCTGCTTCGACTCGCTGCAAGAAGGATTCTTGTTTCGGGTTCAGGGTTATTTTGAATTCTTTACGTTTGACTCGAGTGCCGATCACATCAATCTTGCCGAGTTCGGCGAGTTTGGCGAGGATTCGCTCGAGTGGCTTGCCTGACCATCTTTGACCTGTTCGCACTAAAACTTGCTCACGGGAATGGGCTAATAGCATCGGATACTCATCGTGCAGATCGCTCAGCGCAGTCAGGAATATGTTCGCCTGCGCCAAAAACACTTGAGGCTGATACCAAATTCCAGCGAAGCCCATGATCCTGCGCTCTTTGATGAGTCGTTCAAAATGGTCGCCAAGCTGTTGTTGGCTGACACCCATGAGACGACAAATTTCTTGAGTTGCGACTCCGTTAGGATCTTCGTGAATGGCCGCAATGATGCCTTCCTCGACGTTAGTTAGATCAACATAACGAATCGTATCGCTTTTTCGGCGAATTTGAGCACTTGGAGTAATGACGGTGCCGCCTCCGAGAAGCGTTGCCGGACTGTGTCGTCGGACGATGACGGGTTGTCCCTTGGTCGCGGCACAACTGTTGGTGAATCGAACTTGGGCCATTGAAGTATCGGTATCGTTCAAGAAGAGCTTGCCGAATGCGTCTTCAGAGCCGATCGCGATGCGGACTTCCATTCCATGATTAGGTTCAACGATCCAATTGATCTTGAGATCGACGATGTTGGTTTCCACCACTGCATTTGCGGCTCCAATAATCATTCCTCGACGAACTTCTTCAGCATCGATTCCTGTGATATTAAACGCGGTACGGTTCCCGCGCTCGCTTGACTCAACAGCCGAATCATGAACTTGAATCGTTCGGATCCGGACTCTTTTGTTGCCGGGCATGAGAACTGCATCGGTTGGAGCGCTTACACTACCACGAGCAATGTAGCCAGTCACGACTGACCCAAGACCCTGCAGGACAAATGCCCGATCAATTGGCATATACCAGAGTGGATTGGGGTCGGGTGGAGGCACAAATTCTTGAACCGTATTATCGAGTGCCACAATTAGGTCTGACATCCCTGCTCCGGTTTCTGCCGAGACAGGTATAACGAGCGATTTGCGAAATCGGCTTTTCCCGAGCCAAGTTTCAACTTCTTGCTTTTGCAATTCAAGGAGTTCGGCATCGACCAAATCGGACTTCGTGAGCGCGACAATGAGAGTACTCGTGGGCAGCATTTCGAGAATTTCGAGGTGCTCGACGGTTTGGGGTTTGACGCCCTCGTCGCTTGCAATACAGAGGATTGCGACGTCAACACCCATAGCTCCAACAAGCATGTTGGTTAAGAATCGCTCGTGACCAGGAACATCGACGATAGAAACCCGACCTGATTTTGGTAAGGAGACGAAAGCATATCCAACATCAATTGTCATGCCTCGTTTCTTTTCTTCAGGTAGGCGATCAGTATCGACTCCCGTTAGAGCGCGAATCAGCGAAGTCTTTCCGTGATCGACGTGTCCTGCAGTTCCGATGAGTATGGCCATTTTATGTCAGAGCAAGATGTTCTCTGAATTCTATATCACCATCTCGGCAAATCCAAAAAGGAAATTCGCCTTTTGTGGTTGCGGCACCGATATCCCCGTCCTTTCGAAGAGCCATGACAACGCATGGGAGGTCGGTTGAGTTAGTTTGGCGACGCATCATATGGCGAACTGTTTCTTCGCATGCTTCTTGGGCGGTCATTCCCGCCTCCATGTTCCGCACAGATCGATAAGATGCGCACGCTTTCCACAGTTCTTCGCCAAGACCCGTTGCTCCGGCAGCCCCGATTTCATCGTCGGCATAGATGCCCGCCCCAACAATTGGTGAGTCTCCGACTCGGCCGGGCATTTTCCAAGCAAGGCCGCTCGTCGCGGATGCTGCGACCAGGTGAGGTTTGCCGTCTGGCCCAGTTTCGAGCCCGACCATGGTAACCGTGTCGTGCGATTCATTCATGGTGTGAACAAAGAATTTTTCATCCTCGCCTCGCTTCCATTCATCGTATTTGGCAATGCATTCAGGAGTCATGAGGTTGATCGGAACGACGCCGTTCTCAATCGCGAACCTCCGGGCCTGATCTCCTGCTAGCATAACGTGCGGGGTTTTCTCCATCACCATGCGGGCAACAGAGATAACTGGGGCAATTCCTCGAACCGAGCACACAGCTCCACAATTGAGGTCTCGGCCATCCATGATCGCAGCGTCTAGTTCGAGATCTCCGTCGGAGTTGGGAAGAGAGCCAAGGCCAATGGCCATCAGGCTGGGGTCCATTTCGCAGGCCGCGAGGCCTTTTTCGATCATGGTGACGAGATCAGCGCCGTTCTTTCGGGCATTCCATGCGGCTTCAATGCCGACTTGACCTGGCTCTTTCCAGGTCACGAGGAGGGTGGTCACGAATTCTAGTGTATCTCAGGGGGATGGCGAGGGAAGCGAAAGAAGAGGGAAAGTCCAAGGCAACTAGACTTTGGGTAAGGAGAAGCCTGAGCCTATGCCAGCAACTTCCCCCAAGTATAAATGTCAGGGTTTTTCGAATCCCGGTATTTTTACTAGGATGGTATTTCTACCTGGCGTGGAAACAGGTAATTGAACGAGGTTCATCGATCCGATTACCTAGTCTCGAAGCCACGGAATGGTTTCAGATAGGAGCCCGAGTCCAAAAGGCAAGAGCGACGGGTCGATAGACAATGGAAGGTCAAAAATGTCATTTCGAATAAACACAAACGTAGAAGCTTTGGGCGCTTACAACAGCGTATCAAACGTGTCAGCAAATATGTCCAAATCAATGGGCCGACTCTCAAAAGGTCTGCGAATTGCAGATGCTTCTGACGATCCTGCTGGTCTCATCTCATCCGAACTTTTCCGATCACAAATCAGCTCCATGGATTCGGCCATGCGAAACAACACAGAAGCGATGAACTTCGCCAAGACCGCAGAAAATGCGCTTGGAGAAATGAACCAGCTTCTTGACGATGCTCGGGGCCTCTCGATCGCATCCGGTAACTCAGCCACTTTAACTGCAACTCAACTTGCGGCTAACCAAGATCAAATCAGCTCGATTATCACTTCGATCAATCGAATCTCATCATCGGTAACTTACTCGGGTCGAAAGCTCCTCGACGGTTCCGCTGGTGTAACAACCCAAATTTCGAACACTTCAAAGGTTGCAGGATTTAGCTTCGGCGGTACTGCGAACAACGCTACAATCACTCAAACTGGTCTTGTCACGATCAACCAAACAGTCGTCGCAACTGCAGCACTTTACACGGCAACCGCCTTGTTGACTGCTGGTGCAGCCGCCTCTGGTTCGATCAGTGTCAATGGTGTCAGCTTCACCGTTACTGCAGGAACATCTGGTGCAAGCATTGCATCCATGCTTAACGCAGCTTCTGGTCAAACTGGCGTCACTGCATCATTTACTGCGGGTAACCAATTGATCTTTACTCAGACTCAAACGGGTACGAACCGATCAATCAACTTTGTTGATACATCTGGTGCGGTCTCGTCTGCAGCGAACACTTCGGCATCGGTTACAGGATCCAACGCAACAGCAACCGTTTTGATGGGCGGACAAAGCGTTCTCTATACTGGTGGTGCGGCTGGTGCCGACGGTCTATCGCTGACTGATAGTAACGGTAACAAGTTGACGATTACCACTGGTGGCAACGCGGTTAACACCCAGTTGATGGGACAAGTTATCGCTCAAGACTCAAGCTTCCAAATTGGATTCTTGGCTAACACAACGGCGAACCTTGCGCTCCGTAATATGAGTGCAGGACAACTGGGATCAGGAGTTTCATCGACCACGTCTAGCCTTGCAGCCATCGATGTATCGACTTCGGCTGGTGCGAGTGCTGCTCTTGCGGTCATCGACAAAGCAATTGATGAAGTCAGCCAAATGCGGGGCCGAATCGGTAACTTCCAACGAAACGTTTTGGAATCAAACAACCGAACATTGGCGAGCATGAAAGAGAACCTTTCGAACTCCGAAAGCTCAATCCGAGACCTCGACGTCGCTCAAGAGATGACAACTTACACGAAGTGGCAAGTCATGCAGCAAGCTGGCATGGCAATGCTCAGCCAGGCTAACCAGTCCGGCCAAGCAGTGCTCTCATTGCTCAAGTAATATCACTCGAAAGACAAAGACAAAGACCAAAGCCCCGCCACATCGGCGGGGTCTTTTTGTTTGTGGGCGATTGTCATTTGCCGGTTGCAGCCTCGTAAATTGACCGCTTTTCAGGTCCTTAGCCCGATCCCCGTATCCCAACAGGGTATTTGGCACAGGTTTCGCGGAACATCAAACTTGTCAGTCGGTGAAGGTGACTTCACTAGAGAGACAAGCAAGAACCGGACCGATCCTATCCCCCAATAAGAGTCCGGTGACCATAAACCCTCCAAGCCCATCGGGCCCGCCTTAGTTGCGGGCCCATTTTTTATGGGGCGATAGTTAAGAACTCATCCCATTGTGTCGACAGCGCCATTTTCATGAGTGCGTAGTCGCTGGATGAAGCAGCGAAGGTCGATCCTGAAGAGAAGTCAATCGAAAGTCCGTGACTGTTCGGAGAGTTTGAGTTATGCCCTTCCCATACCACTGCGTTGCTTAATGCGGTTCGCACTGCGGACGACGCAGTAAGGACTGAACCAATCGCGGTATTCGACTCGATATGCAAGCACAGGTCGGTAATGTCTCGATAGACGCGAACTGATGTTGGGCTGTAAGCCTGAGTCGCGCTACGTGCGGCCTGAATATCGGCGGTTAGGCTGACCGAATTATTCTTTAGCTCAGTACCCAGGGTGCTGATGGCGGTCGCCAAAGCCGAAATTTTGGACGTATCGATGACGCTTTGGGTGATCTTTTTGCTGTTGTATGCGGTCACCGCTAACATCCCGTCCACGAAGGATTTGGATAGGTTTTTGGGTGTATCCGTAGGATTATCCCTGAAAGGGGCAAAGACGAGATCATACGGGAGGCCTTCAGCGGGGGGGCTCTCTTCGCTACCGATAATGTAATCCGTGTTGTCTTTGATTTCGTAGGCAACTTCCATCATTTGCATGAGGCTAGCGTCCCATGAAATCATGTCGAAATGTTCAGATCCGAGCGCCTGATTGAGGTCCCAAATTTGGATCGAAGTTCCTTTTTCATCGTCGTACGAGACGGCACGAGTGAGATCAAGATTTGAGAGGGATCTTCGCCACCCGTTTCCGTGGTTCCACACGATCAAACAATAGTGATCGGCAGGGAAGTTGGCTTTGCCCCAAGTGACAAACTCGTGAAGAGTTTGAGTGGAACCCATATCGACTGAGGTCCCCATGTCTTGAAGAAGAGTCGAATTAATGTTGTTGCTAAAATCGGAACTAGCCAAATATCGCCGAGTACCGTTAAAGGTCCCACCGGAGAATTGTGCCGGGAACTGCTTCCACTGGACCACGAATCGGACATCAGGGTTGCTGGCAACACGCTCGATTTGATTCATGTTTAGTACCGAGAATTGCTGCAAGTCATTGGCTGCGTTCATGTAGACCAGGATTGTCCACTTTCCGTGAGTTGTCGTTGGCGGGGTTCCGGTTACTTGAGCGGATCCGATTCGTCCATTGGTATAAAGGGCGCGAACTGTTCCGGTGCCGATTGCAGTTGAAGTAAAGTTTCCGTCAGTGGTTACGGTGCCGACACCGCCTAGGACGGACCATGTGAGAGAGTCGGGCGTGATAAAGGTCTTCTGTGCTGAGGAATTGATACCAAATGCTCGGAATTGTTGTCCTCGTCCGACCTGCATCGTTGCCTGGTCGGGACCAATGGTAATTCCGTCGACTGCATCACCAACCATGCTTCGAATCATGGGTCGGTTGTTTGCTACCGTGAGAGGAACTTCCATTACGCCAGTCATCGTGCCAGCGGCATTTGGTGATGAAAAGAGTTGGACTTGAAGAAGGTAGGTGCCGTTTGGCAAGTCGATATTTGAGGTTTCGACGGGTGCGGCGACATTTTGCAAAATGACGGTGGTGACTGGCAATCCCGCGCTGTCAAGAATGTTGACTTTCTGCGAGGTACCAGTTATCTCACCCGAAGTGAGACGATGGGACCAGTCGGTTACATAGGTAAGGCCCGTAGCTTGATTTGGGCTCGAACACGAGCAAAGGAAGATCGAAGTAAGGACAAAAAGGAGGCCAATCCAACGCGACATAACCATCAGGATAATGCAAGTGACTGGGATTTTGACGTCAATGTTCAATTTTTTGGGTAGAATATTAATTCTTCACGCGGGTGACCCCCGTGTCAGCGGATTTATTTACCCGTTGGGAGTAGAAATTTCTTGGCGATTCTTGCCATAATTTCCAATTGCGCCTAGTCAACGCTAATGTGACTGGAGTTTTAGAAAATGAATGCAATCGTAAAGACTGGTGGAAAGCAATACACCGCAGGAAAGGGCGATGTTTTGATCATCGAGAAGCTAGAAGGCGAAGTTGGTTCAACGGTTGAACTGACAGAAGTCGTTGCAGTCGTTGACGGTGGCAAAACGAAAATTGGTAGCCCATTCATCAAGGGTGCTAAGGTTGTCGGCGAGATTGTTCGCCAAGGCAAAGCCAAGAAAATTAACGCTTTTAACTATAAGCCAAAGAAAAACGAGCGAAAGCGATGGGGACACCGTCAGCCAGAGACTCACTTGAAAGTCACCGATGTGGTGGTAGGAAGCTAATAAATGGCACATAAAAAAGGTCAAGGATCAACACGGAACGGTCGCGATAGTAATTCGCAACGACTGGGAATCAAGAAGTACGGCGGCGAAATTGTCAAGCCAGGTGCCATCATCGTTCGACAGCGCGGTACCCAATTTCACCCAGGTCCAAATGTCGGCATCGGCCGAGACCACACGATCTATTCTTTGATCGATGGTCAAGTAAAGTTTGAAGGACCGAAGAACAAGCGACGAATCGCGGTTTACGCCGAGCAAATCTCAGCTTAAGTTTTAAAAATCAATTAGAATCGCCTCGCTCCAGTAGGACGAGGCGATTTTTTTGTCTAGATTTGCTCCTTGCCGCTCAATTTAGTCACTTTTTGGCATGAATTCTGCAACGTGGTTGATAGGGATTTCGTAGATCAGTGTAGCAATTTCTCTGTTTGCTGAGCTATCATACATTTCATACATATTCGATTATGGTTAAAAAGTGCATGAATTTCGATGAGGCCTTCTTTGGTTCCGCCACGGTTGGGGAGCGGGGGCAAGTTGTCATACCCGCGGAAGCTCGCCAAGATCTAGGAATTGAACCAGGAGACAAAATTCTGTTTATGCGACACCCTATCCACGAAGGTCTGATGATCTTCAAGATCGACGCGGTTCGCGACTTTCTTGACGAATTCTCCGCCAGTGTCCAACGAATCGAGGCGAGAATCGCAGCCGAGGAAGAATGATCACAGTTAAAGCAATTTCAATCGCCCTATCCATGTTGCCTGGCAATGCCGATGTCTTGACGATGGACCAGGCCGTCACCGTGGCATTACAGAACTCTTACAACGTGAAGAGCGCGCAAGAGACAGTCAGCCAAAACGAGCAAAAGGTTCGAGAAGCCAAAGGCAACTTGGGTCCGAAAGTCACCACTTACTACCAATACCTCCGATATGGCCATGGTTCGAGTGCAGTTCTCGGTGGTCAAACGATCACGTTTACACCCATTGATACCAACACCTGGTACACGCAGTTGACCATGCCGATTGACATTGTTGGCATTTGGAAAACCAATTTGAAGGCGGCAAAAGCCGGAGTTCAAGCATCGCGAGATACCAAGCAGGCTACAGAAAATGACCTTAAACAAAGTACCCGTCGAGCCTATTTGAACGTTCTCCGGGCCAAAGGATTGGTTCTGATTGCTCTGCAATCAAGAGTCAATATCATTGCCCGAGTCGATCAGGCCGATAAGCAGTTTAAGGCGGGGGCAATTGCTCTGATTGATTTGAAGCGACTTCAAGCTCAAAAATCATCGGCGGATTCCGATGTTCTCAATGCAGAGAACAACTTTGAAGTGTCAAAGCAGCTTTTGAACCTTACTATAAACCGTCCAATTGACGCCGATTTTGATCCACAAGACATGAGCGGTTTACCCGGTGTTCAGAGTTCCACAAATAGCCTTGTGGTGTTAGGACAGGTCCACCGACCAGAAGCCCATTCATTACAAAACACGGTCGTCGCGCTCAATGCGGCCAAGATTTATGCGGGTCAGTCTGGCGCGCCGTCGCTGAACATGACGTTACAAAACAACCAAACACTCGATCCCGTCGGATTGAATCCTCAGCGAGAAGTGAACACGGCGATGATTCTCCTTTCGGTCCCACTGTTCGACTCGGGAGTTGCTCGGGCGAAAATGGCTCAGACCCAGGCGACGATCAACCAGACCAAGAACAATCTTGACCTGCTGAAGCTCAGCATTTCTCAAGAAGTGCGATCGTCGCTATCGAATATGGCCAACGCATTGTCTCGCCAAACCGCAGCGAATGAGCAAAGCGAGCTGGCGAAGGAAGTTGTCCGCATTTCGAGAATTCGAAGGGACGCTGGCGAAGGCACAGTGCTGGAAATTATCGATGCGGAAACGCAATGGGCCAACGCCCAAAACAATTTAATTAACTCAATGTACGACTACTATGGTGCTTACGCCGACCTGCAGAGAGCAGTTGGCGCAGACAACATCGAAGAAGCAATGAGACAACTAGAAACGGAGATGAAAGGGAAAAAGTGAGGAATCTGGGAATTGGAATTTTGGTACTCGCGGTCGCGCTTAGCGCGTCCGGATGTGTTGATCGTAAGAGTCAGGAGTCGGCGAAAACGACTTCGGAAGTCGTCAACGACCCGTTACGAGAAGTGTCGGTTTCGTCCATCAAGATCGAGGATATTCAAGATCTGCTTCAGGTCAACGGTGAAATTGTAACCAGCGACGACGTGCAGATTGGCGCGCAAGTTGGAGGAAAGATTCAATCGGTTTCTGTGAAAGAAGGCGATATGGTTTCTCAAGGCCAAGTCGTCGCGACAATGGACTCGGCCAATATTGCTCAGCAAGCCGCACAGGCCCGAGCTGCGTTGGCCAGTGCTTCGGCTCAATTGGCCCAGGCAACTTCGAACGCCCGACTTACTCCTCGCCGTTCAACCGCCGCCGTACACCAAGCCGAAGCAGCCCTTCGCTCGGCAAAAGCGCAGCTTCAAAAGTCTCTCAACGGTGCCCGACCCGAAGAGAGGCAGCAAGCGGAAAACAATCTGGTTTCAGCCAAGAGCAATTTTGATACCGCAAAGAAAAACCTCGAACGGGTTCGAAGACTGGTTAAAGAAGGTGCTTTGCCCGAATCTCAACTCGACACCGCGCTCAATAACTATGAGAACGCTATGACCCAGTATCAGAATGCAGTGCAATCTGCAAAACTGATCCAAAATCAAGTGCGCCCCGAAGACATTGAGTCTTCGCGAGAAGCAGTGAGACAAGCCGAGCAGGCACTGGAATCTGCCAAATCTTCAAAGGGTCTCGATATCGTCTTAGTTGATCAGGTGAATAGTGCCCGGGCTCAAGTTAGCTCAGCGAGAGCCCAACTTGAAGTAGCGGAGAAAAACCTGCGGGACACTTCGATTCGTGCGCCCTTCTCCGGAAGGATTTACGGAAAGCCTCTGCAAGCAGGTGTTGTTGTTGCATCAGGAACGCCGATTGCTCGACTCGTTGGGGGAATGGGAGTCTACTTTGAAGGACAAGTTCCGAGCGATAAGGTCGGACAAGTTCTAGCTGGAACTCCAGTCTCCATTTCGGTTGACGCGGTTCCTGGGAAGAAGTTCCAAGGCAAAGTTCTTGCGGTGAGTCCGCAAGGCGATAATGTCGGACGTCTCTTCAACATCCGCATCCAATTTAATGAACTCAACGGCATGGTCAAGCCAGGCATGTTTGCCAACGGTTCGGTCGTCCTTGCCGAGGATAAAGGCGCGATGTTGGTCAGCGAAGACTCGATCATTAATCGGGATGGGGTCAAATACATCATGGTGGCCGAAGGTAACAAAGCCAAAAAGGTGGTGGTAACCACTGCACTCAAGAAGGGGACCATGATCGAAGTAAAGGGCCTCACGAGTGGAGCTCAGGTGATTTCGAAGGGGCAAGGCGCATTGGTTGACGGCATGAAAATTCGCGTCGCTCCTGCCACCAAGGGAGCATAAGAACCATGACCCGACTTGCCCTCTCTCGTCCAGTCCTGATCTTTATTCTCGTCATCTCGGCGATCCTTATCGGAACGCTCTCGTTCAAAGGAATGCGGAAGGAAAATAATCCGGAAGTTAACTTTGGCACCATCACCGTTCAGACCACCTACCCAGGTGCTGGTCCTGACGATATTAACCAACTCATCACCCGAAAGGTTGAGGAAGCGGTTTCGGGCGTCAGCGGCATCCGCGAAGTTCAGGGTATTTCCCAAGAAGGCGTTTCCGCGGTGGTTATTTCGCTTGAGCTTGGTGTCTCGACCGACGTTGCCCTCAACGACGTTCGAACCAAGGTTGATTCGATTTCAAACAGCTTGCCGAAAGATGCTTTGAAGCCAACGGTTACTAAGTTTGATAACTCGGCCCAGCCGATTTTGAACTTGGCCGTGAGCAGCCCTACGCTTTCTAGTAAGCAGCTCCGAGACCTGATCGAAGACAAAATTGTCGATAAATTTAGCCAAGTAAACGGAGTCGCTACGGTTGACGTCAGCGGCGGTGACGTTCGCGAAATCCAAGTTCGACTCAAGAAAGATAAGTTGCTTCAGTATGGCGTTGGAGTGAGCGATGTTTTGACCGCGGTTCAGTACGCAAACGCCAATATTCCGGGCGGTAAGTTTGTTACGGGCGGACGAGATATCTCGGTTCGGGTCAAGAGTGACTTTACGAGCGTCAACATGATCAAGCAGATCGTGGTGAAGGTTCCCGACACGAGCAATCCGAACGCGAAGGCTAAGCAAATCCCGCTTACCGAAGTTGCCGACGTCGAAGACACGATTAAAGAGCGAACCCGAATTGCTCGATTGAATGGCGATGACACGGTTGCTCTTTCGGTTCAAAAAACGAAGGAAGGTAATACGCTCGAGGTCAACACCGCCATCAAGGCGATGATGCCAGTTCTCGAGAAGCAGTTTCCGATCAAATTTAAGACCCAGTACGACGAGTCGATTTTGGTCGACGAGTCGCTGAATGACGTTACGTTTTCGCTTATCTTTGGCATTATCCTGGTTGCGCTTATCGTCTACATCTTCTTGCATGACTTGCGGGGAACCCTTATTGTTGCGTTGGCAATTCCGACCTGTTTGTTTGCCGCGTTTATCGCGATGAAAGCGGTTGGCTTCACCGTCAACTCACTGTCAATGTTGGGAATGTCGCTCGCTATTGGTGTTCTTGTCGATGACGCCATCGTCGTCTTAGAAAACATATTTAGGCACCTCAAGTTGGGCGAAGATCCACGTGAAGCAGCGATTAATGGTCGAAACGAAATCGGCACGGCAGCCTTGGCAATTACCCTTGCTGACGTCGTTGTATTCCTTCCGGTCGGATTTGCTGGCGGCATCGCTGGTCAGTTCTTCAAGCCGCTGGCGATCACTTACGTCTTTGCGGTTTTGACGTCCCTGTTCGTGTCGTTTACCCTCACGCCACTTCTGGCCTCACGATGGTTCCGACGCGGTGAAGATGTCGAACATAGTCAAGGGAAATTTGCTACTGCGTTTGAGAATCGCTTTGCCCGGTTTGAGCAAGGCTACCGACGAGTTCTTGAGTGGGCGCTGAGCCATCGCTGGTTCACGTTCATCGCCGGAAATACTGTTCTCATCTCGGTCTTCATGCTGATTGCTGGTTCTGCCGCACCCGACATCAGGTCAGCAATTAAGACGACCATGCCCATCCAAATGGTTTACCTTTGGCTCGGAATTGTGTCGGTTGGAATGGGTGCGTTGATGAAAGGCGTCGTTCCAAAACAGGTTGGCTGGGTGACAGGCGTTCTTGGGCTTGTGTTAGCGATTGGAATGGCTGCTTCAGGAAAGCTTCCGGATGCCAAGCTGGCTCCGGTTATCGCAATTTTGTTGTTCCTCACGTTGAATGGCATCGTTGGTTCGATCTGGGGACTCTTCAAAGGATTCTCGATGCGGCCAATCTGGGGCGGATTGCTCTTCGGACTCGTCTTCCCAACTATTGCCGTTATTGGATTAGGCTATGGCCACTGGAAGAAAGAGCCGATCTTTAAGTTTGGATTCTTGCCCCCAACCGACGCGGTTCAAGTTCGAGCCTCGATTGAACTTCCAGTTGGATCGAGTCTTGCTCAGACCGACGCGGTCGCTCGGCAGGTTGAGGCGGTCTTTATTAAGCACCCGGACATTCAATTTACTTTGACCGAAGTTGGAAAGCAGTCGGGAACTGCCTTTGGTGGCGATACGTCGAACTCAAACTTTGGCCAAGTCACGGGCAAACTTTTCGAGAAGCGATCAACAATCGATAAGCTCAGCGGCAACAAAGAGAAGCTTCGCGACAACAAAGGCAACTCAATCGTTGCCGACCTGACGAAGGCAATCGGAAAGATTCCGGGTGCCGATGTTCGAATTGCCGGGGTATCTGGCTTTGCATTCGGACGTGCGGTTCAAATTGCGCTTCGGTCGGATGACCGAGAATTGCTAACCCGTACTGCGGCGGACATTCGTGACCGTTTGGCGGGCGGCGCAATCCCAGGAATATTGAACCCTGACGTCAGCGTCAAATCTGGAAAGCCAGAACTGCAAATTCGCCCGGATTACCGAAAGGCTGCCGACATGAATATGGATGCGGCGTCGATTGGTGCGGCGGTGCGAGCCTTGTATCAAGGTAATGACGACAATAAATTGCGCGTCAATGGCCGGGAATATGGCGTCCGCGTCATGTTGGATTACGTTGATCGCGACAATCCAGAAACACTAACGATGGTTCCTTTACGATTCAATCAAGGGAGACCCGTGTACGTTGGCCAACTGGCGACGCTCGATGAGCAACCTGGTTTGACGGCAATTAATCGCCGTGACCGAGCTGAAGAAATACAAGTCACGGCGGACTTGCTCCCTGGGTTCTCCAACGGTGTTGTCGCAGGCGATATCACGAAATGGGTTGAGAAGGAGCACTTAGTTCCTGCAAATGTTAAGTTCAAGCTTTTGGGTGAACAAGACGCCCAGCAACGCGAAATGGTCTTCCTTTTCACCGCGTTTGCGATTGGTATCTTCTCGGTTTATGCGGTTCTGGCGGCTCTGTATAACAACTGGTTGTATCCGATGATCATTCAGTTGGCTCAGCCTCAGGCGATGGTTGGTGCATTGCTTGCTCTGATCTTGACCGACAACTCGTTCTCAGTTATCGGGTTCTTGGGAGTTATCGCACTGGTTGGCTTGGTTGGTAAGAACGCGATTCTGCTGGTCGACTTTACGAATACGCTTCGTGAACGGGGCCGGAATCGGCACGATGCGATTGTTGAGGCGGGGCCGACCCGATTTCGTCCAATCATGATGACGACGCTTGCGTTGATATGTGGATCGCTTCCAGTGGCTATCGGTCTTGGTCGCGGCTCGGAGTTCCGACAAAGCATCTTCATCATCGTTCTGGGGGGAATCATCCTTTCGACGCTGCTGACTCTGGTCGTCATTCCGTGTTCATACACAATCTTCGATGACTTGTCGAACTTGTTCGCCAAGTGGATGAAGAAGCCGATGCCGTTCGGCGGTCCGGACGGATTCAACCCCGGTTCTGAAATATTGAGCCACGATGAGTCAAGCGCTCCGGTTGAAGTGACGAGCTAGGTAAGTCCCACTTACAGGAAAAGGGCGCGATTGATTCGCGCCCTTTTTATATTTGCTCGTTGCATTACTGGTTACATTCGTCATTAACGCGGAAGAACCCAGGTATGGATATGTCTGCCGGGGCAATGTTTCTCGAACTCGTATTGTCGATTGGGATTTATTTGCTCTTTCGTTGGGCCAAGGGATTACGCGACGCGTGAAAACAGCTGCTAGCCTCAAGCTGCTAGCAAATCTGTTGCGCTAAACGCTTCGCACGCTGAGGCGAAGCGCCCTCTCTTAACTCATAGCAAACAACGCCGGACTTCCACCCGTGTGCCAGAAGCAGACGCGACCCTTGATTTCCCCAGCTTGGGCCATCTCGATCAGGCCATGAAACGCCTTGCCCGAGTAGACCGGGTCAAGAAAGATGCCTTCCTTTTGAGCCAATAGTCGAATAGCATCCATACAACCTTCGCTGGGCACTCCGTAACCGGGACCGACGAAACGAAGATCAAAAGTGAATGCCTCCGGTTTGAGATTGAGGTTCATCCCCGTGATTTCGTCGACACCAGCTGCGAGGGTGGCGAATTCGAGAACCATTTCCGGTTCGGGATCGCATGCGATGCCATGAAACGGAATTCCCGTGCCGTGTAAAGCGTAGGTTAGCCCTGTCTGGGTCGAGCCAGAAGAACTTGCGCCGATAACCAGGTCGAAGCGCGAGTCCTGGTCCAGCAATTCTTTGCCGGCTTCGTAGAACGCATACGCCCCTTGAGGAGAACTTCCGCCAATCGGAATTTCGTAAACGTTGGCTCCTGCGCTTCGGCACTCTTCGGCGACCTTTGACGTTTCGGCGAACAGGTGGTCCCAGGTCCCGTTGGGAAGGATGCGAATATCCGCCCCAAGGATTTCATCCAGCAAGATATTTCCGCCCGAAGCCTTTAGACCTCCCTCGACGGGCTCAAATTCGTACGGAAGCGGCATGACAACCGCGATGAACCGGATGCCGAACCGCGAACAGGCTGCGGCGAGCTGGCGCACGAAGTTGGATTGGGCTCCGCCGCACGTCACGATAGTGTTTGCGCCCTGTGCCAACGCCTCGCCCATGAGGTATTCCAGTTTTCGACCCTTGTTCCCGCCCATCGCGAACCCAGTCAGGTCGTCCCGCTTGATCCAAAGGTCAATGCCAAGTCGATCGGACATTCTATCTAATCGATGGAGCGGGGTTGGCGCCAAAATCAGGCTCACTTTTGGAAGATCGATCGGCACAGCCACAGCTTGTATTGTGACAGATGAACCTAAATTCCGATACAATAAGTGTCGAATGGTGGGCTGGCATGGAATGAGGTTTGGGCCATTGGGACCAACCAATATTATGCTTCAGACCCTTCGGTCGGCTGGGTCGCCCCAGTGATCCTAGCGATAAATCCCAAAGGGCACATACAGGATCCTGGGAATTGAAGAATATGAAGAAGAACATAAGTTTGTTTGGTACTGTGGTTCTCACCGCTCTATGCATTATGGGGTATAAAAAATTCCAAATTCATCAAGATTTGGTCAAGATTCTTCGCGGAAATGTCTTAGCACTAAAGGACTTCGAGCCAAAAAATAATGTCCAGAAGAATTGGTCTGGTCGACTGATGTGCGACTTTCTTGATAAGTCCTTTTCACAGGTTTCAATTCAGCTTATTATTTTTAAAAAGCAAGTAGAGTTTGATCGTCATTCGCGTCCAAGTTGGGGAAATAATCAGCTTGAATTCGGTTTTACCCTAGGCAACACCATGTCAAGAAATAACGGATCAATCGATATTATTGGCAATAATTGCGAGGTTACATTTTCAAATATTCTCCGGGAGAACCGAATGGAAATGGATTCGAAAAGACAAATTCAGTTCTGTGAGGCCAATGCGCCCAAGGTCTTTGCGCTAATGCAATTCCAAGCACTTAGAGAATTAGAATTGGATGGTACGTATTCCAGTTTTGATGCGAAAAACCTTAGCCTTGAGCTTATATTTGCTGACGATCAATCAAAATTCATCATAAGGAAAGGCGAGCAGACGTTAAGTGCCTGCCTTGGTAGCAAAGACGTATTTGTCGGTTCCAAGAAAACAACCATGAAAGATCCAATTTTAATGGATGAGAATGGCATCATCAAGGTGACCCAAGAATTCATTGATATTGTTTCTTCACTCAGCTAGCGGACTGTCGGCGGTGCGTTTCGGCTTGTGGGCGATTCTTGAACAATACTATCCGTAATTCGTCCGATACAATAAAGGATATGTCGAAGCGAAGGAAGATTGGGAGGAGGAGGATCTTTAGATCCTGATATTGGTATCGGCATTGATAATTGGTATACTTTTTTTGGTCAATACCCAGCTGGGTCAGTAGGTGCCTCAAATTTCCACAACATGATGTGCGACGATGTGTCTACATTACTTTGGACCGCTTTGGAAGCGCAAGGAATGGAAGGGGACACAATGATTATGGAAGTACCAAACAGACAATTTGGTTCAGATTGGTATGATGGCTATATTGTCACGCAATCTTTAAAAGCGGCTGAACAAGTCAGTACACCTTGGCAGCAGGAGATATTCGGCTATCATTCGCCTCTCCGGCTTGCGAGCTCATATTATGATGCAACCAGTGCTTATGCCTATGATTGGTATGGAAATCCGTGGCTTGAATGTGATTACACGAGCTGGTTAATGCCCCTCTACTTCCACAATGGGTATCAGTTTCCATACGGTGGATTAGCTTGGGACGAATTGTGGACGCACAACAACACCTCCAATTTAGCATCTTCGGCTGGCGTTGGTTGGCTGCCTGCCTATGAGATTGCAATAAATCCAAAACAACACAAGAAAATGTAATGAAAAATCATCATACGAAAATACTTTGGATATCACTTGTTGGGATTACTTTGGGGTCGGGATTCGCCAGACCAGACGAAAGAGCAGACCTGCAAGCCATAATTCGGGCCAACGTCGCAAGCCTCAGCGAGTTTAAGCCCGTAAACCTATATCAAAAAGGAGACCGACTTAGGTTTGGCTGTGACATGTTTGATTCTTCGGCCTCTCAAGTTTCCATTCATGCGATTTGGCGGAAGGAAGGTCAAGAATTTCAAAAGGGCCAACGTGCTCAGTGGAATAACAACGTGTTGAGTTCTGGATTTTCGTTGGGCAACACGATGTCCTTGGATTCGGATACGGTCGACGTCATCGGTACACGATGTGAAGTCTCATTCTCATGCATTCTCAGAGCAAGTAAGGAGAATTTGGAAATCAAGGAGTGCTTGAAGTTTACGGAGAGTAACTCGCCCAGGGTGTTTGCGCTTATGCAATATCAAGCGGTTAAGGAGTTGAATATTGATAATTCGTATACAGCCTTTGATCCGACCAAGCAAAATGCAGTCTTAGAATATGAAGACGACAATTCGCGTTTCTCGGTAATTCTGGGTAAGTCGATCCTAAAGGCATGTCTCGGAAGCAGAGACGTTTTTTTGGGAGAGAAAAAAATTGTGATGAAGTATGCAATCTTGATGGACGAAAATGGAGGCGTGCAAGTAACTCCCGAATTCTATCAGATCATTTCTTTGTTGAAGTAGGATTTTGGCCTGCGATACAATGAACCTATATGTCGAAAGGAAAGAAGATTGCCCGAGGAGCCCTGGTTGTTCTGGTTATTGGCTGTGGGATCGGCTGGTTCACTCCCGAGGGCAAGGCGCTCCGTTCACTCGTAGGAGTTTTGACTCAAAAGGATGTCTCAGGTACTGAGGCTTACAAAGGAGATATTCGGGATCGACTCAAAGCGATGCAGACCGCCGCCGACCTGTACCACTCGTCCGAGGATTCGTACCCCAAGGCTGAGAAGTGGATGGACGACTTGTTGATTCGATTGCAGACCCAGAACCTGAAAAAGGGCGAAGCTGAGAAAAAGCTGAAGCGGCCCGACCTCGATACAACCCCGGATCAATTTGGCTTTGCAATCAACACTGCGGTTGCAGGCAAGTATAAAGGCGACATCAAAGACCCCAAAACCATTTTGATTTTTGAGTCGAAGGACACCAAGAAGAATGCTGCCGGAGACCCGAAAGCCGATGGAAAGCCCAGCGGAGAAGGGATCACTATTTCCGGCGAAATTGTGAAGTTGTAAAGCCATGATTGCTCTGCTACCATTGCTACTTTTGATCTCTCAGCAAAAGGCAATCACGACGAGTGCAGATATCTTAAGGGCTGCCGACATATCTGGCCGCGAACGAACTCTGGCCGCTAAACATCGGTGGATTCTTTTGGGGCAGTGGGATGAAACTTCGAAAGCAAAGTTGGCATCCGAATGCAAAAAACTTACAGCTTGGCGGGCTTCCGATCTCGCTCATGAATCAGAAAAGGGTCAGGGCGAGTCTCAGACCAAGTTGCTGGCGAACTGGAAACTTCAGCTTGCGACGGGACCGCAAAGCGACCTCAAAAAGCTCCTTGTTGACCTTAATCCGGAATCGTTTCCGCTCAATGGACTGATTGGAGGGAAATGGATCTACATCGACAAATCAGGTGCGTCTGGTCTGTCGCCAAGCTCGACAATTCTTGCAAATAAATTATACGAAGGTGCTGAGAAGAAGTGGCGGAAGCCGGACCTGAGACTATATATTCTCATTCGAAAGATCGACACACGTTTCGTGACCTATCTTTCGATACATGATTCGTTAGGAAAGTCCCTTGAGTTGCAAAAGGTGATGTTTAACGATTTTGATCCCAGCAGTCCAATCCCTGGGAATTCATTCGACTGCTTGGGAGCCGACAAGAAAAGAATCTTAAAGGCAGGCGAAATATCGGATGGCATTCCCCGTGACGGGGTTAAGACGAAGGAGTTTGACTGGCGTGAAATCGACAAAGCTGGATTGCTACGGTGGTTCAAGCAGCACTATTTCAACCGGGATCCAAATAATCAGAAGCCAGTTGCCATACTCGCCAACGACTTTGAAATCGTCAATTTTGTGAGGCAAGGAGGAACCGCCGAATCCTATCTCACTTCGCTCGGGTATCGGGCGTTCGAATGCGATCAAATTGTGATGGTCCTGCCGCCATTCTTGCCAAGATCAGAAGATTGTCGTGTGCTCGAGCAACAGGTTGCCGGGATCAGGCAAGAACTTGACTGCTCAATTATCATTGACCGTTATGCCCACTGGGTTGCTGAGAGTGGACTACAAAGCGACTTTGAGTTGTTGACCTACTTAGCAGGCACCCTTGCCCAGCAAAGAAAAATTCCCGAGCTATTTCTCGAAATCTATCCTCTCCTACCGACGCTTCAAGGGCTCGAACTAATCGACCGAAACAATGGCACAACGATCAATCGGTTGCAGAGTACGAGAAACGGCCTATTTGGAGATACCCTGCTCCATGGTCGTACCAACTCGAGCTTTGAATTCTCCGAAACATTTCCAAATGATGAGACGCTTGGCTATTACTTCGGACCAAGTGGCCGAGAGCAAATACGAGACGTGACTACCAAAATTGAACCCGCCCAACGAATCATATTTTCAGAGATAGCGCCGTTAGCTATGGACCCGGAAATGGCGAGCAGGAATGTCACGTGGTATGGAGACACATGGCCGATGGTTGAAAAGAAGCTCAATGAACGCAAGGTCACCCTAGTGGCTGGCGATGCCGTCACGATTTCTTTTCGATCAACCCTGAACCGTCCATTCTCCTATACTTTTTTCTTTGAAAAAGAAACCGTCAAGACCGCACCGTACGGCGAGATGCCTCAAGATTTTCGAGACAAGGTTAAGAAACAAACCGAAGAACTTTTCAAAGAATTTAACGACAAAAGTCAACCTCCGCCAAACTAGGCGTCATTAATGAAAGCGGTACAATAGGAAGGCGACAGGCAACCCCTGTCGATCCTTTCAACGGCGAAATGGAAAGCAGATTTATGTCAACAATTCAGGCATCTAACGTGCTCAATAAACTCGATTTTCTCCGACTCATGATGATGAGCCGTGAGGGTGACCGACGAGAGGGCATTCTTCTTAGACAGAGCAAAGGCTGGTTCCAAGTCTCTGGAATGGGGCACGAGGCGCTGGGGGCAATGGCTCTTTCTTTGCGGGAAGATGACTACATTTACCCTTACTATCGTGACCGTGGCTTGATGCTTGGCCGGGGCCTATCCACCTATGAACTCGCCGTGGCCTACTTCGCTAAGCGAGAAAGCAGTAGCGGCGGGCGACAAATGCCGGGCCACTACAGCAGCCGAAAGCACAACGTTGTTAGCGTATGCACGATCACCGCGGCGAACCTTTTACCTGCATGTGGTACCGCATGGGCAATGAAGCTTGATGGAAAAGATTCTGTGGTTATCGCGACGGTCGGCGACGCATCATCGCGTCAGGGAGAGTTCTTCGAAGCATGGAACTTCGCGGTTCAAGAAAACCTGCCTGTAATTTTCGTTGTTGAAGATAACAAATACGGAATTTCGACTCCGACCGAGAAATTTCTTCCTTTCCATTTGGGAATCGTAGACGAGAATTCCTACGTGAAGGTTGACGGTCGCCATACGAGTGAGGTTTTTGAGGCCGGAAAGAAAGCGATCGACAAGGCACGCAAAGGCGATGGTCCGACGATGATGTGGGTCGATCTCGACCGCTTGTCTTCTCACACTTCCTCTGACGACCACCGGGTTTACCGAGATCTCGACGAAATCGAAGAGATGACTCACCGAGACCCGATTCGGCTCCTCAAAGAAGAACTCATTTCGGAAGGAACGCTGACGGAAGAGTCGTTCCTAAAGATTCAAGATGAGATCGCCGATTCAGTCGATAAGGACTACTTAAAGGCAGAAAAGTTAGACGATCCGCTGGCCGAAGAAGTGATGAAAGACTGCTGGGGCGCAGCCTGTGTTGCCGAAGCACCACCAATCGCTCCCGGTCGAATGACGATGGTCACCAGCATCAACCAGACGTTCACAAAGTCACTTGAGAACGATCCGAAGATTGTCTTCTTTGGTGAAGATATCGAAGATCCGAAGGGTGGCGTGTTCGGAGTAACCAAAGGGCTCAGCGAGTCGTTCCCCAAGCAAGTTTTCAACTCACCACTCGCCGAAGCAACCCTCATGGGTGTCGGAATCGGCATGGCCGCATATGGCTGGCGCCCCGTGTTCGAACTTCAATTCATCGACTTCATCTCGCCAGGTTGGAACCAGATCGTCGCAAACATGTCGACGCTCCGATGGCGATCCTTTGGCGAATGGAAGTGTCCGATCACCATTTACGCCCCTTATGGCGCGTATTTGCCGGGCGGTTCTTTGTGGCACAGCCAGTCGAACGAAGCTTCCTTGGCTCACGTTCCTGGGTTGCGGGTTGCAATTCCAAGCACGCCGGAGGACGCGGCGGGGATCCTTTGGACAAGCATCCATGGCGACGATCCTTCGTTCGTTTTGATTCCCAAACATATTTTTCGCATGCAACGCGAAGTGACTGACATCAAGCCCGTTCCGTTTGGACAGGCGCGAATAGTGGCTGAAGGTTCAGATGTCACCATCGTAACCTATGGCAACACCATCGAATTGGTAGAAGAAGCGGTTGCAAAGTCTGGCGTTTCGTGCGAAATCATCGACCTGATCTCGATTGTGCCATGCGACTACGAAACGATCACGAAGTCGGTCGATAAGACCGGACGGCTGGTTGTAGTCCACGAAGATACGAAGACGTGCGGATTTGGTGAGAGCATAATCAGCAACATGGTCAGCAAGCCCGAGCGATTTAACTTGTTCCTGTCGCCACCGCAGCTAGTCTGCCGAGACGATGTCCACGTTGGCTATAACCCGATTTACGAATACGCGGCGCTGCCGGATGTTCAGCAGGTCGTGGATGCTATCAATGTTGTGATGGAATAGTTAGGAGCCGAGAGTTTGGAGTTAGGAGAAATAAACTCTTAACTCCAAACTCTCGACTGCAAACTAACCTGCAACTTTCGTACTTGCTGTTTCGTACCAATCTGCGTGGTTGTGGTTCAGTCGTTAGTCAAGTCGTTTGACGAGATCAAGGCGGTAGATGGAGTCAGTTTCGAAGTCAAGCAGGGAACTTGCTTCGGACTCCTCGGCCCTAACGGCGCGGGAAAGTCGACCACGATCTCGATGATTGTGGGCACGCTCAACCCTGACCAGGGCCAAGTCCTCATCGATGGTCAAGCTATCAAATCGGAGACTGATCCGATCCGACAGAAGATCGGCTATGTTCCCCAAGAAATCGCCCTCTTCGATGAAATTAACTGTCATCAGAACCTTTCTTTCTTTGCATCGCTCTACGGAGTCGATAAAGCCGAAATGGAGGCGAGAGCGAACGAAGTCCTGGACATCGTTGGACTCAAAGATCGGGCCAATGAACCGATAAAAGACTTTTCCGGCGGCATGAAACGCCGACTTAATATCGCAGTAGCACTGATTCATAAACCGAAACTTCTCGTCCTTGATGAGCCAACCGTTGGCGTCGACCCCCAAAGTCGGAACGCCATTTTTGACGTGCTGGAAAAATTGAAAGCCGACGGAATGACGCTGATTTACACCAGCCACTATATGGAGGAGATCGAGCGTATGTGCGACCAAATCGCGATCATCGACAACGGCAAAGTGATGATCGAAGGAACGCTTGAACAACTGCTCGGCACTCTCGAATCAAGATTTAAACTCACCTTCGCGTTCAGCGACGCGGAGACGACGGAGCAAGTCGACAAACTGTTCAATGAGCCAGCCTTTGGCAAAGTCATTCGCATGGATAACACCATTGAAATGCTGCCGACTAACTATGCCCGGGCCATCGCCGAATCTGTGAACCGTCTTCAACAAAATAATATTGCTTTCGAAGACCTTCGGGTCGAGCGCGGCTCACTTGAACAGGTGTTCCTTCAAAGCACCGGGAAATCTCTGAGGGACTAATGTTAAAGCACATACTTGCCATTGCCTTAAAAGATCTCCGTCTTTTCGCCGCCGACCGAAAGGGCATGCTCATCAGTTTCATGGTTCCCATCGCCATCGCCTCCTTCTTCACATTTGTGATGGGCGGCGGAGCGAGCGACCCCAAAGCAGCGACCAAAATTGCGGTGTTGGTCGTGAACGAAGATAACGACCCGATCACCACCCAGATGATCGAGAAGCTGAAGTCCAGCGATGCAATCGCTATTGAGGTTACCGATCGAAAGGCGGCCGAAACCGCAGTGAAAGAAGGCAAGAAAAGCGTCGCCGTCGTTTTTCCAAAAGGGTTTGCGGAAAAAGCTAAAACTGCGCTGTTCGCCGGCGATCCTCCCCAGATCGAGGAACTTTACGATCCGGTCAAGAGCATCGAACGTCAGGTGGTGCAGGGCGCATTGATGCAAACCCTTATGCAAGAAATTTCGCGAGCTGGAATGTCGGGTGACGGCGCGATTAACAACATGCAACTTGCGATGAGCGCGGAAACCGACCCGAAGCGAAAGGAAAGTTGGCAGCGAATGATAGACGAGATGTCCCAACTTAATCGGAGTGGAAGCGTGGCGGGCTCAACCGAGAATGGCGGTGGCATGAAGCAGCCGTTTGAGATCAAGGCGACCTCGATGACTGCTTCGAGTTCGTCCGATGCAGATAAAAACGCCACTCGAGCCCACATCTTTGGTGGAATGGCGGTGCAGGGGATCATGTTCTTTGGCATCGATGCGGCGATGGGCTTATTGCGCGACCGTCGAACTGGGGTCTGGACGCGGATGAAGGCGGCGCCGGTTGCCTCCACATCACTCGTGCTTGGAAAAGGACTCGGGTCGTGGGCAATTGCGTTCTTTGTCTTTTCAGGAGTCATGCTTTTCGGGATGGCGGTCTTTGGTTTTCGAGTTGAGGGCAGTTGGCTGGGACTGGTTCTGGTCACACTTGCGGCTGCGCTCATGACTGGTGGATTCGGACTTTTCGTCGCATCTCTCGGCAAGACCGAAGCGCAAAGCCGAGGTCTTTCTGTGCTTGCAGTATTGATGATGTCGATGCTGGGTGGAGCGTGGTTCCCAATGTCCATGATGCCCAAAGCGGTGCAAACCGTTTCGGCGATTATTCCAGTTAGATGGGCCGTCGATGGGGTGGATGCGGTGATGACGCGCGGCAGTGGACTCGCAGGAACCCTTGTTCCGGTGGCGTGGTTGTGCGGCTTTGCGGCGGTGTTCACTACGGTTGCGATGACGCGATTGCGAAAAACATAGGAAGCCAAGAAGCGGAGGACGCAGAAAAACGGAATAAGCAAAGAAGCTAAGAACCTTTTAGGCTTATTTTCAAAAAGCCTCCCGGCTTTCCGGCTTCGCGCAGGGGTAGGTACACTTTACAGGTGTGTGGAATCGCCGGATATGTCGGACCAAAGAACGCGGTTGACGTTGTTTTTGACCAACTCAAGCGGCTCGAATATCGTGGCTATGACAGTGCAGGAATTGCCTATCTGGACGGAGGAAGCATCCAAGTCACCAAGAAGGCGGGGAAGCTTTCCGAACTTGGCAAGGTCCTTCACGATTCTCCAAAACACGCCGAGCTAGCAATCGCCCATAGCCGATGGGCCACTCACGGCGGACCAACCGACGAAAACGCTCACCCCCACTACGACCGATTCGAGCGGATCGCGATCATCCACAACGGGATCATCGAGAACTACCTTGAGTTGAAGCAAGACTTGGTCGCTCACTCTCACAAATTTTCATCGCAGACCGACACCGAAGTGGCCGCTCACGTCATTGGCCGAGAATATACCGACGGAGTTCCCCTCGAGGAAGCCGTCCGGAAAGCAGTCAAGAAACTGCGCGGGGCCTACGCCCTCGTCGTGATGAGCCTTAGCGAGCCAGGCAAGATCGTTTGCGTAAGAAACTCGTCGCCATTAGTCCTTGGCATTGGAATTGGCGAGAACATGTTGGCGTCGGATATCCCCGCGTTGTTGCCATACACCCGAGAGGTCGTGATTATGGAGGAGAATCAGATCGCAATTTTGACCAAAGAACGGATCCGGCTCATTGATGGAGATGGTAAAGAATTAGCCATTGAACCTACTCATATCGATTGGGATATCGATGCCGCCGAGCGCGGTGGGTACGAGCACTTCATGCGAAAGGAGATCCACGAACAGCCTCAAGTTATGCGTCAGGTCACGACGGGCCGCATCGACGAGAAAGGCAAGATTCGACTGGAAGGCATCTTTGGCGATCATGTTTGGAACGAGATCGACCGAGTGAATATCATCGCGTGCGGAACGGCATATCATGCCGGACTGATGGGCAAGCACCTGTTTGAGAGTGCCTTGCGATTGCCTACCGACGTTTACTTCTCGTCGGAATTCCGTTACGGCGATCCGGTACTTTCACCCAAGTCGCTGGCAATTTTCGTAAGCCAAAGCGGAGAGACCCTTGATTCCCTTGCAGCACTGAGACTTTGTAAGCAGAGAAGAATCCGAACATTGGGAATCGTCAATGTCGTTGGTTCAGCCATCTCGCGCGAATGCGACCGAACGATTTTTACCCAGGCCGGACCAGAGATCTCGGTTGCGAGTACCAAGGCTTACACCGCTCAGGTGATGGTATTTGCCCTCCTCGCTTTGTATATCGCCCAGGTTCAAGAGGTACCCGGAGTCCGAATTGATGAGTGGATTTCGGAAATTGGGCGAATGGACGAGCTAATGGCGGAGTGTCTTAAGTTGGAGCCGCAAATTGAAAAGCTTGCAGAAGAGTACAAGGACATGCCGCTTTGTTTCTTCTTGGGCCGAGGCGCGGATGCCTTTGTAGCGATGGAAGGAGCATTGAAACTGAAGGAGATTGCCTACATCCCGACCCAGGAATATCCGGCTGGCGAAATGAAGCATGGACCTTTAGCCCTAGTCACCGAGAACGTGGTTTCAATTTTTGGCGCAACCGACCCGAACATTCGCGACAAAGTGGTGTCAAACATTAAGGAGGTTCAAGCCCGAGGCGGACGAATCATTGCAATCACAACATCGGAAGACGAATTAATGGATCAAGTTGCCGAACACGTGATTAAGATTCCCAAGACAAAATTCGAGTTCCTTAATGCCTTGTTAGCAATCATCCCGCTACAATTGTTTGCCTACCATGTGGCAAAGTTGAATGGCTGCGACATCGATCAACCTCGCAATCTTGCTAAATCGGTTACAGTAGAGTGACTTCGGTCAAGAAATTGACCAAATATATTTTTAGCTCATCGTTGAGCTTTGGCAATGTTGCCTGTTTTTTTAGGCTGGTAAAGTATGATTCGTACAAGCGGGAATGAAGTGATCGTCATCGAAAACGATCTAAAAGCGGAGCCAAAAGCATTGAATGCAGCCGGGTATTTGCGTCTAAAGCGAGTGCTCGATGCAGTTGCTGCTGGTTTCTTGCTCCTAATCCTATTCATTCCGTTCCTGATTGTTTCCGTCCTCATCTACCTTTTCTCGCCAGGGCCAGTTGTGTACAAGAGCCAAAGATACGGCCATCACTGCGAGATTTTTCACTTCTTGAAGTTCCGCAGCATGTACGTTGATGCGGACTCTCGGCAAGCAGAATTTGAAGAAAATCACAACGAAAAGGATGGAGCGATTTTCAAAATGAAGAATGACCCACGGGTTACTCCCATCGGTCGCTTCATGCGCCGATTTAGCATCGACGAGCTTCCTCAGCTAATCAACGTTTTTCTGGGCCATATGAGCCTCGTCGGCCCCCGCCCGCTGCCCGTACACCAGGGCGATAAATTGACAGATACAGAACGGCGGCGGATGGAAGTTCCTCAAGGAATGACCTGCTTTTGGCAGGTAATGGGGCGCAGCGATTTGCCGTTCAACGAAATGATCGAGTTGGACTTGAAGTATGTCGACGAGATCGGCTTTGGCACCGACATCAAAATCGTGTGGCTTACGCCAGTTGCCGTCGTCACAGGTAAGGGCGCATACTAAAACCGAGCATGCCCCCCGAAAGTCGTCAAGAGTCGGCACCTTTGCCAAACTTGTTTTATGCCAGGTTTTACTGGTCACTCGTAGCCTTTTGTGTTTGTGGACTCTTTTATACAAAGTATTTGCCTTTACATGACCTGCCAAATCACCTGTCCCGATACTATCTCCTAACTCGCGATGCCGACTTGGCATCGACGAAGGACCTTTATTCTGTTCATTTTGGACTCACGCCAAACCTAGGTGTCGATATCATTTCGACCGTTCTGGGACGGTTTATCGATCCTGCACTGGTGGTTCACGGGTTGCTATTGATCGCCCTCGGAGCATGGTCTTTGGGAATATATCGGTTGTCAGTGCGTCGAAATGATGGCCGCTGTTCGCCCGTAATCTTTTTTGCCCCGTTGATGTTCTTCAATGTCTCGGTGCTGATGGGTTATCTCAATTTTGCGTTCGCCGCATCCTTCATCCCCCTAATCTATTATTATGCCGAGATGATTGAAGCTCCAAAGAATCGGATGTTTTTTTTGTTCATCACGGTTCTGCTCACATATTTTGGGCACATGATGGTCAGCCTCATCATCCTCGCCTTGATGTTCTATAAAGGCTTTGTCGAGCGAAAAACTCCTGTCGGAAAGGCGACCCTAACGGTCTCGACCGTGCTGACGCTATTGGTTGGAGTCCTGTTTAAAATAGGTTCAGTTGCGTCGGAGACGAAGCAGTGGAGATTTACTACGCCATTGAACAAGCTTTGGTTAATCCGGTCAGCGTTTGAGGTTGGCCCAAAGCTTTATTTGTGTACATCGATCCTGTTTGGTGTTTTGGCACTGCTATTCGTTTTTCGGGTTGTCAAATTACGGCGCGACGACATACCAGTTATCTTGTTCTTTCTGGTTTTGTTCTTGATCTGTCCCTATGGGCTGGAACTCGTCATGAACCTGGATGGACGAATTGTGCCGATCGGCCTTGCGTTTCTATTCGCTCTCACCGTTTGGAAACAAAGCTCGAGTAAAGCCATGGAAATGGCCCGGGTGGGCGTGTTATTTGCGATCGGGCTTGGACTCTTGATTCCAATCGACAACCACCTAACTGCAGGAAATCGTGAAGCAATTCAAGTCGAGAAAATGGTGAACGCGATCCCAGCGGGTTCATTGGTTGTAACAGTCGATTTGAACCTTGAAGCATCATTTGACCGCACGACTTGGAACCCTGGTTTGCGAATGGTCTCGTATTTTGCCATGACCCAAAAGCCGCTGATCATGCCGGGTATTTACATGTTTCCAACTCAACAGCCGATAGTCGTAAAGCCTGGAAATCCGATTCTGGACTTTGTCGCGAGCGAGAGCGAGGGCCGATCCGACGCCGAACAATTGGACAAGAGTCTCGACCGAATCGAAGTAGATTACAAACAGAGTCGCAGCTTTAGAGGTCAGCCGATTTACCTGCTGCTCATCAACCATAAGCGGACTGGCTTTCCGGATTCGCGGCGTATCAAAGTCATGGATAAGGACAATTGCGTTGCTTTGGCTCTGGTCAATTCAGCCGACATTTCGCGATTCTAGTGTTTGAATCCGTATCAGAACTGTTGGGAACCATTCGTTAAGGAATTGAATCAAACGAACTCGCAGGTAAAATTGCTAGGACTAATACTGGGTTCGTGGCGGGTTTGGAACCCTGAAATGATCAATAATGTTAGAAGGTTAGTCAAAGATTGGGCGATTGGTTCAAATTTTGCCAATTGTTATTATAGGGAAAGTCAAAGCGAATGTTAAAAGTCCATATTCGAAGAACGTTATTTGCCGCAATAATCGCAGGGTTGTTCGGCTTTTTCATCGCCTGGCGATCACCAAAACTCTATGAAGCGGTCGTTGAAGTCATGGCAGGCAGTCCGCAGATTTCATCTGACCCCACCATGCCACAAGAATTGAAAAAGGTTTTGCTTTCTGGAACGGTCAACGACCTCGACTCGGATACGGGAATGATTCGATCCCAAAGAATTTTTGACGATGCATTAAAGGCATCCTCGAAAGAGATGAATGGAACGAGTTCAACGGGTGAAGACCTCGCCTCCGGTAAGTCATTCCAAGAGTTGTATCCGATGTTTGACTTGGATATCCCAGCTTCGCTCAACCAGTACGCTCCCGAGCAGATGCGGGTGGTCAAGATTCGCGTTCGAGCTTATGGTCCCAAAGACGCAGCCTCGATTGCCAACAACGTTGCAACTTCGTTTGCCAACTATCGAAAAGACCGATCGAAAAAAGCCGTTCGCGGTGCCCTTGACATGGTGACGGCGCAATCGAAGAAAGCCAAGCAAAAGCTTGATTCGATTGACAATCAATTCCGCACCCTCAAGTTGGATCACCATATTGTCGATGTTCAGGCCGGAAACGTATCGATGACAGAAAAGCTCGCTCGCTTACGCGAGCGTCGGTCGCTGACCGAATCTGAACTTGAAGGTGCTAGGGCCGAGCTGGCAACAACAAAAGCATCGATCTTGAAGATTCCTCGCTACATGTTAGGGTCGTCGAATAACGACATGGATCCGCAGGTCAACGCTTATCGCACGTTAATGTTACAGGCCGAGAACGATTTGGCCAATGAGCGACAACGGTACTCAGATGAAGCACCTAGTGTCCAACGCGCTCTTGAAAAATACAACGACCTCAAAATTAAGTTTGAAAAGGAAGAGAAGAAAGGGAAAACAGTCAAGTCCGGCCAGCTAACCGTTCCCAATCCAGTTTATTCTGAGCTAGAAGGCCGAGTCGCTACAGCTCAAGTCAAAGTAAGTAGCCTCCGCGAAACACTTGCTCCTATAAACGCCCAGATTATTGCGGCGGAAACAGAAGCCGCGACATATCCGGTCATGGAATCGAAAATTTTCGACCTTTCGCGAAACCGATTGGTTTACGAAGAGCAGTATCAAAAGAACCAGAAATGGGTTGAGGAACTTCAGAACGTTAGTGAAGGCCAGACGAGCCAAATACAAAACTTGGCTGACCCTGAGCGAATCAGCGACCCAGTAGCCCCTGATACCAAGAAATACGTTATCCTCGCGGCGATTGTCGGTTCTCTTATCGGACTTGCCTATTCCTTCGCGATGGAGTCGTTCAAGCTCCCTGTTCACACAAGTTGGCAACTAGCCGAACTGACTGCGTTGCCAGTTGCCGCATCGATTCCGATGATGCCCAAACCTCTGGCGCGACGACACTATTCGGAAATCCGAAATTCCGACTTTAAGCCAATTGAAAGCTTCCGCTATATGGCGTTCTCAATGATGGCGAAAGAGAATCGCCCTGGGGTCGTTTTGTTTACCGCGGTCGGTGAAGATGTTGATTCGACTGGTGCGGCCGCTGAATTTGCAGTAGCAATGGCGAAGACCGGATCACGAGTGTCCCTGGTTGACTGCGACTTGCGACTTCCACGTCTTAGCGAACTCTTTGGTGTTGAAGGCCGAAGCGGTGTTGCCGAAATTTTGGGCCGAACGATTCTGCCCGGCGAATCTACGGACCTGTTTGTCGCTACCGAGCACGAGAATTTGATGATCCTTCCGGCTGGCGCGGCATCAGCCTCTGGCCTATCAGACTTTAACTCATCGCACATGAGTGGACTCATCGAGGATCTTCGAGGCAAAGCTGACATGGTCGTCATCAACTGTCCGCCAGTCGATGTATTTGCCGATGCTTCGCGGCTTGCGCAGTATGTCGATGAAGTGTGTATGGTCATCAGTGCCAAGACCACGAGCTACCGAGCAATCCCCGTTGCCCAGGAGATTCTCCACAAGTCTGGCGCGAAAGACATGAGCATTGTTTTAACCAATGGATCTCCGACCGAAGAGCCGTTTGGTACCCGTACTGGAGCCAGTGTAGCTAGAAGATAAGTATGCAAACCAGGACCCAAAAGTTGGCGCTTCCCGCAGCCCTTCCGGATGCTGCGGCGCCAAACTTTGTCTTTGATACGGTCCGCCGAGCGAAAGATCCTGATCGAAAGATGTTTGGCTTTCGTCGGGCATTTATGATTTGGGCCTATTTGAATGCGCTTATCTGCATGTTCATCACGATTCTGAAATTCAACCAAGCCGTGGCCGGATTTGGTTGGATGTTGGAATACATGGTTCCGGCTTCCTGCTTTTTGCAGTTGTTAACGGGCATTGCGCTGTTTAAGATTCCAGTTCGTGTGCCGTTTGCGGCTGTCTTTGTCCTCATTTTTTATGCATATGCCATTTTCGATGGCATTTTGATCAATAAGGATATTGGGCGAACTCTCCTCTTGACAATGGGGTGGCAAACTTCGCACTTGGTCAACTATCTGATGGTTGGGCTGGCGGTCATGCAAGCCGTCTATTGCGGCCCCGAAATTCGCAAGTGGATTAAGACGACAATTCTCATTTTCTTCGGCTTTTCGGGCCTTATCGGAATGATGCAGCTCTTAGGGGTTGGGTGGGCTCTCCACACCTTTACAACGAACTTAGAAATGTCGATCTTCAGGCCAGTTGGGACCACCGACTATCCTTCTCAGCTTGGCTTTGAGGGATTTGCGGGAATGATTCTATGTGGTGCTCCGATCATCAATCGAAACCTAAAGTGGCAGGAATGGGTCGGCGTTCTCGGCTTTGCAACGGTTATTCTGTGCGCCCAATACCGCTCAATGTATTACGCCGGGCTGGTGGTTGGGCTTTCTCCGATTATTTACTTTCAGTTTCGGCGAAACAAGAACCTGGGCATGGTATTCACCGTGGTTATCTTGGCGAGTCTTTCGGTTCCGCTGATCCTGTTTCCTAAGAAATTCGAATACGGCCTGCGTCCAGCAGCCAATGACCCTGCGCTTATGGCCCGCCAAGAAGCATGGAAGCAGCTTCAACCAATTATTCGAATGCGGCCAATGACCGGAATTGGTGCCGACCCCAACCTCATGATGGGAACAAACTCGATGAAAGTTGACAAGTGGTCCTCCGTCGTTCTCGACAACTATTACATCACCACGTTTGCTTGTTTTGGATATTTGGGCCTCATCATCGTCGGCATCACCTTTATGACCATTGTTGGGGGATGTGTCATTCGAGCCGCGAGAGACTCCTTGGCCGCCCGCGAGTGGGCCTTTATCGCCATTGTTTCAACCATTTCGATTCTCGCCCTCAGTTTGACGGGAAACAGCCTGATCTATTCTCCGGTTGGGTTCTACTACGCGTTGATCTTGGGGCTCGGAGCGGCAACTTGGCGTGAAGAATTGGATTCGAGCAAGGTGAGCGACATCATCATCGCCATTCGTAAGGTTTTGAGGCGACCCCTTCGGTTGCTTGGCGTCCATGTCTGAAACAAGCAGTCGCTCAACCGGGGTTCTTTGGCTCGTTGGGCTGCGCTTTGTCATTATTTTTCTCCAAATCATCAGCGTGGCCGCTGCGGTCCGAGTTCTCGGCATCGAAAACTATGCCGTGGCAGGCTATTTTGCCACTGTCCGCGTGTTATGGCAGTTTGTCGACCTCGATATCCCCCAAGGCCTTATTCAGATTCTCTCTAAGACCTTTCGGGTCGACGAAGAAAAGGCTTGGAACGTCTTTCGCTCTGGACTATTTTTGCACCTCGTGATTGGAGCGCTCGGCGCGATCGGACTCTATTTTGGTCCCGTTTATTTGGGCAGTTCGCCAGAGCTCCATAACTATCCCCAGCTGGGCCTGCTTTGCTTCCTCGCGGGAACTCAGTTCTTCTTCGACGTATATGGCTCAGCTTACAATGCACCTTTTAACGCCCGCGAACAGTTTGCAAAAGTGGCAGCATTAACGTCGGTGATTCCAGTAATCGCAATTGGCATAACGATTGTCCTTGTTTTTGTTCTGCGATCTCCGGTTGCGATTTTGCTCGGGACACTAATCGATTCTTTGCTTCAGTTCATTGTTAAAATCTGGTTCATTCGGACCAGAGAGACGGGTTTCCCGATCCTGCCCAAGTTCGACCGGGAGTGCAACCGAGAGATCATCCGAATGGGGATGAAGAGCTATATTGCTGGGCTGTCGACCCGAATCGCGGGTACTGCCGACAAGGTGATCGTTTTCAATGTTTTGGGGCGAGAGATGTCGGGTATTTACTCGCTGGCGTGCCGAATCCCGCAGATTTTGCTAGAAGCATTTGGGAAGATTGCCGAGTCAGTAACGCCGGAAATGACCCACGTTTCGGCCAATGAGCCACACAAGCTGGCAGAAATTTTCCGTCGAAATTTCAAATTCATCGGCTTTGTAGCGGCGGTTGGAATCATGTTCGTCAGCGGATTTGGCGATGTGATTCAAAGAGCGTGGCTCAATAGACAATTCGAGCATTTTGGTTTACTCGTGTTCCTGATGGGAATCTATAATGGCTTAGAACTGCACCACTCCACCATCACGCGGGTCTTTTTTGCCCAAGGCAAACCGCAAATGATGCTGCCTTTCTCGATGTGGAATTCAGTCATCACCCTTTCAATGACTGGATACTTGGCACGCCGTTACGGTCTGATTGGTCCCGCGTCGATGAACTGTTTTATTGACGTTGCGCAAATTGTCCCCATTCATTACTACTGCTCGAAGTACGGAGTTCCCGAAATTTCGGTGCGGGAGATGTTGATGCTGACACTAAAAATCGTTGGTCTTGGTGCGATGTTCGGATTCATCACGATGCTTATTTTGGCCCAAACCACGCCTGGTCGGTGGAGTTACGGAGCCGTTTTGCTGATTCCAGCTCTTTGCATTCTGATTGGGGCTCTTTATCGGCGACTTGGCTTAGTCGAGTTGCCGAGCGGATTGGAGGCGATGATACGCCGAGTTGGACCCGTCGCTCGCCTATATGGCTTGTCTGGCTAACTTACTTGTTTCGCACCAGCGACTCAATTCCCTGCAGTAAAGCCCGGGCTGAATCTGCCCACGAAAAGAGCTTTGAACGGTCTTTGCCCGCTGCGATTCGCGATTCCCGATCGGGGATGGACAGTGCATCGGTAAGCCCAGCGGCAATCGAATCCGAGTTGGATGGATCGAAGTAAAACGGAACGTCACCCCCAACTTCTTTGATCGCGGGTGAATTGCTCGCGGCAACGATTGCCCCAAAGGTCATCGCTTCGAGAACCGGTACTCCAAATCCTTCTTCGAAGCTGGCGGTCACCGCTACTCGGCAATGTTGGAACAGGGCTGCGACTTCCGCGTCGGGCACAAATCCGAGGAAATGAACTCGTCCAGTTAAGCCCAAATCCTCGATCCGATCAGTGATGCCGTCGGTTTTCCAGCCTTTCGCTCCCGCAATGACAATGTCCAAATGGGGATAGGATTCTTGAATCTTGGCGAACGCCTCGAAAAGCATCGGCAAGTTCTTGCGTGGCTCAAGCGTGCTAATCGAGAAGAGATACTCGTTGCTCGTCGGCAGGCAATCCGGACGCGGAAGGTCACCAGTTACTCCGTCGATGTCCTGCCCGACGCCGAAGCGGAGGGGGACAAATCGGTCAGGAGGGATATTAAATGTCTGGCCAAAATCGTGAGCGGTAGATTCGCTATTGCAGGCGATGAAGGTCGAATATCTGGCAATGTTCTTGGCCATTTTCTCATGAATGTCGATGTCCTCCGCAGTGTAAGTTTGCGGGTATTTCCGCCAGAAAATGTCGTGGACAAGGCTGCCTTTGACCAGCCCCGGAGTTCGAGGAACAAATCCGCTGACCGAAAACCACGCGTCGAGTTTGTGTTTGATCGGCTCTAAGTCCCGCCCCAACCAGTGCCAAGACCGGGTTCTCGACCATGCGCGGACAACCGTAACATGGTCCAATGCGAGCCAGTGATCGGGAACTGGGGAATCGTGGCGGACAAAGATGACGTACTGGTGTTCCGTGTGCAGCAAGATGGAGTTGAGAAGCCGGAGCGAAGTCCGAGATACTCCCGCGTGCTTTGGACCTTCAAAAAAGATGTTGGTGGCTTGAAGCCCGATTCTCATTGGTTCAGGGCCCCCTCGTAGTGGCGCATGAGGTCGTTCTGATATCGCTCTACGGTAAATGGAGCCTGCCAATACATCTCGAATGCCCGTTTGCTCATCGTCTCAACGGTCGCGTCATCCTTGAGTTTAGCGAGGGCAGAAGCCAATGAAGATGCATTCCCGGCTTCGAAGGTCAATCCGTTGACGCCGTCCTCAATCCAGTTAGTCGCCGCTGAGGTGGTTGGTACCACGCACGGGATTCCGGCGGCTAAGCTCTCGAGAACAACAAGCGACGCAGTTTCATGCCACTTCGACGTCATCAGTAGGGCTCTTGCTTTGCACTGTTGCTCTTTGACCGCACTTGGCGAGAGCCAACCAAGAAAAGTCGCGTCGGGGTTAGCTTGCTGGATTTCGCCCTGAAGTGGACCTTCACCTACAAACGTCAGCGGCAGGTCCATGTCACGGCAAACGGTGGCGGGAGTTACGCCATCCTTTTCCTGCGTCATGCGTCCGATCCACAGATAGGTCTGGGATTGGGAAGGGTTTTGGCGGACCATAGAAGCGGGATCAACTGGGTTAAATAGGCTCTCAACTTTGACACCAGCGGGAACCTGTCGCTGCAAAATCTCCCTTTCAAAGTCGGAAACCGCCAAGATCTTATTCAGTCTCTGAGGAACCCGATGGAGCTTGGTGCTTGCCCATGACCGAGCAAAACGGAGCTGCTTGAGACGCATGGCGTCCGCGCCCATGCAGGCCGACTTTCTACATTCGCCACTAAGCGGCTTCAGCTCACAAATTGTTGACGTTTGGTAATTGAACAGGGTTGCGTTTGGGCACGTAAGCCCAAAGTCATGACACGTCACGACGGTCTTCAGCTTTAAGTCGGTCGCAACGTGAAGGCAAGCTTGGGTGAAGAAATTGTGGAAGCCGTGAGCATGAAGAATCGTTTGCGGGGAATCGAGAGTACGTAAAATCTGCTCGAACATCGGTCGCATGGTGCGGTCTTCGAGCAGGTTTAACACCATTCCCGCCTTACCCGCGGCAAAGAACCGCTCGAAGTGAAGGGGTAGGTTCAGACAAATAGTATCAACCCCCGGAAGGTTCGCAAATGCGGAATCGACGGCTTTGGCCGACGAAAGAATGGTAGTCGGCACGCCCTGTTGAGAAAGAATTCGAACTGTGTCGAAAGCGATTCGCTCGGCCCCGCCAGTGGGAGCTCCGCCTTCAACCGCGATTATGACGCGACCCGGGGTCATGGCTTTGCCTCCAGGACAGATTGGTAGACCGCGATCAATTGGTCAACGTGATGCTGAACCGTCATCGGCGCGGTAACAAACCGAGCAAATGCTCCCTCGCTCATTTTCGCGACCTTTAAATCGTCTGAGAGGAAGCCAATCGCCTCGTCGAGATCATCTGGTGGGTAAACAATTCCACTGACTCCAGACTCAATATAATCTTTCGCACCAACTGTCTCGCTTACGACACAGGGAACGCCTACGTGCATGGCGTCAATAACACTGAGGCAAAGGGTTTCGCGCCACAGCGACGGAACGATGAGAGCCCGTGATTGATTGAGCTCAGCAAGGATCGCATCCGCATCGAGCCAGCCCGCAAATCGGGCATTCGGAAACTGGGTCTGAAGAGACTCCTTAAGCGGACCATCGCCAAGTACTACCGCAGGGACATTGAGCCGAGAACACACCTCAAGAAATGGCAGTACGCCTTTTTCGTGGGTAAGCCTGCCAACGAAAAGCAGATTCTGGTTCTTTTCGGCCTCGATTCGGCTCACTCGGTGAAAGCCCGAAATCGGCGGTACCGAAAAGCCCGGGATCGGTCGAGCAAGTGCTCGCTCGGTGGTTGCTCGCTCAAGTTCGGAAATGTGAATAATACCGCCCGATTTTTGATTGATCCGCCAGACCGTTTGGTTCCAAAAGAAACTCGTCAATTTTGGAAGTTTGTATTTCCACGCCTGATTTTGACACTCGCATGTTAAACAAGATTGCGACATTGGGCGACGGTCACAATTGGTTCCGGTTCGATGGTCGAACAATAACGAAGTTGGGCAAATCGTCGAATAATCGTGTCCGTGAAGGACGGTTCGGAATCCCATTTGTTGAGCGATATGTGCAACTATGCCGGATAATTTTAAACGAAACGTATGTAGGTGAACAACTGTTACTTTGGGTTCATATTTGGAAAGAAATTGCTGAACCTTGGCCCCTATCGCCGGGTTTGCCATGAGCTTCTGGAACTTCGCCTTCCGGTTTGTTTCTTCAAAAAAGCTTCGAGTATCCAAAAGTAAACAGGAAACCCCAGCCGATTCCAATCCAGGATCGGCCAAGTCGTTGGCGGCAATAAACCCTACTTGGTGGCCGCGTCTGGTGAGTTCGATTGCCTCTTGAATAGCAACCTTTTCGGCTCCACCCGATACCAATGCCGATTCGCAGACCATGATGATGTTCATTTAACTAGACCTGCAAAGAGTAATTATCGGTTGATTGAAGCGTGACAACCAGCATCCCTTGTTTGGATTTCAACAAATGTATCGTACAGTATTTTTACTGGCTAGAAAAAATACCAGGGTCAAAAACCTTGATTCCGGACGTCGTTCACATGGCTGAGGTGATCACGCTTCAGTAAACTAACTCGCACATGCGAATTTGCGTTTCAGCATTGATGGTGACGACCCAGCCAGGTATGAAGCTGGCTGGAGTTGGGCGGCATATGTTCGCAGTTCTGAACGAACTCACAATCACGGACCTCGGACATCAGTTCGATGTATTCATCCGAAGCGACGTCAAAATGCCCGAACATTGGCGGGAGTGCCCCTGGGTCACATGGCACCCGATCTCGATCACCAGTTCAAAGCAAAGGGTTTGGTGGGAGCATTTCAAAATTGGCCAAGAGGCAATGCGGCTAAAGGCCGATTTGGTCCTTTCATTATTTCTCGCGCTCCCCGTGTTCTGCAAGATACCAATGGTTGTGTTTGCCCACGATGCATTTCCCCGCACCCATCCTGAATGGTATCCGCCGAGAAAGAGAATCATCCTTGACCAGCTTACGGCCTTTGCCTGCAAAAAGTCGAAAGCTGTAGTGACGGGCAGCGAGTTCTCCAAGGAGGAGCTTGCTCAAGCCTATAAAAGTTTGCCGAACAAGATATTTGTCACTCCCTATGGTCTTGGTAACGACATCCACCTCCTAACGGACGAAGAGTTGGGTCAAGTGGATATGGCTAAGTTTAACGCCGAACAATATATCCTTTCGGTTGGCACGATCGAGCCGAGAAAGAACCTAGATGGCCTGATTCGGGGCTTCGATATCCTCAAACGGGACCCGCGAATGAAGGATCTCAAGTTGCTCATCGCTGGTGCAAAAGGCTGGCTGGATTCTTCTGTCGGCACAACATGGTCCGCATCGCCGGCAAAAGACGATATCGAGTTTCTTGGGTATGTTTCTGACCTCGAACTGAATGTACTGATGCAACGGGCCAGGGCATTTGCCCTCACATCCTTCGTCGAAGGATTTGGACTCCCACCACTGGAAGCCATGACAGTCGGCACCTCGGTTATTGTGAGCAAGACCAGTTCACTTCCTGAAGTCTGCGGAGAATTTGCCTTCTACTGCGACCCAACCTCTGACGAATCCATTGCTAAAGCGATGACCGATGCTTTGACTGACGAAGTCCGGCGTAAGACTTATATGGAGGGAGGATTCACCCGAGTCAAGGATTTTTCTTGGCATCATTCGGTTAAGAAGCTAGAGATTGCCCTTCAATTTGCCGTAAATTAATAACGGTCCCAATATATATGGCAAAAACTGCATTGATCACCGGGGTAACTGGCCAAGACGGCTCTTACCTTGCAAAACTACTTTTAGAGAAGGGTTATAACGTCATCGGAGCTGCCCGTCGAAGCGCGTCGGTTAACCTCTGGCGACTTGATTTTCTTGGCATTCGCGATAAGGTGAAGTTGGTTCCGATGGAACTATTGGAATATTCCAACATCTGCAAAGTGGTTCAAGACCACAAGCCTGACGAATTTTTTAACCTTGCCGCCCAGAGCTTCGTTGCGGCTTCGTTCGAAGTGCCGTTGTATACCGCCGAAGCCGATGCAATTGGCGTCACACGAATCCTCGAAGCGATCCGACAGTACAGCCCAGAAACCCGGTTCTACCAGGCTTCAACGTCCGAAATGTTCGGCAAGGTGCAAGAAGTTCCCCAAAAGGAGACTACTTCTTTCTATCCGCGCTCGCCGTACGGTGTTGCCAAGCTTTATGGCCACTGGATCACGGTCAACTATCGAGAGTCCTACGACCTCCACTGTTCATGCGGAATTCTGTTTAACCACGAGTCGCCGTTGCGTGGTCTTGAATTTGTAACTCGAAAAATCACGGCTGGCCTCGCCAACGTGAAGTACGGACATCAAAGCCATATCGAACTGGGCAATATGGATGCCAAGCGAGATTGGGGTTTCGCCGGAGACTTTGTCGAAGGCATGTGGCGAATGTTGCAGCAGCCAAAAGGCGATGACTACGTTTTGTCGACCAATGAGACGCATACGGTTCGAAGCTTCGTCGAGAACGCCGCAAAGGCACTCGGAATGAATATCGAATGGACGGGCGAAGGCGTCAACGAAATTGGCACTGACTCGAAAACGGGCAAGGTAGTCGTCAAGATTAACCCGCAGTTCTACCGTCCGGCCGAAGTTGACTTGCTGATCGGCGATCCGGCAAAGGCACAAAATGCCCTTGGTTGGAAGCGACAAATGAGCTTTGAAGGCTTGGTTGAAGCGATGGCGAAAGCCGACGATGACCGCGCCCGAGAAGGCTCAGTTAAGAACTAGGAACCTGCTTGTAGAGGGTGTTGCACGGATACGGAAGCGCGAAATCGCTGCCTCAGTAGTTTACGAGCCAACTAATTCTTAGGTTCAGAATTGCTCGCGGATGTCTATGAATTAGCTGCTGAGGCTAAAATCCTATTTATGATCATCCTTGCAACACCCTCTCATACAGCTCGTAAAGCCCATTCATGTACTTCGACGTCGTGAGTGGGCTTTGCCAATAATCTTGGTAGGCGTTAATGCCATATTCTTTGGCCTTTTCCGGCGTCATCTGACCAAGGGCTTTCACGAGTGAGCCAACGTCACCCGAATAGAATGTCAGCCCGCTCCGCTTATTTTTCATGTACTCGACCGAAGCACAACGGTCAGCAACGATAACGGGGATTCCTCGCGAAACCGCTTCAATAACGCTCAGGCCCGCTGTTTCGGCCCAAAGAGAGGGCATTACGACGGCGCGGCTGGACCGAATCTTGGATGCGACCTCGTCAGCCTCGAGCCAACCCGTAAAGACGGCGTCGGGATTCGCGTTACGAATCTTCTCTTCTTCGGGCCCGGTGCCGATGAATTGGCACTTAACATTGGCGATCTTGGCGGCCCCGGCAAACAGCACTCCACCCTTCTCGGGCGAAAGCCGCCCAACGTACGTAAACAGGTCTGATTGGTCAGGCTCAGCAATTGATTCTTGCCCGTCACTAACAGGGTTGTAAAGCACGGTCTGGGGAGTCGTTACGGGAATGAACGATTCTAATATGCCCCGGCTGAATTCCGAAACATAAATGAAATGACTAAACTTGTCAATAACGTGGGCATTACGCAATGCCCAGGCTCGGCCCATCTGCATCACCTTCATCGGGAAGCCGCTGTGGGTGCATTGGGAAAGGTGGCAAGCTACTGACATCGGTTTGAGATTGCAGATCGACTGATGGGGAAAGTTGAAGAAGCTAGTGTTGGGGCATACGAGGCCAAAGTCGTGGAGAGTGAAGACTAGCTTAAAGCCCGCCATCGCGGCCCGATTAACTACCGCGCCACTCAGAACTCGGCGGAAGCTATGAAAGTGAATAACCGTTGTGGCGGGATCCAGGCCTGAATTGGCAAGAAATAGAGCGAAGTTGTCGCCCGCCGATTCGTTCCAAAAGAATCGGGAGAGCAGTTCCCGTTTGCTCTTAGTGTTATATGCGTCGGTGAGCTTGAGGCTTTTGGCTTCGACTCCGGCTTCGATGAGGGAGGGATGAAGCTCACCCTCTCCCGCAAAATAGATACTCCGGATTCCCGATTTTTTGAGTTCAATGGCCGAAGTAATAGCAACCTTTTCGGTGCCGCCCGTTAGGCCAGCTCCATCACAAACGGTCACCACATTGAGAATCATCGGCTTCCGATCGTATGATATTCCCAACCGGAGCCTTCTACTTGGCGTCGGTTGTAAACTCGTCGACCGTCAAACAGAACCTTACCCTTCGCAAGCGCGCCGAGTCGCTCGAAATCAAGGTTTTTGAACTCATTCCATTCGGTAACCATGATTACAGCATGCGCACCCTCAGCGACGTCGTAGGCAGTCGAACAGTACGTGACCTCGCCAAAGACTTCCTTGAGGTTATCGGCCGCAACCGGATCGTAAGCCCGAACGGTACCGCCTCGTTTGAGAATCTCTTCGATGATAATAAGCGACTTTGCATCGCGAATATCATCGGTATTCGGCTTAAACGCCAGGCCAAGCAGGCCAACGGTTTTACCGTTCAGGCCAGAAAGGTGGCTTTCAATTCGATTGATGAAGTTGATGGTTTGCTCGTCGTTGATCTGAATGACTTCTTTGAGTAGGTCGAAATCATAACCAAGCCCCTCTGCGGTTTTGACCATTCCTTGCACGTCTTTCGGGAAGCATGAACCGCCCCATCCGAGTCCGGCATTCAGGAATTGCGAGCCAATCCGCGAGTCAGAACCGATGCCCTGGGCAACGTCGACGATGTTGGCGTCGCACATTTCGCAGACGCGGCTGAGCGCGTTGATGAAGGAAATCTTCATTGCCAAAAAGCTGTTTGCCCCGTACTTGATCAGCTCAGCCGAGTTGAGGTCGGTTACGATGATTTGAGACTGAAGCGGAGCGTAAAGGTCCATCAGCTTCAAAGCCGCTTCTCGCCGCTTGGCCCCAATGACGATCCGGTCCGGTCGAAGAGTGTCCTGGATCGCCGATCCTTCGCGAAGAAATTCTGGGTTGCTCACCACATCGTATAACTCAGCCGGAACGCCTTGCTCACGGATAATCAGTTCGACCATGTCGCCCGAACCGACGGGGACTGTGGATTTGTTTACGACAACGGTGTGCTTCGTAATGCTTTTGCCAATTTCCGCGGCTACAATTCGGACCGCAGTGAGGTCGGGGTGACCATCCTCACCAGGAGGAGTTCCAACCGCGATAAAAACGACTTCGCTGGCCTGTACGGCGTCTTTGATCGAATTGATTGCCGTAAAGTGCCCGCTCTTCAGAGTCCGCTTCAAGACTTCTTCCAGTCCTGGCTCAAAAATCGGAGGAGTTCCCGACAAGATCATGTCAAGTTTGTTTTGATCCTTATCGACACAAATAACCTGGTTTCCGAGGTCCGCCAGCACCAAGCCCGTAACCAACCCAACATAACCCGTTCCTACCACCGCAATTTTCATAAAATTTTTCGAGACCCAATATATTATTAACGGCTCATACGAGCTCTCATCTCAGGAATACAGAGGCTTAATACGCCATTTTTAATCCATCGAATAGGGAGAATCGATTTCTTCGTGCCGAATTTCATCGACTGGCTCGCTTCGATTTGGCCCCCCATACAGTCGATCGGGAAAATTGAGGACGTAGGCATCGGCGGTTCCCACGTTCTTGTAACCGTGGACGACCCCCGGAGGAACGATGGCGGCCGTTGGATTATTTGCTCCAACCAGAATTCTTGCCTCCCATGGCTCGAATCCAGGTCGGTTTTCCCACAATCTAAGCTCATAGTCTCCATCAACGAAGGCAAAGAGGTCGGTCTGGTGAGTGTGCTCGTGGGGGCCACGAGATATTCCCGGATGGGTCACGCTGATGTAGCCCATGCTGGGTAGAAAGCCATCTGGCAACTCGTCGGATCGAAAAAGCTCACTCAGTTTTCCTCGCGAATCCGTAAATAAACTCAAGCTTTTGATCACAACACCAACAGGCAAATTCATTCAATGACTTTACCGCGTGGGCTTTTCGACCACAATAGAATCGTGCGTGTAGTTTTAACGGGCGGTGCAGGATTTCTCGGTTCGCACTTGGCGGACAGACTTTTGGCCGAAGGCCATCGGGTTGTTATTGTTGATAACTTTGTGACTGGGTCTCGCCAAAATATCGCTCACCTAGGCAGTAATCCTAACGTACTCGTGCTTGAGCAAGACTGCTCGACCTCCTTGCAGGTCGCCGGAGATGTTGATTTTGTCGCTCACTTCGCATCGCCAGCTTCACCTGATGACTTTAAACGAATCCCGCTCGATGTTCTGCGAGTTGGTTCGCATGGCACAGAAAACTGCTTAAATCTTTGCACAGTGAAAGGGGCGAAGTTCATTTTTGCTTCAACCAGCGAGGTCTATGGCGATCCGGTCATTTCACCCCAACCCGAATCCTATTGGGGCAACGTTAACCCGATCGGAATTCGATCCGTCTACGACGAGGCGAAGCGCTTTGGCGAGGCAATAACGATGGCGTATCATCGCTACCGAAAGGTAGATACCCGCATCATTCGATTTTTTAACACCTACGGACCGCGTATGCGCCTAGACGATGGGCGCGTCGTTCCCAACTTCGTGTCGCAAGCCCTTCGTGGTGAGCCGCTAACGGTTTATGGCGATGGCTCGAACACCCGGTCGTTTGGCTACTATGCGGATGCGATCGACTGCGTTTATCGGCTCATGATGAGCAACGAGCATGACCCGGTGAACATCGGCTCGCAAGAAGAGCGCACGATGCTGGAGTTTGCTCAAGCAGTAATTAAGGCAACCGGATCGACTTCTCGCATTGAGCATATGCCTGCCGCCGAGGATGATCCGAAACAACGCCGGCCGGATACGACCCGCGCCAAGCAGATTCTTGGCTGGGAGCCTACAACCTCCCTCGAAGACGGCCTCGCCGCCACAATCGAGTATTTCCGGACGATTGTCTAGCGACGCTTTCGCTTTCGTATCAAACCAACGATTCCCAGGCCCAACGCCGCAAATGTAGCTGGCTCGGGAACGGGGTTTGTTGTTATCCGAAGCTGAACATTTTGAATCGTGCCAGCGTCGGGCGGAACGAAGTCCTCAATGTACAAAAGCCAATGCCCTAACGCCTGAGACGAGGTCAATCCGTTATAGTCCAGAAGCGACGAGCCATATGGGCCCGTGGGTGCGCCCGTAAACGTATCATTAAATTTCTTTTGCACCGCGGCATAAAATCCCGTCGGATTGATGCCCGTGTCGGACAGCTTTGTCGACGTAACCGATTCGTCAAGCTTCCAATCCCACGATCCAATCGTCGCCAGGTCGCCCGGACCATCAAACAGTAATGTGCCGTGTCCACTGCTGCTAAACAAAACCGCGCCGAGGTTCTCGGGGAAGGCGTGAGTCATTCCGTTAAAATAAATTCCCACGTTGGTCACATTGCCATCGAGACCCGTGACGTTGAAATCTACTGGACTCGGTGATGCCGGACCATTGTCGAGCAAGTCGATCGGACCGCTGTTAAACGTAAAAAGTGTTGCATGCGCACTAATGGTATAGTGCAACAAGCCCAAGCGTAGCCAAAATTTTCATCAATTCAAAAATAGGTAAGCCAAGTCGGCTCGCCCGAACCTCTATTTTAGATCATTTTTTGGGCTTGCTGGTTCCCAAAGCCGTCGAACACGCCCCATGGAACCTATTGAAATGGAAATCAAGCATTTATGCGGATGCCGAAAATCCCATTCCAAATTTCAAACCCAACATGAGGGAGCCACGAAGCGACACCATTGATACAAAAGATTTTTCGGCGAATAGTTTGGGTTACTGCTTGATGGGCGGCAAAGAAAAAGTGAGAGGACGCAAGTGAACATCATTAAATTGAAAGCGCTTAAGTTTCCTTGCTCTAAGGACGATTCCTGCAAGGCCCAATTTATTCATTATCTTTGCATTGACTTGAACGCCCGCGTGCGTTTTTGAATCGGTCATCATTCCCTCCGAATGTTCAGTTCCCTGAGAATCAATCCAGGAGACTCTGAATTCTGAATCTTCATGGCCCTTAGGAATACGAATAAAGCAGGATCGAGATATCGTTTGTTCGTTGTGATATTTGGAGACATAGTCTTGAACGACATAGGTGCCCTCCGGTTCGTTCCCGGGAGAAAGATAAGTCGGTGTGAATGATCGGGCGATTTCAGTAAATACACCGACTCCAAGGGAAACATCGAAGTTGCACAAGTCAGGCGGGTTGACGGACCCAATGCCAAGGAACGCTTCCTTCATTCCATTCACTATTTGTCCGGTATAGCCGAACGAAATTCCAGAATGGGCAAATGGTGGCTTTGTTCGCAATGTTGCCTCAGGTTCGAATTCACCGACTAAAAGTCCAAGAACGAGGAAACGAAATCCTTCCATCGGTACCCCTGGGACCTTTGAACCCATATCGATATATCCCCCGTTGTAGTATTGAAAGGGCTCCTTTTTCCCTTCCGGTGTCCATTGCTCTCCCGAATCTTTAGGGTAACCAGTAGGTTGACGCACGGATACAAGTCTTACTTGGTGGTTTGGTTGGACAATGTTATGCTCATCCCCCTTTGCTCCAAATGCCAGAATGCCAGAATTGACATTATGATAAGTCCTCCGCTGTACGGAGACTTTCTTTAGGTCAGCCAACTTTCCTAGGTATGAATCAAAGATGAAATGATTATCTTTTTTGTGGAGTGTTGACCAGCCCGAACTGCGATCGTCACTCGGTTCGCAGACAATCTTGAAATCTTCGCCGAGATCTTCTGGATCGTTTGACGGAAAATTTGTTGCCGAAATCGAGATCGTCGATTTCGCCTGGTCATTGACGGGGAACGCATTCTTCTGTTCTTCAAGGCTGAAGTTCTTGGAAGGATTATTGGGAGTCCACGAAGCTACTTCTTGCCAGTCGTCTGTGGTTGCTTGAATCTGATAGGGAATTGAAGCCTGACTATCTTCAATCGGGAATCCAACTTCACATCTACCATCATTTATGTTGGTCCATGAATTGGAGAATCCTTTGAAGCTGACTCGCACAGTTCTCGCGCCCTGAAGAGAAAAGATCATCTTTCGGCTAAAAATTCGGTCCTTTCGATTTGGGCTTTTATAGTCCGAAACGTATGGGTCTTCCATTGAAATCGAATTACCCTGATCATCAAACGCCTTTTGAGCAGTGGTGTCAACTAACGCTATCCGAGAGACATGTAACCCAAAGGCGCTACCAACTGTTAATTGGTGCCGGAAAGATCGAAAAAAAAGCGTAATTAACGCGACTAATCCTATTCCAATAATCCAAACCGAAACCCTCTTCACTGGCACTATTGTATAGCAAATGGTTACTCACAAAACCATTTCGAAGGCGATTTATCCAACTTCTCAGCAATTAACGAAGACACTCCCGACTAGGAGTGTTTCGCCAGCTTTGGAACTTTGCCATCGTTAAAGTTCAAGGAAGAAGCAAGACATCGATTTACTTACCCGTTTGCCAACTCTTCCAGTACTCAGGCTCTTCGATTTCCATCGCGTACTTGGTCAGCTTAAACGGACGATGGGTATCGACCATAACCGCAAGTTCTTCTGTCCTCGTCGCACCAATCGAAGCCTCGACCGCACCGGGCTGCGGTCCATGGGGAACGCCGAGCGGGTGAATCGTGATCGAACCTTCTTCAATGCCTTTGCGAGAGCCAAATTTGTCGTTGCAATAGTACAAGACTTCATCGCTATCAACGTTGCTATGCACGTACGGAACCACAATCGCCTCGGGATGGTAATCGAGCATTCGGGGGCAGAAGGAGCACACCACAAAGCCGTTACCGATGAACGTCTGGTGAATAGGCGGCGGCATGTGGAGCTTGCCCGTGATCGGCTGGAAGTCGTGGATGCTGAACGCATAAGGGAAAACGTAGCCGTCCCACCCAACCACATCGAGTGGGTGATACGGATGGGTGTACATTGTGAGTCGATGGCGACTTCGGATCAAGACTTTATGGTCGGATCGGTCATCGTGAACCGGAAGGGAAGACGGCGGTCGGAAATCTCGCTCTTTAAACGGAGCGTGTTCCATTAACTGGCCATATTCGTTGCGATAACGCTTCGGAGTGGTAATTGGCCCGTAAGAGACCACACAAAGCATTTGGACAGGCAGAGAGTCAAATACAAGCTTGTAGATGGTTCCTCGGGGAACAACAAGATAATCCCCTGGCTTAAACACCACAGAACCAAACATTGACTCCATCACTCCGCTACCGTCGTGAATGAAAAGACATTCATCGCCGTCAGTATTCTTGAAGTAGGTTTGCATCTGCTCGGCAACGGTAACCTGGTTCCACTCAAGGTCGCTATTGCCCATCAGGCACTTTCGTCCGCTGATCGCGTCGCCTTCTGGCTTGAATCGTCGTGTCTTCAAGTGGCGGTTTCGCAGAGGTTCGTCAGGCAAATACTCCGGAGCGCAGGAACCCATGTCCTCGAACGAGCTAACCTCGGTCGGCAAGTTGATATGGTAGAGAGTGGACATCGGACCGCTGAAACCAGCGGTGCTGAAAAGCTGTTCGGTGTAGAGTCCACCGTCGGGTTTTCGAAACTGAATGTGGTGCTTTTTAGGAAGGTCACCGAGGGCTACGTATCGCATCGTTATCTCCGTCGAGTTATGACTGAATTGTACTAGGAAACCGTCTTAAGCCAAGGTAGTTCGATCAGCTTTTGATCATATGTGACAAGAGGAAGGTTTAAGAAGATTGCCGTTGCAGCAATAAATCGGTCCGCCGGGTCTTCATGTCGAAAGGGCAAAGCGCGGCTTAGAATCGCCATGCTTGCGTTTAAGGGTTCTTCGCGAAATCCTGATCGCTCAAAGAGTCCTCTCGCGTACTCTTCTGGCGTTTTTCCATTTGCGTCGATGCGCCCTTTTTCAACAAGTAGCATGAGTTCCCAAAGCAAAACTGAAGAAACGACGACATTTTTCTGGTGTTCGTTCAATCTGTCCCGGGTGTCTGGGTTGAGGAGGGGATTATTCTCCGCATACCAGATCAAAACATGGGTATCAATCACCAATTTTTCTCGGCTCCACAGTGGCGTCATCTCTCATTGCTTCCCACTCGACATCGTACGGGGCCATGATGTCCCCAATGATTGTAAATTCTCCCTTAGCAAATCCTGGGCCATATATTTTCTTTTCATCGGGCGCGTGTAATTCGGCCACGACCTTGCCACGCTTCGTGATTTGCAATACCTCTCCGGTTCGATTGACCGTATCCATCAACTCGAGACACTTGGCCTTAAATTCAGTTGCAGTAATAATCATAAAATTGTTATGACCGGATATTATGACCAGTCATATTAATTATAAACCAAAACTCACTTAAACGTAATACTCTCGATCCGGCATTGATCAAAGTTGACACCCTGAACCGAGGCCTTATAATCCCAAATCTCGCCCGGACCAAGGTTGGCAATTTCGTCCTTGGCGGTGCCAATCTTTTCTTCCGCCTTCGAAAAAAGGCCAAATTGAACGGTAACGCTCGTCACCTCCTTATCCCCATAGTTCTTGATCTTCCCGGTGATCGCCTCCTTGGTCGCCGCCATGCCCTGCTGGTCGTAGACTAGGGGCCAATAGGGGTAGTAAGCATCCGGCTTGAGGCCCTTGGCGATGAGAACTTCTTTGGTGGCTTGGGGTGTATCGTTGGGCGGAGCAACCGCGGTATTGGTTTTGAGTCCGCCCAGCTTGTTGTCGGCGAAGTATTTGATGCCATACAAAATCCCAACCACTAGCCCGACAAACCCTAAGATTCCGACGAGAACCTGGATCAACGGACTGGAACAGCCCGATCGCTTCGGTACGCCGTATCCCATGCCCATCCCGCTCGTCATCATCCGAGGAGCCTGCCCGGTCTGAATCATATGGGCCACCAGGGCGGGCTGTTGCTGCATTTGAAACTGGTGTTGCAGCCAATTCGGATCGACGCCACTGACTGGAACTCCGGATCGCTCAACCATGATGAGCCAGTCTGCAAACGTCATGAAATCATTTTACAGAGTGTTTGCACATTTAGGAAAAGAAATCCGCTATCATAAGTTGAACCTAAACCCGGGTTAAGTGCCAGGTTTTCAAGTCACTTTAGGTTTTGAGAGAAAAAAACTAAAGAAATTTGTTAGGTTTGCTCTAAAGTTTCAAGAAGACGGTACCGATAAGATTTATAGACGAAAGTCTCTGACAGAAAATGGCACGACGAGGGTGACCTCGATCACGCAAAGCCTAAGGGTCTGTTTTTGGTTCTCACGAACCGAAAATAAGAAAGCCGGGTTGCCTGTCTGGAATCGAGCAAGGAAAATAAAATGCGGATTTCAGATACGGAAGTAAAAAAGGCATTGAGCGGCTTTACCGCTCCAGAAGTTGATGTTCAAGATGAGAACCTCAAAGTCGTTCTCGGAGTCGAGACCGATGAGGATGCATCTGAACGCGACGCGCAACTCGTCAAAGATCTCACCAAACAAGTCCTCGATATGCCCGACCGAGAAGAGATGGTTGCTTCTCTCAAGGCAAAGATCGAAGCTGGTGAATATAACCCGTCCTCCCACGACATCGTGGACACGATGATCCGGCGAGCAATTGCCGATCGAATGCGGTAAGCACCTTAGCTTCCGTGTTGAAACGTCCTCCTCAAGTTCCTTGAGAAGGACGTTTTCATAAATTCGCTTTCGCGAATTTGATGATCAATGCAAGCGGCTCCGGAATCATCGGACCCTCAAATGTGTCGACATTATCCGGCTTCGTCGGCTTAAAGTTATGACTGCAATTAGGCACAATGAACGATTCCACCGTGCCGGATGTTCGCATTTTGAGGGCAGCCAGCAAGCGCGGCGTATCGCGCTCCGCCGAAACTTGACCGTCCAAAGCACCGTTCATGACCAGCACCGGACCGCTCATCTTTTTTGCGTTTTCACTAGGGTCGATACGGCAATAGGCTCCCATAATATCCATCGTCGTCGCATTGAATAATGCGCCAAGGTTCGGTGGCATGTTCGGCGGAAGTTCCTTCCTATCTGCCACGGCCCTGCAGGCGGCGTCGACATAATCCAAATACTGTTTGGTCACTTCGGGCGTGGCTTTACCAAGTTTCAATTGACGAGCGATCTGCTCGTGAAGAATTATTCCCATTGGCCGACCCGTGCTTCCCATAAGGATCGTTGCCTTTGGAGCAGAAGGTGTTCCGGTCCGGTCGGCTCCAATCTGTAGCGAAAGCAAGGCACCCTCGCTATGACCAAGTATTCCGGTCTTCGCCATATCAACCTCAGGTTGCTTCGCCATGAAATCATAAGCCGCCTTCGCGTCGTCAACAAAATGTTGCCAAGCAAAGAACTTGTTCATCTCCTTGAGGTCCTTGGGCCATTTTGCCGCGTAAATCTTAATCGCCCGCTTATCGAATCGCAGGCTGGCAATGCCGTTCTTCGCTAGCTCCTCAGCGATCTGCTTCAGTAGGTCAGTAGTGAGGCCGAGTCCAGAGTTACCGTTGCGATCCGTCGGACCACTTCCGGGAATAAGCAGCATCGCCGGAACCTTGCCAGTAGCACCCTTAGGCAACTCAAGCGTTCCTTGAAGCATCAATCCGCCCGAATCAAACGAGACTTCACGGCTGTTGCCTTGCTTGGGCGGAGCCACCACCGCCCCATTAATGACCGCAGCACTGTTGCTAGTTGGCGATGAATTACATCCGGCCAAAGCGAGCAGCAGGCAAACCGAACTAATCATGGCATTCATGAACTCAATTACGAAACGGCCGCCGCAATCGCTTCACCCAATTTCGAGGTCGAAACCAGCTGACAATCCTTTTCAAAGATGTCGGCGGTTCGCAAGCCAGCGTCAAGCACCTTCTCACAAGCCGCTTCGATTCGCTGGGCACCCTCAAGGTCGCCAAATGTGTACTGAAGCATCATCGCTGCGCTCAAAATAGCGGCAATCGGATTGGCCCGACCCTGCCCCGCAATGTCTGGCGCACTACCATGAACTGGCTCGTAGAGTCCAAATGCCCGACCATTCTTGGATGGTCCCAGAGAAGCAGAAGGGAGCAAGCCGAGTGACCCGGTGATCATCGACGCTTCGTCGCTCAAGATGTCGCCAAACATGTTCTCAGTGAGAATCACGTCAAATTGGCCCGGATTCCGAACAAGTTGCATGGCGCAATTATCGACCAGCATATGAGTGACTTTGACATCCGGATTTGCATTCGCCATTTCAGTGACGACTTCTCGCCACAATCGTGAGGTTTCAAGCACGTTGGCTTTGTCAACGCTGACAATTTCGTGGCGCCGGGTCCGGGCAATCGCAAAGGCCTGCTCGGAAATGCGTCGGACTTCTTCTCTGGTGTACACGCAAGTGTCGACCGCAGTGTTGCCATTGTCGCGTCTCTCGCGTGGCTGGCCAAAATAGATGCCGCCCGTCAATTCACGAACCACAATGACGTCGATCATGCCGTGGTCACCCTTGAGGGGCGAAGCATTTAAGAGTGCCTTGAGGGTCTTAGCGGGACGAACGTTGGCATAAAGATTGAGCTCAGACCGAATGGCAAGAAGGGCACCAATTTCAGGTCGGTGGGATGCTGGCTGAATATTCTCCCACTGAGGGCCACCAACGGCACCCATGAGGATCGCATCGGCATTTCGGCACAGTTCGAGGGTAGCCGGAGGAAGCGGATGACCAGTTTGATCGTATGCGATTCCGCCAATCAGAGCTTCTTCAAAATCATAATCATTGGAAGCTGCGCGGACGACTTTGACCGCCTCGGTGATGACTTCTGGGCCGATTCCGTCGCCTGGAAGCACCGCAATTTTGTATGCCATTGTGTGTAGATTATGAATGAAAAGTGTCCCCCATTGCCTAGGGCTAATATGAACCTACAGGCGGCAGGGGCGACGAAAAGTCGTGGTGGCGACTAGTTCCAAGAAGACCGAGGAACTTGCGGTTATGGTCGAAACCCATCGCCCATTCAAGCTGACCACACGATGGCTGGACCGAAGGATATAGTCAAGGACTCGCAGCCCTTTTAGCCAGAAAGGACTGCGTATAGAAGGCTCTTGCTAGTAGATGCGTACAGGTCTGCCCAACTTCATTTGGAACACTGTGTGATCTAATATTGGGTAACTCTCCTCAGCTTCCTTGGCATCACGGAATGACTTCATATTGCTTCCTTTGCTTCCTTTGCTCTTCGATATGAATAAAGGATCAATTATCACCTTGGGATCGGCAATCTTAGCTAAGTCAAAGTATCGTTCTGCCCGAAGATAATTTACTTTATGGAAATACCATATCCCCATGTACATATAGACTTGAGCCAATTTGACGCTCGTCAAATCCTTCGGATTTAGCAATTCAGCTCCTCTAGCCACACGAACTGGACTCCGCAACAAATCCTCCAAAACCTTGTCTGCCTTCTTTGTCTCATCATTCTGAACGAGTAAGAACCAATACCAAGCTCGAACGGGTTCACATCCTCCGACAGATCGAGATGCTGTGCCAGGGCCGCCCTCAAAGAAAATAGTTAACTGTTTTTTTGCCGAAGAATAATCCTGTCTCCATAACGAAAGATTGGCACGATACCTGTCGATTTCAGGGCTTGGCGTATATGTCTCTAAGAGCCTCAGGGAATTTTCAGCTTCATCAAATTTTCCAACTTTTGCGAGAGTGTTGAAGCGAGTCCTCTGTCGTTTTGCGTCTTCTTGACCAACCGGCTGCTCCTGTGAGGCTTGGGCGAAGTATACGGTCGGCATAACGACAACGAGCAAGCATTGCACGATTCTAATTTGTTTTTTCATTTTATTTTCCTTCAACTTTATTGTATCCATCGATGAGTCCACTCTGGATGTATGAAAGCCGTACCAGCTGGAGCTAATACCGCCGTCGTATTGGCTGATTGAGACCAGACTCCATTTACGTCTTTTGTAGCTTCGGCAGCCCAAGTCCACTGAAGCGTTTGGATCGGAACCAATTGGCTGGAACTACCAGGTGCAAGAAACATTGTATAGCCTTTCCCTTTTAAATTCGTACTTAGGGATGAAATGCCGGCGGCAACATTAGCATCGCTGATCCCAAAAAATGGAGAATCAACCGAAGTATATTGCGTAGAGTTCGCAAACTGAAATGGCGTATAGGGAAAAGCGGTATCGAGTGCAACTGAGTCGAGGTAGTTCGGCGGGCTGGAGGTAATGTTTGAAGTGAACAAGACTTGGCTGTCGGCCTTGTACTGAGTATTATCCAGTAGCTGAACGTACCCAAACAATCCGTATCCTTGGGCGCCAACGAACTCGGATGGAGTATCTACCTGATAAAATACCGTTACAGCATTGGGTGGGGCAATTGGCTTGGAAGTCAGGAGAAGTGGGGTTTGAAGGAGTTGACCGTGTCCGTCGCCGCCTATTGAGATACTAAAATCACTTGTTGGTTCAATCACATTGATATTTTGTGATCCCACGCTCACCCCAATAGTAGCACTCGGGTAACCACTTGGTTGATAGTAAAGTCTTCTGGTACAGGTTGCTACGGCGTTTAGTCCACCAGAGACCCACCTCCATGATGGTGATTTAGTCTTCCATTCCCTTGAACCTGTCGGGAGTAAGGTTGCCGCCGATGCATTGGCCAAATATGATCTGAATGTCTCTCCAGTAACAGACCAATCCAGGTTGGTCGTCGTATTAAGCCAACTAACACCGGGAGCCCCAACCGAAAGTGACCCGGTGGCAAGTTGACCTGGCAAAATTTCAAGGGATTTATCGGGCAAAGCCAGTGTCCCGGAAACTGAAACTGTAACCGGATAAATTGCGACTGAATATGAGAAGCCAGCGTTCGAAAACCCGTTACCTGAACTGGAATCAGCCGATGGTGATGCATTGATTGTATAAGTGTGTTCACCGGAAGCATTCACGAAACCTGTGATGACACTGGCTCTCGTACCATTTGAAGTTGTTATTATTTTTGTGCCACCAGAAATGTCTAATAGGCCACTATTAGTCTGCGAAGACCAAGTTGGCCCCATGCCATTGCTGCAAGAGCTAGTTGGATCAGCATATCCGGCCCCGAAGTGCGACTCCCCCGATGCTGACATATTGCAGGACTCAATAGCGACAACGCTAATGGGAGCCTCATCGCCTATAAGCTCAACGCCAAATGCAACATCTTTCTTCCATGTATAAACATATTTCAATGCACCTGAAATAGTCGCAAGCCCGGTGATGGCACTACAGGTCCCATTAATATCTCCTGGCCCGAATCCATACTCTGGGTTTGGCGTCATAATCAGGGCTGAAGTATCTATCTGACGCTCAAAATGTCCTGCAAAGGAGATTGAGGCAATAAGGGATAGAGCAATCCCAAGAAAAATTCTCCATGATTGTCGCGGCATTCCGCAATAATTCACCAACATCTGGACATACTACACCATTAATGTTTTTATAGTTTAGTAATTGGATAAAAGTTAGAGAAGAATTTCCTTAACCTACCTTTCATCAATATATCGATCACGAATACGTCGAGGACGCCGAAACGTCGGGTCGGCAATTGGCTGGTTGACTTTCAGGATTGAATAGTATTCCCACAAAACGAGTTCCTTGGGGTTCAACCCTGCAGGTGTCTGCTTCATCGCGACGGGCCACCCAGTTTCTGGGTCGACAAAGATGTAGTTGCGAAAGAGGTGAGATGAAACGGATAGCCGCTCTAAAACGTGCATTGGCTTGCCATTGAGGGACCCCATAAAGGTACGCCAGACATTGTTTTTATACGGAAACACACTTGCCAAGAACTCAAACGCGAATGGTCGACCGAAGCCCAAACCTCCCAATGCATAGGAAGTAGATTCGCCGTTACGACCCACGTAGTAAACCCGTTTTCCGTCAACGACAATAGTGGAAGACCAACGATGAGCGTAAGTGGATCGTACGCGTTCAAGATTTGGTTGTTTGAACTGGTAAGTTTGCGTTCCACCATACTTCCCGTCAACGTATGTTTTCGAAGTAACCGACAGTGTCCTTACTGCTCGCTCCCGATCGTTCAATGCGCCGACTATCTTGGCTTCGACGCTGTTTGGGGATTCCACCAGGATGACTTCTCCCCCTTCATGTTTGGGTATCCAAGGTAGCGGAAGCAAGGTAACCCAGATCGAAGCAAGCAGCATCTAAAGAATCAAACGCAAAACGCCTCGAAAAGTGCCCGAAAAAAAAAGGCAGGTGGAACTTCCACTTGCCTTTCTTTCACTCATTCAAATGAACCTAGTTCTTCAATCGCAATCTGGATGCGGTGAAGATGCTGCTAGCGAATGACCCCTTGATCTCGATTTGATGGGGAGCCGCAATGATCGCAGTGAAGAAATCACTTTGCGTCATCGTTAGACCATGCTTATCTCGATACTCGGCGGTTGCGGTCACCGCAACGTGGAGTGGATTACCTGGATTGCTAAATCCGTCCGTCTCCGATGCAGTCAGGTCGAATGTTCCAGCAATTGCGTCTGCAACCGCAGTCGTCGTTCCTTTCGCTTCTGCGTCGCCCATATCGGTTTCGCTTTCGAAATGAACGCTCTTGGCGGTCAATGTGTTGCTTCCTGAATCGTAGGTTCCTTCTACTTCGGCAGTCGCATTCGCTCCTGCCGCGGCAAGCGCCGTATAGAATTGAGCTTCGGTCAAGTTGGCCCCGTGACCACCTCGATAGTGAGTCGTGTTGTCGGTCTTAACCGTTATGGACGTGCCCTGAGGAGCGAAACCATGAGTGCAAGATGGAGTCAACGTAAATGTTTCGGCGAGTAGGTTCGGATTCGAAACGACTCCGATCGCTTTTTGGTCATTTTCGAACTCAGATTCAGACCTCACGACCTTAGCCATGATTGAATTCAAGAGTGGATCAAAGGCTCCGTACACTTCAACTTTCATGCCGTTAGCCAGGGTCGCAGATGCGCCATCCGAAACGATTTGCGTCGTATCGTCGGTTGTTACGGTAGTGGTTCCGCCGCTCTTAAGCGTTAATGTAAACGTTTGGAACGGTGCGGTTCCGGCTAAGCCGCTGACGAGACCCCGGAATTCGAACTTCTCGTGGCGAGAAGGATCATCAAGATCAGCTCCGTCATGTTTGGTCAATACCGGAGTAACGATGCCACCCGCGACTGTCCAATCTTTCAGGTCAAAATCGATGCAAACCTTTGGTGTTCCTGGCACCGTTAGCGGTGGAGCGAACGTTAGCGACAAGTCGGAGTGACCCGCCGTCGTGAGGTCGTCGAGAGCGTTAGGGAACGAAACAGTTGTAACCGCGCCCGAAGGGTTGGCAACGAGGGTGACGGATTTGTCGAGTTCAAAAACGATTTTGTTATAGGTTCCGTTCGGGACCTGACCAGGGGCCAAGAGCAAGAACTTTGCAGCCCCGTCGTTGAGTGCTCGCAGGTTCACCGTCAAGCCAGTAGTACTTGAGAAGACGTTTACGGTAGCGCCAGTCGTGTCTTTGAGATCGGCTTTGTAAATCTTAACCCAGACGCCAGAGTAACCCGGGTGCAAGTCGTCGGTTGCGAAGAGATTGAATGCGCTTGAGCCTCCTCCTCCGGAACCTCCGCACCCAAACATGGCGAATAGTGTGGCCATCATGAGCAAGGTCACAATCCTAATTCGGTTTAACTGATTTTTCATAAGCTGTACTCCCGTACAAAAGAATCCTACGCCAGATTTTTTTAAAAAATGTGTCGTCCTTTCCATGTACGTCACTCACTCAAGAGGGCCGGGGCCGATCGCTTGATACATGACAAAAGAAAAAGGAGGAAACGAACACCTCGTGTCCATTTCCCCCTTTTTGGGTTATCAAGTGAATCTACTGGTTAAAGATCAGTTCGACCTTGGTCGCAGTAAAGATGCCGTCCGAATAACTTCCGGTTACCTTTGCTGTTCGCGAGTGCTCGGTCAAGTACGAGAACAGTTGTCCTCGATTGATCGAAATCCCTTGGGGACCCTTGAGAACCGCACCCTCGGCGAGAAGCACATTCATCGGCCCCTCTGCCGGGTTAAACCCGTGATGCTCTGACAAGGTCAGGACAAACGATCCCGCATCAGAGTTAGGTGTGCTAGTCGCACCCCGAGCATCCGGCTGGATCACGTCCGAAGCTTGAACCGTGATGCCAGTGATACTGATTGCGCCGCCTGGCAACGTCACCGCTCCGGTGATATTGAGCTTTTGCGAACCAGCAATAAGCAGGTTGAAGAACGTGTCGTAGTTCAACGCTTCGCCGTTAGGACCAGTAAACGTCGCATTGGCGTTCACAGTGAGATGGATTGGAGTTGAGTGACTCAAATCGATTCCCGACGCTTGGGTTACCAAGAAGTCGAACTCTCCGGTTTGGTTATTAGGATTCGAAGTCGAACCTTTGGCCGTGATGTTCACGGTTTGGTCAACCACGTATTCGATATGAGCTGCGAGGAGAGTCTGAGTATCGGCGTTGAATGAACCCCGGATTCCTACCGTTCGAGCCTTCTCAGCCAAAAGCGAGAAGAACTGTTCTTTGGTCGTTACAACTCCGTGAGGACCTTTGATATCAGCGTCTGGTGTGAGCTGAATCTTGATCGATGATCCTGCACCTGTCAATCCATCGGAATGAGCGATGGCGAGATCGAACGTAAAGCCGTCGGTGGTTGGATTCGAAGTCTGACCATACGCTTTTGCGTCGGCAAACTCGGCGTCGTTTTCGATGTGAACGTCTTTCGCCGCCAGCGTGTTGCTACCGTCGTTATAAGTTCCGTCGAGGTCGATGCTTGCATGATCTCCAGCAGCGCTGAGAGCAGCGAAGAAATCACCTTGGCTCAGAGTAACGCCGTGCTTACCTTTGAACACCGTATTCGAATCAGTAGTGATCGAAACCTTGTCGCCTTTTGGTGCAAAGCCCTTGGTGTACTTCGGAGCGAGGTCAAACGAACCTGCTTCGCTGTTAATATTTGAAGGTTTTCCAGCGGCCTTAGCAAGGTCGCTCGCTTCACCAGCCGAAATGTAGTGGATGATATTCGCTTTTACCGAGTTGGTGATTGGGTCGAAGATGCCGAGGATTTCGGCTGGTCGTCCGGCGGTGGGGCCAGCGTTGTCGCCTTGACCCACGATGTCGGTGGTCTCGTCGGTGGTCACGTGAATGTTGCCACCTGTTTTAAGCGCAAAGTCGAAGGAAAGGGTCGGAGCGGTTCCGCTGATCGGTCCGATCGTTCCGTTATATTCGAAGCGCTCATGGCGTGATCCGTCTTCGAGTCCGGTGCCGTCGTGGTGCTTCAGAACTGGAGTAATAATCCCGTTCACAACATCCCAATGCTTGAGGTCAAAGTCGATAACGACCTTGTTGGCTCCTGGCATGACGATGTTTGGCGAGAGATTTGCCGTCAACAGGGAGTTGCCCGCCGGATTGTCGAGCGCTGCCGGGAATTGAGCCGTTGAGGCAATTCCGCTACCGGCGGCAACCAAGTTAACCGTCTTGTTAATTTCAAATTGAACTTTGTTGTAGGTTCCGTCAGGAACGGTTCCCGGTGCGAGCAAGAGGAACTTGCTGGCGCCGTCGTTGAGCTGTCGAAGGTTGACGGTGACGCCTTCGGGGCTGTCGAAAAGGACAACCGACTTTCCGCCGTCACCCTGAAGCTCGGCCTTATAGAGCTTGACCCAAACGCCTTGGTAGGTCGCGGATGCGTCATCGGTGATGAAGAGGTTAAATACTCCGGCTAGGCTGCCACCCGCTCCGCCACACCCAAAAAGGGACAGGAGAAGGAGCACAAATAAGCCGAATTGGCACAGTTTGGATCGTTTCATCTGGCTTTCAGGTTCCGCAGTCAAAGATTGACGAACCTGGTAGATGTCTCTGATTAACGTACTTTCGTGCGAATGGCATAGTTGATTCGTGGCGCTGACAACGCCCCTTATGAACAAGGTAACCAATCTCTAATTGGGGGGTGGCCTGTTTAAGCGACCATCTGCGCACCTGCGAGCTTAAGCAGGGACAAACTAACAATCACTAAGGACTGGGCCAAAGAGTGCGATCGAAGCATCTTCACCCCAAATGCCAGAATGAACGCTATAAATTACATCCATCAAAATGCAGTGGTCAAGAACCTTGCGGAATCCTCAGTCGAATACCTCTGGTCATCGGCAAACTTGTATCTCACCGGGCGAGCAGGGGCCCATAAAATGCCGATTCTATTCCAGTCTGGATTAAGTCGTGTTACAATGCAAGTGTGCGATCGGCCCGTCGTCTGTCCCTGCATAAGTTCGAAGCTGGGCAGGTGGTCGCTTAAACATCGGAAGTTCGGAAATTACCACGCCCACGCCGTTGCTCGCCGCCTTAATTGCCAACTATTACTATTATGATGATCTATTTTTTGCTCACGGCCCACAGTGGAGAGTTGGATTTAAGGCAACTACCCTCACCACGTCAACTTCATGCTGCATTTTATCGCAACGATTTCATTCTGTACAAGAAACTGCTGGTCGATTCCCGGATAACATTGGAACACTATGCAGCACTAGAGCCAATAAAGAAGAAACAGCTCTTAAGAGACTGGTTAGCTAACATTCAGGATTGCCACAAGGCCTTTAGCAAGGCCTTCCAGTCTGAAAGTGTTTCCGATGGTTATAACATAAATAAATTGGGTGAATTTGATCTTTCAAAAATTGACGTCATTTTGTTAAGCGGGCGTCAAACGTTGGTTTTTCATCCAACTGAACTTTACTTGAAGGTTTTCTACAATTTTCATACTGATAGTGATAATCAGTTGAAAATCGTGAGCGAAATTAAGAATTGGCCGAAAGAACTCAGTTCGTTTAATATTAGTCCGACCTGGATGGCCTATATGGACGTATTCTCGTTTCAACCTGAACTAAATGCTCAAAGTATCCGATTGCAAGAGTGGATTAAGACTCCCATGTTGGACGCAGAACGACCAACATGGCGTTCATTAATTATAGACAAGGAGTAGAATATGGGTTTGGTTAAGGGTTTTGAAATAATACTGTTAAATTTCATTTGTTCACTTAAACCAGTGAAAACTTTGTTGCAATGGGCTACGACAAGGAGAACCGAATGACCGTTCGCCGGGATGCAGCCCAAGTCATTGCGTATGCTTTCGCTTATGACAGCTTGAAGCGAAACGAGCAGAGTGGCGCCTTGATAACAACTCTGGTCTGGGGTGGCAGCAATTATGTAGGAGACGTAACATAGTGAGACTTTCAACCACCTATATCACTGTCAACGGAGGATCTCACTCGTCTGTTACCGAATGGTCTTGTTGCTATATCAATGCTAAATGCGATATACAGGAATGTAAGCTATGCACTGACATTGGTAAATGCTTTGCCCAAAAGGAACCGGAGAGTTACACTCAATGACTATGATTCTATTCTCTTGCATGCTCGCTGGAAATACACCGCTAAACTTGACGGAACTGCCGTCTCCACCTATGTTGCATAACATAGCAATGAGGAGTCGATTTGACGAATATCTACCTGCGCTTAAGAAGACCTCGATCATCTTAGACAGGTTTGCAGCGCTAACACTTCAAGAAAGAAGGAAGGTTTTGAAGAGGTGGTGGCTCTCAATTAAGTCAAAGCATAAGCAATATGTAAAGCTTGCTGCCTGTGCGCCTAAGGAAGCTACGTCAACCTTAGCCGCATCAAACTCGATTGACATATCGAAGATTGACGTTATTCTGCTCAGCATCGGTAAGAAGGCAATTTTTGAACCAGACCAAGAGAGCTTGTTGGTTCTTTACAATCTGAAATCTAAAAATGCAAAAAAATACTATGTCGACTTTAATATCAAAGAGTTACCAAAAGAACTTCGAATCCAAACTGCCATGAGTGGTCCAGCACCATCCATCCATGCATATTCATTTCAGGATGAAATGAGTAAGCCAAGAGTGGTCATTGAGGCATGGCTCAACTCAAAGAAAATGTCATTTGACGCATTAGAGTAATTGAGTCTGAATTACTGAAGGCGAGCCACTGACGTGGGCGCGGCTATTTTGTGGCACTTGCTCCGACCCCTGCGTCGAGTGGAGTGACGTTGGGAGGAGCGAGTATAAACGGCAGGCCACTGCGTGGGCTGGGTAAAACTTCAAAGGAAGGGGTGGCCTGTTTAATCGACCATCTGCGCCAGCTGCGAGCTTGACCAGTACTCCCGACCGCCCACAGATCATTCCTCAGGCCCGAAGGGTCGAAAGTAATTTAGCCTAGGTCGCAGGATGTTTTGGCTTTCGAAGAAAGCACCAAAACATCCGAAGGCCTAGGTAGGAGATCGAAACTGTCTCTTCCACGGTCGCTTTAAGGAACTTTGCCAACATCAACCTTGGTGAGCGACCCTGCCGATTCATCGGCCAGAAAACTTGGAATATCATGACATCCAGGTGTTTTGGTGTTAGAATGCAGATAGGTCAAGATGAACGCAGTCTCCTTTCCACTGGCTTCTCCCATTTGGATGCTTCGCATCTCCACTTCGTTCAAGGCAGAGGTCGGAGCCAGTGCCACACCAAGCTCACTCTTTTATGATAGATTTAACCCTGCCCACAAAGTGGCTAGCCGATGGAAGTCAATGCTTAATATAGTTGTTCTTAAGAATTTCAATAACTTTAAAGGCCCCGGTGAATAAACAAAACAAAATTAAGGCCGCATTGTATACAATGCTTGTAGTCGCCATATTTGCAGTCGCATTTACTGCTGGTCATTCGTCTGCTCCGAGTTCGCAGTCATTTAAAGGAGGTAATTTTGTTATTGATGAAGCTATAAGTGGTAAGAGTTATCCTGGATTGCAAAGAAGACTCGAATTTTTGCACAATGGAGAATTTAGGAAAGGGAACTTAAAGGGTCGTTGGGAAAGAGTCAATAGTATCGTTGTTGTAAATAAACTATTCGATGGTACTCGAGAAGTCAATCGATTTGGTATTCGTAATATTAGAGGATTAAGTGGCTACTTACATTACGATATTGAATTGGGTGGCACACTCTTATTTTTAAGTGGTGCGGACGAGTTCCCTGATCATATGCCTGTTTACAAACCAGATAACCAGTAGTGTCAACTACTTACTGAGTGTGACACTCTCAATTTTTGCAAATTTTGTCGAACCTTTGCGACAAGTCACTGTGTGAGATGGGTAGTTTTGGAAAACGACGAGTCACTACGTGAGCGAGGTAGTTTTGAAGAATCAAACCGGGTGGCACTGATAGCGACGTCTGCGCAGCTGGGAGTTACCTGTGTTTATGTGCCTGTGCAATATAGGTAAAACCAAACAATTGTGAGCCAAGCCAGGGAACTCAAAACCCGCAAATTCATCAATGAGGCTGACCACTCCCATTATCTAACCTTTTCCACCTACCACTGCCAGCCCTATCTCAATAAAAATCGAATCTGCTAGTTGAGGGAGATATCAAATGCCAATACACGGCTGAATTGGTGTTAGAATAAGCAAAGTGGTCGGCACCCTCTCAGGTTTCTCACGGTTAACTCTCAGCTTTGCAGGGGTCGCTAACCGTGCCACCCGGGTAAGGCTTTCATCAAGCAGAAGTGCCCCGCCCACGCAGTGGCTCGCCGAAATGAGTGTCTGTGGTTTTGACATAAAGAAATGTTTTGTCGGGATGGTCATCACGTGGCTTACTAAAGTCTGGCTCGAATACACTGAATGCGTTAAATGGCGTCATAAAAAATCATTTGCATATAAATTCAATCCTCCAAAATGGTCTATGTTTTGATGATGAAAAGTTTTTTTTGCCTGGTTTGTGCCACCATTTTAGCAGCTCTTAGCCTTGTGGTTGATTATGGTGGCCCATATTGGCTAGCATTCCCGTTCGCACTCTCATCTGGATATTTGGGGGCAATGTTTGTTGATGGCAAGCCACCGTGTGGGCGGGGCTATACGTGGCACTGGCTCCGACCCCTGCGTCGAATGGAGTGCCGTCGCGAAGGACGAGCAGGAACGGAATGACGCTGGGAGAAGCCAGTGTAAATGAAATCCCTCGGATGAGATTGACGAAATGTTCAAAATGTAGAACAATGTCTACTATTTGGGTGTCTAAATAAGTATGCCTTGGCAAAAAGCCCAAAACCAATCTCTGCCTCGAATTGGGTTGCTCGGTGATTTTAGGAATGTTTTTTTTCACGGCCGTTCAGAAACGTTAACTGGTCGCCCTTGCCCTCGAAAACTTTGGGTACTTTTTTTCGATATCCCTCTGGCGAGAGACGACGCGGAGCGGCCAAACGGTGAATCAAATCCTTATAATGAAAAGAAATTGTTTGATGAACCGTGGGAGTCGAAAGTATCGATTGACGTTTCTCCCTAGACACCCCCGCTCAAGGAACCTGACCTCCTCCAAACTAGTCGCCCCTGAAATGCCAAGTTTCAACTTCCTACCACCAGCCAACCAAGCTCTCCACCTTGAAAGGGGGAGTGTCAGGCAAATCGTTCAACAATTCTTCGACAAAGTCTCGATTCGCCTGACGAGGGGGCTGAATCTTCAAGACTTCAGTCATTTTCATGCTTGCCCTTGCCCTCGCCCTCAAATTCGTTGGGTACTTTTTTTCATCCACCATTTTCGTCGAACGTTCCACGCCTAGCTTTCTCTTCATGCCCAAAACGTTGAAATCCCTGCCGAATTCGCTTATACTCGTTGGAATGGGTTTCGTCACGGCGGCACTCTGCGGACTCTCGTTTGCCCAACAAGCAAACGCTCCTCAGAAGATTTGGCAAGGGTTTGGAGTTAACATCCATTTTACGGAACCCGCTCCCGGTGAGATTGAGCTTCTCAAAGCGTCGGGCGTTGACTACGTGCGCACCGATTTCACGTGGGAACTGACCGAAAAGGCCGTGGGTAAGTACGATTTCTCAACGTACGACAAACTGGTGGGCCACCTCAAATCCGCCCACATTCGTCCGCTTTTCGTCCTGGATTACGGCAACAAACTGTACGACAATGGAGCGCCCCGCTCGGCTAAAGCCCAAGACGCATACGCCCATTGGACGGAAGCGGTCATCACCCATTTCCGAGGCGAAGAGATTGTCTGGGAGCTTTGGAACGAACCAAACACCGACCATTTCTGGCGACCAAAGGCCGACGCCAGCTCATACGCCTCGCTCGCCCTCAAAGCCGCAATGGCCATGCGGGCCGCTGACCCCAATTGTCGAATTATTGCTCCGGGGACGTCTCGAATCGACGACGATTTTCTGAAGAAAGTCCTCAGTAAAGAGCTACTTGGACTCATCGATGGCGTGTCCGTCCACCCATATCGCGCTGGCGGGCCCGAGACCGTGATGAAGGATATTTACCGAGTCAAAGATATCATCACCGCCAAGGCCCCGGCGGGTCGAGAATCCATCCCGGTTGTCTGCTCTGAGTGGGGATATAGCACCGCTCCATCGACGGGCGTAAACGAAGATCGCCAGGCTATGTACCTCGACAAGCTCTGGCTGTTGAGCGCGGCCGCGGGTAGTCCGGTCACGATCTACTACGATTGGAAAGACGACGGCAGCAACGGAAACAACATCGACCACCGATTTGGAATCGTGCGTCAAAACCTCAAACTTAAGCCATCCTATGACGCAGCCCGTCTCTGCACCAAGGCTTTCAAAGGATGCACGTTCTACAAGCGAATGGTGAAAAGCGATCCTCTGGATTGGATCATCATCGGAGTCGGAGAAGGGAAGATGGTGCGAGCGTCGTGGTACCAAAAGCTCGGTGGTTTGCCCAAGTTTGAAGCGTACGACATGAAGGATCGCTCAAATCGTCGCCTCTATAACAAACTTGTTGCCGAGGCAAACGCCGCGCCAGCAAAACCAGTCGACCCACCGAAAAAAGATCCACCGAAGATCGATCCGCCGAAAAAAGATCCACCACTAATCACCAAGAATCCAGGTGCCTTGGTCAAGACAAACCTGACCATTGCATATGCCCCACCAATTGATTCCGAAGGGTGGTGCGCAGTCATCGAAAAACCAAGCTCTATGGCTAATACGAAGGTTGAGTTTCAATACAACCGAAAAGATACAGGTGCGGATGTCTCGTGCTTTACAAATGTCAAATCTGACCGACTGATCGAGCCGCTGGCAAACAATGATTCAGACTCCGTGATGATTGCCATGGTGGGTGGGAAGCCTATCGGCAATAGCACCATCAAGCGAGTCGAGCTCGACCCCGCAATGTGGGTTTTGAAAGGCGGAGCTGGTGGCGAAACGATGACGAAGACCCAAATGGGCGGATCAATCGCCTACAATTTATCCGCAGGGATTCTCAAGATCGGCCTATCGCCCGCATCACCTGTCCAAATTCCCGAAGGGGCGAAGCGATTCGTGATTTGGATCAAGCCAGACGGCTCGATGAACAATTTATATGCGCGCTTTACCGATGAAGCCGGAGGGATCTTCCAAGTGAATCTTGGCGTGCTGAATGGTGACACCGATCGAAACGGGTGGCGGGCAGTGGTGATTCCTTTTGTGAACCTTCCGTCCGAATCCGGAACACCAACGGGCAGGCTTCAGTGGGACCACCTCTTCTACATCGAAGCGGGAGACAAGAATAATCCGAAAAGTGGGCGAATCGAATATGGGCCCGCCGCTTATGAGTACTAAATAAAAAAGTCGATCAGCAATCGTCAATTTGTCATACTTTTCCGCTCCATCCCCTGCCCTTAACTCCCCGCCGGGAGGGGAACTGGAGTACCGATTTGTGTCATACTCTTACATGGCTACTTACCGCGAAGGACTCAGTTTTGACGATGTACTCTTAATTCCCGCCAAGACAGAAGTGCTCCCTAGCGAGGTCGATCTCGGATCGCAACTACTCCCCGGAATTCGACTCCAAGTTCCGATTATCTCCGCCCCGATGGACACCGTCACCGACGCCCGATTGGCGATTGCCATGGCGCGAGAAGGCGGCGTTGGCGTCCTTCACCGAACAATGTCAATCGACGAGCAAGCCGCCGCAGTCGACCGAGTTAAACGCTCCGAATCGGGCGTCATCACCAAACCATTCAAACTCGAAGCAGGCCAGACCCTGCAAGATGCGGTCCACCTGATGGAGCGATATCACATCTCCGGCGTCCCGATTGTTGACGCCGAAGGAAAATTAGTCGGTATTCTCACCAACCGCGATATCCGTTTTGAATCTGACTACACCCAGCTCATCCACACTCGGATGACTTCGAATAATCTAGTCACTGCCGCCGAAGGAACGACCCTCAAGCAAGCCCAAGAAATCCTCGCACAAAACCGAATTGAAAAGCTCCCGATTGTCGATAACCATGGATTCCTAAAAGGCCTCATCACAATCAAAGACATCCTGAAGGTCCAGCAGCATCCCTACTCCACCAAAGACTCGAAAGGTCGGCTGGTAGTCGGCGCGGCAATTGGCGCCCTTCGAGAGCCGTATGAACGGGCAAAGGCATTGCACGACGGCGGAGTCGATTTTGTCGTAATCGATGCGGCCCACGGCCATTCGAAGGGAGTGATGAACTGTCTCAAAATGCTCAAGGACAAACTTCCCGACCTGAAGGTCATCGCGGGTAACGTCGCAACCGCTGCAGGAGTGAAAGCGCTCCATGAACTCGGAGCCGATGGCCTTCGAATCGGAATCGGTGCTGGTTCAATTTGTACCACCCGAATCGTCGCCGGAGTCGGCGTTCCTCAGTTTACGGCGGTAAGAGATTGCGCTGAAGCCGCACGAGACCTCGGCATTCCGACGATTGCCGACGGAGGTATTCGATCATCAGGCGACGTAGTCAAATGTTTGGCGGCAGGTGCCAACGCGGTCATGATGGGAAACATGTTTGCGGGCTGCGAAGAGAGCCCTGGCGAAATCGAAATTTATCGAAACCGAGCCTATAAGGTGTATCGCGGAATGGGGTCAGTTGGCGCGATGAAGTCCGGTTCAAGCGACCGATATATGCAGATCAAAGATTCCGGCGCGGTGATTGTTCCTGAGGGAGTTGAGGGAAGAGTTCCGTTTAAAGGCGCGCTGAAAGATACGGTCGCTCAGTTGGTCGGCGGAATGCGATCTGGCTTCGGATACGTCGGCGCAGGTTCCCTGGCCGAACTCCACGACGTTGCCGAGTTTATGAAAATTACCGGTGCTGGCCTTCGCGAGAGCCATCCACACGACGTTCAGATCACCAAAGAGCCACCCAACTACTCGTCGCCGTTCTCCAGCAATGACGGAGATTGATCCCCACTCATTGGGATCAAGAGTCTAGGTCGTTGATGATCGTTAACGCGTAGAATAAATGGAGATGGCTCAAGTTTCAGAACAAGCTTCCGGCTGGAAGGCATTTCGAGTGTTCCTCGAGATGATCAAATTTGAGCACTCCATTTTCGCGTTGCCCTACGCGATGATTGGCATGATGTGGGCATCTCCAACTGGCTGGCCAGGCTGGCGTATATTCCTGCTGGTTTTGCTCGCGATGGTTAGTTGCCGAACCGCGGCGATGACCTATAATCGAATTGCTGATCGGGATATTGATGCAAAAAATGATCGAACCGAGATGCGCGCAATTCCAGCTGGGTTGTTAAGCCTTCGAACAACAAACTTATACTTATATGCGTCAATCATCTTGTTCATAGTGGCCGCCGCAAGCCTCAATTGGGTGACACTAGCCCTTTCTCCAGTCGCTCTGTTCGTCACGATTTTCTACTCTCGAACCAAACGCTTCACATGGCTTTGCCACTTTTGGCTCGGGGCGTCGCTCGCCATTGCGCCAAGTGCGGCGTGGATCGCGGTGAAGGGAAGCTTAGCTTTGGCACCGATTTTCCTGTCGTTGGCGGTGCTGTTTTGGACCGCTGGGTTCGACATCATCTATGCGATGCAAGATGAGGAATTTGACAATGCAAATGCATTGCATTCGATTCCGGCAAAATTTGGAAAGCAACGGGCTTTGGCTGTTAGTCAGCTAAGTCACGCATTAGCCATCATTTTTCTAACCGGGGCATTTGTATTGGCAAAAGTTGGAATAGTTGGAATCTGTGGAATTGTATTTGCGTCAGGAATGCTGACATACGAGCAGTCGTTGGTGAAGCCCAACGACCTCAGCAAGGTCAATTTTGCGTTCTTTACGCTCAACGGCTGTATTTCGATAGGCGTCTTCCTGTTCGTACTGGCCGACAGATTGGTGCGACGATGAGCAATCAAGTCTTTGGGCGAACCAACGAGCAGTATCCTAAACTTTGGGCCGCCCTTACAGTATCAGCCGACAGCACTCCCGAAGAGTTAGTAGAAGCAGTCCAGGAACTCAAAATCCCAATAGACATCACATCTCAGCCCGGCTTGTGGGGCGGGTTCTTGCGGGGTGGAAGCGAAGTTCTGAGCGTCAAAAGCTCGACCCACTACGAAAGAGCGACGAGCCAGGACCACGCTACTGATCTGATGCAAGCTCACCTGATCGAGGTGCTTTCCTCGCTCGGTCGCCCGATGGTCGAGTTCTACTTTCTGCGGGTGAGAAGGGTCGTCGAGGAGTTCCAAATCAACGGTGCCCTCGCCGCGCTTGAATTCGCTAAGCAAGAAGGACATGTGAAACACATCGCCCTTGCGGCTGAAGGGCCAACCATGGCGGTCCAAAGTGTTTGGCAGTTTCACGATGCGTTCGAAGCGGTGCTTTTGCGGCCAGAAGATCAACCTCTAGCAAGTATGGCGGCCGAGCGGAGAGTGGGAGTCGTCTCGGCGGTCCCAAACGAATTCGACAATTTTGAATCACAGAAGACCTACCTGGTGACGGTGAATTCCGTTGCTCAAGTCAACCAATTGGGAGCGTTAATGCATGCTGTTTAAGGCGATGCTCATTCCTTTGATTCTCATTGTTTGCTTCGGCGGCGGGTTTGTCGCGCTGCACAAGCCGTTCAATGTCAAGGCGGTTGTGCTGATTGCCTCCCTTGCGGTTTCGTTGTTAATAATGGGTTTTACCGGAGGGTTTTTGAGGGTCTTCGGTGCGCTTGGGGTCATCTTCTCCTTTTTCGGAATTTACGCCGTTAGAGGTAAGCGTTGAGGGTCGCCGTGGTCGGTGCTGGAATATCCGGCCTGCAAACTGCCTTGCTTCTCGAAGCTCAAGGGTGCCAAGTCACCGTCTTCGAAGCTCGTGACCGCATTGGCGGTCGACTCCTTACCGTTAGCGATGATGACGGACCATCGTTTGAAGCTGGCGGTGAATGGCTCGACTCAGATCAACCGCTGGTTCATGCCTTAGTCAACAAGTATCAAGGCAACTTGGAAGAAGCGGTCCGAGAGCCAGCCCTCGCCATCTTTAATGGCGAAATCCGACGAACGGACGACCTTTGGCCCGACCTATTGGCCGACGAAGAAACGGTCGAGCTCATGGCCCGCTCGATGGCTCGAGAACTGACGATGCCCGCTTGGACGAACACAAAATTTGCCAAGTACGACACCCTCACTTTGGCGACCTTCATCCGCCAGCACTGCCAAAGCGACCGAGGATATTGGTGGATGACCGCGAACCTGCGCAGTGACGAAGGCGACGACCTGAGTAACATTGGCCTACTCGGTTGGCTAACGGGATACATTCACTATGTGGATCGCGAAAACTTGAACCGGGGCGAGAGCGAGATGAGCGCATATCGGGCGCCGATGGGTTTTTCAAATCTGCTCGAAAGCTTGCGAGCCGACCTCAAAGGTGAGGTTGTTTTCGATGCACCCTTGCAACGAGTCCAACATACCGCCACTGGAGTAACCCTGCATTTTGAATACAAAACTGAGTCCTTCGACGCGGTGGTCCTGACCCTTCCCCCTCGCTGCCTTGAAAGACTGGTATTCGAGCCTGCCCTCGATACGCCGAAGCGGTGTGCCATTGAGGCGTGCGGAATGAGCCGGGCAATCAAAATCGTCTGGGAGTTCACGAAGCCTTGGTGGAAGGATCGAGGGTTTTGTGGCCGTCTGCACGTCGATAGCGCGTTACAACAACTGTGGGAGGGCACCCGAGGTAGCAAGCCAATACTAACTGCCTACATCTGCGGCGATCGAGCGGTGGAATGGACCAACCTGGGCGACCCGGTCAATGCTGGAGTCTACGAACTAACCAAATACTTCCCGGAGGCAAAGGAATTGTTCGTCAAAGGCCAGATTTTCGATTGGATCAACGATCCTTACTCGCTAGGAGCATTCTCGCACTATGCACCGGGTTACACTCTGGGACACGCCAAAAACATGGTCGCCCCCCACGGACGAATTCATTTTGCTGGCGAGCATACTGCGAACTGGGTCGGGTTTATTGAGGGTGCCCTTGAGAGTGCCCACCGAGTCACAAACGAGGTCTTAGCATGTTAACGAAACTAAATAATTTCCGGCTGATCGGCCACGATGGCTACCACGAGATGTTCGTCGAGGACGGAGTCTTTGCCTCCGACCCAATTCCGGCCAAAGTGGATTTGATGGGCGAAACAGAAATCGAATGCGGCGGCAAGATTCTGATCCCCGGATACATCGACTCGCATTGTCACGTGCTACCAACTGGCATGGATCTGCTGAAATTGAACCTCACCGAGTGTTCAACGCGAGAGCACATTCTCGATATGGTCCGCGCACGCCACGCCACCCATCCCGACGGATGGCTGTTGGCGGTGCAATATGACCACAACAAGTTTGCCGACGGCGTTCACCTCACGCTTCACGACCTCGATGCGATTTCTGCGACCCGACCGATATTGCTCCGCCACTACAACGGTCACTGCAGTGTGGCGAACTCGGTGGCCTTGCAAATGGCGGGAGTCACCGAAGCGACTCCAAACCCCGGCGGTGGCGAGTTTGGCCGCGATGCAATTGGAAGGCTGTCTGGCGTCGTCTTTGAAGATGCCCACGAGATGATTTGGCGCGCAACTCCAACGCCTACGCTCGACCAGATGGTCGATTCGATCATGGCCGCAGGAGAGAAAATGGCCGACCTTGGAATCACATGCGCTTCAGACATGATGACGGGTCGATTTGATTTGCTGCAGGAATTCCAAGCCTACCAAATCGCTGCCGCTCGAGGCTGCCGGGTTCGCACTCGGCTTTATATTCAATGGAAGGAAGTCTTTGGGCCAAAAGGGATTGGACTCGAAGCCCTACGCCAATATGAGCAGACGTTCACCGATCCCGACCGAACCCGAATTGCCGGAATCAAGCTATTTGCCGATGGCGCGATCGGTTCAGCGACGGCTGCGATCTATGGCGCCTACTCAGGGCATCCCGCTCCTGGCCCGGTCATTTCGAAAAATGGTCAAGATACCAAGGAAATCGGAACAAGCGGACAACTGATCTACGCTCCCGAAAAGTTAACGATGATGACCAAAACCGCCAGCGATGCGGGGTACCAAGTTGCCATCCACGCCATTGGCGATTACGCAGTTGATCTGGTCATGAATGCGTTCGAAGCGACAGGCGAACCCGCTCGGCATCGACTCGAACACGCAATGATCTTGAGCGATGCTCAGATTGAACGACTTCAGAAATTGGACTGCTTCGTGACGTTCCAGCCGGAATTCTTAATGCGGTTTGGTCACGTCTATCGGCGTCAACTTGGTGACGCGGTTGCATCGAAATTGAATCGAGCTCGGTCAGCCATCGATGCCGGACTGAAGGTCAGCCTAAGCTCCGACCGCCCAATTGTCCCCGGCGCTCCAATTGACGGCATCCGGACCGCGGTTCATCGCCCCGAAGGCTTTGTGCAAGAAGAAAACATCACCCTCGCAGAAGCGGTTGCAAGCTACACGATACGAGGAGCAGAAGTGAACGGAGACGCTGGGAAGTTGGGCTCGCTCCAACGAGGCGAATTGGCGGACTATCAACTGGTTGAACCCGAAATTCTCGGACTCTAGGCGTTATGGGGTATCTTCGCGATTTTCAAGTCACCAAGAGCCGCCTAACAATGATCGTCTCTCGCTGGCAGATCTAACCGCCAAGAAACAACGGCATTTTCATCTGGGAAACCATTTGTATGTCCTAGAGTTTGAAATGCAATGGAAGGCCCTAGATAAAAATTGATGCCATGGACTAAAATCGAATTGTGACCAATATATCGTGTTTTTGACTAAGCATGTTAGGTTGGGACAATTCAATTTAGAGCCATTCCATGCACTTAGATGAAATTAAGGGCCGATGTCAAACCCACTTTACGGATGGTCTGCTAACAATAGTTGGATCTGGATTGTCATGCGCAGAAGGTCTACCGAGTATGTCCGAATTGGCCGATCATCTGAGTGAGGCCATTGACACGCTGCACGATTCCACAGTATGCCAAGAGTGGACTTTGCTCGAGTCAAAGATTAGATTGAATGGCCTGGAACAGGCTCTGCTCGATCAAGCACCGTCTCCTAGATTGGAGGAATTTATCTCTAAGGAGGTGTCATCTCTAATTGTAGCCCGAGAGAAGAAAGTAATTTCGGAGGTCTTTAACGGGAGCAGGATTTTGCGGATGACTCGCCTCGTCAATCAACTTCTAAAGCCTTCTACTGGTTTGCCAATCGTAACGACGAACTATGATCGTCTAATTGAAATTGCAGTTGAACAAGCTGGTTTGGGAGCCGACACAATGTTTCACGGCCGGTTTTCAGGACAGCTAAATGATCGGGAAACTCGAATGAGTTTTTGCCGTAAAGTAAGTCTTCGACATAACCAGGTTTCTTACCAATGGGCTCCTCGGGCTGCCGTTTACAAGCCTCATGGAAGTTTAGACTGGTATCTTCAAAATGATCTGCCAGTTAACTGCATGTATGATTTACCAGATGCGACACGCCTAATTATTACTCCAGGCAACAACAAGTTCAGAAATGGATATTCTAGCCCGTTTGATCATCACAGAGGAAAGGCCAATGACGAAATTGACCGCGCAACAAGATTTCTCATTATAGGGTATGGATTTAATGATGACCACCTCGAGACTCATCTCTCACCTGCGATCAAAAGTGGAAAGCCCACCATGTTAATAACTAAATCCCTCTCCAAAAAAGCCAAGGAGTGGGCAATAAACTACCCAAATGTTATGGCTCTCGAACAACATACATCCGAGGCGGCCAATACTAACGTCATCGTCGATCAGACAATTTACGAGTTTCCTGCAGTTAACTTGTGGGACATTAATAGTTTTTTACATGAGGTATTCCACACATGAGCAATGAACATCAAACATTAAATTTCTCAGACCAAGACTTGCTTGGCAAAGTAGCATCCGTTGACACAAGCAGAGTAGCAATTGATGTCTCTAATTCGACTCTACTTACCAGGATTGGTGTCGGAGCATTGATCGGTATAAAGGGCACAACGGAACACGAATATTTGGTAGGAATTGCTGAACGAGTTACCCGTAGCCTTAGAGATGAATTGCCGGATGATTTACCGCAAGGTGACGAGTTGATTGCATTAAGTTCGGTACCCACAGATGTAGTTCAATGTGTGATGATCGGCACATTTAGGACGGTAGATGGTTCCAAAACGAACACTTTCAAAAGAGGAGCCGATAGCTTTCCTCAGATTGATCGGCAATGCTTTGTTATTGCAGGTGCGAATCTTCAAAGGTTTATGGGAATCCTCGGGGCCGATTTTCCCGAAAATGAGCGATTGAAATTGGGGAAATTCGTGGCAGACCGGACTGCAGATGCAATTATTAGCGGAGATAAGTTCTTTCAGAGACATGCAGCAATTCTTGGCAGTACGGGTTCCGGCAAAAGTTATGCTGTTGCATTAATTCTTGAGAGAGCCTCGAAATTAAAGTTCCCAAACATTCTTGTCTTCGATATGCATGGAGAATATGAGCCCCTTGCAAACAAGAAAGGAGGTGGATTTGCCACGAGATTTCGTATAGCAGGTCCAGGCGATCTAGAAGCACCCGCAGACGACGTCTTGTTCTTACCTTACTGGTTGCTGAATCGTGACGAAATGTTGGCTATGATTTTGGATCGCAGTGATCAAAATGCGCCGAATCAGGCATCAAGATTTACGCGGCATGTCAGAAAGCTCAAGCAGCAGACCCTTGATCGTGAAAAAAAGGTTGAAATTGCAAAAACCTTTACGGTTGATTCTCCGATCCCCTATGAACTGTCCGACTTGATGGAGTGTCTAAAGAAAGACAATACGGCCAAAGGCGTCGGCGTGGGAGGCAAGGAGGTCAAAGGAGAATGGGAAGATAAGTTAACGAGATTCATATCGAGACTGGACTCTAAGATTGAAGACAGAAGATATGGATTTATGTTTAAGCCTCCTGCCCAAGCAAGCAATTATGATTGGCTGGCCAAGCAGGCTCGAAATCTACTAGCCTGTGAGTCCGGTTGTGGAATCAAGATTATTGATTTTTCCGAGGTTCCGGCTGATGTATTGCCAATTGTCACCGGGACCCTAGCTAGGTTCTTATATGATATTCAATTCTGGATGAATCCGGACAAGAGGACTCCAGTGACGTTACTTTGTGACGAGGCGCATTTATATCTGCCTGTCAGGGATGATGCCGATGCAGTTCAAAAGCAAGCATTGGGTTCTTTTGAGAGAATTGCGAAGGAAGGTCGAAAATACGGGTTCTCGATCGTGGTTGTAAGTCAAAGACCTTCTGACGTCAGCCGAACAATTCTAAGTCAGTGCAATAACTTTATGTCTTTAAGATTGACGAATGAGACGGATCAGGCTGTTATTCGTCGTTTAATGCCAGATTCGTTAGCCGGCCTCACTAGTATTCTTCCTCTGCTTGATACTGGCGAGGCACTAGTATTAGGGGATTCCGTTTTGCTACCATCACGGATTAAATTGGATCTTCCGACGATCGTTCCCAGCAGTTCAACAAGAGAGTTTTGGAAAGATTGGGGTTCTCAATCGCCAAATGTAGATGCTATCAGTAATGCTGTAGAGTGCCTTCGCAGTCAAACAAGAGGTGTATGAAAATCCGATCATGACATTGTTCCTCAAATATATGGCTGGAACCTAAATCTTCGCTTTGTGGTTCACATGAACAATGAGGGAGTTTTGGGCGTTCTTTGTCAAGCAAGCTCGAGCATCGGTTTTCGCCCTCTTCATCTTCGCGATGCTGCTCGTGTCGCATTGGCAACATTTCCTGCCACGCTACGATTTCATGCTCGTCACCTGCCTGGGAATGCAAGCATTCATGTGGTTCCGAGGGCTCGAAACGAAGAAGGAACTTGTCGCCATTTGCGCTTTCCATCTTGTAGGCCTCGTGCTCGAATTGTATAAGGTTCGCCATGGTTCTTGGGCGTATCCCGAGCACGCTTACGCCAAATTCGCTGGCGTCCCATTCTATTCGGGATTCATGTACGCCGGAGTTGCGAGCTACATTTTCCAGGCGTACCGAGTGTTCGACTTGGAATTCACACGCATGCCCAAGAAATGGTTGGCCATCGTCGGAGTTGCGTTGATTTACTTCAACTTCTTCACCGCTCATTGGATCGGCGACAACCGAATCTGGCTGAGCCTTGCGCTGGTGGCAATGTTCGCTCCGGGACAATCGAATTTCACCTGCAATTCGAAACGGCTCAAAATGCCGATGCCGATTGCATTTGCGCTCATTGGATTTTTCGTTTGGGTGGGTGAGAATATCTGTACCTATCTGGGCGCATGGGTATATCCCCACCAAATCAATGGCTGGCAACCAGTCGATTCATCAAAGATCTTGAGTTGGTCGATCATGGTGATGGTCGCCTTCGTGATCATTTGGACGTGGAAAGAGCGAGGCGAGGAATCACAAAAGCCTCTAGCTAGTTAGTCGATGCTAATAGCTAAAGGCATCATTTACCCTTCTCTTACCAAGCGTAGTGCTCAGGTGAGGTCTTGAACGCCGGGAAGATTTCGTCAAGCTTGGTGCTGATCTCCGTTGTGATCTCAATCTCAAGTGCCCGAAGGGAACCATCTAACTGCTCAATCGTTCGTGGGCCGATGATCGGAGCCGTGACGAACGACTTTGAAAGGGTCCAAGCCAAAGCAACGTCAGCAGGTTTTTCACCAATCGATTCGCAAAGATCTTCCCAAAGAGTCAAGGCTGCCTTGTGCTTCTCAATCGTGGCCTTGGCCTGATCATTGTGCCGTCGCATTCCTTCGGTCGTCTTGATGACGCCACCAAGGATTCCGCCAGCAAGGGGTGACCAAGGAATGACACCAATGCCATAGGCTTCGGCGGCGGGTCCAACTTCCATTTCAATCTCACGCTGGAGAAGGGAGAATTTCGATTGCTCGGAAACCAATCCAACTGAATGTCGTTTAGCCGCGGCTTCGTTGGCCTGAACCAAGTGCCATCCAGCAAAGTTTGAAGATCCAGCATAAAGGATTTTGCCCTGTGCCTTCAGAATGTCGTACGCTTCCCAAACCTCTTCCCACGGCGCAGCGCGAAAAATATGGTGCATTTGGTAAAGATCAATATAGTCGGTCTTGAGTCGCTTGAGCGAACCTTCACAGGCCCGGCGAATATGGAGGGCCGTGACTCGGCTAGTGTTTGGCCAATCGAGGAGTTCATCCTTGCCCATGTCGCCGTATAGTTTGGTTGCAATGACGACCCGTTCGCGTCGGTTGCCGCCCTGTGCAAACCAATCACCAATAATCTGTTCCGTGACGCCTTCGCCTCGTTGCCAACCATATACGTCGGCAGTGTCGAAGAAATTAATTCGGTGCTCGAGAGCACGATCCATGACCTTAAAGCTGTCTTCCTTGGTCGTTTGCGGACCAAAGTTCATCGTGCCAAGGCAAAGTCGTGATACTTGAAGGCCCGTCCGGCCTAATGAAGTGTATTTCATGGGTTTGTTCTACCCGTTCTACGACATCTTGATTGGAAAAATCGCGTTAAGCCGCGACTTGACCGACGAATTCAACCTCGGCTTTCGCCGAGATTTCACTGTAAGCCAAGACCGGGAGATTCGGAATATGACGATCCAAGAATCGTCTCATCGCCAATCGAAGCTGGGCACCGCACAACAACACTGGCTGGAAGCCTTGCATCGTCAATCGGTCGTACTCAGTCTTCAGGTGTTGAACCAATCGAGACTGCATATCTGGCGGCAAAACAAGGGCGGTTCCTCCTGATGTTAAGCTGACCAGGTCGGCTAGTTCCCGCTCAAGCGGAGGATCCAAAGTGATACATTTAAGCTTGTCCTCGAAGTCGACATACTGGCGGGTAACCGTTCGGGCAATCGCCGAACGAACGACTTCACCTAGTTGCTCGACATCCTTAGTCCGACCCGCAAAATCGGCCAGTGTTTCGATAATCGTGACCATGTCACGAATCGGAATCCGCTCGCGCAAGAGGTGCTGAAGGACCTTTTGAACATCAGAGATCGAGATGATGTCGGGAATGACTTCTGAGACTGCTGCTGCGTTCGATTTCTTCGCTTCATCAATTAAGACTTGAACATCTTGACGGCTCAAAAGCCCTGGAGCATGGTTCTTGACTAGCTCGCTGAGATGAGTTGAAATGACCGCACTTGGCTCGATTACCGTATAACCTGCACGCTCGGCAATTTCACGTTGTTCGGGGTCGATCCACAACGAATCCATTTTAAAGACTGGGTCGATGGTTGGAACACCCTGAATCGATTCGAGGGCATCACCACTGTTGACGGCTAACAAACGGTGAGGCATGAGGTCAGCAGTAGCCACCTCTTCGCCGCGGATCTTAATGACGTAGGTGAAATTGGAAAGTTGAACCGAGTCCCGAATTCGGACGGTTGGCATAACCAAACCAAGTTCGGTCGCAATTTGTCGACGGGTGGCCGCGATACGGTCGCTCAGGTCACCGCCAACTTTCGGGTCAGCCAGTTTCGTCAACCCATAGCCAATCTCGACTTCAATTGGATCAACTTGGAGAAGAGGCAATACCGCTTCTGGGCCAGTCGGAGCCGGAGGAGGTGCCGGAGCTGGCTTCTCTTTAACCACCGTATCAAACATCGTGGCGACTTGGGGATTCTTTTTGGCAAAGTTATACAGGAAGTACATTGCCGCACCTGCACCCATAAAGATGGTCGCAGGGAAGCCCGGAACAAGTCCAAAAGCGGCAATCGAAACTGAACCAACCAAAATAGCTTTCGGCTGCCCGAAGAATTGGGTTGCGACTTCACCCGCCATTGTTCGGTCTTGCCCCGCACGAGTGACCAAAAGGCCACTGGCCGAGCTAATGAGCAAAGCTGGGAGCTGTGCGGTAAGCCCCTCACCAACGCTAAGCAAAGCGTATGTCTTTAAGATGGTAATTGGGTCGCTTTGACCCTTGAAAAAGCCGACCGCAAATCCGCCGATGATGTTGACAATGATGATGAGGATCGAAGCAATGGCGTCGCCCTTTACGAACTTAGATGCACCATCCATCGCACCATAAAAGTCCGCTTCCTTTCGGATGTGCTTTCTCCGTTCTTTCGCCATGTCTTCATCAATGAGTCCGGCGGCAAGGTCAGCGTCAATCGCCATTTGCTTACCGGGCATTGCGTCCAACGTAAACCGAGCGACGACTTCCGAAACTCGTCCAGCACCATTGGTGATGACGACGAACTGAACGATGACGAGAATAATGAACGAGACTATTCCGACGACAAAGTTGCCGCCCATGACAAAGGTTCCGAACGTCTCAATAACGTGTCCTGCTTGTCCGGTTCCCAGGATCAGTTTCGTCGCGGCAATACTTAAAGCGAGCCGGAAGAGGGTCGTGACAACAAGGAGCGAAGGGAAGACGGAAAACTGAAGGGGATCAGAGACATTAACCGATGTTAACAGGATCATGATCGACGATCCGATCGCAAATACCAATCCAAGGTCAACCGCCCAGTGGGGCAGTGGAAGGATCAGCATGGAGACCACCAAAAGCAGTCCAACACCCATCATGATGTCGGTGTGTTTTAAAATCTTTGCGAAACCTTGCATAACCCGAGACGCATTGCGCGTCTATTGGAATCTTCGGAGCGAAACCTCAATTTCCATAGGGCTAGGTTCTGCTTTCAATTTAGATTCGAAAATGGCAAAAAAATCGAAAAACGCTGTGGTATTTCAACGAGGTGTGGAACAACCATCCTGGAAACTATTTATCGCGGGTTTTAGTTTCCGAAGGACATGAAACGACAAACGAGTCCAGTAAGTCAGGGGTTTGCTTTTAAAGAAGCGAAAAGTGCCAGCCTATGGCGACGCCAACTTGTTGGACGCTTTGAGGTTCGGGTCGCGTTTTTCGTGTTCTTGGTCGCCTTCCTTGGTGGCAGTATTTCTTGTCTAATTGTTTATAGCCGATCCGAAAACCAACTTTTCGAGACCCGAGTTCAACATGTTCGAGAAGCGACGGGCTACCTCAGTCGGTCCATCAACCCCGAGTCACAACGTTCCATTGCCGCAAATCCGGCGAACACCACCAAAGCCTATGCCGCAACCAAAAAAGTTCTTCAACATTTCTTGAAGAACTATCCCGATGCTTATCGGGTTTACACGCTAAACCTTAAGAATGGTCGCCCGCTCTATGTGGTTGACGGTGGAAAGCGCGCTAGGACGGGCGATCCGCACCACTCGGCGTCAGTCAATCAACCAGTGAACGGACCTTCAGTAGAACTGATGCGGACGTTTTATCGAGGCAAGCCAGTTGTTGAACGTACGCCTCGCTCAAGCGAACTGGGCAGTTTTGTCACCGCATACTATCCGATCAAGGCTAAATCTGGAAAGGTTTTGGCCGTCCTGGGTGTGGACATGCGGTTTGACGGCTATGAGGAAGATTCCTCCGCCCTCCTAGGTTCTTTTTACTACGGACTCTGTGCAACGGGGCTCGTATCGTTGATCATCTCTCTCATCGCATATCTATTCTTGTGGTTCTCGCGGCGCGAACATGGCAATTTACAAGCCGAAGTAATGCAGCAACGCAAAAAACTAGATTCAACTCGCGAAGAGATGAGTCAAGCATTGAGCCTCAGCGAAGAAGCAACCAACTCCCTCATTCGTACTCTCGGCCGAGCAGACTGTATTGTCTGGGACGGCAGAGCTTTTCGATCTCCGGGCCGCTTAGATTGGGAAGGAAATCTCGAATTTACGCCGTCATTTGATTGGCTTGTTGCTGATATGAATAAGGGCCAAAAGTTCGCCGAAGCTTGGAGCGAACGCCGAAACCACGACGATCAGAACGTGTGGGAAAAGCTACTCGGTTTTGCGTTTAGCCAAAAGCTGCCAACCGTCACGACCGAATATCGCATCAATGTAACCGACGTCCATGAGCTTTGGTTTGAAGAGAAGCTTGATTTTGAATATGAACCAGACGGAAGTGTGTCAATTCACGGATTCGTCCGTGACGTGACCGAGGCTAAGAAACGAAACGATGAAATTCGAAAACTGGCGTATTACGACACCGTAACTGGGCTCATTAATCGGGCGCGAATCCATGAAGTCATCAACGAATTGTTGTTGACTAATCCAACCATCAGCGTGGTAGGCATCGAAATCGGTAACTTTAAGAACATCAACGAATCGTGGGGAGCCGATCTTGCTGACAAACTGCTGCATGAGTTTGGTTCCCAACTGGTCGAAGTCGTTGGGTCGAACGGAATCGTTGGCCGACCCGGTGGAGATGATTTTACGATCATCGTTCCAGATCAATACTCATTGCTTTCGTTAATTGACGTCATCGCCAATGTTTGCCAGAAGCAAACGGTGGTGAACGGGGTCGAGATTCCGAAAGATTGTCGGCTTGGTTACGTCACCGCCACAGAAAACGAAACCGCAATTTCCATTCATCGAAAAGTCGGACTAGCATTAGAATATGCCCGAAAGGGAGCAGACAATACTCCAGTCTGTTATAAACCAGAAATGAGCTTCAAATCGAAGATGCGAGTCGAGTTAGAAACCGCCATGCGACAGGCGCTGACCGATCACGAATTCTACTTGATGTTCCAACCGATCTATTGCAACAAGACGAAGAAGCTGGTGAAGGCCGAGGCTCTTCTTCGCTGGAATTCAAGTCGGTTTGGCCCAATTTCGCCGGGCACGTTTATTCCAATTGCCGAGGAAACTGACTTTATTAACGACCTCGGACGATTCGTCATCGAAGAAGCCGCGAAAGCCGTTCGCGACTACATCGCTCAAACCAAACAAGAAGACATCATGGTGAGCTTCAATATCTCGCAACTGCAGCTGAGAAATCAGTCGACCTTGACGTTCTTGGAGCACACCCTTGAGAAGTATCGAATCACCCACAAGAACTTGATGGTTGAAGTCACAGAATCATCCATCATGGGCGACTCGGGTATCTGTCTCGACATGCTCAACAAGCTCAAAGAAGCCGGGTTCTCGTTGGCGATTGACGATTTTGGAACGGGCTACTCATCACTTGCGACATTGGCCAACCTGCCGTTTGACTGCCTCAAGATCGACAAGCGATTTGTTGACGGCATCGGAGTTGACCCCAAACAAGAAAACGTTTTGGAAACCATTGTGCGTTTGGCTCGGGCCCTGAACCTTCAGATCGTTGCCGAAGGAATCGAACAAGAGTCGCAATATCAATTCTTGGCCGACCATGGAGTCGAATTTAGCCAGGGATACTACTTCGCCAAGCCGCTTTCTTTTGAAGAGTTCGTGAAACGCGGCAACACCGACACACCAAAGGCGGCTTAGCTCTTTGCTTTTCGTTCAAACTGCAGTTTCATCGAGGAACCACCAATTTCAAACGTGCCTTCCGATTTGTTGAGGCTGAAGTCGGTTGTTGAGTAAGCGCTGTGGAGTACAAAAGTTCCTCCTTCGGTATAGCTGGGCTTCATGTCGACTTTCCAATCGACCGTCAATGTCTTGGTATCTGGATCAAACTTCGCGATCTTTCCGGTTCCGTCAAGCGTGCAATCCTTTTGGTCGTTCTGCCAATGAGCCTTGACCGAATCGCCCAATTTGACCACAGTGCCCGTGGTCATGCTAGCCATGCCGAGGAACACAATGAACTCTTGTCCGCTCTTTATCGTCGCCTTATTTGGCAGCCCCAATACGCCGACTTTTGTGACAAGGTCGGGCAACGCATCAGTCGCAGGGAAACCAGGCAGGTCGATACTCGTCGCCTTGAGATGGACCGTCGCACCGTCGGCTTCTACCGATTGCACTGTCGTGACAATGTTTGCTTTGACCGCTCCGCCACCCCCGGGAAAGGCCATCGTAACCGTATAACTTGACTCAGCTTTCGCCACATATTTTCGCTTGAACGAAAAGTCGTCAACGGTATTAAAGTGTAAGGCAAGTGCGAGGGCGGCTGAAATCATGGTGCCTCTATTATGGGCTACAGGGCCCGCATCCGGTATAATCTTGCTTCACGCGCTCGTAGCTCAGTGGATAGAGCATCAGCTTGCGGAGCTGGGGGCCGGAGGTTCGAGTCCTCTCGGGCGCGCCATTTATTTTTAGATATAATATACCCAGTAGGGGTATATTATAATCCTGTGAAGTCAATTTCACTCGATCCAGATCGGCTCGGGACCATCGCCAGTACCATTTGCGCAATCCATTGTGCCATCACGGGTATTGCCGTGAGCGTCCTTTCGGTGATCGGCTTTAGTGCGTTGCAGTCTCCAATTTTGGAATGGGGGTTCTTGGGCTTTGCTCTCCTGTTTGGCGGCTGGGCTGCGGTGCGAGGATACGCAATTCACCGAAGTTGGGCGCTACTTGCAATTTTCACCCTTGGTATCGTTTTACTCGGAGGGTCGCATCTCGTTTCACCATCAAGACCAGGACAAGGACCTTCGGGACTTACCGAATTATTCTCGGTAATCGGCGGAATTTGCCTCGTCGGATTTCACTATCTCAATCGCAAATTCATCAAGACTTGCGACCTATCTCGGCCAACTAGTTAAGCAAACTTACTTCTTGAACATGTTCTTGAGCATGAACAGCGCGTTGGCTGGTCGCTCGGCAAGCCTTCGCGTGAAATACGGATACCATTGGTCTCCGTAAGGCACATAAATGCGGACGTTGTATCCTTCTTGAACGAGCGACGACTGAAGGTCGCGGCGAATACCGAGCAGCATCTGAAATTCGAATCCACTCTTGTCAATGCCTTTTTCTTCAACAAACTTCTTCAGTTCCAAAATTATCTTCTCATCTTGAGTCGCGATAGCCGGATAGGTGCCAAATTCAAGCAGCTTCTTCGACTGCTCCACGTACTTCTCATCAACCTTTGACTTCTCTTGGTAGGCGACCGCGGAGGGCTCGAGGTAAGCCCCTTTCACCAGGCGGGTACGCATTTTGTTGTCGATGACGTGCTGTACATCGTCATCATTGCGATGCATATAGCTTTGCAGAACCGTGCCCGTGTTAGGAAACTCTTTGTGAACCCGAGTAACAATTTCGACGGTTCGAGCCGTGTACGCCGAAGACTCCATATCGATGCGGATGAAATTGTTGAGCTCTGCCGCTTTTTGGACGACCTTTCGATAGTTTGCTTCTGCAAATTCTGAACCTTGGTCAAGTCCGCACTGGGTGAGCTTGATCGAAATATTGAGCGGCTCCGTTCCTTTTTGATCGCCTTTCCATGCGGTTACGGCCGAAACTGCATCAATCTTGTCGAGCATGGTGGCATAAGTTGCGCATGAGGCCAGGGCCTCAGCTTCGGTATGAGAATTCTCGCCCAAGTAGTCGAGGGTAATTCTTGGACCATTGCCCAAAATGGATTCGCTCTCCTTGAGCGCTTCCTCGACGGTGTCTCCCGCAATGAACCGGGTGACCAGCGGACGGAAGAGGAATGACTTCCGAACGAGTGCCTCGACTGGTTTAAGACCGGAGGTTTTCAGAACGAGGTTGCGTGCAAGCGACATTGCTTCCTCCTAGTGTACTGTCTCGGCCAACACCCACTGATTCAACTGGTCCAGATAATTGTCCACAAGTCGTTCATAGTCGAAGGTATTCAGAGCGTATTGTCGGATTTCTTTGGTGTATCGATCTCGGTTGGCAATGGCGATTCTGACCGCCTCGATGACGTCCTCATCGCATTTCGTAACTGTTGTATACGGCTTGTCAAGGTCAAGATTCCACGCTGCGTCACGAGAAACCACAACCGGAATCCCCGCTGCGAGAGCTTCGATGACGACTAAAGGCTGGCCCTCAGATTCGCTGAGCAAAACCAGGCAACTATAGTCACAAAGCTTGTTGTGAACGGTTTCACGGTCCCAAGTTCCGATATGTCGCTTTTGCAGGGATTCGTTGATCACAAGATCATCCATGATCGGTCCCACGAAATCGCATTCAATCCCCGATTCTTCAAAGAGTAGAGCCGTTTCGTTTTGGCGTTTTCGAGCCTGGATTCGCCCGATGCAGAGTGCGCGCCCGTTTCCTCTCTCATTCGTTCGGAATTCACTAGTCTCGGTGGCATTGAACTGGACCGCGCACTTAGCCAAGGGATTTCGCGACGTGATCATGTCCTTTATATCTTCGCGAAGGACGAGGTGATAGGCGGCGCACTTACACCGGCGGAGTGCTTTTAATTCGCTTGTGGTGAGTCGACTGGGAGCAAGTGGACTATGACTCGTGGAGATGAGTCTAAAATTACGCCACTTCGCGATAACCGCGAGCATCGGTATCGGTTTTTCAGAATGGCAGTAGACGAAGTCGACCTGTCCACGCAGACTCAGCAGTAAGACTTCCAGTGTTGCTCGATAGCGACGACGATTCACTATTGTTACCTGGATACCACGTTTTCGAAGCCGGCTCGAAAGTTGCCAGATGATATTCTCGACTGCACCCCAACCTTCGGTGGGAATTGGGTGATCACCATGACCAACGAGGACATGATGTCCTCGTTCTGCCAAGTTCATAGAACTTGGCCACACAGCGAATCAAGGATCCGTTCGACGTCAGAAACTGAATTAGCCTGGTAAAGCTCGGACCGAATCTGAGCGGCACCAGGAATGCCCTTAATGTACATCGGCATCTGGCCCCGGAGTGAGCGAATCGCCCGCCCTTCGTTGAATGCGACATCAGGATGCGACAAGGCTTCCTCGTATGACGAAACTTCACATTCGTAAGCTACTTGCAGTTTGGCATGCAGAATGGCAATGTCGATTCGCTCCGCCAAAGTTGGTTCGGCAGGTTCCGGTAAGCCTCGCATTGCCGCCGAAATCTTGCCCAGAATCCATGGATTGGAAATCGCGGCTCGGCCAACCATCACGCCGTCACAGCCAGTTTCCCGCATCATCTTGAGGGCGTCGTCGGCGGTTTTCACGTCGCCATTGCCGATCAGTGGAACGCTGACCGAATCGCGAAGTCGCTTGATTAGGTCCCAGTCCGCCTCGCCTTCAAATCCCTGCTTGGCAAACCGGGCGTGAAGGGTGAGCATTTTGATCCCGGCTCCTTCAAATCTTTTTGCAAGCTCGGGCGCAGCGAAAAGCGAATAATCCCACCCTGCCCGAACCTTGACTGTCACCGGTACCTTGACCGCATTCACCACCGCGGCAACAATCTTCTCGGCCGCAACGGGGTCCTTCAGCAGAGCTGCCCCTGAACCCGTTTTGCATACTTTTGGCACCCAACAGCCCATGTTAATATCCACGATGTCGGCCCCCATCGCTTCAGCCGTTCGGGCCGTTTCGGCCATGACTTCGGCATCTGCACCAAAGATCTGAATTCCCAGTGGGCGCTCCTCGGGGTGAATCTGCATCTTCTTGAGCGTCTTCAACGCCCCATGATGAATCGCCATCGCACTGACGAATTCCGTAAAGACCAACCCAGGATTCCCTATTCGCTTGGCGATTAGTCGCATCGGAAGTGAAGTCACGTCTTCCATTGGCGCCAAAATCAGCGGGGGATCAATCTTAATTTCGCCAACGGAAAACACTCCCTACAGGATACTTTGGCGGCATGTACAAAACTGAGACAGCTAAAAAAAGCTGGAGTGGTTTGCTAGGTTTCATTTTCGCCAAACCCGATATATAATGCCTGTATGCGTTTGATTTTTTTGCTGGGTGGCCTTAGCCTTTCCCTTTCGGCATTAGCCGTTGCGCCCGGTGCTACGACCGACACCAACACCCCTGACTTCAATTTTGTTGGCAGCCTTAACGGAGCTTCTGGCGTTCTGGTTGGCGCCGATATGGTTCTCACCGCAAAGCACGTCGGGGGTGGCACCTTTACCATGCCAGGCTACGGTTCATTCAACATGGTTGCTGGCTCGGCCGTCAGCGATCCAAACAGCGACCTCACATTGTTTCACATCAACGTAGGTGCGGCCATTTTGCCATACGTCACAATTGATGTTAGCGCGATGCATTTTGGCGACACCGTTACGATGGTGGGCTTTGGTGGTTCTGGGTCGCTTAACATCATCAACACTGGTTATGACATTAACATCGCCGCAGGCACCCGCCGAAAGGCTAACGGCATTTACGAATTTACCGAGTTTGTCCAGGACGTTCCGAGCAACTACTTGGCCGGACTATCGCTCATATCTCCGTTGCGAACCAACGGCCAGGCTGCTCTTGTGGGGGGAGACTCTGGTGGCGGTTGGTTCCGCAATGGAATGTTGGTCGGGACGAGTGCCTTTATTGGCACCTGGGGTACTGGTGGCACCTACGCGTTTAGCTCCAGCAACACCGACTTCTTTGCCTCTGGCGCAATCTCACTATCTGACAACCAAATGTTCTTGCGCAACAACGGAGTTGCCGTGGTTCCTGAGCCTTCATCGATTGCGATTCTCAGCTTGGGTGCACTCGCCCTGTTACGACGAAAACGCAAATAGTTAGACCTGCGCCGCGCTTTCGTCGTTGGCGACCTTGAACAAAAGGTCAGCCAAGAGTACTGCTACGCATCCACCAACGATGCCGATCATCGCTCCGCCCAGGACATCGGTGGGCCAATGAACGCCCCGGTAGATTCGACTGATGCCCACGAGAGTTGCCCAGAAGTATAGGCCTGCGACCACGCCCCATTTTCGACGCCGAGCGGCAAGGATTCCCCCCGCTACCGCCACTCCAAACGCACACGACGTATGGGAAGAGGGGAACGAAGAAATCTTGTGTGGTTCCTGAACGACAGCGTAGGTCTGATTACTTGGTCGGTCGCGCGGAATCCAAGTTTTGAACGACTGACCCAGGATCGTCCCGCCAATGATCGCCCCAATGCCGACCGCAAACCCGATCGCTCTCCGATTCTTATTAATGAAGAGGGGAATGGCGACCAGGGCGACAACCTGACCCAACGCCGAATAGCTAAGTAGAGCGAAAAAGACGTCGAAAAATGGGTTTCGCCAACCAAGGTTGATAAAGCGAAAAATCTCGACGTCCATTCTTAAACTCCTAGCAGCGGCAACAGTTCGGTTAAATCGCTGATCGTAATGTCCGGTTCGGGTTCACCCGCTGGCTTCTCTTCGGGCTTGCCCGAATTTGAACTGATCGGCACATCGGTATCCCGGCGAATCCATGCCGTGACCCACCCATACTCGATGGCCGGCTTGATGTCATGGCCGTACGAGTTGCCAACCATCAATATTTGGTCGGCCATGCATTTCACCGCTTCAGCCGCTTGGTCAAACACGATTTGGTGGGGCTTTCCAATCCTCATCTCTCCCTCGATAAAGATGTTGTCCATCAGATTTCGAAGGCGCAGGGTATCAACTTCCTGATTTTGGATGTCGGCCGGGCCATTCGTAATGAGCCCCAAGGGATACTTCCCATGAAGCTTTTCAAGCACTTCAACCGCATCGGGAAAGAGTTTAAGGTTTCGATCACGCTCAACCATGTACGACTGGCTGAGGCGTTTGGCTAGCTCATTGTCGTCAATGCCGAGGGACAGCAGGGTTAGCGCCATTTGGTGGGTGCGGGTCACGGTTCCTGATGTCAGATACTCGTGAAAGAGCTGAGTCTTTTCTTTCAGTTCGGGGCTAAAGTCGCGAAAAGTCTTACCCCAGGCTGCGATCATTTCGTTGGTGGTATACGCAGGAACGGGATGTTGCTCAAAGGTGGCTCGTAGTCCTGCTTTGCTGGCAAGCCAATATCCGCAGAGGGTGTCGTCAAGATCAAAGTAAACCGCCTTAACTCTTGAAAATCGCTGTTTGATTGCCGGATCCACTGGCTTCATTATGGCTTTATTTATGGGACTGTGGGGCAAAGGACGGCGGGGAAGGAGTTGGGAGTTTGGAGTAGGTCAGGTTCAAAAAAGCGGGGGTGATGAAAAAAAGTACCCTAAGTTTTGAGGACGTGCATAGCGCAGAGTCCGGAGTGCGAGCGATTGAACGGCCGTAAAGAAAAAGCTTCCTAAACCCCCCGAACTGACCAAGTCGAGCCTGAGATTGGTTTTGGGCTTTTTGCCGAGGCATACTTATTTAGACGACACAATAGTAGACATTGTTCTACTCTTGGAGCATTTCGTCAAAATCTCAGTTTATGGACTGATCCTCATTTACACTGGCTTCTCCCAGCGTCACTCCGTTTCCGTCTATACTCGTTCCTCGCGACGTCTCTCCATTCGACGCAGGGGTCGGAGCAAGTGCCACAAAATAGCCCCGCCCACGCCAGTGGCTCGCCATTATTACACCTGCACCTGAACACAGGTAACTCCCAGCTGCGCAGACGTCGCTACCAGTGCCACCCGGTTTTCGTTTTCCAAAACTACCCATCTCACACAGTGACTTGTCGTGCGTCGGCGCGGATTTCGATGTCGATTGAGATAACTTTGCCATTCGTTCCTGCAGCAAGATGGGAAGCGCTTCCTCCGGTGCAGGTGCCGAGGTCAACCACGAGTTGTGGCTGAAGTGCCTTTGCGACGGCGTAGAGGAGATTATAGTATGGGTTCGAACCGTCGAACCCGAAACTACGGGGGTCAGGACATTGCATCGGAGTCTCAAACTGGCTGAAAAATACCGCTTTTTGGCATCTTAAGTTGGCCGTTGCCTTCATTTCACTTGCTCCCTGAGCTCAACTAATAGAATAGTCTACACTGGATATTTCACAGGCAACTCTCAGCTACGCAGTGGTCACCCTGGCTGCTTCGCGTCGCTAGTGCCACCCGGTCAAAACCGAAAACTACCCTTCTCACACAGTGACTTGTCGACGCGGCGGCTCGCCGAAAGATACTTCAAATTCCAGGTCGCCTCCTCAACATCTCTTCTGTTACTACAAGCTCGTACGCAATATCGCCTCGGCCTAAAATGGACTTTTCAGGAACTCCAATGGTTATTGCGTGTTCGTTGTCTCCCTTCCAGTGGATCTTAAATCTTTGTTCCATAGGCTTATTACCGTGATACTTAGCTACGACCGCACCAGGAGTCAGCATTGTATCTTCACCATAACTTGGACTCGAAATATTTGAACAATAAATAACTTGCTGAGTCGAGTTCTTCACGTTAATGTTGTCGAGAGGAGTATCCATAGTCATGAAGATCACGCCTACAGCTGTCATGATTATTAGTCCAATTGCCGCGCCAATTGCAACGGCACTCATTTCTTTATTTTGCATTCTCTGACCGTTCATTGGAATCAAGGGACCCGATAATTCGGGCTACTTGCTCCTCCATGGTATCCAGAATCAAATATTGGTGCGCCTGAAGGTACGATAGGCCTTGGCCTTGGAGGCATTACGCCAGGCTCGCGTAACACTTTCATCCTGTCCGCGTATTTGTTGGCTTCCATTTCCATTGGATTGGTATCATGTCCCGAAGGGTCGCCAGGCTTCCGACTAACCAATCCAATCAGCGCGCAGAGGCCGTATTCAGGAAGACGGAGCATATTCATACCGTCTGCTATATGTCCTTCCTCATGATCTTGCCAACGCTGGTCATCTTCATACTTATGATATGTATCCCAGTCAGTGAAATGCACAGTGCCTTGGATCGTTAACCCGTTATTGTGGCGATTAAAAGTAGCTGGCCAGCCTCCAATTCTCACCGGATTACCGTTAGGATCAGTTGTGTCTTCGCCATCGAAATGTTTATGTCTCCAATCGATCCACCAACATGCCGGACACTCAACAAAGGATTTAAGCCCGTCTGGATCTACGACGGTGCTTGGCGCGCAATCAACATACTGATATGCGGCTTCATCGGGCCACAATAGGTCAACTGTTAGCCACTTAGAAGTTTTTGTCATTAAGAATCGCGCTCTTACATAGATCGTAGATGATAAATCACTTAGGTACCCAAGTAGGCCAACAAATCCCCAGGGGCTCGGATTCGTCCCTGTCGATGTCTGCATTTCGCCGTACGGCCAGTACTGCGCTTCAAATGTTTTCGTCCCCGAGGAATTCCTACCTTCAGCAAGATTCCCAATTGGATCAGGAGTATAGAAAGTTTCCACACCGTCTCGGTCTTCGCTCATGAGCAGTCCGTTAAAGGTTGTGTAGGTGGTAGTAGAGGCTGCCATTAGGTTGTTTTCTCCATAAGATATTCTCTTTGGTCCCAAATATAAGTTGTGAGTTTGCCAACGGCGAGCCACTGCGTGGGCGGGGTACTTCTGCTTGATGAAAGCCTATCCCGGGTGGCACGGTTAGCGACCCCTGCAAAGCTGAGAGTTAACCGTGAAAAGCCTTCGAAAGTGCGGAGCACTTTGCTTATTCTAACACCAATTCAGCCGTGTATTGGCATTTGATATCTCCTTCAACTAGCAGATTCGATTGTTATTGAGATAGGGCTAGCAGTGGTAGGTGGAAAAGGTTAGATAATGGGCGTGGTCAGCCTCATTGATGAATTTGCGGGTTTTGAGTTCCCTGGCTTGGCTCACAATTGTCTGGTTTTACCTATATTGCACAGGCACATGAACACAGGTAACTCCCAGCTGCGCAGACGTCGTTTGGCCGCCTCGCGTCTCTCAGTGCCACCCGGTTTGATTCTTCAAAACTACCTCGCTCACGTAGTGACTAGTCGTGGAAGGGACTGTTTCGATCTCCTACCTAGGCCTTCGGATGTTTTGGTGCTTTCTTCGAAAGCCAAAACATCCTGCGACCTAGGCTAAATTACTTTCGACCCTTCGGGCCTGAGGAATGATCTGTGGGCGGTCGGGAGCACTGGTCAAGCTCGCAGCTGGCGCAGATGGTCGCTTAAACAGGCCACCCCTTACTTAGAATTGTTGCCCTGTCTTCCGATTCGCTACGTTCTATGGCTCATTCGCAACTCTCCGTCGGCTAACCATACGACATGAAGTGGCTCGCCGCGCTGATTCAGGCGATTGAGTATCGCTCAAGAACTGGTTCGGTTCCATTTTTAACAAACCCCGCCACGAGCCAGCCGTATTCTGGATGCCCAACCGATCGCGTAACAGTGCCGACCTTGTTGCCTTCGCCGTCGTGCAATTCGTGCCCATCGGCAATGTGATGCGGCGAGATGAAGACGTCCCACGTTTTGTTGGTATGTCCACGGCTATGTAGGCGATGGTTAACTTCTTGGCCCGTGTAGCAGCCCTTGGTGTAGCTCATGTTCGCAGCTTCAAACTCGGGTCCCATTTCGGCAGGGAAATTGGATTCGGAGATATCAAACCCCCAAAGCGGAATTTTGGCTTCCATCGAAGCGAGAAGAAAAGTCTGATTAGAAAAAAGCTCTCCGTCGTACGGTTCGACGGCGTCTTTGCCCGGCCACCGAGTGCGAATGGCGTCAAAGCCAGTTGTCCCGGGTATGACGTGGGTCAACTGAGTCTCCAAAATATCGGCGAAGCACTCTTCGAGGATGACCATCTGTTCGACCCTGAGCAGGACTTGGGGCGCGCAGGAAAGTGGAACGATCATCCATCCTTTTCCGTTCACTAAATGAAGGGTGCCGGGAGCCAAAATCTGACCAGTGGGCTTACAAAGGCAAAAATGAAGCGGATTGTCATCCGAAAGCAATCGAATGTCATTCGTGATTTGGCCCTGAAGCCATTCCTTCCATTCGTCGCCAGTAAACTCGATGACCGCATAATCTTCTAATGAAAATGCTCCACCTTGCTCGTTCAGAAGCTTATACTCCGAGAATGTTTGGTCCATGCTTAGAACTTTCTACGTTTGAGATGGCCCCGATGGAGCAAGCTTGACGAATCCATGGCTTCTGGGGGGACTTGCGGCCCTGTTTGGGTTCGGAGCCGCGACGGTCAAGAACTTTGAACACGCCGCGGCAAACGAGATTGCGAGTAAGTTGATTGGCGATCACAAACAAGTTTCAATTTCGGTGAGCTACCCTGGAGTCCTCAGTCCCGCCATCGGCGAAGTCGGAACCGCTACGATTAACGCGTCGCATTTCCGATGCGACGGACTGCCGCTGTTTACCGAACCCAAGCGAAGCAAAAAGGGCACGATTGATCACCTCAAGTTAAACCTAACCGACTTCTTCTTGCGCGACTTGCGATGCGAAAGCTTTATCGCCGACATCCCCGACTGTCGTTTTGACTTTGCGTTAGCGGCTTCAAAAAAGCGAATCCGCCTAAGTCGAAGTGGCATTGGTGTTGGCACCGTTGAGCTCAAAATCAAGGACCTTGCTCCGTATATCTTGAAGAAATATGGCGAGATCAAATCGGTCGAAGTCACGTCGGACGGCAATTGGATCCGGGTGAAAGGGTTTGGTCAGTTCTTGGTTCTCACCGCCGAATTTGATGTCAAAGCGAAGATTACAACCAACGGTTCTCAATTGCTACTTACTGATTGCATCGTGCGAATCGACAACAAAGTAACCGACGCCGACAGCCAACAAAGTCTTATCAATACATTGAATCCCGTGATTGATTTTGCAAAAGACTTGGATCTTTATGACGCAGTTGACGCGAAGTTGGTGCAGATATTCGGGGATACAATCAAAGTGAAAGGTAGAGTCAAAATTCCGGATGTGCCCGAATGAAGAACAACAAACTCAAGCTATTGGCGGTGGTTTTTGCGATGACCGTCCTCTATGGGATCATTGATGCAATGCCGAAGCATATGAGTCAACCGCAGAAGTTGATTCCGGTTAAGCTTATATCGACCAAATGGCGAGGATCAAAACCCTAAGTTACTCGATCTCGAGCGAGCCGAAGCGCTTTTCGGTCGAATCGACCTTGGCCGATAAAACCGCAAACGCTTTCTCGATGCGGAACTTTTCTCGGGCCGCGATCTGCTTCTTGTCAGGTTGCTTCTTTTCGAATTCCGCAAGATGACCTAGTAGCAATTCATGCTGAGACTTTAGAAGGCTAAATGGTGCCTTGGTCGGCACCCCGAGAATGATCTCCGCCTCTTCGTCGCTCATCGCTGAAATTTGACTCTTGAATTCTTGCTGCTCGGTCCTTTTCATCGCGACCCCTTGCTCAAGGGCATGATTAAGCTCCGATACTGCCTTTGACTCAGGTGAGCCTTTTCCGAACAGTTCATCTTGGGCCTTCCCAACGTATGCTCTCCCTAAATTAAAGACTCGATCGAATTCGGACATGAATAACTCTAAATTACCTTACGGATGCAACATTGCCTGGGCTTCATCAATACTCGATTGAATTGTTTCCAAATTGCCGAGCGATGCGCGCAGGTCATCGGTCTGGTCCGAGGCTGAGGTTCCGGCTTGCTTTACTGACAGTTTCGCTTTGAGTTCGTTCAACGAAGAGACAGTTAACTGAACTTCACTTTCAATCTTTCGAATAACGACCTTTGCCTTTTCGTACTCAGCGAGTTCGCTGAGTTTCGAATCATAAGCCGTCGCCATGCTAAGCTTTTCGTCATCGGATTCCGCCGATTCGCGCAGTTTTTGAAGTCGGCTTGCGTCGGCAACCGCTGCAGGTTGACCCTCCGTTGCTTTCCTCAGTTCATCGCGAGTCTGCAAAACCCGAACAATTCGGTCGTGGGCCGAATCAGTCTCTTGCCGTACCGAATCAGCCATGGCCATAACCGCTGGATCGCTCGATGTTTCGATGGTGGTTCGAATGGCACGGATCACTGACCGAATGGGTCGATAAAGGGTTTGAGAGTCGAATGAAAGGGACGGAAACTCGTCAGAGCCGCTCGATACCGGACTTGCATTCGTCTTTCGAAGGTGCCCAACAAAAGCGAGTCCGAGCCCTACGACCACGACAACCGCAATCAAAAGGAAAATGGTGAGCACTAGAAGCGAACCCTCAGGAAGATGGCAAAGTCGCGAAAGTTCCCGTTGGTCAACCGGTACAAACTCTCAATTTGCATCCCCTTGGCCACGTTGTAGGTTCCCCCGACGCGGTAAAGCAAGTCGGTGCGCCCAAGTTCCTTCGATACTCCAAGTAGGGCGGAATGGCGGTGCCCGAGGTCATAGCCAAATTGGAAATCGCTCACTTCCTTGTCTTGTGACGTCCCCTCGGCGTTGCTGAGCAAGAGCAACTCGCCTCGGTAAGAACACTTACCCGTCCGGCGACTCAGGTCAAATTCGACGGCTTGTTTCCATCCGTTATTGAGTCCTTCGGGTGCCTGAATCGACTGTGTGAGGGCAAGAGCGGTGCTATTGATGCCCCAATGTCGACCAAACGCGAAGCTGATTCCAAGACCACGCCCGCCAATGCGTCCCGTAAAGCCGTATTGATAACCCTTACCACCATCGACAAATGCCATTGCTAGCGGCAACCCCTCTAGCAAGAGCTTCGAATCGACCCTGGCCGCAAGTACCGACTGACGAAAAAATCCTCCGCCGCCAAACGGCAAGACCTGCTTGCCGACGCGCCAAAGTCCCGGATCCTCAACGTAATATTCGTCAAACGACTCTTTGTCGGGATCGTTGGTAATTATTTCGGTTCGCTCGGAGAGAAAGACCTTTAGCCCGATGGGCAAAACGGCCTGGAGGGACAACGTAGAGTAGCGGCCGAGGGAGGTATACGACTTCGCTCCCAGCGAGAAATCCTTCGACGAGATCAGTCCAAGGCTTACATCGCCCTTAATTTTGACGTCAGGAGCCTGGGCCTTCGCGACGACCGCAAGTGATCCTATGACAGCTAGGGTAAGAATTCTCACAACCATATCATTATAGAGCGACTAACTTGGGCGATTAAGTTTTGGGGCCAATCGAGCCAAGCAAGCGAAGCAAACAATAAAAGGCGATGATGAGGGACGGAATCGAGCCATATCGTCCGTCGGCTGTACCAACCACGATGGTGATCGCCGCACTGGGCAAATGAAGAATCAGATGGGTGATGAGGGCCCATTTCCGACCACGCCAGGTTCCGATTACGAAGAAAATCGAGAAGATAATTGCGACCGCGACGAGCCCAAACAGGATGTAGCCATGAGTCTCGTTTAGGCTATTGATTTGCTGAATAATATCCTTGTTCGAAAACTTCTTGGCGAGCTCTTTTTTGTAGCCATTGGTCAGTTCGAAGCCAACTGCAAGCGACGCAAGAAACGCTACGCCCGCGTTTAGCGCACAACAAACCAGCATTTGGTACATCGCGAGAATGTGATCGCCAATAAACGGAGTCGATTTTCTTGCCGGAGTGGTTCGGGTTGGGGACTTCCTTTTTCGCTTCCGTTTCGCCACAAAGAAAATACGAACGACCCGAGAGATTCGAACCAAAAAACTGGTTCCGAACCGGAATAACTGGTTACAATCACCTTTAACTCTGTGGGGACATGTTACTTCCGTACCGAAACCAAAACCCGCCGGAGTCGTTTCCGTACGCCACGATAAGCCTCATCGTCCTCAACGTCGTTGTCTACATTTTCACTTCGAAAATGGGATTCGAGATTCGAGATGATGTAGCCATAAACTTTGGAACCAGCCTGGGGAATTTCCATTGGTACCAAGTCCTGACTTCGATGTTCTTGCACGGAGACCCGCTCCACCTCATCGGCAACATGTGGTTCCTGTACCTCTTTGGCTTTGCCGTTGAAGGGCGAATGCGCGCGCCAAAATTCCTCATTCTCTACTTCCTCGCGGGAATCGTTGGAGACGTCGCCCACCTACTATTAGTCGGACCGATGCACCCAAAGATTCCTGCAATCGGAGCATCGGGCGCGATCATGGGAGTGATGGGTGGGGCCATGTACATGTTCCCCTATTCGCCCGTCGATGTTTTTTGGCTATTGTATTTTCGGGCTGGGTCGGCGGAATGGAAGCTGTGGTGGGTAGGAGCCCTCTATGTCGGGCTTGATATTCTTGACGCCCTGATCACTGCGGCATCGAAAATGAGCGGTGGAGTCGCCAACTTGGCCCACCTTGGCGGAGTCGTGTCGGGGTTCATCGTTCCCGCCTGTATGGGTATTCGCCGCGACGCCGAAAACGTGTCTGAAGCAAAGTCGACCATTTACATGACGAAAGACGTTTCTCTGCTTTCAATTCGTGATTTGCGAGACTTGCACCACATCAATCCGACCCGGAGCGATGTCGCTTTAATGCTGCTCAACAAGGTCGTATTCATCGCAAACAGCCCCTATATGAAGGAAGCGGTTCAGGCGTTTCAGGATCAATTCAACGCCATCGTGACTAGCGAGCCGATCCAAATCGTCTGCCAAACCGTGTCGGGGCTGATGATGGCTGACCCCAACGCCTTGACCGTCGCCCAGTTGGGACGGGTCGCCGCGCGAGCCGACCGAGAAGGGCTTTTTCCTACCGCACTCGATCTTCACCGTCGCATCGTTCACGATCCCCGGTCAACCAAAACCGACGTAGAAGGCTCGGCCTTTCGAATCGCGATGCTCTTCGAGAGTGCCTTTCAAGACTTTGGTCAAGCAAAGCAGTGGTACGAGTACATCCTCAATACCTTCCCGATGAGCCCGATTGTGACCCAGGTTAAGGCCCGCCTGCAGTTTTTGGCGTCGAGGCCCTAGGCCCCGTCATACACGAGCGTCTTCTTCAGCAAGGTGCGCTTTCCCAAGCGGATCATGAAATCTTGTTTGTAGACTCGAAAAGGGACGTCAAAATTATGTGGCCCAGAAAAAGGCAGTCCACTGTCATAGACATAAATGTAGCCTTCGATACCTCGCTCCGTCCAGCCAGTTATATCAAAGACCTGGCCAAGGCTATAGAACTTTCCTGAGCTAAATAGAAATGCTTCGTGCGTTTCTTTGAACACGGGCTGAAGAAATGGCGAGAAGATGACCGAGTTGCCTCGCGCAAACTTCGTCTCGTAATACTTCTTCGCGTAGAATTTGCCACGATACTTTGCAAAGCAAATAGTCCACGTTCCAGAATACGCTCCAGAAAAGTCTGCCAAAGCCTCGCCATAGGTCAATCCTGTGCTGGTTTTCTTGGCCCAGGCACGCTCACTCATGAAGGCGTGCTCGAGGATAACTGGAGTTTTCTTTCCATTGAGAATGATTCGGAATGCGGGAGGATCATCATGATTCTTGAAGGGTATTCGCTGTAAGCGAATATTGGGATCATTTGGAGCAATCATGGGAAGAAAAGATCCGAGCATTACGAAAGTAGACATCCCAGGGCGAAGATAAGTTGCCAATGTTTCAGTAAACTCACGCCCATGCAATATCGTGAGCTGGGCAAGACGGGCGTCAAAGTATCGGAAGTGAGTCTGGGCTGTTGGACCATGGGTGGCCTTAACTGGGTCAATGGAAACCCCAACGGATGGGCCAACGTCGACGAAAACGAGGTCACGGCTGCGATCAAGAAGGGAATCGATGCAGGCGTCAACCATTTTGACAACGCCGACGTTTATGGCAACGGCAAAGCCGAGCAGATGCTCGCCCGAGTGCTTTCTCGTCTTGGTGTTAACACGAACGATTTCGTCATTGCCACCAAAGTTGGACACTTTCCCGGAACCGCCGCCCACGCCTACGAGGCCACTCACATCCGTCACCAGTGCGAACAATCCCTCATCAATCTCAAGCGGGACCATATCGATGTGTACTACTTCCACCACGGAAGCTTTGGCGAATCGGACATGTACCTCGATGATGCCGCCGCAATGATGAACCAATTGGTCGCCGAAGGTAAGGTGCGAATCAAAGGCCAATCTGCGTACAGCGCCGACGATTTCGAGCGAGTAACCCCCAAGGTCCAACCCTCCGTTTTTCAGAGCTGGGCGCACGCTATGGACGATCAATTCGTCCGACCTGGATCTCGGGTCAGCAATCTCATGCTCGCCAACGACATCACATTTGTGGCGTTTAGCCCCTTAGCTCAAGGGCTGCTGCTCGACAAGTTTGACCCGCAAAATCCACCCCAGTTCGACGAAGGCGATCACCGTCGAGGAAAGGCATCATTCGGCACCGAAAAGCTGCTAGCCCTGAAACCCAAAATGGCTGCCCTCAAGGCCCGCTTCGGCGACAGCATCGAGGATCTCAGCGCCATCGCTCAGCGGTATATCTTGAACATGCCCAATGTGGCCTGCACCATCCCCGGCTTCCGCAACGAGCGCCAAGTCTCCTGCAACCTGTCGGCGGTCGGGCGCGAACTTAGTGAAGCTGATATGACCTTCATCCGCGAGACGCTTGGGTAGCAAATGAAGCAATCAAAAAGGGTGCTAACCGCTAACTGCTTCTTCGCTAAAAGCTATTAACTGTGATTTTCGCGTAGGCTTATGCGAATAACCCCTTGTTCATGCGCAAACAAGCCGACTTTCAGACCGAATTCCAGGAGCTTCTTGAAGCTCACTGGAAGATCGTGGCGAAAGTCAGCAATTCATACGCCCGGACGGCGGACGACCGCAATGATCTCGCCCAAGAAATCACCATCCAGTTATGGCGATCGTTTAAGACCTTTGATCGGTCAAAGACCTTCTCAACGTGGATGTATCGGATTGCCCTCAACGTTGCCATCTCGTTTGCTCGAAAACTCTCGCTACGACGAGGGAACTCGACTGAATTCGATGTGACTGAAGTTGAGTCCATTCCGAACTCGAGTGGCAATCCCTCCGACGACCGGACGACGATCCTCTATCAACTTATCGACTCGCTTGACGAGTTGAACCGGGCCGTTCTTCTCCTCTATTTGGAGGAGAAATCATACGCGGAAATTGGTGAGATTATGGGAATAACGGAGACCAATGTGGCGACGAAGATCAGCCGACTGAAAGAGCGATTGAAGAAGCAAGTGAACCAACAGGATAACGAAACATGGAACTAGATGAACTGAAAACCGCATGGCAAGCCTCCGAAACCCCGAGTCGGACCGCCTATTTTTACAGCGCCAAGGCAGCGAAATCTGAATCTGCCGTCTCGACGATGAAGTTTGGACCGATCTTCGAAATCGTAATGGTCGCGATTGCCGCACTGTGGCTGGGCAATTTCTGCTACGAAAACTTGGCCAGTCCAATTTACTTAGTGTCCGGGATGTTGCTGGTGGTGACGAACATCGCCTTGCTGGCGTTAAATATTCGAAAATTGACGCTAATGTCGTCGATTGACCTCACAACCCCAATCGTGGAAAATCAACGGAAGCTGACGGAAGTTCGAAGCCTGACGATATTCCAGACAAAGTGGATATTGCTCATTTCGCCGCTACTTTGGGGGTTATTGTTGCTGGTCCTTCCCATGGGAGTACACGTCGACATGCTCAAGTTACTTGGCGTTCCGTACATGCTCGGAAATGTTCTCTTTGGCATCATTTTCGTTCCCTTTGGCCTTTGGATTGCAAGCAAATTTAGCCCTAAATTCAAGGCAAAGTTAGCCGACGAGATTTCGGGAAGCAACATGAAAAAGGCAAGAGCCTATCTTGACGAACTTCGGGAATTCGAAGCGGGCTAGGTAGGGGTTTTCACCCAATTGGGCGTTGCCAGTCATCGCCCAGCCCCGCATTTCTAATTGAAAATCCCCCATTTGCATCTATACTGAGTTTTTGGGGAATCTATGAAACTCAATCGCATTTTTTCGCGAAGCACAAAAACCCTCGCCCTTTTCATTCTCTTATCCGCAACTGCGGTCGCATCCGCCCAAGAACTGCTCGGCGCACGAGAAGTCATCCGACGTCAAAACGCCATGAAGGCGAAACTTGGAAAGCCGAACGTTCAACTCGAAGCTTTCAAGAACGAAGTCGCTAAACTCACGCCGCAACAAGCCGGAGAACGATGGGCCAAACTTGCCATCGACTCGGTGGCCAAGCCAGGCGAAGGAAATAGCACCATTGACAGTAGCATGGAAGAAATGATGAATGGCGGAATCATGTCCATCATGGCAGTGCTTCCCGTGCCTGCATCGTGGCCCTTCATCGCCACAACCCTCGAACAAAAGGCCCCAAAGGTCGAACTGAAAATGCTCGGTTCGGTCCTCGCGGGGAATCAAGCCAAGCAGGCCCAATATCTCAAGTTGATGATGGCTTCCACCGCGACCTCATTCGAATCTTGGAAGTTGATCTTGTCGCTCGCAGCAATGAAACAAGATTACGCCCTCGCCGATAAAGCCGTCGACAAGCTGATCGCACTGAGCATCGTTGAGTCAAAGCAGGAAGGTCAAGGCGACCGTTACACGATGAATATTCCCGAGTTTACAGTGGCCCTGGGGAAAGAGAAATCGAAGGCCCTTATCCTCAAAATACTCAAATCGTCGAAATTGCCACTTACGTTTTCCGGGGACCTCGGCCGAACAATTGCCCTTGACCTTTGCCGACAACAAGGTGCGACCTTCCCGATCCACCACTGCGAACTGGTGACCACCGTAGAATCCGCTGACCTGTATCCTCTGTTCAATAAGTGGTTCCCCAAGAGCACGGGCCAGTTCAAGGTCAATGCTCGCGCCGTCTATATTTTCTCCAATGTCATCAAAGGCAAAGGTGAGCCATTTGCAAAAGAAGCCAAGATTCTCGAGTTTCTGGAAACCATGAGCTACACCCGATCGGGCACCTTTGCGACCAAACTCGAGAACCCCGAAATTGCAAAAGCCTCGTACGGTTTCCTCGAAGCCGCAGTTAAAGCCAATCCCAAGTTGAAAATCTGGGACCTCTACGGCGCGGCCGCTTTTGCCGCCGGAAAAGTCGATCAATCAATTCCCATTTATCGCCTCGGCTTGGCGGTTCCGCCTGCCACTCCAGCCACAGAATCGTCCGGTCGATATCGAGGCGGCGGCGGCGATGACCAAAAATCAATCATAGCAGAGCTTTTGGTTCGCGCGATTGCCGTCAACGGAACCCCCGACCAAGTTGTCGACCAGGTGCTGAAGAACATCGCGGCTAAGAACGGTAATCCCGAAACCGCGGTTAAATTGGGCAAAGTTCTCTATCGGCCAGAGCTCATCACCAAGGGACTCGAATTTGCCAAGAAGCAAGAAGGCGGAGAATACTCCTACGTCGAACTCTTGGTTGGTTTAGGTCGATACGCCGAAGCTGAAACCGCAATCGCAGGTATGTCAGTCAACTATGCTGGCACTGCCCCCCAAACCTTGTTCAAAATCTATTCGAAACTTGGTCGATACCAAGACGTCATCGACCTGCTCGACTTCAGTCAAGATTGGGGCGTCACCGACCTCAAGGATCTCGCTCCGCGAAATTACGGTTCGGTCCATGTCACCACTGAAGATACAAATATTCTATTGGAAGCGGCTCGGGCATTCCTGAAGACTGGAAAGCAGGACCTCGGTCTCAAAATTCTCGTCGAGGCATTGGCCAAAGACACGAAGGACGATGATACATATGACTTGTTTGTCCAAACTGTATCTCCGGATGTCGCCATCGCCAAGTTCGATGATATGTTCCTGCACGACCAGTTCGAAGAACGACCGCTCATCTGGAAGGCGATCGTTTTGCAACGATTGGGCAAGCTCGATGAAGCCGAAGCCGTCGTTCGCCACGCTATCGCGGTGGACCCATCCGACGGCGACATGGGCAAGAACAAGCGAATGCTGGGCTACAAAGTCCTGTCCCAAATCCTCGCGACGAAGGGTAACGAAAAGGACAGCAAATTCTTCATGTCCGTGGTAGATGCGATCCGTCTTAGTGAAAACGCCGATGACTTTATGCAGGCGGGCCTTGTTCGCCAGGCGATCACCATGTACGGCGACTCGCTGAAGATCTTTGCCGATGCCTACTGCATCCAGTCGCGTATCGCGGTAAACCTTGCCAACGAAGGGAAGACCGCCGAAGCGATTGAACACTTCAAGCACGCATTTGAACTCATGCCGAGCAGCTTTGGCCGAGTCGAAACCCACTGCTTTGGCTGTGAAGGCGTCTTCACGACGGGGCCCGCAGAAGGAATTGCCGAAACCGTGTTGCAAGACGCGGCGAAGAAGAATCCAAACAAACCCCAATCGCAATACCTCCTCGGCTATTTGCGACGCGAGCAGGGCCGCGAAGTCGAAGCCGCTCAATATTTCCGTCGGGCGGTCGAACTTGATCCGGATTATCTGAACGCTTGGAAAGAACTTTTGGGAGCAGCAGATACTGGCACACTTTCAATTGCTGAAAACGAACGGATCGTTTTGAATCTGCTAAGGCTAGATCCGCAAGAAAAGCATGGCTCCCTCTCAATTAGCTCGGTCCAATTGAAAGATTTTGCCAAAATCTACGACGCGCTAGCGAACGTGTACAGCTCGGTTCCGCCCGGTGGAACCCTTTATGAACTCTCCGGCTCGAAGAAGTCGAGCGAGGGCGGCAACGGTCGATATAGTCGATACAGTGGATGGGACGGTGGTATTGAGATGGCTGGCCTATCAAGCCCCGGTTCGAAGATCGCTACCATGGAACCAATCCGCAGCATCCTCAGCTCAATCCAAATGGGCGCGGGCAACGGCCGAATCGTTTACTAACCAAAGAACCGAGTGAGACTACGACTGAGCGCATCCGCGGTGAAGTTCACCAGGGGGATGCTGCCGTCGTAGTCCATTCGGGTAGGGCCGACGATGGCGACGACGCCAACTTCTTGACCGCCGATGTAATAGCCCTTGCGAACAACGCTAAAGCGGTGCAATTGCTCGGATCGGTTTTCTTTGCCGATAGTGACAACCTCGGCCTTCGGCGACACTGCGTCGTACAGAACATCCGTCTCGTCGAGTTGTCGAAAAAGCTCAGCCAGGGCTCCGGCGTCGCGCTGAAACTCGGGTTTTGAGAACAAAAATTCTTCACCTTCGGTGATGAGCTTGCCGCGGGTTAAGAGCTTGGCGATAGTTCGTAATTGAACCCACACGAGGGCCAAAAGCTTGTCGCGCACGGGGTTCTCGGCCGCAACTGGCTTTGACTTGGTAAGAGATTTAAGGTCTTTACCGACCACGTGCAGGCGTAGGGATTCGTTGGTTGCGCCGAGATCTTCGAGGGTGAGGTTCTTGGGGCATTCGATCAGCCGATTCTCGATGTGCCCGTTACTCAGGGCAACAACCAAGAGTGCCTGAGTCGGACTCATCGCCGAAACCAAGGCGGTGCGCACGGTGATACTCGAATCCTTCGTAGTAGTTGCTACTCCGAGTTGGTTCGTGGCTCGGCTGAGCACTTTAATGGTGTCCCGCAGGAGGTCCTGCAATGCTTCGGTGTCTTCGCTCGCGTCTTTAAGGGCCTTTTGTTGACCGAGGTTAATCGCCTTCTCAACAATCAGTTTGTCAACGTAAAATCGGTAACCCGAGTCGCTGGGGATTCGCCCCGCCGAAGTGTGCGGCTGTTCCAGGTAACCCAACTCAGACATCTCGGCGAGTTCGTTGCGAACGGTGGCTGATTTGACCCCGAGGTCGTATTTTTGAACAAGCATGTCCGACGCAACTGGCTCCATGCCAGTCACATATTCGATTACGATGGCTCGCAAAAGGCGCTGCTTTCGCGGGTCGAGGTCATGCATGGATACAGTATTGTACGTTTTCCGGCGCTGATTTGGAGCCTCGGATACGAAATGTTACAATGAGATATGGATCGCAATGTCAAACGAGACTATGAATCGGACGAGATAATCGTACATTGGGACAATTCAAAATGTGCCCATAGCGGGATTTGCGTCTTAGGTTTGCCTGGAGTGTTCAACCTGAACCAGCACCCGTGGATAAACGTTAATGGAGCAACCGCCGACGAGATCGAAGCGCAGGTGGCAAAATGCCCCTCCGGAGCACTGACCACAACTCGAAAAAATTAGTCTCGCTTTTGACTTCGAGTCACCGCGATCGCAACACAAATTGCTCCGCTAAAGGCAAAAGCCATGCCTCCGAGAAACATCAAATCGATGCGGCGATTGGTTTCCTCAAATTGAGCTTGGATTTTTGGTGGCGGATTGGGCATCCGATCCCCAAACCCCTGAATCCCTCCACCACAGATCGAACACACTCCTAAGACGAGTAGGAAAGCTCCGAGACAGCCAAGGGCAGTGGTTCGACTAGATCGCGACATCTCGTATGAAAAAAGAGCCTAGTTAGACTGCTTAAAACCGACGCCGCAACAGGCGCCGTCCATCAGCTTGGCGGCTTGTTTCTTTCCACCCGAGACTGGGCCCTTTTCGATGTAAAGCTTCGGGCCCTTTAATGCCTCTAGTCGCTTCTTAATGCTCGCTTTATCGTTCTTTTGCATGGGTTCCTTACCCTAGTGTACCGGTTACCGAAAAAAGGGCCAATTTCTCAATTGACTTTTCTGCAAACGGTCAACTGCAAACTGCAAACTTCTTTGATCTGTCATCATAGGTCGCATGAGCAAAATCCAAGAAGAAATCGTCAAAGATTTCTGCCGCCGATTGAATCCGAACACCGAGGCCGTGATTATTGACCTCATTCCCGACGAAGGCGCGGAGCTCTACACGTGGAAGGCGAATGTCGACGCGAAAGTCAAAAAAGACGGTGGCGAATGCCTCGAAGGCTGGGCCATCTGGTACCAAGACGGAGTGCTCGTCGAAGGCGAAGCCTGCGCCGTCTGGAAGTCGCCCAAAGGCGAACTCATCGACATCACTCCGCGCGAAGACAAATATCCCCAAGTTATGTTCCTCGAGGACGCCGGAATTTGGAAGGACGGAGGCCCCGTCGCAAACAAGCGCCAATGCCTCTCAGACACATCCGTAGCTCGAGCCGTCTTCCGAGCGGGCGAATGGCGAGACCGTCTGCGCAAGCAGTACGGCTCCGACGACGCAGTTCCCGAAGCAGAACAAAAGAAAATGGACCTCGCTTGCCAGCGAATCATGACTCGCGACGTCGCTAATTGGGAGCGCTGCCCATGCGGAAGCGCGAAACAGTACACCAAGTGCTGTGGAAAGCCCAAAGGCCACCCGCTGAAAAATTTATAGGAGCGATTAGCCCCTTCCCGCCTGTTCTTTGGGAGATGATACGGAGCCTCAAAGAAGGGCACGTAGCCATCTCTCGTTAGTCGCCACACGGGAGTCGATTTCCGCTACAATGAACGAGAGCCACATGGATCAATCCCCATTGACCGAAAAGCCCGAGTCGTTTCGCGACCTGATGCACCCAGATCCACAACTAGCCAGGACTCGCTGGCAGAAGGGATTCGCGGCTTTCATGCTCGTTCAGCCTCTGATCTTTGCGCTTCTGAGTATAAGACAGCTTGTCCTTCACCATGTACCGTCACTCTATGTGATTGTTGGCTGCGTTTTCGACACAGCGATTCTTGCTTGGTGCATTGTTTCGATCCGAAAGAGCCTTCTCCAAACCGGGTTCCGCGTCCATGGTGATACCGCGATTGTCAGCCTGTTTCTGTGGTACATGTGGACAATTCCTGTCAATCCGTCGATCCTTCGGGACACGAATGTGTTTCCTGCATTGGCCATGATTTTTTCAGTTAGCCCAATGATCGCACTTGCACAAATGCAGCATTATCGACGCAAATTGAAGACAGTCGAATCCTAGATATTCGGGATGGTGTTGTCGCTCCGATCCTCGCGAATCACCTTGGCGTATTGCGCATTCATGCCCAGGCAGCCGACCATGGTATACGCGGCGATGAAACTGACACTATCGGAAATAAAAGTGATCGGTACGGATGGCGCGAAACAAGGGGGGAACAAAGAACGCTAGCGTCATTAGGAAGCCGTAACCTACAGCCCGACCATACGCCTTGTCTGATGCCGAAATCTTAGTCATCACTTTTTCATACTACGCCCTTCGTTGGTATTAGCAACGTTCAAACTAAAGCCCGAAGGGCAGGAAGTATGTCAGCCCAGCCCAACGGGCTGGGTCGGTCCAGCACCATTCAATAGGTCTGAAGGACCGAAGTAAACCCCTCAAAAAACAAACGGAATCAACCGCTTCCGCGTCCTCATAAACTCTCGATATGGCTCGCCGAGGCCCTCGGCCAAGACCCGCTCCTCGACCTTGATCCGGTAGCAATAGGCGGCAAAAGCGGAGAGTGTGAGCACGAGGACGCTTCCCCAACTTCCCAGCGCAAGCCCGATCCCGAGGTTCATGAGGATTCCGCCCGTGTAAGACGGATGCCGCAAAACCTGATACGCTCCCTCGGCTATGACCTTGCGTTGTTCGGGTACGCGGACGTCGCCCGTGAAAGAACTCCCCAAAACCCGAAAGCAATGACGTCGAAGCAGACAGCCCGCCACCAGGACGACGGTTCCAACCACGAAGCACAACACCGCAGTCGCCGCAGGGAACCTCAATGGCGCGAACCAAGCGATCCAGAAACCGATGAGGCTGCCAACTCCGCCTCCAATCATGATGACTTGCAACGAGCCACCATCGAGTGATCCCGCTTTCTTAACCGCAACTTTAGCCCGATTGACGATCTTCGACTCGGTCGAGTAGAAGTAAATGAAAATCACCCAAAAGATGAGCGCGTATGGCCAAACGAACGGCAAAGGAGTCATGGATAATTGCTCTTTGATAGTGATACACGTCATCGAGCAGTTTGGGTTTCACCAACGAGACAATTGCGAAAAATCTCAATTGAACTTCGAATTCTATTTCCAAGCCCGTTCGTGTTATTCTGACAATTGGTGCTGGCCAATAAATGGTTTCGGGTGGTTTTTGTCGTCTTCATTGCGCTCGTCGTTGGCGCCTGGATCGCCAAACCGAAGCCTCTCGGCAGCCAATTGGCCGGCGAAGGATTCCACTTCAAATCGACCGTCAAGATCGACGATTCGTTGCCTCTTGATTCAACCGCTGGCTACTATCTCGTTTCGGCCAAGGAACGAGCCCAACTCATCACGCGATTACAAGAACTGAAGTTCGAAAAAATCCCCGATTCAAACCTACTCTGGTACGAACGACCTTATCGATTCTTCCCGCCCCAGTCGCACCAGCAAGTATTCTTTTCTCCCGAGAAAGCCTCCGAGGTCGTGTTCTTACCTGACCTGAGATAGTCACAATCGTGCCCAATAACGTGATAACATAGGAATTCCATGCGGCGTTTTTACTTTCTAGTTATCTGTCTCGGCCTTACGACCGCCGCACACGCCGACATCATTCTCGATACCTACGGACAGTGGGGCAACGGCATCAATAACACCGCCGAGTACGGGGTGTACCAGAACCGACATGCCTGGGGATCGACCCCTGCGTTACCGTTCATTTCGCCGGGTGAATTCGCCCTGTCATCGATCGAACTGCCCCTCAGCATCCAGGACCTGAACGACCAAATGTTTATCCGCCTTCGAACCGACATTGGCGGGCTCCCCGGCGATCTTTTAGAGTCGTTCCTCCTCACCAACACTACTGGCTTCGAGCAGCGCGATGAGATCGATTACACCTTTGATTCGGTCAGCCACCCCGTCATGCACGCGGGACAATCCTGCGAACCCGTCGATGTCCGAACCGACGGCTATTGGTACACCAATAGCGATTTCACCACCTATCCGATGTTGATGTCGCACGACGACGGAGCCACGTGGGTCCAGTTCGATGGCTCCGCCGCTGTCCGCATTAGCGCAACCGCCGTCCCTGAACCCGCTAGCATCTTCACCCTCGGGCTGGGTGCATTGGCGCTGATACGGCGAAGAAAACTTAATCGTGTTATCCTAAAACGGTGAGGCGCCGCGCAACCCTTCTTCTTGTCGTTCCGTTTCTCACCGCCTTCATCTGCGTGTGGTTGGCCAAACCTCCCACGCTCGCCCAAAAACTCAAGAAAGCGAACATCACCTTGGTCCGCGAGCCCAATGTCGAATCGCAACCCCCAGGGACAGCAAACTACTCGTTTGAACCACAACAGTTCGACAAATTTCTCTCCCTGCTCAAAGACCAAGGCTACGCCGTACGAGAAGTTCAAGGCATCGACGATCACTACTGGACGTTTACCAAAGAAGAACCATTCATGATCTTCTTTCATCACCACCACGAAGTCAATTGTTTCCGATATAACGGCAACATAGTCCCAATCTGCAAAATCGAGCCGCCAATTTAATTCGCCAACTGCGAGAGTGGGAAAGATTGGGTAGCCAATGACCAATAGAGCTTAACGTCTTTCGGCTACTACAATCTCAAGGTGGTCAGCCTTTTTCTCAATGGTCAAATATTCATGACCTTTCCAAAATAGAACCCGATTCACTTTTTCAAAATACTTGACTTTGCGTATGCCCTTAGATGGATTCCTCATTTCGTCAAATCCGGCTTGCTTGAAAATATTGGTGATGACTGAGTCTTTCGCAAAGGGTGCCACATAGAAGTGAGTCAGGAATCCCCGCTCAATAACTTCATCCCGATCCAGCTTAATTCCCGCCAAACTGAGTTCCTGCATGATCGACCTTGGCTTGGCAAACCAAGAACAACTGAGGGCGATCACAAAACCAGCGGCAATGAAGATAATAGATCGCCTTTTCATTGAACATGTAACACGGACAGATACAATTTCGTTCCAACCGAGTTCGTCGCCGAAAAGTCCAACAGGCTCTTCACTCTTTGAGCCTGAAGGGCTCGTTCAAATTAGCTCGGTATCTGGGAGGATGTTGCATGGACAGAAATTGACCAAAACCGCTGCCTCCGCAGCCCGCCCTTGAACAAGCTAGTAGCTTCAATTCTTGTTCCAAGATATCCAATCCCATGCTGTGGAGGCTAGGGAAAGCCTTCTATTCATCATCCGCAATACCCTCGGTAAGTTCGCGTCAATTCATTCGACATTGGGTGTAGAATCGAGTTCGTGCAAGGCACCCTTCTTTACGCAATTCTCGACTTCGACCTTTACACGGCTCCAGGTTCCGATGCCCAAAAAGGCATCCATGGAATCGATGCTTGCCAATGGTGGATCACTGCCGATCGTTCCTTC
>JANYCU010000046.1 GCA_025360125.1 Armatimonadota bacterium | reverse complement strand
AGGAATACAACAGTTCAAGAGACCACTCGTCACTCGGGAACACTTCCCCAAGACAATTTGAAGGGCTAATCGCCGAACACCTTCAAAAGAGAGTGTCTTAATATGAGGGCTCATCTCATGGAAACATAACCCCCATCCCTGCCCTTCCCCTTCCCAAAGAGCAAGGGGAAGGGTTAAGAATTGAGTTAGACTCAAGCCATGGCAATGTTTGATGGTGGGAGGTCGGAGTACACGAGTGGGAAGCTGGATTTAAAAGATCTCAATTCCGACCCGATGGCACAACTTGAGCGATGGCTCGCGGATGCCAAGAATGCCCAATGCATCGAGCCAAGTGCTATGACGCTTGCCACGGTGGATGCGAACAATCATCCATCCGCGCGGATTGTCTTGCTTCGTGGGCTTGATTCTGGACTCGTGTTTTACACCAACTATCTCAGTCGCAAAGGAAGTGACCTTTCAGAGAATAGCAACGCGGCTTCATGTTTTTGGTGGGGGAAGTTGGAACGCCAAGTGCGAGTTGAGGGTGTCGTTGAAAAAGTATCGGCGTCGGAATCTGACGCCTACTTTGCATCTCGACCTCGGGAAAGCCAAGCGGCCTCGGCAAGCAGTCCGCAAAGTCAAATCATTTCTGGACGAAAAGAAATAGAAGCTGCCAAAAATGACCTTCTTGAGCGAGAGCCAATTGATCGGCCCAATCATTGGGGCGGGTATCGGCTCATTCCCAACTACTTTGAATTTTGGCAAGGTCGAAAAGCGAGGTTACATGACCGATTTTGCTACGTGAGACAAGGCGAAGAATGGGTCATTCATCGCCTTGCACCTTAATTTCCACCGACTAATGGGGAAACGCCATGCGACATCTTTACTAGAGTATAAATCGCAACAAATGCGACCGCTCCGAGTGAGATGAGAAGACAAGCTACCGCATTTTTGTCCTTGTGGGCGAACGCATTGATGCCGTAATAAAGGCAATAAGCCCCCGAAATCATTCCTCCTACCGGAAAGGCAACGCACAGGACGACGGCAATAATCGAGCGAAAAATAACTCGTCCAAGATGCGTCTCTCCCACTAATCCGGTCCGCTGAGGGCCGTGGTCTGGCCTCGGGTATTGAACTTGGGCGGGTGGCGCGGCATACGGATTCGCGGCTCCCAATCCTAGCTCGGGCATTTGAGATGCACGAATCGACTGGCTATTGGCATGGTTGATCACAATCGAGTGAGGAAAGACTCGACCCTGTTGTGCCCATTGTTGGAGTGTCGCCATATCGACCGGGCCGTAAGACTTGCCGTCGGTCCCTTGAACTGAGTACTGCATGATTTCCTAATCATTATTCGCGGAACCGCGACTCGAATGATAGTTCCAACCACTTAAAGTTAACCGAGCGTTGGGATGTTGACATCCTTCTTCAACTGCGTCTTGGCCGCTGTGAACCTGCACCAGGACGGTTTTTCGGATGCTTTGACTCGTGTTGGGGAGTGACCCGTGGATGAGGCAGTAGTGGAACAATACGACATCGCCGGGCTGGGCTTCGAGGGCAGTTGACCCTTCGATCGGATATTGGCTGAGGAGGTCTGAATCTCGGTTACCCGTCGTCCCTCCTATTCTTCCGAGTTTGTGAGTGCCGGGATAGACTCGGAAGCATCCCATTTCTTCGGTCGCTTGGCTCACGTGAATGATGGCGGCCATCATGGTGTCATTTAAGGTTGGAAAATATTCCCAATCTTGGTGCATTGGGAATGCAGCACCTTTTTCAGCGGGTTTTTGAAAAAGCTTGCTGTGGTGAAGGACCACGTCGGGCCCCAAGATTTCTTGGAGACCACTTAAGAATTTTGAATTGAGAAACGCTCTTAGCCATGTAGCTGAAAACTGTTGAACGTTGTGGGTGTGGGCGACAAACATTTCGGTTGCACCGATGCGGTCAACTTCTGGCCCAGACCATCGAGCATTGATATCTTCACCAGACTCTGATATTTGGCGAACGATATGATCGAATTCACATTCTAATTCTGCGACTTCGGTTGGATCAAATACACCACGAAGGACGAGGTATCCATTTTCATCAAAAAACTCTTTGCTTGTCATCGGCTGTCAGCTCCAATCTTTGTATTGTGGTGGTTTCGGTCAGGAAAAAGGATCGGTCGCATCCAAAAACCTACAAGAATTGGGATAGCGATTACAGCCACCATGCTTAGAAGGGCAATCGAGAAGCTGAGCCCAGCAAGAGGTTTTTGCTCTTTGGCTGACTCATAGGCTCGTTTCATGGCAATGATGCTGAAGATGATTGCCAACCACGAGAAGATTAAGGAAAACAGCATTCCGAGAATGCTCATGAGAATGACGAATTTATAGTCTTCCCATCGTTCGGCATGTTCGGCTTCTGCGTTTATTTTTGCTCCTAAATAGCCTCCCGCAATGATCGTGGCTTTAAGGGTGGAATTCCCAATAAACATCCCGTCTAGCTCGGGCATGCTTGTGGCCATGAGCAACATTCCATTGGTCGTATTTCTGATTTTTGTGTCTGCTAGAATTCGGCCTTGTTCGACCCATGATCGAAGAGTTACAAGATCGACGGGGCCATAATCTTTGCCATTTGAACCCCGGACCAAGTAGTGCATGGGTGAAGTTTATTTTCCGCCTGTTGTGGCAATACCCTGGATAAATGTCTTTTGCGCAAAGAAGAAGAGGATAACGATTGGTGCGATGAACATCATCGACGCGGCCATCAGTTGCATCCAGTTCATATAGTGATTACCAACGAACTGCTGGAGGCCGTAGGCAAGGGTGTATTTTCGTGAATCGCTCAGATAGAGAAGGGGGCCGAGAAAATCGTTCCAAGCGCCGAGAAACGCGAAAAGCGCGCATGTGGCGAGAGCGGGCTTGCTCAGGGGCAAAATTAATCGGGTGAAAATGGTCCAGTCGGATGCCCCATCCACTTTGGCAGACTCAGCAAATTCGGATGGAAGGGTCTTGAAGAACTGGGTGAGAAGGAATATGAAGAAAGGTGAGCCGAAGAATGCGGGAACGAGCAGCGGTAAATAGGTTCCGTACCAGCCCAAGCTTCTGAATAGTGAGAAGATGGGAATCATGGTCACTTGGCCAGGAAGAGCCATGGTGGCCAGCATTAGGGCAAACCAAAAACTAGAGAATTTGAAGTTAATTCGACCGAATCCGTAGGCGACCACCGCGCTACTGCCTACGCTTCCCAAGACAGTCACAAAGCAGATGAAGAGGGTGTTGCGCAGATAGACCATGAACGACATGCGTTCGAGCGCTTCTGGATAGTTGTTCCACACGAATGGCTTGGGCCAAAGGCTTGAAAGGCTAAACCCAGAAGTCGATGTTCCTCCGGTGGTGTAGATTTGAGCATCGTTCTTGAGGGACGTGCTTACCATCCAAATTAAGGGCATCAGCGGCGGAATGCTGAGGATGATCAACAAGGCGTAGAGGAAAACCTTTTGCCGCTGTTTGATGGCTGATTCGTTACTTGTCATCGAATCCTAGCTCCTTGCGCTTGCGACGCTCCGTGTTGACGGTCTGTTCCAGGTCCTTTAGGGCAACAGCGGGTGTTTTCTCGTTGCTGAATGATGCTTCTTGGGTATTCGTAATCTGATCGAGATAGTATTGGAGGTAGCCGATGCGTGGTTTTGATTGGCAATTTGGCCCAGCCAATATATCAATAAAGGTTTGAAATTGGGGGTTTTCTTTTAAGAATTTTTGATAGGCGGGAGCGTTGGCCACGTCGGGCGATAGCGGAATCCATCCACCTGCTACAAAGCTTTCGGCGGCGCGCTCGGGATGGGTGACGCCGCTCCAAAACTTCAGGAACTCGAAGGCGCCTTTCTTTTGCTTCGATGACGTCGGAATGATCATGAAATTTCCACCCATCAGTCCGGCAAGCGGCTTTCCGCCTGCAGGGGGAATAATCGGCCAAATTCGATAATCCATATCTGGCTTTGCCCGGTGAATCTCGTCAACTCGCCATTGACCATCATAGGTAATTGAAACTCCGCCCGGAATGAATGACCATGCCCCAGTACTCGACCCGTTGTTTTGTGACGACCAAAACCGCTGGGCATCCTTGTATCCAACCTTCTCTTTTTGGGCGGTCAAAGCGGTTAGGCAGGCCAAGTTCTCGGGGGTGTTAATCGTCAGGTCACCTTTTTTCGGATCATAAAATCCGCCGCCCCAGGCGATCGCCTGGGTAGCAAGGTCATCAACGCTTAGCCCAAGACGAACAATATGACCTTCCTTATCTCTTCTGGTCAATCGCTCGCCGAGGGCAACTAACTCTTCGAATGTTTTAGGCGGTTTATCGGGGTCAACGCCAATCTCGCGTAGTTGCGCACAATTGACGTAATAGCCCATCAAATCTGCGCCAATTGTGATGCCATAGGTCTTTCCATCGAATTGACCACTCTCGCGAACCGCAGCGTACGGCACTCGGTGGAAGTATTCCCTTTCCGCGGGGGTCATGAGGGTTTCTAGGTCCGTCAACAGGCCACCCGACGCGATAGACGGTAAAGAGTCGCTGCCCATCGACATCACGTCGGGTGGATCGCCACCCAGGGTTGACAGCATGAATTTGGTGTCGCTTCCTGCTCCGGTTACGAAGAGTGGCACGACTTCGTAGTCGGTCTGCGAGGCGTTGAACTTGCCAACGATCCGCTTCACCACGTCTTCCCAATAACCGCTCCAGCGGTGCCAGAAGATAACTTTGGTTCGATTCGTCGTGGTTTGGCTCGGAGCTCTCGCTGTGATTAGGCCATACCCAAGACACACCAAGAAGATGGCCAAAAACACTCGTGAGATAGTCCGGCCAACTGAGTTCTGACCTGATATCTGATCCCCGATCCCCGAGCCTTGTTCAACGTCCATAATGCACCCACCGTTTTTGCGATCGGAAGATCACCGTGGTGATGGCTACGATGATGATGAACAGCACCCACGCCATCGCGCTGCCGTATCCCATATCGAGGTACTTCCAGCTACGCTGGAACATGTACAACGCATAGAACAGCGTGCTGTTGGACGGTCCACCTGTGCCATCTGAGATCATGAACGCCTGGGTGAAGTATTGAAACGTGTTGATGACGCCCATCACGAGATTGAAAAAGATGACTGGCGAGAGCATCGGTAGCGTGATCATCTGCGTCTTCTTGATCGCGCTTGCGCCGTCGAGGGTCGCGGCTTCGTACAAATACTGCGGAATGTCCTTGAGCCCGGCGAGGTAGATGACCATGGAACCACCTGCACCCCAGATGGCCATGAAGACCAGGCTCCACAGCGTCCAATGAGGGTCTTTGAGCCAGATTGGTCCTTGAATATGGAATATAGCCAGGATTTGGTTCACCAAGCCGACTTGAGGACTCAGAATCCATATAAATATCGAGGTCGTGGCGACCATGGGGACGATCGAAGGGAGGTAAAAGATTGTGCGGAATATGGCGATTCCTTTGATGTTCACATTGAGCAGCAAGGCTAGCCCGATGCCGACTACAAGCACGAGTGGAACTGCGACAAGCGCGTACTTAATGGTGACCCCAAGTGAGGCCCAAAAAAGTGGGTCATCGAAGAACATCATCTTATAGTTGGCCAGCCCGATGAACTTGGGCGGCTGGATGATGTTGTAGCGGGTGAAGCTGAGATAGAACGACTGGCAGAATGGGTAAAGCGTGAAGACGAGAAACCCGATGAGCCAAGGAGAAATGAACAAATAACCTATTAGGTTGTCGCGAAATTTGGACTTCATGTTTCTCCGAACGCCAATCTTACCCGCCGGCCCGTGGCGGCAAACCAGCGGAGGAATCGGAAGAAACATGGGGAGTTGAAAGATTTGGACCATTGGCTTCCCGGCTTCCCTACTAGTTTTCCCGAATTACCAGGGTGAATGGCAAGCGAGCCACCTTATACTAGCTTCATGCATTCGAATGTTTTGAGTTCAAAGTTCTTGCCTCAGTCGCAAGAACAACGTATTCAGGCGATCCTTGAGGGTTTTCCGCGGTTTGCGCCGTGGGGCGCTACCGAGTGGGGCTCATTCGAAGGTTACCAGTGGCGCACCGTAGTTAATGGCAAAATTCCTGACACGGTTTTGGTTCGAAAGTCGGATCATGCGGCAGTTCTTGAGGTGCCTCGATATACCAATTTAATTTATGTTGACAAGGAATCGATGGTGTTTACTTGCTCTAACGACAGCGTTCCAGTTCTTTACGTGGTGAAGAGGGCCCAAGTCGACAGCAATTTAGAGCCAATTTTGCTCAAGAAGCTAGAAGGCACAACTTACTTCCCTGCCCTGGATCGTCGGGAGATCATAGCCGCGATTCCTCAGTTGCCCGAACTTATTGCTGGCCACTACCTGATGGGTGAAAATCATTTTGTTTGGGTGTTGAATACAAAAACTGGTGAGTATGATCACCAACCTATTCGGTGGTTTAACGATTCTGGTCCAGAAATGGGATACGAAAGCATTGAGCTCATTCGAGTTGACCCAAAGACCAACATGTTGATTGGAATGGGAGCCCATATCCCCAATTTTGTGATGTCCGCTGATGGAACCACTTTGGTCGCGCTTGTGCGACGATACGTCGGTGACGAGATCGATTCATCGAGCGTTCGTCTGGCCGAAAAGTGGACTGAGCGACTTCAAAAGCGAGCTTCTGATGTCGCATACGTGTCGTAAGTTAAGCGCCGTCGGCGAATCCAGCGATTTGGACGAGTTCGCCCGTCACCATGTAGTGGACGCGTTCGGCGATATTGACGCTATGGTCAGCGATTCGCTCAAGGTGGTGGATGGCCAAGAAGAGCCAGCCGTGGGCGACTACGAAGTCAGGGTCTCGACGCATGAGCAGGAATACTTGGGCGCGCAACTCGCGGTAGAGCCCATCGGCCTCATTTTCGAGGGCGGCAACTTGCTGGACCCGATCAAGGTCTCGTCGGACATACGCTTCGAGCGACTCGTGGAGCATCTTTCGACAGAGAGTGGCGAACTTGCCCAGGTCGATGATGTCGCTTCGCCCGCTTTCGTTGTCAATTTTGAGTGCAGCTTTGGCGAGATCGACGGCAAGGTCGGCACAGCGTTCGAGATCGGTGATGATTTTAAGACAAGCACCGACGAGTCTGAGGTCGGCCCCGGCGGGGTTTTGCAGGCCGATGATGAGCATGCACTTCGATTCGATGGCTAGTTCCATCTGATCGATCATGTCGTCTTGGGCGATTGCGTTGCGTGCAAGGACAGGATCGAGTTTAATCAGCGCTTGGGAGGCATCGGCCATCATTCGCTCGACTGCACTCGCCATTTCGAGCAACTCGTGTTCGAGTTCTGCGAGTTCACGGTCAAAGTTTTGTCGAGCGTAGTTTTGGCTATCCATTTCCTAATTAGGATTGTGACAGAAAACGGTGCGTTCTCCGGTTATGGTTGCCTGAGGATCCTCGGTGATGCATCGGTCGATTTTGCGGACACACCGAGAGGCGAACCGACAACCCTGAATTCTGATTTTTGGATCGGGCAGCTCTCCTTCGAGCGGCTCAGGGAGGAACATGATCTTGTCGAGGGAGGGCGCTGATTCGAGCAGTGCCTTCGTGTATGGGTGTTTGGGGTTGGAGAAGATTTCTTCGGTGGGACCGGACTCAACGATACGTCCCATGTACATAACCATGATTCGGTCGGCAAGAAACCGGACGGTGGTTAGGTCATGTGAGATATAGAGGAAAGCGCACCCTTTTTCGGCGCGGATGTCCTTGAGAAGGTTTAGGATTTGGGCTCGGATACTGAGGTCAAGGGCCGACGTTGGCTCGTCACAGATGATTAGTGGGGGCTCTAGGGAGATTGCCCGTCCAATTGCTACTCTTTGACGCTGACCGCCGCTCAGTTCGTGGGGAAAACGATCGGCAAATCGGCTGTCGAGGCCAACTTCTTTAATCAATTCGTCTGTATTGGTAGAAAAGGTTTGCTCCCGCAGATTTCGCTTGGCGTGACGTCTTGAATTGAAAGGACCCCAGGACTGTCCAGCCAAGTATGCAGGTTCGCTCATCGACCGTGCGATCGTCCAGCGTGGATTGAGGGATGCGTAAGGATCTTGCCAGACCATTCCGACTTTGGTCCCCATATCGCGGGTTGTTCCCGTGATTGGATCCCCCATCAAAGTGATATTTCCGGTCGACGTTGGTTGGAGACCCAAAACCGCTTTTGCCAGCGTGGTTTTGCCGCATCCGCTTTCGCCGACAACCGCAACTATTTCTCCTTTGTGTATTTCGAGGGAAACGCCATCAAGGGCTCGGACTTCCCCGCCTTGGACTTTGTAGGTCACGCTCAAGTTTTCAATCGAAAGAATAGTTTCAGTTTTCAAGGTCTTTTCCTAAGATGCTTTGGCTCCAAAAGAGTCGATCGCGGAGCTTGTGTAAGAAGTCTTCATTTTGAATGGTTACGAGATTCGTTGTACGGTCTGAGCGACGAATCTCAACATAATCTTTCGGTAACAAGTGGAGCCGAGTCTGGCCATCGCCACTCAGCACGGCGTCTCCACCCGTTTCGAGAGTGAGCCGAACAATGCTGTTGGCGGCCAGAACCAATGGCCGAGCAGAAAGGGTGTGGGGCGCCAATGCTACCAATATGAGGGCTTCGACATTTGGGTCTACAACAGGGCCTCCAACGGAAAGACTGTATCCAGTTGAACCTGTAGGAGTCGAAACCATGACACCGTCCGCCGGATACGACGTGAGGTGATGTCCATTGACGGTGACTTCAAACGTCAACATTCGGTCGGTAACAATTCGTTGGAGAACTGATTCGTTGAGAGTGTGAATTGTTGCAACCGTTTTATCCCCTCGGATCAAGTCGGTTTGTAGCATCATCCGCTTTTCAACTGAATGTTCACCGTCAAGAAAAGCGCTCAGAGCAGATCCGATTTCTTCGGGTGAGCATTGGGTGACAAAGCCGAACCGGCCGAAGTGGACGCCAAGAATAGGGGTTCCAACTTCTGAGCAAATGTGGGCAGCCCGGATGATGGTTCCGTCTCCTCCAAAGGCGATGACAAGGTCAGACCCCGAAATCTGATCGTTGGTGGCGGGTTGAACATTGATGCTCTGGGCGACTTCGTCCTCGGCTACAACTTCGATTGGACCATGCTCTAATAGCCAACGAGCCGCCCATTGGGCGGCTTCGATGGCATCTAAGCGATGCAAATTGACTACTAGAGCGACACGCAATTAACCAACAGAACGCATTCGCTTGAGATTCTTCATCACGTCTGCGTTATTCCCATCCATACTCGCTGCCTTTTCGAGAAGAACGATCGCCTCTGGGCGTCGATTCATTTTCTCAAGGACAACGGCTAGGTTATTGTACGCTGGCACGAACATTTTGTCTGCGTTTATCGCGCTTCGAAATGAAGCTTCTGCAGAAACATACTTGTCGTCTCTCAGGCTGCATCGACCGATTCCGTCTAGAGCAGCGGCACTATTTGAACGGGCGGCAAGGATTTCTTTGTACATTGTGAGGGCATTTTTTGAATCCCCTGAATCGAATACTGCATCGGCGAGAAGCAATCTAACTTCTTGATCGTTTTTGTCCATTTTTAAGACTTCGGACCAAAGTGGGACTGCCGTATGGAAGTCTCCGGTTCGAGAAGCAGCAGCGGCGAGATTTTTCTTACCAGTAATAGTCATTGCGACTCCACCGTCACCATCTATTGGTGCGAATAGTGATTTAGCTTCGGCAAATTTTCGTTGCTTGAACTTGATTACACCGAGGTTTTGACGTGTCTCACCGTCAGTCGGTTTGAGTCGATTGGCTTTGGTAAACCCCATCTCAGCTCCGGCCATGTCACCGACATTTTGCTTTAGGACGCCATAGTTGAAATAGTAGTTGAAGTCACCGTCGAAAGTATCCTTATACTTTTCGTATAGGTCCATCATTGACTGAGAATCGCCAGTCTTACCGTAGGCATCGGCAAGGGCAAGGATTATCTTGCTATCTTGCTTTTCGATGCTCATGGCGCGTTTCAAGAACTTAATTGTGTTTGGATAATCCTTCAGACGATAGGCACAAGCACCCGCATTTCGAGCGTAGGTGGCTTCTTTCATCTTCGAGTTTGATGCCTTGCTGAATGAAGCAAATGCGTCGCCAAGCTTATCTTGAGCTTGCTGAGCAACTCCAAGATTGTTGTTGATCTGAGGCATATCCTTTTGCAAGGCAAGGGCCTTCATAAAGTTTTGTTCAGCGGCGGCGTACTTCTTTTCGCCGAGTTGAATGTTGCCCATGTTGTAATAGGCTTGATATCGCCCGCTGTCTAAACCGATAAGGTCCTGATAGGCGTTGAGCGCTCGGGTGCTTTGACCTGCCATGAGGTAGGCATTGCCAAGGTTATTGAGGACCTCAAGATCCTTAGGGCTGAGGGCTCGGGCACTTTCGAGGAATGGAATTGCTTGTTTAGCATCCTTATTTCGAAGGTACAAAAATCCAATCCAGGAATTAACTTCGGAATTCTTGGAATTCTCGCTATTCAGTGCAAGGAAGTCGGCTAGAGCGCCAGAAGAGTTTCCGGCTTTGTATTTGCCCGCAGCGTCGAAAACTCGTTGCTTGAACGCGTTGTCGTCGGTGCCTTGAGCAAAAGCTGACGTCACTGCGATTGCAAGCAGAGCCGCCATATAAAATCGCATCGCTATTTTCATCTCATTTACAACCAATTCATATTTTGTGCCAATTCGTAAAAAATTTACGAGTTTAGTAATCTTTCGAATGTTCCTTCATACGCCAGGTTCAATTGGTCTGACGTCCAACTGATGGTGCTTTGATTGACCTCGATAGACAATTTTGCCATTTGTTCGACGCTTCCAATGACCATCGATTGAATATTGAACTCGCTTGCAATTTCTGTTAGCGAATCAACGTTCGTGGTTGCTACAATGACATTTCCGGGTAACTCGGCAAACAATTGGGTCTCGGATTTCAAGGTAACCGACATTCCGCGATTGGACGCAATGACCATTTCAGCTAATGAAACGGCAATTCCTCCATCACTGACATCATGAGCCGACGAAATGATCCTTCGTTTTGCCAATTCGTGCAGCAATGCGCAAAGATTTTTTTCGCCTTCAAGATCGGGAGCCTCAGGGTAACCATCTTCCATTCCGTGCAAAACGCTGAGGAAAGAACTGGCTCCTAGCCCGACGTGCGATGAATATGAATTGTGGGTCGAAAGGAGGACCAGAGATTCTCCGACCTTAGGACACATTCCGATCGCGTCTCCTGGAGCATCAAGAATTCCCAACATTCCAATTATCGGAGTTGGTGGGATTTCTCCCAATTCGCTCTCGTTATAGAAACTGACGTTTCCGCTGATTACCGGAGTCTCGAGGATTTCGCTTGCTTCGGCGATTCCTTCGACGGCTTGGGCGAATTGCCAGTAGACGTGAGGTTGCTGCGGGTTGCCAAAGTTGAGGCCATCAGTTACTGCAACTGGCTTTGCACCTGTGCAGGCCACGTTTCTCGCGGCTTCAACAACAGCTAGCTGTCCTCCTCGACGAGGATGCTGCTTTGTCCAACGAGAATTGCCGTCGACTTTTACCGAGAAGCCCTTCGATGATCCCGACGGGAAGATGGTGGCGGCGTCGGCGTCACCCGCTTTTTGGACGGTTTGAGTTTGGACTTGTTGATCGTACTGTTGGAAGACGTACCGCTTGGATGTGATGTCCGGGCTAGAGAGCAGTTGCAGCAATGCTGAATGGGAATCGACCGAGGGAAGGCTGGAAGGATCGAAATGTTCGGCTTTTGTGAAGTAATCGGGAACGGTTTGTTCGCTGTGATAAACCGGACAATGATCGGTAAGCAGAGTTGGATCGACGCATGCAATGACTTCTCCGCTACGGGTGACGGTTACGATTCCGTCACTGGTCACTTCACCAATCACCATGGCGTGGATTCCCCACTTCTTAAACACGTTGATTACTTCGTGGGCTCGCTCTGGTTTGGTGATAGCCAACATTCGCTCTTGACTTTCGCTGAGCATCATTTCGTAGCCAGTCATGTCGCTTTCGCGGATGGGAACGAGATCGAGGTTGACCGACATTCCGACTCCACCTTGTGAGGCCATTTCGATGGTTGAACAAGTTAATCCGGCCGCGCCCATGTCTTGAATGGCGACAACTGCGCCAGTTGCCAAGGCTTCGAGAGTTGCTTCGATGAGTTGTTTCTCCGCAAAAGGATCGCCAATTTGAACGTTTGGCCGCTTGGCGTCGCTGTCCTCTCCAAACGATTCGGAGGCGAAGGTCGCCCCATGGATTCCGTCTCGGCCAGTCGACGATCCGAGATAAATCACGGAGTTGCCGATTCCGCTCGCGGCGGCGGTAGTGACTTCATCCATTCGAAGGATGCCGACACACATTGCATTGACCAGTGGGTTGCCCGAATAGTTCACATGGAAGTTAACTTCGCCACCAACGGTGGGAACTCCAACGCAGTTTCCGTATCCGGCAATTCCTTCGACAACATGCTCGAAAAGGTATCGATTCTTGCGAACCACGTCATCGGGTGCGGAACCGTCTTCAAGCGGTCCAAACCGAAGCGAATTGAGCAAGGCTATTGGCCGGGCTCCCATCGTTAAAATGTCGCGAATAATGCCGCCTACTCCGGTTGCCGCTCCTTGGTATGGCTCAACGTACGATGGGTGATTGTGCGACTCGATTTTCATCGTGATGCCAAATCCGTCGCCGATTGAGACGACTCCTGCGTTTTCAAGGCCACTTCCTTCGATGGCTTCCTTGTATTTCTTAAACCTTGCGAGGACCGGGCGGCTGTACTTGTATCCACAATGTTCGGACCACATGACAGCAAACATTCCTAGCTCGGTATATGAGGGCGAACGTCCTAATAGCTCGGTGATCAGTTGGTATTCGCTATCGTTAAGACCCATTGAGGTGTAGACTTCAGGTGTGAAAACGGGCATTGTCTCAAGTATATCTTTGGCAGCCGTCTTTCTACTTGCATGTGGGACCACTATTGGATGCGGAACCGACGAAAAACTCTTTGGCCACTGGGAAGGAGATCGGGGTTGGAAATCGCTCGGAATCGAGAACGAGCAGGCTGCCCGAGGTTTGGCGGCAATCAATCTTGACCTCAAAGCGGATGGGACTTTTGTCGTGACCGACTTTGGAATTCCGTTTGAGGGCAACTGGGTTCAAACCGGATCTGGGGTTGATTTGAGGGTCTTAGCCGTCCTGAAGCGGTCGATTGAAATTCAACCGGACTCGGTGAAAAAACAAGCTGTCTTCACTGTCCGATATTCAGAAGGCAAGATTTTTTTTAAGAATGCGACGGATTCCGGAGAATTTGAACTTAAAAAGCAAGCGAAACGCTGATCAACGGAGTATCGTACAGGGAACTAGAGAGAATCATGTTTGGTCCATTAATTGTTATTCTTGTTGTTGTCGGCCTCATCGTTTTTGTTGGGATCGGAATCTATAATGGACTCGTCGCGTCAAGACGTGACTGCGATAATGCTTTGAGCCAGATTGATGTGCAATTGAAGCGTCGATATGACCTGATTCCTAATCTGGTCGAAACGGTCAAGGGATTCATGAAATTTGAGTCTGATACACTTGAGAAAGTTGTTCAAGCTAGGGCGGCTGCTTTGGGCGCAAAGTCGGTCGGAGAAAAGTCTTCCGCCGACGCGAACGTTACAACCGCCCTCAACGGGTTCTTTGCGGTTGCAGAATCGTATCCTGATTTGAAGTCCGGCACGAACATGTTGTCGCTTCAAGAAGAGCTTAAAAGTACGGAGAACAAGGTGGCTTATGCTCGTCAGTATTACAACGACGCGGTGACCCGTTTGAATACCAAGGTTGAGCAGTTCCCTTCCTCGTTTTTTGCGGGAATGGCGGGAATCAAGCCAAAGGAACTCTTCGAGCTGGACGAACCTGCGGCCCGCGAGGCGATCAAGGTTCAATTTTAAAATCTGGTATCGGTCCTTAACAATTGGGAGCGTGGTGTATTAAGGTTTTTTGTTATTAACAGTCCATTAACAGGATGGCTTTTTAATTGATCCATGCGAAAAGCATTTACTCTGATTGAACTTCTAGTCGTCATTGCAATCATCGCCATCTTGGCCGCCATCTTGTTCCCAGTTTTTGCTCAAGCTAAAGAAGCAGCAAAAAAGACAAGCTGTCTCAGCAACGATAAGCAAATGGCAACCGCACTCTTCTTGTACGCGGGAGACAACGATGACATGTTGTGTCAAACCAGCTGGGAGGGCAATTCGGCTCACAAGTTCCAAGTGCATTGGACTTTCTTGATGCAACCATACATTAAGAGCTACGATATGTTCCGATGTCCTTCTGATCAAAACCCGGTCAAGCCGAAAACTGCATGTGCCAGCGATGGAGATCTTGGAAAAATGCCGATGGTTTGCGACTGGATTCCAGTCAAGGGCTATTCCTACATTCCGAACTACAATGCCATGCCAGCCCACGATTGGTTGACGGTCAATATGGGTTCATTTGCACAACCCGCTAACACGATTCTCGTCACTGAAAAGCGAGATACCGGAAACGCTGGAGATGCCCATAAGGGTGTGAGTGGTTTCCTTCCTTCTCAGCCTTGTGCAAGCTGGACACTGAACCCGTATGCGGGTCGAATCCCGCCCGCAAACACGTATACGTACACTGATCCACAATTGGTTAAGTCAGCCAACCTCTCTGGTTTGGCTGCAGACTACAAGCAAGTTGACGTCACTCGAGTTGCATGGGATCGACACTCAGGCAAGAAGTGGGACGGCGGAGCAAATTACTCGTTCGCCGATGGTCATGCGAAGTTCCAAAAGTTGGAACAAACGTTGAATCCCTCGTACTACGAATACGGCGAGAAATGGTATCCGAACTCAGCCCCTTGGAACTCCAGCCCTTGTCCATAGACTAAGGCTAGGTTGCACGCACGATGCCCTTCCGATTTCGGAAGGGCATTTTTCTCAATTTCAATCGGTTAGTCGAAAGGTCCGATTGATAAATTTTGGATTTGCCATTGCTATTGCCGTTGCCATTTGAAGTGAAATTGCGCGTTTTAAAGTTCGAAAATCCTTTCAAATTCGAGGAAAATATGTAATTGCAACCATTTGCAAGAAAAAAAGAAATAGATCAGAAAAACAGTACCTAAATTGTTTAAATCTTTGATATGATGGTGTTCAAGCACTTATCCTGTTAGATTTAACAGAGGCTGCAACTAAGGATCATTTGAATGGGGATTTTCAAACAAAATAGCCGCTCGCTGAAATTAATAAGCATCTTTGCCGCCGTGACGATGGCGTACTCGTCTTCCGCGAATGGAATAAACAGCATCATCGGGTCAATCGGGCGAATGGTGATCTTGCAAGGCACAGGCGACTACACCCAAACTCCGGTGATTCCCGCAACTCCGGCTTGGCCGATCGTCCAGCAGGATAATCGCGGCAGCTTTTACCTCCCCGATGATCTTGCCCTCATTCAAAAAGCTTATGAAATTAACGCTGGAGTGCGCACCGAAGAAACTCCGCCCGTTTTCGGGGATCCGGTGGAAACGGACCCAGGCGACAATGCGGCCCTCTATGGTCGTCCCGACGCAAGTCCGCGCAACATACCTGATCCTGACAGCGTCCCAGGCGGTGGACTCACTGGTGGATTAACTGGAGCAACAGGTACCACAGGAACCACCAGTACGACGTCAACCACA
>JANYCU010000032.1 GCA_025360125.1 Armatimonadota bacterium | reverse complement strand
ACCAAACACGGCTGCACACATCACTGAAATACAAAACACCATTCGATGCTTTTCAACAATTCTGGGAGAAGGAAAAAAATTCGTAAGACCTCTCTCATCTCGTCAAAAACTGTCCAAAATTCCCCGTCCCCTACAGTGAGCGATTTCGATTGAATTCAATCGAAACAGTGAGCGAACCGGGTGAGTCGATTGAGCGAAGCGAATAAAAGGCAAACCTCTTCTTCCTGCAAACTGCCAACAGCAAACTGTAAACTACCCACCATGTCCGCTCCTCTCAATCTCGCCTGGGTTGGCGTCGCCCACATTCACACCCCCGGATTCTCCGGCGAAGTCCTCAAGCGCAAACACCTCTGCGCCGGAGTCTACGACCGAGACGCCGCCAAAGCCGCCAAAAATGCCACCAAGCTTGGCGGAAAAGTGCGAACCCTCGCCGAGATGGCCTCCGACAAAACCGTCGACGCCTTTATCATCACCAGCGAAACTGTCCACCACCTCGAACTCCTCAACGCAATCGCCAAAGCAGGCAAACCCGTCTTCCTCGAAAAACCACTGGGAACCAGCACCGAAATCTCCACCGCGCTGCTTGAAACCCTCGAATCCAACAAAATCATCTTCCAAACTGGCTACTTCCAACGTGGTAGCAAAGAAATGCAAACTGTGAAAAAGAAAGTCGACACCGGACACTTCGGCACCATCACCCGAGTTCGGGCCAGTGTCTGCCACAACGGAGCACTGGGCGGCTGGTTCGATACCGACTGGCGATGGATGGCCGACCGGACCCAATCAGGCGTCGGAGCATTTGGCGACCTCGGCACCCACGGACTCGACCTCCTCATGTGGCTCTTCGGCGGCGTCAAATCTGCCACCGGAGTCCTGGGAATGGGCACCGCCCGCTACAAAGGATGCGACGAATTCGGCGAAGGACTCCTCAAATTCACGAGCGGAGCCATCGGAACACTAACCGCCTCATGGGATGACGTCGCCAACCCAGTCCGACTCCAAATCTCCGGAACCAAAGGCCACGCCCTCCTCAACGGCGAACTCCAGTTGGCCGGAGCCGACGGAAAAATGAGCGTTGTCACCGAGTTTGAACCTGCCGCCCCCGCTGGCTTCCCCGGCTTCCTCGACTACCTCGAAGGCAAACACGTAGACCTCGTAAAACCTCGCGAAGCAACCGCCCGAGACGTCGTCATGGACGCAATCTACAAAGGCGCCGAAAGCCAAACCTGGGTCGAAATCTGCTCTGATTGGCATTAGGCATTATGTGGAGTGCGCGAATTTATTCGCGCCCTGTCCTGGAGGAACGAAGTTCCCAGGACTTGTCTCGCTGCAATTTCAACGCAATAAATTGTCGCACTCCACACAAGAGTTTAATCATCATCATTCCCGCGCCGACGCGGGTTCTTCGCCTTCCCATCCGGATCTTGCCGAACCTCAAGCGTTCGCTCATGCGAGACCCCATCCACCGTCAACCGAACCGTGTACTTGCCCGTCTCCACAAACGCCCCCCGATGAATCGGAGTCGATAACCAAATCGCCGCCATCGCCAACCCCGTCGCCGAGCCCTCGCCCCGCAAGTCCCATACAAATCGATGCGAGCCCTTCGTCGCCATCAATCCCTGCGGAGCCATTGCCCACCGCGGATCAACCGTGATCGCCTTCGGATCAATCGGCTTCAACGTGTCAGTGCTCGAAAACTTCCGCACGACCTCCCCCTTCGCATCCAAAATCTCCATCGTCACTAGCGAGGCCGACGACTTCAAGTAGTAGTCAAAAGCAACGCCATCCGCCGGATTCTTGCCTGCAGACTCCTCTGGCGGCAGCGGAGTATCTGTGTTCTTATTCCACTCAATCTCGTACGCTACCGACGGCTGAGCAAAAACCGAGTCCAAATCGCGCAGCATCGTCATCGAATCCATGATCCAAAATCCTCGGCCATGAGTGCCAATCACCAAGTCGTCGTCGTGAACGACCAAGTCGCGAATCGAAGTCGCAGGCATATTGGTCCTCAACGAATTCCAACGCGCACCATCATCGGCAGAAAAGCAAACCTTCGTTTCAGTTGCCGCAAACAGCAAGCCCGGCTTCTTGACGTCCTCCCGAACCGCATTCACGGGTGAATTGTCCAATCCATCAACAATCAGCGACCACGATACGCCAAAGTCCGAAGTCCTATAAATATAGGGCTTCATGTCGTCGCATCGAAGCCGATTCACCGAAATATAAGCCGTCCCCGGTGCAAAATGGCCCGCGTCAATCTGCGAAACCTTGCTCCAACTGGTCATGCCCGGAGGAGTCACGTTCGACCAGTTAGCCCCGCCATCCTTAGTCACCCAAACCAAACCATCATCGGTGCCGCACCAAATGATATTCACATCCAAAGGCGATGGCCCAACCGCATAAATGACGCCCCGTTGCTTCATCGTCTTGCCTTGGTCGGCACCAATCGAAAAAGCCTCCGGAACATCCCAAGTCGTCCGCGAAAGGTCAGGACTAATCTTTGTCCAATTCGCCCCGCCATCAGTCGTCTTCATCAAGTACTGAGCCGCCTGATACAAGACATGAGGGTCCGCCTGGCTGAACAGCATCGGCATCGAACGCAAGAACCGCATGTCCGCAAACGGAGGCCGAATGTTCTCAACAATGCCCGTCTTATGGCTAAAACGGGTTCCCTTATTTCCGTAAACCAAGTCCGGATTCAAAGGATCCGGCGCAACGTAGGCGTACTCTTCCGCACCAACTGTATGCCATTCCCGAAAAGTAATCGCGCCATTTCGGCCCCGGCTAGCGACCCCAGCCGAACCGCTTTCCTGCTGACCGCCATAAACCCAATAAGGGAACTGATTGTCAGTCGAAACATGATAGAACTGAGCCGTCGGCTGGTTGTACCAACTGCTCCAAGTCTCGCCGTAATTCACGCTGATCGTCGCCCCTTGGTCGCTCGCTAAACCAACTATCTGGCTATTGGTCGGATGGACCAAAATGGTATGGTAATCGTCACCACCCGGACTCCCTTTAATGCACGTAAAGGTAACTCCCTTATCCGTCGATCGATACGTCGAAGTATTCGCCGCATACACCACATCGGGGTTACTCGGGTCAACTCGAACCTCGGCAAAGTCGCTGCCTCGGCCCCAAATCCTAGGCTCGTTATTCGTCAGCACCCAGCTTTCGCCGCCATCATCACTACGAAAAATCCCGCCAACTTTCGGTGCGTCTACTGTCGCATAAAGTCGCTTCGGATTTGCCCGGCAAACCGTAAATCCAATTCGCCCAAGCCCTTCTTCAACCGTCGGGAGGCCCTTGGTTAACTGCTTCCAGCTATTCCCGCCGTCGGTCGACTTAAACAGCCCACTCGTCTTCCCTTGCCAGCCGCCATTCTCCCAAGGACCTTCGCTCGAGGCCCAAAGGTCGGCGTAAATCACCTTCGCATTCGTCGGGTCAATCGCCACCGCCGCCGCCCCCGTATGCTCGTCCTTAAACATAACTTGCTCCCACGACTTCCCTCCATTGAGGGTCCGATAGACCCCGCGAGTCTTATTTGGTCCGTAGGGATGTCCCATCACCGCAACAAAAACCCGATCTGGATTCTTCGCATCAACCGAAATTCCACTAACCTGCATCCCGTCCTGCAGACCCGTGTTTTTCCACGTCTTTCCGCCGTCGGTGGTCTTATAAATCCCGTCCCCAACGCTAAGGTCAGGCCGATGCAGCCCTTCGCCCGAACCGACATAAACCGTATCGGGCCGCGACTGAGCAATCCCTAGACATCCAACCGAGCCCGTTGGCTGGTCGTCAAACACTGGTTTCCAGACGTGACCGTAGTCGGTCGACTTCCAAACTCCGCCATTGTTAACCCCGATGTACCAAATATTCGGCTGACTGACCACGCAGTCAATCCCAACCGTCCGCCCACCCCGAAACGGACCAATATTCCGCCAAGGCAAACAGTTCGTTCGGTCAACATCCAGCTTCTGAGCATTCACAACCCCCGAAGCAAGAACAATCGTCAAAAAGGCCAACCAGCGCATACCAAATCTTAGCAGGTTGTGACCCCATAGAGCGCAGTCTTCATCCGTCCCTGAATGTTGATTTGAAGCAGTGTGGAGAAACCGAATCGCCGAAGCCATTCGTCAAAAAGAACTTAACCACGCTACGCCCCCCGGGGGAGTCGGTGAGGAACGAACCAGAGGAAACGAAGTTTCCCAAGGGGTGCAGACATTCACCACACCTACAAACTTCGAGATCCCCCGCCAATCGGCTTCTCCTTGTCCACACAATTCAAAATGCTTAAATTCAAGTTCAATCTCTAGGCTTTGCACGAGCTGCTTCTTCCTGCTGACAAACCTACCCCGAAGGGGTTATATCAAATTAGCCAGGGGTCGAGCCTCGATCAAGCCTCCGGCGCAGATTGAGGTGAATACCCCTGGAAAGCCAGAGCTGTCCCAAGTCCATGGTCGCTCAGGCAAAATACTTGAACTAGTCCCAACGTGATGAGCGACCCCGACTGTTACAGTCGCATCCTCGCATTCTGAAATATCAAAATCCCCCTACAGCCCAAAACCAAAACCGCGTATACTATACATATGGTAGACGAATATCTACCCCCGCGCAAGCTTCCCCTGAGATCAATGTTCCTGGATCTCAACAGCTACTTCGCGTCGGTCGAACAGCAACTCGACCCCAAACTGCGCGGCAAACCCGTCGCCGTCATTCCGACAATGGCCGACACCACAAGTTGCATCGCCGCCTCCTACGAAGCCAAGAAATTCGGGATCAAATGCGGAACCAATGTCGCCGAAGCCAAGCGGCGATGCCCCGAAATCATCCTCATGACCGGAAACCACCCGGCTTACGTCGCCTTCCACGAAAAGGTAAAAGTCGCCTGCGAAAGCGTCCTCCCCATCGATAAAGTCTGTAGCATCGACGAAATGCGCTTCTGCCTCCTCGCCACCGAAGGCGTTCCCGAAGTCGCTGCCAAGCTGGCCACCAAGATGAAAAAAGCCGTCCTCGAGCAAGTCGGCGAATGCATCACCTCGTCCGTCGGCGTCGCCCCAAATCACTTTCTCGCCAAGCTCGCCACCGACATGATGAAACCCGACGGCCTTGTCATCCTCCAACATTTCGACTTGCCCGAGAGACTATTTGACCTCAAACTCACCGAATTCTGTGGCATCAACACCCGAACCAAGATTCGCCTCAACGCCGCCGGAATCTTCACCGGAAAAGACCTCGTCCTCGCAAGCGAGATGAAACTAAGGCAGGCATTCGGGGGAGTCATTGGCGAGCGGTTTTACCATCGACTGAGAGGCGAACCCGGCAACGACGACAACCAAACCGATAAATCCCTCAGCCACTCACACGTCCTCGCTCCTGAGTTTCGCACCGAGCAAGGATGCCGCGATGTCCTCCTCCGACTCCTTCACAAAGCCTCCGCCCGACTCCGTGCGAGCGGACTCTGGGCCACCCACATGAGTGTCTATGTAAAAGGAATGTCAAAGAGCTGGGGCGAACAAACGTCACTGGCACCAACTCAAGACAGCGTCACCATGACCCACTTATTCCTGGAAATGTGGGAAAAAAGGAGCTTCGAGCGGCCTCTTCAGGTCGGCGTCGGATTCACTGGACTCCTCAAGCCAGAACAAGTAACCCCAAGCCTCTTTGACCCCACCATCGAACGCTCCGCCTTCAACTCCGCCATCGACACCGTCAACCAAAAATTCGGCAAACACAAAGTCGTCCTCGCTGGTCTCGATAAAGCAAAACACACAGCCGACGAAAAAATCGCCTTCCAAAAAGTCGAACTCTTTCAAGAAGGAAAAGACGACAACGTCTTCGACGACGCCTTTCCGGATACGTTTCGGGGCGGAAAGGCGTTTAGTGGGTGAGTCGATTGGGCGGAGCGAATAACAACAGGTGCTTATCTTTGGCAAGTAAACTGGCCTAAGATCAAAGGTCAAGTTGCTCAGGCTCAAGAACACTCTCAGGTCCCGTGGAGGATTCAGCTTCTTGGTGACCCAAGGGTTGAGTTTTATGGTCGGCCAACCGGACCATTCAAGACCAAGCGAGTGGCCCAGCTCCTTCTGATCCTTGCTTCGCAGCCGAACAAGGTCCATTCGCGCGACGCGATCGCCGAAAGCCTTTGGCCGGGCGAGTACATCGAGATCGCCCGCGATTGCTTTCGACAAGTGCTCGCTCTGCTAAACAAGCATTTTCGGGATGCCGGCGGAGAACCTCCTCTCAACGTCAATCGCCTGACCATCCAAATTCAGACGTCGGATTGCTTGATCGACCTCACTGAGTTGTCAGAACTGATGCTTCGAATAAAAGCTGAGGACGACTTCGCCAGCCTAGAAAGCGCCGCCGTGATAGCAACCCAACCATTTGCGGAGGGTTTTACGGAGGAATGGATCCACAGTATCCGGCTGGGCATCACAACCGAATTACTCTCGTTAAGTATCGCAAAATGTGAGGTCGCCATCATTGCCAAGGACTTTGCGCGGGCAATAGTCGTCGCGGATATTGGCATTAGGTTCGGGGCGCTCGACGAGTCACTGCATCTTTGCAAATTCAATGCACTTCGACAATTAGCGCGAGATGCCGAATCAGTTGCACTCAAAATCGACTTTGAACAAAGGCTTCAAAAGTCATTGGGATTGAAACCCAGCCGAGCATGGCGTGATCAAACCACCTTTGAACAGCCCATTGAAGAGCGAGAATCTGCCGAGCCCCAAGTTTGGATTTCGCTCGGTCGACCGATCGACAGTTTTCATGGTCGCCAAAAGGAGCTTGAATATCTTGATTCGATGATTGGCCGAGACAAACCGACAAGATTGCTCTCGATCACAGGACCGGGTGGTTCGGGCAAAACTCGGCTGGTTTCCGAATATGCGATGCGGGTTCCGGCCAACGAATTCCAGCGATGTTTGCTTATTGGTTTGGCTGATTTGAAATCGGCTGAGCAGTTCAAGAGCACTTTGTCTCAGACGTTGGAAGTAGTCATTGCTCCAGGGATCGATCTTGGCAAAGTATTGGGACCGACTTTTGATGCCGAACCTACTTTGCTGGTGCTCGACAACTGCGAGCATTTGTTGCCGGACATATCTGAACTCATTCGGTCGATGGTGAGTGGAAGCAAGAATATTTGGATCATCGCCACATCTCGGGTAAGGCTTGGCATTCATGGCGAACAAGAGTTGGCCCTTCGCCCGCTCGAAATACCGGCAGAATCTTCGTCGGCTCAGATAGTGGAGTGCCCGTCGGTTCAACTTTTAATGCATCGAATTCGAAGTTTTGATCATGCATATGCTCCGGACGACACTGAAATTGCGGAGTTGTCGCGACTCGCAACTCTGCTCGATGGCATCCCGCTCGCAATCGAATTGGCCGTTTCGCAAATGTCATATCTTTCGGCCCGAGAGCTGAGGGAGAGCCTTGAGGGAAGTGTAGTTGGGTTGGCTAACGAAAAACTGAACCTGCCCGCTCGGCACTTATCACTCAGAGAAACGATCCGTTGGAGTTTTGACCACCTCAGCGTTACCGCCCAAGAGCTCCTCGTTCGCTTGACCGTTTTTCCCGGATCATGGACTATCGATGATGTTGGCCCGGTTACAAAAGTTAAAACCGCGGGGACGTTGGTTGAAGAGTTATGTCGCCTAGCGGTGGTTCGACCACAGTCTGGTACCACTCCGCGCCGCTTCTCGCTTTTTCCAATCGTCAAGGAGTACTGCTTGGAGAGGGTGGATGAACAGCTATCAATCGAGCTCAGAAAGAGCCATTTCCATCATTATTATCAAGAAATTCTGGGGTTCAGGGACAGATTCCAAGGAGTGTCCGAAGCGATCTCTCACTTTAAGGTCGACCTTTCCAATATTCGGCTCGCATTTCAGTCCTGCGCGGATTTTGAAGAGCTTAGTGTCCATGGCTTCGAATTCTTAATGAGAACATGGATTCTGGCCGAAGCTTCCGGCGTTCTTGTCGAATGGGCCCGAATTGTTAAAGTACTCTCGGCTTCCGGGGCCATTTCGAGCAACGATCAGGATTTGATGCTCGGTTTCTCGGCCCATGCAACTCTCAACTTTGGATCAAAACAAGAGGTCGATGAGCACATTTCGAGCCTATTCGAAGTGATTTCTCGATCCACTGACGGATTTACTCAGCAGTTTTTGTTGAACCAATTGCTTCCACTTATCTGCGTAGGGGAACGTACCGACTGCGCCGAGCGTGCGCTTGAGTTGGCAAACGTCGTTTCCGATCCTGCGCCTCGTGCCAATACGAACCTCGTCTGTATGTTAGGAACAGGGCAGGTTCTCGCCCTTATTAAGCGCTATGAGGAAGCAAGAGACATCTTCAGGGCACTTATTGAGTTAAGCACTGGCGCAAACTTAGAACGAGAGTTGGTCTGGGCAACCCTTCACTTCTCGAATAGCAGTATCTGGGTAGGGAAGGCGACAGAGGCACTCCCCTATTTTCAAGTCCTATTCGAGAGCAATTACGTTTGTCAAAGCGTATTTGTCGCCACCAGTTGTATCTGGGCTTTGATTACCGTTGTTGCACACGGCGAGCTTTGCCATTCGGACGCCGAGGTCTGCGCGGGATTAATTGGGTACGAGCGATCTCGCCGCCAGAGGCTGGGACCCAATTTGGCGGAACCGATTATGGCGCTTTACAACGAGTCTCTGAGGACCTTTTCAGAAGAATTGACCTCAGACTTTGGTCCGCTCGCGATCGAAGGTGAATCATGGACGGATGCCTTTGCAATTGCCCAAGCCCGGGCCCTCGTAATGCGACTTTTATAAATTTGTTTTGTATTGCGATAGTGTTATGACTGTGTTGCGATAGGGTCGTAAATTTTCCTCAATCAGCTCGAAAGAGCCGACTTGAGGAAAAATGAAGATCAAAAAAACAAACCTATTCGTCATCGGAGCCCTTTCAGTTGCCATTTTGGCTGGGTGCGGCGGATCCGTTGCTACACAACCCACCCCCCAGTTTGAACACGGGCTCTATGTCGCTGACTATGGAGCTCAAGTCACGAAGTATTTCAGCGACATGACTGGCGCAAACGAAGGTGTAAGGGACTTTTCCCCAGACAAACCACTTTGCCAAGCCTTTGACAAGCTCGGAAGACTTTACATAGGAACGTGGGGTGGCAAAGTTATGATGATTCCATCGCCAAATGCAGTGAATTTCGAGACGATGCCAATTTCCGGCGGCTATTACATCAAAATTGCCTTCGATTCTGATAATAAGATCTATGTTGCCGACCTTTCAGGTCGAAAGGTGATTCGGGCCGATGACGTCACTGGCAAGAACATGATCGAAATGGATTTAACCCCCTTCACGATCGACGCGACCGACGGCCCGGTTTCTATTGCCTTGGACTCATCTAACCGAATCTACGTGGTTGCGCGAAGTGCAGGCAGGATATTAAGATTTAACTCCATGACCGACTCCTCTCCAGTCTCGTACGGAAGCGTCGGAAGTACGGTCGGAAAATTCAAAGAACCATCGGACGTTCACATCGGCTCTGATGGAAAGATCTATATCGTTGACCAAGACAATGACCGAATTGTTCGCCTTAATGATATGTCTGGTGCCGGTTGGATTTCATTTGGCGTGATTGGGAATGGAGTCAACCAATTCTTTCGACCCTCAAGCGTCACTACTGACAACTCTGGGAAAATTTTCGTTATGGACGCGGGTAATTCCCGCCTTTGCCAATTGGATGATATGGTCGGCACTGGCTGGGTGATGTTTGGTAGTCACGGCACCGGGACGGGACAATTCATGATCCCGCAAAACATTTTGGTTCATTGATCTGGACCAATCCTCAAGGGGGTTGCATGCAGCCCCCAGAGATTTGGCCGATCAGAACGAAAGAGCGTGATTTTCACGCTCTTTTTTTGTATTGCGATAGTGTTATGACTGTGTTGCGATAGGGTCGTAAATTCTTCTCAATCAGCTCGAAAGAGCCGACTTGAGGAAAAAATGAAGATCAACAAATCAACCAAACTCGTCGCCCTTGCCCTCGCCATTGCCCTATTAGCAGGTTGCGGCGGATCCGGCGGCGCCCAAAATTCGTCGGCATTCCCGAAAGGCATGTATGTCTCAACCTATGACGGCAGTTCTGTCAAGTACTTTACGAACATCAACGGTGCGAACGAAAAGGAAGAAACGACAAATGCTTATACTTATTGCCAGGCATTCGACAAACTAGGAAGATTGTACATTGGAACAAACAATGGCCAAATCATCATGGTGCCGTCGCCTGGCTCACCGAACCGTCAGGTATTTGGGACGTTCGGTTCCGGCGTCAACCAATTCAGCACCATAACGAAAATTGCGTTTGATTCAGTTGGGCGGATCTACGTCGCCGACTTCAGTAACCGGCGAATCGTTAGAATTGACGACCTGACTGGAACGAATTGGACCGTCCTCGACATGATTCCTTGGGCCAATAACCCAACGGATGCTCCCTCATCGATTGCGGTTGACTCGGCAGACACGATGTATATTACGATGAAGTCATCTAACCGATTGTTTCGTTTTGGATCCATGACCGATCCGTTGCCCGCTTCAATGGGATCAACTGGAACAGGGACTTATCAATTTCAAGGGCTCAATGACGTCTATGTCTCCCCCAACCTAACTATCTATCTAGCCGATATTGGCAATAGTCGAATTGTTCGCATGGGAAATATTGGCGGAGATGGATGGACTACCTTTGGGTCGCCGGGTACTGGTGCTGGTCAACTCGACCAACCATTTGCCGTCACTACCGACAGCTCCGGACATATTTTCATTGCAGACGCAGGGAACTATCGGGTCTGTAGAATCGACGATATGGCTGGAGCCGGATGGACGACGTTTGGCAGCCATGGTATTGGAGCTGGCCAGTTCCGTGGAGTGGTAGATGTCTCGGTTCATGAATAGAATTGGTTTTGCCTTTTAAGAAAGAGAGCGTGAAATTCACGCTCTCTTTTTGTATTGCGATGGTGTTACGACCGTGTTGCGATGCGGTCGTAAATTCTTCTCATCAGCTCGAAAGAGTCGACTTGAGGAAAAAATGAAGATCAAGACAATTAACAAAATCGCAATTGGAGCTTTGCTCCCGATTACTCTCATAACTGCCATTGGCTGTGGTGGAGCAGGAGTTCCGAAGGACGCTCCCCAACCAGAATGGTTGACATTCGGAAGCAACCCATTCCACTCGGGACGGGGGATTGGCCAAGGTGCAGTCGGAGCGGCCAAATGGAGTTCCCCATTTCTGACCAGTACGGCAATTCAGGGATCGGTGGCAATCGCCGGTGACGGCACGGTTTACCTGCCTTCATTCGACGGAAAAATCTATGCGGTCCGACCAAACGGAACCATGAAGTGGGCCACTAACTTTATGGGAACGGGATTCGTTCATTCATCACCAGCAATTGCGCCTGATAATTCAATTGTGGTGGGCTCGAATAACCACAATGTTTACGCCATCAATTCAAATGGGACGCCAAAATGGGCGTCACCGTTTGTTACTGGCGGCGAAGTCATCTCTTCACCTGCGATCGACTATAACGGGGTCATTTATATTGGTTCAGGCGATTCAAAGCTTTACGCGATCAACGATGATGGCACCTTGAAGTGGTCAGTCGCGACCGGAGGAATTATCCTCTCGTCGCCGGCATTAGCTCCGGATGGAACCGTTTATGTCGTATCGACCGATGGCAAAATGTATGCGGTCAATCCAGACGGGACTCCAAAATGGTCGGTTAACATCGGCGGCAGCAACGAATCTTCGCCTTCGGTTGCCCCAGACGGCACGATCTATATTGGATCGAACAACGGCAACTTTACCGCTTTTAACCCCGACGGCAACGCGAAATGGACCCATGGTGGGCTCGGAGGATGCCGTGGATTTGCGGCCATTGGGACCGACGGAACCATTTACTTTGGCAGTACTGACGCCAAATTATATGCCCTCTATCCAAACGGAAACCTTAAGTGGACGTATTCGACCGGAGACGTCGTTAACTCGTCGCCTGCCATTGGTGCAGATGGAACCATCTATGTCGGTTCGAACGACCGAAAGCTCCATGCGGTGAATCCTAACGGAACCGGAAAATGGACATTCTTGACCGGTCAAAGCATTTATGCTTCGCCTGCCATTGCCGCCGACGGAACCGTTTACATAGGTTCGAACGACTACAAACTCTACGCGATCAAGTAGGTTCAACATAATAGGGGAATTACGGCTGAAAGTCCCCTATTCGTCTTTTTTTGCCACAATAGGCAGATGAAATTGAAGTGTGCCTTTTTTGTCGCGATCGCTCTGGCTGGGTGCTCTCATACCGAGCCCAACCCCGTTAAAGGTCCTGCTGATCCGGTGGATCCAAAGGCAAATCCGGCTTCTTCGAATCCTTTGGTCGGTAAATGGGTCGTCGATCCTGAGTTTATTTCGAGTCACAAAGATGCCGATAAGGGTGGATTTCTTACTGGCTTAGCAAAGACATTTTGGTTCGAGTTCAACGCAGACAAAAGTTTCACGGCTGCGGCGACCGAAGGTACCTATGTCTACGCTGAGGGAGTGGTTAATCTTTTGACGACTTCGATGGGTGGGAAGCGGCTTGAACAAGATGGCAAGCCTGCCGCTGTTTCCATGCCGGGTGAGCTATCGAAGGATGGAACGAAATTGACGCTCCACCCTCAACAGACCGAACTTCTTCCGGCTTCGATTCAAACCGGAATTGTTCTGACCAAATCCAAGGCGTAGGGGGTTACTTACCCCAGCCGCCGGGTTGTAGGTTGTCAACGAAATACTCCATTCGCCGGGCAAACTGAAGCCCCGAGTGACCCTGGTCAACCCCCGCATAAAGCCGATACGGCTTCCCTGCTCGGTCAAGCGCATTGATCATCTGCCACGTGTTCGACGGATGAACGTTGTCGTCCGCCGTCCCAATGTACAAACACAAAGCCCCCCGAAGGTCTTTCGCGTACTCCATCGCCGACCCCGCCTTGTATCCGTCCGGATTATTCTGCGGAGTATCCATAAACCGCTCCGTGTAGATTGAATCGTAGTGGTACCACGCCGTTACGGCGCTACCAGCAACCGCGGCCGCAAAGGTCTCCGGATGCCGAACCAAGCACATCAACGAAGCATATCCACCGTACGAGGTCCCCTCAATTCCAATATGAGCACCATCCACGAAAGGCTCCTTGGCCAGTGCCTTCATCGCTGCCGCCTGATCATCAATCTCGACAATCCCAAGCTTTCGGTAAACGCTCTCCCGAAAATCGCGACCTCGCCCTCGCGTCCCTCGACCATCGATCCAAGCGTGAATAAATCCAAATTCGCAGTCTGCGTTCGATGCCACAAATCGCTCTGGACCGCTGCCCGACTCCGGCCCGCCGTACACGCTCAAAATTACGGGATACTTCTTACCCGGGTCGAAGTCCGAGGGCTTCTGAATGTAGCCATAAATCCTCGTTGTCCCGTCCGCAGCTATGCAAGAGAATCGTTCCGCTGGCTTATAACCAGCCTTGGTCTGCTCGCTAATATCCGCAGATCCCATTTCCTTCAAAACTTTGCCTTCGCCGTCGCATATTCTCGTTCCCGGCGCAGTCCCAAGCGTTTCATAACGATCAGTAAAGCCCGATCCGTCTGGCGCAATCTGCACCGTATGCCCCGCGCTAGGCTCGGTTAACCGTTTCTCGTCCGAACCGTCAAAATTGATTCGGTGAAGCTGCACCTGATTCGGGTTCTCCGCGCTATGCGCATAATACCAAATCAATCCCTTCGGTTCATCCACTTTCACAATGCCTTCGACCTCGAATCCGTGCCGTGTAATCGGTGCCGTGATTCCCTTGTCGAGCGAACCTAAGTAAATATTCCAGAAGCCGTTTCGCTCGCTCACCCACAAAAATCGTTTTCCGTCCGAAAGCCACTGAATTCGCGGATTGTTGTCGACCCAACCGTTCGGATTCGTCTCCTGAATAACCATTCGACAAGCCCCCGTACTCGGGTTTGCCGCCACCAACTCCATGACATTTTGCTTGCGATTGGTCCGATTAAAGAGCACAGATTTACCATCTGGAGAAAACCGAACGTTATAGATGTATTGGGAGATATCCGGGTCAGATGACTTGAATTCCGTGTTGATCTTGGTTGTCTGCTTGGTCTTAATATCAAACGCCAAAAGCTGAACCAACGGGTTCGGAGCCCCCGCTTTCGGATACGCCTCCGTATAAAGCTTGTTCTGGATGTCGCCTTCCGCCAAGGTTACATAGTAATCCTTAACCTGCGACTCATCAAACCGATAAAACACGACCTTCGTCGAATCCGCCGACCACCACATCGCCTCCCGTTGACCGAGTTCCTCACCGTAGACCCAACTTCCCGTTCCGTACTTGATCCGTTTTTCAACGCTTCCGTCTCGGGTTATCGGCGTCAAATCGTCTGGCTTTTTCGCACTGGCCAAATACATGTTCGCTTTATCGTATTTCGCAATCCACAAACCATCCGGCGAAGTCGCAGACGTAAATTGTCGACCTCGCGCTGGACCTTGTCCTCCACCCCGTCTGCCCGCGGGTGCAGGTTGGGCAACCGTTCCATCCGGCTTATAGTCGACCACTGACCTCGACTTCATGTCGAAACCCTTCCCGTCTCGCAAAACAACATAGCGACTATCCGCAGACCATCCCGACGTCATTGCCATATTAGCGGCCGACGACATTTTCCGAGCGGCTTCTTGTCCCGCCTGGTACGCCTTATATTTCGGATGACTAGCTAAACGGTCTTGACCAAAAGCGGGAATCGTGGCAAACGCGAGAACAATCGCGAAAAATCTCATGGTGCGATTTTACGCTAATCCTTGAGCCGAACCGCGCGAAATCCTTCGGCCAATTCAAATCCGGCCTCTTCGCCCTCTTTCATTTCCTTGTCCAGCAATGTTCCGCGAATCAACATGAGCTTTTCACCCGCAAACTGGCTCTTATGTATAGCAATCAAATCCGATCGTTGATCCCAATACTTGGAAGTATCGACAAAAGTGTTTCTTGCCATCGAAGCAAACAGCAATATCCACTTCGCCGAGGTTCCTGGCGCAAGCTCCAACGCCGCACGACCCGAATTCTCATGGTCCCGATGCTGAATCCGAGGCAGATACTCCGGATCAAAGGCAATGATATAGTCGGGTTTCACCTCATCCAATGCTGATTTCAATTTGGATCGCAAAACAGGCTCATCGGGGTCATATCGACCGTCAGGTCCGCCTAAAAACACCACATTCGCCCCGTAATGCGAACTAGCATCCGTCTGTTCCTGATGCCGAACCTTCCGGTTCTCGTCGACATTCGTCGTAAATGGCGGATAGTAGCTCTTGTCCCCGTCCGTCACCACGATCAAGGTAATCACCGCCCCCGCATCGTGTAACTTCAATAAAGTCCCCGAAATGAAAAACTCAGCATCATCCGGGTGACCAACAACCACCGCAACCCGGGTTCCCTTAGAAAATAACCGTGACGACTCTGGGTCTATTTTGGGATTATTCTCTGGAGCTTTCCTACTCGGATAATGTACCTTTTGGGGATTCCACCAGTAGGCCGCCCCGATAATCAAAACGAACATCAAGAACATCCGCCCCATCGACTTCAACACTCGTTTCCATCGCGGCCCCATCGGCGGTTCCTTTTTTTTCATGACATTCTCACCTATTCTAACGTCCCCGCCGATGTTTTTCTCGATGTTTTTCAATAAACTAAATGAGTGTTTCGTCGTGCTTTTACATTAATTGAATTGCTTGTGGTCATCGCTATCATCGCGATCCTTGCCGCTATCCTTTTCCCCGTCTTCGCCCAAGCCAAAATGGCCGCAAAAGCAACCTCCTGCATGTCAAACCTTCGCCAACTCGATATCTCGTTTGTCATGTACCAAACCGATTACGATGACCAATTCCCACTTGGAGCCTACGGCACCGCAGCCAACACAACTTTCTGGCACGACGAAATCAATCCTTACGTCAAAAATAAACAAATCTGGCTATGTCAATGTAGCAAAGTAAAGGAAAAGGACGCCAGCGGAGCCCAGACCACCCACTTCGGCTACAACGTTCGCTACCTGTCGAACATCAAACTCGACTTCTCGAACCTTGCAACCCAAACTGCGGTTTCCTCAACCTCCGTCGAAGATCCCGGTAACACTGTCGCCCTCACCACCTCTCATTCTTCCAAAACCAACTCCTGGTGTGGCGACGATGGCAAATTCCTACTTCGCCCTTCGGATTATTACGGCATCCTTGGCGGAGCAGGCGCAGACTGTTGGGGAATCCCCGATCCAAACGCAATAGATAACGTCATCATCGCCTGGGTCGACGGTCATGCAAGCAAGAAGAAACTCAGCGCATTCTATTCAGGGCAGACCCCGCAGGATATGTATTTCGATTTGCAGTGAGCGAAACTTCTAGCTACAGGCAAAGAGGAGCAATGTATTCAGTTTTGTCAATAAGGAGCTATGCGACTCCAACTAATTCGTGCCACTAAATTGGTGAAGCAATTCCCATGACAAAAAGCCCACTGCTCCTACCAAAATGTAAACGAGGCCAATCCACACGGCTTTCGAATTATCGTATGTTCGGCCCCTCAGCCTGATCCTTCGTCGAACAATTCCCTTTAAACCAATGATTGTGCAAATAATGGCTAATGCATTGGGAAAATTTGACAGAATCTTGTCCCAAATCATTGCTCACTTAGCATAACCGAAAATATAAAAAGAACCCCGCGAAGTCTCACTTCGCGGGGCTCATTTTTGCAGGCGAAATGCCCGCCTTTCGACTACTTGCCGACGAGTTCTTTCTTCTTTCCGCCGCCGCCTTCTTTCTTGACGATCTTCTTGAAGATGATCTTCTCCGGATCGTCTGGGCTGACGTCGGCCATGATGGCATCGCCAGAATGGAACTTGCCTTCCAGCATTTCCTCAGCAAGCGGATCTTCGATGAAGCGCTGGACCGCTCTTCGCAGAGGCCTCGCACCCATGTTCGGATCGTAACCCTTGTCGACAAGAATGTTCTTGACTGCGTCGCTCAAATCAATGGTGATACCCATCGAAGCAGCTTGCTCATTAACTCGCTTGAGATAATGATCCGCGATTTCAAGGATTTCTTCTCGCTTGAGATTTTGGAACACGATGATCTCGTCGACACGGTTGAGGAACTCGGGTCGGAAGCTCTTCTTCATCTCTTCCAGCATTCTCGTCTTCATATGCTCATACGTCTTAGGATCGTTAACATCCTGTCGAGAGTCACGGAATCCAAGCTGCTTGTCGAGCTCGATCGGTCGAACTCCGACGTTGGAGGTCATGATGATAAGCGTATTTCGGAAGTCAACGGTTCGACCTTGGCTATCCGTCAACTGGCCATCTTCAAGCACTTGCAGGAGCAAGTTAAAGACTTCAGGGTGAGCCTTCTCGATTTCGTCGAGGAGAACCACGCAGTACGGATTTCGTCGAACGGCTTCCGTAAGTTGTCCGCCCTCATCGTATCCAACATATCCCGGAGGGGCGCCGACCAGCCGTGAGACTGCAAAGCGCTCCATGTATTCCGACATGTCGATTCGGACCATGCTCGATTCCTTTTCATAAAGGTAACCAGCGAGGGTCTTAGCCAACTCAGTTTTTCCAACACCCGTGGGGCCAAGGAAGATGAAGCTACCCATCGGTCGCTTAGGATCCTTAAGTCCACTTCGTGATCGGCGAATCGCGCGACTGACGGCAATGACCGCATCGTTTTGACCAACCATCTTGGCGTGGATGTCGTCTTCCATTTTCAAGAGTTTTGCACTCTCGGTCTCAACCAGCTTCATCACCGGAATACCCGTCCAGCTTTGGACGATACTCGCGATTTCTGATTCGTTAACGATTGGCTCGATCTTCTCAACCGCATCCCAAGCTTCTTCTCGCTCAGACACACTTGCTTCGATGGCTTCCTTTTCGGTGATCAACTTTTCAAGTCTTTCTGGCTCGTTACTTCGCTTCTCAAGGTGCTCGATCTCCGTGATCATCTTGTTCAAACGAACTCGATCATCCCGGACGTCCTTCGGTGGCAAGCTCTGCTGCAATCGCACTCGCGATGCGGCCTCATCGACAAGGTCGATGGCTTTGTCCGGTAAGGTCCGGTCGCTGATATATCGTTGTGAAAGCGTGACGGCTGCGACAATCGCGTCATCCGTAATTTCCACGTGGTGGTGAGCTTCGTATCGCTCTCGAAGTCCCTTAAGAATCTCGATCGCCTCTTCTTCGGTAGGTTCCTTGACCTTGACCGCTTGGAAACGTCGCTCAAGAGCGGCATCTTTTTCGATGTACTTTCTAAATTCGTCCTGAGTCGTGGCTCCCACGCACTGCAGTTCGCCTCTTGCAAGGGCTGGCTTCATGATGTTGCTGGCGTCGATGGCACCCTCGGCGGCACCGGCACCTACAAGCGTGTGAAGCTCGTCAATAAAGAGGATTACTTGACCATCGGCGCGACGGACTTCTTCCATCACCTTCTTCATTCGCTCTTCAAACTCACCACGATACTTGGTACCAGCGACGAGCGCAGCGAGGTCAAGGGCGACGATTCGTCGATCCTTCAAGAGGTCAGGAATATCTCCGCTCACGATTCGAAGGGCAAGCCCCTCAGCAATCGCTGTCTTACCAACACCAGGTTCACCAATAAGGCAAGGGTTGTTCTTGGTTCTTCGACAGAGAATCTGCATGACCCGCTCGATTTCGTTTTGGCGCCCGACCACGGGGTCAAGCTTGCCATCGCGGGCAAGCTCGGTTAAGTCGCGGCCAAACTCATCAAGGGTTTGGGTCTTGGTAGTTGTCGAAGAAGTCGTTGATGATGATGAAGATGTTGGACGTGAACCAGTGGTCGACTTTTGTTGGATGTCATTGTCTTGCAGACCCATGACTTCCCGTCGTGCCTTCTCCAGTTCGACGCCTAGCTTGGCCAAAACTCTTCCGGCCAATCCGTCTCCTTCTCGTATCAGACCCAGCAACAAGTGCTCGGTTCCAATATAGTTGTTGTTGAGATTTCGCGCTTCATCATAAGCAAGGTCAATAACCCGCTTGGCTCGAGGCGTGAGCGTCATGTCTTGGTTGGGTCGGGCATCACCGCGAGGCAACTGCTTTTCCACTTCCGCTCGAACTCGATTAAGGCTTACACTTAATTTATCGAGTACGCGGGCTGCGACACTGTCAGACTCTCGCACCAAACCGAGCAACAGGTGCTCGGTGGAGACGTAGCCCTCGCCAAACTTTTGCGCTTCTTCTTGTGCATAGAACACTACTTTGCGTGCTCTTTCTGTAAAACGTTGCCACATACTCTTTTTTGTCCTTTTTCCGACCTTGCGTCGGTTCTATTGCTAGTTACTACGTCAGACGAACCGTTGCCAGCGCAAGTTTCCTCGGTAGATCGGTTAGACCTATTGAGAACAACAATGTTCTGGACGATGCTTGCTCGCCTTTAGGTTCAACTAGCCATATATTTCTGTCTAGAATTTACCCGCTGACGATCCCTTACACCCGTAGTATTGGCAGGAAAGTTGGCTCGGGTCAGGCTAAGTCGGCACAATTTTCTCGTCGATCCATTCTTCCCATTCTGCTTGTTCTTGCTCTTTTTCTGTTCTCGGTTCTCTGTCCCCTGTTCTCCGGTCAGTTGCTAGCCGATTATCCTTACGGGTATTATTATCCTTCCACTGCCGCTTAGCTCAGTTGGTAGAGCAGCTGACTGTTAATCAGCTGGTCGTAGGTTCGAGTCCTACAGCGGCAGCCACTTTTTTCGAAAACACGGAAGGGATCCTCTTTGGGACTCCTTCCGTGTTTTCGTTTGTGCGGTCAGAGATTCTCACGGGATGCAAGATTCTTCGTTAATTTCTTCTAGCATTTGATCGCCTTTCGCGATAGAATCAGCACATGATTTCAATGCTAGGCCTCATTCTTAGTTCCGCAATATCAAAACCAGTTTCGCCGCCACTCGACACTATTCTGATTGGCTGCATTGCCAGCCTGACTGGCGACAACAAGCCGTGGGGAGTCGACCAAATGGCGGGGTACCAGATGGCCGCCGGCGAAGTGAATAATCTCGGAGGAATTCAGGGCAAGAAAATTATTCTCGTCGCAGGCGATTGTGCCTCGCGGCCCGACATGGCGCTTACGGCTACCGAGAAGGTGCTGGAAAATGACGTCGTTGCCATCCTTGGAGATTGCTCGAGTGGCAATACGATCCAAATCAGCAAAGCGGCGGCGGCAAAAGGCATTCCTGTCGTTGCCTGTGGGGCAACAAAACCTAACCTAAGAGAATTCGGAAATATCTTCCGGGTCAATTACACCGATGATGTTCAAGGACCTGCGATGGCGACTTTTGCAAGCGAAAAATTGCACCTGCATCGGGTCGCGACCTTCGCCGACTCGGCACTTCCCTATTCAGAAAAACTCAACAAAGATTTCACAGAGCATTTCAAGAAATTGGGCGGCAAAGTGGTGGCAAGTCCGACCTACGAATCGGGTAGCCGAAACGCCCCCAACTACGATAAGGCACTCAAGGCAATAGCCAAAGCAAAAGTGGACGGCATTTATATGAGCGGCTACTTCACCGAAGTCGGAACGATTTCGAAACGAGCCCGGGCTCTGGGTATCAAGGCTGTCTTCATGGGAGGCGATGGCTGGGACAGCGAGACCATTCTTAAAGATTCGTCACAGAAAATCGTCGGAGGTTACTTCACGAACCATTTTGTCGCCGATGATCCATGGCCAGAATCCAAAACATTCCTCGCAAAATGGAAGCAGGCGCACGGTGGCCAAGTGCCGAATACGACGATGGCTGCCTTGGGATATGACGCCATGGCTCTAACTCTGGACGCGCTCAAACGAACAAAGGACAGCGACCCGAAATCGCTAACCGAAGCTCTCGAAGCGACAATTGGGTTCAAAGGCGTCTCTGGAAACATATCGTTGGCGGGTATGAACGGGAATCCCCCAAAGCGAGTTATCGTTGTGAAAATCACTCCGAAGGGTGCCAGCGGATGGCAGTCATTTGCAGGCGCATTGATGCCTGGCGATATTAAGTAGCCTTAACCCTGGCTGATTCTGCTTTTCTTCGGCATCTTCTGGCATTGGCAGATGACTTATTCGAATTTCTTCGTGGCTATCACCAGAAGTATGATCAGCACATAGACAAACGACAAGACGGGCGAATGGTGCCGTATGGGCAGGTGAGGGATAACAAACAACTCACCAAGGCCCCAAAAGGCGATTAAACAGGTCATGGCGACCAGCTTTCTCTTTTCGGGTTTGATTGGTTTCATCCTCGAATCCCATCGTTTGTATGGACCCATCCAAAAATTATCCAGTTTGAATTGAAACCCTAACTCGGCCTGCTCGCTCGTGATGGACTTCGACGGCGTATTCGCCGGGCTCGGAGACAACCCACTCAAACACGGCAACGTCGTCGGTCTCGTCGCCGTGCCAACCAAAGCCGCCGACCGGCACCCGATCCCAGCCCCTCAATTGATCTCCAACTTCGCGTAATTTACCCGCCACGAGCCAAGCTGGTTCGCGTTTGCCGATTGAATCGGTCGAAGCACCCGACTTTGAAATCTCAGCCGTAACTCCTCGTACCAGTTTGTTTTTGATCGCACCTTTCGTCACATTCGTCGGTAGCCAGCCCGTGTTCTGAACCGCAACGCGAATTCGCCATGCACCATCGCCAGCCCGGGTCACTTGGGTTTCTCGCAACTCGAGTTTAGGCGAAGACAGGGCCTGCCAGATCACCCAGTCAGCAAACGGCGAAATCTCTTTTTCCAAGAATTGAGGAGGCGGATTGCGAAACGCATACATCGAATCCCATCCACCAATTTCAACTTCACCCAGCTGAGGGTGCTTAAACGGAACCCAATCGATATAGCCCTTCTTGTCGAGAGCGGTATCGGACCACGCCAGCATCTTGATATCATCTTCGATCGGATGATCACGGAACCAGTCGATGTATTTGTAGTCCGTGATTCCGGCTTGACGCTGGGGCGACCAAATCTCAGTCGTCCAAGAATAAACTCCCCGATGCTCGTACATCCAGTCATCAAAGACTCCAGTAATCGTCTCCTTCGGGTGATATCGAAACTCGTGGTAGTTACTAATCGCGGGATATCCCGTCAGTTTCTCTCCCTCGTCACCGATGCGTTTGAACGTCCAAATATCTTCCGGCGGAAGATCATCGTCTGGCATTCGGCTCGGTGGGCGAAGGTGAACGCCTGAGAAGGTATGGAACGTAACCGCTCCGCAAATATTTGGCCTCTCGCAAATGGCGGAGACTGCAGCATGGATCTCAGGCTCGCTGGTGGGGAATGGTCCGGCCCCGTACTGCTCACCTTCGAGTCGCCAAGCGGACGGGAAATTTCGGTTCATATCCAACCCTTCTTTTCGCTTTTGCCCGCGCATGGTTAATCCGTCAAAATTATGGAACAGACCTTCGGGCATCAGCCGATAATAGGTCCCGCCAACCTCCCCAGGTTGCCGCAATTCGAGCAGTCGCGGTTCTTGAGCACATACTTTCCAGGGGCCATTTGGATCCTTGACCCGCATGTTGAGGACCCGTCCGTCGCCATCGATATCCTGCAACTCTAGCCCATAAGGATCTTCTTCGTCATACGGATACGGCCGGGTAGAGCTGCGAATAATCTTGGGCTTGTCGGCCAGCGCCCATTCGGCCCCATCAGGTCCAAGACGAGGAACCAAGTAGAACGCCCGAGAATCCACCGCTCGGGTGACAGTCTCGTCTTTGCCATATTGGGTGGTGAGCTTGTTAAGAATGTACAGAACGGACGTCGAGGCACTTACTTCGGAAGCATGGATGTTGCCATCGCACCAGAACGCGGGTTTGTCTTGGTGCTTTCCGGTTGCCTTGTTGGTAACGGTGAGGCACCAGATGTCCCGACCCTCGTGGCTCTTCCCGATCGATTCAAGATCGACAAGGTTTGGAAACTCACTCGCGAACGCGCGTAGCAGCGAGGTCATCTCGTCAAAACGGTAATAGCGATTAAATTCTATCGCAGGCATCGCGCGAGGTTACCCCTCTCCCCCAGGAATTCATTGGAACTCGCTACGTATTTCGTCGGTTAAGAAGTTCCAATGGCGACAAGAAAGTGGCAGGTTTTGGCGGCGGTGTTCATTGCCGTTAGCGCTTCGGTGGTGACCGTTAAACATCAGTTTGTACGGCCATCGGCTTTGGTTATCGACCTTGGTTCATCGAGCCGCCTCAACTCGTTTCCGAAGGGCCAATGCACTTGGTATGCCTTTGAGCGATCGCTCGAAACGGGTCACCGATTTCGTTTCACTCGATCGCATGGACGAGATGCGAGATTCTGGCCAGCCTTGGCCATTGGCGTCAGGCTGAGCCAAACTCCAACCCTCGGAAGCATCATGGTGCTCGGCGGTTGGAAAGGTAACGAGTTCGGGCATGTCGCCTTTGTTGAGTCGGTACAAGGTACGAATCGATGGACGATCTCCCACGCCAATATGGGAGCAGGGACCGTGTTTGCGACACTCGATGGCATCGGGATTCGAACGTGCGAATGTGTGCGTTCTGGGTCGGGCGAAGTCAGCTTTTCGGGTGGCCGAAATAAATTCCGATTGATCGGATTCTTAACTCCTCGCACTTCGTAATTGATTGCAATTCGGGCTGAATCTGGCAGTTTTCAAAGAATGGAACTTCGGAATTCTGCAGTGCGTAACCAAGTCCAATGTTAAGCTATCTCACATCTCTTGTATCGCTCACAGTCTTGCTCGGATCGACCCAAGCTCACCAGATGAAGGTCACAACTCCCAACATGCCTTCGATGTTTTTAACCTACTTGTACAAGGGCGTTCCCGAAGAATTGGCCCTGAACGCGAAACAGATCAAGGAGTTGAACTACATCATGGTTGAGGTCGGGGCGGAGAGCAAGGACGGAAGGCCCTACCTTCAAGCTCATGCTCAGGGAGGCGACAACTCGTATGATGCCCGAGTTTTGAAACTTCTTCAGCCAGTTCAACAGGCGCGATTCGAACAGATTTGGATTCAAAAATCAGGACTTGTTCTCCTCACATTGCCCAAATACCAAAAGGCAATCGCCCTAACCTCACCTCAAATCACGAAGATCCAAGGTACCTTCGCCGCATCGCAATCCGAGGTCAACGCGATCATTTCGAAGGAAGTCAAAATTGAAAATGGAAAGGCGACCATACTGCCTCCCACCCTTGAGAAGATCAAGAAGAGTCGAACCGAAGCGCAAACCAACGTGAAAGGCAACCTTACTCCGGCTCAACTCCAGAGTTGGCAAACCTTGCAAGGCAAACCGTTCAAGACTACTTAAGCAAGTCTTTGACGACGTGACCATGAACGTCGGTCAGGCGAAAATCCCGACCTTGGTAGTGATAGGTCAGCTTGGTGTGATCAATGCCAAGCTGATTCAAAATCGTTGCCTGAAGGTCATGAACGTGGACGGCACCCGGGGTGAAGTCTTCAACGCTTGGATCAATGATCTTCCCGTCCTTGTCAACGATATTGTAGCCAAAATCATCGGTATTGCCGTAAACCATGCCGGGTTTGACGCCGCCGCCAGCCATCCAAATCGTGAAAGCCCGTGGGTGGTGGTCGCGACCGTAATTGTCTGCGGATAACGGGCCTTGGCAATAAACGGTACGGCCAAATTCTCCCGCCCATACAACCAACGTTTCGTCGAGCAGTCCGGTCCGCTTGAGATCTTTGATGAGTGCCGCGCAAGCTTGATCGACATCCTTTGTCTGACTTGGAAGGTCGCCTGTAAGGTTATTGTGCAAGTCCCATCCTCGGTGGAAAATTTGAATAAATCGAACGCCCTTTTGAACCATCCTCCGTGCCAAAAGGCAGTTGGCGGCGAAGGTTCCCGGCTCGTGTGCTTCCTTTCCATAGAGATCAAACGTTTCTTGCGTCTCTTTGCTAAGATCCATCAAGTCGGGAACGCTTGCCTGAAGTTGATAAGCGAGTTCATATTGCTTGATTCGAGCGGCAATTTCGGGATCACCAAAATGGCCAAGGGCCTGATGGTTGAGCGCTTCAACATTGTCAAGCATGACTCGCCGTGTCTCTCGATCCATTCCTTCCGGGTCCTTTAGGTACAAAACTGCGTCACCTTGTGACCGAAATGCAACGCCTTGATATTCGCTTGGCAAAAATCCTGAACCCCAAAGTCGCGGATATACCGCTTGATTTGGCTTATTCGACGAAACTTTGCTATGCAGAACGATATAGGTTGGCAAGTTATCGTTAAGCGATCCGAGACCATAACTCAACCAAGATCCCATGCTCGGTCGTCCGGGAATTTGGCTTCCCGTTTGAATAAAAGTCGTGGCGGGATCGTGGTTAATCGCCTCAGTCCACATCGACTTGACCACACACAATTCTTTCACGACGCTAGCGGTATGGGGAAGCAACTCACTGACAAAGATTCCGTCCGACCCGTTATCATATTGTTTGAATTTGTATTTCGACGGTGCGATCGGAAATCGAGTTTGCCCGCTCGTCATGGTAGTGACGCGTTGTCCCCTTCGAACCGAGTCCGGCAAATCCGTATTAAACAGTTCGGCTAGCTTTGGTTTGAAATCCCAAAGGTCCAGCTGACTGGGTCCGCCGCTCATGAACAAAAAGATCACCCGTTTGGCTTTCGGAGCAAAGTTCGGAATTCCTGGGATCCCATGGCGGCCCTGTTCGCCAAACGCTTCGGCGAGGCCCGCAATACTGCCCAATCCGCCGACGGTCAAGAGTCGGCTGAGTGCGGCTGTCCCAATTCCTAGCGTGGTATTCCCAAAGAGTTGCCTCCGGGTCATCAAAAGTTCGGCTTCGCGGGTTGGGTCCATGGGGTTAGTGTATGGTGAGAAACTCGTCGGTGTTCATCAAGGTCGAACAAATGATCATCCAGGATGCTTGCTCCGAAGCGGAAATGCCTTTGGCTACTGGGGCCTCTCCAATGGAGATCAGCTTCTTCGCCGATGCTGGGTCCGCCAAATACTTCTTGCGATAATACGCCAATCCTTTCATGAGCAATTCTGACTCGGCAGGTTTTGGTGCGCGCGCGACGGTCAATTCATAGGCGAACTTAAGTCGGCCCGCATCATCGCTTCGCTGGCTGAGAATTCGCTGCGCCATGGTTCGGCTTGCTTCCAAAAATGCGGGTTCATTCTCGGTCGTGAGAGCTTGAAGCGGCGTATTCGTCGTCGAACGTCGAACCACGCAGGTATCGCGAAGCGGGGCGTCGAGCAAAAGCATGGATGGCGGTGGAGCCGTTCGCTTCCAGAACAGGTACATGCTGCGGCGGTATATCGCCATGCCGTGATCTTGCTCATAGATATGGGTCGAACTCGCGGGGTCGGAAGCTCCCTCCCAAAGTCCATCGGGTTGGTAAGGCTTGAACCCTCGTCCACCCAACTGTTGAACCAAAATTCCGCCCGAGTAAAGCGCCTTGTCGCGAATGACTTCGGCGTCCATCCGGAACCGAGGACCTCGGGAAATCAAACGATTTTCAGGGTCTTTGGTCAACTTTTCTTTCGTGATCTGCGAGCTTTGGCGGAACGTTGCCGAAGTCACAATCATTCGATTGAGCTTCTTCATGCTTCCGCCGTTTTGGGCGAACGACACCGCCAAGAAATCAAGCAAAGGCTGGTTCTGGGGCCACTCCCCTTGACTGCCAAAGTCGTCCGTTGTTTTGACGATCGCGGTTCCAAAGTACTGCTGCCAAATACGGTTTACAAACACTCGATTCACGAGGGGGTTTGCCGGGGACGTCAGCCACTGGGCGAATCCGAGTCGGTCGATTTTTGTTCCCGCCGGAATCGATCCGAGTACGTCAGGGATATGACGCTGGACCATGTCTCCCTTCTGTAGGTAGTCACCCCGCTTGAGAATGAACGCTGGTCGGGGTTTCGGCATCTCCTCGGCGACCAAACTCATGGGAATCGACCCTTCGAAGGCAGTTCGCTCTTTGATCAAAGTTCGATATTCGGCGCTTGAATCACTCGACGGCCCAAGTTCAAGGAAAGCAGTAGCCAGATCAATCTTAGATTTTTCGGTATTCGGAGATTTTTGGTGAGCCGCCAAAGCATCCATCAAAACTTTCGTGTTAGGATCGAATAACCGAATATTGAGTCCGTCTATTGAACTTCCATTGATGATTTTCACAAGGAGTTCGTTTTCTCCTGCCTTGAATTCTCCCACAACACGATCAACTTCTGAATTCAAGGCTCGTCCGATTTTGTGGGAATGAATCAATTTTCCGTTGAGCCAAACTTTGACTGCATCATCGGTTGACACGCCAAAACTGAAAGTCTGCGCGGTCGGCATGACGACCGTTCCTCTGACATAGACCGACGCGTTGTCTATTTTAACAATGTTCGCAAAGTCTTTTCCGACTTCAAAATCAAATGGCTTCCAAGGAACGGTGGCCCCAGTGTTAGACTCCGGTGCTTCCGCGCGATCAAACGCCTCATCGAATGACTTCTCCGCATAAACCGGACTGATTTGCCAGCCCTTTGTTGTGGGGATCGCCACTTTTTGTGCCGTGATCTGGGCAGCAGCTTTGCTTAGGTCAACCGACTGACGTAGCTCCATCAATTTGCTCGTCATCGCTACCAGCCGAGCTTCTTGCTCTGGTGTGCTGGCGCGGATAAATGGAGGTGGGAGCGTGATGTTTCCATCGAGTGGCTCATCCTTAGTGCTGTTAAAAAAAGCGTAAAGGCCGTAATAGTCCTTTTGCTTGATCGGGTCATATTTATGGTCGTGACACTTCGCGCATTGTACGGTCAGTCCCAGCATGACGGTGCTAGTGGTATCAACCCGATCAAAGGTGTTGCGGGCCAAAAACTCATCCGCAATCGCTCCGCCCTCGTTGGACGTTAAGTTCATTCGCACGTAACCCGTTGCAACTCGCTGCTCGGTAGTTGGATTCGGTAAGAGGTCTCCGGCTAATTGCCATTCGATGAAGTTCTTGAACGGTAAGTCTTGGTTAAGTGACCGTACAACCCAATCTCGGTAGGGATAAACACCTCGCTCATTGTCAAGCTGCAAACCGTGAGTATCGCTGTAACGAACCGCGTCTAGCCAGTACCGTGCTTGGTGTTCGCCGTACGATGGCTTTGCCATCAATTGGTCAACGTAGCGCTCGTAGGATCCTGGTTTTGAATCCCGACGAAATTCGTCGAGTTCGGCCGGGCTCGGCGGGAGTCCGGTCAAAACTTGGGATGCTCGCAAAGCGAGCGTATCCTTGTCGGCTTCGGGTTCTGGTTTTAAGTTTGTACCCTCGAGTTTGGCCAAGACGAACCGATCCATGGGGTTTTTGCTCCATGTGAGATTCTTGACAACGGGCATCTTGGGCATTGTCGGCGGAATATACGACCAATGCTTTTCATACTGAGCTCCCTGCTTAATCCATTGAGAAATAATCGCAATCTCATTGGGTTTCAGCGGCTTGACTCCCGAATCCTCGGGCGGCATCCTTGAGCCGGGATTCTTATCGCTGACTCGGTGAATCAGCAAGGATTTCTCTGGGGAGCCTTTCGCGATCGCCACCGATGAAAAAGAGTCGAGCCGCAGTCCGGCGGCGGCTTTGGTTGCGTCTGGACCGTGACACTTATAACAATGCTGACTCAGAATCGGAAGTACGTCTCGATCAAAATTGACTAATTTTGGTGATGAAGTAGGTGCCTGATGGCCCGCCAGCGCGTAAGCGAACACAGAAATGCATAGACCGAAAAATGGGATGGAACGCTTCATCAAAACGACTCAGAGCCGGGCCAATGTTACCTTGCCTAATGTGACCAAACTCGTATGAATTCTACGAGAACGGGGGTTGCCTTCTCAGATCATGATCTCGAACTTCACATTATGTTTACACAACTCATGAAACGCCCAGTGTAGAATTGGGCAAGTCATGCTCACCCTTCTTCTGTCAACCATTCTTGGGAACCAAGATCGAACGATGCTTCCAATCGGCAAGTACATTAGTCCGGCAGGTTCGCACGTGGAAGTCGGTAGTTATCCGCTTAACATGGTGCTGACGAAGGACAAGAAGTATTGCGTCGTGACCACTTCCGGATTTCGACAAGCTTTGTCCGTGGTCAACGTCGAAACCGGGGCAGTGGCCAGCCAATTTGATTACAAGACTTCCAAGGATAATCCCGACCATGACGGGCTTTACTTTGGTTTAGCGGTCCACCCAAAGACTGGCAACGTTTACGTCTCTCGGGGTGCTCAAGATAAGGTGAGCTCCTATCGAATCACCGACGGCAAAATTGAAGAGATAGGGACTCCAATCTCCGTTTCAATCCCGGAAAGCCGCAAGAAACTTCCCTATCACTTCGCGGGATTGGGGTTTAACTCGAACGGTTCGCGCCTCCTGGTTGTCAACAATCAAACCAGCCGAGCCACGGACTTCAGGGGATCAGTAACGATTTTCGACACCGAGGCAGGTACTCCCCTTTTCGAGATTCCCGTCTCTGGGTTTCCCTTGGCGTGTGCCTATTTAACCAAAGGAAACGGTGCCGATCAGAAGGCTTATGTCGGATCTGAGCGTGACGGTGTTATCGATGTGCTTGATCTTGATCACAGAACCGTTTCGAAATCTATTCGAACCGGAAGTGCTCCCGTTGGCATAACGCTCAACCGACTGCAATCCAGACTTTATGTTGCCAATAGTGGAAGCGACACGATTAGTGTTATCGACACAAGTACCGATAACGTCATTGATACTATCACCGTTCGCCCGATCGAACTTCGCGGCTTGCCGGGAGCAGGGCCACTGGGCGTCAGCCTATCCGACGACGAAAAGATACTATTTGTAACTCTGGGCGATATGCAAGCCATTGGCGTCATCGACCTTGCCAAGCACCAGTTAATCGGCTACTCGCCGACTGGATGGCTCCCGACCAGCGTCGTACAAAACAATGGTCACCTGCTTGTTGCATCAGCGAAAGGAATCCAGAGCCAGAACCCCAACGGCAAGCCTGTGGGCGAGAAAGGCACATATATTCAAGATATTATCGCCGGGACGGTTTCTCACCAAATGGTCCCGACCATTACAAATCTCAAAAAATCGACGACGACCGTACTCATGAACAATCGGATTAAGCCGGGACTGAACTCCCCAAAGTCGGACCTCCTGAAGAATCCTGGCATCAAGCATATGATCTACGTGGTCAAAGAGAACCGCACATACGACAATATCCTTGGTGACCTCAAATCTGGAAATGGAGATCCGAGCCTCACGTTATTTCCGCGAGATGTCACTCCTAATCAGCATGCCTTGGCTGAGCGTTTTGTGTTGCTCGATAATTTTTATGTGTGCGCCGAAGTCAGCCAGGACGGCTGGCAGTGGTCGTTGAGCGGAATGGCTAGCCCATACGGTTCAAGAAATACTCCCTACAACTATTCGGGCCGAGGTCGATCGTATGACACTGAGGGTCAGAATAACGGCGAAGCGGTCGAAATACTTGGTATGAACAACGTTGCAAAGCCTGCGGCTGGATATATTTGGGAGCTTTGTAATCGCAACAATGTTTCCTACCGAAATTACGGCATGTTCACCCAATTCATTGACCCTAACGACAAGCGCAACTCAACGTTCGTAGGCGCCAAAGACAGTCAACCAAACATCAAGGCACTTCTGAACCATAATGATTCGAGCTTCCGCCACTATGACAATATGTACGCCGACTCGCCCCTCTTTAGTGAATACAGTTTTACGTTTAAAGGCCAACTCAAGTCTTATGGTGCGAACAAATCAACGAACCGATTTGATGAATGGAAACGAGAATTTGATGGATTTGTGAAATCAGGCACCATGCCGAAATTCCAAACCATTCGACTTGGAAACGACCACACGATGGGTACCCGGAATGGAGTTCCAACCCCCTCCAGTATGGTGGCCGACAATGACTACGCCGTCGGCAAATTGGTCGAAGCGGTCTCAAATAGCCCCTTTTGGAAAGAGACGGCAATCTGCATTCTCGAAGATGACGCCCAAGCCGGCATCGACCATGTGGATGCTCATCGGTCGACGGCTTACGTTATTTCGCCCTTTATTCAAAAGGGGAAAATTGACAGTACTTTCTATAACACCGACTCGATGTTAAGAACGATGGAATTGCTGTTGGGAATGCCGCCGATGTCACAATACGATGCGGTTGCAAATCCGCTAGCCATATTTGATTCTCGGGTCGTCAATTCCGAGCCATTTGTGGCCATCAAACCCAGTCGAGAAATCGTGTGTCAGATCAATACAAAGTCGGCATATCGATCGAAGGACAGCGAAAAAATCCCTCGATACTCCGAAGAAAGCGACATCGACGAAGAGTTGAATGACATTCTTTGGAAGTCGATCAAAGGTTTAGACTCGAAAACGCCATCCCCTCGGTACGGATTGGCAGTACGGAAGTAACTTTCATATGCCAGTTATATGACATTGGGCCGACCTTTCTGGATTCAAATGCGTAGTACAATCTGGTCTCCGCAGCAATTTATTCCGCATGTTTAAGAAAGTCATATTCATAATCGTTCCGCTGGCCGTCTTAGGAGGACTAATCGGCTGGAGGATCAAATCCAAGTCTGGTGTTGATCAGCAGCTCAAAACGGGCATGTCCGCAAAGCGGGCCACTTCTGTCCAGATTGGCATCGCTGGCCCAGCGATCATTTCTGGGAATATCGAGGCGGCGGGCACCCTTGACTCTCCGTTTAAAGTTCAACTAACCTCCCGAGTTTCCGGGAAAATCACCCGCCTGACGGTTCGAGAAGGTGACACCGTCACTGCCGGACAAACGCTCGTTAAAGTCGATCCTTCTACCGCCCAGGCCAGCCTGTCTCAGGCTGAAGCCAATTTAGCCCAAGCCAGGGCACGGCTCGCTCAGGCCAAAATCGAGGCTTCTCCCAATAAGGCTGGTGTCAAGGGTCAAATTGATCAACAGACAGCCGCTCTCAATAATCTTAACGCTGAATTGACCCAAACCAAGCGAACTGTCGATTCCACGCTGGGAACTTTGGCTGGCGCCGTTTCGGATGCTCAATCCCGCGTTTTCGCTACCCAAGCGACGGTCACAACGTCTTCGGCAACGCTCGAGAAGGAAAAGGCGACCAGAAAAAACTTGCAAACAAAGGTTGATCGAAACAAAGAACTCCTTGACAAGGGGTTTATTGCGGAAAGGGATTACGAAGATTCCGTGACCGCTCTCGACCTACAAGACAAGCAGGTTCAAATTTCGGTGGCAACCCTTGGTTCGGCAAACCAAGCAAATCAAAACGCGAAAACTCAATTAGCTCAAGCGAAATCTCAGCTTGAAATTGCGAAAGCCAAAGGAAAGGCCGATATCGCGGCTTCTCAAGCAAAAGTAAATCAAGGTCAGTCCACAGTAAGGGTCGCTCAAGCAAACCAAGCGATGAATCCGGCTTACCTCGAAAATATCAAAGCCCTGGCGGCCGCAGTCTCAGTTGCTGAAGCCCAAGTTTCACAAGCCCGAACCATCCTTAGCGAAACGGACCTCAAGAGCTCAATCAACGGAGTCATTACGGCGAGAAATGCTGACGAGGGAGCCCTCTCGTCACCTGGACAAGCCGTACTTGTCATCCAGTCGCTCGATTGGCTCTTCTTTGTTACATCAATTCCGGTTGAACTGGGAGACAAGGTACGAGTAGGGCAAATCGCAAAGATTGCGATTGAAGGCAACGATGGCAAGGATATTCAAGGAGCGATTACAAACATTAACCCGTCAGCTGATCCGCAAAGTCGTCAGATCACTTTAAAAATTCGGATCGAGAATACCGATCACGCCTTGCGTCCTGGATTATTTGGCAAGATCACTTTCTCGACAGATGCCAAGAAAGTGCTGGTTTCGGTTCCAAAGGAAGCAGTCCTTTACACAGGAAAAATTCCATCAATTGCGGTTGTCAACAAGGACAATAAAATCGAAATGAGGCTGGTTAAGCTTGGCGTTTCCGATGAAAAAGTCATTGAAGTTACGGAAGGTGTAGCCACTGGTGAAAAAGTTGTCACCTTGTCTTACGATCCACTCAAGGACGGAAAGGAAGTTAAGGTAACTGATCCGAAAGATATTGGCAAAAGTAAGAGCGAAGGAAAAGGAAACAGGAAACCGTGAATCTCGCTAAATTTGCGGTAACAAGGCCAGTCGCAGTTACGATGCGAATCCTGAGTTTGGTTGTTCTCGGGTTCATCTGTCTCCAGCGTCTAACTGTTGATCTTTTGCCAAAGATTGACATTCCAATCGTGGCAATTGCGGTTTCGTGGCCTAATACCTCGCCTGAAGAAATGGAGTCTCAGATTACGAGACCGATTGAACAGGCAGTTGGATCTCTTAAGGGGCTCTATATGGTCTCTTCAAACTCGTCACAAGGAAGCTGTTTCGTCCGAGTTCAACTGGAATATGGTGTCGATGTCGATAAGGCAACCATTGACGTCATGCAGATGGTTCAGCGGGCACAAGGTCGTTTTCCAAATGATCCTAATATTTCGCCGCCGTCGGTATTCAAGTTTGACCCTTCGACAACGCCAATTTTGCTGTATGGAGTGACAGCAGCGGGCAATGACCTCATCAAACTTCGCACCCGACTCACCAACGAAATCAGCCCACAGATTGAAGCGGCTGGTGGAGTTGCCGCCATCAACATTTCTGGTGGTCAGGACCGGGCAATTATTGTTGAAGTCGACCCCGAGAAACTCAAATCTCGAAAGATCTCCATTGCTGAACTATCGACCAAAATCAGTCAAGAAAACATTAGCCTTCCGGCTGGCACCGCCATTCAAGGCAAAACCCAATACAGCCTTCGGTCTATAGGCTATTTCAAAAGTGTCGATGAACTTCGCCAGATGCCAATTGGCAACTATAACGGCAATTTGGTCACCCTAAGTGAAGTTGCCACCGTTCATGACTCCAGCCAGGACATATTGTCTTACACTCGTCTGAACGGCGAACCTGCCGTTATGATGAACGTCACAAAGCAAAGTGATGCAAATACGGTCGAGACGTCCGCCAAAGTCGAAAAAGTATTGGCCGAAATCGAGCAAAGAGATCCAAGCCTTCACTTCGGAAAAGTTTACAATCAGGCCAGGTTTATTACGAACTCGGTTGAGGACCTCAAACAAACCGCTATCATTGGAGCCGCCCTCGCCGTTATCGTCATCACTTTTTTCTTGCGGAACTTGAAGAGCACGTTTGTAGTCGCCCTCTCCATTCCGATTTCAATTGTCTCGACCTTCACTCTCCTCTATTTCTGTGGATTCACACTCAATACAATATCTTTGAGCGGTCTCGCTTTAGCTTCGGGATTGATCGTCGATGATGCGATCGTTGTGTTAGAGAACATTTACCGACACATCGAACGAGGAAAAGAAAACCGAGTTCAGGCAGCGATATCAGGAACTCAAGAGATTCTTTCCGCCGTCTTTGCATCAACATTCACGATCATGATCGTGTTCATTCCATTGCTCCTCATCAAGGGGCAGTCTGGCCAAATCTTCACCCAATTCGCACTCGTCATCATCTTCTCATTGGCGATATCGCTTCTCGATGCAACAAGCATTGTTCCGATGTTGACCTCGCGAATGATTAGCGAAGAAGAGGTTCTCGAAGAAGCTGATCCGGAAGGACATCCACACAAGCGCATCACCCTCGCGACGAAGTTCATGGATTGGGCGGGCAGGGTTCTTCATCGACTTGATACGTCCTATCGCCACGGATTAGAATGGGCGATCAAGAAGCGAAATTCGGTGCTATTCATTGGTGGTTTGAGCGTGGTTGGCGCAGCTTTACTTTGGCCAATGGTTGGAAAGGAGAATTTCCCGCAGAGCGACAGTGGAAATGTAAACGTTCGACTGAGACTACCAATCGGTACCCCTGTGACGGTCACCGATGCCACAGTCAGGCAAATGGAGAAGGTCCTTGCTGCCGACCCAGATGTAGAAAGCTTTATTTCTGGTGCAGGTGCGAACGTAGGTTTACGGGGTGGCGGAGGAGGCTCGCCGAACGATGGATCGGCAGCGGTCCAGCTAAAACTAAAGCGCAAACTTTCGACTGGCGACGTCATTAAGCGACTTCAAAAGAGCATGTCATCGATTCCCGGAGTCCGCGCTCAGATATCTCCGCTCGATGTTGTCCAACAAATTCTCGGTAACAACTCTGGTTTTGGCATTGACGTATACGGCCAAGACCTCGAACAAATGACCCTCGCCGCGAAGATGATTCAGAAGGCAATGAGCGATGTTCCTGGCTTGCAAAACGTGGACCTCAATACGCAAGATACTAATCCCGAGATCCAGTGGAAGATTGATCGTCAAAAGGCATCGATGCTCGGTGTGTCTTTCTCTGATGTTGCATCAGTTATATCAAGCAGTACCAGCGGAAAACTGTCGAGCTACTACCAAGACAAAGGATTTCAATATCCGATCTACGTCCAAGTTCCTCGAGAAATGCGCCAATCGGTTGAGCAACTTGAAAACTTGCCCATCGTTACGAAATCAGGAGTGACGATTCTCCTTGGGCAAGTCGCCCACGCTGAAAAGGGGCTTGGTCCCAACCAGATCGCTCGACAGAACCGCCAAAGGGTTATTGGTGTTGGTGGAAACATCTTGGATCGCTCTCAGAGTGAAGTCCAGGACGACGTGATGAAGGCACTAAAGAAGATTGATATGCCGCCAGGGACGTACTATTCGCTTGGGGTACAGCAGCTGCAGAAAGACCGCGAGTACTCAGGACTTGGTCTTGCGATTATCCTTGCGATTGCCTTGATCTATATGATGCTCGCAGCCCAATTCGAGTCGTTCATTTATCCACTGGTCGTTCTATTTTCGGTTCCTTTATGCGCCATTGGGTTCGTTTTGGCCCTATTCTTGACCGATCGGGCATTTGGTTTGACTGCGTTTATCGGACTCCTGATGCTCGTGGGAATCTCGGTCAAAAACGGAATTCTGCTGGTTACTTACACGAATCAATTGAGGGAGTCGGGCATGGAGCGGAACGAAGCTTTGCTAACTGCGGGTCCAACTCGACTTCGGCCGATATTGATGACTTCCCTATGTGCAATTTTGGGAATGTCCCCCCTTGCCTTGGGGATTGGAACTGGCTCAGAGCTTTACGTTCCTTTGGCCACGGCTGTCATGGGCGGCTTGGCGACTTCGACGATCTTGACGCTCTATGTTATTCCGGCGGTTTACACAATCCTCGACGACATGAAGAATAAGTTCTATCATCCAGGTCCGAAAGAGCCGATCACGATTGAGTAGAAGTGCTTAATGCATTTCGCATTCCGACAATCCGGGCGAGGACGCCCGGGCTCCCAGCTTACTACTGACCGTACGTCGTGTGGTATCGGTTCCACCACTTGTCGACTTCGCCTTGGTCGATAGGAATCAAGGTTCCGAGTTGGGAGGCAAGGTGGACGGTCTTTGCGACATCTTCGACCATGACTGCGGCTTTGAGGGCGGCGGCGACCGAAGGTCCCCACGTGAAGACCCCATGGTTGCCGAGCAAGATCGCAGGTCCGCGTTTGCGAAATTCGAGAATGGCTTCGCCAATATGATCAAACTCGTTGTCGATATACGGTGTGCATGGGATTTCGCCACCAAACTCGTCTGAGATTGCAGTTAGGACGCAGGGGATCGGTTTTTGGCAGGCTGAGAATGCAGTTGCGTAGTTGCTGTGGGTGTGAACGACAGACCGAACCTCGGGGTCATGCCGATACATGTAAAGGTGATGAGGAAGATCGACGCTCGGTTTGGCCTGGCCCGGTTGAATATCGCCAGTTTTGAGGTCAACCTCGACCAAGTTTTGGGGAGTGATCATTTCGTAATCCATTCCGCTTGGCTTGATCACTACTTTTCCGCTCTCGGGATCGTAACCGCTGACGTTCCCCGAATGCATGGTAACAAGGCCAGTTTTTGGGAGCATTTGGTTTGCCCAGCAAACCTGTTCTCTCAGCACTTGGAGGCTCACGCTACCACCTCACGGCGAATCTCGAGAAGGGCTTTCATTACTTGACTCAAATCATTGGTTGTGCCTGCAATTCCGAACGAATCATGCAGGGCGGAATAGAGGTCATAAAGGCGGTTATAAACGCGAACTGCGTCCGGGTTTGGTGTATACGAGAGGTCTTTGTAACCCGTCATGGCATCGGCGGCTTCGAGGACAGTTTGGTGGGCTCCCGCTGCTACCGAAGCGGCGACGGCCGAACCAAGTGCGCACGTTTGGGCCGAGCGGCTAATCTTGATTGGCCTTCCGAATACATCGGAGTAGATCTGCATGGCCAAAGGACTCTTCTCGCCAATTCCTCCGCAAACTACAACCTCTCTTACCGGGACACCGAATTCTTCAATTCGCTCAATGATCTTGCGCGAGCCGAAGGCGGTTGCCTCGATGAGTGTCCGATAGATCTCTCCCGCACTTGTGTGGAGGGTTTGGCCAACAATGAGGCCGGTTAACTGAGGGTCTACCAATATTGTGCGATTCCCGTTGTTCCAATCCAAGGCAAGGAGGCCGCTTTCGCCAGGTTTCAACTGCAGGGCTTCTTCCGAAAGGGACTCGTGGGAACCAGACCCCAACTTATCGACGCACCAGTTGAACAAATCGCCGACTGCAGATTGACCTGCTTCAATTCCCATGAATCCAGGAACAACCGAACCAGGAACGATTCCGCAGACTCCAGGAATATCTGGGGTATCGGCTCCGCCGATCATGATGTCGCAGGTGCTGGTCCCCATGATCTTGACCAGCGTGCCTTCGCGGATTCCACTTCCGACCGCGCCAAGGTGGGCGTCGAATGCACCAACCGAGACTGGTATCCCGGCAGGTAATCCAGTTCTGTCCGCAATATCGGGCAATAGTTGGCCTGCAATCTGCTCGGCCGTCATGGTTGAATTATAAAGGCGATCTCGGAGCTCGGCAAGATCAGGGTCGAGAAGGGTTAGGAATTCTTTTGATGGCAGCCCCCCCCACTCCGTGTGGAACATCGCCTTATGCCCGGCTGCGCAGATTCCACGGGGGATTTCGCTCGGGGTTGACTTACCCACCAACCAGCCAGGAATATAGTCCTGCATTTCAACCCACGAGTGGGCGGCTTGGAATACTTCTGGCGCGACTCGCTTGCAGCGAAGGATTTTGGACCAGAACCATTCGGACGAGTAGGTTCCACCGCACTTTTTGAGATAAGGGAAAGATTTGGCCTTCTCGGTGATTTCGGCAGCCTCGGCGTACCCAGTATGGTCTTTCCACAACCAGGCCATAGCGTGGAGATTGCCTTTGAATTCAGGTTTGAGGGCGAGGGCGACGCCATCTTTATCGACCGGGATTGGCGTCGATCCCGTAGTGTCGACGCCGATTCCGATGATTTGGGCGGTTTCGAACCCGGCCATGTTTTGGGCATCGGCAACAGCGCCTTTAACGGCTTCGAAGAAGCCTTTTTGGTAATCAGCCGGATTCTGGCGTGCCAGATGCACATCGCGATCATCCTCGTGGACGCCATGGTTCCCTGTCTCGTAATTCCAGACCGCGGTGCCAATTTCGTCGCCGTTGGAGACGTCGACGATCAGGGCGCGAACGCTATTGGTTCCGTAATCGACGCCAAGGGCATACTTAGCCATGGTTGTAGACGCTCCAACCCATGTAGTTGCTCATGGCTTCATCGATGACCGAGCCAATTTCGCTAAGGTTGAAGGCGACGTGATGCTCGAAGCCGTTATTACAGATGAACTTGAGGAGATCCTGCATTTGGTCGATCTTGACAACTCCGAAGCCGCCGAATGTATTGAGCACGTCGTTCGTCAGTTGGCCCTGGCCAACGTAGGCCTGAATTTCCCCAAACGTATCATCCGTCGAGACTCGGCAATAGGTGAAGGCGCCAGTCTTCATTCGTCCAACGATTGTTCCGTAAGTGTTCTCTTTTCCAACCGCGCCAGCAATGATCTCCTGGAAGTCCATCTTTTGCTCAGCAAAGACCGATTTTGGCAGGTTCGAGCAGTGGAAAACAACCGCCTTATCGGGATCACCACCGTAGTTGTTGTTCCAATCAAGCAAAGCGGATGGTTGTCCCGATGCAAGCTGCATCGCGTACATCGAAACCGTGCCCGCAACGTCGGTCTCGCATGCGCTTGATCGAAGGGTGTCGGACATCATCGACATGATCGTACAAGGCACAACGCCGTAGAATTCTTCGAGCGAGGTCCAACATTGGATTGCAGTGGCGTCGATTTCGTTGTCTTTGCTCCAGGTGTCGATGGCGGCACCAAGTCGAGCCATCTTATCGAGGCTCTCGACCGGGATTCCATCGACGTTGGTGTAAGCCCGGATAGCATCCATCTTCTCTTTGACCGCAGCATCGCCGGAGGTGAGCTTGTTTGCCCAGCCAAGGACTTCGGAAAGGTCAAGCGTCGCAACCGAAATTCCTGCATTCTCAAATAGCTTTTCGCTATATCGAACCGTGTTAAATGCACCTGGTCGAGCGCCAATGGCGCCAATTCGTGCGGTTTTGAGGCCCTTGACGACTCGGCAAACGGCGGCAAATTTGTGCAGGTCGGCAATGAAAGAGGGGTTGGTCGGGTCAACGGTGTGAAGCTCGGTCAACGAAAATTTGAACCCATATTGGCGTAGGTTATTGCAAGTCGACATTTTGCCGCAGAAGCTGTCTCGACGGTCTGCGATTGTCATTCGCTTGGCGTCGTCGCCAAAAGCATGGACCAAGATTGGAACGTTCAGGCCGGAAAACTTAACCGCATTCACGATTCCCGTCTCTTCACCGAAGTTCGGGAGCGTAATAAGAATGCCGTCGATCTTTTCGCGATTTGCTTTGAAGAGATCGGCGCATGCCCTTGCATCGTTGATCGACTCGACGGTGCCCGACTGACGCGCAGACTCTGGCAAAATGACAACGTCAATTCCTTGCTCCTCGAGGACCTTCAGGATGACTTTCCGTCCGGCTTCGCAAAGATGAGTTGGGAAGAATCCTCGGTTCCCAATAATGACTCCTAGAGTTACGCGCTTCATGATTTAAGTTTAGAGTTTAGTTGATTCAAGTCTGGAATGGTTATAGTCAAAAGAAATCCTAACAAACGGTTGCAACTGAATGGGGCGGAAGATGAATCATGCCGTCCTGAATCACTACGTTTTTCGGACAGATGCCCGACCGACTGGCCGAGTTTTGTTCATTGGGTTGTTCGGAGGCAAGCAAAGCACCTGTCTTATAATGGACTGGGATTTTGACTTCGGAGCTTTTTGTCATGTGACGATTGGTAATCGTAAGTCCACCACTAGACGCCGTTGCGCTGACCGCACTTTTGCCGCAGGGAAGACTTTCTCCGCCTGAAATGGTAACTCGATAGGCTTGCTGTCCGATGTGAGCCCGGTGCATCTGCAAAACGTAATACGTTGGCGTTAACCACATGCCACCTGCCTCGTCTGTCATGATCGGCGCTTGGAGGACATTAACAATCTGAGCTAAGTTCGCCATCGAAAGTGAGTCGCATTGGCGATGGAAGACTTCTAATCCGACCGCCGTGGCAACGGCATCGCGCATCGTGCCTGCTTGGGTGTAATCGTGTAAGCCAGCGGCCACTGGGCCGGGACCCCACGTTCTTGCTTCTGGGTGCCAGACGCCCCATTCATCAAGGGCAATGCCGACTTTCTTTTGTCCGCCCGCAGCTTCTTCGAGAAAGTTTCGGGTCTCGACGATGAAATCCTCGGTCTGATCGGCTTCATCGAGCAGCGCATAGTACTCCTCTTCGGAGAACGAGGTTCCATGTCCGCCATTGATCCAGTATCGGTGGATGGAGTAGTGATCGACAAAATTCATGTGGTGTCGAAGCTTGTCAATGCAGCGCCTGTTCCAATCGGTATCATGTCCGCACACAACTAGCTCTACCGATGGGTCAACATGTTGCACCATAAGGGAATACCGACGGTATTCGAGTGCGTAGCTTTCCGGGTCATAGTTCCCGCCGCACCCCCAATTCTCGTTCCCTACACCCCAAAGTTTGACGTTCCAAGGGTCAGTTCTACCGTTCGCAGTTCTTTGCTGGGCCAAGGTCGTCGGCATATCGCAATTGCAATACTCCACCCAGTGACAAAGTTCTTCGGGCGATCCAGAGCCGACATTCCCGGCAAGGTATGGCTCGGCTCCGATCAGTTCGCATAGGTGCAAAAATTCGTCGGTGCCCAGTTCATTCGTATCCAATGTTTTGAGCCCGCAAGACAAGCCCAGCCGAACGGGGCGATCCGGTCCGACGCCATCCTTCCAGTGATAGTGATCTGCGTAGCATCCGCCTGGCCACCGCAAAAGCGGTGTTGGCATAGCCTGCAGGGCTTCGATAACATCGGTACGAAACCCGCCAATATTGGGAATGGAGGAATTCTTGCCAACAAATAGCCCGTCATAGCAGCAGCGGCCGAGATGTTCGGCAAAGTGACCATACAACCGAGGCGAAATTGTGCCGTACAGCTGATCTAATTGAACTTCAAGATTTGCAATCATGATTCGCGAAGAATGCGCTCATGGAATGACCACGAGCGCACTCAATAAAATTGCCAAACATTCAGGGTTTGTTCTGGCCGGGCATCGATTCACGAGTCATTGGAGCATTAGATCCTGACTTCTGACCGCTCATTTGTTGAGCCCTCGCTTTAGTTGACCCATCCAACTTTTGTTGGTCGGTTAGGCCCTCGCCATCCGGGTTGCTGCAGCCCGCAAGTAGCGCACCGAGAGTAAGAGTGAAAGTGACGATTGAGAACCAAGTTTTTGTGCTCATAGAAGTTTTCATGGCTGTGTATAGGAAGACCCCTTGTTTGGCAACAAGGGGTCATTTTTCGTGAACTACTGGAAATTAGATCAGGCCGACGTCGACTGTGCCCCATGTATCCCAATAATTTGGGTTAACCAATGGATCAGTCAGACCGGTTGTATTCGGAACATCCGTACATCCAGGCTGATGGCAGTGAACTGTACCGTAGATTCCGAAGTTTCGGAAAGTAATTCCAGTTCGTGGTCTGTACTTCGCGTGACCGTCACACCAAGCATAGTTTCCACCTTTGCCAAAAGTAGCTCCGACCCAGCTGATGTCAATTCCGTTTGCAATATAGGGGGTTCCCAATGGATACAAAGGAGTTGGCTGGACGATTGCCTCACGTGTTGTCGTGTTCTTACTCTGAAGGTAAATTACATTGGCTGAGTCGCTAAACGAAGTCAAGCTTATTCCTAGAGCTCCACCATTGGCGGCATAGCTGCCGTTACCCGCCTTTGGGTTGTTACTAATATAGCCAAACACAGGATTGTTATCTTTTGGTGCTCCTGGGCTTTCGTACATTTGCAAGTTCTTTACATATGGATAGGTATCCCGGCCCCAGTTGGGATATTCGGTTGGATCCATAAATCCAAGTGGTTTGCCTGATCCGGCGAACCAATAAATCCAACCACCTGCATCAACGCCTTGCCGAACACCCATATCATCATAGTCGTTTGCATACATGATGTAGGCAAGCGCGTGCTGTTTGAGGTTGGATAGGCAGGAAGCCTTTTTGGCCGCCATCTTTGCTTGAGCAAAAACGGGGAATAGGATGGCCGCTAAAATCGCGATGATCGCGATAACGACGAGAAGTTCAATTAAAGTAAACGCTCTACTTCGAGTTTTCATATTTCTCCTTCGAATAATGAAGTCACAATTGCGTCCTTGAACAGCTCCCAATGCGGGAGACACCCCAAGGCCAAAATCATTATATGATATGCTTATTCAAAAGTGGGAATATATTTGCCTTTTTTTTCGAAAGTATTCCGAAAAGGATATGTAGGTAAGCTCTGTTGAGCCTGGACTTACAACAATGATCATTCCTCACCTTTCAATATTGCTGGCTATGCAAGGTCAAATAATCATCAAATCAAAGCCTAAAACCCTTGAATACCACCGATGGGCACCAAAACCCCCGCTTGGATGGAACAGTTGGGATAGCTATGGGGCAAGCCTAACCGAGGAGCAGTACAAAGCAAACGTCGAAGTTATGGCCGCAAAGTTAAAGCCATTCGGTTGGCAATATGCCGTCATCGATGTAGCGTGGTACGAGCCAAACGCAACACAGGGTTTTGATTTTGAAGCGCGGGGAGTGCTGACCATGGACGAATATGGTCGGCTCATTCCGACCGCCAACAAGTTCCCTTCTTCGGCGAACGGCGTCGGGTTTAAGGCCCTCACTGAGTGGGTACACAAGAAAGGACTTAAATTTGGCATCCATTTGATGCGCGGGGTCCCTCGCGTTGCGGTCGAAAAGGAGCTTCCGATCCTTGGAACGAAGTTGAAGTGCTCAGATATTGCCGACAAGGAACATGTTTGTACGTGGAACGGCGACATGTATGGTGTCGACATGACAAAGCCAGGCGCTCAAGAGTATTACGACAGCGTTTTCAAGCTCATCGCTTCGTGGGGCGTTGACTTCGTCAAAGTTGATGACCTTAGCCGTCCGTATCCTCAAAATCAGCCCGAAGTCGAAGCGATTCGCAAGGCGATTGACAAGACCAAACGCCCGATCGTGTTGAGCCTGTCACCGGGCGAGACCGCGCTTGAGTCCGCCGAGCACGCGACGACCCACGCGAATATGTGGCGAATCAGCGATGATTTCTGGGATAGCTGGCCAGCACTCAAAGAACAGTTTGTCAGATTGCGAAAGTGGAACGAATTCGTTGGCTTTGGACACTATCCCGACGCCGACATGCTTCCGCTGGGAACCTTGGCGAACGGAACGCGGCAGACCAATTTCACTCACGACGAGCAATACACCTTGATGTCTTTATGGTCCATCGCAAAGTCACCGCTTATATTGGGCGGAGATATGGCGCATTTGGATTCGTTCACCGAGTCGTTGCTGACCAATCCGACGCTCATGACGATTAACCAAGATAGCGTCAACAATAAACCGTTTTTTGATGATAAGGGAATCGTTGCTTGGACGGCGGAAAATCCGAAAACGAAGGATCATTACGCTGCGGTGTTCAACACCCACGATCAATATGATCTGGCCAACGCAGAGGTTCTTTCCGAAGGTGAAATCATCAATCGATCTACCCCCGACCAGGGACGATCAATTCTTGCCAACGTTGAGGGCTATTCGAAAATTGCCTTGGTCATGACCGACACAGGTGACGGTATCGTTTGGGATCATGCTCTTTGGGTGAATCCGTCCATTGAGCTATCCTTCGGAACGACGATTGACCTGAGCCAACAAACGTGGAAGTATGTTTCAGTTGGATACGGGCAAGCGTCGCATACAACCGCGCCTGACTCGAAGCCGTTGACCGTGAAAGGTAAGCCAGCTACCAATGGAATCTTTGCCCATGCACCATCGGTCATCATCTTCGACTTGCCCGCGGGGGCAAAGTCGTTCTCGGCATTTGCTGCGCTGAACGACACTGCGATGGCGGAGACGCTTGGTGGCACCATTCAGCCTTATGTTTACGGGTTCAAGGACGGCGGTCAGCAGGACAAGAAGACCCGGCGGATGAGTTTTGACCTCGGCCCGGCGGGAGCGAAGGCTGGCGACACGGTTACCGACGTTTGGTCAGGCGAGACGTGGAAGCTTGAATCACAGACGACGATCCTCGAGATCCCTTGGCACGGTTGCCGACTGTTGAAGATCTCGAAGTAAGAGGGTTTCATACCCTTTTATGTTGACCTTGTTGCTTTTCGGTAACGTAGGTTGAGGATCCTTCTTCGGCCAGAGCTTGTTTTGCTACTGAGGGAGCGAATTACTCCAGGCTAAATGTTGCAGCACAGAAGGAGAGCGGCGGTAGTTTGACCACGGCTTTTCCATCTTTGATGCAGACTTCGTCAAAATCCTTCGCAGTGATTCGATTTGGCGTCTCAAATGTGTTGGCGGCGTTTGGATCGCTTCCGTGGACGATTTCAGCATTGAGCAATTTCGAAATTGCTTGATCGGCGAGATCAATCGTCACTTCGAGCGGTTGAGTTAGGTCGCGATTAACCATGAATACGCTGAGTTCTTTGCCGCTGAAGATTGCGCTGGTATCGAGGGTCTTGACGACGCCGTAATCCTTCGACTTGTACTCGGAGCCTTCGACTTGCACCTGGAGAGAGACACCGTCGCGTCTCTTGGCCATCATCTCGATCGGATAGAAAATGGTTTGGTAGACGAGTTCGTCGCCACGGGTGAGAAGCGGCGCAATGACGTTCACAATCTGGGCGATGTTGGCGATTTTGACACTATCGGCGTGGCGAATGAAGCTGTTTAAGAATCCAGCTGCGATCAAAGCGTCCTCGAGATTGTAGACCTCTTCGAGGAGATGTGGGGCGATCTTTCCGCGACCGTCAAGATGCTCGGGAGTTCGAGCGCGATACCAAACGTTCCATTCGTCGAAGCTGATCTTGACCTTCCGCTTGGTCTTCTTGGTGTGGTGGACTGATGTGCAGACCGAATCCATCGCTTCGATTTGCTCGTCGATGCTGTTGGTGACGGCGAGGAAATTCTCGGTGTCATGCTCGGGATTCTCGACGTATCGGTGGACCGAAATGAATTCGACGTCATCCTTGCAGTGCTCGAGAACCTTACGATCCCATTCGAGATAGGTGGGCAAATTGATCGCGCACGAACCGCAAACCACGAGCTCGATATTCGGGTCAACCATTTTCATCATCCGCGCGGTTTGCTGAGCGTTGATGGCGTAAGTCTCGGCGGGGACATGGCCAATTTGCCACGGACCGTCCATCTCGTTTCCGAGGCACCACAGCTTCACATCAAACGGATCCTTGTACCCATGCTCAACTCGGAGGTCGGCGTACTTGGTTCCAGCGGTATTGTTGCAATACTCCAACCAATTTCGAGCTTCTTCGGGTGTACCTGTGCCGAGGTTGACCGCCATCATCGGCGTCCAATCCATCCGCTTTGACAGCTCAAGGAACTCGTTGGGACCAAACTGGTTCGTTTCGATGCTCTGCCAGGCGAGGTCGAGCGTTTGAGGTCGATCCTTTTTGGGACCAACGGCGTCTTGCCAATGGTAACCGCTGACAAAGTTTCCACCTGGGTAGCGCATGGCGGTAAATCTCAATCTCTTCAGAGCTTCCAAAACGTCGGTTCGACAGCCGTGTTCGTCAGCATGTTTGCTCGTTGGCTCGTAGACGCCTTCATAAACAGCGCGCCCAAGGTGCTCAAGAAAGCCACCAAAAACTCGGGGGTCGACAACGTCGACAACGAAACGAGAATGCAAGTGGAGGGTGGTCTTTTTCATGGGTAATTAATCTTTCAGACCAGTAGAAGACATGCTGTCTACGATCTGTTTTTGGAATATGAGGAAGATGATCATGAGCGGGAGGGAGGCCATCGCGCTGGTGGCGAGGGTCCGTCCATACTCGGTGTAATACGAGGCTTGATACATGGCGATTCCGACGGGCAACGTGTAATTCCGGACGGAATCCATGAACACCAGTGGCGAAACGTAGTCGTTCCAAGAGCCAATGAATGTGAACACTCCGAGAGTGGCAAGCGCAGGAGCAATCAAAGGCAAAGTCACCTTTGAATAGACTCCCGCGAGCGAACAGCCGTCGATCATCGCGGCTTCTTCGATCGCGGTTGGAACTGCCTTCATGAATTGGCAGAGCATGAAGACTCCGAAGCCACCCGCCGTCGCAGGAATGATGAGAGCGAACGGAGTGTCGAGCCAGTGAAGCTTGCTGAGGATGAAGTAGACCGGAACAAGGAAGAGTTGTCCGGGCACCATCATCGAGAAGATTACGACGGTAAGGAATTGGCTTCCGCCGGGGACCTTGAGCCGGGTGATGGCGTAGGCGGCCATGCTTGAGAAAAGAAGTACAAGTAAAGTGACGCTGCACGAGACGAAAATGCTGTTGAGCAGCCACTTTCCGAATGGAGCTTCCTCGGCCCAACTCAGGACGTTACGATAGTTCTCGAATGTCCAGATCTTGGGAACGACGGTCGAGGGGTTGAGGACATCACTTTCGTGCTTGAAAGAGGTCATTGCCATGAGCAGGATGGGCGAAATGAAAAGGAACGCGACCAGGCTCATGAAGATGCCGACAACCCATTTGAGGAATTTCATTGGTCGTAGCGTCTCCGCGGTTGTGTCGCTTTGGCTACTCCGAAGTTCAGCAATTCACCGAGGTTAAGCAGCGAAACAGGTTTCGCTGTGCCAAATAAGATGAGGCTAACTAACATTTCGTACCCCCTTGCGAATCATGAGGAATTGGAACATTCCGAACAGCATCGTAATTGCGGCCAGAATCCAGCTAATTGACGCCGCATAGCCCAATCGATAGTTGTTAAATGCGGTTTCGTAGATGTACTGGACAACACCCCGGGTCGAGAGTTCTGGTCCGCCGTTGGTGAGAAGCGACGCTTGCGGAAACATCTGAAAAGCGCCAATCGTGCTGGTGAGGATGACGAAGAATAAGACTGGCTTGAGGAGCGGGAATGTAATGTTTTTAAAGAGCTGCCAGATGTTCGCGCCATCCAAAGACGCGGCCTCGAAGTACATCTTAGGAATCTGCTGGAGCGAAGTCAGGATGATGATCGAGGCCCCACCCGCGCTCCACCAAAGAGCCATCACCACAATGCTCGGCATCGCCAGCGATTTCTCCGACAGCCACGGCACTGGTTGTCCGTGAAGAAATGTCTTTATGACGTAGTTGAAAAAGCCAAATTCCAGGTTATAAAACCATTGCCAGATGATCGCAGTGACGGCGATGGTAAACATTCCGGGTAAGAAGATGAGGGCGCGAACCATGTTTCGGCCACGAGACATTGCATTGAGTCCAAGGGCGATGCCAAGCGATGTGATGACCAAGGCAGGAACCATCCATATCACGTATCTTGAGGTGGCCAAGAGAGCCTGCCAGAAATAGGTGTCTTTATAGACTTCGACAAAGTTTTGGGTGCCGACGAAGTGAGTCGTCTCTTTCGAAGTGAGATCGAACTGCATGACCGAGAGAGCTCCAGCAACGACGAGCGGCAGCACAAGAAAACAAAGAAAAGCGATTCCGTAAGGAGCCATGAAGAGATACCCAACCAGCGCCTTTTGCTTCTTGTAGGTCATTTCTTAGCCGCCTCACTCAGTTTCGCGTCCTTTTGCGTCTCTTCGTCTCGATCCATCGCCTTTTGGGCATTGACGTTGGCGATATCGAGCGCTTCTTGGGCCTTGGCATTGCCTCGAACGACTTTCTCCACCGCTAAATTGATCTCTTGTCCCATCTCGAACAAGGTCGTAATCCTGGGCGGATACTTCATGAACGGAATCTGCTTCGAGAAGGCGTACTGGATCTGCATTCGCTGGAATTCCGGATTTGCCCGCACGCTCTTTCGAGCCGGAACCTGACCCGCGCTAGCCCACTTCAAGCTATGGGACGAAAGATATTGGATGAATCGCTCGCCCGCTTCCCGTTGTTTCGGAGTCAGATTGGGTTTTAAGCAGAGACAATGCGAGTCGGCCAGGGTCCCCGGATGGTTGCCAATCGTCGGAATCGGAGCTCCTATCCCGTGAAAGTCAGGCATGTTTTTGAGGTCACCCACCATCCATATGCCGTCCCAAACCATTCCGACCTTCTTTTGTCGGAAGCCAGTCCAACCCATCTGGTTATCCGGCGGCGGAATCAGCTTTTCAGTACTCCGAAGTGACGCCATGAACTCCAGTGCCTTCACGTTGTTCGGATGATTCAGCGTGCATTTCCCGTCCTTATCCAGCCATTGGCCATCAAACTGTGCCACCAATGACGAAAAGTTATTCGGCCACGAAGTCAGGGCATAGCCGAACGTATCGGGATGGTCACTTCCCTTCGGCGACATCATCAGGTGCGCGACTTTGAGGAATTCTTCGCGGGTCTCTGGGGGTTTTGCTGACCCGTCCGGGTTGGTCATGCCTGATGCCTTCAGCATGTCGGCGTTGCAATACATCCCTTGGGGGTGGATGTCGAGCGGGACCGCGAAGTGCTTTCCGTCGAACATCGTTTGCTCTAACACATAAGAGTCAAAGTCATCGGTCGGGACTGACTTGGTTCCGGCAAATAGCGAGTTTTCTTCGGCCAAAATTCCAGCCCGGTGCATTCTGGTAAGAGCACTGGCATGGATGACGAAGACTTCGGGTCCACGGTCATCGAGCCCGGACACCATCACCTTGTTGTAGTACAGAGCCCAAGGAATCCTCTGCATGGTAACGTTGACGTCGGGGTTCTTCTCGTTAAAGTCCCGAATCATCTCGAGCATGACTCGGCCGTCGGGGCCGGTGAAACCGTTCCAAAAACTGATTTCCGTCTTCTGAGTCGCCGCCAATTTCCCGCAAGAGAAATCGCCTCTGAAAATGCCGATGACGCCACAAATCACCAAAAGGAGAATCATGGACGCCTTCGTGCTCACTTCAGTTCGCTCCGAATTCCGCGAATGACTAAGCCCGACTGATTGCGACCGACGTAGTAGTTGCCTTTGTAGGCGAGTTGAAGCTGGTCGATCCAGAAGTCTTTTTCGTCGTCGATTTTGGGCCACTTCATCAGGAGGGAGTCTCCTTTGACTTCCCATTTCCCGCGCCGCTTTCCGGATTCAATGACTCCGTCAGGAGTGAGGGTGATCACTTCGACATTGGTAAAGTCAGCTTGGTGGAGCCATTTTCCGGCGGGAGAGTTGTGATCCTTGAGTTTGACTTGGTTGGTGAACTCTACGGGGAGACCTGGCAGCGGCCAGCCGTCGGGTGACCAAAGGAATTCGCGTACTTGGAGCCGGGGCATGCCCCATTTGTCGCCCGTCCAGAATTTTCGCCCATCGTAGAAGTGGTAGCTCATCATCCATCTGCCGTCGCTGTGGTGCATCACTTCGTTATGGCCAGGCGAGAACATCGGCGGCGAGGTTTTGAGGATATTGACGTGACCGCCTTCGGTCATCGGGGTGCTATTGGCGTCGAGGAACGGACCATCGGGGGTCTTTGACCTGCCTACCATCACTTGGTAGGTGCTTCGGACGCCCTGTGCGGCGAGTCCGTAGGAAACCCACAAATAGTAGTAGCCGTCGTGAAAGCAGCCAGCCGCGCCTTCGAGCGCGTTCTCCTTTGAACCTTTGTTCCATGCGACCGAGACGGGCTCTTTACCGGGTTTGATCTTGCCCGTTTCGGGGTCGAGTTCGACAACGTAGATGCCGGAATAGTATGAGCCGAAGAACATCCAATGGCGACCCGTTTGGTCGATCTGGACATCGGGGTCGATGCAGTTGTAATGGTTCCCTTTCGCTTTGGAACTCTCGATCACCATTCCACGGTCGGTCCAACCTTCGTTGGGTTTATTGGCGTCAAAGTGTTCGTTTTCTTGGAAACCGATTGCGGAGTCGTTTCCGCCAAAGTATCGACTAGCACAGTAATATATCCGAACTTTTTTGCCGACACGGACCCCGTCGGGCGCCCAGATTGAGCGATGTTCGGGGATCATGGTTTTGAGCCAGTCGGGCGGAGTCTTCATGATTGGGCCATGAATGTCCCAGGTTTTGAAGTCCTTGGTCGATTTCATGCCGCCTCCGTTGCCGGTGCTGAAGCAGAACGTTCGGCCATCGAGTTCGACGATGCAGGGATCGTGGGTGTGTTCGGAGTTGACTGCGTAGGAGCCGTCTCCGGGGAAAATGGATCCCTCGTCAGTTCGCTGCACGGGCAACCCCATGGAAAACAGATGGACGGCAAGAGCGGCAGTGAACATGAGCGACTTCGATCATCTTAAACCACCACAAGGCGGTTATCGGATTATACGCTACTTCATAGCCAAATGGGAATAAGTATTAGCAATTAGCTTTTCGCTTTATCAATCCGCTTGTTCTCTCCACTTCCAAAATCGCGCGAAGTGTAAGAGCGCGATAATCGCCACTTGCTGTTCATCATAGTCTTCGATTGCCGTCCTTACCTCGTTGCCTTCCGAAAAAATCGACATGATTCCGTCATTGGGCCGGTATGAATCCATAACGATGCCGAGTTCATCAATGAGAAAACCCTCGCTATTAATCCCAATGTTGAAAAAAGGTTTTGCCTTGAGCCTCAGTCGATATTGCTTCTCGCCAACGAAAAGCTTTGAACCGAAGATTATTCCTCCAAAAAATTCACCAGTGATCCGGGCAATTTGCGTCCTCTTCGCATCGGACAGAACGTATTTACTGCGATTAAGGAAGTCGCGAGGCTCCTTTGAAATAAAGTAGGTGACGGAATCGGATGGTTGAAAAGCAAAGGTTTCTGGAAGTGAAGCAACCCTAAAGAGCACTTTGTCATCAAGCTTAATTGAGAAGCCAGATTCCTGATCTAACGTCGTTGAAAGAATCATTACTTCCCTGCTTCTTGGCTTCCCCGATTCACCGACTCTTGGCTTCTTGGCCACCAGCTGAAAGCTAGTAGCCGAAAGCCGAAAGCTATTTCCCTTGCTTTACGGACTCCGGCAAATCTCCACCTCTGCTTGAGTGATGGATGCGCAAAACCAAATCTTGCTCAAACGATCCAAACCCTTTTCCGAAAATCGTAAAGCCGCCTTTGTTTTGAGCGTCCTTTTTAATTCCAAATCGAACCCGTGTTGCCTGCCATGGGTGCACGTTGAGGTCGATCACCTTAACGTCGGACAGTTTGTCGCCGTCAACATAGGTACCAGTGTCGTTGATCCGCCACGCCTTCAGGTATCCGTGCTGGTTCATGTAGTCTTGCCACCACGAGGGGTTGAGGCGGCCCTTTTCTCCGCCCGGGTCACCGGGGGAGGTCCAGGTGCCGACTTCGACGTCGTTGATCCACAGGGTGATGTCTGACGGATAGTCGTTAGCATAGCCGGGTGCCTCGGAGGCGACCTCACCGATGAGTTCGATCGACTCGATGATGCTGGTCACGGGGAGAGAATTCGGGAATTTGTATTCGATATAGCCTCCGCCAGACCAGAGAATTTCGGCTTTTGCCCGGTCTGGGAAGGCGAATGCGAGTGGGTCATCGATGACGCCGACCATTCGGTCGCGGGTGGCCAGTCCGCACGTCGGAACGACCTCGGCCCTTGTGTACATACCGATGGGCATCTCGATTTCGATGACGTAATCTTTTTCTTTGACCCGGCCGCTCATGTCGACAATAAGTCGGTCGTGGACCTTGCGGCAGCGCTTTTGCATGCCCTGGGCTCCACTGAGGTAGTCGCTGATGACGAGTCCAGCCTCTTCGAGGATTTGGATGTGCTTGGTGATGCTGGGTTGGGCGAGCCCAAGCGAGACGCTTAGCTCGTTGATATTCATATCTCGCTCGCCGAGCATTTCCATGATGCGTGCGCGGGACTCTGAAGCGAGGGCACGGAAAATCCCGACGCTTTCTGAACTCGACAAATCATGAATGTGGTGAGGCATTTAGGTTGAATTATAACCTCCGGCTGGTCGAATCGGGTCGGGAATATTCACATTTGGGAATATGAAGAAGAGCGGGGGGCATGCTTCGCTTTTGGTCAGGGTCATGCTTCGCATTTAGGCAAGCTTCGGTTTTAGGCGAGGGCGAAGAACAAAGTGACTCTTTCCATCAAGTTTTTGGTGGGTGGTCAACATCGATGTTGGGTTCAAATTGAAATTGGTCAGCATCAAAAAAGCGGGGGTGGTGAAACAAATACCCGATGAAATTAGGCTTCAGCTTTCGCCTTTCGCCTTTCGCCTTTCAGCAAAAGGGAAAAGGGAAAAGGGAAAAGTTCATTGGAGTTGGGATGGGTGAATGATATTGAAAAAAAATGTTCCTAAGACTTGGGAAGTGCAGAGTGGGAGATTTGAACGGCCGCGAAAAAAAATGTTCCTAAAACCTGGGAAGCGCAGAGTGCGAAGTACACATAAGATTCCGGGGCAGAAAAAACGTACCCAAAGATTGGCTTTCGGGTTTCAGGGGTACCTTCTTTCATGCCGATTTCCGGCGGGGAAAACCGTTGATCGGTCAGGTCGAGTGATGAATGCATTTGGGATTTTGCCGAGGCATAAAAATTTAGACGTCAATATAGTAGACATTGTTCTACTTTTTCAGAATATTTCAGGATTATTTTGCCTCAAATTGGACGCTCGTTTCTCGCAGGCTCAGTTTGTCTCGACTCTGCAACGTGATTCCTGTGGCTTGCAAGCATCTTGATCCACCTAGCAGAGACGCCTGGAGATATCACCTGTTGGATTGGACCTGATTAGCCCGGTCCTCGGTGGTCATTCGTTTGTCCCTGCTTAAGCTCGCAGCTGCGCAGATGGTCGCCTATACTTGCCACACCTTACTTAGAATTTTCTACCCAGCTCACACAGTGACTTGTCGCCCACGTTAGTGGCTTGCCTAAGTTGCTGTGGCTCGCACGCGTCCTAATCCACCAGGTAGGGATTCAATTTCAATCTTACTAGTGGCTTGCCCACGTCAGTAACTTGCCCTGAAAAGTACTTCATTCACGAAGTGACTCATCCTGTCCAATTAATGCTTTGCTCCTAGTGCTAAGTTCTCTTTCTTTCGATGCAACTATGTACTTCATATTCTTCTCAGTTATGACGAGTAACATTGGACACAAGATGAGCTGAATTAAGAATAAGTTAAAAGCACGAAATATGATCGCCACGATCACAGACAGCACTGCAAAACCTATATTGACCCATAGTTTCCAAGCAGATTGCCTAAAAAGAAAATACTTGAAAATTGCAGTCAATAACATGAGGGATGAAGTCCCAATTATTAAAATTCTCCACAGAATTGTTAACGTATCCAATTTATCCATGAGACTATCCATAATCTATAACCGCCAGCACCCATTCCAAATTCGTCGTCCCTACATATCTGCTAAATCGCTGGTTTGATAAGCAGTTTCGATTGCCAAGAATGTAGTGTAGATGTCTATTGCGCACAAGACGGCTGAAAGTATCATCATACCAGCCCCGACGAACATAAGGCCCGTGCCCACCAAGCCTGCCGTCGGAGCCAGTACCACAAAATAGCCCCGCCCACGTCAGTGGCTTGCGGTCTAACATGGTCAGGAAATGGGGACCAGTCACTCACACAGTGACTAGTCGATTCTTGTCTTTGACTCAGCTCGATCGAACAGCATAAGGCAATACACGGGTAGGTGCCCTGTAAGAACAAAAAGTATTTGCATTTGAGCCGATTTGACCCAAATCAAAGAAACTATCAGGTTCAAAACGGACATAAAAAACAAAATGCCCAGTTGCTTTTCAATAGAAGACTTGCCAAATCTAGCAAAAATTACATATGTCAAAACCAGTAAGCCAAATTCCGAGAGTATTTTTTCGATTAAGATTCCACCCGAAATCGATAGGATTAAATTCCCCAGCCCAAAGGACACAACATGTATACTGATCAGAACAAATTTTGTCATTTTAGCCATTAGCTACCCCACGGTTGATCGAACGCGGTGTCGCCCTCAATCATCATGCTCACAAGCATACCTATCAGCACAATAGAGTATGTAAATGCTGCAAGCACGGCTAAGCTCGCAACGGTTTTGCTGCCATACTTCGCGGGTGGCACGGTTAGCGACCCCTGCGAAGCTGAGAGTTAACCGTGAGAAACCTGAGAGAGTGCCTACCACCATGCTTATTCTAACTCCTATTCAGCAATCTAGCGCCATTTGATATCACCTTCAATTAGCAGATTTGATCATTCTTGAGATAGAGCTTGCGGTGGTAAGTGGAAAATGTCAGATAGTGAGAGTGGCCAAACTCATTGATGAACTTACGGGTCTTTCTCTTGTTGGCTTGGCTCACGTTAAATGGGTTTTACCTTTCTTGCACAGGCACTTGAGCACAGGTAACTCCCAGCTGCGCAGACGTCGCTACCGGTGCCACCCGGGGAAATTTTTAAAACTACCACGCTCACACAGTGACTTGTCGGCCCACACAAAGGGCTAGCTGGCTTGGCTTTATTAGCATGGCATAAGAACTTCAACGTTTCTCCGATTTACTAATTTTCCGGAATTCTGCCGCCGCTTTATAAGATTTACCGCTGATATTCAATAGAGAAGATGCTAACAATAACCCAACTGCATTTAGGAGCCAAATCTTAGTACTCCCACTTGGCCATTCTTTGAAAATGAATACTGTATACGCAAAAATACCAACGAGAATGCAAATTATTAACCATGTCTTATGTGCAATTTTAATCCTTAACATTGCCCCAAGAAGTTGCACCAGAATAGCTATGCCGTATGAAACGACCACGATCCATTCAACAAAGATATTTACGCCGTTAACTATCATTCTTTAACCGTGAGCTCCTAGAAGAGTATCTTCTGCACCACCAAAGGCTTCTTCTCCACATTGCACAACCAAAACCATAATTTGCCAAACTGTCGAAACAAATGTCAAAAGTTCGGCCACTTTGCAACCTATCGAACCTGCACGACACAAGCCTTCAACAGACTTCGCTACAAGGGCAATATTTTCAGCACCATCTACGGCAGCTAAATCGCCTACTGCACTGGCTCCTATTGCCGTATTTTCCAGGCCTTTCCTAAATTTTTCAAATAGCTTAATAGTTCCAATACCTTTTAAAGCTACCTCGGTTATCTTCTTTAAGAATTCAACATCATAGTGCGCATTTTTTAAGATATCCAAGAACCTTGTAAGCATTTCCAGAATGTCGTCTGCTTCCATCCCGGCGGTGTTACCACTAGAATCTACTAAACAGTTGGGTCGATTATAGTAGTAAGAGTACCAGTTTGTTCCTTGCCCACTGTTGTCTTGACTGATAAATCTACCGTTCGAAGGCTCATAATATCTAGCTCTCATATAGATTAGGCCAGACTCGTCGTCCTGCTTATGCCCAATGTTGGCGCAATAGCGACCTTTTTGGTCGCCAGTCGTCCCTCCGGCGAGCCACTTCGTGGGCGGGGTTAAACTAATTAAGTAGAAAGACCTTGGTGTGGCACTGGCTCCGACCTCTGCCTTGAACGGAGTGGAGATGCGAAGCATCCAAATGGGAGAAGCCAGTGGAAAGGAGACTGCTTTCAAATGGCACCCA
>JANYCU010000019.1 GCA_025360125.1 Armatimonadota bacterium | reverse complement strand
GACAATGCGGCCCTCTATGGTCGTCCCGACGCAAGTCCGCGCAACATACCTGATCCTGACAGCGTCCCAGGCGGTGGACTCACTGGTGGATTAACTGGAGCAACAGGTACCACAGGAACCACCAGTACGACGTCAACCACAGGTACAACTGGGACCACAGGAACAACTGGAACAACAGGAACAACTGGAACAACTGGAACCACGGATGCAGGAACAACGGGTTCCACCGGTACGACGGGCACAACGGGAATTATCGGCACGAACGCGGGCAACGGCGCTCAAGCAGGCGATCCATTTCCGTGGGAAGGAGCACGCTCCGGAGGCGGCTCTGAATTTGCCTCGGGGGTCGTCAACACTCAAACGGGCAACCGTTTAACGACAGTACCAATCGTAGGCTGGAAGGCGCGTGGCGGAATTCCCTTTGGCCTCGCCCTCTTCCACAACAGCACGGATTCGCTCGACGTGGGCTGGGGTAAAGGTTGGCGGTCCAACATCGACTTCACCGTCAACTTTGTGGGAGTAATCTCAACAACCAGTACGACAACTGCCGCCGTAACCTATCCCGACGGACGTCGACTCATCTTCAAAAGGCCAGGTGCCAGCCCGGGACACCCCCTCATGGGGGTCTTCTACCCACCTACGGGTTTTTACGACATTCTCTACGCCGAGGGCTCGCCTTACGGAACACCAACTGGTTGGCATTTGCGCACCAAGCATCAAATGACGTACCAGTTTGATGTCAAGGGCAAGCTCAAAGCGTATAGGGATCGTTACAACAACTCGGTCACCATAAGCCGTGTTTCTCAAGTCACGTCCGCGCCGGGCGAAGTTCGGATTATTGCGCCCGACGGTACCTATATATCCATATGGGATGTCGCCAAGAACAGCTTTAGCCAAGGTCAGTTCCTCACCGGACCTTTCCCGACGTATTTCAACAAAGTTACGGTGCCCGGCACTCGGGTTTGGGACCTTGGATACGTCGTGCGAACTCAGCAAAACGACATCACGCTTGGCACCATCACATATCCAACGCTGAACTATAGTCGGCCGGTTGAGACGTTCATCAGCGGGACCAGCAACGCCAACTGCGCGCCAATCACCCAAGAGACGGACGTGCTCGGTCGCCAATTTGTGCAGACATACGACACGAGTAACCGCCTCAAAACGTTCAAGCTCCCGGTCTACGGCAACAATAATTCGTCGAATCCGGTTTACACCTACAACTACAACACCGCGAATACCGAGTTCGTTCAACCTAGCGGCCATTCAATCATCGAGTATTACGATGGCGGCCTGTTGACCCAGATAAAAGACCAGGCGGGCTTTTACAACACCTTCAAGTACGACAATTATTACAACGTCATCGAGGCGACGGACGCCTACGGACGGATATCCCGCGCGGTTTACGATGGCGTCGCCAACTGCAAGAGCACCCAAGACCCCAAGCAGTACGCCGCAGGGGTGAAGCAGGAGACTGTCTACCACAGTTGGAACGACGTTCTTTCGACCAAAGACACGCGTGGCGTCGTCACTCAATACATTCGGGGGTCCATTCCCGGCTCGCTCATCAATGTCATCGATGGCAAGGGCAACACCCTCGTCGACAACACCTATAATAGCGACGGATCGCTGGCAACCACCAGCAGTCAAGGTGCCACGACCAGCATTGGTTACGACACCCACTATCGCCCGAATTCAGTCACGACGCCCGAAGGCACTGCGACGATTATTTATGGCAATACCGACGAGAAGATCGGCAAGCCCCTGTCGGTAACGACTCGGCGGGGAACCTCAACGTTTGCCTACGATGCGTGGGGACGGCTGACGGGTACCACCCGGTTCGATAACGCCACTGCGTCCGTTCTCATGAACGCTATGGGCTACGTCAGCTCGGCGACGGACGTTCTGCATCGAACGACATTGATGGCACGAGACGGCATTGGCCGGGTGACGGGCGTCACCAACCCCCGTGGCGATATCGAGCAGTACACATTCGATAACGATGGTCTGATGACGAGCGTTATCAATGGTCGCAACAAGACTCGGAATTACTACTACACGCTGCGGGGCGAACTGAGGCAAATCTCGTTTGCCGACGCGACCGCCGAGGTGTACAAGTTTGACGGCAACGGCAACCAGACTCAGCGCATCAATGGGATGAACCAGACCATCCAGTACGATTACGACAACGTCGATAATTTGACCACTGTCACGTATCCGACCGGACCAGGCACGACGTTTACGTACGATAACGACGGTCGTCAGCTGACGATGGTCGACGGAACCGGAACCTCGAGCTGGCTTTATGACAACGCCGACAACGTGACGAAGCTCACGACTCCGCAAGGAGTGATGGACTACGTCTACGACGTCTGGAACCGACGGACGAGTTTAACCGAAGGGACGGCGGTGACGAACTACGGGTTTACGAACCACCGACTGACCTCGGTGACCAAAAGCACCGATGGCGTGGCTTCTACAATTCACTACGATGCGTACGGGCGCGTCGATGTTAAAAACGATGGTGCCACCCGAACCGAGTATGGCTACGACGCGAATGATCGCGTCAACTCAATCGCGCACATCCGAGTTGCCGACAACCAAGCGATTCACCAAGAAGCCTACAACTACGATGGGGCGAATAACTTGCAAAGCAAGGTCGTCAACAGTGTCGCCACGAATTATACGTACGACCAGATTGACCAGCTTCTGACTGAGACAAGCAGCAATTTGTACAACTCGTATTCGTACGATAGCAACGGCAATCGATTGACGAAGACGACTGCAGCGGGAACTGACACTTACACGTACGACGATGCCGACAAGCTGCAGTACATTTCTGGTGTTAACGGGACGACCAATTACACCTACGATTATTGCGGACGTCCGACCAACATTGGTTCGAGGGTCTTGACCTGGGACTATGAAGATCGCTTGACGACTTATTCGGGTAATTCCCAGGCCGCTAGCTATGGCTACAACGG
>JANYCU010000003.1 GCA_025360125.1 Armatimonadota bacterium | reverse complement strand
ACACGAACGAGACTTCGATATCTCACCAGAAGTGATCCTCTGACAGACATCGAGCTTGAACTCACGACTATAACTACGACGCATCATATATATTCTCCACACCGAACATATTTGAGTGTCTTAATTTAAGGGCGCAGACCCAAGTTCCCTCGCATCCTGCCCTCCACCTTTGAATTAAGGAGGGCAACGCCCTCCTATCGAATTGCAAGTCATACTCTTAGTTTGTGAAGCCGCTCCTCGACCCAATCCGCCTCAACAATCTCGAACTCAAGAACGGCTTTATTGTCGCCCCCATGACGACGTACTCTAGCCTCGACAACGGCTGTATTTCTCCTGACGAGTTGCCGTACCTCGCTCGACGAGCCCAGGGCGGATTTGGCGCGATCATGACTGCAGCCTGCTACGTCCACTCATCCGGCAAGGCATTCACTGGTCAATGGGGATGCGACCACGACAACAAACTAGACTCCCTGCGAAGTGTGGCTCAAGCGATCCAATCTAACGGAGCTAAAGCCATCCTCCAAATCCACCACGGGGGCCGCCAATGCCCACCAAAGCTCGCGGGTGGAGAATGCATTTCGGCCAGCGCCATCGCTGCCGAAAATCCAAATGCGGTCATCCCTCGCGAGATGATTGATACCGAAATCGAACGAACCATCGAGGACTACGCCCAGGCTGCCCTCCGCGCCAAAGTGGCGGGATACGACGCAGTCGAGATCCACGGCGCGAACACCTATCTCATCCAACAATTTGTCAGCCCCCATAGTAACCGCCGAGAAGACAAGTGGAATCCCAACGATCTCCTGTTTCCTAAACGGCTGGTCGAAGCCGTTCTAAGGGCGGTCGGCCCAGACTTCCCGGTTGGCTATCGCTTCAGCCCAGAAGAACCCGAAACGCCCGGCATCCGTCTCGACCGAACCAAAAGACTAATCGATGAATTGTGCAAGTTTAAACTCTCTTTTCTCCATATATCGCTCCGTAACTATGATCAGAAAAGCATCCATGCCGATAGCGAAGAACCAATCCTCAAACAAATTTCCGTCCACATAAACGGTCGACTTCCTCTCATTGGAGTCGGCTCAATTCGATCTGCCGAAGATGTATCAAAAGCCCTCCAACTTGGCCCTACGGCCCTCGCCATTGCCCGTGGAGCCATTTGCGATGTCGACTGGGTCAAGCATTACGCCGCTGGAACGCCCATCCGAGCAACCCTGAGCAAAGCTGACTTTCCCCAAGCCTACGTCCTGCCCGCTGGTTTGGCAAAACGCGTCGAAGATGTTCCTGGTTGGTTCGACTTCGCCGAATAAATCTCGTAGAATAGAATTGAAGTGGACGACCATCGGTTCTGGCTGAATCGGCTTGAATATCCCTTTGCCTTTCGAGAATTCGACTCTGGCGAAGGGTGGATGAACTACATCGACGAAGGTGAAGGTCGCCCAATTATTTTTGTTCATGGAAACATGACGTGGTCGTTCATGTTTCGTCGAGCCATCGAATCCCTCAAACAATCCCACCGATGCATTGCGGTAGATCACCTGGGCTTTGGCCTCAGCGACAAGCCTAGCGATGCCAACTATAAACCCGAAGCTCACGCCAAACGATTTGCCCGGTTCATGCAGTACTTGGGTTTGAACGACGTCACGATCGTTGCTCATGATGCGGGCGTTGCCATTGCGATGGATTGGGCGGCAGCCAATCCCGACTTGGTCCGCGAATTAGTGATCTTTAACTCTCACCTTTGGAATTTGAGTGAAAACCCAACCGCAACGAAGCTGGCCAAAATGATCCAAAGTCCGGCGAATCGTTTTTACTACCGATTCATTCAATCAGCTCCGGGGTTTGTCTTGCCCGCCCTCTTTGCCGATCGCTACCGAATATCTCGGAGCATTGAGCGACAATATCTAAAACCTTTTAGTGACTCGACCGAACGAAAGGCGGTATTTGCAATGGTCGGAAGTTGGCTGACGAGTGGAGCCTGGTACGACTCAGTGCTAGCCAAAACAAATTCTCTTCAAACCAAACGGGTGCTTTTGCTGTGGGGAATGAAAGATCCGATGTTCGGCCCCGACGCCCTTGCTCGCATGCAGAAGTCTTTCCCCAATGCCCAAGCGATCCAGTTTGATGAATCAGGACGGTTCTTGATCGAGGAACAGGCGGAACGCGTGACTGGGGAAATTAATTGGTTCCTGATGAATAGCGGCGTACCGGACCTTTCGGTTATTGAACCAATCGGCGGTTAGGATAGGCTTCGCGTAACAGGCTCCTAAGCTCCCAGATGTTGTTGGAGATGTCAACTTCGTAGTTAATTCCTTCCCCGTCTTGGAAAAACCGGCGTGACTTTTTCAGGGTCTTAACCAGTTCGCGGTTCTTGGCCAAAATATCTTCGGCCTGAGATTGAATTTCAGTGGGGAAAGCACTCCAAAGTTTAGTCAATTCCTTCATCGCTTGCGCATTGGAATACGACAGCATTTGTCCGTATTGATCTGCAAATCGATCCGTTTTATTCAAAAGAGTTGAGGCGATCCATACCTTGGCAAACAAACTCCAACCAGTACTGCTTGGGTCAGGAGCCAGAAGGCAAGCCGAAACCGACTTGCGGTTTTCGTTGGAATAATAGCGGTCGTCTAATTCATTGAATGTATTCGATGACACGGTTTCTGTCGGAGTGGGCATCAGCACGTAAAGTTGCCCGATGTCGGTTGCGGACATCTTGACGACTTTGTTCTTCATATTCACCAAAAAGCCAGCATACAGATTGGAAATATCTTTCGGCCCGACATATTCAGTTTTGAGAAGTTTAAGGGCTCTTACCTTTCGAGCGGTTTGATTCGATGGAAGGAAAAGGAAGATGCTACTTATTGCAAGAATTCCAGCGACGATCAATACCAACGGAGAAGGTTTCCACTTAGCTGGAGCTTCGACTTCTGCGGAATGATTCATGTCAATTTGTAAACGTTTCTCAGTTTAACTTTTATTCGCACATTTGTAGATAATTTGTTTCAGAAGCCAAATAGAACACTGAAATTTCGATGTGAGTCCACTTTCAGCGATAGACCCGTCGTTAAAAATTAGTTTAAGGTGATTCTGAGCTGACCCAAATGTGGTGGAAGGGTTTGAAATATCATTGGCGGCAATCGCAAAAAGCCCTTTTCGCTTGATCTTTTCTTGAGCCATGGTTGTCTCGCTCGTCGGCTCCGCCGCGAATCCCACCAGGAGGGCATTAGGTGCAGCTTTCGCCACCGCCGCAATGACGTCAGGGTTTGCGACGAGGTCAAGGGTCATCGAGTCTTCCGTTCGCCGTAGCTTGCCCTCAATTGGGGCTGACATCCGGTAGTCGGCTACCGCGGCGACTGCGATCACCCAATCAAAAGATGGAGCGAGCTTCACCGCTTGGTCATGCATCTGCTGGGCAGTGGTTACGGAATGAACCTTCGCTCCGATCGGGAGCGGTTCGGATTGAGGACCAGCAATAACCGTGACTTCGGCACCCATCTGCAAAGCAGCTTTTGCGACCGCCGAGCCCATCTTTCCGCTCGAATGGTTCGAGATGTACCGAACCGAATCGATCGGCTCTTGGGTTGGGCCCGATGTGATCAAAATCTTTTTACCGATCAACGCTTGAGACGAAAACAGAACTTCTTCAACGCATTCGACAATCCGCTCAATGGGGGCCAATTTGCCCACTCCGGTCTCTCCGCTCGCAACGTCGCCTTCGGTCGGTTCAACTACGGTAGCCCCACGGGAAATCAAATGTCGCAACGAGGTCTGTACGGTTTCGTGAACGTACATTTGCGGATTCATCGCCGGGCAAATGATCATGGGCCGAGTCGTGACGAGCGCAAGCGTGCTCAGCATGTCATCCGCAAGTCCATTAGCGAGCTTGTTGATCGTGTTCGCAGTTGCCGGGGCAATCACGATGACATCCGCTTGGCGAGCCCAATCAATATGCGCCATGCGGCCAACGGTCGGCTCCTCGAAGGTGTCAACAAGGCACGGCTGCGAAGTCAGAGTTTCGAATAGAACCGCGCTGACGAAGTTCTGGGCGGCATCCGTAAGGCAAACCCGAACCGTGTGACCCTGACGCATCAGTTCGCGCGATAAATCTGCCGCTCGGTATGCCGAAACAGAACCACTGACGCCCAGCAAAATGTTCATTCGACAATCTTCTCCAAAAGCGCCACCGTCATGTCAACATCCAAATTGACGATTCGGTGTTGATACTTGTTGGCAAAAGCAACTTCATCCTGAGCATTGATGAGTCGCTGCTCGATGATCGCGTCGTCATCCGTCCCTCTTCCCCGAATTCGTTGCTCAAGTTCCTCCATCGATGGCGGCAGAATGAATACCGAAATCGCATCTTTTCGCAAGTGCATGGCGTGGATGGCACCCTGAACATCGATCTTGAGGATTGCAATCTTTCCCGAAGCAATGAGATTTTCCATACTGTTAAGCGGAGTTGCGTACCAATTCCCATGAACTTCTTTGAACTCAAGAAACTCACCGATCGCAGCTTTTTGGTGAAACTCTGGTACCGACACAAAGTCGTAGTCGACCCCATCTACTTCCCCTAGCCGAGGCTTTCGAGTAGTGGTCGCGACAACGCGCTCAACCTTGGGATTGATTTCTCGCCAGGCATCGATGATGGTGTCTTTTCCGACCCCACTAGGGCCGCTGAGGATGATGAGGTTTCCGCTCACAGTAAATTTATTACTGAGAGTGTACTTATAATCCCAAAATCGTCAACTATCCCTTTTTGCAAGAGGGAGTAGACAACCGTCATAGCCCAAGGATCGTCATCAGCTTGCTCACAACCTTGACGTGGTCATGGCGGACGTGCTCGGAGTCCGACATGAAGTTCCCGGGGATTATGCGAAGGCCCATCGCCTTGATCCGGTCGATGTCCGGGTCGACAAAAATCTGGCCAACTGCGCGGTATTTTTCCAGTGATGCATCGGTCGGCACTCCTGTATTGACCAAGACATAATCGAAAACTCTTTCCTTCACTTGCTGCATGATCGCGCCAACATGCTCGCTAGCACTAAAGGTGTCGCTCTCACCCTTTTGCGTCATCACATTGCAGATGTAAACCTTGATCGCCTTGCTCTCCTTCAAAGCCTGCGCCATGCCTGGGATTAACAAATTGGGAATGACCGACGTATACACGCTTCCGGGGCCGATGCAGATCAGGTCAGCCGTTGCAATCGCGTCAAGCGCGGGTTGATACGCCTGAACATCCTTTGGCGCCAATCGAAGCTCACGGATTTTTCGGCCAGCCTCGACAATCGCGGTTTCACCTGAAATCTCGAGGTCGTCATCCAGCAGCGCATGCAGTCCGACGTGGTCCAGCGTCGAAGGCATAACTTGTCCACGGATAGCCAAAACTTCAGAAGCAATGTTAATTGCTCGTTCAAAATCCCCTTGTGCCTGGTCAACCAGCGCAGTGATCAGTAGATTTCCCATCGAGTGCCCGCTAAGCGAGCCACCATCCCGAAATCGATACGAGAAAAGGTCGGTCATCGCCTTTTCTGCGTCTGCGAGCGCCACCAAACAGTTTCGGATATCGCCGGGAGGAATCATCCCCTTCTCATGCACCAGCCGACCCGAAGACCCTCCGTCATCCGTTACAGTGACAATCGCAGTGATGTTCGAACTATGCTGCTTCCAACCTCTCAAAAGCGTTGAGAGGCCAGTGCCGCCACCAATCGTCACGATCTGTGGGCCCTGAGCAAGAAGTTGCTTTCGGCGGTAGACGTCCGCGTGCCCCGTGGTCACGTTTGGACTAAAGGTTTCAATGATGTGGTTGAGAACGTTTCGCACCGAAAGGACCAAAAGGACGAGGCCAAGGATGAAAAGGGTTGCCCCGATCCAGTAAATGGAGTTATCGGTTTGATTGACGTCGAGCCAGCTATCAAAAATGCTGGAAACTAGGCCGTGAACAAAGGCAATGAGCGACCTTAGTTGGAAACCAAACGCTAAAAGTGAACCAAGGAGGGCAGTGAGGAGGCCAAAAAATCCAAAAATCAGGCCCTTACCGATGCCTTTTGTCGGAGCTAAAACTTTTCTTAACCGATGCCGCCGACTCACTCTTTGTCATCGGGCAAGAAGACGCCCAACACTCCGTTGATAAAGGATATGAGTAAGGAGGCCACGAAAGCCGCAAAAAAACCACCCAATCCAGTTTCCGTTACTTTGAAACCAAGCTCTAGCCTGGCCGCAGAATAGAGAACCGCCGCATTCACAACGAGCGAAAAAAGTCCCAGCGTGATGCAACTCAATGGCAGAGTGATGAACTTAAGAAATTTGCCGAGGGTAGCGTTGAGAAACGCCAGCAAGGCGACGCCAATCATGAGAACAATCGCTTGTTGAAAGGTCGATGCGTTGGCCTGAAATCCAAGATTCATCGCACGACACAATATGGAAGCGGCGAAAACCGAAACCGCCAATAAAATCCATCGAAGACCTAACCGTTTCATCTTTGCTCAGATTCATTATGACGCGAGTCATACTCATGATAGGCATGACCGCGAAAACACCAATGCTCCAACAGTATTTCTCCGCAAGGGCAGAGCACCCCGGTGTACTCCTGGCCATGCGCGTTGGTGACTTCTATGAGTTTTACGGAGATGATGCCGAAACCGCTTCAGCCGCGCTCGAAATAACCCTCACTTCGAAGTCTGATGGCGAGAATGGCAAAGTCGCCATGGCGGGTGTTCCCTACCATTCAGTCGAAAAATATCTCGCTCGATTGCTTCAAAAAGGACACAAAGTCGCTATCTGCGACCAACTCGAAGACACCAAAACCGCAAAAGGTTTGGTCAAGCGCGGTGTCACTCGGGTCATGACCGCCGGAACCGTACTCGAAGACACGCTTCTGGATTCTGGCCGAAATAACTTTCTTGCCGCGCTCTGCGTCAACGATGGTTCGCTTGGACTGGCCATACTCGACCCTTCGACGGGCGAATTTCAGGTCACAGAGATTTCTGGCAGCGAGTCCCAAGAGCGACTACTCCAAGAACTTGCTCGCCTTCGCCCGTCCGAACTCCTCCTGGGCAAAGATGTCGATGCCTACGGCGAAGTTGCGCGCAACGCACTCGGTTCTTCGACAACTGACTTCAACCAGCCACGTCTCGATCAAGCCACTCGGAAGTTGACCGAAACGTTCCACGTTTCGTCGCTCAGCGGTTTCGGTTGCGCTGATAAGCCGGCCGCGATCACCGCCGCTTCGATGATCGTGGCGTACGCCGAGCGAAATCATGTGTCACTCGCCCACCTGCAAGGGCTGTCAACCTATTCAGTTGATGGATTCATGCGCCTCGACCCCGCCACCCGGCGTTCGCTCGAATTAACCCAGAACCTCGCCGATGGCTCCAAGCGATTTACCCTCCTCGGGGTCTTAGACATGACGAAGACCCCCATGGGCATGCGGCTCCTGCGCCGATGGGTCGAACAGCCATTACTTGACCGTGAAGAAATCAAGCGGCGTCACGATGCGGTAACCCGGTTCATGGGGTCATCCATTCACCGTGGAGACTTGCGAGACGCTTTGGGCGGTTTAAGCGACATCGAACGGCTCGTTTCTCGTTGCTCGGCGAACCTAGCGGGTCCGCGTGACCTCGCCGCCCTTCGCCAAACCCTCATCAATCTTCCCAAGGTGCTACAACCCGCCGAAAAGCTTGGATTTGGTCGTATCCAAGAGCTTATCGAGCAAGTGCAGTCGCACGGCGACCTGGCAACGCTGCTCATCAATGCCATTGTCCCCGAGCCACCCCATTCGGTCCGAGACGGCGGCATCATCCGCCCCGAACATGACCATGAACTCGATAAATTGCGAGAGCTCGGCCGCTCTGGAAAAACTTTCATCGCCAGCCTTGAAGCCAAAGAAAAAGAGACGACGGGCATCAACTCCCTCAAAATCGGATTTAATTCCGTGTTTGGCTACTACATCGAAGTGACCAAACAGCACATCGAAAAGGTGCCCGACCACTACATCCGCAAGCAGACCACCGCCAACGCCGAGCGGTATATCACCGCCGAACTAAAGGATCAGGAAGCCCAAGTCCTCGGAGCCGAAGAGAAGGCAACTTCGCTCGAATCCGACCTCTTTAACCGGGTTCGCCTGCGAGTTGCTGAGCATGCAGGTTCGCTTTTACAGACCGCCCGCGCCATCGCCGAAATCGACGTATTGTCGAATTTTGCCGAGGTAGCCGTCGTGCGAAACTACACCCGTCCCGAAGTGGTCGAAGAAGATGTCCTCATCTATCATTCCGGCCGCCACGCGGTCGTCGAAGCAAATAATCCCAATTTCGTTCCCAATGACCTCGAACTCGGATCTGAATTACCCCGGTCGCTCATCATCACAGGTCCAAACATGGCCGGAAAATCGACCTACCTTCGCCAAACCGCGCTGATCATCTTAATGGCTCAGATCGGGTCATACGTGCCTTGTAAGGACGCCAAAGTGGGAATCTGCGACCGAATCTTCGCCCGAATCGGCGCGAAAGACGAGCTCGCCCACGGCCAAAGCACCTTCATGGTTGAAATGGTCGAATCCGCCAATATCCTCAACCATGCGACCGAGCAAAGCTTGGTCATTTTGGACGAGGTTGGACGCGGAACCTCAACCTACGATGGTCTCGCCATCGCCTGGGCAATGATCGAGCATTTGGTGGGAATGAGATCGAAAACTCTGTTCGCGACCCACTATCACCAGCTCAACGAGCTGGAGAATTCAATGTCGACGGTAAAGAACTTCCGCGTCGCGGTCGAAGAGTTTGGCGACGACATCGTCTGGACTCACCGCGTGCTTCCAGGCGGGGCTGACCGATCGTACGGAATCCACGTCGCCCGAATGGCGGGCGTCCCACAAGCAGTCTTGACCCGCGCCAACGAGGTGCTTCAGGACCTGGAAAACACGAGCGCGCCAACCGCAATCCCCGTCAGCACTCAGCGGCTACAAATGACTTTATTCGAGGCCGAACGCCCACCCGTCCTCGATGAGCTTGAGCGAGTGAACGTAAATGCCCTCACTCCAATCGAGGCCCTCAAACTCCTCGACGACTGGAAACGGAAATTTAGTTCTTAATGCCGGAGCGCGGGCGTCCCGCCTGCACAGGCTCTGCCCCTACTATGGCAAGAGCAGCGTTAAGTTAAACTCCTAGCCGCCGCCAAACAGCCCCTTTCCGGGATCATAGCCGCTCGATGACCCAAATTCCCGAACGCCAACGTACGTTCGATACACAAAGTCTTTCTTCGACTGATCCTTGTGACACTTCATGCAGGAGTCAAGCTTTCCGTCTCCGTCGGTCTTTGTGGCATCAGCATTCAATGCCGCAAATTGCCAATCGCCGCATACCGGGTTGTATCCCTTTTCCCGCTTGATCATCACGGTGGACAAAACAATCGGCCCCGTTTTCGAGTCCCGCTTCTCTTTGACAATGATCGACCCAACCGGAAAGACCCCTCCCTTCTGCATCGCCTTCTCTCCCGCCGGATTCACATAAACGGTCATGTATCGATCGAAGTGAATCGCTGTCTTTTGATAGCTTTTTCGCTCATCATTCGATATCCCACGGCAGAGCATATCGAGCGAAGTTCCGAGGCGGATCGGAATCGGATTCGCCTTAGTCCACTTTGAGTAGTCCTTAACCAGCTCAACTGTCGTAGCTGGCTTTTCTTGTCGAACGGCCGCGCTGAAAACCGCAAACCCAACCGCGCTTCCGAGAAATAAAACCTTACTTAGCCATGGCATAATTGGACGATTATCCCTTCCCATAATTATCTGAACGAATTGAATCAGCATTTGGTACACCGAATCTCCCAAAACTGCTATTTGTTGAACTTTGGATAATAGAGCCAATCATCATGTTTGGTACTAACCACCCTTTAACCATAAGTCGGACCGTGCCTCACTTCCCCTGACTTCGCCCTTCTTCATGCCAACATAGCTTCGAAACACAAAATCCTGCTCTGACCTTTGCATGTGGCAGGTCATACATGATTCCAGCTTTCCGTCAACCGTAACCTTGGTCGTAAACCCGTCAATCACCGCAAACTGCCAATCGCCGCATGCCGAGTTGTATCCTTTCTCTCGTTTGATCATGACTGTTGACAAAAGAACGGCCCCGTCTTCGCCATCGTGCTTTTCTTTTACGATAACCGAGCCGACCGGGAACGTACCGTTTTTCATCATGGCTTTTTCGCCCACCGGGTTCACGTAAACCTGAATGAACCGATCAAGGTGCGGATTGGCGGCGTGAAGTGCATCAATTTCCTTTTGGGGGAGGGCTACGCACAAGCCATCGAGATAGGATGAAAGTCGAACTGGAGTCGCAGTCGCCTTGGTCCACTTCGCATAGTCCTTAACCAGTTCTAGCGTCGTGGCTGGTTCACGTTTAGAAGTTGCGAGAACGGTTCCGACGACCAACACCGCACTACAACCCACAAAAAAGAATGTCTTACCGAGCGACACCATAGATTCAATTATAAGTCAACTACGTCGAATTTTCTGCTAACTGCCAACTGCTGACTGCCAACTGGTCTCAAACCTGCCAAAATGAACCAATGACCGTTCGCGAGTTGCGAGAGAAATATCTCCGCTTTTTTGAGAGCAAAGGGCACACGATCCATGATTCTGGGTCGCTGATCCCCACCGACGTCACCGGGCGTCTGGATGAAAGCCTGCTCTTCAACGGCGCGGGAATGATCCAGTTCAAGCCCTATTTCCTCGGCACCGCGACGCCCCCCAACAAGCGACTGGTCACCGCCCAAAAATGCGTTCGAACCGGAGACATTGACGAAGTCGGCGACGACAGCCACCTCACCTTCTTCGAGATGCTCGGCAACTTCTCGTTCGGCGACTACTTCAAAGACGATGCTATCGCATACTCTTGGGAGTTTTTGACCGGTTCAGAATGGCTCGGACTGGATCCAAAAAGACTCTCGTTTACGGTTTTCGAAGATGACGATGTCGCGTACCAATGCTGGTCCGAACATATTTCCGCCGCGGGTATCGATCCATCGACGCGCATCATGCGCCTGAGCGAAGAGACCAACTATTGGCCGCCCAAATCAGTAAGCGCGGGTTCGCCCGGGCCGTGCGGACCGAACTCCGAGATGTTCTACTGGACGAATCCTTTAACGGTTCCTGGGATCAAGGCGGGTGATTACTCGCGCGAGCAGTGGATCGCCGACGACGACGCCCGCAACTGGCTCGAGATCTGGAACGACGTGTTCATCCAGTTCGATTGGCAAGGCAAACTCCGAAATCCTGAGCGCCCGTCGGATGGCTGGGAGAAGTCGGGCATGCCCGATCTTCCGTTCGCATCGATCGACACCGGAATGGGAATGGAGCGCACGGTCGCCGTCCTCGAAGGCAAATCCTCGGTCTACGACACCGACGCCTTCCTCCCAATCTTAGCGAAGATCGACGAGCTCAGACTTGGAAGTAATCACTCGGCAACATCCACCAACCAAGCTCCTCCACTTGAGGGGAGGTGGCGCGAGGGCTTTGCCGCGACGGAGGGGGGGAGGATCGATGGAGCATCGGAAGGCTCCGATCGCATCGATCAACCTACAATTATTAACTCTCCCGAGACCCAAACCGCCCGCCGAATCATCGCCGACCACATTCGCACCTCCTGCTTCTGCATCGCCGACGGAGTCATGCCCGCCAACAATGGCCGTGGCTACGTGCTGCGGCGGTTGATTCGCCGTGCCGTCCTCAAGGGGCAACGAGTGCTTGGCTTCAACGACCTGTTTATGCACGAAGTCGCCGAAGCAGTCTTCGACACGTTTGGCGGGCACTACAAAGAACTCATCGCTCGGAGAAGCATCATTGAAGAAACGTTGCAAAGCGAGGAAGCGTTGTTCCGAAGAACGCTTGACAAAGGAATTGAGTTACTAGAAAACCTGCTACTTGAAGTTACCTTTAACTATGCACAGCAACATCGGAACTATTTCTGGCACGTATTTCAAGATGCTGACGGAAAACTTAAGCTGCCGAACGATCCCAAATTTAGTGAGTTCTATGAATCTCTTAGCTATTCATTTGTAGGCTCTAACGTTTACGATCTTTTCAAGAGCAAAATCCCCTCTGTTGAAGCGGCGAATTCCCTTATAGAAAAGTGCAAATTTTTCTTTGAAAAATATGGAAACTTGGAGCCAAACTCGGCTGTCCAAACATTAAATTCCCTTCGCCTTGTTTTGCCCGGTGACAAAGTGTTTCAGCTATATGACACGTTCGGATTCCCTTTAGAGATTACAGAAGAAATATGTACTGAGCGAGGTTTTGAGGTCGACATAGACGGATATGAAACCGCGATGAAAGAAGCCCAAGAGCGTTCACGCGGAGCCCAAGGCGAGAAATCGGCATACGGCGGAATGTCAAGCGAAGACGAACTCGCAACCGACGACGCTCCGAAAGAGACCAACTTCCTTGGCTACCAAAACGTCCATGCCCGCGCCAAACTCGTTCGCATTCGGGCGAATGGCGAAGGTCGATACCGGGTCGCGCTCAACCAAACGCCGTTCTACGGAGAATCGGGCGGACAGACCGGCGATACCGGCGAAATCCGCGTCAACGGTAGCCAGCTCATCGTCGAAAATACGACGAAAAGCTCGGGAACGTTCTGGCACGATGTCATCGGAACCGATGTCGAATCGATGCTCGGCAAACCCGTCGAGGCTATTGTGGACGCCAAGCGTCGAGCCCGTATCAAGCGAAATCACACTGCGACTCACCTGCTCCAAGCGGCCCTGCGGCAAGTTCTCGGAACCACGGTCACCCAAGCCGGGTCATACGTCGGACCCGACAACCTGCGCTTCGACTTCACCTACGGCAAGGGCATGACCGCGACCGAAATCGCCGAGGTCGAGCAGTTGGTCAACGAGGAGATTCTCGCCAATATCGACGTCACGACCTACGTCGATTTACCGATCGACGAAGCCAGGGCCAAGGGCGCGATGGCGCTCTTCGGCGAGAAGTATGGCGACAAAGTTCGCATGGTCGAAATTGGCGAGTTCAGCAAGGAACTGTGTGGCGGCATCCACGTCCGAACGACGGGCGAAATCGGTCTGTTCAAGATCGTGAGCGAAAGCTCCGCAGCATCGGGTGTTCGGCGAATCGAAGCGATCACGGGCGAAGCCGCCTACGACCTCTTTAAGCACGATTCCAACGCCATCAAAGAGGCCGCAAGCCTATTAAAAGCGAATCCAAAAGAGCTCGTGAGCGCGGTCGAACGAACCGTCGACCAACTGAAGGACGAGCGCAAGAAGCGCGAGAAAGCCGAAATGGCGGCGATGTCCGGTGGCGGTGCAGCAACCAGCGCAACCAAGAACGTCAACGGAGTCGATTTCTACGTCAAGAACCTCGGCGATGCCGACCCCAAGGTAGCTAGCCAAGCCCTCGACAACGAAGCGAATAACAAGCCCAATCAGGTCACGATACTCTGTGTGGTCAGCGACAAAGTGACGTTCATGTGCAAAGTCGGCACCGAAGCCCAAGTCAAAGGTGCCCACGCCGGAAACCTGCTCAAGGAACTCGCGAAAATCGCGGGCGGCGGCGGTGGCGGACAGGCTGCCTTCGCCACGGCGGGTGGCCGCGATCCAGGTAAAGCCGACGAGGCTCTGGCGGCAGCGGAAGGTTTCTTGGCTTCTCAATTGGGTTAGCTCTTTTTTGGAGTGCTAACGCCTGCGTTAGCTTTGGTACTGCGAAGCCTGCTTCGCTGAAAAGAGTTGCGTCTGGGATAAAATGCGGTTGTGCACTCCTGGCCCCATGCTCCCAGTAGGTCGGTAACTGAACCTGGGACCTACTTCATTACTGCTGCAACTTACCAAAAACAACACCGATTCGCTTCCCACGAGAAGTTGAATCTACTCCAATCCGTGATCTTTGTGACTTGTATTGAATTCAATTTTGAATTGCAAGCTTGGGCTATCTTTCCAAATCACTACCACATAGTCGGGTTTTGTCCGGTTGAAAAAGGAGTCAAGAAGCTAACTGAAAAGATTCACGGAGTTTCGGCCCGAAAGCTCAATCGCCTTGAAGGACAAGCCGGACGACGAATTTGGTACAACATGTGGGACACCTTGCTTAGTTTCGAGACATCGTATCTGGCCCGCCTCAACTACGTTCATAATAATCCAACGAAACATGGGTTAGGACCTTCGCTAAACTACCCATTTTGTAGCGCTCACTGGTTCGAGACACAAGGAGATAAATCGTTCGTTGAGACGGTGAAATCGTTTAAGACAGATCTGCTTGAAATAGACGACGATTTCTGATCGAAGTGCCGTTCAGCGAAGCAGGCTTCGCAGCACCAAAGCTCAAGCAGGCTTGAGCACTCCAAAAATGACCAGCTCCAGCTTTATGCAAAGAGGTCAAGGACAAATAATTGCCCTTGCTCTCTCCAATGTTCTCGGATTTAGAACCCGCTGACGCCCAGCGGAGTGCCGACGCCCGTCGTCAAGTCGTAACCGACTTTCGACGCATTCGGTCCCGACGACCCCGAAGTGACATCCCGGAAAGACAAACTCCCCAGATTTCCGTAAATCCGAGTCAACTCGGCACCCGAAGACGCCGACGTTTGACCACTCAGGTTATAGATCCCAGCAATGATGGGGCAAGACAAACTCGTTCCGCCGAACACCATCCACGCGCTCGATGTCGAACTCGTCGGAGCGTACACCGCACAACCCGTGTTAGGGTCGGCGACCGCCGAGATATCCGGGCTACCGCGCTTTGCACCAACAACCGTCTGGACCGCATTTTGATAAGCAGGTCGACTAAAGAAAGAACTGATACCTCCGCCCGATCCCGACCAGACTGACTCGGTCCAACTCGACCCCGAACCCTTCAGCGAAGTACCACCAACGGCAACAACTTTAGGCGAGAGAGCGGGCCAAGAGTGTTGTCCACCCGAATCGCCCGTCGATGCGAAGAAGACCACGTTTGCCTGGGCAAAATCAGACTCAAAATTGACTTCTCCCGAGAATTCGCTCGCCCCAAAGCTCATCGAAACCGACCGAACTCCCGGAATGGCCGCCGCTTTCTTTATCGCAGCATTCAAGTCATTAAAGCTGTTCGAATTGGCTTCGACCAAATAGATCTTTGCGTTCGGAGCCATCGCATGGGACCACTCGATGTCAAGAGCAGCCTCTTGGTTCCAACCGACGTTGCCCGCCGGAGCCGCCGTGCCCTGATACACCACTTGAAATTTCGTATTCGAAGTCGCGGCCTGATTGGTCGAGGTCTCAGTCGGAAGGCCATACGTCGTCGAAAACACGTTGAAGTCTCGCCGGGCATTTGCATAATGGTAGGCAATAACGATCGCGTGAGCACCCGAGCCACCCGTCGAAGCCAAATTGTAAGCGGCTCGAATCGACGATGGACCGTAGCCAGACGGTGCAAAGGCAGGAGCAGAAAGATTAGCCTGCAAACCCTCTGGATAAAGAATGTCGCCCTGGAACGGACCCCGCAGGATCATATGGTTGGTGTGAGCTCGAAATCCGATGTCGGCAATGCGGACGATCGATGACGATGGAACTTCAATATTTGGATCGAACAAAGGACTTTGTTCGATCGCGTGAATAGCTGAAAGTAATATGAACACAGTTTTTCCCTTGCCTCGCTTATGCCCAAATGGCCGCAAAATCGACAAGGGAGAAATGCTAGGAATGAAAGGGCAAGTACGAGGGCAAGTGCGAGAAAGATGGTTTAGCCTCTTTCCTTGCACTGCTTTCTCGCACTTGCACTGGTATCAGAACCCGCTTAATCCAAGCGGAGTTCCGACTCCGTTGGCGAGATCATATCCCACGGTGGCAACATTTCCACCCGCCGAGCCGCTAACCACATCCCGGAACGAAGATGATCCAAGGTGTGAATAGATTCGGGTTAGCTCAGCTGAACTAGAGGCTGATGCTTGACCACTGAGGTTGTAGATTCCCGCCATGATTGGGCAAGAAAGGCTGGTCCCGCCAAAGACTAGCCAACCGCTATTTCGAGAACTTGTTGGGGCATAAACCGCACAACCAGTGTTAGGATCAGCAACTGCCGAAATGTCAGCAGCTCCTCGCATGGTTCCAACAATTGCTTGAACACCATTTTGATAAGAAGGGCGGCTAAAATACGAGCTCAATCCACAACCAGAACCCGACCAAGTTGTTTCAGTCCATGATGCCCCAGACCCAGTTAATGTTGTTCCACCTACCGCAACAACGCTTGGCGAGAGTGCTGGCCAAGAATGTTGACCACCAGTATCACCAGTAGACGCGAAGTACACAATTCCCGCGTGGGAAAAGACTGACTCGTATGCAGTTACTCCAGAAAATTCAGTTGCTCCGTAGCTCATTGAAATGGAACGGACCCCTGGAATAGTTCCAGCCTTGGTAACCGCAGCATTGAGGTCGGCAAAACTAGCAGAATTTGCTTCAACCAGAACGATCTTGGCATTCGGAGCCATGGAATGTGACCACTCGATATCGAGTGCAGCTTCTTGGTTCCAACCAGTATTGGTTGAAGGAGCAGATGATCCCTGGTAGACCACTTGAAAGACCGAGTTGGTCGAAGCAATTTGGCTCGAAGACGTTTCGGTTGGCAATCCAAACTGGGTTGAAAAGACATTAAAGTCGCGCATCGCATTCTTGTAATGATAGGCAATGATACAAGCATGAACCCCAGATCCACCAGTTGACGCCAAGTTATAAGCAGCTCGAATTGAACTTGGTCCGTAGCCAGACGGAGCCAAGACCATTGGTCTTGTATTGGCTTGGAGCGCGTCTGGGTCAATGTTGGTGCCTTTAAACGGCCCGGTCAATATCAAGTGGTTCGTATGGGCGCGAAGACCGTAGTCTTCGTTTCGAATAACTGACGTTGATGGAACTTGAATATTTGGATCCAACATTGGAAGTTGGAGTGAATGGATAGCTGAAAGTATGGTTAACACAATTAATCCCCACCTGGTGTTCGCCAGGTTGGGGAAATTCTAACCGAGAATCGGAACTACGTGGGGAAATAAATCCATTACTTTTGAAATAGGGACTTTCGTCCTATTCAGGCAAGTCAAACTTAATACCTTGAGCCAGGGCTGGCTTCTCGCGTCCAAAGAAAGTGGTGCTGGTTTGGCGTCTCATGTAGGCGCGCCAAGCGTCCGAGCCAGACTCGCGTCCTCCGCCAGTCTCTTTTTCACCGCCAAACGCGCCGCCGATTTCTGCGCCCGAGGTCCCAATGTTGACGTTGGCGATTCCACAATCGCTATGCCTCTTAAAGTATTCAGCATCGCGAAGATCGGTGGTCATAATTGATGAACTGAGCCCCTGAGGAACCGCGTTATGAATCTGGAGTGCTTCTTCGATTGTGTCGTAAGGGAGGACGTAAGTAATCGGCGCGAACGTCTCCGCGAAGATGGTTTCGGTTTGCTTGGCAAGCTTAACGACCGATGGATGAACGTAATAAGCATTCGGAAACTCTTCCGTCATAACTCGTTCGCCACCAACAGTCTCAATGGCTTCCGGCTTGATGCGATCCAACGCACCTTGCATGCCGTTAAACGATGCTTCGTCGATGAGTGGACCGACGAGAGTCCCATTTTCAAGCGGATCGCCAATCTTGGTCGCGCCGATTGAAAGGTATGCCCCTTTCAGAGTATTGAAGACTTGATCAAAAATGGATCGGTGGACAATAACCCGTCGAGTCGATGTACATCGCTGGCCCGCGGTGCCGACGCTACCAAACAGGATGCTCGGAATGGCGACGCCGAGGTCGGCGGTTTCGGTGATGATCATCGCGTTGTTGCCGCCGAGTTCAAGGAGTGAACGTCCGAAACGAGCGGCAACCCTTTGCGCCACGATTCCACCCATTCGCGTCGAGCCTGTTGCACTGATGAGGGGGACGCGATGGTCGTCGACCATCTGGGCTCCGGCATCGGCCGTGCCGAGAATCACCTGGCTAAGACCATCAGGTACTCCTCCGAAGTCATGGGCGGCTTCGTCGAAAATGGCTTGGCAGGCCAGTGCAACGAGCGGAGTCTTCTCTGACGGCTTCCAAAGGCAGCTGTCGCCGCAGACAAGCGCGAGAGCTGTGTTCCACGACCAAACCGCGACGGGAAAATTGAACGCAGAAATGATTCCGACCGGGCCGAGCGGCAACCAATTCTCCTGCATCGTATGGTTTGGCCGCTCGCTGGCGATGGTGAGTCCGTAAAGCTGGCGCGAAATGCCAACCGCGAAGTCGCAAATATCGATCATCTCTTGGACTTCGCCACGGCCTTCCTCAAGTATCTTGCCGCACTCGAGAGTGACCAATCGAGCAAGGTCTTCCTTCTTCTCTCGAAGCTTGTTTCCGAGGATTCGGACAAGTTCACCTCGGCGTGGTCCCGGAATCTCTCGCCAAGCGTGAAATGCTTGTACGGATTGGGCGATCTTGGCGTCGATCTCGGAGATACTGTCGACCCGCAAGCTACCTAAAATGGATCCGTCGATAGGCGAAGTGACAACAAGGTCATCGCCAGAGAGCTCGTCGAGGTTCGGAATGAGGTTGTGCAAAAGTGCCGCGTTGGAGATCATGGATTCATTATGGAAGGTCGGGCTGTCGGCCGACAGGCGTCCCGGCCAATGCCCAGCTGGTTAATCAGAAAAGCCAAAAGGCTAAAACGCAAAAATTGGCATTTCCAAGTCCTCCTGAGGCCCAAAGGGTCGGTAGTAAGTCAGCCCAGGTTGGAGTTATTTCTTGAGCGATGTTCCGCTCAATAAGTAACGGAGGCCTGGGTAAGAATCGAACCCTGTCTTTTCAAAGGACGCTCCTGCCGACTCTAATTTGAAATTACCTAGCAAGCGTCCCCGCCGAAGGCGATCTTCGCGACCTTTGTTTAGGACAGGCCACCCTGTCGTCCGACGCAACCAACGGAACGTAACCATTCATAATATTCGTATGTCTTCCGTGGAAGTTTTGCCGCCTGCCGTTCGTTGGGATTTATCTGCCCTTTTCGCATCCATGGATGACCCCAAGATCGAAGCGATCTGGAAGCTCAGCCATGAGCGAGCCGATGCGTTTGCCGCCCAATTTCGTGGCAACATCGATAGTTCATCGCTGACCGCCGACACGCTCAATCAGGCCTTAACCGACCTCGAAGTCCTCACGACCGACCTAGCCAAGCCCATCACATACGCAAATCTGCTTTTCGCCGGAGATGCAAGCAACGCGGCAATCGGGGCCTTCATGCAGTCGCAGATGGAAAAGGCCACCGAGTTGCAAGTCAAGCTGATGTTTTTCGAATTAGAGCTCCAAGCCGCTCCGTCCGAAGTCATCAACAAGCTCGCCGACGAAGCCAAACTGGCCAACTATCGCCACCATATCCAGGTTTCCCGGACTTACAGCCCCTACCGATTGAGCGAAAAGGAAGAGGTTCTGATGGAGGAGATGGCGAACACTGGCTCGCGGGCTTTCAATCGCTTGTTCGACGAGGTCACCTCCAACTACGTTTTCAAAATCACGCTCGATGGAAAGGTTGAAGAAAAGAGCCAGCAAGAAGTCTTGGCGTTTCTTCGACACGAGGATCGAACCAAACGACAGGCCGCCGCAGACTCCTTAACTGCGGGATTGAAGGATCAAGAACGGGTTCTGGCGTTCATTTTCAACACGCTCATGCAAGACAAGTCGATCGAAGATCGCCTTCGCGGATTCCAATTCGCCGAGCAAAGCCGACACATGGCCAACGAACTTGACCGCGAAACGGTCGACCTCGTGGTCAAACTTTGCCGCGAGTTCTATCCGATGGTGGCGCGCTATTACCGCGTGAAGAAGCAAGTTCTTGGCTTAAACGAGCTGACGCATATCGACCGCTATGCTCCCTTATTCGCCGCCGAAGGCAAAGTTTCTTGGGAGGAAGCACGGAAGATTGTTCTCGATGCCTTTGGCGAATTTTCGACTGAAGTCAGCGACCGGGCGAAAGAGTTTTTCGACAAGAATTGGATCGACGCCGAGCCACGAAAAGGCAAGACGGGGGGCGCATTCTGTTCCTACAACACACCAGATACCCACCCGGTGATCCTCCAGTCGTTTCTCAACAAGATGGACGATGTGATGACCTTAGCCCACGAGCTAGGACACGGCGTCCACGCCTCATTCAGCCGAGACCAGAGCTACTTCAACTTTCATGGCACGCTTCCATTGGCCGAGCTCGCCAGCACGTTTGGCGAAATGCTGGTGTTCGAAAAGCTCGTCGCCGGAGCCGAAACCAAAGACAAATTAGCCCTCTATGCTGAAAAAATCGAAGGCATTTTCGCGACGGTTTTCCGACAGGCCGCAATGTACCAATTCGAAATGCGAATCCACGATGCTCGTCGCAAGCAAGGTGAACTTGCCGCCGAAGAGTTTGGTGAGATTTGGCAAGAAGAACTGCAGTCCATGTTCGGTGACTCAGTCAAATTGGGAGATCAGCACAAGTGCTGGTGGATGTACGTTTCGCACTTCACTGGCAGTCCGTTCTATGTCTATGCCTACTCATTTGGAGAACTTTTGGTCCTAAGCTTGTACGAAATGGCGAAGAAGCAAGGACCATCGTTTGCCGACGACTACATCCGCGTTCTACGTCTGGGCGGGTCCAAGACTCCCGAGGAGTTAATGACGATGCTCGGCGTCGACCTAAAATCAGAAGAGTTCTGGCGCGGCGGATTCGCGGCGATGGACAAGTTCCTGGTTGAGTTCGAGCGACTCTGGTCTGAGCATAACGCGTAAATGTCGTAATCTCTAATTGTGGTAAAGCAAGCGCAAATTCCACAAGAATTAGAAAGTGTTCTCGTCAGCACATCCGATACATTGGGTGGTAGTGTTCGCTTTAAGGGAACGCGGGTGCCACTGCGCGCTCTACTTGACACCCTGGACGAAGGGCAAGGCCTTTCAGAATTTCTGGACGGCTGGCCCGATGTAACGAGCGAACAAGCAATGGCTGTGATTCGATGGGAACAAAACGAAGCCAGGAAAATATTCGGGCTAGACCTGGCGAGCTAGAGTATAGAGACGAAATAGTCCCGAAGGGGCGGCAAGATTTCAGCCCAGATCGCAGGTCTGGGTTGAGGATCGTATTTTTTCCTGCGGCCTGAAGGGTCGCGCTACCTTTCTTCATTCCCAAAGGTACTTCTCATCGAACGGAATTCTGTGTTCCGTCAACAGCTTTCGCAGTTCATCTTGAAATGAGACCACTGCATGATGCTCATGCTGCCGTTCAATGTAGTCAACAATAATTGGAGAATCTTCGGGCGAAACGCTAAAAATCCCGTATCCCAGTTGCCAACTAAAGTTAGCCAATTCAGGAGTCTTCGTCTTCAGCCACTTAGACGATGACACCTTTACCAATTCTATGGTGTCGGAAATTGCCATGGTTCGCGATAACCCGAAGAGCATATGGACATGGTCGTTATATCCCCCAATCTTGATTGGAAAGTGCTTTTTCGACTCGAGCACAGCTGCGAGGTAGCGGTAAAGGTCATCTTGAATTTCGGGCAATAGGCTGGGTTCTCTGTTTTTTTGTACTGAACACACCATGGACTAAGACACGACTTAGAGACTGAGGCATAACGTGCTCGATTGTATCCGAAGAAAATTAACGCAACCCTTCAGGCTGCAAATCAGGAAATTCTCTAACCCAGCCATGCTGGCTGGGCTGAAATCTTGCCGCCCCTTCGGGACTGTTCATGGACAAAAGGAAATTGTGACGATGAATTGAGAGTGCTTTGATTTAGGTGTGGCACCCTGTCTAGGATTATGTCGCCACTCTTGTCTTCCTCCTCCGCGTATCAGTGCCACTCAAACAGACAAAGTAAACTAGACGGAGCTTGGTCACCGCCGACCAAACCCATCACCATGTCACGCATCCTTTCTAATCTTCCCGTCGGCGAAAAGGTCGGCATTGCTTTCTCAGGCGGTCTCGATACCAGCGTCGCAGTCCATTGGATGCGATCTAAGGGCGCGGTTCCTTATTGCTACACTGGCGACCTCGGCCAATACGATGAGACCGACATTGCAGGAGTTCCGGGCCGGGCGGTCCAATACGGAGCTGAGAAGGCGAGATTGGTCGATTGCGTCGAGGACATGGTTGTCGAAGGCATCGTCGCGATCCAATGCGGAGCCTTCCACATCACCAGTGGCGGAAAAACGTACTTCAACACGACTCCGATTGGAAGAGCAGTCACCGGAACCAAACTCGTCCGTGCGATGGCCGAAGACGGCGTCTCCATCTGGGGCGACGGCAGCACCTACAAGGGCAATGACATCGAGCGATTCTATCGCTACGGGCTCCTCGCGAACCCAAATCTAAGAATCTATAAGCCGTGGCTCGACACCGCGTTCGTCAACGAACTCGGAGGACGAAAAGAAATGTCTGAGTGGCTTGAAACTCATAACCTCCCTTACCGCGACAAAAAGGAGAAGGCGTATTCGACCGACGCCAACATCCTCGGCGCCACCCACGAGGCCAAAGACTTAGAATTTCTCGACCGTGGGCTCAACATCGTTGAGCCAATCATGGCGGTCAAACACTGGGATCCTTCGGTCGAAATCAAAACCGAAGAAGTCACCGTCGAATTCGAAGCGGGATGGCCAACCAAAATAAATGGACAAAGCTTCCCCGATCGAACCGGAATCTTCAAACTCGCCAACGACATCGGTGGCCGACACGGCCTCGGATTTAGCGACCAAATCGAAAATCGAATTATCGAAGCTAAAAGCCGCGGAATCTACGAAGGCCCCGGAATGGCGTTACTGCACATCGTCTACGAACGATTGCTAAACGCGATTCATAACGAGGGAACAATTGAAAACTACCGAACGAATGGGCGAAAGCTTGGACGACTCTTGTATGAAGGACGCTGGTTCGATCCTCAGTCCCTCATGTTGCGCGACAGCCTCCAGCGATGGGTGGCGAGTATGGTCACCGGAACGGTTACCCTTGAACTAAGAAGAGGCGACGATTACACCATTTTAAACACGACTGGTGAACACTTGGCCTACCATCCTGAGCGATTGAGCATGGAAAGCGGAGAATCAGAGTTCTCGCCCGAAGACCGAATCGGCCAGCTCTCGATGCGAAATCTCGACATCCAAGATACGAGAGAAAAACTGATGGGCTACCAAAAACAATCCGCCCTTGGCACGAGCGACATTTTCGGACTCGAATCCAGCAACGACTAAACATGCGCCAAGACGTCATCGCCCATACAAAACAATCCGGCGAAAAGCCGGAATGGCTCCAAGAAAGGCTCAAATGGTTTAAGCGCCTCGAATTTGGCATCATCCTCCACTGGGGCGTTTATGCGTTTTGGGATTGCTGCGAAAGCTGGCCGCTCGTTCCCGACTGCGACTGGTCGCGCCGCGACGAGATCAAGTGCTGGACCGAACGAAACAAGGATATCGATCTCTTTCAGCGGGACTATAAGAATCTGCACAAGCAGTTCAATCCAACGAACTTTGATCCAGATGAATGGGCAAATCTGTTTGTAGAAGCTGGAGCGAAGTACGTCTGCTTCACTACAAAGCATCATGATGGTTTTTGTATGTGGAATACAAAAACCACCGACTACAAGGTCACGGGCGAAGAATGCCCATTTCATACCAATCCCAACGCCGATGTCACCAAAGCATTATTCGATGCCTGCCGCAAAAAAGGCTTGGCCGTGAGCGTCTATTTCAGCAAAGCTGACTGGGATTGCCCCTATTACTGGCAACCCGAACCAAGGCCAATGAGCCAAACCGCGAACACCGTAGACGATCCGGAAACGTGGGAGAAGTTCGTCCAATTCACGCACGAGCAGATTTGCGAGCTCATGACCAACTACGGCAAGATCGACATTTTGTGGCTCGACGCCGGCTGGGTCAAAGGAAAAGAAGACATTCGCATGGCCGAAATGGTCGCGATGGCCCGAGAGCTCCAGCCCGGCCTAATTGTTGCCAATCGAACCGTTGGCGACGAATTTGAAGATTTTGTGACCCCTGAGCGAGAAATCCCCGACGAAGCACTCCCAGAAGTCTGGGAAGCCTGCCTCCCTCTCGGGCCAGATTGGAAATACGTTGAGGGTCAACCGTTCAAAACGGCCGAAATTGTATTCGAGGAGATCAAAATCACCAACCAGCGAGGAGGGAACTTTTTGCTCGGAATTGGGCCCAAATACGACGGATCAATCCCCGAATCGAACGTAAGGATCTTACAAGAGATTGGTCATATGCACAGGAATTCTCGAAGAACTTTCGAATAAAACGCATCCAATCTTCTTAATCTGCCAAAATCCAATGAACCCTTCTGCAAAAAAGGGGCACAGATTGGTGAATTAACTTGGCAGATACAAGCGATTTTAAGACAGGAATGGCGTTTCAGATGGAAGGCGACACTTGGACGTTGTTGGATTTTCAACACGTTAAACCCGGTAAAGGTGGTGCATTTGTCCGAACCAAACTGCGAAAAGTTAAGTCTGGACAAGTTTTAGAAAAAACTTTCCGTTCAGGTGAGAAAATCGAGCCAGTTCATCTTGAAAAAGTTAAAATGCAGTTTCTGTATAAACAACAGGGCGAAGCAGTTTTGATGGACCTTGATTCGTATGAACAAGTACCAGTGGATATGGCCACATTAGGTAGCCAAGCCGAGTTCTTAAAGGAAGACATGGAAATCATCAGTCTTCAAGTCAAGGAGCAGGTTTTGGGGTACGAATTACCGAACTTTGTTGAACTTACCGTCGTTGAAACAGACCCAGGCGAACGGGGAAATACGGTAAGTGGAGGAGCAACGAAAGGGGCCAAAGTAGAAACTGGTGCGTCGATTCAAGTTCCGTTTCACATTAACGTTGGTGACCTGTTAAAAATAGATACTCGTAGCGGTTCGTACGTCGAGCGCGTCAATTTAAAGAAGTAGGCAAATTACTATGAAGCCAGGACCTCCAACGTCAAAGAAAAAGGATCCGACAGAATTTCAACCCGACATGTTGGGAGAAATCCCCTATGCAATTGCCAAGTATGCGTTTTGGGGCGGGGTTGGCACGCTTATTTTTTGCGTCATCGCGACAATTTTCTTGATGACGGTTGCCAATGGCGACATCAACAAGGCGACAACCATTGCTAACAGTGTCGAACTCATGATGAAGGGAATGCTGATCGGCGTAGTTTGCACGGTCGCAGGCTCAGCATGGCTTTTCTGGGAAGAAGAGATCATGGTCGCAGTTAATTTGGGCGGCGCTTTCGTTCTCTTTTTATCAAGTTCGATTCTTCCAACAGCAATGCAAATGGCCGAACCAGGGAAGAACGTTGGTGTCGATGCTGGCTATAATGCGCTCGGACTTGCGGGCAAGATTTACCTTGGATTTGCGTTCGCAATCCTGATCGTCGATATTGCCCTCCGTGTCAATCAGCGGTCGAAAGTTGGGGCGAAAAAAGACAGCCTCAAGTATGGCAAAGGCGTCACCGAAGAAAGCGATCGCAAAAACGTCTTTATGGGCAAGTGCTGGCAACTGCCCTATTGCCGAAAATTTGTTCGCGAAAAATGCCCTATCTACCATGCTCAGCGGACTTGCTGGCGAGAGTTAGTCGGATGTATGTGCGAAGAGTCCGTGATTCGCGCTGCCATGGAAAATAAGCCTGTCTCGAAAGAAGCATTGATGTCCGGTGCTGCCATTCCACGCAACACTAAACTCACCGATGCGGCCAAGCGAGAGCGCTGCAAGACCTGCGTCATCTATAACGAACACCAAAAGCACAAGTATAAGCTGGCCATGCCCATGGTCATTATCGGCTATGTTCTCGTTTACATATTGCTTCGAGTTCCACTGGCTACTGGAATCAATAATTTCATTTCGAAAGGAAGTCAGGCCCTGACAAATGCATCCGCAGGGGCAGTCAAGAACGTCGAAACAGGCGACGCCTTCACGCAGTTCGCAGTTGGAGCGGCCGTCCTCATGATGTTGGCCTACACCATCAAAATAGTCGAATACGCAATCTTTAAACTCAAGATCTAATGTCGAGTTTGATCAAACTCGACTGGTCTCATGGCGAAGGTGGCGGAGCGCTTCTGCGGTCCGCCCTTTCGATGTCGGCTTTGACCCAACAGGGCTTTCAAATCGAGCATCTTCGCACTGGGACGAAGTTTGTTGGTCTCGACGTCGAAGATATCACCCTCATCAAGGCCCTCGCGTCCGTCTGCGACGCCGATACATCCGAATTAACACCGGGAGCCCTTAGCCTCCTTTTTGTCCCCAAACGGGCCGTAAAGCCGCTCAAAGGCTTGGTAAAGACCGAGCGGAACCTTTCTGGTCGAGGTTCCAACGCTTTAGTCATCGCCGCTGCCCTTGCCCCCATCCTGGCTCGAAGCGGAGGGTATTCCGAATTTGACGTTGAAGGCGAGACATTTTCAAACAACTCGATGACGTTCGACTACTATAAAAACGTACTTGGTTGCCTGTGGCAAAAGCAGAACTTGCAGACTCACAGCGAAATCATTCGCGCCGCTTTTTCGAGAGATGCGGAAGGGAGCTGCCACTTTGAAATCGAACCCGGCCCATTTTCGGGAGTTAGATTCAATAACCGAGGTCGAGCCATGGTACTGGAAGCCTCAATTAGCTATTCAAAACTCAGTCACGCGATTGCCGACCGCGCGGCGTCACACCTACAAAAGCTTGCCCACTCTGTAAAAGCCACCTTTAATTGTGAAATCCACGAATTGCCCGGTGACATCGCAGGAATCCAAATCACGGTGTGGATGAAGTTTGAACATGGAATAGGGGGTGGCAGCGCAATGGGTGCCAAAAAACTGCCCGCCGAGCAGGTCGCCCAAGAGGCGTTTGAAAAGTGCTACGACTGGATCGCAACGGAGGCCGCACTTGACGCGATAGCAGCCGAACATGCCCTTCTACCAAGCTGCTTTGCTGACGAGAGCTCCGAATTTAACGTATCTGAATTAACATCCCGCTTCATGACTATCGCGTGGGTGATCAAGCAGTTCTCGCCAGTGAGAATTGTTGTCAAAGGCAATCAGGGAGAGCCTGGAATAGTCAAAGTAAGTCGATAGAGGTATCTTGAAATTCATGCGAGTATGGGTGATTCTTGGTGTTTTGAGCTTGGGGGCAATCGCTTTTGGCGACCGTCTCATCGATGTCCCCATTGGACGATCGCTCAGCATGGGCACTTTCCAGGTTTCCGATATGGAAGGATTGAACCAAGGTGGGTCTCGCGACCGCATGATCGGTTATTCACCGCTGACCGGAATTGAATTTAATTTTCGTCAACGAATTCGAGCCAACGAAAATGGCCACGGAACGTTCGACTTTGCCTACAATTTTGTCTCTCCTGTCGCTGCGCTCTCCCCCGGTATTTCGGTCGGAATGCTCGACGGTCTCAACGAAACGGTTGATGGACGAAGAACCTACATTGCTTTTACATTCCGCGAATTACTGGACGTCGGAGAAAAAGGCGCCAACGGTGAAGTCACGATGGGGGTCCAATTCGGCCATCTCAACTCGGGCTTTGTCGGCGTCTCTTTGCCGTTCTCCAGTAATTTGCGTTTCTTGGTCGAGCACAATGGAGTCAGAATTTCAACGGGTTTCGATCTCAATTTGCAAAACCAAATTCACGGTCGAGTCATCACTCAGGACGGGATTCTGATGCTGGGTCTGAACTATTCTCACCGCTTTTAACCATCAGGCCGTGGGCATTGCAGAGCTCAACGATTCGCCGACTGAGTTCTCTCGAAAACGTAATCCGATTCGCCTTCTCGCTACTGTCATGGCAAACCTCGGCGTACGTAAATGGTTTTCCGTAAACGACCGTCACGACGCTGCGGTTGAGCTTTCCTGACCCTTTGGGCAATCGATCAAATGTTCCGATGAGTGCAACCGGAATGATTTGGGCATTGGTCTTTTTGGCCAAGAGCCCCACTCCGCGGCTAATCGGATTCATTGTCTTTCCGTCACCTCGAGTGCCTTCGGGAAAAATCAAAATGGCCTCGCCCGAATTCAACAATTCAATGGACGTCCGGACGGATTCCGTATCGCCTTCGCCTCGAGATACAGGGAAGGCTCCAAGCGATGCAATCAGGCCGCCCAAGAACTTCTTCTCAAACATTTCCGACTTTGACATAAACCTAAGTCGACGACTGCAACCGCATGCAACCGCAGGTGGGTCCGTATGACTCAGGTGGATCGGCGCAAAGATGACCGGACCAGTTGCGGGGATATTTTCACGACCGATGGACCGAAATCCACCCCCAAGTCGATAAAAGAAGACTCGGACAAACCAACGGCAAAAAGCGAACCACGTCGGGCGCGCTTTTGCGATTTTCGTTGGGATGCTCTGAGCCCTTACTTCGCTCATTGAGCGTGCTTTGCCAATTGCTTAAAGATGTCGTAAGTGAGTGGGCTGAGCAAGATTTCCCGAATAAAAAGCTTAGTCCGCTCGTCGTCAGGTAATTTCGAAGCTTTGGTTTCGCCTTCCACATAGTTTGGATCGGTCAGGTTCCTCATCACTGCAAGTTGACCCTCGTTCAATTGCTTCTTGCAAGTCTCGAGGAGCATTTCAACCATCTCGTTGGTGGCAATTTTTCGTCGCATCAACAAGGCATCTTGAATCTTAATAACCTTGCTCTGAAGATCACGCTTTGGATAGCTTCCGTTGTTCATTGCATCGTCCAGAGCTTTGTCAATCTCCGCTTCCAACTTCTGCTTCTTAAATTCCATAGCGTCGAGCGCGACAATTTCTGATTGCTTAGCTCGGCACTTCTCGATTGTTGACATCAGAGCATTGAGTTGGTCCTTTTTCAGCAGGAGCGGCGTGACGTACTTCACAATGTTGAGCTTGTTGATCTTCAAAATGATTTGATCAACATCCTTTCCAGCCTGGGTGACCTCTTGTGAGTAGCCAAACGATGAGATTAAGGCAATGCCAAGCGCGAGAAAAACTTTAAATTTCATGATATCCCTAGATTATGAACGCTTTGAATCGTCCGGGGTTTCTGATCCAATCGCGACCGAAACCAAACAAAGCATGGATGCAACCTGCAGACCGACAAATCCGAGCATACAGCAAAGTACACCAAGAGAACCCAAAATCGAAGGGTTATTCCAGTTTGTAATTGTAGATGCCGCCACCAACGCACCATAGGCTGATGCGAAAGATAAGAGACAAGCGACTACAGCGAAAAATACTCGCCGTCCTCTCGGAATCCCAGTCAAAACCTTTCGATTCGCCTCTGATTGGCGAAATAACCAGGCGGCTAACCCTATGACAAACGTAAGAAAAACGATTCCTAAGACCCATACCATTACGTCCATCGTACTCAAAGCGGTAAATTAGCTCGGTGGTTTTGGTCTTTGGCACTATTTGCATCGACTGCATACGGCGAATAGGTAGCCTCCCAAAGAAAGGGGGCTATTGTGCTGTCGAAGATCAAACCGAGCTTCTCGGTGGTGAGGGAGCGAATACGGCCTGCTATCTCACCATGTGGCGCCAAGAAGTCGTTTTAGCTGGAAACGCGCTAGGTTCGGGCTACGACGGCGAAATGCTTCGAATGAAGTTGCTCGAAAAGGGTCTGGATGTACACCTGCTACAAAAAACCGGAACCACGCCAGTTTGTGATGTTTACGTGACCGCCGATGGTGACCGAACGATGTTCGGTTACGGCTTCCACGAAGAAGCCAACCACACACCGTTCGATGCCCTTCCCTTTAAAGCGGGCCATTGGTTTACGGCGGACCCCAATATTCCTAACGCGAGCCGACTCGCCGCGAAAATGGCGCATACCAAGAAAATGAAGCTGTACCTCATGGATTTTTCTCGGGACAACGAAATCATTCCTCGGGGGGCCGTTTGTCAGTTCGGAACCGATTCGGTCGGAGAGCGTGGCAATCGCGAATTGAACATGAAGTGGGCCTCTGATTGGACGGCAAAACACAACTGCACCACGATTCTGACTGACGGAAGCCTTGGCCTTTACGTCGTTGAACCAGGCGATGATCCTCGCTACTTCCCTTCATTCCCTGCAATGGTCGTCATCGATTCAACTGGTGCTGGTGATGCTTTTCGGGCGGGAACCCTCTATGGCCTGATTCAAAATATGTCACTAAATCATGCGTTGCGATTTGGGGCCGCCGCCGCTGCCCTCAAGGTTGCAAACTTAGGGGCGACCGAAAATGTCCCAAGTGTCGCCGAAGTAAATAATTGGATAAAAGCCAACCCAGAAATTGCGCAAGCATATGACATTTAATCGGTTAGACTAGTAGACAGATGCCTATTCGAAACGTACCGGATACGGTAGTTGAAAAGCTCAAAAAGGTTCCAAAGTCTCCGGGCTGTTACATCTACACGAACGAAAAAGGTGAAGTGTTGTACGTCGGCAAAGCCATTGTGCTGCGAAATCGAGTCCGTAGCTACTTTCAAACTTCAACCAAACACGGAATTCGAATCGAACGAATGGTCAGCAAGATTCACGATATCGAATGGATTGTCGTTGACTCTGAACTCGAAGCATTGGTCCTCGAATGCAACCTCATCAAGCAGCATCGACCGCCCTATAACGTTCGGCTGAGAGATGACAAGTCGTATCCGTACATCACCATCACCAAAGAAGCCTTTCCTCGCGTACTCTTCACGAGGCAGTTGCGAAAAGACGGTGCCCAATACTTCGGCCCTTACTCAAGCTCATACGCCGTCCGAGACATGCTTCAACTCCTCCACAAGGTCTTTCCGCTCATCCCGTGCGGCAAAAGTTGGAGCGGCAGGAACGAACAACGACCCTGCCTGTACTACCATCTCGGGCGTTGTCTGGCTCCGTGCGCGGGGCTCGCAAAGAAGGCTGAATACGACAAAGTCATCGAGCAGGTCGGCCATGTCCTTAAAGGACGGGAAGACTCGCTTGTAACGTCACTAAAAACCGAAATGGAAGCCGCTGCGGAAATACTGGACTTCGAAAAAGCCGCCTATATTCGCGATCAATTGAATGCCATTGATCACACGTTGCAGCGTCAAAAAGTGCTCTCTTCCGACCAAGTCGACCAAGATGTTATCGCGGTGGTGAAAGACGAAAGAGGAGCCGCAATTCAGATGCTCTATATCCGTAACGGAAAGCTCATCGGCCAACATCAATACATTTTGGACGGTGCCACTGATGCGGCACCAGGAGTGGCAGTCCAGGAATTCGTCAAGCAGTATTACGCGAGTGCTCCCGAGGTTCCCCGCGAGATATTGTTACCCGTCGAAATTGAAGAAATCAACATCGTTCAGGCGTGGCTGAGGCAGAAAAAAGGCTCCGCAGTCACCATCGAGGTCCCAGCGGGTGGCGAGAAGCTTCGAATGGTGGAAATGGCAGCAACGAATGCCGAACTCGCCTTAACTGCCTTCCGCCAAGAAGTTGAGGTGAACGAGGATTGGGCCGCCGCTGCGATGCAGCAACTCTATGAAGAACTTCAACTCCCAACTTTGCCCCTACGAATCGAAGGATATGACATTTCCAATATTCAGGGCACTGCCCCGGTCGGCTCGATGGTCGTTACCGAAAACGGCTCCGCTTCAAAGGCCGAGTATCGAAGATTCAAAATCAAATTCCTACAGGAGACTCCTAACGACTTTGCGATGATGAACGAAGTCATCATGCGTCGGCTCAGAAATTATTTGGATGGCAATGAGAAATTCATCAATTTGCCCGACCTCATCATGATTGATGGTGGCAAAGGACAACTAAGTGCAGCCCTCAAAGCCAGGGACGATTTAGGGCTGACCGTGCCAATGATCGGCCTCGCCAAAAAACAAGAGCTGATCTTCACACCAACCCACAAGAATCTCGACGGTAGCTATTCCTATCGCGAAGTCGTCTTGCCAATGACCGACCCCGGCCTCATGCTCCTCAGAAAGCTGCGGGATGAGGCTCATCGTTTCGCATTGACTTTCCACCGAAAGATTCGTGACAAGCGTCTCAATGGTTCGGTGCTCGATGAAGTGCCGGGCGTTGGCCCGCGTCGCCGACGGATGCTGCTTCGAACGTTTGGCTCGATAGACGCCATCCGAAAGGCAACCGCCGAAGAAATCGCCTCGGTTCCAACCATGACTCAGCAATTAGCCAGCAAAGTGAAAGAGTATTTGAACGAGGGTTAAAAGGCTTGCAGCTTGAAGCTGATAGCTAGACGCTATTTATCCCGTATCATGAATGTATGAGATTTTCTCGTACAACTAAAATCGTAGCTCCAATCCTGCTTGTCGCGTTGATGGCACCATTCGCGGCTCCTCAGGTCGCCCAAGTCATCAAGCTTCTTGGCATCAGAGAAGTGGTCAAGCGATTTGGCGGCGACATCAACAAAGCCCTGAATAAGTTGGAGAAGCGCGATGCGAAGTCGTCGCTCATGACGAAGGTGGTTCCAATTATTAGCGGCGGCATCAGCAGCCGACAGGCAATTGGAATGGTGCAAGTCTGCGGTCCACGCCAACAGGTTGAAAAGGTTAAGGCGGTTGCCCAACTCGATCAAGACCTCTTCGGCAAGGAGATCAAAATCCGAGCGATGATCCCAATCGATTCGGATACGATCGAAAAAGACATCAAAGCCGTCGATGAAGTCGGCATCACTGGCATCATCGATCTGAAGCTGTAAATAGTCATCAGCCAACAGTCATCAGTCACGAGTCTGACGACCATCGACTGATGACTGGGGACTCTCTAGCTCATCCGTGTCGGCAAGATCCGGACCCTGCGGTTCGGATCCTCGCCGATCGCCTCACTCGCCAATCGCCGAGCTTCAATCAACTGAAATTGCGCCTTTCGAATCGAAGGCGACTGAGGACTCAGCTCAAACGGCTTTCCGCTTTGCAACACCGTTTCAATTCCCGCTTGGACTTCAGCAAAGGCTTTCTCATCCATACGCGATGAGGTCGATACGGTCTCAACGTTGCCTTTCACCAGATCATCCAAAGCAGAGGCAATATTCGCAAAAGTGTTCGACCGGACAACGATCGTCTTAACATTCTTTCCTGCCAACTCGCGAATCTTTCTTGGCTTACTTTGATATGTTGAGCGAATGGCCATCACCGCGTCCGCGCTTTCAATGTCGGCAGTGACCATAGCGCCGACTTTTTTCTCGCGGATCGCTCGTTCGAGCCGCGTCCGAGCGATGCCATAAGGGAAAATTCGAACCATTCCCGTCGAATCTGGCCCAGAAGTCGGAACTGCTGGCTTCGGCTCGATAGGCTTACCGCTGTCTCCATCATCTCGCCGCTTTCCATTTCTGGCCAGCGATGGGAAGCGCTGGTTAAAGGCCGGATCTGGCAGATCGGCAGTTTGCTCTTCTTGAACAACTTCGACCTTACCTACATCCGTTCGGACGCGAATTTCGGGCCTCGGTGGAACGCCACGAAGGATCATATCAACCGTCTTTTGCACGTTGTGATGAACCGCAAGCCGGTCGTAATCCAACAACTCGACGACAACGTCAAACGTAGGTGGCGACTTACGCTCGAGAACCGTTTTTTGAGTCCCCCGGCGCTGGGCCTCGGCATCCGAAAGCGTGACTGCTTGGATTCCGCCGATCAGGTCCGCAAGCGATGGGTTGAGCATGAGGTTCTCGAGGGTCTGGCCGTGGGCGGTACCAATCAGTTGGACACCCCGTTCGGCAATCGTCCGAACCGCCATCGCCTCGGCTTCGTTACCGATTTCATCAATGATGATGACTTCGGGCATGTGGTTTTCAACCGCTTCGATCATCACGTTGTGCTGCTCGGCGGCGATTCGCACCTGCATGCGACGGGCAAAGCCAATTCCAGGGTGGGGGACGTCGCCATCGCCCGCAATTTCGTTGGAGGTATCAACGATGACGACTCGTTTCTTGACCTCGTCGGCCAGCACTCGCGCAACTTCTCGCAACTTAGTTGTTTTGCCAACGCCTGGCTTGCCAAGGATCAAAATGGATTGGCCAGACCGCACTATGTCGTCAATGATGTCGATGGTCCCTTCCATTGCGCGACCAACTCGGCAAGTGAGTCCGACAATTTTGTGGTGTCGGTTCCGAATCGCCGAAATGCGATGCAAAGTCCGTTCGATGCCTGCTCGGTTGTCGGTTCCAAATTCACCAAGAGATTTGCTGACAAAGTCAATGTCAAGCTCCGTCACCACAACATCGGTGTACCGTTCAACGTGGTCGTTGTAGCGAACTTCAGCAGGTCGTCCGTAGTCGAGCACGACTTCAATCAAACCTGCAGTGCCAACATCTTCAATTCGTTGGCGGACAATACCGGGAAGGACGTTTAAAAATTCAGCGATTCCATCAGAATAGCGAGCCATATTATTCAACGATAAAGAGAAAAGCTCCTCAGTCGATTGGTTTCGGTTGAGGAGCTTCTTCCATATTTTATGACGCTTATTTGCGTCGGTCCGCACTCTAAACTTAGTTAAATTTAGATGTTTGTTTGCGATTCAGCCAAGGAAATCGAAGTTTCCTTGGTCTGCCCAGCGTGCCAGTACTTGACCTTAACCTTGTCTCCTACCTTCTTGGGTAAAAGCACCTTGTTGAGGTCAAAGGTCGTTTCGATCTTTTGTCCTTCGACTTCAAGAACGAAATCGTCCTTCGAGATTCCGGATCCAGTTGCTCCACCACTCACTTCACCGACCAGTAAGCCAGTCGTTGGGAAGTCAGTTCGCTTGATGATGTTGCCGACATAGGCTCGATAATCGGGGTCATCGAAGTGTCCAACAAGCCGACCGTCGTAACTAATCCCGAGAACGGGATACTTGGCATGGCCAAACTTAACGATGTCGTTGACAACCTTCTTGGCGCGATCAACCGGAATCGCGAATCCGATTCCAACCGATTCACCCGTTCCCGAAGCGATCGCACTGTTAATCCCGATCAATTGACCCTGGGCATTGCAAAGCGCACCGCCCGAGTTTCCTGGGTTGATCGCCGCGTCGGTTTGGATTCCTTCGACGAGACCCTGGTCTCCGACCGGAAGGTTGCGCTTGGTGGAACTGACAACGCCAACACTGACGGTATTGTCAAAACCGAGCGGGTTACCGACGGCCATGACCCACTCCCCAACTTCAAGCGTACTGCTTGTTCCGAGTTCAATTGGTCGAAGGTTTTTGGCTTCGATTTTGAGTACCGCGAGGTCAGACCGCTCGTCGGTGCCGAGAATTTTGGCATCAACTTTTTGTCCGTCATAAAGTCGGACAACTATCCGAGGAGGCTCGCCAGCTTGACCGCGTCGATTGGTCATCGCTTTGACGACGTGGTTGTTAGTGACAACAATACCGTCGGCGCTGACGATCACACCCGAGCCAGTGCCCGTTTCTCGTTCAGTTGCCTGAGACTCCATAAAGCCTCGCATCTTGTCATATCGGTCGACCGAGACCACACTTGGCATTGCCTTTTTAGCCGCATCGCGAAAGTCAAAGGCAGGAGCGGGAAGAGGATCCGAGTTGATCGGCCGAATTTTTCCGTAGCTGGATGGTGTCGATTGGGCGAAGATGTCGTCCGGCTTGTTATGCGCCGAAAGCCACTTGTCTGCCTGCAGTGCTCCGAAGACACCGACGAAGCATGCAGCCAGGGTTAGTACAAAACCAGTTTTTTTCATTGTTTCTTTTCTGTACGATTAGATCGTGCATGTAATAACGATTTCTTGCCAAAGAAGTTCCTAGGCAATAATTTCGTAGGGATTTTAGTCCGAAAAGTGGAATGAAAACCATGGGTGGGCACCTCAACAACTCCAGTCGTATCGCGATGGCAATTTCTTGATGCTATTCGCGGCCTTGCTGCAATCGCGGTAGTGTTCCAACACTTTCTTTGGCCGCTATCGCCCGGTATCGAATCATTTTTCTCAACCGTATGGAGCCCTGGTCGATTCGGAGTGGTTGCCTTTTTCCTAGTCAGCGGATTCATTGTTCCACGAAGCCTGGAGCAGCATGGCGATTTGAAAGCTTTCTGGCGGGCCAGATTCATGCGCCTGTTTCCAGCCTACTGGTTCAGTTTACTTTTCATTGGCTTGCTACCAATAGCGGGCATTGCGTCACTCAATGGCACTGATCTTGGAAGCCTGAAAGTATGGATCGCCAATATATCGATGCTTCAAGGGTTTGCCCAAGTGCCAGAAATAAATCCCGTTGCCTGGACTTTGGGGCTTGAACTGGTATTGTATTCCGCAATTTCGGTCGCCTTCATAAAGGGATTTCTTGGCCGGACTTGGCTCATTGCAGGTTCGCTGCTGGTCGCTATTGGAGTGAGTTCGATCGTGTTTCCCTATCAATTTCATATCCGATTCCCCGCCGGAGCATCCGCGGTCTTCGGGTCAATTATCGCTGGCCTAGCACTATTCCGCTGGTTTACGGGCAAGTTCAAACTGAGTGAGGCGATAGCTGTAATGGTGCTGTGTCTTGGCGTCACTGTCGGGTCATCAATCGTCAACTACAGTGCGACCCGATCTCTGACGGATGTCTTGCAGCCAACTCAGTTTTGCGCAATTCTGAGTGTCGCGACAGGCTATTTGTTCTTTCTTTTCATGCTCAAAGCTCGATCTCTTACTTTCCCAAAGTGGATTCTTTGGCTTGGGAAAGTCAGCTATTCACTGTATCTATTACATCCGATTGCTCTGGCAGTGGTCCCTCACAATTGGTCGCCAATTGTGGTTATTCCTGCTCAATTAATTCTGTCGCTGCTGTTTGCTTGGTTCGGGTACGAATGCATTGAATTGCCGAGCATCGAAATGGCCAAACGACGACTTGCGAAACGCGAACTCAAGCTAACCAGTGTGAAAGAAGTGGTGTTCGAGCAAGCTGCATAGTTCGGGTTAAAGTGCCTATCGCTTTGTCGAGGTGCCGTCCATTGGCTAGGTAAAGGCGGTCAAGTTGTCGGCTTCCTAGCAATATCCATGTAAACTCTGGGGGTGGAAATACCGAAGGTGCCGCTCATCGGACTCGACAGTGTCGAGCTTGCCGCCCTGTTCCCGGACCGAAAAGACGCGAAAATGCGAGGTAAACAACTTGCACACCATATCTACACTCGCGCTGAAACAGACTTCAACAACATGCAAGACTTGCCGAAGGACTTTCGAGAAGTGCTTGCCGAAAACTATAAAATTTCACCGCTAGAAATTGCGACCCATCGAAAATCTGTCGATGGGGTCGAAAAACTCCTCGTCCACAACGGCGATAACCAAGTATACGAATGTGTCCTGCTGCCGTACAAAGACCGGGTCTCATGTTGCATTTCAAGCCAGGTCGGCTGTCCGATGGGATGCACATTCTGCGCTACTGGACTTGGAGGCTTTGACCGAAACCTTACGGCGGGTGAAATCGTTGGCCAATATCTCTTGCTGCAAAGTTTGACGGAACGAAGAATCTCCCACGTTGTTTTTATGGGAATGGGAGAGCCGCTCTTGAATTTAAAGAACCTAATTAAGGCGCTCAAATTCTTGCATGAAGACATCGGACTATCCTATCGACATCTCACCGTTTCGACCGTCGGCCTCGTTCCGCAAATCAAAGAATTGGCCAAGGAGCGACTCCCAATCCACCTCGCCCTTTCCCTCCATTCTCCCTTTGACGAAGTGCGAGATCGCCTCATGCCCGTCAACCAAAAGTGGCCTGTACGCGAAGTCGTTCGCGCCATGAGAGATTATCAAACCACGACGAGCCGAAAAGTGACCTTTGAATACCTGCTCATCAAGGACGTGACCGATACGCCCGAGCAAGCAAAAGCCCTTATTCCTCTCCTCAAAGGCATGCCAAATGTGATTAACCTTATTCCATTTAACTGGGTCGATACCGGAAATGGATTTGCACGTCCCGACCGCGACCGAGTTCGTCATTTCCGACGAATCTTAGAACAAGCCGGAATGAACGTCACCGAGCGAACCGAAAGAGGGCATGATATCGCCGCTGCCTGCGGACAACTGGCCGGGCAACACCAAGGAAAATTTGCGAGGAGGGATTCATCCGCACAATTGCCTCAGCGCTCATGATTGCCGCGGTTCTGACCGGGTGTGCTAAACACAAACCGGAAGCTTCAAACAATTCTGCATCCAATAATGCCCCGGCAAACACCAAGAAAGCCGAGCCATTTGCCGTCGCCATCGGCCCCGCCGAAGATACACGAACGGAGTTTGTTGGCCCCAAAGGTAATCAGACACGCGAAACACAGTGGCACATCAGTTGGCAAAGTGCCAATATTGCCATCGTCAATGGAAAGCAATCTGGCTTCATGTTCAAGGTAAAAGGCGAAGCGTATGAAAAAGGTGAGATCGCCAGTACATTCTTTGCCGATCATGCTGAGGCAGATAAGGCTGTCAATCGTCTTATATTAGATGGCGGCATTATTGTCACCTCGAAACGATCAAAAACGGAGTTAGCAGCAAAAAAGGTGGAATGGTTGGCAGACTTAAAACTGTTTAAGGCTAGTGGAGAGGTAACTCTCGTTAGCGAAAGCGGTGTCGTAGGGCCCGTTGATGCACTTTACACCAATTCCGATCTCTCAAAAGTCGCCTCTTCCAAAGAATATTTTAAGAAATGAAACGTCTCCAACTCATCGTCCTCCTCAGCCTCTTTTCGCTGGCAGTGGCCCAAAAGCCGATCATCTTTCGAGATAACGCGAAAAATCCAAAGGTGACGATTCAAGGCAACCAGGGGTTCCTCATTCCCGGAAACGGGCCAACTGCCCCAGGAAGCTTCGAATTAACCGGAAACGTCCAAATTCAACGCGCAATCGAAGGTGCCGAAACCATCATGACCTGCGGCAAAGCGACTGGGATCTTCTTTAAAAAGAACGCAGTAACCGAAGTCGATAAGGTTCGAATGACCGAAGGAATTCACTTCACCCAAAAAGGAAAAGCTAGCTCGGTAGACGCAACTGGAAGTAGCGCCGACTACGATATCAAAGATTCGCTCAAGGAAATCACAATCAATGGCGATGTCAAAGTGTCGTTCGAAGGTACGTCCGACGGCACGACCACTAAAAAAGACGGGAGCAAAACGCCAAATAAAACCAACTCAACGATGACCACGACCTCAAAATCAGCAACCATCACGTTCAAAACAGTAATCGATGATAAGAAGAAAGAGACTTCCGAAATCCAAACCGCCATCGTTCATGGCCCAATCCATATGACCGGAGTTCAACTCATTCGGGACGCCGATGGCGAAAAGCTTCAAAAGGTAACCGCAAGGGCCGACCAAATGCGATACACCATTAGCGGCGACTCAAAAAATCCCGAAGTAACTCTCGAAGGAAATCTCGAACTCCAAAATGTCGATGCAACCGGTGAAGTAGCAACCGTCGAAGGTGGAGACCGCCTTGTTCTTGAACTCAACAAGAAGAATGAAATCATAAAACTAAAATTCATCGCTCCCCAAGGTAAGCAAGTGAAAAGCACGGTTTACCGAGGCGACACTCCAAAGAAAGTCGACGAAAAATCTAAGAAAAAGAACGGTGGAGCTTGAAGATAATCGCGGAGAATCTTCAAAAATCTTACAAGGGCCGCAAAGTCGTGAATGGCGTTTCATTCACCGTCAATACGGGCGAAATCGTCGGACTCCTGGGCCCAAACGGCGCTGGCAAAACGACTTCATTCTATATGACCGTCGGCCTCGTCAAACCCGATGACGGAAAGGTTTTTCTCGATGACAAAGAGATCACTAAGTGGCCAATGTTTAAACGCGCCCGAGCGGGTGTCGGATACCTTCCCCAGGAGACCTCTGTCTTTCGAAAACTGTCCGTTCGCGACAACCTATTATTGGTCCTCGAACTTGCGGGTAAATCGAAAAAAGAGCAACGAGCCAAAGTCGACGAATTAGCCGAAGAACTGCATATTACGAGTCGACTCGATTCAGTTGCGGGAGTCCTTTCGGGCGGCGAACGCCGACGAGTTGAAATTGCACGGGCAATGGCAACCGAGCCCATGTTCATCCTCCTCGATGAACCGTTTACGGGAATCGACCCCGTAACCATCGAAGAAATACAAGAAATCCTATTTAAACTTCGAAGCCGAGGAATCGGAATTCTCATCACCGATCACAACGTTGCCGCTACCCTCCGCATCACCGACCGAAATTACATCCTCATCGACGGCAAAATCGTAGCCGAAGGCACGAGCAAAGAAATCTCCGACAACCCTCAAGTCCGCAAGCTTTACTTGGGGCACCAGTTCGGAACAGATTTATTCGAAGGCAATGAAAAAAATTGATCGGCTGATTGCAGGAGAGTTGCTAGGACCATGGCTCTTCGGTGTCGCCATGTTTTCCTCTTTGCTACTGGCCGCAACCTACTTAGGGCGAATCGCGGACTATGTCGTTCAAGGAATTCCCGTGCCTCTCATCATCAGAATCACCCTCCTGATGATGCCGCCCATCTTGGTTCAAGGCTTCGCGATGGCAACCCTCCTTGGAGCGCTTCTCGCCTTCGGTCGCCTTTCCGGTGACTCCGAGATCGTCGCCCTCCGCGCTGGTGGGGCCAGCATCTATCGAATTATTCGCCCAGCAGCCCTGTTTAGCTTGGGCGTCGCCGCCTTGACGTTTTATTTCAACAACACCCTGGTACCCAATGCCGTCAAGCAGTTCGAAAGTCTCACCGATGTCGCATCCAAAAGCCTGAAAAAGAAAACCTCCCACCCAACGTTTCAACCGATCGTCGAAAACGACGTTCTGAAGGCCATGATCATGGCGAAAGACTTCAATTTGGGCGATAGAACGCTAACCGGAGTGACGATCAAGGCTCTCGATAACGACGGAGAGCCAACGCTCTACCTTGAGGCAAAGGGACTTCATTTCGAGTCAAACAAAGAATGGCGAATCATTGGCCCGGCAAAACTCTTCAGTGCAGATAACAAAGATTTCACAATAATAACTGGCGATATCTGGCCCGGACAACTGCCGAAACTGAAGGATCCACCCGAAAAGATTGGAGTCCAGGAACGAAAAAATCCAGACTATTTCACGATCGCGGAACTTCGAGAAGAACTCGCGAAAGCTGACATCGACAAATCGCTCACCCCTGAACAGTATCGAAACCGGCAGTATTGGCTGTGCAATAAATTCGCCGTGCCACTCGCCGCGCTGGTGTTCGGCGTACTTGGTGCAGCCCTTGGTATTCGGTCCCACCGGGCCGGAACCGCCACCGGATTTGCCCTTGCCGTCGGCATCATGTTCGCATACATGACCCTCGCAAACTTCATGAATGTATGGGCCATGGGCGGTGTAATTCCCCCATTCGTCGCATCTTTCACGCCAATTGTTCTCGGACTGGGTGCAGCAGTCGTTATAATGTGGCGAAGGAACACAGGATAATTTGGATCCACAATCACTTTTCTTTGTCCTTTTAGTCATCGCGATCGGCGGTTATTCCGCCTACCTCGCCGATATTCTCGGCTATAAAATTGGCAAGAAAAGGCTGTCGATCAAGCGAATTCGACCCAAATATGTCGCCCGAATCAGCGTCGTCATCGCGGGAATGTTGATTCCAATTATCACGATGACCCTGCTGTATTCCGTCAGCTCTACCTTCCGAACCTGGCTCCAAAAAGGAAGCGAAATCGTTCGCGACCTCGAGCAAAAATCCAAAGAAGTCAGCAAGATCAACTCTCAATTGGTTGAAGGTGAACGCCAAAACGCGAAGTTGGCCAATTCCAACAAGGTCTTGCAAAGTTCGACCGCCCAAAATGAAGCACTGCTGAAACAGAGCGATGTCAAAGTTCAACAGCAAAAGAAAAAGCTTGCCGAACTTCAATCTTCCGTCAAACAAGCTGAACAAAAAGTTATTCAAGCAAATCAGGAGAGAGCAAAGGCGAAAAGTCAGTATGAAGTAGCCAAAGGTCAATTGATTACCATTAATGCCCAATTGACGAAGGACCAGGAACAGCTAAAGCAAGCCAAAGAGGATTTCAAAAATGCGGTGGGCAAATATGGCCAAATAAGTTCCAAAAACCTTGAGCTGACAAATACGAACTCGAAACTTCAAAAAGCCAACGAAGAAATTGAAACGGCTAAGAACACTTTACTTGTGCAAGTGAAAACCCTCAGCACAGATATCGATACCTTGCGTTCTCAAAAGACCTCGGCCGAAGCCAATACGAAAAAGGCCCAATCTGCTCTCATTGAGGCATCGGCTCAGTACGACGAGGTACTTCGGAAGTTGGCTGAAGCGCAAACTGCTGCCCAGTCCGCCATCGACGAGAACAACCGATTCTATCGGACCAAGGCAATTTCCTTTGTTCGAGAAGAAGAATTGGCTCGGATGCCAATTCCCCCCAAGCCCTCTCAAACCCAAGCCGAAGATATTTATCGAACCCTTATCCGAAGGGCAAAAACCGTAGCATCTTCGGGTGGCGCAAAGCCGGGCAATGAATTCTTCACTGGTTCGGCTGGAATTATGTCTGCGGATCTCAAAACCCGCCGTATCCTAACAGAAGCTGAAACGGAACAGTACTTCGTAAACGAAATACGAAAATCGACGCAGGACACCCTCATCATCGCCCGAGCCAGAATGAATTTCTTCGACGATGAATCGGTGGTTCTCAGACTCGAATTTGGACCAAATCCCATCGTTTTCCGTAAGGGCGAAATCATCACCGAAACCCGAATCGACGGCCGATCCAGCGAAATCGAAATCCTCAACTCAATTCGCGAATTCCTCCGCGCTTTCGTCAACACCCGCGCCCGAGTCCGCCACATGATCCCGGTTCAGGCAAAAGACGGCGAATCGTTCGGCGAGTTCACCCAGGATCAACTGCTTGGCGCGGTAGCCAGCGTCAAAGCGGTTCCCCGACAAGCACGCCTCGTCGCCATCGCCAAACAAGACACGAGAGCAGGCGACCCCTTAGAAATCACCCTTGAGGTTCGATGACCAAGAAAACCGTTCTGTCGATCGACCCCGGCACGTCCAAGTGCGGCATGGCCCTGGTTCAACGCGATGAAGATATGTCGATCAAGCTTTTGTGGCACGAAGTCGTGCCCGTCGAGTCAGTCATCGTGAAACTCCACGAGGCCTACATCATCGAAGAATTTCATCTCGTGATCATCGGCGATTCGACTGGATCAAAGAAAGTCAAAACCGACCTCCGACGCCACCTTCCAAGCATGGGAATTCTCGTCGTTGACGAGAAAGAAACCACGATTCAGGCCCGAGAAAGGTACTGGGAATACAATCCCAGAAAAGGTTGGAGAAAACTCTGGCCAGCCACTCTCCAGACTCCCCAAGAGCCCTATGATGACTACGCTGCACTGGTGCTTGCGGAGCGTGTTCTGAGTGAAGGGTAACCGAAAAACGGTAAAATGAATCTATATGTCCCCCAAGATACGGAATATAGGCATCATTGCGCACGTTGATCACGGGAAGACGACCCTCGTAGACGCTATTTTTAAACAAGCTGGAACGTTTCGTGAGAACCAGCACATGGGCATTCGTGTCATGGATAGCAACGATCTCGAACGCGAAAAGGGCATCACTATTTTGTCCAAGGTAGCGTCTGTCCAATACCTCGATACGAAAATTAACATTGTTGATACTCCTGGCCACGCCGACTTCGGTGGCGAAGTTGAGCGAGTTCTGAGCATGGTCGACGGCGTTCTTCTGGTTGTAGACGCCAACGAAGGGCCAATGCCCCAAACGCGGTTTGTTCTCAAAAAGGCGTTCCAAAACGGACTCAAACCAATCGTTTTTGTCAACAAAATTGACCGCGAAAATTCACGTCCCGAGTACGCCTACGACAAGACCCTCGATCTCTTCATCGACCTCGGTGCCGACGAAGACGCTCTTTTCTTCCCCGTTCTGTACGGATCAGGAATTGGCGGTTACGCTCGAAAAAATCCGGGCGATGACGATATGGATATGCGAGTGCTGTTCGAAGCTATCCTTGAGCACATCCCTGAGCCGAAGGTCGAACTGGAAGGTCCGTTCCGACTTCAAGTCAACAACCTTGACTACAGCGACTATCTCGGACGTATGTTCGGCGGAAAAGTCCTCCGGGGTACCGTCAAAGTTGGCGACCGCGTCGAAATGATTCGTGAAGATGTTGTTAAGAAAGTAGCCTTTAATGTCAGCAAACTTTGGACTTACGAAGGTATTGACCTGAAGGACGTTGAGTCGGTTTCAGCCGGAGAAATCGCGATGCTTGCCGGACTCGATAACGTTCTTATTTCTGACACGATTGCCATCATCGACACAAGCGAGGCACTGCCTGCAATCAAGGTCGAACCAAGCACTTTGTCGATGAACTTCTATGCAAATAACTCGCCACTTGCGGGCAAAGATGGCGGCAAGTTCCTCACCATCCACAAGATTCGCGACCGAATCCTGAAAGAAGAAGCAGTTTCGGTTTCAATTAAAGTCGACCCCGACGCAGCTTCCGACACCGTCAAAGTAAAGGCAAGAGGTGAGCTCCAACTGGCAATCCTCATCGAAACCATGCGACGAGAAGGCTACGAAATGCAGATTTCGCGACCCCAGGTTATTCTTAAGCGCGACGAAAACAACAAGATTCTCGAGCCAAACGAAGCGGCAACGCTTGAAGTCCCCGAAGACGCGGTTGGCGCAGTCATGGAAGAAATGAGCCGCCGAAAGGGCGATCTATTGGACATGAGAACCAACGACAACGGGACGAACTCGCTGGAATATTCCGTTCCAACTCGTGGTCTCATTGGCTTCCGTTCAAACTTCCTCACGCTCACCCGTGGTTTGGGACTCATCGGCTCGCTGTACGACGGATACAAGCCGTACAAAGGCGAAATCTCCTTCCGCGTCCAGGGTTCTCTCATCTCGAAAGACACCGGTAAGTTGACACGATACGCTTACGAGGACGTCATGGTTCGAGGAATGTTGTTCTATCCGGTTGGAACTGCCCTTTATAGCGGAATGATCGTTGGTGCCTGTAGCCGTGACGAAGACATGATCGTTAATGCGACCAAGGAAAAGGCCGCAAACAACATTCGATCAGCCACGTCGGAGCAGACCGCGTCGCTCGACCCACATAAGGATTTCTCGCTAGAGCAAGCCTTGTCTTGGCTCCGCGATGACGAATTGCTCGAGGTCACGCCAAAGCAACTCCGATTCCGAAAGAAGGTCCTCGATCACTCCGAACGACGGGTCTCCGAACGACGAAGCGAAGTTGTTGTCTAAGGTCGGAGTATTTTGCAGGCGGATGCTCCTTTGGGAGTGCGATTGCCTGCAATCGCTTTGGCCTGCAAAGCCTGCTTTGCTGAAATTCAATTAAGCACTACCATGTGCTGGAACGAAGTCCTCAAAGTGTCCCGCCCGGATTTCTCTTACAAAAAGAGTTCATTGTTCTCCCGACAATGAACTCTTTTTTTTTCGCTTTCGCTTGACTAACTGGAAAGTGAATGCCCTAGACAATCATGTCGGTCGGCAATTCAAACTCGCCCTTCACATCCACTCGAAAAACGCCTGAGCCAGGATTCGATGAAACGCACCGATGCAACTCTTCATTCACAAAATGAACCGCCGTCCGGTCTTCGCAGGCCAGTCCAGGCCCAATTTCCCTGGCCTCCAGCATGCGCTTCAGCGAAGGGCGACGGTCTTCCTCGCTGTCATAGTGCGGACAGTAGCTTCCTTTTAACCACCCCAATCCTTTCCAAGGTGCCAGCGGCCCCATAGAGTCCGTGCTGAACTCATCGAACCAACAGTTTGCCCCGGCGCTAACCCCCGCCAAAACCGTACCATTCTCATAGGCTTTTCGAACCGCAGTATCCAAGCCCCAATCTCGCCATAACACGAGCAAATTGCGGGTGTTCCCGCCACCAACGTAAATCACATCTTGTTCCATCATGTATGACTCAAAATCGAGGCGGTGGGGCCAGTAGAGGCTCAAGTGCGAGGTTTCGCAGCCCAATTGCTGCCCGTAAGCTTCGTGAAATCGGTCGATATAGCCCTGGTTATCTGCCGAGGCGGTTGGAATGAAACAGACCTTCGGTTTTGGCTTCGAAACCAGCGACAAAATATATCGATCCAGCGCGAGAGTCTCAGGCTCCGAACTAAATCCGCCGCCACCGATGGCTACAATGTGTCGCATTACGGATATTTTGCCTGATTCGTGTAGTGGTAACGACCGACATTAACCCCAACTTTGCAAGGGAACCTCGTAGAAGAAAGGGTGAGAGATATTTCGGGGCCGGAAGCAATACACCCTTCGATCCTAACGGTAGTAGATGCCGTCAGGACCGGAATCATGGATGGAAAGCTGACGGATCAGCGGTCGATTGCTGCCGCAACGATGTATTGCCAGATCCGAGCAAGCTCTTACTCGAAAGTCTTCGCGGTAATCGGAGCCGGGTTTGTTGGCGGATTGGTGACCGTTGCAATTGCTTTGACCCTATTGAGCCAAAATCAAGCTGTACTTGTATCAATAATAGTCATATCCCTTTGGTCTGTTCTGAGTATTCGTCTTTACCAAAAGCAGGATCGACGCCTCACTTGGCCGGAGCTCAACAGCTTAAAGGGAGCCCTATATCTTCCATCGGAGCAGTACGCTTATTTAGACTGCATACAGGCGATTGATGAATCAAGAACGATTCTTGGCCCAGATAAGATCGAATGGGTTGACCGACTGAATGCAACGCTAACCTTTGTCTTAAGCAACAAAGGTCCAAACCGACAAGCGGCAGAAACTCTCTTCAAAGCCCGCGACACCCTCATCAAGCATGGGCAAATCGATTCTGAATTGGAACGAATGAAGAACGAACTCATCAAACCGGAATAACCGTAAAAATGGATATAACCGATCATCCCGACTTTCCGTAATAAAATGAAACCATGAGCGCGCGCTACACACCAAAAGACATCCACGCTTCGATTTTCGAAGCGGTTTTGAGCGTGACCGGAGCCCATATGAATGGGACATTGACAGAAGCAACCGCTACCCAGGCGGCGACAAAGCACTCAACTATTTGGTTTGCCGAATACTGGAAAGGCATGGTGGCGATGGGAATTGGCCTGGCTGGCGTCATTGCCACAACTGCTTTCTCGGCAGAACATTTGGGTAAGCCAGGAAAAGTCTTAGTTTTCGTGACTCTCATGAGTATTTGGGCGATCATCGGAATGAAGGCCTATGAGCGGAACGCGAGCCTTTTGACATGGCAAGAGCTTGAAGCCCTGCGACCCGCATTGGCGCTGAATGAGCCCCAAACACTCTATTTGGAGTGTCTAAAAAACATCGAAGAAACTAAAGTGCTTGATGCAAGCCAAAAGAAATCGTGGCGCACCGTTTTGTATAATGCTTTAGATCAGGCCTTAAACTTAACCAATCTTACGAGTGAGATGCAAACGTCATCCGGCTCCAAAAACCACAGCGAAAACTTGGCAGAGATTAATCGCATTAAAGGGCTGATCGCCCAGACCACCGACCCCATCGCAAAAGAGGCGTATCACGAAAGTTTGCAACTCGCGACGGATCGACTTTCGAAGTGGGACTCGATCGCGGTCCAGGCTGAGCGAACTGAGGCCCATCTTGAATTGACCAAGCAAACCTTTCTGAAGACTCGCGACACGTTAAGGAGCATGAACCTCCAAAACCAACAGTCAGTTCAAATTGACCTTGAACCGCTCCGAGCGAACCTCAGCCGAGTCGAAACCGAGGCCCACGAGATTCAGCGAGCGATTGAAGAGTTGAGACAGATCTGAGCTTTCAGCTTTCAGCTGACTAGTAGCGACTTCCAGATTCACAGGTGACCACTGAGTGGATTCCACCACGTGCGCTGAAGTTACCAGTTACTCGCATCCACCGAGGACTGCAGGCTCCAACGAGATCATCGAGCATCTGATTGATGACCGCCTCATAGAAGATTCCCTTGTTGCGGAAGTCGAGGTAGTAGTACTTGAGACTCTTTAGCTCGATGCAGACATCACCGGGGATGTATTCCAGCTCGATGGTGGCGAAATCGGGCAACCCCGTCTTTGGGCAAACGCTGGTGAACTCAGGGTTCACATGCTTGATCGTGTAATTGCGGTTTGGGTTCGGGTTCGGAAACGTCTCAAGCTCAACCATGGGCAGTCATTAGTTTACTTCCTCGGGCCGAGCCAGACGAACGACCCTACTTATCAATCGAGATGGATTGGGTAATCGTCTGCTCCTTATCTAACTGAAAGCGAAACATGACCTGGTTGACCTGGACCTTTACCGTGCCTGAAGGTCGGATAACGACTCCAGAATCCCTCATCATAAACGTGGTTGGTGTTTTGCTGGAAGCCACTCTCCTGCAAATGGAGGCGCATTTGCTGAAGGTCACTCGACATAAGACCATTGGTGAACAAATACTTTGCCATTCCAACCGAACAGAATCCATCTGTGAAAATCACCGTCTTCAACAAGGAGTTCATCTCTGATCGTTGAGTGTCAGTCAGACTTTCTGCGCCTAAACCAGCTTCCTGACGAGCCGTTTTCCGTTGATCATCATTGAGCATTCCGTAAAATCGAAGCATTTGGTAGGAATGGGCCACTCTTGCAAGGTCAATCTCACAAAGCGGGTATCCAAGATCGACCGACTGAGTCTGATCTTCTCGCAAAGCCAGAGCATAAGCTGCATACCGATTCAAGTCCATCGGACCATCATCTTTGGCTGGCGCAAGTTTTTGCCAAACCGCTTCCGGGGCCTCATGGCGGCGATGCGTCCAGAACCGAAAGTTTCGGGCGACAAGGTACCCGTGATCCTCTTGGCAATAAACCTCAGACTCGTCCATTAGCCCTTTGAGATATTCACTCGCAGTTTTGTAAGGCCGCTTTAGGGCGATCCAGTTATAAAGGCAGCTTCGGTCTGCCTGAGCCACGATCGGAATGCCAGAAGCCCGATGCAGCCACCGGAGATGCTCTCCTAGGCGTCGCCGACCGCCAAACCAGGGCGACAGCCACTCCTCAGTGTCCTGATTGATAGCCTGGGAAAATTTGGCCGGAGTTTCGGTGATTTTGAGCCATGGCAACAGGTCTTGATAGAAGGGCATTTTTTTCAATTTCAGAGAAACTGGATGGCTGCTGGAAGACCCCCCAAACGGACCACTACTGCTCGATCCACTTTGTGAATTTCCGTACGGTCCTTTCGAGGAAAAATAGGAATAGATTCGCGTATCCAAGTTGCCTGTCATTGGATTAAAGTGCAAGAAATCGAAGTAGTTGCTCTCACCGTCCGTGACCAATTGGCCGTTCGAGTAAATAGTATTCGTGCGAGAGAAAAAATCCGATGGCCACACTTTGTATCCGTTGCCAGGAAACGATGCCGCCATCATCGGTTCGCCTTGCCAAAACGCCTCCCGAGCCGACTTATTCATCTGAAGCATTACGTGGCCAATGTTGACGTGGTCAAGGGATCCTGCCGCTTCCGAAATGGCCGAGTACTTCAGCCGAGTCTCGCTGATTTCATCCGCATTTTTCCCCGCCAGCGCGTCGCGAAACGCCTTTTCATAGGGAGCTATGATCGCATTTCGATCCGCCGATGAAATCAAGTCCTGCCTATAGCCAATCTGCTTATTCGACCCGGGAATCATGTTGGCGAAGAATTCACAGGCCCAAAGCTTAGTCTCAACGATGTGCCGATTCTCAGCATCCTCCGCGAGATTAAAATTCCGTTCGCGGTTCTTAAAGGGAACACTCATTTCCAGCCGATAGCCCTTGCCCGCAGGGACCCATTCGCAATTCAGCACCTTCGCAACCTTGTCGAGCGTCTCGCCAAGGGGGCGATCGTCAACAAACACGTCAACTTTAAGATCCTGAACGTCTTTGGCAACCGTGAGATCGACTCCAGAAATCTGGGCGGACTCGGAGCAAAAGTCCGTTATTTGACGAAGACTCGCGTCAAAATCGACAACTTTCGCTAGCCGAGTATCGGTAAGAAGGTTGCCCTGAATAGCAAAGACTAATCCGAGAAGCACCATCGTTACTCATTCTACAAAAAAATCGATCTTCGAAACGTCAAATCCAATTTCAATTCTATTTCTCGAATGATTTACTTTTTGAAATCAATGGACTGAGTAAGTCCCTCTTGCTTGGAAAGCGAAAACGTGAACCATAGGGTTTGCCGTTTTAATTCCTCAGACGTCGGCTGCTCAACCAGCTTTGCCCCGTCAGCCGATTGAATAATCTTATAGTTACTCACTCGGGGCTTCCATTTGGCCGTAAATCGAATACCTCGCAGTTGGTCCAATCCAAATCCGTTCAGGGCGAGACTTCGTGCCAATTCATAGGTGCACCGATATCCCTGCAGGATCACTTTCAAAGCCGTGTTCAGCATTTGCTCATGCTGACTACCGCTAAGGTCCGACATTCCAATCCCGTCGTCACTCGCGGCAATTTCCTGCTGCTGCTTTGAAAACGTCGCGTATAACTTCAGCGAATCTAGGCAGTCAATAATCTGGGTAAGGTTCAATCGCGAAACCGGATAATTGGTTTCTCGGCTTGATAACTGAGTCTCAACGAATAGCGTTGAAATGGCAAACGCTTCCTCAACCGTCGGCAACTGATCGGAGTCTTTTGGTTCGACTTTCTTCCAAATGACTTCTGGCACTTCCTTTTCTCGTCGCGACCAATAGCCGAAATTCCGGGCGAGAAGATATCCACTGTCCTCTTTTGCCAAGCACCTGTACTCTTCCATCAGCATCCTAAGATCCTGAGCGGCAGTTGATTTGCCTCGATTAAGCTTTGGTGGCGTTCGACCAAATGATGAATAATCAGGCAATACGGAACGGTCAGCCTGCGCAACTATCGGAATTCCGGTCGCACGGTGCAGCCATCGCAGATGATCTCCCATTCGTAAGAGCTTTCCCGCCCATGGTGAGTCCCATTCGGGCGTTTTTATATCGGTTACTTGAGGAAACCGCAAAGGAGTTTCCTTTTCCTTCATCCAAGGTTCAAGTTGCGTGTAAAAAGGCAGCTTTTTAAGGGAAGGGTCGATATTTGAATAGGCACTTGTCGAAGAAAACATTCCACCCCCCTGCGAACCACCGAGTGGCTGCTCAGGTTTAGCCGAATTAAAGTCAAACTCTAACTCATTGGCCTTGAAATTTCCGTTAATGGGGTTGTAGCGAAAAAAGACAAAATGTCGATATTCTGCTTCAAACCGTTTGCCGTCCGGGCCAGTTGAAAACGTTCGCCCTGAATGATCAAAATCCGATTGATAGAGCCTCAGTTTCACACCTGGAATCGTGCTCGCCGCAAAAGGGACGCCATTCCAAAAATCTTCGGTTTCCTTTGTGCTCATCTGAAGAAGTACTCGACCGAGCGAACTTTCTCGAGAGCCAAAGCTCAAGGCAGAAATACGCCGGATAGCTTCATCGGTCCTTGTTTCGTCTTTTGCGATGACGGCAGCCTTCAGTTCATCATCAAATTCCTTGGTGATGCGGGCCATGAATTCTTGCTGCTTTTGCTGTTTGGCCCTAAAATCAGCCATGAATTGATCATCTGCTTCCTTCCGGGTAAGGACATGTGAATCTTGCGATCCAGATAGTGGCTTAATGGAATCTGGCTCGTTGCTGTAAGGCAACTTACTCGCCACGTACTGACACCCCCACAACTTCAGCTTCAAATCCGCCAACCGAAGGTCATCCTCCGCTTTGACGAAGTTCCTTTCGCGATTTGCGGTTGGAACGTCCATCTCCAACCGATAACCTCGCTCAACTGGAACCCACTGGCAATCAAGCACCTTCGCAACCTTGTCCAATGTCTCGCCCAATGGACGCCCATCCACAAAGACGTCGACCTTCAGATCCTGAATATTTTTAGCGACCGAAAACCTAACTCCCGATGACCCAGAAACATCCGAACAAAAATCGGTGATCTGGTTCAGACTAACGTCGAAGTCTTTCGGCGCGGTGAGTCGAGTATCGCTCAACACCCCACCCTGGAGGGTAATGACAAGTCCAAGTAGTACCACTACCCATCATTCTACAAAAAATCGTCGCGAAAACCCCTCGCGAAGAATATTTTCGTAGTTATGACCGCAGTCCGCTGCCCAGGCACACCAGAAAATCAGCGGCTCGCTGCCCGTGTTCACCGTCCGATGCGCCAACGTCCCGTCGATGTGATACGTCACCCACGGCCCAAGCTCAACCGTCGTCGTCACCCGACCCTCATCCATCAGCACCACCAAACCAGTTCCCGACACGCAAACGATTAGCTCTCCGTGGGTCGGTTTCGTATGCCAATGCCCGCGCGTCATGAAGTACTCGCCGCCAACATCACCCGGAAACAGCCGAGTCGAACCCCAGAGAATCGCCCCCTCGGTGCCGTCTGGCTTCGAGAAATACGTTTCCGTCTCATACAAGGGCTGAAGCGCAACCAAATCTGCAGCCAAAGGATTGTGCCAATAATCCCGCAAGTCGCCAACCGTTCGGACAGAACGAACCGCCTCTCCGTGAAGAGAGCCGTTGCTAAAATCCGTCCGAATCACTCAGTATCCTCGGTCGAAAACTTAATCATCCGCCGCTTGTCAAATCCAAACTCAAAGTCAATGGTAGGGCGATTCGGTTGATTCTTTCTCGGAATCAATTCAAGTTGCTTTCCATCCTCGACGGCCGTCACCGCCGAATAAATAGCCGAAAGTCGTGATCTTCCTATGTGTAGCAGCATGTCATTCAATTTAAGTTGATCAAAGCCAAGAGAAGCAAGACCATCCAAGAGCGGTTCGCTAATGAATGCCCGACCCGTTACCCCTTCGATGAGGCTGAACTGAAACATATCCTTTTGATTCGCGGCTAACTCAGTATAAGTAAGTCCGCGCTTCGAATTTGCAACCTCAAGTTGATCAGGAGTTAACGTACCCAAAAGCTGAAGGATTGGATAGACCTCACCAAAAGAATCTCGCCGGAAGTTGACAACAAACCCTTTGTTATCCTGAACCAGCATCGCTTGCTGACGCGAAATCTTGTTGTCAAATTTGACGAAATCGGCAAGGCCAAGCTTTCCTTTTCGCTGGGTTTCCAGCGGAGCGAAAAGTTCCTCAGGAATTTCCTCGGCCGACTTTCGCCAAAACACGCCGTCGCGAACCAAAAGCACGCCATCACTCTGATGCGCAAAACCATTGCACGCTCCGAGTAGCTTATTGAGGTAATCCCCCTGGCTCTTTGCCGTTCGGTTCAGCACCAAGAACGGGTGAATCGTCCGATCGGCCGCCGCAATAACCGGAACCCCAGAAACCTGATGGAACCATCGCAAATGGTCTCCCAACCGGAACCGCTTGCTGTACCAAGTCGAGGGCCACCCCTCAACGGCCGAATCATCTTTCACAAGGGCAGCGGCCATGCTCTTCGTTAACGACGAAGTCTGATCCCAATTCGTCAAGCTGACCGCGAAGGGTTTCTTCGCTAACCGTGGCGCAATGTCCTCGAACGGATAGTGAGATGCGGGGTCGGCTCCCACGGCGGAAATATTGTTGACATAAGTCATTTCCTTAAATCCAATCCGTTTTGAACCCGGATCGATTCGGGTGAAAACGACCGACTTCGGTTCAATATCACCGATGATGTCTTCGTTGGGTCGAATATCACCTCGAGAGTAAATGAATCTTGAACCCACCATGTTCGAGGCAATGAACGGAACTCCTGTTCGGTACCGAGCGATATCGTTCGTCGTCATCTGGGAAAAAATTCGGGCCAGTTGCAGGTTAGGCAACCCTTCACAAAGCTTATCGAGGGCATCGGCGGTAACTTCCAAGTCCCAGAGCTTCTCTTTGCTCGTTCCGTTTTCTTTGGCCGAATCCAAATCGCGATGAGCCTGATTCTTGGCCGGAATGAACGAATCAAACCGAGGGTCTTTGGCTCGCCATGGCTTCTTGCTCGTCGGAACTAAATTGTTGATGAGCTGATAAACCGCAATTTGCTTTTGGACAACGTCCGCGACCAGTTGGTCCTCTGCGTCAATATAGCTGGTCCGATCCGCCATAGCTTTCCCACTAGGAAGTAGCTTGTAACCATCGCCGCTTGCCTGCCATTCAAGGTCAAACACATCGGCCAAATTCGCCAAAGTTGTCCCCACCGATTGGTCTTCAAGAAAGACGTCCGCCTTCAAATTCTCCAGCAAAGGATCAACTTTCAGCGTGACCCCCGTCATCACCGAAATATTGCCGATGAGTTGAGGCAAAGGAACCAGCGACGCATCAAACGTCATCGGCTGTGCGAATCGAGGATCGACTCGAATAGACCCTTGATGAAAGGCCATCGCAAGCAGTATCGACACCATAGTAATTACATAGTAAGCCAAATCGACCGACTATGCAACAACCAGAAGACTACATCTTGTGGATCGCGTGACCCATAGCGTCTTCAAACGCCTCGATGATCGCTTCCGCCATCGTTGGGTGAGCGTGAATAACCGTCTCCATCGATTCCAACGTCGCTTCATGCACCAAGGCAACCACCGCTTCGTGAACCGTGTCGCCCACGTGCCCGCCGATCATGTGCAAGCCCAAAATCTCGCCGTATTTCTTCTCGGCCACAACTTTCACAAACCCTTCGGTTTCGTTCGATGCCATCGCCTTGGCAAAGATGCCAAACTTCGACCGGCCAACCACCACGTCGTACCCTTCCGATCGTGCTTTCGATTCGGTCATTCCCACGCTGGCAACCTCCGGAACCGTATAAACCACGTTCGGCACAAATCGATAGTCAACTTTTTTCTGAGATTCCGGCTTCAAGATATTGTTGACCGCAGTCAAACCCTCTTGCTGGGCAACGTGCGCCAGCTGAATTCGCCCCGTCACGTCGCCAATCGCCCAAATATTAGCCACATGGGTTCGAAGCGTGTCGTCAGCGATCTGAACCGCACCGCGTTGAAGCTTGATGCCGATCCCTTCGAGGTTCATACCGTCGGTATTCGGCTTTCGTCCCACGCCGAGCAAGACCACTTGAGCTTCAATCACTTCGGTCTCGGTGCCCTTCTTGACCGTGGCTTTCCATCCCGTCTTCGTCTTTTCCACCTTCTCGATGGTCGCTCCGGTCTTGACCGTGATTCCTTGTTTCGAAAGTTGCTTGCCCAGCTCGACGCCAAGCTCCTCATCCATGATGTTGATCAGGTTTGGCATCATTTCGACCAAGGTCACCTTGGTGCCAAGGCCATTAAAAACGTAAGAGAATTCGCAGCCGACCGCGCCGCCACCCAAAACGATCATGCTGTCCGGCACGAATGGAGCGGTTACCGCGTCGTCCGATGTCCAAACGTTCGCATCGCGTCCGCCCTCAAGGCCCGGAATCGGAAGCTGAATAACCGATGAGCCCATCGCGAGGATAAAGTTCTTACCTCGGTACTTGGTTTCCTTACCGTCTGCCCCGGTCACCGAAACGGTGTTGGCATCGACAAATTTTGCAAACCCTTCGACGTGGGTCACTCCGCGCTTTTTATAAAGCATCCCGATGCCGCCGCGCTCGGTCAAAACGATCTTTTCTTTGCGCTTCATGAACGCATCAAAGTCCATTTCTGGTTCGGCAATTGCCTTCAAACCAAAGCTCGTCGCCTTTTTGGCTTTCTGCAGCATTTCCACGCTGGCAATCATCGCTTTCGACGGCACACATCCGACGTTAAGGCAGGTTCCCCCAAGGAATCCTTTCTCGACACAGATGACTTTTGCCCCCATCTGTGCGGCCCGAATGGAGGCGTAATAGCCCCCAGGACCTGCGCCTATCACGATAATGTCTGCGTCGAATTGATCATTTGCCATAGTCTGAGTCTGCTCCTGCTCTACTGGAATGCCCGAAATCGCTTGAATAATAGAAGAAGCGGGCATCGGCGTTGCTGTCGCCGGTCCGTTTGTCAGCTCAATTGCTGACGGGTGGGTTGAGTCGTTTTTCCGATCACTCATCGGGCTCCGAGAGGATGAAAGACAAGTTTACCAGGTTCAAAGCCGTTGTTTATCGTTATGCGGGGCGGGAAATAAATCTAGGCGCATTCCCCCGCTCCCGAGCTTCGACCAAACAAAGCTCTCCTCCATGGATTGGGGGAGTGGCGAGCGAAATCACTCCAAAAAGCAAAAGAAAACGCGTGATGAGCTTGACGAGGGGGATGATCTGGCGAAGCCTGCACTCCGCGCTTGCCGCCGCCTTCCGGCTTTCTTCGTTCGCGAAGCAAACCTTGGAGTGAGAGTCCTTGAAAATCTATGCCACAAAGGCATGGATTTTTGAGGTGAACCTGTTCGCGCTTTCAAACTGCGAAACCTGTTTCGCTGAAAATGAACGTGAATTCGTACCCTCACCCTCAAGTTTCGACCAGCCAAGCTCTCCACCTTGAAAGGGGGAGTGGCAGGCGAATCGTTCAACAACTGTTCGAAAACAACTCGATTCGCCTGACGAGGGGGCTGAATTCTCAGACTTCAGGTCGTTACACTCGCCCTGCGAAGCAGCCCTAGCGAAGCGTGCCCTAGCGAAGCATGCCCTTCTTTCTTGCCCTACTTCCCCCCAACCGGCGGAGCACCCTCGCCTTCCCGGCGCAAATAATGCTCGCCTTTCGGCCACATCGAGTTCACCAACATCCCACTCTCAACCGTCAACGTCCCCGAATACGGACCATTGTTCGGGCTATTTTTGTAACCGTCGTCGGCATAGCCTTTCTCGGTGCCCGTCAGGGTCACGCTGGTGCCAGAGTGAGTCCAGGTGCCAGTGGCATTTTGTAAGAGGTTCATCATCACCACGGATTTAAGGTCGTAGGTAAACGTGCCGTCCGCCTTGAGCCATAGCCGTTCGGACATGCCTTTCAAGCCGTCCATCTCGGTGGCGGTTCCACCCAGAATCTGCCACCCAACGTAATGCCCCGCCACCGGATCGGGTGCCTTCGGAGGAGCGCATCCCACGCCAACCAACAACGCCAAACCGAACCACCATCTCATGGCCCATGCTACCTCGCCTAATCTGGCGAAGCCAGCACCTGTCCTAGCCCTGCAAAGCAGCCCCCTGCGAAGCTAGCCCCGCGAAGCTAGCCCTTCTTTCTCGCACTTGTCGTCTCAGCGACATCCCGAAAGGCTCGCCGCATCGGGACCCACTTGCCCTCGCACTCCTGGAACGTCTGGTTCTTCGTCCGCGAAGCGGACCTTGGAGTGCGCGAACCTGTTCGCGCTTTGGCCTGCGAGACTTGTCTCGCTGCAATCTTACAGGGAGCTTTGTCATCGCCGTCAGCCTAAGAAGTCGGCAATGGCTTACTACAGCACTGGCGGCAGAGTCACACAAGATAACCCCTCCCACAACAGGGTCTGCTTAAGGAAAATCAATACAAGAGGCTTGGCAGTCGGGCCGACACCGGGACAATCTGCCAGCGGCGAGCCACTGGGTGGGCTTGGTAGTTTCCGGGTGGCACGGTCAGCGACCACTGCAAAGCTGAGAGTTGTCCGTGTTCCTTTGCTACAAACTCTGGTGAACCTCTCCCCGCGGGTTGGGTTATCTTGTGCTCCCCATCCTACGCAAATCGACTGGTGTCAATTTGGAGCAATATCGACCCGCTGTCCACCTCATGGTTGAATAGCTCTTCATTGGCGATGATTTCCCGAAAATATTCCTGGTTCTTGAAATTATCGGAGTACCTATAAAGCACTGCCGCAGCTGCCGGAATACCCACCAGTAGCGTGGACAAATCTTCAAAGCCCCTTACAAATCCGAGAATAATCGTAGCTAAGACAAGCATGTACCTCCAGAAGCCCGAAGCTGTAACTCCTGCAAAGGCAATCGCAACGAATTGAAGCACTAATGTGATAAGCACCAGTGGCTGCTTCAAATGGACCGCAAAGAAGATCGAGGCAACCACTGGTGCTACTAAGTAAAGAAGCATTAGGCACGAAAAAATCCTTGTTCCTTGAGCTGTGTGTAGCCGTAATTCTTGTGTTGGGACGATGCGAACCGAGCCGTTGGCCAATCCTGGTCCTAACTGATCATGCGGTATCGACTCAACCGCTCTCCACGGCGACCCCATCGCAATAAACGATTCATTGGAAAGGGCGACATGTTTGGCCGGCGTCATAGACTCGTACGCTGCCTTGGCTTGTCTGAAATCGGAATTGGAGGTCATGTGGACAATATAACAGACTCTGTACTTTGTCGCATAGTACGCTTCCCAATCCATATACCATGGGAGCCACTTTGTAGCCAGTGGTATCTTTCGGGCCACTGGCTCAGACAACTGTCTCGCACAGGCCCATGATAGCGGGCGGGCCACTTCGTGGGCATGGTTATCTTCCTGTGGCACTGCATTCCGTACTCTGCGTCGAACGAAGTGACGCCGGGAGAAACCAGTGGCCTCAACTGGGCTAATGCGTTACACGTCAATGTTTTCTTATTGCAAATCGTTGACGAGTAGTATAATGCCATTGTCCAAGATTGGGCTACAAATGCAAAAAGATAAACCGCCACTAATTAATCGCCTAAAGAATGGCGTCGGGACTGGCTTCGGTTGCCTTTTCCAGGGTGGTTTCATTTGCATCATCCTATTTTTCACCTTTGCCAGTTGCTCCAAAGATGCAAAGAAGTTCCTGTCATGCGTTGGTGTTACCCACCCGTCGAAAGAAAAAGAAGTTAAAATCCGTGATATTGAAGCTAAAAATGAGAAAGACAAACGCCTTGTAGCTTCACTGGTAAAACTGGCCAAGGCCGCGGGCCTGGATGTGAACAAAATTCGCGTGGCAATAGCTGTGGACCAGCATATTAACGCAATGACCGTTGGTACCGATACGTTTGTGTTTTGCGAAGGTCTCGAGAAGCTGTCAGACGAGTCCCTCGACGCGGTAATGGGTCACGAGGTAACGCACGCCATCAAAGATCACAGCGGAAGATCAACAGGTCTAGTGAACAATGTAGGCAAGGCCACGAAAATAATTGGGGGCCTTCTGGGTAACGATTCGGAAACTACGGACGAGGCAGCTTCGTGGGCCGTCAATGTTGCATTCGCACCCTACAGTAAGAATCAAGAGCTTGAGGCTGACGCTGGTAGCGTGGAGTTGTTGAAGAAAGCGGGCTATCCCATTAATGCGGTCGAAGTCATGTGTGCAGCTCTTGACTCAATTTCAAAACAGGAATCGGACACAGGAGGCGGATTTCTGTCGACACATCCTGCGATCCCAGATCGAATAAATGCGCTCCGCATGAATTCTAAAAATGTTACTGGACGTTTGACAAAAGAGCAATATTGGGCTGCGATGCAAACTGCTATAAACGAGTATCCGTCTCCATTCAAATCTCCCAAATCCGAAATCGATGAAAAGGCAATGTCGGCAAATGATGCCGCAAAACTTAAATACCTTGTCGACGAAGATGAGAAGCGCCTGAATGTAGCCGACGGATTGATCACTGCGCTAAACAAGATAGATCCACCAACTGAGTACTCTCACCAGCACGCCACTTTTATGCTTGTAATGGAGGAGATGCGTTCGGCTTTGAAACACCGATGGGCTGCTGCCAAGAACCAGGACGTCAAGGCTGCGGCCGCCGCCGAACTGGAAGCCAATGCCATTGGCTCGCGCCACAGGGCCTTTTTTGAAGAGTTCGCTGCAGAAGGCGAAAAGTACCAAAATAAAGGAAAGTGACCGCGGCGAGCCACTGTGTGGGCAGGTAAGGCAACCTTATGGTAACTCACATTACTCAATCCCCCACGGAGCGGCTTTCGCAAGCGTCTGTCCCCCCTCGCTTTTAATGTAAACAATTGCTCTTTTGTCTAATCTAGAACGGGCCATTCCTGCCATTTCGCGCGCCTGGAACGAAGAGAGGTCCATTGCAACTCGTGATGGTAGGTGGACTCGCATCGTATATGGTGCGTCGGCGTCCCAAGGTTCGACGTACGATCCCTGATCTTCGAAAATTTTACTTATATCTCTCCAACGGCTAGCGAATGCTTCATCTTTTTGTTCACTTTCCGAAGCTTTAGCAGAATTGGAGGGCATTAAACTATTCTCTTGGTTTGGCAAAGGAGCATTCGCAGTCCTTTCCACTTCCTTGTTTTCGTTCGAAACATTATCTCCGTGCGAAGTATTAATCGATATTTGAATTACTACCAAGAGACAGACAATAAGTCCAATTAAATACCATACATGTTTGGAAGTTAATGCCGTCGGTGTGGTCAACTGCCTTTGCGAGACAAACTGTACTGGAGGTACCAACCGCGCAGGTGTTTTCCTGGCCAAATTAATGGCTTGGGCTGTTTGCCCTGGGCTGACACCCATTTGAAATTGCTGGATAAGCCAGTTGTTATCAACCCCGTTGAGATCGACGCCAGCTTTATGAATTAGGGCTTTCCAAGCACTAAACGACATAGAACTATTCTATCTCAGTTACCGAACCTCGTCGAGTCACTGGTGCGAGCTGGGTACTTCTGGTTCAATAAGTCTTCGACGGGTGGCACGGTCAGCGACGTCCGCGAAGCTGGGAGTTGTCCATGTTTATTAACTCCAAACTCCAAAGTCCAAACCCTTCACCACTTCCCCTTCTCCAAAATCCCCCTAGGGATCCCCCGTAGCCTCGCCAACTGGTCGATCGCCTTCGTCAGCCGCACCTGGGCCCGCGAGAACCGCCGCTCCAAATACTGATTCTGCCGATGGCTCCGCTTCAAGCAATCCTCCGAGTCCAACAGCCAGTTCGCCACGTACCACTGCACCCAAGCCGTCGTCATCTGGTCCAGCATCATCCGGTCAAACGCGTTCGACCGCTCAAGCATAAAGTCCTCCTTGATCGCCTGAACCTTCTTCGTAATCTCCGCAATCGTCGCGTCCACATTGCAGACCAACGTCGGATGCTCCACCCCCGTCAGGCCCCGCAACGCCTCCAGCGACAACCGCCGAACCTCGTCCTCCAACTCCGTCGCCGACTCCGACGTCGCCAACCCCTCCTGATGCAATAGCAAACAGTCCGCTTTCAACTCTATATATCTCGATTGATTCATTTCACTCATATTTGTTTTTTGTCCGTGCCCCTTTGATATCCCTCGGGAGTGAGGGATCGTTGAGCTAGTTCCTTTTGATTTTTCTAAATTGTCTGGCGAAGCGAGGGAGCCGACACAAGCTGGTCCCCGTCTCTCTCCGCAAGATATCTCTCTGGCCAGAGAGATAGGTGAGACCGATCCATTGGGCTTTTCCGCATCGTCGGTCGAACCTTGAGAGTCGTCACAAAAAGTCTTTCGTCCCTGCCCCTTTGATATCCCTCGGGAGTGAGGGATCGGTGAGCCCGTTCCATTTGATTTGCCTAAACTGTCGGGCGAACTGGAGGAACGAAGTTCCCAAGAGCCGAATAGCGAAGAAAAGGAGCCGAAACCCGCTGGTCTCCGTTTTTTTCTCCACTCCCCCTTGTGCCGATGAAATCCTGCGTCCAACATGACGCGCTCAAAGTTCAAGGTAATAAACGCATCCAGCGCATCCGTCTTCCGGTCGATCACCCGATTCCGCTTCTCCCAGGCGCGAACAACGTCTAAATCCTTCTTCCGCGCCTCCCGCTCTGCCTCAACGCGCGCCGCGGCCCGCTGAGCCTCAAGCCCACTCCCCCAAAACTTCCGAACCTTCTCCCCGTCTACCGACAGGATTTCGTAAAAATATTTCTTGCCAGCAACACTTTCCCACCCCATAACGAAACGTCTACATAATAGTAGACGTATGTATACTATATGGCGTTGCATAAACCCAGACTTTTTTCGCAGGTAGGGCCAAAAAAACTCGCGAAGCGAGATACCTCGTTGGACAGAGAGGTCGGTGAGGAACGAACCGGGTGAGTCGATTGAGCGAAGCGAATAATCTTAACGACTTTTTGTACAGTCAAGCTTCATGACTAACATAATCATGAAGATCAATGCTAAAACAATCAATTAAGATTCCATCTCCTAAACTATTGGGGGAGAGAACGTTTGTGAAAGACCCTGCTGAGAAGCTTGCTTTGTCCAGGCTTCGG
>JANYCU010000002.1 GCA_025360125.1 Armatimonadota bacterium | reverse complement strand
AACGAGACTTCGATATCTCACCAGAAGTGATCCTCTGACAGACATCGAGCTTGAACTCACGACTATAACTACGACGCATCATATATATTCTCCACACCGAACATATTTGAGTGTCTTAATTTAAGGGCGCAGACCCATTTCCTGAGTTACTTTTGACCGATGCGACGGAGGGGGTGGGAATCCTTAGGTTTGGACGGCTCTTGTTCTAGCCAAAGAACCGGAACATTTTGGCCCTTTCTGACGTCTTATGTAGTAGACGTATGTCTATTATATTTGAGCGAGTCTTTGTGTCTTTGAAACCGCTCCTCGTGATGAAGGCTGAAAGCTGTCAGCTGGAGGCTAATTTCTTTGGGTACTTTTTTTCATCACCCCCGCTTTTTGATGCTGACCTAATTTCAAGTTATCTCTTTTTGAAGAGAGATAGGTGAATCAAATCCACATGAAAAGTCGAAACAGTTTGATGAACCTTGAGAGTAGAAGTAACAGAACTCGTGACTTCCTATAGGTTCAAAATGTGAAAAACAGAGGAAAATCAAATCAAACCTTTTTCGACAGCCCCTTCGACAATTTGCAGCGAAGCAGGCTCTGGGAACTTCGTTCCTCCAGGCCAAAGCGCTTGCAGGCAAGCGCACTCCCAAAGGGACTTCCCTCCTTCCTTGCTTTTTGGCTAAAGGCTAACAGCTTCTTTGCTTTTTGGCTTGACCATATTCATCGCCACCATGACCCCAAATATCAGTACCGCCAAGCCGACCGCCTGCGACCAGGCGAGGCGCTCGTGAAGCACGATGGCGGCGTAGATAGTGGTCAGGATGGGGACGAGAAATTGGTGCATAGTCGCGACGCTGGCCGGAAGTTGGGAGATGCCCTTATAGTAAAAGACCATTCCGATTACGCCCGAGCCGAGCGCGATTTGCAGGAAATTGGCAGTTTGCCAGGGAGTGAATTCGGCCCAATGGACCCGCATCGCAGGTTTGAAGCCATACAGGAGCATGACTGGCAGGCCGCCGAGCATCGACATCGTGAACAGCGGAAGTGGCTTGATGTGGGCCGAGATTGGCTTGGAAATGACGATCGCCCACGACCAGGATGCCGCGCCGAGCAACATGAGCAGGTCACCCAAAATTCGGTCCGACGTTTGCTTTTGAGTCGCAACCGCGCTGGGGCTTCCCTTGACCACCAGTGCGATGCCGACAACCGCAATCACTCCACCCAGAATCTTCGCCATCGATTTCGGTTCGAGCTTGAGAACCATCATCCAAATCGCGATCATGATCGGGTTGGTGACGAGGATTATCGCCGATTCGGCCGCGGTCGACAGTTTGACGCCTTCCATGAAAAAGATCATGTAAAAACCCATCGAATTGAGCCCGGCAAAAAGGATCTTATTCCGATGTTCGCGAGGGATTTTGAGCGAGTTTCCGGTGAGCAGACAGATGGCGACCAAGACTCCGCCCATGAGGAAATAGCGCCAAAACATGATGGCCGCGGGCTCCATCACCGGAAATAGAATTTTCAAAGAAATGAAATTAAAACCCCAAAACAGCATGGTTACGAGCAGAAAGGGGTTGGGTCTGACCATCAAGTCATAGTATGATTCCAACAGGACATGGTAAACGATTACGCACAGTCAAACTTTGGCGCAGCCAAACGATTTCGATTGATTATTAGGGAAGGGGGCCAATCTCGCGAAATGGGTGGAGACGATATGTCCATTGCGGTTGGCATCGTCGACAATATTTTCATGAACGCTTTGGAGACGGGGACCTCGGATATTCACCTACAACCCGAACGAGATCAGCTTCGAATTCGCTATCGCCAAGACGGTATTTTGCACTCGACTGGCGAACTGCCTCTTGAGCAAGCCCCGAACGTTCTTGCTCGTTTGAAATTGGCGGCGGGAATGAGAATTGACGAGCAACGCGAACCACAAGACGGTCGTATCGACATGGAGTATCTCGGACGGCGCATGAGCTGTCGTGCTTCTTGTCTTCCCTCTCTGAACGGCGAAAAGCTCGTTATGCGTATTCTCGACCCGGGCGCGATGAAAGTCGACCTGTCGAAGCTGGGAATGCCCGATGACATTTATGGCAAGTGGGTGCGGGCAATTGATGCTCCGTACGGTTTGATTCTGGTTACGGGCCCTACGGGTTCGGGCAAGACGTCGACGCTTTACGCTTCGCTGAACATGATGGATGCGAAGTCGCGAAACATAGTGACGGTCGAAGACCCGATTGAGTACGAGTATGAGAAGAACATCGCCCAGGTGCAAGTCACCGAGCGAATGCCGTTCCCTCGCGTTATGCGGTCGTTCCTTCGACAAGACCCTGATGTCATGCTCGTTGGTGAAATGCGAGACCCCGAGTCGCTTGCAATTGGTATTCAAGCCGGACTTACGGGGCACCTTGTGCTTTCGACCCTTCACACCAACAACGCAATTGAAACCATCGGTCGTATGGTCGATATGGACGCCGAACCGTACTTGATTGCGGGTGTTATTCTGGCGATTCTCGCCCAACGTCTGGTCCGACTGAACTGCGCCAAGTGCCGACAGCCGTATAAGCCGACGGAAGACGAAATCCAATCGCTGAAATTCTCGAAAGAAGAAGTTGAGAAAGGCACGTTTATGAAAGGGGCGGGCTGCCCCGAGTGCAAGATGACGGGCTATAAAGGCCGAATCGGAATTTTTGAAATCATCATCGGTACGCCGGAGTTTAAGGCTGCGGTTGCGGAGAATCCTACGTTTGCGGTTCTTGCTCAGGTGGCGGCCAAACAAGGTCACCGAACCATGCTTGATGACGGAAAGGCGAAGGCGATGTCCGGATGGACGACCCCGTCGGAAGTCATGCGTGCGGTTATGACGGTAGCTCTGTAGCAAGTGCAAGTGCAAGTGCGAGTGCAAGAAAGATGAGAATTGGAATTTGCATTTCGCTGGAGAAGGCGCCGCTGGCGGTTGATGCCGGGTTTGACTATGTCGAGCTTGCGGTTTCGGAGATGATGTCTCGGGAGCCGTGGGACCCGTCGGTTTATGCTGGTTTGCCAATCGAGGCATGCAATCTGTTTTTCCCAGGTGGAGTCAAGTTGTTTCCGGTTGATTCTTCTGAGCAGTTCGATGCGCTTCCCTACATTATTGAAGCCCGTCGCCGTTTGACTGAGGTTGGCGTTGCGATCGGGGTGGTCGGCAGCGGAAATCAGCGTCGCTGTCCTGAAGGTCATTCGACGGCAGATGCTGAACATCAACTTGGACAATGGTTGAGTGAGGGCATGAAGGCCCCGGGCACGACGGTGTTCGCTCCAGAGTCGCTCGAACGGTCGGAGACGAACGTTGGCGGCGATTGTGCATCGTTTAGTCGTGTCTTGGCGAGTCATGGCGTCGGATACACCGCCGATGCCTTTCACCTGCTCAAGGAGTGGGACGCAAACGGACGCGAGGGTGGGCTCTCCGTACCAAGTGATGCTTATTGGGCAGACCAAATGCCGCATTGTCCTACGCACCTGCATCTGGCGCAACTCGAGGGGCGGCGATATCCACAGGTCGGGGATCCGATGTTAGTTGGGTTCTTCGAGAGGTTGCGAACATTGGGCTACGATGCTCGCGTGAGTCTGGAGTGCAACGGGTTGGAAATGTCGGATTACAGGACAGCCATTGCGAACGTGAAATCCTACTTCGAATAATTTTCGATTTAGGAACCAAAACTACATATCTCAACGGATAGGTATCCGTCAGAATGAGCGAAGCATGAAATTCCCAGCCCAAAAACTCGTTGTAAAAGTACTTTCCCTCCTCGCTGTGGTTGGGATTTATCATGCTGCGCGGGCTGATGTTCACTATACGGTTCGACCCGTGCCAACCTCGAAGTCCTTTGCTATCCATATGGAGATAACGAACGCGGGCGAAACCGAGACAGTGCGGATTCCGGCCTGGTGTCCCGGTTTTTATTTCATCTTGGATTACGAAAAGCACATGTCCGACGTGAAGGCGCTTGACCCGAGCGGGAATGACCTGAAGGTGAAATGGGTGAATTCGAGAGGATTTACGGTTCAAAACCCGAACAAGACTTCTATTACTGTGAATTACCGGATATTGGGAAATGATCAAGGCCTCGGTTTCTTTCGTAGCCACATGCGAGAAGGCATTGGTTTCATCAATGGCGCGTCGGCGTTCATGTTTGCCGACAACCACTTGAAAGAGCCGTGCCAGCTTCGATTTAATCTTCCCGCCGATTGGGACATCGCTACCGCAATGGATACCGACGGAAAAGGAAATTATTCGGCAAAGGGTTACGACGAATTCATTGACAGCCCAATTCAGCTTGGGAAATTTGTTCGCAAGACTTTTAAAGTAGGAGACATTCCCTACGAAGTGATTTGGGTCGGGGATCCGGTCATCAAATGCAATATCGACGAAGAGACCGAACGGTTGCGACGTGGTTCAATTCCGGCAATAAAGATGTTCGGTGGGGCGAGTTTTAAGAAATATTTGTTCTTCGTTCATCTAGAAGTTGGAGACTTTAATGGTGGCTTAGAGCACAGAGCGTGCAATGTCATTGCGGTCAATAACACCGAGACGATCCACCTTGACTCCTTGGCGACTCACGAATATTTTCACGCTTGGAATGTAAAGCAGATTCGACCAGTCTTGCTTGGACCGTTTGATTACACCAAGGAGCAACGATGCCCCAATATTTGGTTTAGCGAGGGAGTAACCGACTATTACGCTCAGCTGCACGCCTACCAGGCCGGGTTTTTGACTAAGTCGCAGTTGCTGGATGCCTTGACGCTCAATATTGAAGAGTTGCAGATGAGCAAAACCGCAAAGAAAATGACGCTTGAAGATGCTTGCAAACAGGCTTGGGATCACGGTGGTTTTGGCGTCGATGACCTATCTTATTACACGAAGGGACTCGTGATTGGCCTAGTATGCGATGCGAGCATTCGGGGTGAAACCAAAGGCAGATCGAGTCTCAACGACCTTATGACTTCGTTCTATAAAAAGTATCAGTTGCCAAACCCTGGGTTTGCGGACGATGCGATTAGAGATGGGTTGATGGATTTGGCAGGAGCTAAGATGGGGCCATTTTATGATTCGATGGTACGAACGACTCAACCAATGGTTTATGATTCCTTAAACCGGATTGGGCTTCGGCTGACGATTCCAGGAGAAACTTATGTTGATCCCTTGTACCTACTGAACGCTGAAGGAAAGATTACCAATGCGACCGCATCGAATTTGGACGGTGGCCTCAAAAATGGAGATTTGGTCGTTGGAGCAAAGACTAGTCCCGAAGGCATCATTGATGTTTCTGTTAGGCGGGATAATTCTCTCGTTAATGTTCGAGTTCCTGGGCGGGTTTACAAAGCGGGAGATTACCGACTTCAAGTTAATCCGTTCGCGACTTCTGAAGAAAAGCAACGTCTCGAAGAATGGCTAAAAGTCCCGTAGTTTGGGGTTAATTGTTCGGTCGAATTTCTGAGTGTCAAGGTAAGATTCTTAACCTAAATGAGCATTTACGTCGGTCTCGATTGCGGTGGATCTTCGAGTAGGGTCCTCGCAGTAGATGAGACGGGCAAAGTGCTTTTTCAAGGTCAAAGTGGGGCTGCAAACCTTGTTAGCACTCCCGAAGGAAGGCTGCGAAAGAACCTTGGAAATGCTACAAACGGTTGCCCGGTCCCAGATTTTGTCTGCGGTTGTTTTGCTGGCCTTGTTAATGATAACGTTCGGTCGCGTGGTCTACTAATCCTCCAAGACACTTTCCCCGAATCACATCATTTTCGAGCGGAACCAGACTACACGGCGGCCCTTTTTGCTGCGGACGAAGCGGATATATGCGTCATTGCGGGCACTGGTTCTCTGATTTGCTCTCGCGAGAACGGATTCATCGTCAAAAGCGGTGGTCGAGGATACATTTTGGGCGACGAAGGCTCAGGTTATTCATTTGGTCGAGATGTTTTGATGACATATCTTGCTGACCCAACGCAAATTAGCAATTCTGCGCTCCGAAGTATCCAAGAGGTGTTTGGAAGTACCGAAGAATCGGCGATCATCACGGGGGTCTACAAGGCTCCCTCGCCCGCCACAATTTTAGCGCGATTGGTGAAGGCTTTGGGCCACGATGCGGCCGAAGGTCGACCCTATGCAGTTGAGAGCGTACACCGAAATACGACCCAGTTGGCAGAGCTTTTCATTCGGCACGTCGCGAGTCATCATTCAAATTCCCTTCGCCTTTCAGTGTCGTTGAGTGGCGGAGTTTGGAAAGCAGCAGCAATCTTTAAGGATACGTTTCGAGATGTCTTAACTCGGGGCTTACCCGACGTAGAATTTGATATCCGTCGTTTGACGAAGCCGCCATTGTATGGGGCCGTAGAATTAGCAAAAGAGATGAATAATGGCAACTGAATCAAGAAATCCTCGTTCGTACGGCCTCGATAAGATGAATGCTCGAGAAATCGTACGCCTCATGGACGAAGAAGAGCATGTCGTTTTTCGGGCGATGCAAAATGCCCAACCGCAAATTGCAGAAGCCATTGAGAAAGTGGCTCAGTGCTACCGCAAGGGCGGTCGGATTTTTTACGTAGGCTCGGGCACGAGTGGTCGAATTGCATCGGCTGATGCGGCTGAGATGCCTCCGACATTTGGTATTGAGCCGGATCGCTTCATTGCGATCGTCTCTGGCGGTTCGGCAGCGACCGACAAGGCAGTTGAAGATGCTGAAGATGACGCGACGGCACCGATTCAGATTTTGAATTTAATGGGCGCAGGGAAAGATGACGCTGTGATTGGTCTTGCGGCCAGTGGCAGCACGGCCTTTGTGCTCTCGGCAATCAAGCATGCTCGACAAAAAGGCTCATGGACCTGCGGCATTTCCAATAACAAGAAGACGCCTTTGCTAGAACTTGCGGACTTGGGCATTTTATTAGATACTGGTCCCGAGATTTTGACAGGATCAACCCGATTAAAAGCTGGAACTTCGCAAAAATTGACATTGAATCGTATTTCGACTGGAGCAATGGTTTTGAACGGAAAGGTGATCGAGAACTTGATGGTTGACGTCAAGGCGAACAACATCAAGCTTCGAGATCGGTGTGTTAGGATTGTTTGCGAGCTTTCGAATGCTACAGCTGATGAGGCCAGGGCTCAACTAGAGCAGTGCGATTTTAATATTCGGACTGCGATTGAAGAGTTGAGGAAAATCCAGGTGTGAGCCGCAGGCGGCTAGTTTTCAGCCTTCAGCCTTCAGCCTTCAGCCAAGAAGCTGGGAAGCTAGCAACAAGAAAGCCTCGCGAGATTCGCGAGGCTTTCTTGTTTGACGGTGACCTTTAAGGAACGGTTGGAGCGACGTATCCTTGGCCAAGTGGGCCACGGAACTCTCGGTAATGGAGAGCAAGGCCGATTTGAGCGATCGGGAACGTGAAGAGAAGTCCCACACAACACGCAACCAAACCGAGAACGTTAAGGAGTCCACAAACAAACATGAACCCAAACATTGCCCATGCATTCGTTTTGAGCATACTGAATGACTTTTGCATCGATTGGACAGGTCCAAGTCCTTCTGTAGCGGAAATAATCGGCGCGAAAGCGAATGCTCCTGCGACAAAAAATGCCGGAACAATACAGAAGATCGCACCAACGTAAATTGCCAAGATATACAGCATGTTAGTGAGGACAACCGGAAGAAAGTTCCGGAACCCAGTGAACATAGTGTTGATATTTGTTTGACCTGTATCTGCTTCTTCAAGAGCACAGAGTGATATACCGAGGATGAGCAGTTGCTGAATTGCGGCTGGAATAAGCCCAATGATCATCACAATCGGAAACATTGCGTAGTTCATTTGAGGAACTGATCGTGAACCAGTGGCTCCCGTTGGACTTCCCATTAGCAAAATATTACTAACGATATTCAAAGGAAATTGGATCGCAATAGTTATGGCACCTGCAATGAGAACAGCAACGATGTAAACGCCAAGGTTATTCTTGAGCATGTTGAAAGCATCGGTGATGAAGTCAAAGTAGACGCCAGGACCGCGATAACCGCGTCCGCCGCCACCAGGTCCAGCGGGTTGCCCAGGTCGGGCATATTGTGAATAATCCGGAGGAGTTTCCATATCTCGGTTAGCATACGGGAATCAGCCTCATTTGTAAAGGGTTCGAAGGCGTTTGCTGGCTAGGAATTTACTTTTGTCGACTTGGGACCCAAGCGGTCGTTCGTCCGCCAATTTGTTCGCGGATGATGGTTTCGCCCTCAATTCGATCGTCGCCCTTCTTTCCGCCCCAGCGGGAGTGGAAAAGCCAAGTGTCGGGAAATTGCTCTTTGTCCGCCCCTACTTGGACCGCAAATCCGACGACTTTTTGAATCGTGGCATGGAGGGCTTTGGTTTCGATTGGGCTAAGACTTGAACCGAGGCGAGATGGGCGGATTGCGGCCATGTAAAGGACCTCGTCGGCGATCCAGTTGCCAATTCCGGCAAAGATAGCTTGATCGAGCAGAATCGCTTTAATAGGAGCCTGTTTCTTCGCTAGCTTTTGGTGAATTTCAGCGGCTGACGGAAGTTCAAGGAAACAATCGGGCCCTAGTTTTGAAATGGCACCATCCTTGTCGGGTGATTCGCATAACCATATTCGAGAGAGTCGCCGACCGTCGGTCATGGCGATCCGACGTCCATCTTCTGCGGTGAGCATCATTTTGAGGAATCGTGGGCGTCCTGTCTCGTCTTCCATGGGGGCTGATCCATGTTCTCGGAGTCGAATGGTTGGTTCGCCGAGTTCTCGGAGCCAGCCTGCCATGCCAAGATGGGCAAAAAGCCAAGGCTTTTCATCCAATTCGAACCAGAAATACTTCCCTTTCCTTCCCGCCGCGGTCACGGTTCGACCGAGGATTGCCGACTTGACTAACTCGTGAGAGTGACCCTTGAGGACGATGTCGTCCGGAACAATTTCAGCTTCAACGATCTTTTTTCCAACCAAGGCGTTTTCGATGGTACGGCGGACGGTTTCGACTTCGGGCAGTTCGGGCATTAGTTTGAGTATATCTTTGCCCGTTGATCTTGCATTCACCTACAGTCGTTTGGATGTCAAATGTTGCCATATCGCCTTGCGGCGACTCTCACGTTGCGCAATTAGAAATCGCACTACGGGTAAGTCGCCCATTGGTTTGGACTCCTCTTTTGCTATTTCAATGTGGCGATTGGCCCCGAAAAATCTGTTGTATCGAACGTTCGTCATGAACGTGAACTGGGGGTCTGCGCCCTTAAATTAAGACACTCAAATATGTTCGGTGTGGAGAATATATATGATGCGTCGTAGTTATAGTCGTGAGTTCAAGCTCGATGTCTGTCAGAGGATCACTTCTGGTGAGATATCGAAGTCTCGTTCGTGT
>JANYCU010000043.1 GCA_025360125.1 Armatimonadota bacterium | reverse complement strand
TCACCACCTCAAGAATCTCTGCCTTTTGGGCAGAGATTCTTAAGGGCTCTCCTCTTAAGAAAAAGGGATAGCTCGCTCTGGATGTACCAAATCTGGCGAATAATCCTGAAAAGCTACTCTCGGGAACTTCGTTCCTCCAGTTCGCCTGAACAATTTCTATTTCAGATTTCAGTGGTTCAGGTTCACCGTTTGGCCACTTCGCGGCTATCTCTTTCAAAAAGGAATAACTTTTTTCTTGGGAATTTGAGGTTTGGCGCTTGCCACGAAGAAAGCACAAAATTTCCATTGATTTGAGGGATCACCGTTAGGCGAAATTGTATGGCTGATGAAATACTCCGTTCTCGGTGATTATGGCGGTTATGAGCGAGCCGGGGGTGACGTCGAATCCGGGATTGAAGGTTGGGCAGTTGTCGGGTGCGACTTGGACGCCTTCGATGTGGGTGATTTCTTCGGAGCTTCGCTCTTCGATTGGGATGAGGGATCCGTTGGGGAGTGATGAGTCGAAAGTCGACGTCGGTGCGGCTATGTAGAACGGAATATTGTGGTGATGGGCGAGGACCGCGAGCATGTAGGTTCCGATTTTGTTGGCGGTGTCTCCATTGGCGGCGATGCGGTCGGCACCCGCGATGACGCAATCGACTTTGCCTTGGGCCATGAGGGTGGCGGCCGTGCCGTCGGCAATGGAGTGGAACGGGATATTGTCGTGCAGTAGTTCGAAGGCGGTTAGACGGAGGCCTTGTTGACGGGGGCGGGTTTCGCACGACCAGACGTGGATATTTTTGCCGTTTGCGAGGGCACTGCGGATGACGCCGAGAGCGGTTCCGTGGCCAGCGGTGGCGAGGGCTCCGGTGTTGCAAATCGTCATGATGTTGGCGTTGGCTGGGATGAGTGTCGCGCCGTTCTTGCCGATCGCAAGGTTCATTTTTAGGTCTTCCTGTTCGATGAGTTTTGATTCGTTCAGGATTTCATCGAAGGTGTTTTCGGGGAGGCTCTTTATGCGGTCGAGGGCCCAGAAGAGGTTTACGGCTGTCGGTCGGGATTGCCGGAGGATTTGATCGGCTTTTAGTGGGTCTTGGTTGTGGAGGGCGGCGAGCGCCATGCCGTAGGCGGCAGCGATTCCGATGGCAGGTGCTCCGCGAACGACCATGTCTTTTATGCCTTGGGCGACCTCTTCGGCAGAGTCGTAGCGAATCCATTCGACCCGGGTCGGCAGGACTCGTTGATCGAGCATTTCGAGGTGATTTTCAACCCAACGCAAGGGAGTTAGCACGGTTAGAAGGTACCTGATCAGGGCAAAGGGCTCGCTTTGCTAGGGCGAGGGCAAGGGCAATGGAAGCGGAAGCAGCGGAAGAAGTGGAAGAGCGAGGGCCATTTTTGAAGTGTAAAGTGCAGAAGGCTCGCTTCTTTGGAACTTCGTTCCTCCACTTTGCTAGGGCGATAATGTTGAGGAACCTAAAATCCCCCTCTCAGTCACGCACTTCAGCAGTGAACGGGGCAATCGGAATGAAGCGCGCGCCAGCTCTCCTCAGGAGAGCATCCTTAGTTGTGGACTAGTAAATATTGTTATTCCGCCACAATTGGGTTTTCAAGTTTCGACAGACTCAGTGATTGCCTAATATCATCGAATGCTTTTCGAACATCCTCGATTCGTCGTTCTTGGATATCTCTTTCACCTTCCAATATCGCATTAATAAAGATTGAGCTCTCCGATTCGACTTCCATGGCAATGCAGATTACTGGAAACGGAATGCAGATACACTGGTTGTATGAGAGTCTGGATTTTTGAGTCGAATTTGATGTGGTCGTCTCGGTTTGTCAATACGGTTCGGGGGTTTGGTCATGAGGCGGTGGTGGTTTCTGAGGTTCCGGAGGGTTCGGCCGATGCGGCAATTGTTAATCTTGGCGACCCGAACGTTGGCACTTTGGTGGCCGAGTTGACGGCCAAAGGTATCTATACCATTGCTCATGCGGGGCATAAGGAGAAGGATCTTTTGGAACTGGGGCGCGAGATTCAGGTGAGTCGTTTGGCTACCAATAGTGAAATCACGAACAAGCTGCCGCAGATGCTTGATGAAGCATCAGTGGCCCAAAAGTCCTAGTCGCGAACAATCTGGACGGAACGTCGTCCAATGAAGTGGCCACCGGTTGGTTGGCTTTATCCTTGAAATACTTTGGGAGCCCTCTACGGCTCCCTTTTTTCTTTTGCGGCCACTTCACTTATACGGACGGCTCAGACCGTATAATCGTTGACAGAATGAACAAAGTTTTTCCCGATGCTAAGTCCGCATTGGAGGGTTACATCTTCGACGGTATGACCGTGATGTCCGGTGGATTTGGCCTTTGTGGCATCTCGGAGCACTTGATTGTTGCGTTGCGGGACTCTGGGGTTCAAGGAATCACAGTCATCAGCAACAACTGTGGAGTGGACGATTTTGGCCTCGGGATTTTGCTCCAGACCAAGCAGATTAAGAAGATGGTGTCTTCTTATGTTGGCGAGAATGCGGAGTTTGAGCGGCAATATTTGAGCGGTGAATTGGAGCTTGAATTTAATCCTCAGGGAACTTTGGCCGAGCGGATTCGCGCTGGTGGAGCGGGGATTCCGGCGTTCTTTACGAAGACTGGATACGGAACTTTGGTTGCCGAGGGCAAAGAGACGCGAGAATTTGACGGCGAGATGTACGTGATGGAGAGGGGGTTGAAGGCCGACCTGAGCATCGTTAAGGCGTGGAAGGGCGATAAGTCGGGGAACTTGGTTTTTCGGAAGACGGCGCGGAATTTTAATCCGATGATGGCTACCGCCGGGAGAGTTTGCATCGCTGAGGTTGAGGAGTTAGTTGAGGTTGGTGAGCTGGATCCTGATCAGGTTCATACTCCGGCGATTTACGTGAACCGGATTATTCAGGGTCACGCGTACGAGAAGCGGATCGAGCGGCGGACGGTTACGCCGCGGTAGTTTTTAGGACTGATTTGGTTTAGGTTCTAATCCCTCGGTTCGCCTGAACAATTACTACTTCAAATTCAAAGGTTCAGGCTCACCGTTTGGCCACTTCGCGGCTCCCTTTTTCAAAAAGGGATAGCTCGCTCTGGATGCGCCAAATCTGGCAAATAATACTGAAAAGCTGCTCCCGGGAACTTCGTTCCTACAGTTTGCTTGAACAATTCCTATTTCAAATTTCAGTGGTTCGGGCTCACCGATCCCTCTTTCAAGAGGAATATCTTGTTTTGTAAACGCAGCAAAGTCAGAAGCGGATCGAGCGGCGGACGGTGACGCCGCGCTGAATTTTTGGGCTCATTTAAAGTTGGGTCTCCCCCTCTCAGTCACGCGCTTCATGATATTGCGAAAGTATTCGGAATGAAGCGCGCGCCAGCTCTCCTCAGGAGAGCATCTTTTGACATTGACATTGTTAGCGCTATTTTCATGCGGCGGACGGTGACGCCTCGGTAAGGGTTTTTTTGACGGAGCTTTTTTTACCCTCAGCAGCTGAGCCAAGGAAGAAGAGTGCTCGTTGATGTTTTTCGAGTCTTGGATTCGTGAGCTACTGAGGGAGCGAATCTAGGGCACTCCTATTTGGAATCGCAATCGGGTTTAGACACACATTAGTTGCCGTTCAAACCGCTACAATAAGGACACAACATTCGATGGCATTATCACGAGATCAGCTTGCTCAACGCGCCGCCCAAGAACTTCGGGACGGATTTTACGTCAACCTCGGAATTGGGATTCCGACCTTGGTTGCGAACTACATTCCGCAGGGGATGGATGTCACGCTTCAATCGGAGAACGGGATGTTGGGGTTGGGCCCTTTCCCGTTTGAGGGAGAGGAAGATGCGGATTTGATCAATGCAGGCAAGCAGACGGTCACCGAGATTGCGGGTTCGTCGTATTTTTCAAGTGCTGATTCGTTTGCAATGATTCGCGGCGGGCACATTGATTTGTCGATTCTTGGGGCGATGGAAGTGAGCGAGCAGGGCGACTTGGCCAACTGGATGATTCCGGGCAAGATGGTTAAGGGAATGGGCGGTGCGATGGACCTCGTGGCGGGCGTGAAGCGCGTGGTTGTGGTGATGGAGCACACCAATAAGGCAGGCGAGTCGAAGGTTTTGCCTTCGTGCACGTTGCCGCTGACGGGCAAGCAGTGCATGGACTTGATCATTACTGATTTGGCAGTTTTTTCAGTTAATCGGGGTGTTGGTTTGACGCTGATTGAGCTTGCGCCGGATGTTTCGCTTGAGGAAGTGACTGCGAAGACGGCGGCGAAGTTTGCAGTTTCGGCGGATTTGAAGACGGTTTTTGCGTAGTGCGCATTAATGCGATGGCGGACAAGCCGCTGGGATCGCTCGCCTAGGTATGTCGAATTCCAGGTCAAGATGGAGCGATCGTGGGAAAAGACTGGGGCGAATTTCTACCCAGACCTCGGCTCCGCAAAGCTGGAGCTTCGATCTGGGCTGAATCATTTCCGTCCCGTTGGGACTGTGCTTGCCTCCATCGAAGCCTCGACCAACTTTTTAAGGTTTTAGGAGATAACTGTCATAGCCTCGTCATTTGAGTCTTGTTGACTCCAGAGTTTAATAGCAGACGGATTAGCGAGGCATCGGAATGTCGATCTTTTAAGCCTCAACAGCAAAGTCGTAGGAGATTGAAAGCAGTGGACTCAAACTTAATATCAAAGGATCGTGTGCAATTGAGGCAGCAACTACGGTTAGATTCTCTTAAACGAATCGGCGACCATCCAGCCGCAGACGCCGCCGAGATAGCCTAGATTTCCGCCCCAAAGCAGGACTTGAAGGGGTTCAAATTTTGCCACTGACAATGCCGCAGCTCCTGCCATGATGAGGGTGGTTGCTCCGATTCCGATCATGAATCGGAGGTGGCTGACGGTGAATCCACGTTGGGTAATGGTTACGACCGCGTAAAGGGCGGCAGCGGCCCAAAAATTAACGATCGCGACCGTTGCGAGCATCAGGATTGGCGATGAAATTTTGTTGGTCGCGGCGATGGTGGACGCGTTGAATCGGTCAATATAGTCTCCGGCGCAGAGGACAGCACCCGTGCTAACTCCGGCGAGGAAAAGCATGATTACCAGGCCAAGAGTCCACGTGTTGATGAGGGCAAGTCCGGGCGTGATTATCGGCTCTTTGGCGAGCATCACGTAGAGTCCTGCGCTGACGACCAAGAGAGTGCCGACGATGAAGGTCATCGCGGATTTTTGGGTTGCTTTGGCGGCGGCGTTGGGGCCCTTTGTATCCCTATAATTTCGGATCAGTTCTTCGTGGCGTTGTTGGTAAACCGGGTTGCGCGGATCCATTTGGGCGGCGTAGGCGTACATTTTTGCCGCTTCGTCGAGTTTGCCTTTTGCCCGAGCGATGTCACCAAGAACGGCGTACGGAATGGGTTGCTTCCCGTCCTTTTGAATGATTTGGCGGGCGAGGGCTTCGGACTCGGAATATTGTCCACGCGTGAAGATGAGGGTGAGTTTGGTGACGTCGGCGGCAACGGATGAGACTTTCGTTGTCGTCCGGCTTTGGGTCGGTTGAGGTTGCGGACGGGCTTGGGTTTGAGTTTGTGGGCGAGGCTGATTAGCCTGACGCTGGCGCATGTCCAGGTTGCCATCATAATGTTTGCGTCGATCGGTATCACTGAGGATCTCGTACGCTTCGGTGGCTTTGAGGAAGATTTCGGACGATTGTTTGGTGTTGGATTTATCCGGATGATGGACCAAAACGATCTTTCGGTATGCCGACTTTACATCGCCTGATGTCGCATTTCGACTTACCCCCAGAATTCTATAGTGGTCCTGCGCCATTCCTTTCCCTTATTTTTGGCATTTTCGCGCCAAAATGCACGTTAAAACGGAATAATCCATGATCCGTTTTCTTTGAGCAGGCCGCTGGTGTTTTGCCCCATGTTCATGTAGAACATGATGATGATATAGCCAATGTAGATTGCGACGATACAGAATGCGAGGACCCCCATCAATGTTCCGAGTTGGATTGACCGAGTTTTGGCTTCATCTTGGTAGTAGTCGGACATCTTGTTGAGCATCTGATCAAGGTTGCCCGTTTGTTCGCCCGTTGCGAGCATGTCTATAACGATTGGCGACAGGGCTCCTGTACTTTTGAGCGTTTCGGTAATTCCCGCGCCGCTTTCGAGGACTTTGGACGCGGGGTAGAGCTTGGCTCGCATGTATTCGTTGCCGCAGGCGTCGGCGGAGAGCTTGATGATTTTGGTCAGCGGGACGCCAGCCCGGTATAGGGCACCGAAGGCGCGACCAAATTTGGCCATCGACGTTTGCTTGACGGTGTTGCCGATATATGGGATCTTGGTGATGAACATATCCCAGTTGTATTTGATGCCGAAATTAGCCAAGCCAACTCGGAAAAAGAGGAACATTCCGATGAGGATGGGGCCAAGGATGAACCAAGTTGAAATATTGGTGAGCGGGGATGTGAGCCCCTTTCCGCCGGGGGCGACGAGGCTAATGATCAGGTTTGCGCCAGTGATGATCAACATTGATGCGCCGATGAGGAGTTTTGGATAGAGAGTGACTCGGCGATAGAGGTTTCTCAGTTCGATTTCGTCTTCAGTGTATTTGGCGACGGTGAAAAGGGATTCATCGAGGAAGCCGCCTTCTTCTCCGGTGCGGATAATGCTGAGCATGACCGGGGTGAATACTTCGGGATACCGCTGCATTCCGGCGGTCATTGGGCGGCCATTTTCGACGTGACCTTTCATTTCTCGAACGACGTGTTGGAACCGAGGATCATTGGTTTGGCGGCTTAATGTATCGAGACATTGGACCATAGGAACACCTGCCCGGAGCATGGTTCCCAGTTGGTTATAAAAGAACGCGAGAGTCGGAAGAGAAACTTTACCGACAAGTGGCCCGACGACACTGGTTGAGACATAGGATCTTTGTTCGGTGGATGGACCGCCAACGAAACCGCTATGCCCGGCGTAGGATTCGACGCCTTCGCCAACCGAATTCGCAGCGGAGACGTTGTTTTCAATTTTTAAGCCCCGCCCATCGACGATGTAGTCTGAGGCATAGTCGGTAGGAGTAGGTTGAGGATCTTGGATGCGGGCGGCGGCTTGTTGGGGCGGTGGTGCCATGCCAGTTAATGGGTCATTGGCAGTTGACGCGACGCCGATCGATTGAACACTGAGACCTCTCTTCATGAGATCGCCCATGGCGGTATCAAGCGAAGTTCCGAAGACAAATCCGTTGATGGATTCTCCGTCGGCGCGAACTGCTTGGTATTGGAAGGTGGGCATGTAATTTCTATTATTGGACGTCGTTGAGCATTTTGACCATACCGCTGGCATATAAATAGTAACAAAAACCAACCAAAACTGCAGTGAAGATTGCCATGAAGAGCATGGTGCCAACATTAACCACTACTTTTAGTGACGTTGTTTTTGCCTGAAATTGGTCGCTTTCGGCGCGTGCAATCGAATTTAATGCCCCTGGGGTGTCACCGACAAGTTCTCCGTTCTGAACCATGTGGACATATTCAGGACTGAGGATTCCGGACCTTTCGAGGAGTGAGGCGAGAGTTTCATTTTCCCGAGTTGAGCCAATGGCTTTGAGAGCGCGGTCGCGAAGTTCAAGGTTTGGGATGCTGGCGGCGGCGATATGGATAGCGGATGCGGGCGACGCTCCGCCTTTGAGCATGCTTGACATCGCCCAAGAAAAGCGCTCGACGGTTTCGGACCGCGAGCGGGCCATGGCGACGGGAAGTCGCAGTCCCATCTTGTGGCGGAATTTTCGGAAGGGGTATTTGTGCAGCAGAATCATTCCGACGATAAATCCGACAGCGAGGAGGATGGCGAGGAGGAACTCGCTGCCTAAACGGCCTTTGATGTCGGTGAGGAATGAACCGACGACCGGGAGTTGACCATCAGCATCGAATTGCTTTTTGATGTTGGCCTGGGATGCTTTTTGGAGCCCGATTCCGCCGACTCCGCATAGGAGTATGAACGGGAAAACGATGAAGAAATAGCCGAGGGACATGCGGAATCCGTTTGCTCGCTCGGCTTGGAGGGCGAGTTGTTGGAATCCCTCCTCCATTTGTCCGCTTTGCTCGCCAGCTTTGACGACGGCGACTTGGTCCGGCAGAAACAGAATGGGGCGACGGGCCATGGACTCGGAGAGGGCCATTCCGCCGGACGTTTCTTGAACCATTTCGGCAAAGGATGCGTGAAGCTTTGGCTTCATTTTCGCGCTCGTATGTTCGAGCATTTGACTGATAGAGAGGCCCGATCGGGCGAAGCTGGCGAATTGGGTGAAGAGGAAGAAGCGTTGTTTGTTGGTCAGCTCGGGGGTTTTGACCGTCGTGGCGGGATTCGGAACGGGCGACGAATTGATGGTTTGGTGTGCCAGAACCGGGACTTCTCGGGAAATTTGGCGAGATTGGGTTGTGGGTTGGTTTATCGGCTGGTTAATCGGTTTTTGGGGAGTTTGAACTGGGCGGGGAGTTGCTGGTTGAGGCGAAGCTGATGGTTGGGAAACGCCGATGCTGACGGGGCGAAGGCCTCGCTGTCGAAGAGTGAGTTCAAGCTGTTGGACGCTGTCGGCCTGCATAGTCCCACGAACGGTTTGGCCATTCGAATCAATTGCTTCAAAAGGCAGGAATGGCATCAACCAAATCATACATGAGATAGGGTAAGAATCTGGGATGCTTCGAGCGTTAAATGCGGGCGCGATTCATGTTTCCGTTAAAAATCTATCGGCAGGCATTGATGCCTGCCGGACGGGGGGCTTTGATTGCCTCGCGATGTCTCATGGATTGATTGCGGAATACATGGCGGATGAAGTCAACGAAATGATGTTTGATGCGATCGTTGCTCCGGGGGCGTGGGGGGTTCCGTTTAACTGGCGAGGCAGCGAGGAAGACTTTGCGACGGGCTTTGATGCGATGAAGCAGCAGATCCAGAAGATGCACGACGTGGGGGTCAGGCGGTGTGCCACTTGGATCTTGCCGGGATCGAATGACTTGAGTTTTAGCGAGAATGAAGAGTTTCATCGTCGTCGATTGGGCGAAGTGGCCTTACTTTTGGAGGGTTTTGGGATGTCGTTGGGCTTGGAGTTTGTGGGTCCGAAGACGCTACGAGACCAGTTCAAGCATCCTTTTTACTATGATCTGAAGGGGATGCTTGGCTTTTCGGCGACGGTGGGCTTGAACGTTGGTTTATTGGTTGATGTGTGGCACATGTATACGAGCGGGAGTTCGCTTGAGGACCTGGCGAAGGTCTCGGCCAGTCAGATCTCGTTGGTTCATATCAACGATGCTCCGGCGGGGGTTGAGGTGGACGCCCAATTGGACAATGCTCGCTGTTTGCCGTGCGAGACGGGGGTTATTGACATCAAGTCGTTTTTGAATGTTTTGCGGGAGATTGGCTATATTGGTCCGGTTGAGGCGGAGCCGTTTGATGAGAGTTTGAAGGCTTTGCCGTCGGACAAGGATCGTCTGGAGAAGGCGGGTCGGGCGATGGCGAAGGCGTTTCGGGTGTAGCTAGCTGGTTCGAAGAGCCAGCTAGCGGGGATTGGGCGACGGGTTACGGTGTCTGATTCGTATTCGAGTCGGAGGGAGGATGCTCCGCCGTTATCGAAGTACCAGAGGTCGAGGTCATAGAGGCCGTCGACGGCTTTTATTCCTGAAACTTTGGCGCCATCGGCGTGGAGGCCATCATTGTTGATGATCGTGACTCCGTTGAGCTTGAGGATTGAGCCGTCGTCGCTGCCGAGATAGAGTTTGAACTTCTGGTCGGGGAAGTGGACGCGACCTCGGAATCGGAGGGCGAACGGATTCTTGTTAGCGGGTCGATGGGCAAGGCTGATTGCTTCGGCGATTGCTTTGGAGTCGGCAGGCTTGGATTGGAAATCAGCGACTTTGTCGAACTTACCGCTCCAAATTGAGACTTCGAGGCCGTTACCGGGCATCGTGCTTGGCATTGGATTTACTTTGGAGCTTTGATAGAGCTCGGCGATGTCGCCGAGGCTGCCGTCGGCTCGCTTGTAGGCCGCATAGAACGTCTTGTTCATCGGAATTTCCTGACTCAGCAGCATCGCCCAATCCTTTGCTGGAGCCTTTGGATTTGCGTTGGTGTAAAGCGGCATTCGGAAGTCGCTCTTGTTAAGAACCATCGGCTTGGAGTCGAAGGCGAATGCGTAGGGGACGAGAGGTTCTTCGAGGAAGTAAGCGACTTTTTCGGCTTCGAGGAATCGCAAGTTTGGCACGAGGCGATCTTGGAATTTCTCCCAGTCTTTCGGTTGGTTTGACCACAGCACTTCGGCCATCGCGAAAGCGCGAGGCCATACCATTCGGTCGTATCGTTCCACGGTGGGGATCCATTCGGTCCAGACATTGCATTGGCCACCGATCACGTAGTCGCGCTCCTTTCCTTCTAGTTCGGAGGGAACAGGGTCCCAACCGTAAACTTTTTCGGTCGACGTGGAGTCGTAACCGAAGTCAAAGTAGCAGTGTGAGGTGGGTGACATAACGACGGTATGGCCGGATTTTGCGGCGGCGATTCCGCCACTGATTCCTCGCCATGACATGACGGCAGCGTTGGGTGCGAGTCCTCCTTCGAGGATTTCGTCCCAGCCCATCATGCTTTTGCCTTTAGAGTTGATGTACTTCTCGACTCTCTTAATGAAGTAGCTTTGTAGTTCGTTGGCGTCTTTGAGGTGCTCGTCCTGCATGCGCTTTTTACAGTCGTCGCAGCCGTTCCACCATTTCTTGTCGACTTCGTCGCCGCCGATGTGGATGTACTTGGCGGGAAAGAGTTTCACGACCTCGTCGAGGACGTTTTGGATGAACGTGAATGACTCTTCTTTGCCTGCGCAATAGACGTTGGTGGTCCAGGTCGCTCCGGCGTATCCGGTTGCGTTTTTGCAGGCAATTTCGGGATAGCTGGCGAGCACTGGTAGCGTGTGACCGGGCATTTCTATTTCGGGGACAACGGTGATGCCTCGGTCTCCGGCGTACTTGACGATGTCTTTAATTTCTTCTTGCGTGTAGAAACCGCCGTAGCTTGGTCGACCCAGTTTGGGATCTTCGAGGGTGATGTCGGTGTAGCTCCACGGCACTCCGGTTCCGCGTCTGAACGCGCCCATGGAGGTCAGCTTGGGGTACTTCTTGATCTCGATTCGCCATCCGCCATCGTCGACGAGGTGCCAATGGAAGACGTTCATTTTCACGGCGGCCATGAGGTCGAGGGTGCGTTTGATGACTTTGGCGGGGAAGAAGTGGCGGGAAACGTCGAGGTGCATGCCTCGCCACTTGAATCGGGGGGAGTCTTCGATTTGGGCAGGAGAGAAATTGTTGGTCGAACCGACACGAAGTTGCTTCAGTGACTCGATCGCGTAGAGGGCTCCGACGGGCTTACGGTATTTCACAAGGACATGATCTTTGTCGATGTGGAGTGTGTAGCCTTCTTCGGAGAGCTTGGCGTCGTGTTGAAACATGACGACATTGGTTGAGTTTCCGGCGGAGTAGCTCAATTTGAACTTCGGCATGGCAGAGCGAAGCTCAGAAATGGCGAACATCTTCATGTCGGTGAAGATTACGGTTCGAGAATTGAACTGAAATGCGGCGGATTTCACCGATTCGATTTTCGCAGGTAAAGGAATAACGGGCAAAACGCCCGTGTTTTGGGTCCAAACAAGGGACAAAAGTCCAAGCATTTCACAATTGTAGGTCTAAAATGAGAACGAATGCGGCGTTTTGGACTCTTGTTTGTTTTAATGTTCCTTGAATTTGCCATTTGGGGAGCCTGGTTGCCAGTTGCCGGGTCGTACTTCCAGGGTGGGACTCCGGTTGGGCTTGGCCTCAGCGGGATGCAAATGGGGATTTTATTCGCCCTTATGCCCGCCTGCAGCATATTTATGTCGCCGATCTTTGGGAATTTGGCGGACAGGGTCATTAATGCGGAAAAATTGATGGCGGTTTTACATTTGCTTTCGGCTTGCGCCTTGCTTGGACTCTCTCGGCAGACAACTTTTGCCGGGACGTTTACCTTTTTGTTGATTCATTGTCTGTTGTTTTCGCCGACGGTGGCGTTGGCAAATGCGGTTGTTTTGCATCACCTTGATGACCCTGTGAAGCAGTTTGGGAATATTCGGGTTGCGGGGACGATTGGGTGGATGGTTTCCTTGTGGATTTTGTCCGGGTTGCGGTCGATTCGAACCATACAGATTTCGGGAGATCTGTTTGTCATTGCAGCGATTTTGAGTGTGATCCTGGGTGTTGTTTGCCTGTTTGTACCGAAGGTTCCTCCGGCAAAATCGGCGGCAAATCGATATGCCTTTGGTAAGGCGATGCAGTTGATGAAGAACCCTAACTTTATGATGTTGATGGTTTTTAGCCTGGTGATTTGCACACAGTTTGACTTCTTTTATATGTTCACTCCGGGCTACTTAACCGCTCCTTCGCTCGATGTGCTGAAACGATATTTGCCCGAGTCTTACGTACAAAGCGGTTTTGCGGGATTGGGCATTGCTCCCGCGAAGGTGTCTTTTTATATGTCCTTGGCTCAAGTTTCAGAAGTGGTGATGATGCTGAGTCTTCCCTACTTCCTGAAGGGTTTGGGCTATCGATGGACCATTTATTTGGGGGTGATCGCGTGGTTCTTGCGGTTCGTCATTTACGTGTTCTTTACGAGCGTAGCGGCAACGGTAATTTCGATCATGCTGCACGGTTTTTGCATTGCTTGTTTCTTGGTTGGTGGATCGCTGTATGTTGCTGGCGTTGCTTCGGTTGATATTCGGTCTTCGGCTCAGGCACTCTATGCGATTGTGACTTTTGGGTTTGGTCGAGTCATCGGCGCGATCCTCGGCGGTTATATCGAGTCAATTAACACCTCATCGCTTCCGGCTCAGATCTCAATTCCTGGGATTGGGTCGATTGATAAGCTAGTCAATTGGCAGGCCATTTTCGTGATTCCGACGGGGATTACGTTTGCTTGTGTATTAGTATTTCCTTTCGTGTTCCGTCCGAAACAGAATGAAATAACTGTTCTAGCGTGAAAATCGTTTATAGTAACGATTAGAGGCTGAATGTTTGCATCATTACTAATCGGAATTGCGTTTGCTTCAAAGCAACAACCCAATGTGTCGCTCGAGTTGAGAGGAGTTAGACTCGAGAATGCAGCGCCAATTCTCGCCAAGACCTTTGGTTTGGATTCCTTAGAAATTGGACCGTCGCTAAAAAATGAAGTCCTATTGGTCCGGACGAAAGATGTGGACCCTGACGTTTTACGGGCAAATCTTGCGAAAGTACTCAACGGTTCTTGGGTTCATAGACCTGAAGGATGGTGGCTTGGTCAAAGTGACATCCAAAAAGATACTGATAAGAAGACTTATGATGAGTTGCGATACAAATATTTCTCAGAATTAGTTGCAAAGTCAAAAAAGAAGCTTGCGGTGGTCAAGCCACTTGATGAAGCAGAGTGCAAGCGCCTGCTCAAGGAAATTAAGGCGATCGCATCTGTCCCGCAGTCTCGATTCAACAATTATTATGCCCGCTATAAAAAGATTGACGAGCAAGGACCATTCAGCCGATTAGCATTTCGAATTGCTCAGCGAATCACTCCTGACGTGTGGATGAAACTGACCGACCAGGCTCCTCGCATCGTGTTCTCAACTCGTCCAAACCAAATGCAGCAACCATTTCCCGTGAGAATTGACGATCTGCTGAACTTGGTAAACCAAGAACAGAATACTTGGGCAACCTTTGCTGGCGGGGAGCCGTTACAATCGTCATCTGACGGTGGCGACATGAATATACGCTACTACTTAGGGCAGATGAACGAGCATCGCCAGCCTTTGAGTAGTCAGGATATTAATATTTTTACGATGTCGCTAAACTTAACTAACCAGAGCATCGAATTTGCGAGTTATGATGCCAAGGGAAAGCGCGTCATCTCTACAAATATTTCAGGATATGACAATTCTGACATCGAGCTAGAGCTCAATATCCAGGATGAGATCCAAAAAATCCAAAAGAGGATGGTTAAGGTTACGGGCGATGCGGCGGAATACCTTAACCTTTTTTCATCGGAGAACATCATGGAGCAAGTAAGAGGTTCGAGGAAGCCACTTAGTGAATCCCTGAAGGCAAAGATCTTGCATCCTGAGACAATTGACCCACTGTCAATTGCTGCACCTGAGGTCTATTTGAAGAGTATCGAGACCCCAAATGTGGTCATGGTAATGAGTGATAGCCAGCGGATCAGCCGGTTCGCTGAATTTCGCGATCCGCGATTTGTCCAATTTAACCCAATGGTTGTCTCAGAAAAAGATGGATGGTTCTTGGCCCCGCAATCGAATCCGCTCATGAATCGAAAAATGATGCCAGAGCGCAAACGTCTGGGTCAGATTTTACGCTTTATGAACGAGAACAATCGATCTTTAACCTTGGAAGAGCAGGCGAAATTGGCGATGGATTTGCCGTGGGAAACTGACGTGACAGATCGGTATCGGGATCACATGAGTGTGCTTCAAACAAAGGAAATTGAATCTTATAACAGTCGTAGTGGTTTGCGTATTTACGGATCGATGAACGGTGGAGAACGGGATCGAGCAAAAAAGAGAGCGTTTCCTTTATCGGTCCTGAATGATACGGTTAAGCAGGAAATTTTTCGATCGTTGTTTTACAGTCAAAGAAACGATGCTCAAGCTCAATTGGACTGGTCAGCAAGCGGCAAAATGACATCAAAAGAGGTGGAGCGAATGATGGCCATGCAAAATTTATTTTACGGCGGGATTTATGAAGAAAAGACCTTTTTGCTTCCAAATGGCCTTACGAATAGCCTATTGATTTCGATTGAAGATCAATCAACTGACCTATTGTATTGCGATCGACCTTTGGGAGGCGGGGACATGTCTTATGGCCAAGGAGTTACCATGTCGGCTAGTCAATTGGGTGGGTATCTTTTTCATCTCACGAACCCAACGAAATATCGATGGGCGGTTCAGGATTACAATCGGATTGATGAGAACCAAATTCACTTGACGACCAGACGACAATTGGTGATTAAATTACGCCTATCTTCTGAAGTGTTTGTTTCATGGAATTTGATGCAGACATTGATTGCAGATCCCGCAACCTATACTTCCAAAACCTTGCCGGACCGGGTTAAGGCTGAGGTTAAGAAGGGTTACGACGAGGCGGAGAAGAGCGATCAGTATTATGGGATCCCGAATAGTCAGTCGAAGAAGAATCCGCCGCCTCGGTGATTCGGCGAAGAGAGTTGTGCGTCCAAATAAGCAAGAATTAGGGCGTTTTCGTTTATAGTGATAGCAGGGCTATGGTTTCTGCACTGTTGTTTGGAATTGGTCTGCTTGCGCAGACAGCGAACGTGTCGGTTGAGGTTCGAGGCGTACGCCTTGAGATCGCGGCTCCTGTTTTGTCCCAGGCATTGGGACTCGAATCTTTAACGGTTGGTCCGAGCATTCGAAACGACGTTTTGTTGGTGCGATGCAAGAACGTTTCTCCTGAAGTTTTGAAGGAGAAGATTGCCAAAGTAGTTAATGCCACTTGGATGCATTCGCCAGAAGGTTGGCGGCTGGCTCAGACTGCCGAGCAGTTGGCCCAAGATAAGGCGGTTTTTGATTCTGAGCGGCTGAAGAAATATTCCAAAATAGTTAGCGACATCCAGAAAAAGGCGGCACGGATGTCTGTGATGAGTGAGGCGACTTGCAAAACGCTTCAGCAGTCGATTATTGCTTTGTCTAAAATCGAGCGGACGAAAGAAAACAACGATCAATTGTCGAAACGACTTGAACAAATTGATTCGAACACACCCGATGAACGCCTTGGGCTCTTGATTGCTCGCCGAGTTACACCACAGATGTTCATGAAGCTGACTAAGGAGCGTCCGAAAGTCGTCTACTGCAACCATCCAACGTCTATGCAGATCGCGCTGCCTTTTCCGATCGACGACATTGTTAACCAAGTTATTCGGGACCAGGACCTCTGGATCAAGGTGGCAGGCAGTAACCCCATAAAGCCCAAATCTACTCAAGTTGGGAGCAGTGACGATGAGTACAGATTGGAGGAGTATTTTGGCGGTTTGAATTCAAATCGTAATCCAGTATTGAAAGAGAGCCTCTCCACATTTACGGTTTCCCTCGACATAAATACTGAAATGATAGAGGTCAATACATACAGCGTCAAGGGCGATGCCAGTCTTAGTAGCAATGTTTATAGTGCAGAAAATTCGGATGAGGTGGCTTCACCGGCCAATATTCGACTTTCAGAGTTTCTGATTAAGCAAGACGAGTCAAAACAGGTGCCGCCAAAGGGTGAGTTAAAAGAATTTATTGATGTCATTAGTCAGGGGTGGGATCGATCTAAACCAAAGGTTAGCAAGTCGCCACTCTTGAAGAAATTTGTTCAGCCCGAGAAATTCGATCCGCTATCGTTTGCCGCTCCGGAAATTGCTTTTGCCCAAATTAAGAGTCCAAATATTGTGATGGTGCTTGACGACCCAATGGCTACACCGGAAGGTTTTGACTTAGGTCAGGACCCGGATGAGGTTGAGCGAAAAACCGTCGTTGATGCGAATTCCGATTGGTATGTCAGTCGATTTTTGAATCCAATTGCGATTCGCGAAGGGGTGGTCGACCGGAAGATATTTGGACCAATTGTTCGTTATTTAGATCAGAATCAGCGAGAGTTGACCCTTGAAGAGGATGCCAGTTTGGCGTTCTCTGAGCAGTGGAACACGAATCCGAATTGGGTGTTTGGTTCCATCCGGGCGTTGTTTCAGCCTGAAAGCGGTGGCAGGTACCGTTCATTTGGTTTTGGGTCTGGTGACGAATCGGATGGCGCGAAGCGAATTTATGGATCGTTGACTGACGGTGAACGTCGCCGAATGTTTGGTAACGAAGTCTCGGTAGGTTCACTATCCGAAGCGACTCGGAAGGAGATCTATCGAGCAGCCTACTTCGGAATGAATGGCAGAAGAAGTGGCGGAATAACTGTTGATTTACCTGACGAAGAGAATTTAACTCCCGAACAAGAACGACTGCAGAGTCTCGTTTATGGCGCTTTCAGAGACCCGACATTTGGGATGCCGAACGGAATTCAAACTGATTTCACATTGAAGCTAGGGGAAACATCGAAACCGACTCTTTCGGCTACGTATAAGATCGAGGGTAACTCTAAGGTTGTCGAAATGATGGGTGATTATTCACCTAAGATGCAGCTCGAACCCGAATCATTGGGTCGAATGATGTTCGAATTTTCGAAGCCTAGAGAAAAAAGGAGCAATTCGATCGAAGGAGAAATTCAGTTGGATTACCAAATGAGCCTTGACACCGAGCATATCCGCATAGTGACTTCTCGATCCATGTCGATTAGGATGCGTCTTTCAAAGTGGTTGTCCCTCTCTTGGAGCTTGGAAGGTACCTCTTGGAATGATCCTACCGTTTACACCCTAAGGACGCTTCCCCAGAAGTATCAGGACGAAATCCAAAAGGGGTATTCGGAAGCGGAGCAAGCCTATAAGGAATCTAGGAACCGGGTCAAGGACGAGCAGCCTCCGATCAAGAAGGTTCCTCCTCCGAGCTTTTCGAATAGTTCAAATAGCTTTCACACACGATAGTTTTTGTAGGGCAAGACGTGGGTGGGTCATTGTGTAATGTCTCGATGATCTTGACTTTTTTAACCTTCACCGCGAAGGTTATCCTTATTTGCTAGGTTCAACTATTCGTTGCTGCGGAGGTAGCGAACGATGGTTTTCTCGTTGATTAAACACATTGACCCACCCACTAGAAGCCCAACCACCATATCTACCGAACGCCCGTGCCTTCGGGAGCTTCTCGGTCGGGTTGAAGGAGAATTGCTCCGCCGTTTTCGTCAGTTGCGGCGAGGAGCATGCCCTGGCTTTCGACACCTCTTAGTTTCGCGGGTTTGAGGTTCACCACGACGATCACCTGACGACCGATGAGGTCTTCGGGGGTGTAATTAGCCTTGATTCCGGCGACGATCTGGCGCTTTTCGGCACCGATGACTACCTGAAGCTTGAGCAGCTTATCGCTGCCCTCGACGGGTTCGGCCTCGAGGACACGGCCGACTTTGAGTTGGACTTTGGCGAAATCTTCGATTCCGATGATGTTGGTTGCGGTTTCTTCCATTTTTTCTTGTTTTGGTTGAGCAGGTTTAGGCTCGGGCTTTGGCTTTGGTGCGGCGGGAGCTGGTTTGGCAATTTCCATTCTCGGAAAGATTGGCTCGGGGGAGCCGAGTTTCGTGCCATGGGGCAGCGAGTCGAGGGTGCCGATTTGGTTCCAGTCGGTCATTGGTGGAACGCCGAGCTGTTTGGCGATTGCGTCGGCGGCGTGAGGCATGTAGGGCCTCATGAAGCCCTCGGCGGCGCGGATGCAGAGGAGCATGGATCGGAGAACGGCTGGCAAAGCAGGATCGTTGTTTTTCGCTAACGCCCATGGGGCGCGGGTGTCGACATACTTGTTGACAAATCGAATGACATCGATTCCGGCGTTGGCGGCTCGTTCGAGTCGGAAGCCATCCATTGCCTTTTCGTAGGCTTCTTTGGCACTTTGAATGGCGGCTAGGGCTTCTGGTTCGGGTTGGACGTCGGGCACGACGCCGTCGAGGAATTTGTGGGCCATTGACAGCGATCTGTTGAGGGCATTGCCAAGGTCGTTGGCGAGGTCACTGTTGTAACGCTTATCGAAATCTTCGTAGGTGAAGACGGTGTCGTTTTCGTAGCCCATGGTGGCGGTGAGATAGTAGCGAACGACATCGACGGCGATTTCGGGTTTGCAGCCAGTCCGCTCGGCAGTCTCGCTCGCGAGTTCGAGCGGGGTGATGACGTTGCCCTTTGATTTGGAAATCTTTTCTCCGCCGAGAAGGATCCATGCGTGGGCGATAACGTGCTTGGGCAGCGGCAGGTTTGCTCCCATCAGCATGGCGGGCCACAGGGTTCCGTGGAATCGGGTGAGGATGTCTTTGCCAAGCCATTGGCACAGCGCGGGCCATTTCTCCTCCCATCCGGCTTCGGGCCAACCCGTGGCGGTGATGTAGTTGATGAGGGCATCGAACCAAACGTAAATGACTTGGGTTTCATCGCCGGGGACAGGGATTCCCCAGCCGTTGTTTTTTCGGGACACACATTGATCGTGCAATCCCATCTTGATAAAGCTTACGACTTCGTTTTTGCGGGTTTCGGGAATGATGAAGTCGGGGTTTTCTTCGATGTGTTTGAGGAGACGATCGCCAAATGCGGAGAGTTTGAAGAAGTAATTCTCTTCACTGACCCAGCGGACTACGTTTCCGTCGGGACTTTTGCCGTCAACAATCTCGTCAGCTTTAAAATAGGTTTCGGTCGAAACGTCGTACCATCCTTCGTATGTCGCGGTGTAAATATAGCCATTTGCCTGAAGTTCTGCGAAGAGAGCTTGCGATGCGATCTTGTGCGGTTCGAGCGATGTGCGCATGAAGGCGTCGAATTTCATGCCCATTCCATCGAAGATGTGAATGAACCGTTCGGCGATTTCTTGAACGAATTCGTGGGGGTTTCGACTCTGAGCTTCGGCCGCTTCTTTGATTTTTAGTCCGTTTTCGTCGGTACCCGCAACGGCAAAAACATCCATACCCCGCATCCTAAAATAGCGAGCTGTGACGTCGCCCGACAGGGTCGTTAGGATGTTTCCGATGTGAGGAGTACTGTTGACGTACGGGATCGCCGTCACAATTGTTGTTTTGGACATGAAGTTATTTAGTTTACCGAGGGATACAGTTTCGTGATTTGTGCGTCAAAATAGATATATGCGACGATTGTCTTGGTTAAGTCTCGTTTTACTTGCTGGTTGTGGTGGTACCAACACGACCGACGGCATGTCGCAGTACAACCGTACGGGTAGCCAAGATCCGTATGCTCCGATCTCATCGAACCAGGGAGCACCACCCGCGAACGAAGTTTTGGCGGTTGATGCGTTCTTGAATGCGACTGAAATTAAGGATGCAAAGCAGGCTTCGTTGACGGTTGATGGTATGAAGAAGCTTCCCGTCCCGCCGAAGCGAGTTTTCTTGATTGGTGCAACGCTAAGTACGGCCGAATGGTTTAAGAAGCCACTAGGTGACGCAAAGATATCCGGTATTCCGGTTCCGGGTCCTGATGTTAAGGACTGGGCGAAGGTTCTGAAGACGCTTGGCGCAGATAAGATTTATGGCAACGGACCGACTACGGGCGGACCGAATGCCGACCTTTTGGCGGTTGACCAAAAGAATTTGAGTGCGACGGCGGTTTATGACGGCGTCCGATTCTTCTTTTTGAACACCGACACTCCGCTGAAGGCGGAGAAGACAGGTTCGATTGCTCGACTTTGGTTCATGGCTCGACAGAATGAAATGAAAGAGAATTCTGGGGTCGTTATCGGTTTTCGGGCGACGAGTTCGCTTGGCAAGGACGACCCGACTCCGGTCATTTCGACCACCGACTACTTATCGAAGAATTCGAAAGTGAAGCTGTTTGTTTCCTCGTCGGCCAAAACTCCGCTGTTATCTCGTCCCGAGGCAAAAGATGCTTACCGAATGGCAGTGGGCGGCCCTATTGGCGACGACAAGTTGCCGTTTGTTGGATTGATTGAAGTTCGAAAGAACGGTGCGATTTATTCTCGAATAAGCAAGCTTGACGTGACGAAGCCTGCGGTTGCGGCACTGGAAGCTACTTTGTGGGAGCCGATGGGATCAACGAAGGTTGATGCGAAGACTCCGAAAGATACGAAGGACGCTCAGCCTGCAGGAACTTCGAAAGACGCGCCAAAAGATCCACCTCCTGGTCAGTAAATAGCCGCGAGACAGTAAACTTGCGCGCAGAATGTCCAAACGCGCGATTACGATTGATGACCTGACCAAGTTTAAGTTGGTGGGCGACCCTCAAGTTCATCCAACTCAGCCATTGGTGCTGTTTGGGCTGAAAACGGTTACGGATAAGAACAAATCCATTAGCCACTTGCACCTCGTCAACTTTGACGGCGAAGTGCGCCAGCTAACGCAAGGCGAAAAGGGAGTTGGCGCCGGCCGATGGGTGCCGGGCAGTCAGTCAGTTAGCTTTACCTCCGGTCGCGGGACGGCGGGTGATCAGATTTTTGTATTGCCTGAGGTTGGCGAAGCGAAGCAGCTGACGTCGCTAGAAGAAGGATCGATTGGAGGATACGATTGGTCGCCTGATGGAAAATATATTGCCTTTACCCACCGGAAGACGCACCCAGACTTCACCGAAAAGGCGGTTGCCGAGCGCAAAGAGAAGGGACTTGGCGATGCGCCGCTGGCATTTGAGACGACGTGGTATCGGCTTGATGGCGATGGTTACTTTGGCGAGCAACGGCATCACCTATATTTGCTCAATGTTGCGTCGGGACTCGTGACCTTACTCTGCGATAAGAGTGCCCACGGCAACTATAGCGTGGCTTGGAGCCCGAAGTCGGACAAAATTGCAATTGTACGCTCGGCGGAAGTTGACCCGTTCTTGGAGAAGCCAAACGATCAGATTTACCTGATCAGTCTGGACGGAAAAGAACAGATGCTACAAGGATTGCCAAAGGGCAACAAGGGATCGCTACGATGGTCACCGGACGGCGTTTGGTTGGCATTCGCAGGAAATGACAGCGTTGAAGACCCGTGGGGCGCTTTAAACACTCGACTTTATAAGGTTCGCACGGATGGAACTGGCTTCGTCAGTTTGACACCAGACACAGAATATGATCTTGACGTTGCGACGTTGAGCGACACCAAAGAGGCGGGATACGGCGCGATTATGAATTGGGCTCCGGACAGCAGCGGATTGTTCGCTCAGATTGCTTGGCACGGCGAGACGCACCTTGGATTTATTGATGGTTCGAGTGGCGAGATTCGCTTGGTGACCAGTGGAAAGTGCGCTTACTTTATTGGGAATCTTGATGCGGCCGGACACACGGTTCCAGCGGTTTATGGTGACCCGGTTAGCATTCCAGAACTTTGTTTAATTGATACGGCAACGGGTAAATCAAAACCGCTGACGAGCCTTAATGCGGCATGGGCGTCTGAGGTGGCAATTGCGACATCGGAGGCGTTCTACTTGGATTCGCCGGACGGGGCGAAGGTTCATTGTTGGGTGATGAAGCCAGTCGGATTTGATTCGAGCAAGAAGTATCCGGCGATTTTAGAGGTTCATGGTGGCCCGCATACGCAGTACGGCTGGGTGTTTTTCCATGAGTTTCAGGTCTTGGCTGCGCAAGGGTATGTGGTGGTTTATACGAACCCGCGGGGATCGAAGGGCTACGGCGAGGCATTCTGTAACGCAATCAAGGGCGATTGGGGGAACAAGGATTGGATCGACGTTCAGACCGCAACGGCTTGGATGAAGTCACAGCCATTCGTTGATCAGTCGAAGCTCGGAATCATGGGCGGATCTTACGGTGGCTACATGACGAACTGGGCGATTGGGCATACCCATGAGTTTAGGGCGGCGATTACCGACCGATGCGTTTCGAACATGGTGAGCATGGCGGGCAATAGCGACTTCCCGGTTAACAAGGACGGCTATTTCCACGGTACGGCTTGGGGGAATCTGGAAGATATCAAGGGGCTTTGGGCACAGTCGCCTATCTCCTTCTTTACGAATGTAAAGACTCCGACTCTGATTATTCATAGCGAAGGCGATTTGCGGTGCAATATCGAGCAGAGCGAGCAGGTGTTCATTGCCTTGAAGATGCAGAAGGTTGAGACTCGATTTGTGCGATATCCAAAGAATACATCGCACGGAATGAGCCGAAATGGCCCGGCAGATTTGCGAATGCATCGACTTCAGGAGATCGTGAACTGGTGGAAGCGTCAGTTGAGCTAACGATTCGACCAGCTCGGCCGGAGGATGGCGAAGCGATGCATCGCGTCTTTCTATCGGCTATTCGGGCGATCGGAGATTCTTACTATAATCGCGATCAGCGTGATGCCTGGGAAGAAGCGGTCAAACCGGATTCTTGGGCGACTCGGATTTTGGAGTTTGCGTTCATCGTTGCCGAAGTTGATGGAGAAGTGGTTGGTTTTGCATCGTGGTCGGAAACGATGCTGGAGCACATTTATGTTGAAGGCGGATGTGGCCGTCGGGGAATTGGGACTAAGCTGATTCGGCGTGTGCTGGAGAATTTTCACGATCGGGAAATTGGGCTCGTGGCCTCGAATAATGCGGCGAAGTTTTATGCCCGACATGGATTTGTCGAAGAAGAAAGGCTTGTTAAGCAATTGGGCCCAGTTTTGGTCGATTGCATCCGAATGAAGCGACCTATCGTATAAATTTGTGACATGAAAGGCTGGGCCAATCTCAATATCAATCTTGGTGGGAACGAGGATATTCCTCAACCGTCGAGTATTGATCGGTTTTTTTGGGCGAAGGGCGTCCGATTATTTGGCTATTCGAACCACCAATGGCATTTGGCGGGAATCATCAATTCTATCGCACACTCGATTGCGGCGGTGATCTTCATTGCCCTAAGTCTTCTTTCGAAGGGCTTTCCGGTTGTCCTGCCAATCATCTTTAGCACGGCGGCGGTTGTGAGTTTGGTGGGGACATTTTGGAACTATCGGCGAATGAGGAAGGGCGTCCAATCGGAAGTTCGGTTGTCGGGAAGTGGACGAAAGTTGCTTTTCAAGATAGGCCAACATATTGGTTGGCACGACCATGATTCGATCAATAACATGCGCGGAAACCAATGGGGCATGTGGTGGGCTCGAGTTGTCGGAGTTAAGACGGCTAGCCAAGTACTCACTCCGGTTGGTGCGCAGTTGCTTGAGGCGGGCTGCATCGAGCATAACCGAATTTCTGGCCTGTTGAAGCTTGCAAAGGGTTCGACTGGGCGATCGACGACTTTGTTGCCTCAAATTCAGGCGGCGAGTGATGAGGCGATTGTGACCTTGATTAACCAAATTGCGCTTCATGAGGAGGCACCTGAAACTCAGTCGGTGATTGAATCCCAGAGCCAGATTCAAATTGAGAAATTGCACGAACTGGCCGACCGATATGAGGAAGTGATCAGCGGTCCGGTTACCCTTGCGGATCGATTAAGTTCGACCACGGTTATGGACAATGTTTTGGATCAACTTCGGCTGGAAGCCCAGGCACACGAGGAGCTTCGGATCATGGATCACCAAGAATAAGGGAAGCCGTCAGCCGTCAGCCGTTTGCCGTTTGCCGTTTGCCGTTGCTCGCAAGGATCGGCGATAATCGCCGGGTCGCAAAGCTCCTTGGACCTGGGAGTTTTCTGACCTTTCCAGGGGTCTTCTTTCCAATTTCGCTAGGGCTCATTGTCTCTGCGACCTTTGGGAACTCCGTTCCTCGACTATTATCTGTGACCCCTCCGGGGTCAGGTTCTTGATGTTTCAAGTTGAAGGGCAAAGCCGCATGGGTACAGAATGCGTTTGCAGTTTGCAGTTTGCCGTTGGTCGTTGGGAGATTTGGTAGCTTGGACATCATCCACCCCGTCGCTTCGGTCATGAAACTGCCAAGAACTTGGAATGACCGAAGCGCCACCCCTCCCAGCTTCGGAGGGGATCCAGGCTACCGAACATCGTAAATGAAGGAACGGACTAGTCAGCTTCTGGTTGTTAGCCATTTGCCATTAGCCGTTAACCGTCGGCCGTTAGCTGATGAGACGATACGAATAGAAAGGTTCGACGAAGCTTATCTGCGTGCGGCGACGAGAATCTTCTGCCACTTTTCGGTCAAGCGGTCGGTATTGACGCCGTTATGACCTCGGGATGAGTGGACGAAATATCCGTTGCCGAGATACAAGCCCGTATGTCCGATGGTGGCTCGTTTCTTTTCCCAGAAGTAGAGGCGGTCGCCCGCTTTGAGATCTTCCAGTCGTGTGATCGGAGTTCCGACTTTGGCTTGCTCGGCTGCGGTTCGGGGCAAATTGATGCCAATGTCGCCGTAAAGTTTTTTGACAAATCCTGAGCAGTCAATGCCGCTGGTTATGTTGTCTCCGCCCCAAACGTATGGGGTGCCGATGTAATTCAGGCCCTTTCGAGCTGCAGTTGCACGGCTGGTGTTATTTGATTGTCGAACCACCTGGGGCAACATTGCGACTTTTGAAACTCGGGCGTAGCCGTAAATTCCGTTGGACATGACGACCTTGTGATACGTCTCGGTGTAGCTGGAAACAATCAAATATTGGTATTGCTTCGCCGTGTAGTAGACGTGAGATTTTGTATTTGGAGACGCGTAGATTCGGGTGTTTTCGAGTGCTTGGCCAAGGTTGCCAAGGACGCGACCCTGCCCCTCTGCCGCAACGGCATGGGTGCTAATGACAATTGAGAGCCAAATAAATACTTTCTTCATCAAACTAACTTAGTTATTATCGGACAAAAATTGGCGATCTGGATGACCGATCTACGCCTTGACGAGCGATAGGGCTCGCAATATGGTTAAACCATCGATCCCGCCCAAAAGTTCCTTAGTTGCTCGCTCGGGGTGCGGCATCATTCCCAGAACATTTCCAGCCTTGTTTATGACGCCAGCAATGCTCGAAACTGATCCATTTGGATTGGCTGAATCTTCGATTTGTCCTTGAGAATTGACGTATCGGAAGGCAATTTGTTCATTGTCTTCGATTGCTTTGAGCCCGTCAGCATCGACGATGTAACGTCCTTCGCCGTGAGCGATGGGGATTCGGATGACCTTGTCGACGCCGGATGTCCAGATGCTTCGTTTGGTTTCCGCCCGGAGGAAGACATCTTTACAGATGAACTTTTGGTTGATGTTTCGGGTTAGGGCACCAGGAAGGAGCGCGGCTTCGGCAAGGATTTGAAATCCGTTGCAAACGCCGATGACGGGGCGGCCTTCGTTGGCAAATTTGACGGTTTCGCGGATGATTGGCGATTGCGAGGCGATGGCTCCGCAGCGAAGATAGTCTCCGTAAGTGAATCCGCCGGGAACGAAAACGGCATCGAAACCGGACAGCGAAGATTCGTCGTGCCAGACGTATTCGGCACTGACGTCAATATCTTCGCGGAGCGATTTGAGGGCATCTTGATCGCAGTTTGAACCGGGGAATTGGAGAATGGCTACCCTCATCCGACCACCTCGAAGGAGAAGTCTTCGATGACCGGGTTGGCGAGAAGCTTTTGGCACATTTCTCGAATTCGGGCTTCGTCGACCGTCTCGACTTGGAGGGTGATCAGCTTGCCGATGCGTGCGTCCGATACTTCTTCGTAGCCGAGGTGCTTGAGCGATCCGGCGACGGTTCGTCCGGCTGAATCAAGGAGCGATGGCTTGAGAGTTACGGATACGCGGACGGTGGGCATACTTCATTATGAAGCATTTTGGGGCTTGGAACTAAAGCCTGTCGGGTGCACTAATACATGAAGCGAGGAACGAGCGAAATTTATCAGTGATTAAGGAACACGGATAAGCTCTGGTCGTTCCTCCCGGTTTTGGCTCAATATTCTCAGAGAAACACTGATAAGCTCTGGCCGAAGCGCTTCGAAATTTTGTGACTGGGCGTCGCGGTATCAGTGCCACCCCCAGCCATATTTTCTATTTCTGCCAGCGGTCGCTTGATCGGCTCATCTTCATGTAACGATCGTTCGCGGGTTCGAAGCCAAGCTTGGCGTAGACTCCGTGGGCGTCTTTGGTGGCCAGGGTCCAATGTCCAACGGTTTTGACGCTATCGTGATCCATGAGGGCTTGGCACATGGCTCGGCCGATGCCCTGACCTTGATAACCGTCGAGGACGTACACGTCGCATAAGTAGGCGAATCGGCCGTAATCGGTGACAAGGCGAGCGAAGCCGATTTGGAGGCCCGTTTCGTCGTCATAGGCCCCGATGCAGAGGCTGTTGTCGATCGCTCTTTCGACCAAATCTCGGCGGATGTTTGGTGACCAGTAGCAATTCGACAAGTAGTCGTAGATGCGATCGCGCTGGAGTTTTTCTCGTTCGAAGCTGTAGCTGATACTTGGCATCATTAATTTGACTCATTCCCATTATTTGACAGGGAATCTTCACGGTCTTTCAGGGCGAATACCATCAATGCGACTCCAATACAAATGGGCAAAATAATCGTTGGTAGAAAGTGAAAAACTAATGGCTGAATCCGCTCCGCTGTTAGAACATAGCCATTTTGGTTGGTGTAACCGAATATGTTGCTATATAGCATCACACCTCGTGCAACGCTGATGATTAAGAACAGACCCGAAAGAGTGAAGAGGAAAGATTTCATCTCAAAAAAGCTGGTCTTCGGCTTCGTGATCGAGAAGCCATCGCTTTCGCTCGATTCCGCCGCCGTATCCGGTGAGATGTCCGTTTGCTCCGATGACGCGGTGGCAGGGGATGATGATTGAGATAGGATTGCTCCCGTTCGCAGTGCCGACTGCGCGGGTGAGGAGCGGGTCGCCGAGGCGTTTGGCTAGCTCGCCATAGCTGATGGTTTTGCCGAACGGAATATTCATGAGTTCGGTCCACACCGATTGTTGAAACTTGGTGCCGATTGGCGCGAGCTTCACAGTGAAATCCCGGCGCCCGCCCGCAAAGTATTCATTCAGCTCTTGGATGGCTTCGTCGATAAACGGATTGGTCCCATCGACTCCGGCGGGTTGGTCGCCCTTTTGGATGTTCATGTAGAGCCCGGTTAGCCCGTCTTCGTTTGCGTACAGGTGAAGGGGGCCGACCGGGGACTCGATTTCGGAGTGAATGAAGACTTGGGTCGTCACGACAAATATTCTCTTGGGTCGGCGAATTTGCCCTTGATTGCGGTTGCGGCGGCGGTGATTGGGCTGACTAGGTGGGTTCGCGAACCAGGTCCTTGACGGCCTTCGTACGGGCGATTGGATGTTGAGGCGCTTCGCTGTTCGGGTCGGAGGATGTCTCCATTCATGCCAAGGCACATTGAGCAGCCAGCGCGGTGCCATTCGAAGCCTGCGGCTTTGAAAACTACATCGAGCCCTTCGGCTTCGGCGAGTTCCTTGACGGCTTCGCTACCAGGAACGACGAGAGCGCGGACTCCAGCGGCGACATGTTGGCCCTTGAGGATTGATGCGGCTTCGCGGAGATCTTCGATTCGTCCGTTGGTGCAACTACCGATGAAAACGGTGTTGACGGCTTGGTCGGTCATTCGGTCGCCGGTTTTCAGTCCCATGTATTTGAGGGCGCGTTGTTCGGAGGCGTCGCGTGGCTCGGGAATTTCTCCGGTCAAGTCGATGGTCATGCCGGGATTTGTTCCCCATGAGATTTGGGGGACGAGGTCTTTTGCTTCGAGAACTTCGTGGCGATCGAACGCGCTAAAGTCTTCGGTTCTGAGGAATCGCGCGGATGCGACCATGGCGTCGAAGTCGGCCCCTTTTGGTGCAAAAGGACGGTCTTCGGCGCGGATGTAGTCGAAGGTGATGTCGTCGGGAGCGATCATTCCGGCGCGGGCACCCATTTCGATGCTCATGTTGCAAATGGTCATTCGTCCAGCCATTCCAAGCTTTTCGATAGCGGGCCCGTAATATTCCACGACGTAACCCGTGCCGCCGCTGGCTCCGAGTTTGCGGATGATGGCGAGGATGACGTCTTTGGCGGTGACTCCGAAGCCGAGCGAACCTTCGATTCGGATTCCGAGGGACTTTGGTTTGGCGGAACTGCGTAGGGTTTGGGTGGCGAGAACGTGTTCGACTTCGGTGGTTCCGATGCCGAAGGCGAGGGCGCCGAACGCTCCGTGGGTCGAGGTGTGGCTGTCACCACAGACGATCGTAACGCCGGGAATGGTGATACCCAGTTGGGGGCCGATGATGTGGACAATGCCTTGTCGCTCGTGCCCGTAGCCGTAGAGGGGAACGCCGAACTCTTCGCAGTTGCGGGTGAGGGCAGCTAGTTGCTTTCCGCTAAGGGAGGACTCGTCGATGGCTCGGCCGTCGGTGGGGACGTTGTGGTCGGCGGTGGCAAAGGTTAGGTCTGGTCTGCGGACGGGTCGGCCTTTCTCTCGCAGGCCATCGAATGCTTGGGGGGAAGTGACCTCGTGGACCAGGTGTCGGTCGATGTAGAGGAGGGTTCCGCCACCGGGAAGGTCGGCTACTTTGTGACTATCCCAAACTTTGTCGAACAGCGTCTTTGCCATAGTGTTATGGCGTCAGTTTACTTTCAATGATCAGGGGGCAGGGCTCAGATCTCAGAGCTCAGGGGAAAATAATGCAAGTTGGAGCGCGGTGAATTGCACGGCTAGGCTTTTTCGGTGGCGCGAAGCCGTTTGATCGGGCTGCTGGTGATTCGACCTTTAATTGGTCGTCGCACTTGAATGTCCTCAGCGAACGGATCGAGTGGTTGAACGTCGGTCAGGCCTTCTTTCACGACTTCGATTTCGGCGAGGATGCATTTTTTGTTGAAAGCACACTCTTTGACTTTCTTAGTCAGCGCCTTCTTTTCGTATCGAATCTTGGCCAATTCGTCGGTGGCACAGGTGATCGTCGATTCTTTCTCATCGTCGGCGTTAGGCTCTTCTCGACTTTTGACTTCGTCGATTTTGTCGAGGAGTTCGTCCTCACGTTTGTTTAGGGCGGCTAAGCGTTGGCGAGCCTTCTTGGCGGTTTCTTTGACTTCGCGAAGACCAGCCGTGAGTCGGGACAGTCCTTTGTGCCTTTTTGCCGCTCGGGCGTTGACGCTGATGCCGCAGAGGATGAAGAGAATGCATGCGAACGCAAGGACCAGCAATCGCCGATTCACTTTGCGCCTAAGTTCTGATGCTCTCAAAAAATATCCCCCCGGACAGGCGGTCCCTTTATTTCCGTCCGTGGAGTTGAGATTCCTTACTATTGTATGGCAAATCCTGGTATTTCTAACAGGTTACTGGCTAGTAAGATTGCATCTGGCAAATATGCGAGGTGGTGTGAGTGGGTTGCGTGGAGATTATTGCCTAAGAGGTTTTTTAGCCTCAGCAGCAGAGGCCCAGATATCCGATAGCGGGTCAGACTCTATTCGTTCTCGTCTCGTGAGCTACTGAGGCAGCTATTCAACGTCTTTCTTATTCGTTGATCGCTCGCTAGAGGTAGCCGAGAGGGTTTACGGCGCGACCGTTGATTCGGACTTCGAAGTGAAGGTGGGGGCCAGTGGACAAGCCGGACGACCCGATTGATCCGACTCTTTGGTGGGAGGAAACGGTTTGCCCATTAGCGACGGAGATACGGGAAAGGTGACCGTAGACGGTTGAAATTCCGCCTCCGTGGTCGATGACGACAGTGCTGCCGTAGCTGCCTTTTGATCCGGCGGAGATAACTGTTCCGGCTCCAGCACTGAAGACAGCGGCCCCGTAACCGCCACCAAAATCGATTCCTGAATGCATTCGAGTGTATTTAAGGATCGGGTGAAATCGCATTCCGAATCGACTCGTGATTGAGCCTCCGGTTGGTCGAGAGAAGCCGCCTGAGTGTCGAGGTGGTGGCACGTACGTTTCCCCCTTTTTCTTTGCTTCGGTGGCACGGCGAGCCTCCGCCGCTTTAGCTCGGGCAATTGCGACTCGGATTTCGGATTCAATGTCTGCGGCATCCGATGCAAGTTCATCGAGGATGTTCTCGAGGTTGACTTTCTTATTTTTGAGGACTTGAAGATAGCCTTCCTTCTCGTGCTGGGCGGAATTTAGTTCCTGCTGTTTGCTTTCTTGCGTCCGCATCAGCTGCTGGACGTGGCGAACTTCGACATCTTGTTCGGCCTTTTTCTTTTTCGCGGCGTTTTGTACGGACTGGAATTCGGTGAACATCCTGCGGTCACCCATTTCAACCCGGTTGGCGATGAATTCGCGAGTGGAAAGGTCGGCGGCACTCTTCGAACTAAAGAAAAATTCAAGTACGTTTGGCTTTCCTTCCTTGTAGATGGATCGAATTCTCTTTTGAACCTGGACTTTTTTGGCGAGGACGGCGGCGTTTGCTTTCGTGAGTTCAACGGCGAGCTTTGCTTGGCGGTTTTTGGCGGTGCCTAATTGGTCGGTGGCATCTTCGAGTTGATTTGAGACGGTTTGGAGGCGATTTTCGATGGCCCCCATTTCGGTTTTGACATCGACGATTCCTGCTTTGGTGGCCTTCAGCTTCTGCTCGGCGACTTTCCGGGTGTGTTTAACGTCTTCGAGTCCCTTTTTGAGCTTATGGATCGATTTTTGGCCGAGGGTGGCCATTGGCAGAACGAGGAGGAAAATGAGAAAGCCCGTTAACTTGCGGCTCATCGAAGCTTTCCTCGCAAATTCATAAGGGCCATGATCGAGCATAGGAGACCGTATGCGGCTCCGGCGCACGAACAAACGAGGAATACTTGATTATTGGGGAACGGGGGCATGCCAGTTAATGCTTGATAGCCTTGAACCGCAGTTTGAAGCTGGCCGTAGGACAATCGCAGTAATAAGCTGGCGAGTAGTCCTCCGAGTAAACCTTGGAATACACCTTCGAGGAGGAGCGGCGTGTAGATGGTGGTGTAGGTCGCGCCGACAAGGCTCATGATGCGTAGCTCTAGTCTGCGAGACATAGCAGTTAGACGCACGACGATGTAAATGAGAACGCCGGAAACGAGGGCGAGCAAGCCGCCTGCAACCAGGCCGATCCATTTGAGGAATCGAAGACTTTCTTCGACTTGTTTTTGGGTGTTCTGAAGATATTTGACGCCATCGGGCTCGACTTCGGGCAAGCTTTGGATCGTGGCTGCGATTGCATCGCTCTTGCTCAAATCTTTAAGGACGACTTTATAGGCATCGGGGAGGATATTGTCGAGATCCTTGGTCTTTTCAGGATTTTCGGCTTTGAATTTGGCCCAGGCTTTGTCGCGGGGAATCCAGTTGACGGTTGCAACTCCGTCCATTGTTCGTATTTTTTGGGCAATGGTTGAGATTTGTTGAACGCTGGTTTGGTCTTTGAGAAAGACCCGCATCTCAAATTTATCCGTTAGGTTTTGACCGTACTTGAGGATGCCAAGGTAGGCGAGGGTTAGTCCTGCTGAGATGAAAATGCAGACGGAGACAGTGATGATTCCGAGAAGGACCATGCCGAGGTTTCGACGGATTGAGACCAGCCATTCGCCGAGGATGAAGGTGATTCGATCAAACATCTGAATCCTCCTCCTCCGGCTGGGTGAAGAGTTCTAGCTCGGGGCCGGGGTTTTCTACCAGTTCGATTGTAGGTTCGGGGTTGGCAAACTGCTCGGGAAATTTGGTGTCGGAAATGATTTTGCCATCATCGATTCGGATCACCCTTTTTCCGAGTTGCTCGATGACCATCATGTCGTGGCTGGCGACAATAACGGTGGTCCCTCGTTCGTTGAGGTTCATCAGCAGTTGCATGACTTCCATTGAGTGTTCGGGATCGAGGTTCCCGGTGGGCTCGTCGGCGAGAAGCAGGGGTGGGTCGTTGATGAGGGCGCGACCGATGGCGACTCGTTGCTTTTCTCCGCCCGACAGTTCGTCGGGAAAGCTGTTCATCTTGTGATCGAGATGAATTCCGAAAAGAATGAAGGCCATTCGGCGACGAGTTTGTCTTTTCGTCTTCCCAGCAGCTCGACTTGCGTAGGCAATGTTCTCGGCTACGGTCTTTTTGGGAAGAAGGGCAAAATCTTGGGGGACGATCCCCATTTTGCGCCTCAAGTTGGGAATGAAGAAAGCGAGTTGCTTGTTGACCGCTTTTCCATCGACCATGACGGTGCCGGATTCTGGAGCGATTTCTCGGGAAATGAGTTTTAGGAGGGTGGATTTGCCCGCGCCAGTTTTGCCGACGAGGAAGACAAATTCGCCTTCTTCGATCACCAAATTGCATTTGGCCAGCGCTTCGGTTTGCTTCCGATATGAAACGGAAACATCTTTTAATTCAACGTAAGGCTTTCCGTTCGGCACTTCCTAGTAAAGATACCCGGCTAGCCAAGAAGCTGTTAGCCAAGAAGCTGTTAGCTGTCAGCCGATTTGGATGGTACGCTGGATACTTGGTTTCCGCCCTTTTCTTTGACTTCGACGGCTTGATTCTTGACACTGAGACGCCGGAAGTTTTGGCTTGGCAATGGCTTTATGCATCTCACGGGCAGGAATATCCGGATGAAGTTTGGCTAAACATTGTTGGTCGAGGACCTGATCAGGTGGCTGAGCAGCCTGATGCCTTGTTGAAGCGTTTGGCCTCGCTCGACGAAAGCAACGAGTCGATTCGGGCTCGATTTCGGGTTCGATATTGGGAGCTTTTCAAGCTTGAGGCTCGGCCTGGTGCGGTCGAATTATTAGAGCGAGCAAAGGAGAAGCAGATTCGGTGCTGTATCGTTTCAAGCTCGCTGCATAGTTGGGTGGACGATTTTGTCGAGAAGATGAATTTGACCCATTATTTTGAGCGAATCATTTGCCAGGAGGATGCGGCTCGCAGCAAGCCCGCACCGGATCTTTACCTTAAGGCACTCGAGTTGATGAATATGGACCGTGCGGGAGTGGTTGCCCTTGAGGATTCTCAAAATGGGGTGGCATCGGCTCACGCAGCGGGACTGGTGGTGATCGCTTGTCCGAATGATGTGACTCAGCATTTGGACTTCAAGTTGGCCAACCAAGTTGTCAAGACGCTTCATGAGGTAGCCCTTTAACCGGGTACAACGATCTGGTGTCTGAACTGTTTGAGCGAATCCGCCAAGTTCTCTTCGATTGTCATGAACGAGGAGAGCTTTGTGGCGTTCATTATGAGCCTGATTCCTTCGAAGTCGGATTTGTTCGCGAAATCGACGGGGATTCATTTCGGCTCGAACGGATCGACCGATATGGTCAGAATTGGGGCTCGTTTGTAGGGTCGCTGGAAAAGATTTTGCGAGTTCAATACGGAACTCAGTACATGCACGCGGTCAAGCTGCTGCTTGAGCGACAAAAGATTTCGAATGGCCAATCTCGGGGGGCACCGGACAGCCTTGAAATGGAGAAGCTGCTTGAATTTGTAATGAACAAAAAGCTTTTGGCCGGAATCCACACTGAAGATGGATCGGTTCTATACGGGTACGTGCGAGCCTATTCGGACGATCATGTTGAGCTTGAGGAAATTAGTTTCCTTGGGTATGAAGACGGTCGCCGGGTGTTCCCGGTTGAAGACATCATGCGGTTAAGTTACGGTGGCCCCGACGAAGAAGCCCGAATGTTCCTGAAGGGCGTTCGGCTGGACTTGTAGGGTCTTTTTAGACGATTTCTTCAAATCCGCGCGATTCGAATACTTTCATTGCTTGGGCCAATTGAACATCCATTGCCTTCGGACCCGGTGCTCCAAATGATTCTCGTCGTTTGACTGAGTCTTCGGGTTGGAGAACGCTGAGGGCTTCGACAGGGATTTCGGGGCAAATTTCGTTCAGACTTTTTTCATCGAGGTCTTCGAGGGTGATGTTTCGCTCGTTACAGCCGATGACCACCTTTCCAACCATTTCGTGGGCTTCGCGGAACGGAGTTCCGTTTGAAGCAAGGTAGTCGGCCAGGTCCGTTGCGGTCGAGAAATCGCCTTTGGTGGCATCTCGCATGGTGTCAAGTTGCCATTCGCACGATTCGAGTTGAAGCTGAATCAGTTGAAGTGAGTCTTTGACTTTTCCAAGCGAGTCAAAGAGCGGCGGTTTGTCTTCTTGGGTGTCTCGGTTGTAGCCGAGAGGAAGGCCTTTCATGACGGTGGCGAGAGTGACCCAGTTAGCAATGACGCGACCAGTTCGACCCCGAATCAACTCGGCCATGTCGGGGTTTCGCTTTTGCGGCATGATGGATGAGCCCGTGGTGACGGAGTCGGCGAGCTTGATGAATCCGAATTCTCGACCACTAAACAGGACAAGTTCTTGCGAGATTCGGCTCAGGTCGATCATGATGAGCGCGCAGACGTGGAGGGCGTCCATGATGAATGACCGATCGCTGGTTGCGTCAAGGGCGTTTGGAATTGGGGCGGTAAAGCCTAATTCGTCGCTTGTCATTTGTCGGTCAATCGGGAAGCTGGTTCCGGCAAGAGCGGCGGCGCCGAGAGGGCAATAGTTGGCTAATTTGAAGAGTTGTTCGGCACGGTGTCCGTGGCGTTGAAGGGCCCAGAAGTGAGCCATGAGGTGGAATCCGAGGGTGATTGGCTGGGCATGCTGCTGGTGAGTGAAGCCGGGCATGATCGCGGATTTGTATTTCTCACCTTGGACCAATAGTTCGCCTTGAAGCGATTTGATAAGATCGAGGACAATTAGTAGCTCGTTGTGAAGCATCAGCCGGGCTGCGGTGGCTACTTGGTCGTTTCGGCTGCGGGCGGTGTGAAGTTTTCCGGCGACGTCGCCCACTAATTCGTAAAGTCGAAGTTCGATGGCGGTGTGAATGTCTTCAACGTCCAATCGAAGTGCTTCGGGGCCATCGTCGTGGATTTTCTCGAGGCCATCGTAGATGATCTTGGCCTCTTCTTTGGTGATTATGCCAGTTTCGCCGAGCATTCGAGCGTGCGCGACACTGCCGATAATGTCTTCTTGCCAAAAATTAAGGTCGGTGTGGATGGTTTGTCCAAATCGATCTACAAGATCAGCGGTTGACTCGCTGAACGCACCGCCCCAAAGCTTCTTCATTCGGTTATAAGGATACCGAGAAATGGTCGATTACTTCCGATGGTGGTGCAAACGGTGAGAACATGGTCTCCGTTTGGCGGCGGTTCAAAGGAGGTGATTTGAATAATGGCGTATGCTTACTCAAAACGAAAACATGGAGATTCTGGCTTACTTTCTCATCCTTTTGACCGGGGTCTCGTTTGGTTTGATCGGCGCGGGTGGGGCGATTGTCAGCGTCCCGATCTTGGTTTACATGCTTGGTCAGACCTTTGAGCATGCTACGGGATATTCGTTGGGGGTCAGTGTTTTGGTGAGCGGAGTGGGGACGATCATGGCGGCGAACCAGAAGGTCGTCGACTTTAAGAAGGCGTTTGAGTTTGGTATTCCGACCGCGCTGATGTCGTTTCTGACGCGCTACTATTTAAATCCTTTGCTTCCCGCGATGATGTTTGGGATTCCCCGAAAATCGGCGATGATGTTTGCGTTTGCGGTGATCTTGGTGATGGCGGGAGTTGCGATGATTCGGAGCAAGAAATATGAGGCTCCGGCTAATCCTCACCCAATTACGGGGATTTGTTTTGGCTTGGGGATTGGGCTGATTAGCGGAATCTTTGGGATTGGCGGCGGGTTTATGATTGTTCCGGTTCTCGCCCTCTTTTTCGGATTGGATATGAAGGTTGCGGTCGGGACGTCGCTGTGCGCGGTGGTGATGATTACTAGCCTCGGGTTTGGGGCGGAGTACCTCAATCATCCCGATATTCCGTGGGCGTTTGTCGCTCGGATTATGGCTTCGGCGGGCAGCGGAATGGTGATTGGGTCGTTGCTACGGAAGGTGATTGACGGCTCGAAGCTGAAGGCGGGTTTTGGGTACTTCGTGCTGGTTTTGTCGGTGGCTTTGCCGATATTAGAGATTATTCGACTGCGTTCGCATGGCTAGGCTTCATGCGAGAGTTCGGGATTAGCCACCGAATTAGCCACCGAGTCTGAATTCCGCGTTCGTCGGTGAAGACCACTATTTGCCCGACATTCGATTTCTTGAATGCGTCCGTTCGTTTGAATTCATTACTGAGCAGCTTTGCTTCGACGGCCAAGATGTGCTTAGAGCTCTTGGCTTCTCCCCTGAGATTGCCTAGCGCGTCGACTTTGGCAGTGATAACAAAAGTACTTCCGCCGGATATTGATATCGATCCATTCGCGTTGCCATCTGAATTGACTTTAAGCACGATTGTGCCTTGACCAATTGCCGCCATGTTGAGTTGGTCTTGGTGGGTTGGATTAGCCTCTTCGAAGAGGTCATCCGAGAACCACTTCGTGTCGGATTTAATTTCGCCGACATAGTTGGTAATCCCTGGCTTTGCTCCAAAGAAACTGGCGGCAACAGACGGGCAGGTTTGGTCAGAGGCGAGGATGTCGAAGAAGATGTCGTCGGCCTGGCCGACTTTGTTGGCGGTCTTAAGCACCTTCATTTGGGCCTCTACGCATCGAAAACGAATGTTGGGAATCGTCTTTAGGTTGTATTTTGATACTGCCTCTAAGTGTGGCAATGCAAGGTCTCCCATGCCGAGGTCGGCAAGGCAGATTCCTGCAATTCCGCGACCGATCTGGGCATATTCCTCTGGCCCAAATTCGGACTTCATCAGCTTGATCAAGGCGGATTTGTCTCCGCTTCGGGCAAGGAAAATTGCGTCGATTGCGGCCTTTAACTGTTTGGCGTCGTCTGAAACTTGCTTAACCTCTTTAAGGGCTTCCTTGGCCGAGGCATAGTTGCGCCTTGAGAGCAGATAGGCGACGTAATTCAGTCGATATTCGCTCCGGTCGGGCTCTAAAATCGACGGCTGGAGAACCGCGAATTTGACCATTTCGTCATCTTCATCCGAAGCAGCCAATTGAAACAGCATTTCGTAAAAGTCGGCACCTTGAGAGGCCTTGGCGTTAAAGTCCTTGATGTACTTCTTGAAGAGGTGATACGTGTTTGGGCCTTGCATCGACGACAAGCCTAGCGTTCCGAGGATTTGCCATTTCTCCGAATCGGTCCCAAGCCGGTCGACGAAACTAAGGAATAGAAGTCGGTAGGTTTCACGGATATCGGTTGGGTTGACACTGGACTGGACTCCCTGCGCAACGGAGTCTCCAAGTATCGCATCGTTTATTCGGTATGCCAAAGTTGCAATTTCGAGTTCATCGTCGCAGTAGTGGTTGGCATCTTCAATGGCTAGAGCGGTTGCATGGGCGTCTTTATCCTTCATTCCATGGGCAAAGGTGGCGACCGTTCTAACCTTCCAACTGTACGGCTGAAGCTTGACTTGGGCGTCCAAATCTTCGGAAATATCAGGCAGGCTGGCACCCATCGCCACCGCAACCAAGACGACATCGTCTTCCGGCAAGATGCCTTCTTTTATTCCTTTCTTGATGATCGCAATGGCGGCGTCTCGGCTGCCCATCAGCTTGAGGTAGGCTGCTCCGGAAGTCCAAATCATCGGACTGACTTTTTCGCTGTTGAACTGCTCTTTGAGGAGAGCCTTGACCTCAGGATATTTGTGCTGAATAAACAGGGTGGTCATTTCGAGCAAGACCAACATGTCGTTTCCGATTAGGTCCTGACCTTCGTCGAATTTTCTAGCCTCTCGATATTTCGCGATTGCGAGATCGAGGTTGCCATCAGCATTGGCAATTTCTCCTTCGAAAAAGGCCCTGACTCGCCCCTTGGAAGTCAATCCGGGCAAGATAGAGAGGATGACCCGTTTGGTCTCGGCTAGGGTTGCAAAGGTTCTTGCTCGCGCCCAAACTTGGATGGCATAAATGTCGTCTTTCGGGGAAGCCTGCCAATACGCTTCCATTGCTTTGAGCCTTGCCTCGATCGGCGTGGCTCTGCTGTTGGATATGAACACCCCGAAATTCTTGAAATACGGGTCGGTGGAGTTCGTCATCAAATTACAGAATTTTTGGTGCTCACCGCTGCGGCCCATGTATTCGGTGGCAAGCGCTGCATAATAGGCGCTTTGGAGTTTTTCGGGCTTTAGGGCCAATGCTTGCTTAGCGGCTTCGAGCGCACCAGGATAGTCATTGGCTCCTAATTTTGATTCAGCAGTGACTATTAATTCTTCGGCGCTCTTCTCCCTATCCTGAGTCATCGCTAAGTCCGAATCTATCCCGTCAGATGCCAATGATTTATCAATAAACTTTGCAAGCATGACGTCGCTTGTTGGCTCGGCAAACGCAGTTGGCCGCTGGGCATTGTCGCCGTAATCATGTTTGGTGTATTCGTAAACACTGGATTCGATACTTGCGGCAAGTCTGCTCGTCCAAAGGCCGCCTGACTCTGTTCGGTTTTTTGGGTTGCTAAGGGCTCTAAGCAAAAAGTAGGTGTAAATCCCCGACCCAAGCTGAGGCGACTCATATGATTTGGTTCCTGGTTGGCACCCCAACATGAGGGCAATGTTTGATTTCTTTGCCAGGTCAAACAGTTCATGCCCGAACGCGTTCTTTTCACCTGCTCGACAAGCATCAGCGATGACGACAACGTTTCGCAATTTTGCATCGATGAGTTGTTGAATGACGTCACGAATGGGCAGTCCAGTTTTTTCAACGTCATTCGCTGTTGAGTCGGTTGCGCAAAGATAGTCGCCAGAAGGTGTCCCGATCCCATGACCACTAAAGTACAAGATGAAGAGGTCACCTTTGTCCAACCTTGGATCAGAAAGCATCTTCTTTAAGGAGCCAGAAATATTTTCGGATGTCGGCTTGAGAACACCTTCACCTTCATCGCTCAGATACGCAATCGAGCTTTCCTGAAATCGAAATCCTGAGATTAGGGCTTCTTTGAATCGTTTAGCGTCACTGGCTGCATAGGTCAATTTGCCAAGATGCTGATACTCGCTAGCACCAATGATTAACGCGTGTCGATTGACTGGTACTACTGGCGTATTCTGAAGATCCACCTTGAATTGGGCTTGCCCAATTGTCGCCACGAGGGCAAGGAGCAAAGAGATGATTGCGCGCACAACGTTTAATTTGACGTAAGCCGGGTGTAAATGCATCTACGAACTTAAGAAATCTCGGTGATGTCGGCACTCTTTTGGGCTCGCGGTGATGAGGTCGCATCGATAGCTACGGGTTTCGTCCATGGTGGTAAGGTACGTTTGGATCGTTCGACGGAGGGCGTCAGCCTTTTTAGATCCAATACTTTCTTCGGCCAAGTCGTCGGTTCGCCACCGAACTTCGACGAAAACCAATTCATCCTCATCGAGGGCGATGAGGTCAATTTCACCCCCACGAATTTGGTAATTTCGAGTGATAATGGTATAGCCCAAATTCAAGAGATAATCCGCCGCTCGCTGTTCTGCCGCGCGGCCCAGTGACACTTTTGAATTCATGGTGCGAACAATCAGATTATGATCTTAGCCACTCTTGTTGCGATCCCTTTTCTCAATTTCCAACCACCGAAGTTGGTCGAGACGAAACTGTTTCGCAATCAAAAAGGGGTGGTTGCTCCGGGTTCGATTGCGGTTTCACCGAATTTGGATCACTATTCGTATAGCACGATGGACCACAAGGTGATCATCGATGGAAAAGCCTTTGGCCCTTATGTTTCGAATGGAGCGGTGCTCTATTCGGGCGACAGTAAGGACTTTGCATTCCTTGCGAACTTAAAGGTCAATGCACCCCCAACTATTTTTTGGAACGGCGTTCCGAAGACGACGGAATTCCCGGTTACTAGCGTCTTTCGAGCAGGAGAAACGGGCGGAATCTGCTGGGGGGAACGCAAAGTCATGGTTGAACCTGATCCCAAAGACCCGAAAAAGGAGATTCGCAATGAATTTACGCGTCTGATTCATCCTGGCGGAGTGACTGAGTGGTTCGATAAGATCGAAAAGATTTACTTTAGTGAGGACGGATCATCGTTTGCGCTGCGGATCAATGAAAAGATTCCGTTGAAGGATATTCCGGCCGACAAACCAGCGGCTCCGACTACTCGAGACTATATTATTCTTGCCGACGGCACAAAGCGATTGCGTGGCAATACGATGCAAATTTTCCCGGCTCCAAACAACCAAGGTTATGCCGTATTGGACACCGATTTTTCGGAAACGACCGACTATTCGTTTGAATTTAGAAACAAGCTGTCTGAGTTCAAAGGCGAGTTCTCCGGGAAGCCAGTTTTCTCACCGGATGGCAAGCAGTTTGCTTTTCGGCGATCGTTTACGGGGCCGACCCCGGGCGGAACCAATATTGCCTTTTACCAATACACGATTGGCGGCTACTCGATTCCCGATTTGCAAATACAGACGGGTCTGACTTATGCTCCAGATGGAAAGAAATGGGTGATGTCTGGTCTGAATGGCAAGACTCCGTATTTGTACGTTTCGAGTATGGGAATGGTAAGTTATGGCGAATTTCCGGGCTTGGGCCAGGCTCCTCCGGAGCCGTATAAGATGGCGAAATTTGCCAACGGCAAGATTGTGTTGCTCTTTCAACCAAAGCGAGAAAAGCCGTCTGTTTTCATCGAAGATAAGGGCGTTTTTGTATTGGGTCCGTTTACATCGTTGCCAGATACGATGTCGGTTAGCCCCAATGGAAGATATATGGTTATTGGTGGCGCTGATCTGAAGGAGACCCGGGCGTTTATGATCGATTTGGAGAACCCAACGGCGGCGGTTGAAGTGATGAAGCCGGGCTGTGAATTGCAAAACCTTGGTAAGGGCACTTTCGTTTGGAAGAGTGACTCCTCGGTTCAGTTCATGATTTTGAAGAATTCGGAGTTGGTTCGGGTTAACGCGAGTTTCTAATTCGGAAGAGGTAGTTCATCGTATTCTGATTCGGATCGGCTGTAACCGCCGGGGTCGCTCGCCAATTGGCTCCTGATACAAATGTAATACGGAGCGACCTTGGAAGGGACTGGATTGTTTTGGGCAAAGTCATACACAGGTCGAAGAGTCGCATTGAACACTATTGGATCGAGGATCTGGCGAGGAAATGGAATCTATGAGGGTTCTCCTAAAACAAACTGGCTTGGGAAAGGGCTTGAATGGGGGCGTAACTGAATCGATGGATTTCGCAGGGGCCATGTTGGCTGAGGGCCTCGAAATGCTCGGGTGTGGGATAGCCGAAGTGTCGATCAAAGCCGTAGTTGGGATATTGGGCGTGCATGAGGGTTGCCATGTAGCGGTCGCGGGCGACTTTAGCTAGGATTGATGCAGCCGCGATTTCGGCGATTTTTCCGTCACCTTTGACGACGGCCTCGCCTTCGATGTCTCGGGGCAAGCGGTTGCCGTCGATGTAGATTTTGGTCGGGGTTTGGCTGAGGGATTTGATGGCGCGGCTCATGGCGGCCATGCTGGCCCACAGGATGTTGAGCTCGTCGATTTCTCGATTATCGACGAAGGAGATGCTGTAGATGGCTTTGTCGAGGATTTCGATTTCGAGCCGCTCGCGCTGTTCACGGGAGAGCTTTTTCGAATCATTGAGGCCTTTGATTTCGACGTCGGCGGGAATGATGACGGCGGCAGCCACGACGGGACCCGCGAGCGGACCTCGGCCTGCTTCATCAACACCTGCACAACCAGGAAAACGTTCAAGCATGATTAAATACCGATTCAAAGCCTCTCAGTAGGGCCGGGGTGAAGTCTTCGATGGTGACTATTCTTCCCCGCTCCTGAGAAATGGATGTTACTCCGTGCGAGCGGATGCCGCACGGGACAATCGTGGAAAAGGGGGTCAAATCTGGGTTGCAGTTGATGGCAATGCCGTGCATCGAGACCCATCGCTTGATCTTGATTCCGATCGCGCAGACCTTTTTGTCGTTGATCCAGACTCCGCTGTTGACGTCGAGTCGTTCGCCCGTTAGGTCGAATTCTTGGAGGGCTTGGATGACGGTTTGTTCGAGGTCGCGCATCCAGCGGTGGAGGTCTTGGCCGTGCTTGGCGACATTGAAGATGGGGTAGGCGACGAGCTGTCCGGGTCCGTGATAAGTGATGTCGCCGCCGCGGTCGGTGGGGAGGACATGGATTCCTTGGGCTTCGTACCAGTCTTGGGGGTGGATGAGGTTTTCGGGATGGAAGCTTGCTCCGAGGGTGAGGACGGGGTCGTGCTCGAGGAGGAGGAGAGTATCTTCGGTTCCGGCTTGGACTTGGGCGAGGATATCGAGTTGACGCTCGAGGGCGTCTTGGTAGGATATTCGGCCGAGGTTTTGGAGTTGCAAGGTTGTTAGTTTACAGTTTGCGGTTGGCAGACGGAAGATTATTCGCTTCGCTCAATCGACTCATCCAATTCACTCGTTCCTCGCTCATTGGCTTGTCTGTCCAGAGAAGCATCTCGCTTCGCGAGGAGTAATTCCTGGGAGTTTAAGGATTTAGTTTACAGTTTTGGCTTAGCTTGGGGTGCGCGGATTTATCCGCGCTTTCAGCTGCGAAATGTATTTCGCTGAAGCGAACTTACAGTGAGATAAATCTCACAGGACAAAGCGCCAATAAATTGCCGCACTCCACACAATGCCATACTATCAACGGAGTTGGCCGGGTGACGGCTCCCGCAAGGGAGAGGAAAGTCCGGACTTCGCAGAGCATGGTGCCCTCGGCAACGGGGGGCGGGGCGACCCGACGGAAAGTGCAACAGAAACAAACCGCCTTTTGGCTCGCCAAGGGGTAAGGGTGAAATCGTGAGGTAAGAGCTCACGGTCTGGGCGAGCAATCGTTCAGGCGGGTAAACCCCACCAGAAGCAAGGCCAAATAGGGAGAGGATGACTCGGCTCGACGACTCTCCGGGTTGGCCGCGCAGATAAATCGTCACACAAAGACAGAATCCGGCTTATAGGCTGACTCCAAAACCAGGGCACGCTGCGCGCCTGGGCTCGCTTCGCTAGGGCGAGGGCAAAGAAGCTGATAGCGAAGAAGCGAGAAAACCTGAGAACTAATTTTTCATAAATGCAGTTATCATGTTCAAGATGCGGTGGCTTAGCGTAATCCTGGGCATTTCGGTCGCGACGAGTTCGGCGATGGCGTGTTACAACGATCACGATACCAACTTGACCGAGCTGAGGGATAATCTCGATGTCACCAAGGCAATCATTGGCCGATTTACTTTGTATCCGGCGGCATACTATCGAAAGCGGATTGAAATTCAGAAAGAAATTCTCCGCAAAGATCCGAGCAATCTGGAGGCCTACGACAACATTTCCGTTGCTTACGATCGTATCTGCGATGGCGAAAGTGCGCTCAAGTGGATCCACGAAAAGCGAAAGCACCTAACCGGAGCGCCTGATCTTCAGCTTTACAGCACCGAGGCGAATGAAGGCACATTCCTGATCGTGCGATGGATTCGCGGGCACAAGCCCGGCGATGTCGTTGACGCGGTCGCATCGGAGAAATTCATCGAAAAGGCATTGAAGATTAACCCCGATGCTCACTTTGGCCGCGAATTCGCCCAGCTATACAGCATCCGAGCAATGATCGAATGTGGCAAGAATGAGAACTGGAAAGCGGAATTCACCGACACGTTGATCAAAATCGCCGATCGAGACCATATCGACCGTAAAAAGCTTCGATTCGGCATCGCGGGAATGATGGTGCTTGGAGCCGCATGGAACATGCCGCCGATGATCCAGGCGATGGCAAACTTGGTACCGGAAGATGAGCAAGTCGTGAATCTCTGCACGTTGCGAATAGGCATGCTTATCCCCGAATGGGATAACAATGGATATCCGATTGTCAAAGTAAATCGAGTCAATCCGAAAGAGAAAAGCGTCTTGTATCAACTCGTGTTCAACGGCGACAAATTCCAAGCTAACCGCGAGGAGTGGATTCTTGCCCAAATTGCCAAAGGGAAACATCCAGACACAAATCCAGACTTCTGGACAGGTTTTGTCGATGTGCCTGAAATTACGGAAAAAGAACTGATCGTCAAGCGAAAGGGATTGATGAATGGACCGGCATTCACGGTCGTGCAGATTTTGATTCTTGTCGGGGCCGTAGCAGTCATTTCTGCGTCGGTCATTTACTACGTTCAACGTCGACGCCGGTTTAAGGTGCACGGTTATTAACCAGCTTAAGTCGAAATTTGGTTTTGATTCATGAATGTCTCTGCGACACCCTCCGGTGTCGAGTGAATTTGGTAGCTATCCAGGGGTCTTTGTTCGTTCCACTCACTCCGACTCCCTGGCTACCATCTTGGACCCTCCGGGTCAGGTTCGGACCGATTCAAGGAGAGTATTTGAACTCAAGGGCTATGTTAGTCTCGCCACAATTCGGATGGCCAAGGGTTATTTGGATCCAATTCATAATCAGGAATGGGCTCCTTCGGCATTTGCTTTTCAAAGACATCGCCCTTGTGGAATTGAAAGACTCTATAGAATCTGTCACCTTCTTCGGTAAAAAAAGTGAGGCAAACGGTGGTTCCGCGACCACTTTTAGTCGTTGAATACTCCTTTTCTATTACACCGTCCGGCGCAACTTGAACTACTTTTGGACCTTGAATCACCGTAACTGCCTCAAGGTGAGGGCAAAGGTATCCAGTTTGGTCCGCTAATGACGAATAGGGCTGTGCCCAGTCGAAATACTTATATGGTTTCATTTGGAATGCTCTTCCTGTTTGCTTGCTGCTCGCAAGATTAAGGACATTGCTCATGTCCAAAGTCATTATACGATTCTTCCCGATCGATGTCTAGCATGATTGCGCACTGTCGCGGTTTGCCACTTGATTCCTCGGTAAAATCTCGGCATGCCGACGCTCCCCCGGATCACGGGAACTTTTCTCGACGAGATCACCCACGATATTCCCAGTCAGAACTGGACGGAGCGGCATTGGCGGCGCGAGTTTGAGCTTTACAAGCGCATTGGCGTCGACACCCTGATCATCATTCGGTCGGGCTACAAAAACAAGTGCATATACCCTTCGCAGGTGATTCCGTCGCTTCTGCCCGTGTACGAGGATATCGGCGAGATGTTCTTCTCGCTGGCGGATGAATATGGGTTGAAACTTTACTTTGGAACCTACGACTCGGGATTCTATTGGTGGCGGCGGACCTGGTGGAAAGAAGTCGATCTCAACAAGGCATTCATTGACGAAGCGCATGCCCGGTATGGTCATCACAAGAGCTTTGCGGGTTGGTACCTGACCCATGAGACGGGGAAAAACGACGCCCATATTATTGAGATTCATAACCACATCGGCCAGCATTGCAAGTCGAGGGCTGACCTTCCGGTTTTGATCTCGCCGTATCCGCAAGGGTCGAAGCAATCGGGCGAGAACGCCTTGGCGCTGGAGGAGAGCTTCGATCACTGGGACCGGGTGTTTGCCGAGACGAACAAGAGTTTTGATATCTGTGCGTTTCAGGATGGGCAGGTTCATTACGAAGAGTTGCCGAAGTTCATTGAGGGGATTGCTGCGCTAGGACGGAAATACGACATCACGATTTGGTCGAATCTGGAGACCTTTGACCGGGATATGCCGATCAAGTTTCCACCCGCGGACTGGCGGTATTTGCGGTTCAAGCTTGAGACGGCGGCCCAGATCGCGGAGAAGATCATCACGTTCGAGTTTGCGCATTTTATGTCGCCGTTTAGCTGTTACCAGTCGGCGCACAATTTGTTCGAGCGGTACATGAACTATGAGGGAGCGATGTGGGATGCGGGATTTGCGGACGAGACTTTGGGATGGATCAAGTCGGCTCGAGATTAGGGAGTTTCTTTCAGCGAAGCAGGCTCTGGGAACTTCGTTCCTCCAGGCCAAAGCGCTTGCAGGCAAGCGCACTCCAAAAGGGGCCTTGACATTCAAAAAAAGCGCACAAAGTGTCAGGCAAAAAGAGGCTGATTGTTTGGTAAATAGACTTCACGGCAATGTTATATTGCTCTCGGAGAAAACCATGAAACTTCAAGTCAAATCCATCGGCATGTTCGTTTGCGGAGCCGCGATCGCCAGTCTTCCTTACACGCTTTCGTTAGGAAAGGCTAACGCGCAGGGTACGGTCACGAGTTCGTCCCATTCGTCGACCAATTCCTCGGCTAATTCGTCCGGTTCCAAGAGTGCAGAAACTTCTTCGACCGGATCGCAGAATGCGTTTGGCTCGAAGTCGGCGGGGGCGAACATTAGCGGCGGACAGAATAGTTCGAACAGCGGATCGGGTTCGGGGAATTCGGGATCGTCGAGTGGCTCTGGTTCTGGTTCGGGATCGACTATCGGTGCCCTTACGAACGACGAAGTATATCTGTACATTGGGTCAGGCGACACTCTGTACACGATGCGAAAAAGCGATCACCAAATTGTCTCGCAGCAGCACTTCCCGCCATCAGCCGCTCAGGGTCGATCTGCTCGTCCGTAGGCTTAGGGGCTCAATTTCACTCAGGAGTTGCTTCGAGTGTCGAGGTTCTTAGATGCTTAGCCTCGACACTACGTTCGCCTATGGTTTCAATTGAACCAGTCCTTTATCGATCCGGCTCTCTAACTGTCGAGGCATCGAGACGATGGTTGGTGTATAGTCCAAATTGATCATGAAATCAGTTTCAAAATCAATCGGCTTGGTTGTTCTCGGTGTCACGATAGGAAGTCTGCCCTACACCCTTTCGGTGGGTCGGACCACGGCCCAGCAGGACTTGGGTCGGTTAAAGCCGAAGCATATTCCGGTCATGCCGGACCATGTAACCGCGGACAACGGCGATTTATATCTCATCTATCACGGCAAGGTCCTTAAAATGCAGACCAATTCGATTCCGTATAATTCGTGGCAAAAGCTACCTGAAGCTCCCCGCGATTGATTCGAACGGCTTTTTGATGAAATTGGCTTATAATGCGGGTATGAAGGTCAATTCTTCCATCATTGCAGCATTCGTCGCAGGTGCCGTTGTCGCATCGCTTCCTTACACATTGTCATCGGGCAAAACGGTTGCTCAGGGCGCGGGCCCAGCTCAAGGCGGCGGCTTTGGGGGTGGACAAGCCGGGGGAGCCCAGGGCGGTCAAACTCTTCCTGGGCAAGGTCAAGGTCAATTTCGGCAAGGTCAAATGCCCATGAATGGTCCGATGGTCAATAGCATGACCACTTCGGGGAATATGCTTTTCGCGGCCGCAGGAGACACCATTTATAAGATCGAAATGGAATCGATGCGGATTGTCGGCCAAGCCAAGTTGCCCGCCCCTCGACAGGGTGGCGGCGGTGGCGGCCAGGGTCAGCCCCGGGCTGGTAGCAACCCACGTCCCGGGCAAGGCCTCGGTGGTGGCGGAACCGGAACCCCTCCTCCGGGCAGTAAGTAAGGTCTGAGGCGAGAGTGCCCGCCTTACCCTCAGTAGCTTGGTTTTGGAAATTCGAACACTCGGGTAATGAATCCACGTCCGGGAATCGTGAGCTACTGAGGGAGCGATTCCAAAGTGGTTGCTAATGAATCAGTCGTTCCATGGTGGCTTCCATGATGGCTTGGGTTTGGGCGGAGACGCTGAAGACGATGGCTTCGCGCAGGACTCGGTTGGCGGGGTGGTCGGCGGTGTTCGCCGCTCCGCTGCTGCTGGTGACGGCGGCTTGGGCGCAGCGCATCATGAGCGTGATTGCCCAGGCGCGCTTTTTGAGTCGATCCGGCGCGGTCGCCTCGTCGAAGTCGCGTTGCGAGTCGATAAGGGCTTGTCGGCAGTCGTTGACTTCTTTCTCGAGGTCATCGGCGGCTTTGTTCAGGAAACTCAGACTCCTCTTTTGGGCGTTGTCGCGGACGATGTCGATTCCCGCCATCGCGCACCCGATTGAAAAGTGGCCTTGGAGGGTGATGTTGAAAGCGTCGTTGGCTTTGATCCAATCTTTGTCTTTCACGAAGGCGACCTTGTTGTTTGGCAGAATGTAGCCGTCGAGTTGGGCAGTGACGGTGTTGGCAGCCTCCATCGCGGCAAGCTTCATTGGCTTGCTGAGGGTTTGCCCCTTGACGTTTTTCAGCGGAATGAGGCCGAAGAGGGATTGGCCGTTGGGGAGCGTTGCTCCGATAATGTATTCGTTGAAATAGCCTTTGCCCGTGATCCATGGGACGAAGCCGTCGATGCGGAATCCGCCGTCGATTTGGGTGGCGCGGCAGATTGGGTTTCCTGCGCGGCGGAGTTGACTAAAACCGAGCCCAACGGTTTTAGTGTCATGCATGTGAGGCAGGTAGGCGTGCTTGAGGGCGTCTCCGGCTTGCTTGGAGATGAGGCTTACGGCCGATTGGTGCTGGGTTTGAAGAAAGGCGAGCGCGCCAGAGTGACGCGCGATCTCTTCTTGGAAGCGACGAAAGTCGGCTTCGTTGAGGGCGGGTCCGCCGAACTCGTCACTGCGTTTGAGGGCGAGGAGTCCACGTTGTTTGAGGCCCTCGAAGGCTTGCGCCATGGCTTTTGGGTCGTGGTCGATTGCGTAGGCGTTGGGCCGGATTTCGTTTTCGAAGTACTTCAGGGCTTCCTTGAGCATGGGTTAGCCTTCGAGTTTGGTGAAGTCGCCGACATCGAGGATTGCTTCGGCAGCGGCATTTGCTAGGCTGAGTCTGTGGTATCGAATGGTCGGGTCTTCGTCCATGATCATGTTATTATCGAAAAACGCATTGATTGGCCCGATTAGGCTCAACATGCTTTTTTCGTAATCCGCCTCGTACGTGTTAAGGAGTTGTTGCAAGACTGCTGCATCAGGAGTTTGGGCTTTTTCAACATCAACATTCTCTCGATTACCAAAGCTTTCACCTTTTTTGGATGCGGCGGAAATTATGTTGATAGGTCGTGTCGCAGTCTGAACAAATAGATCGTTCTTGCTCAGCTTTTCAATCAATTGTAGTCGCCAGAGAATATATCTTGGCTTTGACAATGCTTTGGGATCATCGGGAAGAGCTGCATTCAGAACATCGTATCGGAAGTTGTCATAAAGTGCTTCGTACCTGCTTTTGAAGATCGACGCCAACGCTTTTTCTGCTTTGGCACTGTCGATCTGAAAGCCCTGATCGGCATAGAGTCCAACCGCGAAATCGATGGCTTCGGAATAAGTTGGAGCCCGAGTTTCCCATTGTTCTGCCGTCCGAATTAGAGTTGTTACGGCTTTACGGAGCCCAAAAGGATCACTCGATCCACTGGGTTCCAAACCAAGTCCCAAATATCCGACCAACTTGTCAATTTGGTCAGCGATGATCAATATCATCGCAATTTTGTCGTCAGGCGATGATTGTGGTTTCGACGGAGTTCTGTATTGTTGCGACAAAGCCGTTGCAATTGCAGATGACATTCCTTGTCGACTGGCGTATTCACCACCAATGACTCCTTGAAGGGAACTTAGCTCACTTACTAGGCCAGTTGCAAGATCAGCTTTCGCGTATAGACCAGCTTTTGCTGACCATGATTGTTCTTCCTCTGTGCAAAGGATGGACTTAGCAATTTGTGCGCAAAGGTTCGATAGTCGGTCCGCTCGTTGCCTTACCGTTCCCAACTGCGCCTGGAAGAGCATGTCGTTGGTCTTGGCAAGGAAGTCGTCCAGCGTGTGCTTCTGGTCTTGCTCGTAGAAGAATCGGGCGTCGTTGAAGCGGGCGCCGAGAACCCACTCGCAGCCGCGGGCGACGGTCTCGTCTTCTCCCGAGTTGCGGATGAAGACGAAGGAGTTGGTCAGTTTTCCGCTGGCGTCGCGAACCGGGAACATGCGCTCGTGCTTCGCCATCGCGGTGATCAGCACAGGTTCTGGCAGTTCCAGATAAGACTCGGGGAATGTTCCCGAGATGGCGGTTGGCCATTCGCAGAGGAAGGTATTTTCATCGAGTAAATCGTCCGAGATTTCTGGGGCACCGTTGGCGACCGCGATAGTTTGCTTGAGGATTTTTTCCTTTCGCATTTCCATGACGGGCTCGACAAAGGCGTTCCTAAGCTTGGTGGTTAATCCCTCCAGGGTTTTGGCTTCGAAGGCGGTGGGAGCGTAAAATCGGTGGCCGTGGCTGAGGAGCGAGGACGGAACATCTTCAACCGAAAACGGGACGAGGTTTTCGTTGAACGCGGCCAGAACCCAGCGGATTGGGCGAGCGAACCGAGTTTTGGACGAACCCCATCGCATCGACTTTTCAAAGTTGAGGCCGAGGATGATGCCGGGCAGGATTGCGGAGAGCACGTCGGCGGTATCTTGGCCGGGAATGTGCTTGGTGAGCCAAACGTACTGGTCGTCTTTTCGCAGGTCGTCGACCGTGATTCCTTGAGATTTACAGAATCCGAGGAGAGCGCCGGTTGGGCTTCCATCGGGGCCGTATGCCGCGGAAAGGGATGGTCCGCGCTGCTCTTTGGTTGAGTCTTCTTGTCGAGATTTCAGGTCAGGAAACGAAACAATCAGGCGGCGGGGAGTTCCCATCGCGACGGGTTCAGAATTCTTGATTCCGAGGGCGTCGAGTTCCTTCGACAGTGCGGCGGCCAGGTCGGTGTACGCCTTTTCAACAAAAGACGCGGGTAATTCTTCACATCCGACTTCGAGCAAAAACTCAGGCATGGCGAAGCTAACAGAATACCTTGAGCGACGAGTGACACGGATAAACTCAGCTTGGATCTTCCGAGTGATACACGATGAACCGTGTATCCGTGCCACAAGTTGGATGCCTTGCTAACCTGATTTCCCGGACCAAACGATTTGTTCGGTCTAACTTGGCGAGGCTGAAAACGCATTAGCCTCGCCAATTGAGTTCCAATAGTCCGAAAGTCGATCTTATTTGGATTAGCGAGGCATCGGCTATTTTAGCGGTAGTACGCCAGTTGGTAAGCACCGTGAAGTCCGGCCTCGTCGCCGTAGGGAGTTGGGATGCATCCGGCGGATTCCAGCGCGGGACGGAGCCAGTCAGATAATCCCACTGAGCCGCAAATGATAATTTCGTCCGGGAAGTAGCTTTTGCGCAGGTAGTTTACGGCGTACTCAAATGCGTTGGTGGCTTCGTCTTGTTGGGCTTTGGTTGGATTTTCAGTCAGTCCCGCTCCGCCAAGCACTTCTTCGATAGTTTTTCCGTTCGGCAGATAGAGGTCATTGATCCGCAAGTATTCACCGCGTCTTCCCGCCAAGATTCGACCTTCGGATGCGAATCCTGCTCCAACTCCAGTTCCGAGAGCCAAGGTTGCGACTCGTTTTCCTGCCAATTTGGGATGGCAATAGTGGCCCCACGTTGTTGCGAGGCCGTCGTTGAGGGCGACGGTTGGTACTCCAAACGTTTCGGAATTGAGCATGGTGCCAACGTGGGATGGGATGATTTCTTTGGCTTCCCACACTTCTCCAGTTCGAGGGTCGACGGTGCCGCCCGTCCCGATTCCGAGGCGGTCAACTTTCGTTGCTTTGATTTGTTCTTTGATCCAATCAATTCTTTCTTGCTGGTCGGCAGGTCGGGCGATCTTTCGAACATCTGTCAGTTCACCATTTTCGAAAACTCCGAATCGAATCCAGGTTCCACCGAGGTCAACGGCACCAACTTTCTCGTAGGCTCGGCTGGTCGGGGTTAGAGCTCGGGTCTGCTTGACCGGGTCGTTTAGGGCTCCGCCAATGACAACGCCTTTGGCTCCGATATTGAGGGCGGCTTCGACTTGCCACCGCTGGGTGAATCGGCCTTCGGCAATGACGGTAACTCGTCTTGATACGGCATATCGGATCAGGTCGAAGTCGGGACCGTCGGTCATGGGGCGTTTGTTGGTGTAGCCCGCCAAGGTTGTGCTGATGATGTTTGCGTGGCTTCGAACCGCATTATCGACCGACTGTTCGCTGTCGCAGTCAGCCATGGCAAATCGATTAGATGATTGGATGAGGCCGACCATGTCGTCAAATCGGGACCCGTCGGGGCGGCGTTCGGTGCTGGCATCGATAGCGATGATTTCACACTCAAGGGCGATCAGCCGTTTGACGTCATGTTGGGTCGGCGTGATGTAAATATCCGAGTTTGGGTGATTCTTTTTGATGAGGCCAATAACTGGGACCGCAAGTTTCTCGCGGATGTGTCGAATGTTCTCGGCCCCTTGGAGGCGCACCACTTGAACTCCTTGATCGACCGATGCTTGCGCCAATTGAAACAACGATTCCGGATAATCGAGAGCAGAGCCTTCGGAAGCCTGCACGGAGGCGATGACCGGACATTCCTTGAGCATTGCGAGCAAGTTGGAGAGCATGTACGTTTAGTATGAAGGAAAGCTTCTAGCTACCAGCTTCAAGCTACTAGCAAAATAGGCTTGAGGCTTGAGGCTTGAAGCTAGAAGCTCGTAGCAAATGTCCAGGTACCCTGATGGGGTGAGTTTTGTTCGCGTTATTGCGCTTGGCGGAGTTGGAGAGATTGGAAAGAACTGTAGTATTGTCGAGCAAGGAGACGACATTGTCGTTATCGATTGCGGTCTTTCGTTTCCCAATGAAGAGATGTTGGGCGTCGATATCGTCGTTCCCGATTTTAGTTATTTGATCGAAAATAAGGAGAAAGTCAAGGGCGTCTTCCTGACCCATGCTCACGAAGACCACGTTGGCGGACTTCCCCACTTGCTACGAGACGTCTCGGTTCCGGTTTATCTCACTGAGTTCACCCACGCCTTGATTCGGCACAAGATGGAAGAGCGACTTCCTAACAAAAAGATCGATTACCGAATCATTCCCGCGGGCGAGATTGTCAAAGTTGGCTCTTTTGCGGTCGAATTTATCCGGGTAACCCACTCGATTCCTGAGAACTGTTCGGTTGCGGTGAATACCGAGCACGGATATGTTTTGTTTACGGGCGACTTTAAGCTCGACTTTACGCCCGTCGATGGCAAATTGACTGACCTCAAACGCTTTGGCGAAATTGGAGAAGAGGGAGTCGTGTTGCTTCTCTCGGATTCAACTAATGTCGAGCGAAAAGGTTGGGGCCCGAGTGAGCGTTCCGTCGCCGAAGGATTGCGCAAAGTCATGAGCACCGCCCCTGGCCGAGTGCTTCTGACGACCTTTGCCTCGAACATCCACCGAATGCAACAAGTTTATGACGTTGCGAAAGAAACGGGACGAAAGGTTGCCGTGGTCGGACGCTCGATGGAGCGGAACATCGATATTTGTCAAAGCATGGGTTACTTGACGATTCCGAATGGTGTCGGCATCAACTTAGACGAAGCGAAGACGTTGCCGCCGAACGAGGTTGCAATTTTGACGACGGGATCGCAAGGCGAGATGCTGAGCGCATTGGTCCAGATGAGCAAAGCCGACTATGGTCGTTTGCAGATTAAGGAGGGTGACACGTTGATCTATTCGGCGCGACCGATTCCGGGCAACGAAGGACCCATTTGGCGAACGATTAACCGACTGTTTCAGTTGGGTTGCAACGTTATTTATGATTCGCCTTTGCCCATCCATGTGAGCGGACACGCCTACCAGGAAGAGTTGAAGATGATGATCAACTTGACCAAGCCGTTTTACATTGCCCCGGTTCATGGTGAGCCTCGGCACCAGTTCCTTTATAACCAGATCGCGATGGACATGGGTTATCCAGCCCACCGGGTGTTTACCCTTGAAGCGGGCGTACCGCTCGAGATGGATGAGAAGAATGCTCGACTTGGCAAGGCGGTTCATACGGGCGTCGTGTTGATTGACAACAGCGGAACCCCGGGAGTGACACCAGAAATCCTGCGAGATCGCTTCTCGGTTGCCAATGATGGCGTTTTGATTTTGTCGATCGCGGTCGATACGCTAGCGGGAGAGATTGTTGGCGACCCGACGATTCTTACCCGAGGGTTCCATGGATCGCCGGGAATGATTGAGCGGGCTCAAGACATCATGACCGATGCGATCTCTTCGTTGAAGAAAGAGGAAATCAAAGACCTTGACCGAATTCGCAACGACGCGACAACGATCGTGAAGAAATTCATGGCGAAAAGCGGGAAGTTGCGACCACTGATTGTGGCCGCGGTTATTGAAGTTTAATTGCCGGGACTTTTGCCTGCACAAAAAAATGCCGCTTTAGACTTGACCCAGGCTCAAATTGATCCAAATATGATCCGTGTAGGAAATTATTAGGACGTTTGCACTAAACCCTGGGGCTTCTGGAACGTTAAACCAACTATATCTGTAAGGGATAGTGAAATGAACGGAACAGAACTGAGAAAAATCGAAGAGTTCTTGAAGACTCAAGATGGCATTATCAATGCGGTCGTCAGTTTTGAGAGAGAGATGTTGAAGGTACAAGTAATGGTGCCCCAAACAAGTACTCTTTCTGAGAACACGATCATCAATCGTTGTGAAGAAGGGCTTGGAGTGAGCCCAGATAGGATCCTCCTGATGACCCCGAGACCAAATCGGGTCTTTGCGCGAACCGCATAGATCATCAATATAGGAGACGCTTAAACAGCGTCTTCAGCAATAATACCGGGTAGGTTTAAAGCCCCCACATCATAAAAAACGGCGAACTTAATATGCTCAAGTTCGCCGTTTTTCTTTGTTTTAAAGTAGGGGACTAATCTGCGTCTTCGTCTTCGTCGATCATTGGCTCAGTTTCGCCGTCAATCGATTTGCCGGGGTTCTTCAGTCCAGCATCAAGGTTTACGAACGCAATGTTCTTGAGTTGCCGATTAGGGCAGTTGTTACAAACAAATTCGACTTGCGCAGACTTGAGCCAGTCTGGCACTTTTTCAATCGGCTTTCCGCACGAGCAATTTACCATTAGTTAGAATCCTTTTCGACAAACGAAGAGAGCCATATCTTGTGGGAAATATATCCGCCGACTCCCATAATGGCCGACGCTGCAAAATATATTGCCCAAAGGTTGTTCTCGTGCCGCTGTCCCGGGTCACGAATGAAGTTATCTCCTTTCACTAGGCCAGCAATACCCAATAGGAAAAGCACTGCTGCAATCCAAAAATAGGTATTTTTTAGCCAAGAATTCTTGGTAGGAGTTACGGGCGTCTTCTCGCTCACTGACCATAGTGTACCCGCAGGGGGCGGAATTGGTTCCCGGGTTGAGTGCGAGAGCGAGTGCGGGTGCAAGATAAGAATGATGCCCCAGTCTTTGACCGCAGTTTAGAATTTACTGGGTGGACTCTGTTTCTTGCTCTTGCTCTTGCACTGACTTTAAGCTCGAATATCCACAATCCGTCCCTTTCCTTCGAGCATGGAAAGCAATTGGGCGGTTTCAGATTTCTGACCCTCAAGTGCCTTTTTCAAAAGCATGCCTTGGACACGGGTTTGGGCATTGGCTGCCGGGTCGGTGTTAATTTGGCTTGCGATGCTCGTAACTTGACTAGAAATCCCCTGCATTGATCAATATTCTTGGCAGAAATTACTGATTCTTAAGCTGGTAAGGCGAAAACTGGTAATCGCCTTTCAAAATTGCGACTCGGAGGAGCTTGCGACCACGGTGAATTCTTGAGCGAACCGTTCCGATCGTGGTGTTTTGCTGTTCGGCAATTTCATGGTAGGACATGCCTTCGAGATCGCACTGCCGAATCGCAGTGGCGTAAATCTCAGGAATGTTATCAAGCGATCGCGACAACTGCTCTTGGTACTCACCAAATAAGACTTCATCGGACGCAATGGGCGACTGGTCGGCAATCGTCAGTTCCTGTATTTCACCCTCGACGCTTTGAGCGATCGCTTGCAGCGAATCAGCTTTTCGGATTGGGTTTGCCCGCCGCCGAGAGTCTAAATATGCTCGCTGCATGATGCGAAGGAGCCAATTCAGGAATGGCTTTTCGATGGCATAGGAATCAAATCCTTTCCAGGCTTTGATGTAGGTTTCTTGGATCAGGTCTTCAGCGTCGGAAGCGTTTCTGGTCAACTCATAAGCCATACGGTAGGCCCGCTTTTGGCTTTGCTCAATCATCTTTTCGAATCTCTCGGAATCCGGAAATGAGGAATGATTTTCAATGGTTGAATTCATAAAAACTTGTTCCAATTGGTCTACCTCTATTCTAGCATTTTCAAACAAATGCGCTTGGGACTACCCATGACAACTTAACAAACCTTGTCCAATCGGGCTGAATCATGTATGATCGCCTTGTAAGGATGAAATTTGTCTTAATCACAAAGGATAGCGAAATGGAAAGTGAAGCTCGAGAAGGCTTCCATCCGAGTGATACATTCAACTGTTTTTCGGATTGGGAAACAGGATTAAACGCTTGCGAGGGTGCCGATCTAGTGTTTCTCGACCTTCTAGCTACCCTCGATGAGCCGCACAAAATCTCCGGGTACGAAAAATTCGCTCAAGCAAAAATGAGTCATCCAACCGCATCGAAAATTCCGCTTGTGCTCGTGACGCCACCAGACGATTACGAATTGGACTTCATGGCGGGTTGGCCCGATTTTGTTTTTGCAAACATTCGGCGACCCGTGACGTTCAAGCATTTTCGACGAGCGTCTACTTGGGTCTAAATTCGGTCATAATCTATTAACGTTGGGAGAAGGCTCAACGGTTAATCGCCGGCGGATCCTCGACAAGATGCGTCGGCTACTTTTTTTGAGTTGGCCGCAGCATCAAGGATGAGCGAAAAATATGCCAACACTTGTAATCGTAGGCGCCCAATGGGGCGATGAAGCAAAAGGAAAACTCGTTGATGTTCTGGGTAGTCAAGCCAATCTAGTCGTTCGATTCGCCGGAGGCAACAATGCGGGACACACCGTCATTGCCAAAGGAAAAGAGTTTAAATTTCACCTGATCCCCGCCGGAATCCTTCACAAAAATACTAAAGCCCTGCTCGGGTCAGGAATGGTCGTCTGCCCCAAAGGCTTGCTCGAAGAGTGGGATCGAACCCTTGCCCAGCAATCTGAACTTGGCGAATTGATTATTTCCAGCGCGGCTCACGTCGTTTTTCCCTATCACCGAATGCTTGATTCGCTCGAAGAAGAAGCACGAGGAGACAATAAGATTGGAACAACGACGAGGGGCATTGGACCAGCTTATCAGGACAAGGTAGCCCGAATCGGCATTCGCATGAGCGAATTTGTTGACAAGATCCGATTTCCAATTCGCCTTAAAGCCGTACTCGAAGTCAAGAACAGCTACTTGGCTCAATTTGGAAAGGAGCCTTTGTCTTACGATGATGTGCTGGCTGAGTACTCTGCCTACGCTGACCGCATTCGACCGTTCGTTCGAGATACCGAGCCGATGGTGGCCGAAGCGGTCGAAGCGGGCGAGAAAGTCCTGCTTGAAGGAGCTCAAGGGACATTCCTTGACCTTGACTCGGGAACCTACCCTTATGTGACTTCTTCGCACCCGGTAGCTGGTGGAGCCTGTCTCGGTACCGGAATTGGGCCACGACACATCGATAGCGTGCTCGGGGTTTGCAAGACCTATACAACTCGCGTTGGCGGCGGACCTTTCCCGACGGAACTGGACAACGAACTTGGAGACCATATTCGGACGATTGGCAAGGAATTTGGCACTACGACTGGCCGTGGCCGACGGATCGGATGGCTTGACCTCGTGGCCCTTCGCCATGCATGCCGTCTCAACTCTCTAAGCGGGTTAGTGGTGACAAGGCTGGATATTCTGAGCAATTTTGAAACCATCCAGGTCGCGGTTAAGTACAGACTTGATGGAGCTGAGATTGACTACGTTCCAAGCGACGTTGATGTCCTGTCAAGAGTTGAGCCCGTATATCAGGAACTTCCTGGCTGGGAAGGAGATCTTCGCTCCGCCAGAAAAGTAGAAGATTTACCGAGGGAAGCAAGAGCCTATCTGGATTTTATGGCGGAATTTACCAAGACGCCAGTTGCGATCATTTCGGTCGGACCGGATCGAGAGGAAACAATAATTGCGAATGAGAATTTAATATGGGGCGAATAATTTTAGGTAACAGGTCCTAAAGGGAATCGTAAGGTCAAGTAGCAGCGTAAAGATTGAGGGAAAAGGGATGAGAGGAAAATTATCAATTTGTGGATTGCTGGTGGTGTTTGCATCACACAGCTTTGGTGAAAAGCTCACGATGGACGAAGCAATTCGTCTTGCCAAGCGGAACAACGGGACATTAAAGGCGGCCGAGCTTGACATCGTGGCGTCGAAGGCTCGCCGGACCATTGCAGCGTCTTCATTTTTCCCGGTTGTCACGCCAACTTTGACGTATACCGACAGCCTACGCCAAAATCCGGGATCCACGTCGGTTGCGTTTTCCCAAACTTCAACTCAAGCAGGATTGACCTGGAGAGTTCTCGATGCTGGTGTGCGCGATGCCAATCTTAGAGCTGCTCGTGACGGAGTTTCGGCCCAAGAAGCCCAAACTCAACAAACCTTGCGGACCATCATTTTTGATGTGGTAGTGGATTTCCTTGAGACCTTGCGAGCTCAAGAGCTGGAAAAAGTTGCCAATTCTGAGCAACTTCGTTCGGAAAAGGTTCTTGATCAAACCAAGACTCGAGTCCGCGTTGGTGATGCAGCTCGACGCGAAATCCTTCAAGCTGAAGCGGATTCACTCAACGCTAAAGTGAATGCGATTAGCGCCAAAAATAAGACCAATACCAATACAGCGTTTCTCAAAGCGATTATCGGCTTGCAGAACAATTACGCGCCATTGGACTTGGACTTGGTCACTTTCGTGCCGTCGACTGACTTACCATCTGGTGTTGCTGGCGCAGTGGAACTTGGTTTAAAAAGCCGGCCAGACCTCGTCGCCCGAAGGAAAAACGTCAGTAGCCAATCGAACTCCTTGCGGGTAACTGAAATCGACGCAGGTCTTGCTTGGTCCTTGGACTTTAACTACAGTCGGCAGTTCACGCCAAGTGAGAGCTCAAACCGAAACGCATCGTTCTTGTTGACTTATCCTCTATTTGACGGCGGAAGAAGTAAGGCTGAGGTGACGGGCGGACGGGCGAATCTGATGGCATCAAAAGCGGTCTTAGATCAGGCCGAGAAAGATGCCCGCAGTGAAATCGAAGCAACCTATTTAACCTATCAGCAAGACCAGCTTCGGTTGTCGTCGGCTGCCCTGGCATTGAAGGCAGCTCAGCTTAATTACCAAGCCGCCGATGAATCTCAAAAGTTAGGAGCGGCGAGCCTCATCGATGTCATTACTGCGCAAGTTAGCTTGGTCACCGCCGAGGCCAACTTTATTCAAGCATCTTATGACGTTCAAATTTCACAGCTTAAGCTTCGATTTGTAACGGGACTTCCAATGCCCGGCGAAGAGGGCCAATGAGCCAACCCGTAGTCCAAGTTCGCGGACTCTCGAAAAAGTACGTGATGGGCGACCAGACGGTTCATGCTTTGAGGCAAATTGACATTACGATTAATGAAGGCGAATTCGTCGCAATTATGGGACCATCTGGCTCAGGTAAGTCGACATTTATGAACTTGATAGGCTGTCTTGATCGGCCAAGCGAAGGCGAAATTGAGCTTGACGGAAAGCCTGTTGCAACAATGAACGATAACCAATTGGCCGCCATTCGCAACAAATATATTGGCTTTGTCTTTCAAAACTTCAATCTACTTCCTCGAACTTCGGCGCTCAAGAACGTTGAGCTTCCATTGATGTATGCGGGCGTAAAAGATCGTGCGGCGACTGCCAAAGTGGCCCTCGAAAAAGTGGGACTTGGCGACCGAATTGACCACAAGCCGAGTGAATTATCTGGTGGCCAACAGCAACGTGTGGCTATCGCACGCGCAATTGTCACGAATCCCGTCATGATCTTGGGTGACGAGCCAACGGGAAACCTCGATTCAAGGACGTCTGAAGACATCATGGCGGTGTTTCAGGACCTCAATCGCCACGGTAAGACGGTCATCATTGTCACTCACGAAGAGGAGATTGCTCACCACTGCAAGCGAATCATTCGATTCCGCGATGGCCGCGTGCAAATCGATGAAATGGTCGCCAACCCGATCGACGCGAGAGACGCTCTTTTGAAATTGCCCGATCCTGAAGCTCCGATTGAAACGCCAGTGCCTGTTGGGGCGGCAGCATCTTCTCCTGCGAAGCCAGCTGAATTTCAGCTGTGAGCTTTTTCTAGCTGGATGTCTTGGCGTCGACCATTCGAGTCCGTTGTGCCGCCATTGTCGATGCCATCTTCGCCTGCTGAGTAGAGGACGTAGCTTGAATCACTTGCCTTGTAATAAAAGGGCTCACCAGTGAACGGGTCCAGCGTGGCCACCCGTGAGAATTTTGACAAAGAGTCGGGCAGGTCCTTGCCCATCTTTAGTTTTTGCTTTAAGTAGCATTCCAAAACGAATAGCTGGGTCCGGCAGTAGGTCAGTTGTAGCATCGGAACCAGGTTTTCTATACTCGACCCAAAGTATCGATAAATCATGAGCTTTGACTTGGTCTCATCCTTTTTGGGCTGCAAGCCAGCGTTGCGAGGACTCTTCAACAGCTTCAAATACCAGCCTGACCGAGCGGTTATGTCGTTTCCAATCCAGTCGAAAATGGCTTTTCCTTTTTCCTGATCTTTTTCGAGCGATTGAAGCATGTCGATGGTGTCTTTCGAGCTAACGCCCAGTCGATCTTGCAATCCATCTAGTTTGTTGTTTTCAAATGCATCTTGCGCTTGTTGCAGGCCCAGCAACATATTTTCCCGTTCGTTTTCAACGGTTACTTGCAGAGACGGACGCTTCGCGCTTGCCTTCTGTAGGACCGCTCCTAGCTTCCCTAGTTGGAGGCCGCTCAGATTTCCGAGGACGGGGACCATTTTTTGCCGGGCTTGGTTGATAAAAGATGCCCCGAGGGACGCTTCGTAAGCTCCTCCGCTCATCAAGGCAAATCCGAGTTGGGTCGCTTGTCCACATGCAGGAATAGCCTTGTCGTAGTCGTGATTGCTAAGGGCGTCTTCGATATCCCAGATGAGGGAGTTGCCGATCAGGCGGATTCCAGCCAAGTAAGACGGTGGCGGTGTTAGTCCAGTTGGCTCGTAGACTAAATGATCGATCAATGCTGCGGCTGCGAGAGCTTCTTTCTTCGAGCCACCAATAATCTTTCGGGCTTCTTTTTTTTGCTTTGGAAAGAATGTTGTTCGGGTCGTGATTGGCGAAGTTGGCTTTCCTTTTGAATCTGGCTTCACTGATGCTTTCGCACGTTGATCAACTGCACTGCCAGCGCTAACGAGCTTGGCTGAAGCCTCTGTAACCGTCATTCGTGATTGAGAACTAGGTGCAACCCATTTGGTAAATTCAACGCGATCATGCTTCTTGCATCCCGCAAGAGCAACAACCGTTAATGCGACCAAATAGTAACTGCCCATCCGTGGCATGATTTAGGGTAGCACAAGTTCGAACATGATCGGACATTCTAATTTGACCGGTATTCTAACGGGGAACATGAAAGGGCTTATTCTTGCTGCTGGAAAGGGTAGTCGACTCTATCCAATCACTCATCTTATTCCGAAGCCGTTGCTTCCCTTGGCGAACCGGATGACGCTGGATTATGCCTTTGAAAAGCTAAAAGGAATTGGAGTCACGGATATTGGCGTCGTGGTTGGCGAGAATGAGGAGTTGATGAAGGCGGCGCTCGGCGATGGGTCAAGCCATGGGGTTTCACTTACTTACATTCGACAGTCAGAGCCAAAAGGCTTAGCCCATGCGGTTAGCTTTGCCGAGTCGTTCATCAATCGGGATCCCTTCGTTTTGTATTTGGGCGACGCCATGTACGGAGCGGGATTTGAGGAGCTTAAGCGGAAGTTCGAAGAGTCCGGTTGCGCTAATTTGAACTTGGTCAAGTCGGTTGACGATCCTTCGCGATTTGGAGTTGCCAACGTTGACGGTGACCGAATCGTTAAGTTGGTCGAGAAGCCAAAGAATCCGGAATCGAATTTGGCGATGGCGGGGCTGTACTTCTTCGGTCCTCAGATTTGGGATGTCTTCCCCACTTTGAAGCCGTCGGCGCGAGGGGAGTATGAGATTACCGATGCGATCCAGACGTTGATTGACCAGGGCGAGATGGTTTTGGCGGGGGTTTATACCGATGCTTGGTTCGACACTGGAACCCTTGATTCATTTCTTGAGACCAGTTCTTACCTGATCGAACGGCGTGACAGAGTGGCGGCCTCGTCAGTTATAGCTGGGAAGGTTTTGGCCAATGTTGTGGTGGGAGAAGCGGCGCATGTCACTTGCGAGAGCATTGAGGACACAGTTGTGTTGCCCGGCGCGGTCATCAACGTCAAAGGAAAAATCCGCCATTGCATCTTAGCGGGACCTGTCTCCGCCGACGGGGACGTGACGGATCAGATCATTCACGGCGACTGGAAAGAGTAAAACAAAAAGGGCCCCTTCGAGAAGGGACCCTATATTGTTCGCTAAATGCGAAACGTCTTATCTTAGGCTGGCTTGTTTGTATCTGCCGCGTTAGCAGCTCCGCCAGTTGTTCCACCAGCAGCTGGTTCATTGTTTGCAGCACCGCTGCATCCAACGAGAACGCCACCAAGGACGCTAAGCACCATAACGAGAGTAATAATTTTCTTCATATTTTTTTTCCTTTACACCTCCGGAGTGTAGATTTTTGTTTGGGACTTCACAACCTCTTGATGTCGTTAGCCGCCTTGTCATTATAGTGTACGGACGACAGGAATGGAATGGTTCACGAAATTTTTCTTTTTTAGCTTGAATTTAAGGGGGGAATATCGTTAAGAAAGCAAAATTTAGTACTAGAAATGAGGAAGCATTTCCAAAGTGAGCTTCAGAAGTCGCGGCTAGAACTACCAATGCGATGGGCGATCTTCCGAGTGAGTGCCTTGCTCGTTCCATAAATGATGAGAATGTTTGCCATGGCTAGTGTGCGGTGTAGCCTCCGTCAATAACGAGTTCAGTTCCTGTAACGAATTTGGACTCATCGGATGCTAAATACAAAACTCCATAAGCAATATCGTCAACTTCACCTAGGTGTCCAAGCGGGTGGAGAGACCCGACTGCGGCCTTACCCGCGTCTAAATTGCCAGATTCTTTCAGGAAGTTCTCGACCATCGGGGTCCAGATGAATCCAGGATGAACGGAGTTGACTCGAATATTATTTGGAGCATAGATCAAAGCATCGGTCTTCGTCATCAAACGTACAGCGCCTTTTGAGGCATGGTAGGGCGGGACGTCAGGAGCACTGACGAGTCCGTAAATCGATGAGAGGTTAATAATGCTTCCTTTTCCATTTTTCATGAGGTGGGGCAAGGCGTGCTTTGTACAGAAGAAAACTCCGTTCACATTGATGCCCATGACCTTATTCCACTCATCGGACGTAATCTCGTGGGTGGGCTTATTGGCACCCGATATGCCTGCGTTGTTAACCAGAATCGAAATCTTGCCGAACTTCGATGCGACTTCATTCATGACCGATTGAACATTGGCTTCATCGGCAACATTGAGTTTCCAGAATTCAGCTGTGCCACCTGCCTTTCGGATGCTGGCAACAAGCTCCTCGCCTTCTTTTACCAACACATCGGTAACTGCAACTGCCGCCCCTTCGCGAGCGAGCATTTCGGCGCAAGCCTTTCCAATTCCGAGAGATGCGCCCGTTACGATGGCTACTTCTCCCTTGACTCTTCCTGAATTGCTCATAACTCTTTCAGTTTGTTTGAAGGAGGGGCAACTAGCACGTCGAACTTTTCTGTGTAGTGGGAAAGAACGACGGGTACTAAGCGGCCAGTTCTCTGACAATGCTCAGGATGTTCAAGGTCAGAAAGGCGGGCCGCCAGAGAATAGACAAATAATCCTTCTTAACACTCCCTTAACGCTGCGTTAATAAAATGAAACTGAAGAAATACGAACATGCGTATTACAACATTAGGGAAAGTTGCCATTCTCATCATCCTTGCAGGATGCATTGCTGGAATCTTCAGAATCCTCAATCCTTCTGCAAAATTGGCATCAAATCAATCCTCCCAGACCGACTCCGGCAGTTCCCAACTGAATGCTGGACAAATAGGGGGAACAACCATTACGATCCAAACCAGTGGAACGTATCAAGACTACGTCGAGAAACTCGTCACTCGAATCGCAAAAGACAATCCATCAATCCACGTCAAGGTACTTCCGCCCAAGGAATCCCGTGATGCGCTCCATTCAATTCTTGACCACAGCAAGAACGGACAAAGCGATCTTCCTGATATTTGGCTCGCCAGCAACGATGCCCTTGTTCAAAACCTCAGCTCCGCTACAAAGGCCATATCAAGTTCATTCGCAAACGTAAATGACACCAGAACCTATGCCGTCTGGCCACCTCAGCCGATGGTTCTACTCTGTAAATCCTCCGCAAAAGACCGACTGAGCTCTATCTTCTCTGGCCAGCATCCGCTCGATTCAATCAATGGAGCCTTTCGGTACTCTTTCCCCGATCCGCTCACCTCGGGTGGAGGGCACACCGCACTGGGGTACTGCGATTGGTCATTCAAGCACCAGTCGAAGACCAAAGAATTCGGAGCTTATTTGACGAACCTGAAAAATGGCGGATACCAGCCTTTGGCCGCACCGTCTGGAGGGCTTGCTGCCGAATTTAGTGCCAGCCAACTCGACTTCATCTTGGTACACAATGCGCTGGCCGACCGTGAAGTCGAACGAAGCAATGGCCAACTTGGAAAGATTGTTCCACGAGTGACGGTTTGGGAGAGACCTTCGTCGATTGCCTTGCGACCGTCTACGGGCTGGACGCCTGAAAAGGAAAAGGCCTTACAGGACTTCATTGAATATTTGCGGCGGAATCCACCCTACAACGGGTCGGGGGCGACTGAGGAGGCTCAGATTCCGGAGCACCTCGATATTCAGAAGCAGACTTGGGAGCGGGTTTTTGATGGTGGTGCGAGGGCAAACAGCATCAATCAACCAGCAAACCTTCCGGTTCACCCCCGCTAAGCCTAGGTTCTCTGTTTGCCTTTGAAGACTAAGATTGCTAGACAACCTGTGCTGACTAGAGCCAAAACTCCGCCGAAGACCAACATGGCTTCGGCGGATATTTTTGCCCAGATTAAGCCCGCAATGAGGTTCCCGGCTAGGGTTGTCAGCCCGATCACAAAATACTGCGCGCCAATGAGGGTCCCTTTCGGAATGTTTGAGCCAGTCTGGACCAAATATGCCTTCGAAATGCCGTCGGTCGCGGCAACCGACAGACCATAAAGAGCGAATAATGGAATCAAATTTACACCGGACGACCGAGAGAACAGCACGTAACAAACTCCAAACATCGCCCAACCACCGATTAAAATTTTCCCCGAGTCAACCCGATCTGAAAGAATTCCCAGCGGTGACGAAGCAAGCGCATAAGTGAGATTGAACAGGGCGTATAGCAAGATGACCTGGTATGGAGCGACGCCGTGGAAACCCGCATAGAGGAGCAAGTAGGTGTCGCTGCTGTTCGCGATTCCGAACAAGCCCAGGACCGCAAATGTGGGCCAAATCTCGCGAGGAATCTTTAGGCTGAGGTTGGTCTTGCCTTTCCCTTCCACGAGGTCGGCCGCCTTTTGTTCCTTTACCAAGAATGTAATTCCTAAGGCAACTAAGCCGGGGATGGCGGTAAGGAGCAAAATCGAACGAAGCGCAGTTGGATATTTCCAAACCAGGATTGCCCCAATGCAAACCCCCACGAACGCTCCCGCGGTATCCATCATGCGGTGATAGCCAAAGGCCCGGCCCGATAAAGTGGGTTCAACTGAATCTGCTATGAGGGCATCGCGCGATGATGTCCTGATGCCCTTACCGACTCGGTCGGCTAGTCGAAAAACGAGAACGAGTGGCCAACTGGTAGCCAAACCGATGATTGGTTTGGCGAAAATGCTGATTCCGTAGCCCCATCGAATGTAGGGCACTCGCTTGCCTACCTTGTCGCTATGAATCCCGGACCAGAGTCGAAGGATGGCGATGACGAGCCCCGACAGGCCTTCCATCAGGCCAAGCGACCAGCTTGGTGCACTTAGGGTGCCAACGATGAACAGCGGGAGAATCGGATAAGCAAGCTCCGAGGCGACGTCGGCCCAAAAGCTAATCCATCCCAAAGTTTTGACGGTTGTGGGCAATCCAACTTTGGTCACAATGCTTAGTCTATCGTCAATAGACGCTAAATTCAAATAGATGACGAAATATTGGTGCGGATGTCAAGGAAATATTAAATTTTTTAGAAAAGTCCTAGATTGATTGACATTTCAGTGTGGGGGGGGGATGATATGATGAATTTGCTATGAAGTCGATATCGAAGCTCTGCATTCTCGCAATAGGATCAATAATTTTTACAGCCACGGCATTTGCGCAAGGTACCAACTATTATATTGGCAAAGGCCCTGCCACACCAGTGGTATTTACGGTCCCCTCGTCCATCTCGATCAATAACCACACGTCTACGACATTTGACGTAACAATTGCCGATACTGATGAATATTGGCATGTAGTTGGAAGCACTTGGACTGCGGTTTACGCCGGGGACACGCAAGGGTCCATACTTATAACGTCCCTCTATTCGGGCGGTCAAATATATTATGATCGTCTTTACTCCTCCGGTAATGCTTCGGAAATCACGGTGCATTATGCATTAACTGCTGATGTTACTGGAACACCTCCGGGTTCCGTAATTTTGGTAGTGTATCAGTTTCAATTTAGAACCTTCTGAATCATTTCCTCGACTGTCCAGATATGATCGGTTAATCCTGCCTCAACTGCTGGACTCGTTTTGATCGTTCCGTGCTTCTTGCAGAAGTTGTAGTGCATGGCATACAAGCTGAACGCGGCGATATGGTTCTCAATCTTCTTGCTGAAAGCGTTGGTTAGTCTCGTAAAGTGTCGGTTGCACATTCTGATTGAAAGGTTTGACCGTTCGACGTAGCTTGTACTGATTTGGCTGTCCATTGGATCACCTGTGATGCATTTGGTTTTGACCGACGTGCATACGGCTGGGCTGTATCGCTTCTCTGCATAGATATCAGAGCCGTATTCCTTGATGATCTGTCCGTAGTCCACATTCGCGCCAAAGGCAAGTTTGACGGCATTGTTGTAGGCTCCGTAACCATCGCTTGAAAGTTGAATACGGTTCTTCATTCGGCTTGCAAGATCAGTAATGAACGAAGTTGCGTAACCTTCACCGCGTCCACCGATAAGCCAAGTAATCATGAGCTTAGAATCTGCGTCAATGGCGGTCCACGTCCAAGCATCGCCTTGACCTTGGGATTGCTTCTCTTCGTCTGCGTTCTTTTGCTTGCATCCGACGAATGACCAAATTTCGTCAACTTGTACGACGAGTGAATTCAAGTTGCGTAGCTCTCGATCCTGGTATTGCGAGCAAGCGGTACCCATTTCAAGCAAGAGCTTTATGACCGTGTTGATGGCGCATCCGCAAAGCCTTGAAGTGCTTCGGATGCTGTTACCTTCACAGAGACAACGGACAATCTGAGCTTTAGAAGCGAGTGACTTTGAGTTCATAATGATTAGTATACTTAATTATGAAAGCATACTAATCATTTTCGTTACTTTTTGTTGGAACATTCCAATTTTTCAGTCTCTTTTTGCAGTTGCTGTAGCAGGTCCTTTTGGTTCTGCTTTGCCATTTCCTGTTGGCGGTTGGATTCCTTTGCCGCCCTTTCCATTTCCTGCATCATTGTCTGTTGTATTGCCATCTGCTTTTTCCTTTTCTTTGGTTTGCTCAATCGGGTTAATATACATTATTGCGGCGTCTTTCGCCTTCTGTATGGGTGTTTCAGTTATTGAGTCCAATAAATCAAACAACTCCTTTTCGTCGTCATTTGGACCTCTGGCGACCTTAAATAAGTCTGAAGCCTCATCCCTGTCGATGATGCATCCATGGTCCGGGTAGTGGTTCAAAAGGTGATCGAGCGTTCCATCTATGATGTTGCCTCCTTTCTTTCCAAGAAGATCACCGTAATGTTTCATGACCTGCATTGCGCGAGCATCTTCACCGATTCTATACGGGTCAATCTGCCTGTAAAGTTCTCCAAGTAACCCGGATGTTAATTTGGAAGCCGCATCCATTGAGGTCTTGAGCGTTATCTGTCCTTCGGATCTGGCAACTAACCCAACCATGAACTGCTCCATTGAGTTTATGGCGATGCTCTGAAGTTCTTCCAATGCCTTCGATACGACCATTCCTGAGCTTCTTTCAAAAAACTCATCCTTCTTTCGAATCTGAATATCAATTGGACCGAAATGACCTTTATCCGACAGGACCAACTCGTTCGCTCCGAGTGCCATTAAGGTTCCGGCACTATAGCAATCGCCCAAAATTACCGCTGTGACTCTTTTGTAATTACGCTGAAGGCATCGCATCATCACATACGCGCCATGAGGATCGCCCCCTAAGGTAGTCAGAAAAAAGTACACGTTTTCAAGTTTCCCTTGTCGGTCCGAGACTCGTTTAATCAGCCGCTGGCTTGGTGAATCCTGGATTGGACCGTTGAAAAACAGGACATCCGATTTTGAGGACTCCGCCAATTTAGCTGCTGCGGACAGCAACGCTTTCACTTGATCGTCTTCCATCATTCGTCCTCCTTTTGTTTTTTCCACCGAACTGAAGCTGCGTTTTTTGCAATTTCTGATCGCTGAAGGTCAGATAGCTTTGCGGCTCTTGCTTTCCCGCCTTTCGATCCGCCAAGTTTGCCAAGCGCGACAGCGGCAGGATTCTTTAGCGGCTCATCATTTTTGACTTCGCCAGTTGCTTGCTGAAAGACCCCGAACGCGGTCTCAGCAAAGTCCTCTGGGCCTTGATGTTTTGCCATATGCCTTATTCTACGCTACTTAGACGCCTAAGCATGCGTTCTTAGTTTTATCACCTTAAAGCCACGACGTGTATACTCGTGATCTTCCAGTGTCGAATAAAGATAACCGATCTAAGGCTGAAAAGCTATACGACACCCTCAAATCGAAGAAGGGCAATAAGCCCATGTCCGACAAGGATATGGCTCAATTGCTGTCTCACAGAATCATTGCACCGTTTGTAGATGACTGCTCCAAGAATGGTGGAAGCCACCTTTACACGGTGAGAGTTGCGTCCCGGTTGATCCAGGCTCGCTGGGGAAAGACAAAATTCAGTGTTGTGATTCATGATCGTGAATGCACGCAATGGTACGTGGACGACGTCATGAAATATATAGGATATTTGCTAGAAGAGGAAGCTCTTGAATCTGAGGAGAATCCCTAGGACACATGGAACTTTCGTAGCACATGGAACAATAAATATGGTTACAATGAGATGTGATGAGAAAAATGCCAATCATTTTAAGGTGGTGGCGAAAATGAAATCTATTCTAATAGGCGGAACTCCCTGGAGAGTTGAGGTCACTCAACTTGCAAATGGAGACTGGCTGGCAGTTGTGCCGACTCTAGGCGAAAACATTTTCCGAGCGTTTGCCGACAGCCGAGACAAGGCTTTGACGATCTTAGGAGAAATTGCCCCGCTAGCATATGAATGGATGTTAAAAAATGGAGAGAAGATTCCCGTTCCAACATGGGAAGACCTCACCCAAGAATTCGAACCCGAGCCCGAGCCTGAACAGCACGGGCTTCGTGGTATATTAAGTCCTGTTTCCCATGCGTCCACAAGAATACAATCCACTCCTGGAGCGAACACGAACATCAAGTGTCGTACTCCGAAACGTGTTCTTCACAACGTACCAACAAACGTTTTCTCCACGGCTTACTAGCCCACCTGAATTGACCGGAGAGGCGGTTTGGGGCATTTCCGAGGGCTGTATAGCCTTTTCCCAGGAATACACCGCCAGAATCATCGAGGAAAGCTCAAGTGAGCCAGTCATGCTTCTGAAGGCAAAGTATGAACTCCTGCTTTACACGGAAGGAACTTATTCTGAAGAGTTTGCCGAAGAGTACAGTACCCGGCAACTTCACGTCATGGTGCGACCTTACTTTAGGGAATTGATCGCAAACATGGCCCCACGCGCATTGTTGACGGTTCCACCTGTCCCGACGCAGTTCATAACACCAAAGGAAATTATCGCGTTCCCTGCCCCTCAGGTAGAGGTGACTTCAGAACTGCCTTCGGCTCCAAAATCCTTGCCAGAATAATTTTTAGACATTTTCCCCCGTTGAACCTGGAAAAATCAAACTGATACACTACCGTAATTTTTAATCTGGGTATGCAGTCCTTTTACAAAGTGCCTAGTTTGAATCTGGCCTAGCTAAAAATCCATTGCGGTGGGTTCTGTATACTGGCACCATGGCCAATGAAGGGGGAAAGCCCAAGATCTACATGGGCTTAATTTACGGAGAACCAGATACTCCCATCAACGAAAACTGGATAGAAGACCTGCTCAAAGAAGAGTTTGACGAACTCGACAGTCTTGGTCAGTGGAAGCATGTGTGTGCCCTCGTCGGGATAGCTCTCTATCAGGCTCAGCTGTTTGAAGCGGATCTACTTAACATCCTCTTGCTGCATGCAAAGGTTCTGGGAGATCTCGTCACAGAAGAGGAGTATGAAGCTTTTGAGACAGACCTTTCGGGAAAAACTCTTGGAGCCCTTCTGACGAAAGTTCGAAAGCAGATCAGCATTGCCGACGATGCGGAAGAAATCCTAACTGATGCCCTGCGCTTACGCAATGGTCTTTGTCACGGCTTTTTCTTTCGAAAAGCCAATGATCTTCTCACAGTGGCTGGGATGCGTCGAATATCTGCCGAGCTAATTGAAACTAAAGACAAGTTTGAGAATGCTGAATTTGTTTCCCAAGTGATATGTAAGTCGCTCCTTAAATTAGCAGGTGTCACTGAAGACGATCTTCTTGCGGAATTCGACCGAGAGAAGGAAGCCGCACGCCTTTTAGAAGGCGAGCCTTAACTGTCATCAGACATTTGTAGGCGGTGTTGCAGTGGCTGATGGGGCAGGACCTGCGGGTTTTGGTTTGGCACTAGCAGGTGGTTGTTTGGGCAATGTTTCAGCTAGCTGAGCCCACTGCTGTTTGAGAGACTGTTTCGAAGCTGGCGTAAGAACTGTATTGTCTCGGATGGCGTCGTTAATAACACCCCAGCCATCGTGGACACTATCTGCACCATTGTAGGGAAGGCTGTGGACTTTTTTGGCCCAATCGAGAACTTTGGATATCATCGCATTTTGGGATTCGGGTGTTGGGGTCGCAGTTTGCGATGCAGAGGGTTGTATTCCACGTCGTTGCAGTTCAGCGGTGAGCTTCTGTTTCACTGTTGCATCAATTGCCTTATTTAGCTGCTCCTGTAGGAACTGAGCCGACTTCGTGGCGAGTGCTTGAGGACTGAGCCAGTCTTGAGCAAATTGACCAACCGCATTGGCAGCATTAGAGGCTGTTTGTCCAACGGCATTTGCCGCGTTCATCGCTGTCTGCCCAGCGGCTACGGCAGGATCAATCACCGTATTCTGAAGTGCATCTCCAACATTCTGCCAAGTGGAATTCTTCGAGATTCTGTACATAACCTTGTCGGTGATGTTAGCAACCTTTTTGCAACAGCGTTGGTCCAGGTCATTCCCTACAATCTCATATGCGAGCATGAGGTTTTTGATATCTTCGGCACTTGCCATAAGATGATTTTTCGAGACAATGAAAAACCCTACCTACATGAAATCTTGCGAAGTACGAGATATGCTCTCAGTCACGGCTTCGCATCAGCTTGATCATGTAGCTTTGTCTTGCTTAAATTCTCGCGGTGACTTTCAAAAAGGAACATTACAAATGTCGTAGCTGCACCAGCGGCCAATTTTGCATGGTGCGGTTTGGGTCCCTTTACTTTCCCATCAGGTCCGTGACCAGTTCCCAAAAGGTTTCTAAGTTCTGCTAGGCTGCCCGCAATCCCGCCTAGGTTCTGCAAAAGTCTCTTCATCGCCTCTTCGGCTTTCTTTGCTGTGTCAGTTTCCTTCTTGGGTGCTTTAACATCCTCAGGTGCAAGATTTAGCTCCTTAAGTGTCACCTTGACTAGCTTGGGCAGATCCATAAACTCTTCCACAACAACACCGCGTTCACTAAGAATGGTCTTACAGCATGTTTCGACCAGCTCCTTCGCCGAACCAATTGCAAGAGCAGGATCTGAGTCGACTGACGCCTCAATTCTGGCGACTTGGGTGTTAATATACGAAGCATCGAAATGGATGGCTATCTGTGAAATTCCCTTTAATGCAAGTTGCCCGCCTTTCGGCAATATCCTGTGTTCTTCGTAAATGAAACCATCACGCGAAAGGCACTTTATGAATTTGGGAAGTTGCTCACTGTTCGTACTTTCTGCCTGATCGATCACGGTTTCGTAGACTTTCAAAAGGCGATTAACCTGTCCCCAATCCGTAAAATCGATGGCATGGTAATAAGTGTCGATCAGACGCCTTCTCTCTCCCTGCATCGTACTTTCATAGTAGGGATCAACGTGTAATCCAGCATTCTGGAACTCTTCGTCGATCTGCCGCAAAACCCAACCAGTCATCCACTCTCGAAACTCTTTACGGGTGGCGAGCGAGATCAGCATAATTTCTCAGACAGCTTGAAGAGCCTGATCCTTGAGATTGCTTTCAAGTACCATCGGTATTCCAATCAATGGCTTTTGCGTTCCGTGGTTTGCAAAGTTTGACTTAGGGAACTCGTCATATGTTTTCTCATCGAGTGTTCGCCCAGCCAAGTCTTTTCGCACGCCTCCCCATTGTTTGAAGAAGAAGGCCACGTTCGCCTTTTTACATTGCCTGTGAATCGATCTAACCCAGTCTGCTTCAATTGGTCTAGATTTAGGACCGCTTTCTCCGCCCACTATGACCCAATGGATTCCTTTGAGATTGAGCTTTTCAAGTGGGCCGATCAAGGGCTCCAAAGACAAGAACTTTATTTTTGCGCCCGTCTGACGAAGATCGTCAATTCGTTTAGTTACATTGGAATCTTCTACACTAACACCCATCCACACATTATTGGGCCAGTCAAGTTGGGTAGACAGTTCCAGAAGACGAGAGCTTCGCTTTGTGAGAATTTGGAAAACGTGGTGAGGACATTCGCGCATTGTTCTGAAAACGGACTGGATAAATTCCAATGGAACGTCTTCATGGAAAAGGTCGCTCATCGAGTTTACAAAAATAAGGCGAGGTTGTTTCCACCGTTTAGGTACATCAAGCAGATCGGGATGGAGTGTGACCTTAAATCCGTTTTGATATCTTGGCGAACGCATCGCCTTTAGCCTCTTCGCCATTCGTTCGGCGTAGCAGTGCTTGCAGCCCTGGGAGACCTTTGTGCAACCCGTAACAGGATTCCACGTCATATTCGTCCATTCAATATGAGTTGCTTTCAATTGCTCACCGCCATCTCCTTTTCAAATTCATCGCGAACATGATTCGCCGCCTTAGTGTAGTCGCTCCATTGATATTGGCCGAATGCCTTCTTCCCATTCTCTCCTGCAAAAATAGCATGAGCGAGTTCTCGACCCTTGATTTGTCTCTGAGTTTTGAGGATTGGGCGACTGAATTCCAGTAAAGATGTGAAGCTGTCCTGTTCCCCGAGTTCCTCAGGAAGAAAATCGAATAGGCTCGGCGTAGTTTTTGAAGCATCGATTTGCATGAGGACGCCCCAGTCTTTGGCAACGGCATCTGATAGAAGGGCCATCGCATTTGGGCTGTCAGAAAGGCCAAAAATCCCATAAGCATCCGTTTTGGGTTCTTGCTTTCGAAGGCGATAAAGTCCAAAGTGTCGTTTGAGGGGTCCAATTGCGGACTCATAAACTTCGTATGCTGCTTCTAAAGTAGTGGCCGTTCTCCAATTTTCTCCCAAGGATGCTTCCATTTTTTCTTTGTCCTGTCCATTTAAGACGCCTTGCGCACAGGCCCTACAGGCTCCGCCTCCCATGAAAACGCCAAGTATATCGGTGGATTTCCTTTCGGTCCATGGTTTGAGGTCGCCCGCCAACGTAAGTTCGCTTGGGCATTGAGGGTCGAGAAAGACAATTGCAGGTTTACTGCCCATGCTCTTCTGAATTTCCCCGACTTTGGCATGATGTTTAGAATTGTATGCAATTAAAATTCCATCCCGTATCGCATCTGCAAGTACGGTTGTCAATACCTTATAGCGATCACTATCTTCCTCGCAAGCGTATACAGTGGCTGAAGCACCCTTCTCAATCACGTTCTTGGCGGCTTCGACCATTATGACCGTCGAGCCTTTTACCTCTCCGTCATAAGAATTGGGACCAGCAAAGCCGTCAATCAACGCAACCTCTCTTTTTCCTCTGATTGACTTCATCATCATTGCAGCGGGCACTACATACCTCGTGATAAGGAGATGCTTTCGAGCTGTCCACTCTTTGATGGGATCGTTAAAATGGGTATCGAGGTTGATCTTGGACATTTGGAGACGGGCTCAAAGACAGTTTACATCGAATCATAAAATCCGATAAACAAGACTGCGCTGAAAGGTTTGCATAAAGCGATTTTGCAGGAGTCTATGCCTTTATATTGATAGTAAAATGCCCCAGTGCTAAATCGTCTGAGGGAGAGCTTTACACCTGACAACGATGGAGGCAGATCAGAAGCTCATTTGGATGAGATTTGCAGACTGATTGATGAAGTCCATTTAGTTCAGGGCCAGGCAGATTATGACTTTGCATTTTCTGAACTGCCATATGGTGTTCATGGACGGCATGCTGTCAGCTTTGAAGTGTTGATCAGTTCCCAAACGCCCTATCCCACGTTGGCAGGACTTCATGAAATGGGACATGTATTAGATGGCGTATTTCTCAATTCTGTTCAGTTCGGAGACGATCCCTTGGATCCACCGCTTCAATTTGCTTCTGACTTGGCGAAAGGTATCGATGGTTTCCGAGACGAGGATACAGATCTCTTGAGACCTTGGTGGGTAGCAGTTCAGGCCTCGACTCACCACAAAATCTTACTCCAGGCTGATGACCGCCTAGAATCAAAAAGCCCTGTTTCGAAGGAAGTAAAAATCCTGCTAAAGGTCCGCGAACTATGGGCGCGGTCTTATGAACTCTACATTTGCCGCCGACATAAAGGAGAGAGTATCAACGAACAAATGGTTGTAGAATGTAGTCATAACCATTGGGTCGGTGAATTGCAAGTGTTCAATTACTGGCAAGGATCGGACTTCGACGATGTGGAACAAGAGATAGACAGGCTCTTTAGGAGATTGTCATGGCAAAGAAGCTAGAGCAGAATATGGAAACGCGAGTAGCAACATCAGTAGATGATATCGACTTGAACACGGAAGAGGGCAAAGAACTCTTCGCTCAATCGTACATGGTCAGATATGGCATCTCGTTCGAAGAGGCGTTAGCGATGGTTCGGGAGCGATTCGAGCGAAAGATGGGCGGCAAACGAACGGTGCGAACTGTTCGAGCAATGTAGCGAGCCATTTGATCGAGTCTTAACAAACTGCCTTAATTGAGGCCCACAAAATTTCAATACTTTGCGTCTTGTCCACGCCAAGCATCTGAATCAGATCCAAAAACTGAAGCAAGTCGATGCGTTGCTCGCCCCGTTCTACACGGTACATGAAGGATTGATTCTTACCTAAGGCCCGTGATACTTCCCGTTGGCTTAAACCTGACTTTTCTCGCTGTTTCCGAATCCATATCCCTATGTTTTGGTACTCGGCAGTTCGTGGCGCAATCGTTTCATTTCGCGTTCCAGACGATTTCTCCACATACGAAGAATAGATAGACAAGTGACTGCAATTTGCAGTCACTTGAAGTAAACTGTAGCTGGGATGATTGGAGTTGCACTCGTTGTATTGGCTTTCGGCGCACTCATCGCTGCCATTTGGGGACAGAAAACCGCGCAGGGATGTTTCATCAACGTTCTGAAAGGAATTGGCTATATAGCTATCATCTGCCTCACTGCTGTCCTGCCTCAGTTAATGCTTCCGTTGATGGCTATGTACGGTCTGTTCTTGATTGGCAGTTACGTCACCAAGGCAAAT
>JANYCU010000039.1 GCA_025360125.1 Armatimonadota bacterium | reverse complement strand
ATTTGCCTTGGTGACGTAACTGCCAATCAAGAACAGACCGTACATAGCCATCAACGGAAGCATTAACTGAGGCAGGACAGCAGTGAGGCAGATGATAGCTATATAGCCAATTCCTTTCAGAACGTTGATGAAACATCCCTGGGCGGTTTTCTGTCCCCAAATTGCAGCGATCAGTGCGCCGAAAACCAATACAACGAGTGCAACTCCAATCATCCCAGCAACAGTTTACCTCCCAAATGTACAACTTGTATATTAGTTGAATGCCACGATTCGGCAGTTGGGAGATAGACCAAGAGAATCAGGAAGGCGTCATGAACAGGACACTCTGCGAGCCCTGCTTCGTGCGGAGCGGGAAGCTAAGGGCATCACGGCTCAAGACCTTTCTTTGCGCCTGCAAATGCATCAAACTTACGTATCTAGGATGGAACGTGGGTATCGATCACTTGATGTTATAGAGCTTCTGGATATTCTCAATGCTATGGGGGTGGAACCGAAAGAATTCTTGATTCGACTCGTGGATGAGGTTCGCCACGCTCGGTAAATGGCGAAAGGTGTCAAACTTAATTCATTAAATGGATGCCTGTAAAGATGCTATTAAGGCGTTTGACTCCCTGATTGACTGGCTTTCAACAAGGCCAACACACGCATTTGGATTTGCCACGAGTGTTGATGCCGCTGATCGAAACCACCGCAGATATGGTCAGGAATTAAGATCTCGAACTCAAAGAATGACCAGTGCTTTGATTCATCTCGCTACTGATAATGTGCCAGTCCCGAACGACTACACTTGGCGGCGTCTATGGGAGGTATTAAACGTCGGTTGCGTCTTCACTCTCGGCCCAAATTTTCGTTATGATGAGACTCAGCAAAGAGAGTTTCGCGAGGTCGCGATAGCAGCCCGAGACGAATTCAAGAAGTCTATCGACCCGACACTCTCGCGTTTATCGAATGTTGAAATAACAGATCAAGAATACGAAAGTGTTCTTGCCATCCTTCGTTCTTGGCAAGAACATGTTGAGCGACAACCGTCTGGTTTTCGGAGCTTGTGCGAAGAAAGTATACGTGACCTATGCCTGATAACCCTGAACACGCATTTCAACGGAAGAGCTTCTGCCGAAACCAAGAACCGTCATGGAAAGACTGACATTCTGATTACTATGCCAAGTCAAGGGGTTTTCATTGCCGAATGCAAAATTTGGCATGGGGCCGCTGACTTAAGAGCGGCCATCAATCAGTTGCTTGGATATTTAACTTGGCGCGAACGAAAGGCCGCAGTGATAGTTTTCAACCGCACACGGAATCGGAGTCGAGTGGTTAGGACAATAGCCACCGTTGCCGAAGAGAATGAGCTTCACACCGCCAGAATTAATCACATCCATGCTAGTGAATCACGGCATTCATTTCGACACCCTGACGACACGGACTTGATTCACATTGTCACCTTTATAACAGTGGATATTCCACCTTTGACAAGTTAAATGTGCCGACTCCGTCATAAACGGATAGAATCTGCAGATAATGAACTTGATCGACATTCCGACTTGGATTCCATTATGCGTCGGTATTGTCCTTGCCTTTTTGGGCGGCTATTTTAGGGGAAATGCTGAGCCAGGACTGACAGCAGCTCTCTATGCTGCAGACCAACTTACAACTCCACAAAGGGCAATGAAGACTGCTGAGTCCATGGTGTCGAAAGCGGCCTTTTACCAAAATCTGCATGCCAACAATATCAATAATACGATCATTCTGCTGGCGGCCCTTACAAACTGGTGGATCGTATTTCCGACATATTTGTGTCGTCACATTGCTATGGCCGTTGTCCAACAGTATTTCATTGACAATCGTATCGGGCCCAATTTGAGGCTTTTGACTGCAAGTCTAGAGGATCGGGCCCAAAACTTCAAACAAAAAGGCGACAATGATAAAGAAGGGCAGGTTAGAAAAGTAGTTGCGGCTCTTCAAGAGCTTCCAGACCTAGACCGTCACGATCAGTTGCCATCAAGGCTGGAGCTGTATAAGTCAATGGGCTTGAGACGTCCTTTTTTTCACTGGTAACTACCGAATTAAATCGGTTTTGCTCGAAACTGATACAATCATCGGATGCACTTAGTCGGTCTTTCAACCTGGATTTCGTTATCCCTTGGGATGATCTTGGCCCTGCTTGGTGGCTACATTCGAGGAAAGGTTGAACCAATACATACAGCCGCGCTTTATGTAGCGGACATTATTGTTAGTGTAAGCAAGGAGCCAATGACTCCAGGTCAAATGTCGACTATTTTGCTTCCTCGAATTACTCGGCTGACGCGCCATGTGGCCGATCTAATATGCCTCATAGTCATCATTTTGGCGATTTTGACCTCATGGTGGATACTGATTGCGACCTTCTTTACTCGCCAGGTAATGAGCACGGTGACAGAACTGTTGTTTGTTGATCGAAAATTGAGTTCGAACTTGTATTGGATAATTGGAGACATAGACCGACGAGCAGGCGAATATCACCGAAAGGGAGACTCATACCGAGAAGAAGCAGCACAGAACTTGCTAGGCAACCTGTCTGCTCTATTCGACCTGGAAGACGACACGCGATTGCCTTCAAGGTCCGAGTTGACCAAGAGCATCGGTGTAAGGAGATCAATTTGATCCTGCTCATATTTAGCTGAGAGTTCACTTTTCGTAAATTTGTCGGAATTTGAGTTGGATGTGACTTTGCTCAGATGTTTATGTAGGAATTCAGAACCAACTGTTTGAAAGGTCATTTTATGGCAAGTGCCGACGATATCAAAAACCTCATGCTCGCATACGAGATTGTGGGGAATGACTTGGACCAGCGGGGTTGCAAAAAGGTTGCCAATATCACCGATAAGGTTATGTACCGAATCTCCCAGAATTCCACTTGGCAAAATGTTGGGGATGCACTTCAGAGTACGGTTATTGATCCTGCCGTAGCCGCTGGTCAAACCGCGATGAATGCGGCCAACGCAGTTGGACAAACAGCCTCTAATGCTGCCAATGCGGTCGGCCAATTTGCTCAAGACTGGCTCAGCCCGCAAGCACTCGCCGCGAAGTCGGCTCAGTTCCTACAGGAGCAGCTAAATAAGGCTGTTGATGCAACTGTGAAACAGAAGCTCACTGCTGAACTACAACGACGAGGAATTCAGCCGAATACAAGCAATACGACCGCAAATCCGTCACCTTCTCAGGGTGCAGCTACGCAGACAGGTGGCCCCCGAGTCACGTTCGCTCCCGAGCCCGCTCAAGGATATACGTCATTTGACAGTGACCTCGAGAAACGCTATTTAGGATGGGGTTACGATATGCTTCAGCGCGGTGTACCGTTTGAAAAGGCGCTGGACGAAGTCACCAAACATGTTACAAGCCGTCAGAATCCAGAGTTTGCTCGAATTACCATCAAAGCATTCAAGGATCAATACGGTAATCAAGTTCCGTCGAATACAGCAGTTTAGCTACCAGGCAACGAGCCGCAACAAGACTTAACATAGTCGATCTGCAAGTCAGTTTTAGGCTTAAGCCAGGCACTTCAAGAAGGACTATTCTTGAAATTTCTTGAACATCTCATTAGAGTGTTCAAATCAATCAAATGTAGGTTATATCCGACTAACGAGCAAATCCAACTGCTGGACATGCAGTTCGGAGCATGTCGCTACATTTACAACTGGGCACTTGACTATTCACGTTGGGAATATCAAGAGAACAAAACAACGACTTTTAGGAAGGACTGGCAGGCGTTGATTCCCAAACTGAAGGAATATCTCCCTTGGCTTGCTGAAAATGGGAATGCACAGTCTTTGCAGTCTGAACTCGCTCATCTGGAAAGTGCTTTTAAACGCTTCTACAAAAAAAAAGCAGGATTCCCGAAGTTCAAATCTAAGCATGGGAAGCAGTCTCTATCTGTCCCACAACAGTTCAAATTGAACTTGGAAACCAATCGGCTTAGCATTACTAAACTGAAAGACATCAAAATCGTCCTGTCGAAGGATATTTCAGGAATGAATCTTCGCTCTGTTACGATCACCAAGACGTGTACGGGCAAATACTTTGCCTCAATCCTATACGAAACAGGCCAGGAAGCTCCAACCGCTCCAATTCCTGTCAAACGCCGATCCCTCGGTATTGACTTGGGTTTGAAGGACTTCGCCATCCTGTCCACAGGAACTAAAGTCTCCAATCCCAAATTCCTTGAACGGGACCAAAAACGCCTTCGGCGTTTATCCCAGGCTTTCTCACGTAAGAAGAAAGATAGCAAAAACAGAAGTAAAGCCAAGCTGAAGCTAGCTCTGCTTCACGAAACAATTTCCAATCGTCGTTCTAACTTCCTCCATAACTTAACACATGACTTGACTTGCGAAAACAAAGGGGCCAAAACATTGTGCGTGGAGACGTTGAACGTCAAAGGAATGATGAAAAATCACTGTCTTGCACGCTCGATATCGAGCGTGAGTTGGGGCGAATTCATCCGTCAACTTGATTACAAATGCCGCTGGAGCGGCATGAATCTGTTGAGTTGCGGGAAATTTGATCCGACTTCAAAGACCTGCTCTCACTGCAAAGCTAAAAACGACAGCTTAAAGCTGTCTGATCGAGCCTGGATGTGTTCAGCCTGCGGCTGCCAACATGATCGGGATATCAATGCGGCGAAGAATATCGTTGATTTTGCATTTAGCAATTTGCATGGAAGAGGCGAAGCCTCTGAAGTTCTTTACCCAGAATTGGCTGGGGAAATTAAGCCTGTGGAGATGAAAGCTCTGGTTGTTGCGAAAGCAGCAACGAAACTGTTGTCCGTGAAGCAGGAAGTATGCTTATCTTTGTAAAAGGACTGCATACCCAGGTAGAACCATATCCAAAGAGTAAGGTTGAAGAGCTCTACAAGGAAAGCTGTTCGTTTTGGGACGAGGACTATAGCGAAAAGGGAAAACCCAGAAAGATAGCTCTCCATAAGTTGCGGATCGAACCATTTATTGGAATTGGCCCACGAAAATATCTAGACTTCTTTGCCATGCGGACGATAAGCGGGCGGCGAATTGAGCGAAAGGTTTCCAAAACAGGTAAAGCCGTTTCAGACGCAACCCATACTCTCTTGAATCCCAAAGGGCCCGCCAGTCCTTTTGGAGTCAAGGAGCGGGAAGAGGTTGCTCTCGAACAGTTAGTGTCCGTATTTGATCGTGACTCAGGGATGATGTTTTCCGTCGCAGAAACACTTGTGGGCAAAATTCTAAGTGATACCCTGGTCAAGATAAATTCAACTTGGACGAAGAGTCTTGACGAGCGTATTTTAACAATTATTGAGGCATCTGAAACGCCAGAAACTGCTGCTGAGGTTGCTGCAAAATCCAAGAATCCCTCTAAGCGTGGACCGGGACGACCTCCGAAGCCTAAAGATGCTGCTCAAGAAAGAGTTAAAGCCGATACAGCGCGGGGCAAAATTTGACCCATTCGGCCCTTTGCAAGCAATCTGAACCTAAACTCAGCCATCATGAAGCGTTCCCGTGAATTAAATGACAATAAGAAGAGCTACTATGCGTGATTCGTCCAGACTCGTTGATGTATTTGTTGCGGCGAGAACAGAATCCATGCCCTGGTTGCCATCAGTCGATTCCAATGACACCATTGCAAAATGGATGAAGAGCACGCTCATCCCAATTTCTGAAGTCGAAATCGCCGAATTTGACGGAGAAATAGTTGGTTTCTCATCTCGTCTCAACGACAAGTTAGACCACCTGTACGTACTGCCAGAGCATCAAGGTAAGGGTTACGGCACAACGATGCTTGATCGAGTAAAAACGGCTTTACCAGGCGGATTCGACGTTTGGGTCTACACCCAAAACGATAAGTCGAAGGCGTTTCTTGAGAAAAGAGGCTGCTCAGCTGTTCGAGAGTCAGACGGAATGGACAAAAGAGAGAAAACCGCTGAAACATTGTATCAGTGGAAGCCTAACTAGCGATTAGCCAAGAAGCCTTTAGCTAAGAAGAGAAATAAGGGGCAAATTATTATTTGGCTCGTCGTCGACGAGCTAGGCCGATCAATCCGGCAGACAATACCAAGGCCGACACGGGTTCTGGCACCAGGAACACATTGTCCAGTCTTGTGTATTCTTGGCCATGCTGCTGGTCTCCATTGATTCCAAACCGTTGAAGATTCGTCATGGTGAATTGGATGTCGCTGGCAGTCGCCACTCGAAAATTCACTCCATCGCTGAATTGCCAAGTCCCCGCCGTCAAAGCGTAATTGTAATGGTGAAACTGATCATCGCCCGGAACAGTAGTTGTTTGATAGATCGCACCTACCCCAGAAGAAAATATCACAAAAGGATAAGGACCATCCGATGCCCGCGACGAATAATCGAATTCGATTCGAGATGCGGTTGACATATTGGCAGCAATAACCGGACTGAGGTGAAATGACCAATTGGCAAAATCAGGCGCATCAATGTAGCCACCCACATTCCAAGTAGCCGCCCCAACATCAGTCATGGTTAGGGTTGCGATGTTAAGGTCACCACGCCTCCAACCTTCGTTATCCGAGTTGAACTGATAACTTAAAAGATCAGCCTGAGCAAAAGATGCCCCCACAAAGAGGATTGACAAGCCAAAAAAGCAACGCACGAGACTATTGTATCGTAAGGGTCAACTTGAATCGAAGCCATTTCAAGCGAACAGGGCATTTTGGCGGAATCTGGTACCATTTTAGGTTGAAACGATGAAAATTTACACTTCCGAGAGCGTTAGCATAGGACACCCGGACAAAGTCGCTGACCAAATCTCGGACGCGCTTCTTGATGAATTCCTGAAGCAAGACCCAAGATCCAGAGTTGCCGTTGAAACCATGCTCGCTCATGGCGTTGCCGTGGTTAGCGGAGAAGTAACAACCAACGCTTACGTAAACGTTCAGGACGTCGTCCGCGAGACAATCAAGTCAATTGGCTACACAAATACCGCCGTCGGATTTGATGGCGACAGTTGTGGCGTTTTGGTCGCAATCCAGGGCCAGTCAAACGATATCGCGATGGGCGTTGACACAGGCGGAGCTGGCGACCAAGGCATGATGTTTGGCTATGCAACCAACGAAACCAAAAATTTGATGCCGCTGCCAATTGCTATTGCGCATGCGCTCATGCACAAAGCGGTCGAAGCCCGCAATAACATTCCTGGAATTGGCCTTCGACCAGATGCCAAGAGTCAGGTCTCGGTTATTTATGATAACCACGGAGTGCCAAAAACGATCGACACTGTCGTCGTTTCCCACCAGCATGATGATTTTGGACCTGACGGCAAACAGATTCCTCAAGAAGAGATTCGTCGGCGCGTGATGGAGCACATCATTGAGCCTGTCCTGGCCGATTATGCTCAGTTCCGAAATTCGGAAATCACGTTCCACATCAACCCAACAGGTCGGTTTGTAACGGGTGGGCCAGCGGGCGACACCGGACTCACAGGCAGAAAGATTATTGTGGATACCTACGGAGGAATGGCCCCCCATGGTGGTGGTGCATTTAGCGGGAAAGACCCAACGAAAGTAGACCGGTCAGCCGCCTACGTTGCTCGTTATGTTGCCAAGAACATTGTCACTGCCGGATTAGCCGAACGATGCGTCGTGCAGCTTGCCTACGCAATCGGCGTGGCCCAGCCAGTAGCAGTCAACGTCGAAACCTTTGGTACCGAGACTATGGATCCCGATGCTATTGTTGCCAGAGTAAAAGATAACTTTGATCTTTCTCCGGAAGGAATTATTCGAACTCTTAATTTGAGAAGCACGAAGTACCTCCCAACTGCAAAGAATGGCCACTTCGGCAACTCCGATTTCCCGTGGGAATCGACCGATATTGCCAACTCACTCAAATAGTCAGTCCGGTGAATCCACCCAATCCTGGTAGAAATGCGGTAGCAAATCACCCGGAATTCATCGGAAAATGAAGCGTCCCTCGAGTTATCGAGGTTCATGAGACTCTTTAGAGCGCGGTCAGAGGATTTCCTTTGCTGCGCTCATTTTTTTAGACGGATACAATAGACAACATGCCTGGAACTCTTCGGGATTTCTTCCTCCTCGAAAAAGACGTCGTCTTCCTGAATCACGGATCATTTGGTGCGTGCCCGATCCCCGTTTTTGAAGCCTATCAAGCATGGCAACTGCAGCTTGAACGACAACCCGTTCGATTCTTTGTAAAGGAGCTTTGGCCCGCCCTCGAAGTCGCCCGTCGCGATGTTGAGGCGTACGTTGGTGCTGAGCAAAACTGCATCGTTCCCGTCATGAACGCGACGGTTGGCGTTAACACAATCGTTCAGTCGCTGAAACTGGCACCCGGCGATGAAATCTTATCCAACGAGCACGAGTATGGCGCATGTATCAGAGCCTGGGACAAAGTTTGCAGGCACACCGGGGCGGTAATCGTGTCTGCTCCGATTCCTGACCCAATTGAATCTCTCGAGCAACTAACCGAAGCGATCTGGAGCCACGTATCTGACCGAACCAAGGTCCTCTTCATCAGCCATATCACTTCACCTTCGGGAATCGTGTTCCCCGCCAAGGAGCTTTGCCGACGCGCCCGAGAACGTGGCATCTTAACGGTTGTCGATGGAGCACACTGCGCAGGACAGATTCCGCTCGACCTCAAGAACTTCGGCGCCGACTTCTACACGGGAAATTGCCATAAATGGCTATGCGCGCCAAAAGGTGCCGCTTTCCTTTACGCAGCACCAGACAAGAAGCACTTGCTGGAGCCATTGATGGTGAGTTGGGGCGGGACCAATGAATGTGCGAGCGACGATGCGTTTGTCAACGAGCTTCAATTCCAAGGTACCAACGATATGTCCTCATTCTTGGCCATATCGGATGCGATCAAATTTCAGGTGGAACACAATTGGAATGCCGTCCGCGAGGAGTGCCAAAAGAAGATCGCTTGGGTCAAAGATGAGTTGGAATCATTGCCGAACGTTCGAGCCTTGTACCCGACCAATTCGGATATGCAAAAGCAAATGACCGCGGTGATTTTGCAAGGGAAGAAAGGACAAGCGGTTAAGGATTACCTCGAAGCCGACTACAAGATCGAAATTCCCGTCTGGGATCGAGGCGACGATGCCGTTTTGCGAGTCTCAGTGCAGGGCTACACAACCCAAGAAGAGCTCGAACTCTTAGTTTCGGCGATTAAGAAGCTTGGATAAGGGAAAAACGCTTTTCTTTTGACCATTCGGCCCTAACCGCCGGGGTCGCTCGGCGAACCATAAGCATGTCATTTGATACAATGCGACCTCGGGATTAAGGATAGTCCGGCCTTTCTGCTGTCTGCGTATTGCGACCCATTGGGCTTGTATTTACCCACACATTTCAATAGTTGCCGTTAGGTTCAATCTAGGTGGCTTTGCATAAACTGCTCGGCTTTCCCAGAGCTTGATCCGGAGGATCGCAGAAGGTAGCCAGGGCGTCATTGCCTTAATCAAGCCTCCGGCGAAGATAAAGGCAATGACACCTGGACAGCCTAAACTGTCCTAAGTCCAAGGTTGCGGTGTATCAACTTGGACCAGAATCAACCTAGTTAAGCAACCCCGGCTGTTACAGCCGCGTCCGTACAAGACCAACCGCTAAGAGTGGCCGAGCAATATTGCGTCCACTAGCTGGTCAGCAGATTCCCGGATGGTGTCAACAGCTGTCAAGCCAGATTCGTCGGCAATCGCTTCGATATGGCTTCTCGCGTCTGAATTGGACATATGTCCCGAGTTGACGGCGATGCCGCGCACCTTCGCAGCAGGAAAGTTGCCCGACATCGTCGCCAAGTCTTCGTAAAGCCGAATGAGCGCGGGCAACTGCGGCATCGGGATCGGAACATCCATCGACCGGGTGAGGTGAGTCTGCCCCGCTCGGACGCACAAAATGAGATCGGTAGGCATCGACCCGCGTAGCAACGGCAGAGTAGCCGTGCTTCCGGGATGGACGAGGGAGCCCTGACCCTCAACGATCACCCATTCTCGGTCTTTATATTTCAACGTCTCTTGCTCAATCGCTCCCGATGCGTAGTCCACTCGGACGGCGTCGAGCGGAACTCCAGCACCGGAAAGCGATATTCCGATTTGCCCCGTGGCGAGAAAAGCAGCATCAATTCCTCTCGCCTTCGCCGATTTTTGGAGTTCCAATGAGGCAGTCATTTTTCCGACTGCCATGTCCGTCCCAACCGTCAAAATCCGCCGATTGGTCAGAAATCGGGCCGCTCCACTACCGGGCTTCAAATCCTTTGGTTCCTGGCGGATATCCCAAATGAATTGCCCAGGCTTCAGGGCAGGGAATTGGGGTGCCAATGGTTCATGAAGACCGTTAACGAGGCTCAATCCCCAGTCAATCGTTTGCGCGATGACGGGGCGCCAAGAGTCAGGAATAACTCCTCCCGATGGCGCAGTCCCCAAAATAACGACGCGTGCGCCCATCGCAATTGCCTCATCGAGAGTCGCAACTACCGGAGCATTTCGCGGGCTGTTCACGACGTCGCAAACGCTTTTTCCCGCATGCGCCGAATCGATGACGCACACGACCGGGTTCGGTGAATAACGCAAAATGCCGTAGCCCATTTTGCCAAAATCGAGGCCAAGTGCGCCCTCTAAATAGATCGCCAATGGAAGGGTCGGGTCAAGCATTCATCGAAGCTCCATGGCCCGGTCGATCTTGGGGCCACACAATGCCATCCACCAATTCGGCCCCGCTTGCAGGGTCTGGTTTCAGGTTCGTATGCGAATCAAGATCAATGTAGTCAAAGAGCGCAGACATCGCGGCTCCGCCTGCAATCGCAATGCTCGATTCGCTCATGCAACCAATCATAGTTTGGAGGCCGTGAGCTCGGGCAGTGGCAACAATTCGAAGGGCTTCGGTAATGCCACCGCACTTCATGAGCTTCAAATTCACACCGTCGACCACGTTAGCCCAAGCCGGAATATCGGTCGAGAATCGGCACGATTCATCCACAAATATCGGCAGCTTGCGCTTGGCAAAAACTTCAGGTAGCCCGCTCTCTTCGCCTTCGGCAAGCGGTTGCTCGACATAGTCCACTCCATGGCCAGCCAGCCACTCAATCATCATAATCGCTTCGCCAACCGTCCAACCACCATTGGCATCGACCCTCAGTTTGGCCCCGTATGGCGCGGCTGCATTCTTGGCGGCCAGAAAATGAGCCTTATCGTATTCTCGTCCTTCCGGAGCGCCGAGTTTGATCTTAAGACATTTCGCGCCGGATGCTTCGATGATCAGCGGCACTCGGCGGGTGGTTTCCTCGGGAGCATTCAGACCAATCGTCACGCTCGTCGGCACTGCTCGCTTCGGCAACCCAAGCATTTTATAAAGAGGCAAATTTGCTCGCTTGGCGAGCAGGTCCCAGAGGGCAACATCAAGGGCGGCCATGGCGGGTGGGTCGATATTGGCGTCCTTCATTTCTTGCCAAACATCGTGAGGCGACATCGACTCCAGGGTTTTCGAATTGGCGACAAAGCCGTTGAGCTGAATTTGGCCATTCTCCGACGACCAAGTTTTCGCGGTCGCAGGCGATAGCTCACCGATTCCTATGTGGACTCCGTCCGACAAATAGACGAAGAGATTGTCCGACGTCGAGGTCGTGCCTCGACTTATGGTCAGCGGAAAGACCTTGTTGATCGACCGAATCTCTGATGTGAGTTGAAGTGACATCCTTGTCTATGCTACCCAGCACAGACCATCACTCGGACGGACGCCAAATGTCGCCGACCCGACTAATCTGCCGATCTTCCTTCAACTCAGGCTTCGGACCGAACGGATGTCCGCCAAAACCGTGCCGCATCATGGCGATCGCTCTCGCCCAATCCTTGGTATCATCGCGACTTGTAAAGAGCTGCATAACGGCCTGAGCCATGACCGGCACTGGAACCTCCATACGCATCGCGTCGCTGATCAGCCAGTTCACTTCTCCGGTGTCTTCGATATAACCCGGAACGGAGTCCATCCCCTTCTGAAGCACCATCTGCTCCTTCATCAAATCAATCAACCATGACCGCACGACCGAACCGTTTTGCCAGCACGACAAGATATCGAGCAGCGGCAACTCTTGGTCAAACTTCTCCAACAGATTCATACCCTCGCCGATTGCTTGCAACATTCCAAACTCAATTCCATTGTGGACAAGCTTCACAAAGTGGCCGGAGCCGGGCCCGCCGCACCGAACATATCCGCCCGGCTGAGCTAGATCCAAAAGGATTGGTTCTAAAATGTCGAGCGCATCTTTGTGTCCACCAACCATAAAGCACGCGCCGCTACGAGCGCCTTCGACGCCGCCGCTCGTGCCAAGGTCAACAAGATGGATTCCGCCATCTTGAAGCTTCTCGGCTCGCCGAATCGAATCACCCCAGTACGAATTTCCGCCGTCGACGATAATGTCGCCCGGCGACAAGATCGCCAGAAGCCGCTCAATCATCTCATCGATTGCGGGCCCAGCATGAATATAGAGAAAGACCACCCGTGGGCCAGATAATTGTTGAAGCGCCAACAGCTCAGTTGAAAAGACAATCCCCCGCTCGACAATGTCCGCCGAAGGGTCGTGCAAATCAATCCCAACCACTTTGTAGCCCTTTCCCATGGCTTGCCAACCAAGGCCGCCCCCCATTCTTCCTAATCCGACAACACCAAATTCTTTCATTAGTACCATTCTGTCAGTTTTGCAACCAAAACCTGCGGTGAAACGTTGATACGGGTACCCTATCACGTCAACGGGATTATCCGACCGAATGCTAGAATTCCTTCAACACCTCGACACGCACCTCGGTGATGCAATCAAAACCTACGGTGCTTGGGTTTATGCCCTGCTCGCTAGTGTTATTTTTCTAGAGACGGCTGTTGTCATTTTTCCGTTCTTGCCCGGTGATTCGCTTCTGTTCGCCGTTGGAGTTGTTGCCGGCGACGAACGCAAAGGCCTCAGCATTCCCGGACTTTTCCTGCTTCTTTCGGCCGCAGCCGTCGGCGGCAACATCGTCAATTACTGGCTCGGTCGATTCTTCGGCAAGCGACTCTTTAAGAATCCGAAGGCAAAGTTCTTTTCTCCGTCGAATCTCGCCAAAACCCACGAGTTCTTCGAAAACTACGGTGGCAAAGCCATTGTGATCACCCGATTCGTCCCGGTCATCCGAGCATTTGCTCCTTTTGTTGCAGGAATGGGCGCCATGGAATTTGGCCCTTTCATGATCTACAACGTAATTGGCGGTGTCGCTTGGGTCAGCGTTTGTATGTTTATGGGTGTGTTCCTCGGCGAGCAGCCATTCATCAAATCCCACCCCGACATCGCGATCCTTGCTTTGGTAGCCCTTTCAGTATTGCCAATGGTTTTCGAATATGTGATGCATCGGCGAAGAGCAAAGAAGAAGAAAGAAGATGCGGCTTATTTGGCAACCCAGCCCTACAAAGAGCAGGTTGAAGGCGACATCCTTCCCGAATAGGCAGTCTCAGTTATCCGAAAGCACTTCTTCATAGACGCACATCAGGGTTTTGATATGCAAATCCATCGTCGATGGATTTTCCCAGTACGATTGATAACCCGCTTTGCTATACGATTCAACGACATCGTCAAATTCAAATTCTTGAATTCTTCGCACTAAGGCTTCAACGTTTCCGGCTTCAAAGGTCAGTCCATGACGGAATTTCTCGACCGCTTCGACCGCTGCAGTTACGTCGGAAACGATAACGGGCACCCCCATGGCAGCCCCTTCATCAACCACCATTCCTTGCACTTCGTACCAAACCGAGGGGAAAATGATTGCCCGCGCTTTTTGAAGAATTTCTTTCACTTCTTCTGGCTTTTTCCACCCAAAAAGCTGAGCTTCAGGGCAAAGTGGCTGGATATCCGGCGACTGGATTCCGGTGCCAATAAACATGATCGGTACACCGGCTTTTTGAGCCGCTTCCGCCGCGATAAGGGCTCCTTTCTCGGGGCTGAACCGACCCACAAAAGCGTATGACTTATTCTTCTCAGCCGCAACTCGTGGTGCCTTTTCTATGGGAATTGGGTTGGGGACGTGATGAATCTTCGTTCCGTCGGCCAAGTACGGGTTTAGGACCCTTTCACTGAGACTACTCACTGTAATGAGATGCTTCAATTCGCTCGGCATATGTGCCCGTTGAACTTGAAGGTGATGCCTTAAGCTAAACCAGGTCTTCTTAACAATCGATGTGTTCGTACAGTTCGATTGTAAGCATTGCCGAGAAAGGCCCTTCAGCCCACATATTGAATTTGACCGATGATCAAAGAACCCTGCAATTGGACACGCCAGTCCAAAGTCGTGGGCGGTAAAAATCAACTCAAATCCTCGCCGCTTGACTTCGGGAATGAAGGAAAGCGTCGTTCCGTCCCGCCAACTGTGGACGTGGATAATTGTATCTTTCGGATCGTATTGGTCAAGAACTTTGGAAAACTCTTTTTCAACTTCTTTGTTCCAAAGGCCAGCCAAAATTGACTTGGAAATCGGTTGCTCCGTGACCTTTTTTTGATTCAGTTGAGTGATCCGCAGCTTAGAATTTTCGTTGAGAACACTCGCGGCTTCGCCAATTGTAAAGAAAACATGAACTTGATCAACATGCTCAGAGAGAGCCAAAGCCGATTCAATCGCTACTTTTGACGCCCCACCGTTGATGAGCCCATAGTCGGTGACGATGATGACATTCATAACCTAAAGTCCAATCCAACCTGCAGCATCGCGAATATCGTTAAACTGGCGCATTCCGGGTGGTAAGTTTGCCAAAATCTGTTCTCCGTACCGTTTCGTTTGAAGTCTTGGATCAAGCAACGCAATAATCCCCTTATCATTTTCGGAACGAATCAGACGCCCCGCACCCTGCCGCATGATTATTTTAGCGTTTGGTAGCGTATGAGTTTGGAATGGGTCCATGCCCTGGTGCGCCAGATAGGCCATTCTTGCTATCTGGGATGGCTCGAACGGCACTTCGAACGGAATTCGCACCAATGCGACGCAACTGCAGGTTTCGCCTGGAGCATCGAATCCTGTCCAGAAAGACCGCAAAGCAAAGAGCGACGCAAAAATGTTCTTCTTAAACTGTTCGCCCACAATCGCAACTCCCGTTCGCCCTTGCATCAAGATCGGATATTCGTCCGGCACCCTCATGTAGGTCATTACCCCTTCCATTTCTTTCCGCGAATGAAACAAAGCGAGGGTTCGACCTTGGCAGGTCACGATGATGTCACTCAGTTCGCGGGCAATCGCCTGGTAGTAAATTTGCTCCGCACTCCCCGTACGACTGAGGGTTGGATCAGGCACCGCGTTTGTCTTGGGAGTATAAAGCGCGCATTGTGTCGTATAGTCGAACGGCGACGGCAAGACCTCTTCAAACATTGCGTTCGCCCCCGTAACCCGCTTGAAATGGTCAAATTCCTCGTCAACCTGAAGCGTTGCCGACATGCAAACGTACGGCACCCGGTCCCAAATCAATGCCTTCAGCGGCTCCTGCAAATCAATAAAGTCGCGCCGCAAAATAACTTCCGATCGCGGATTCCCGATATAGCTTACTGCTGCCCCCGAAGGTCGCGAAAGCTCGTGGGCGCCCGTGGCAAAGTCCCGCACATAGCTCACATAATTTCGTGAAGAGTCAGCAATGTTCTTGGTTTCCGGATGGTTGTTTTCGCCACGGTACCGCTCGACTCGCAGGACTGCATCGGTCGAATACCGCTCGCACCCCATGCGAACTCGCTCAGCAATCGATTCAACCTGCGCCATGTGCTGCTTGGCTTGGGCTCGCTGAACGGCCGGGTGGTCATCAAGCTCAGACGGAGTAACAACCATGATTCCCCCTTGCTCTAGCTGCATTCCCAGCGCAAGCAACTCCTTTTGTGATGCCGCAATGTCCTTCCGAAGGTCATCGCCCTTGTTCCGCCATTCGTGCTCTTCGCCATTTGCCTGAGCCAGCGGCACAATCAGGTTTTCCAGCCGTCCCGCGATTCCGTTCAAGGCATTGAGGCAACTTCCGCTGAGCTCAAATTCAAGCCCATTATTCGCCGCCGACGGAAAGTCGTGCGCTTCGTCCAAAATCAAGAAGTCGTAATTAAACAGCATCCCTTCTCGTTCGGTTTCGGGGTCGGCACTGAGGGCATCTTGAATGACCACGCTGTGGTTCGTGATAATCAGCTTTGCCTTTTCCAACTGCTTGCGGGCCTTATAATAAAAGCAATCATCATAGGCCGGGCAGGCCTTGGCTGGGCAGACGGGAGGAACCTGGACCAACGGCCACAATTTCGATATTTCACGATCGGGCTTTCGAACTAAGCGCCGAAATTCGTTTTCGATGCCAAGCTCAGCTTCTTTGACAAAAGATTCACTGTCATTAGGCATCACCTCCTCCATCGCCATCAGGCAGGCATACCGTTGGCGACCAATAAGGAATGCGATCGGGACGTGTTCGGTAAAGAGTGAGAGGGCAAGGGGGAGGTCTTTTCGCCAATATTGATCGGCGAGCACATTGGTGTACGTGGCAATGACCGTTCGCTTTTGGTTGACAATCGCATTGGCGATTGCCGGAACCAGGGCCGCCAGTGACTTTCCCAATCCAGTTGGAGCCTCAAAGAGTCCGGTCGCTCCTTGCTCAATGAGATCACTCAGTAAGAGTGATAGTTGAACCTGGTTCTGACGAGTTTCATAGCCCGAGCGTGTGGCGAGGCGATCAAACGCCTGTTGCACCAATTCTTGGGCTGTCATGGGGGAAGCTTACTGAATTTGAACCGGAACCTTTTCTTCGGTTTGATCTAATTCAGATTGGTTTTTTTTTAGCCCGCCATGAATGTCTCGCGCACGAACTGGAATTCCTTGCTGATCTGGTTCACGCTTTCGCCACTTTCGCCAATCCATCATGATTTGCTGCTTGGTTGGAAGGTTGAGGTCCCATGCTAGTCCGAGTTTTGCTAAAGTTTTGATTACGACCGCACTTGGATCGAACTGCCAAGGAAAGACTCCGTGCTGAGCCCACAGTTCTGACTTGTGGTGGGTGTTGTGTCCACCTTCGCCCAAAGCCAAAATTTCGACGTAGGCATTGTTTCGCGAATTGTCGGGAACTTCGAACGGCGTCTCGCCCCAAAGGTGACACACCGAGTTGACCGCGAAGGTCGCCCAGTTGACAAAACAAGCACGGGCGAGAGATTCCCAGAAGGAGATTCCGCAAAAGTAAGGAATGATGAAGCCGAGGGAAAGGATCGCAAAGTACAGGATTGGGTGGCTCATCATGTTGACCACGCTGTCCTTCTCGATGGTGATAATGACTTCAACCAGGCGGTCCCATCGCTTTCGGATGAGGGTTGCGGTTGAGACGATGACTTCGCCCGTCTTTTTGTCGCGGACTTCCCAGTGATCAATGTCTTCAGGTCGATAAGCAAACGTTGCGGGATCTGGTGCCTTCGCTTGAAGATCGACTCGCCACTCCTCGATGGTCGATTTTGCTGGCTTCATGAGACTTGGCTCTTTGAACGCCCACATCATGAACGAGTGCATGAAGCCTTTGAATTGCTCGACAAATATAGTTCGCTTGCTTTCTTCGAAAACGAACGGGGAGTGAACGTCAGCGTTGGTCTCGCCAAAGGCGTGATGTTTGCTGTGCTTCTTCATCCACTCTTGAGGGAGCCCTTGAATGGCCGTGCTACCCATTGCAAAGAAGATGGCTCGCATCCATGGATAGGTCTTGAAACTTGGGTGTGTTCCGACTCGGTGATAGCCGATGGTGATTCCGAAGCCAGCGACCAGCCACATACCAAAGAACCAGGCGAAGTGCTTGCCCTGCAGTGCGTACATGTTCCAAAAGAAAGGAACAAGGGCAGCGAAAAAGGCGAGCCGATAAGCTGACCGCATCATTCGATGGATGAGAGCCCGTTGAACAAGCTTAGGGTGCTTTGATTTCAGCGTTGTTCCGTTGGCGCGTTTTCGATTGCTACGCTCGGATATTTCTTTGTAGCTGGCCACCCATGGGTACCGACGTAGCGATGGTCGGACGAATTGAATGTGCGCCGCAACCAAGGCAACGAGATAGGCCAACCAAGCCATGACTTGACCAAATTGATGGGGGTAGTTTTGAAGTGCGTAATAGAGGACAACCGCGCCTCCTATCGGTGGGGTCAGGAGGAAGAATCCGACAATGAATCTTTCAAATTGCCGGTTGGAAACAGTGGTACTACTCACGTTATTAGTTGACCTGTCGGTCGAGGTTTGAACAGCCTCTTCCAACTCTTCTACTCCATTGTGACGGATGTATCAGCATGAAAGAGGCGTAAGGATGATGGAATGGTCCTTTCGGGAGGTTAGAAACCGGGACAAAAAGTCCGGATTTTAGACCGTTCCTTCGGGGAACCAGAGTTTGAGTTCGGCAGCGGCGGCTTCTGGATCGCTGCTGCTGTGAGTCAAGTTATCATCAATGGACAGGGCCAAATCTCCTCGCACGGTGCCAGGAGCAGCGTCAATTGGGTTGGTGGCGCCCATCATCGCTCGAATGGCCTTGGTTGCGTTGGTACCGCTGACGGCCATGGCGACGATTGGTCCGCTGACCAGGTAGTCACAGACATCTTTGAAAAATGGTCGTTCGCTGTGCTCGGCATAGTGGGCTTCGACGGTTTCTCGCTTTGCGTTGATCAGCTTGAGGCCGACAACTTTAAGGTCGCGAGCTTCAACTCGTCGAGTGATCTCTCCAATCAGGTTGCGTGATACCCCGCCAGGCTTAATGAGGACCAATGTGGTTTCCATATTTCAGGCTTCATTTTACCTTTTTGGCGGAGATCAGGGTTTGGGAGACCAGCGATCGGGCGAGTTTGCAAGTTTTCAGTATTTGGTTGTCAATGGTCAGGAAAGTGGTGGACGAGAAGACAGCGAGAAACCTGGCCCTTGAACCTCAGGAAAAATTAGGTCAGCATCAACCCCGATTCGGCAAAGCCTCTCGGGACGCCGCTGAGACGCCGAAAGCGGGGGTGAGGAAAAAAAGTACCCTAAACTTTCGGGGCGACGTAAGGATTGATGAACGGCCGTGAAAAAATTCCTTCCTAAAACCGCTGAGCTGGCCAAGTCGAGCTAGAGATTGGTTTTGGGCTTTTTGCCAAAGCATACTTATTTAGACGTCAAACTAGTAGACATTGTTCTGCTAGCATGCGATTTTCTTGAGTTTCTTCGCGGCATGTTGGTCCAATTGGCTTCCTTGATGTCACCGTTCGTATGCGGACTGTCCGAGTCAGTAGAACCTTTGGGCGGGGCTTAGTAGTAGGTGTAAATTGCTTCAGAAACACCTTGGTCTGGCCCGACGTACCGGTAAAAGTAAACGGTTGCAGTTTGGGTTGGATCAGGGTTAGAGCAAGCGCCATAAATGTAGTTCACGGAAGGATTGTCGCCATTTGAATTTTGGTCAAATGAGGACAGGTCAGGATCGTTTGGTTCAGGGGTGGGGTTTGTATTCATGATTGATTCCAATTTATCGAAAGACGACGCCGAAGCCGGTCCAGTGCATATCGGGAAGTTCGAGTTTGTTTTCCTCTAAGCTATCCCACCAAGCGGACATGCCAGGGTTGATTCGGATGTCGTCGAAGAGGATGAGTCCGCCAGAACGGACGAGTGGACCGAATAGGGCCAATTCTGCGGTGACTTGTTCGGCGGTGTGGTCGGTATCGATGAAAAGAAGGTCGATGAGGCCGTGCTTTACGATTTCGGCGACAAGAGCTGGATCCTGGGTATCGCCTTGAATGAGCTCGATGTTGTCAAAAGCAAGGAGTCGCTCTCTGGCATCCGGGCGGATTTCGATGTCGATCGAGATTACTTTGCAATTCGTGCCCGCGGCAAGATGGGAAGTGCTTCCGCCGGTACAAGTGCCGAGTTCGACAACAAAGTCGGGTTGGAGTTCCTTTGCGACGGAGTAGAGGAGGTTGTAGTATGGATTCGACCCGTCGAAACCGAAACTTCGAGGGTCTGGGCATTGAGATGGATTCCCAAGCTGACTGAGAAATGCCTTTGCACGATCACTCATTGTGGTCCCAGATTTCATTTAGCTACTTCATTTGTTGCTTCAAATTGCTCAGTCTTTTTACTGGCATCTCTTTGACAATTAACTTTCACTGCTTACTCCCAGCTTCGCAGACGTCGTAAACAGTGCCACACTAACCCTGCCCACGCAGTGGCTCGCCCATCCCCGCAAAGCGCTTGCGCCAAGCGTAGATCGTCTGAACACCAATTCCGTGAGACCTGTCAACGCCTGCCATGCTCGCTCAATTGTCGATTTCCTGAAGAACCTTCACTATCTGGTCCTCGCTGTAACGTTTCGCACTCATCTGATTTAATTAGTATCCTACAAATACCCAACTGGGCAGTTTAAGGGGAACCTGTCATCAGCTGCGCAGACGTGGCGACTAGTGTCACCCGGTTTCATTTTCAAAATACCTAGCTCACTCTGTGACTTGTCGCCAAATTAAAACCGGACAACTTTTCTCCGTTCACATGCTTGCGCCAGAGCCTGGAATTCCTGAACAGGATCTGGAGAAAGGCCTATCGCCTTCCCATAATTTCCACTTAAAGTTAGTTTGTGTGGAATATCAATTGATAACGGCCATGTTAAATAATCTTGATTGCCGCCGCCAGCCAAAAAAGTTGACTCTTTCATTTGTGCTGATAGCACAGATTCCTTTTTTAGGCGGCTCGTATCAAAAAGCAGACGATTAATAAGCATTAGTTGAGCAGTAAGCGCGTTGTTCTCCGCAAGATTGCCTTTGAAATCCAGAAGGATGTTTTTATAAGCCTTGACGATAATCACATTACTAAATCTCCTCAATCTCCACAAATTAGTTAGCACAGTTTGCCTATGGTTTTTATCAATTCGTGGTATATTGGCCCACATAGGTGTTTCTTTAATCACTGTAACGCACAGCCGTACTTCCCGGCTAGTCGAGTGCAATGTTCCGATTACATACATTATTTTAAGGCAAATCAGCATTAGAAGTTCCTACGTGTGAAAGACCACGCACCTATTTGTTTCAGGTGGGGCACAAGTTGTTGAGCAAGATGGCTGGTAATCACAGCATTTCCAGACCAATAGCATTGAACGTGTAGTCAGACCGACACCGCTAGACCAAGGTACTGACAAATTCCAAGGGTCTGGACCATCAAATCCCGGCCATGGTAGGCCAGGTAGGTTTTTCGGTGGGTATCTTCTCCAACCAAGGCGGGCCACTGCGTGGGCGGGGTACTTTTGCTTGATGAAAGCCTAACCCGGGTGGCACGGTTAGCGACCACTGCGAAGCTGAGAGTTAACCGTGAGAAACCTGAGAGAGTGCCGACCACTTTGCTTATTCTAACTCCAATTCAGCCAAGTAGTGACATTT
>JANYCU010000031.1 GCA_025360125.1 Armatimonadota bacterium | reverse complement strand
GCCACGCAGCAAGTTGAAGTCGGCAACACCAACAATGTTGTCAGCACTGGCATCGCCGTTAAGCAATGAGTAAGTGAGACCAGTCGCACCAGTTGCACTCAGCGTCATCGGCAACGAGCTAGCGAGGAATCGGTTGATTCCCATAATTCGCAGTTTGTAAGTGCCAATGGTCTGATTCGTATTCAACGTGAACGTGTTACCTGCTCCAAGTCCGGTCAACGTTTGGGTTTCGATCAGGGCGTTGGTCGAGCTATCTCGAATTTCGTAGATGAATTGGAGCCCAGCGATCGGGCCCGTGTAACCGAAGAGGTTCAACGTTCCTGTGACTGGCTTTGGCACAACCGTGAAGGTTGGGCCGGAAGTTGACTGACCATCAGGGTTCGTCACGCCTACCGTTCTGGCTCCGGTTGGTGCCGTTGGGTCTACCGTAATGTTCACGGTTGCGGTGGTTGGATTGCTCCACGTCACCGAATTAACCGTGATGTTTGCCCCAAAGGTTGCGGTCAGGTGGTCTGGGTAAGTTGAGTCTGGATCAAACAAACCAGTCCCCGTAACCACAACGTTGAGGGTTTGGCCCGTAGTGCCAGTATTTGGCGAAACCGAGGTCAGGGTTGGCGCAGGGGCCAAGACCTTGACCGCTCGCACCTGCCAAGAGTTGTTGGCGTTGCAATACTCTTGGAATGACCAGATGCTCATCATGTCGCGAGGGTCAACGATGGTGAACGAGTAGTCTCCCCAGCGCTGGCCAGAAACTCCTGTGCCTTGGACGGCATAGTAGTTAACTCCCGCAGTGATGAGGGTCGGCGTTGAGACCAACGGATCACCCGCCAATCGGTAAGCACCTGCTACACCCGGCGAGTTCGACAGGTTGCCCATCGAGAACCCAATGAATTGGTGTCCTTGGCCATTCATCGCCGTCGATGGAATTGTGCAGTACTGAAAGCCAGTTGTGGCTGGATCGACAACCGTTCCAGCGGCAGTCAGAGTCGCGGCTCCAGAAAAGACGTTGCCAATGTTGTACCAACGGGCTCCGCTTCGGTCACCGCTGCTGCTGCCAACGCCTGCAGAGTTCATTTTGACACCTTGAGCCGCATGGACAGTCACGGCACCCGTTACTCGGTTGCGGAAGACTCGCGCATAAAACAGTCGCAAATCGAGCGCGGCAACGGAGCCGGTTGTCGTTGCTGAAGTAGAGATTGGCATTGCCAAAGGACTGCTGTTCGATGGAACGGTAATGGTTGCGTTTGACGAGAGCGTAAAAGTGCCCGCCGAATAAGTCACTCGGCGATAGCTGAGCGTTCCGGTGAAAGCTCCGTCCGAACCAAGGACAAATGCAACAGTTGCGGTTGGATCATCGTTGGTGCATGGCCACGGGGTAAACATTCCCGCAACGCCAGCTGTAATCAAGTTTCGGAATGGAGTGACTACTAGGGTTCCGCCTAGGAGCGCAGCCTTATCGACGGCAAACAAATCGCAGTTCTGGAAAGAACCGTTAAATCGGTTGCTTCCCATATAAATGCCATTTGCGTCAACTCCGAGAGTGGCATAGTCACAAAATCCCGATGCGCCTCCACCAACATTTTGGGCAAACTGGAAAAATGTCCAAACTGTGGTGCCGTCAATGACTTCTTTGTCGCTTACGGCCAAACAAACTCGGTTATTTGCGCTCAAAACGTCGATAATTTCCAAGAACCATCGCTTCGTAATTCGATCGTACGTAACTCGAGGGTCGCTGACGTTTTGGCCTGCGGTTCTGACAGAGTTGAAAAAAACGTTGCCCGTGGTGTTGATTGTGGTTTGGTTGCCTAATCGATCAAACGATCGCATTCGACCATTTGCACATACGAGAACCGAGCTGGGACTGACGTCACCACAAGAATCTGGTGGTACGAAGCCTGCATTTGGCAAGTCGGGTCCGCCGAAATTCACTGGAGTTGAAAAGAGAGGCCCACGGTGTGATTTTTCCGAGGTTCCCGGATTCAGCGGTGCATCATTGACCATCGGTGGCCATGTTGCTGAGGCAGGAGACCGGGGGTTCGATGGAAGGTGATCGAACTCAAATTCGTTTTGTTCTTCGTATGTTTTAATTTTACGAATTGACAGCTTAGGGCCATAAACTTTGTCACGCGCCATGATTTGGGACGTGGTTTCCACAATTGGCTTCGTTTTGAGTGTGATCGCCTTCCCAGTAACGTCACCGTTTGCAATGCCCGCAAGCGCGGCAATTGCAGTGAATAATAGTCCTATCTTTCGCATGATTACTTTTCTCTTTTCTTCCAAAATTCAATTTTAAAAAGGGTTCTCAATCGTTGAGACTGAGAACCCCGTAGTTTTTCCTTTAACCAAAGTTGAAGCTTTCGCGCCTCCTTCCTTTAGTTGTCACCGATGGCGCCCCAGTTGGCGCGCATGACGTTGAAGTCGGCGACGCCGATGAGACCATCACCATTGAAGTCAGCTGCTTCACTGTACGGTGCGGTTGGAGCAATTCCACCCCATGCGCCACGCAGCAAGTTGAAGTCGGCAACACCAACAATGTTGTCAGCACTGGCATC
>JANYCU010000028.1 GCA_025360125.1 Armatimonadota bacterium | reverse complement strand
TTCCGCCTTCATTGATCTCCTTCACTATCTGAAGGATCTGCTCTTCACTATATTTCTTTGCTTTGGTTGACATGCTCACTCTCTTTCAAAAAGAGACGAATCATCACATCACCATGGATCGTTTTTTGGGGAACAAGTCATCAGGGGTCGCATGTGCAGTTACATTTAATCCGACCAAGCTCAAAACCACAGCCAATTTAAACGCTTTCATCTTGATTCCGATTTTACTTCGCCAAAACACGCAATCATTGTCCACTTAAAATAATGAGTGCCCCGAAATTTTCGAGGCACTCTCCAAGCCCATCGGACCCTATAAATAGAACTCCGGTCAGCCAATGCAAAGTTAAAGTAAGTTGCGAGATTTCCTTACCGAACAGATTCATAGTACAGGCCCATGGTGCCATCCGCACATCACAAAGGCAACATCAAATACTTTTACGAGGAAGAACCCAGTGATATCGCCTGAGAAACACCTGCTTGTGAAGCCTCGAAGGTCGAAAAGTCGGCCTTGTCTTGGCGCAAGAACTGATTAATCGCGTCTTGACAATCAATCGCCCGGTCGCTAATTGGCTTCGAACCACGCTTGTAGGCACCAATAGAGACCAAGTCTTCAATATCGTTGTATGCAGCCATTAATTCGCGAAATTCATTCGCCTTCATGATTTGCTCATGGGGAACCACAAACGGCATGGTCCTACTCAAACTGTTCAGTACATCGATTGGCGGATAATGCCCCCGACTTGTCAGCGCTCGGTTCAAGACGATGTGGCCATCGAGGATACCGCGGGTTGCGTCGGCAATTGGGTCGTTCTGGTCGTCACCCTCAACTAAAACTGTGTACAAAGCAGTAATCGCACCCTGCGGTCCCATACCAGCCCGCTCCATCAATCGCGGTAGCAACGCAAACACGCTCGGGGTATAGCCCTTGGTACTTGGGGGCTCACCTACTGCGAGGCCAATCTCCCGTTGCGCCATCGCAAATCGAGTGACGCTGTCCATCATCAACAGCACCGACTTACCCATATCCCGAAAGCCCTCGGCAATCGCGGTCGCCGTAAAAGCAGCCTTAATTCTCATGAGCGGAGGCATGTCGCCCGTCGCACAGATGATCACACTCTTGGCAAGTCCCGCTTCACCAAGGTCATTCTCAATAAATTCGCGAACTTCTCGACCTCGCTCTCCAACCAGACAAATCACGTTAATCTCAGCCGTAGAATTTCGAGCGATCATGCCGAGCAAAGTGCTTTTTCCGACTCCAGATCCGGCAAAAATTCCAATTCTCTGTCCTTCACACAATGTCATAAGGCCGTCAATCGCCCGGACTCCTGTCGCCATCGGATCCTTGATCATTCGACGCTGAAGTGCGTTCGGCGGGCTTGCCATCGTGGGATATTGAAACTCGCATGACGGTGCTGGCTTGTCGTCAATCGGTTGTCCGAGGCCATCCAATATTCGCCCTAAAAGCGAGTTACCAACCGGAACCTTCAAGAACTCGCCCGTTCCGTGTACCGCGTCACCAGCTTTGATTCCATCTAGTTCGCCCAGTGGCATAAGCAAAGTCTTTGCTCCCCGGAAACCAACAACCTCAACGGGGATTTCACGAGGAGTCCCATCCGAATCGTGCGATGTGATAAAACAGAGGTGGCCGATACTTGAAACTGGACCATTGGATTCGATGACGAGGCCAATTACCTTTTCGACGGTGCCCGATAGGCGAAAGCGAGGTGCCTCACGCATCGCCATTCGAAGTTTCTCAATTCTTGGTTCTAAAAGCTTCATTAGGCGGCCTGGTCAAATTCGTTTTTGATGAGTTCTAATCGGGTTTCGATGGTTGCGTCAATTGTTCCGGATTCCGTTTCGATCATCACACCCGATCCAATTGAATTGTCTTCGACGATCTCAACGCTCTTCAGTTCACGCGACTGTCTGATAATTTCCTCGCGGTGACTTTCGAACAAGGCATAATCCTTCGGATTAATCAGAATTCGAGCCTGTCGGGCATGGGTTACTTTGCCTAAAACTTCTTTGCAGATTCCCAAAGCGGTCTGATGGTTGATTTCCAATTCGGAAGCCAAAATACTCTCGACAACTTTCATCGACAGATCAGTAACAACCGTCTCCGCAGTGCGACACCATTCGGCAGCCGCTGCTTCAAACTCTAACCGAAATGCCTCTAAGTCCTCCAAGAACTGAGCAACTTCTGTAACTCGTTCCACTTGGATTTCTTGCATCGCCTTTTGAAAGCCAGCCTTGCGGCCTTCCGCCAAACCAGCGGCAGTGCCAGCTTCAAATCCAGCCTTAAAGCCATCTTCATGGGCCGATTCCTTAATCAAGTCAATTTGTTCATTAAATCGAACCGGCTTATGCTTGCCGCCAAGCGTTGGTAGTTCGCCAAACAATTTACGGCTTTGGAGCAATGGGGCGTCCTTGGCCAGTCCAGCTTCAACTCTAGACAAGCATCTCCTCCTCATCTCCTCGACTCAACACAATCTCGCCGGACTCTTCAAGTTTACGAATCGCAGCCACAATCTTCTGTTGGGCTTCTTCAACGGCTTTGACGCGAACAGGTCCCATGAACTCCATGTCTTCCTTCAGCATCGCCATTGCACGTTCAGACATGTTGGTATAGATTTTCTGTTGAACTTCAGGCTTGACACCCTTCAGGGCAACGCCAAGCTCCTTCATGTCAATTTCGCGCATGATCGCTTGAATTGCTCGATCATCCAACATAATGATGTCCTCGAAGACGAACATCATGCCCTTGATCGTATCGGCCAACTCAGGCTCGTTATCTTCAAGGTGCTCAATGATCATCTTTTCAGTGGTACGGTCGCATCGGTTTAAGAGGTCAACCAGGGCCTTTGGCCCACCTGCCTGAGTCAATTCCTGAGAAAGCACGGAAGAAATCTTCTTCTCGAGAATGCTCTCGACCTTCTTGATGACTTCCGGCGGAGTTTGCTCCATCATTGCAATTCGAGCAGCGACGTCGGCTCGCATTTCTGGCTCCAACTTACCAATAATGTGAGCCGCACTGCCAATCGGCATATAAGAGAGAATCAGGGCAATCGTTTGAGGGTGCTCGTCCTGGATAAAGCTTAAGACCTGTTGAGGATCAGCCTTTTTGAGAAACTCAAACGGCACAACCTGCATCGCCGTCATGATCTTGTTCAAGATTTCGCTCGCTCGGTCTGTACCAAACGCGGATTCCAAAACGGCTCGTGCATTGGCGACTCCACCCTCGGCAATATATTCCTGAGCAATCGCGAGCTCGTAAAACTCCTCAATAACCTGTTCCCGGACTTCAGGAAACACCTTTTCAAGTCGTGCAACTTCCAGGGCCAAGATTTCGATGTCCATTTCGGACATATGTTTGACCAGCTCTCCTGATATTTCTGATCCTATGATCATCATCAAGATGGCAGCTTTGGTTCTGTTGGGAAGTTCTTTTCCTTTGGGGTTCATCGTGGTGTTGGCTCCGTTAACCAAGTCTTGATCAGCATTGCAGTCGGCTCAGGTCGATCCTTGGCCATCTGCTTGATTGCTGATAGGTGAACTGATTTCTTTTCTCGAATCTTTTCAACTTCAAGAATTTCGTTATTGTCTCGATAGATAATTCCGTCTTCACCCATTTGGGCGAGCTCTGCATCGGAATACTTAGAAATAGCTCGATGGTAAGCCTCGGCGTCTGCCCCTTCGGCACCATCTGGAGAATGGCCCATCGCATAGCTTGGTTGTCCTAATCCTCCCATTGGCATTTGCAACACATGACCGTCCGGAGTAATCACGCTTCCAACACTTGACTTAGTGAGTTTGCCAAGTTGCTTAACAACCATCACGCCTACGATGAGCAGCGCGGCGATTGGCAGCATCGAAAGCATCTGCTGCATTCGGGCTGCACTCTTGGAATCATCTTGAGCCTTCACGATCATTGTCTTCGACGAATCATCGAACTTCGCGGCAATAACCTCGGCTTTAAACTTGGATGGATCCTTTCCGGCGATCTGACTCTTCACCATTTTCGTGAGCGATGCCATTCGTTCAGGGTCGCCAAACCTGTCTGCTTTGTTGTCGGCAGTAACCGTAATCGTCATCGACTTAATCGTTCCAACCGCGGGCTTTGTGTCGGTTGTTGTCTCAATTCGTGTCGGCTCCGTCTTGGTAACCGTACTCTCATACGCGTCGTTGGCTTTTCCGTCCGTAGTCACTGGCGTTTTTGTGTTGTCAGCGTTTTGGGAATCTATCCCGGCTCCCTTAGCAGGACTAGCTCCTTGTCCACCCATCTTTTCTATCAACGATTGAGTAACGGCACCTTTCTTCGTTTGCTGAACCGTCTTGTGCTCATGGGTCTCGTCCATGTTGATGTCGCAGTTGGCCATGACTTTCGTCGTACCAACCCCAAAGATTCCATCAAGGGCCGATTGAATTCTTACTTCTTCTTTCCGGGCGACCGCTTGCTCCATATCGAGCTTGCTCGAAGCGAGCGATCCATTCGCGGTGGCTTCATTTCCGTCATAAAGTGCTTCACTTCGTTCGTCCAAGACGACGACGTGCTTCATGTCCAGACCCTCAACCGAGTTCGCCACGAGCATCGCAATTCCACGGGCGGCTTCTCGGGTAATCGAGCCGTTTCCGGCCGTGACCAAACTGACGCTGGCAGTGGCTGGTCGCTGTTGCTGTTCAAAAGGTGATGGGTCGCCGAGGGTTAAGTGGACTCTGGCACTGCGGACGCCAGGGTTAGTTTCGATGGATCGAGCCAATTCACCTTCTCCCATCGTTCGAATTCGTTCGCGCTCAACTGTTGGCGTAACTCCAAGGCTCATATCACCAAGAGATTCAAATCCAGTGTGGGCGCCTTTCGGTACTTTTCCGCTAGCGGCTAGCCTCATTCGAAGCTCAGGAACTTTGTCCGAAGGAACTTCAACTTGTCCAGGCACATCGTACTTAACAGGAATGCCTTGGCCCTGAATATCAGTTACGATCGCAGCCTGATCCGTTTGGGTCAGTCCGCCATACAGTAACTCAAACTTCGGCCGTGAAGCAACCGTAAAGACCCCAAACATTAAGATTAAGGTCAATCCGATGCCACCAAGCGTGGTGCCCCGTTGGGTTGGATTACTTTCCAACCACCAATTCTTTATTTTTTCGATGAATCCGCCCATGGTAAAAGTCCCAACAGGCAGAAGTTAAAGACTAAACTTGCATTCGTGATAACTCTTGAAAGGCCTCAAGCATCTTGTTTCTCACCGCCATGGTGAGTTGCATCGATGTGGAAGCTTTTTCCATTGCAATCATAACGTCTTGAACTTCTACCGGTCGTCGACTCGTCATGTAATCGGTTTGTAACTCAGCAGCTTTCGACTGTGAGTCATTCACTTCTTTCATGACGTCCATCAACATTTGGGCGAAATCGCCCTTATCCCCCGCGGACTGAGTCGCAGTCCCAAGCTGTCCCTGTTTAAGGAAGTCTTGGATCGCTGGGTTGTCAGAAATTCTCATCTACTTTATTAGGTTTCGGTTAGACCTTGCCGATCTGTAGGGCTGAACCGATCATTCCCTTCACAGAGTTAAAAGCGGCGATGTTGGCTTCATAAGCACGGCTGGCACTGATCATGTCAACCATCTCCATTGTTGGGTCAACGTTACTCATCGTAACCTCACCCGTTGCTGGATCATGAAAGGGATTAGACCAATCAACCTTTTTCAAACACGGTCGTTCATGATCTTCTACGATAGATTCGATCTGGACTCCGTGATCGGTGGCATTCAAAACAACCGATCGCCGTCGATAGCCATCTTCTCCCGGACGAGCAACCGTATTTGCGTTTGCAAGATTGCTCGAGATCGTGTCCATGCGAAATCGTTCTGCGGTCAAACCGCTGGTGCTCGATTGCAAGGCGTTAGCAAGGGATCCTATTCTCATTTATTAATGTCCTTCTCGAATAATGCTCTTGAGACCCGAGAAATATCGGCTCGTCAATTCTGTAAGAGTGTTAAAGCGGGCCTCGGTTGTCGCAATCGACATCACCTCATATTCCATGTCAACGTTGTTGCCATCCAATCGGAGGGAGGACGTTTCAGAACGATGGGCCCCGCTGTTGCGGTTCGCAACAACTTCATCAAAGTTGTCCATGCTTTCTTCAAGCATGATGTTAAAATCGGTGTCCTTGCGCTTGTAACCCGGAGTGTTTACATTGGCAAGGTTATTGACCAGCAAGGACTGCCGATCAGCAGTCTTGGTCATCGCTCGGCTTAAGCGATCCGCTTGTGGTCCAAAAAGGTTATCTAAATATGACACGGTCGTTTTCTCACGATCCGCTCGTCCATGTGCTGACTCGTTCCAATCCGTGGTTCGAGAGGCCTGAGTGGCCTACTCTGGTTATCGGCACGAATTTCTAAATTTAGAGTTGAACAACGCTCACTTGCCTTTTTTAGCGTCTGAAATCTCGACCGCACGATCAAAACCGTAGAAGTGCTCGGCAGCAATCTGATTTCCTTTTCGTCTCATGAATGTCAAATAACCAGTGTCATCATCACTTGCCATGACCTTTCCGTATCGAACGGTGTATTGAACTTTTTGACGATTGACCAACTGGGTCAATAGTTCGGTTTTGCCCTCACGGCTTTTCACATCTTGTGCCTTCTCAAGTCGAGCCGTCACTTCAGGCGTGAGCATCGCAATATTTGACTTTAAAATTTTGATCGGCTTGCGAAGGTAAGCAGTCGATGTGAACATCGTCTCATAGCTGCCGTATCGAACAATGTTGATCACCTCGATTGCCCTTACCGCGTCGAGACAAGCAGCAGGGTTGCCTTCCATGGCTTCCTGATCGGCGCACTCCGTTAGCTTGTTTGAAAGGCTGGTGCACATGTTAAAAATTTGTCCTTTGGGGCCATCCAAGAGGGATTCGCCATAGTATCCAGGATAGATCTGCGAAATCTTGCCTTGCTTAGCCTGGGTGATCCATTTCTCGCTTATTTCTCGAAGCTTCACGACATTATGCTCGTGACCCTTAAGTTCTTTTTTCGAGGTCCGAACGAGACCAACATAAGCATCCACGCGAGAATCGAGCCCAGAGTCAACGACGACCGTAAAGAACGAATCATGGGCACGAATTCCCCCAATGGCATGGACTGTTCCCCCAAAAACCAACATGATTGCGCCTGTCTTCGAAAGGACTCCCCAAACTCCTCGCATATTTACATGGTCGGCAAAAGAGAAGCGGGTTCCTTAGGGAAAGTCGAAATAGTCTTAAAGACCTAGCAAAAATTAAAAAAACTTAAGTCTGCTTTAAGTTTTCTGATACAATAACTGCAGAGTAATGAGATTTACTCAAGAGAACTACGGAGAATCCGAAAAAATGAATAACTATTGTCAGAGCTGGGAGTCCCACCTTATCGAGCAAATCCGAAAAGGAGATGAGGTCGCGTTCGACCTCTTCATGGACACTTACCGACCAATGCTAACCGGTCTTGCTCTGAGGAAATTGCACAACACTGAGGACGCCAACGACGTTGTCCAAGAGACCTTCGTCAAAGCCTACCGAAGTCTCAAAGATTTCGATACAAGCCGACCAGTCCGACCATGGTTAACCCGAATATGCCTCAACTGCATCGTTGACCTGGCCCGACAAAGAAAGACAAATGTGGAATCAATCGACAATGTCGAGTACTCGCTATCCGATGGGGGAGCAGCGACGGAAAGAGCAGAAGGTCTATTGGTTCAAGGCCAAATCAACGAGGCAATCAAGCGCTTGCCATGGCGATATCGCCAGATCATCGTGATGCGACACTTCGATCACCTTGATGTGAGCGAGATTGCCACGAAATTGGAAAAGCCCGAAGGAACGATCAAAAGTTGGCTGTTTCGAGCAAGAGCAATGCTGCAACGAGACCTGACGCCAATCTTTGGCTAAGAACAAGTTGCTTGACCTCCATAAAAACTCCGGGAAACCGGAGTTTTTTGTTTTATTGAGGTGCGGATTTCTTCTTGCCAGTCACTGAAAAGCCGAATCGGTAGGCTGTATTGGAACCGATCACTAGCTGAAGGCTCGGTAATGTTCGATCATCAGCGGCGGTGTACACCTTAAATGGCACGATTGCAAACGCTCCGTCGACCTTTTTCCCGCCGATATCGAGGTCCAAAGCGACACGGCCAAAGCCATTTACTTTGCCGGTCAGATTGATCTTCTGTTTTTCGGTTGGAAAATCAAGTGTGCCCTTAAAGTTGCCGTCTTTGTCGATTTCAAAGGACATCGAGCCGTCTACAGTGTCGTTGCTGAGCGAGAAGTATCCGCTCAACTCATACCGACCCACGTATTCGGCAATATTCGCTTTGTCGTTGTAGCCAAACTCTTCAAAATTGCCGTTCAGCGATTCGCTGACTGCCCAGTAAGGTAACTCTTCAGCCACCATTTTTTCCTTCGAACCCTTCACTTGTCGACACCGAGAAGTCACCTTCACCAAGGCAATGCTCCACAGGTCATGGTAGTTTGGCCAAGGTTCGATCAACATTTTGAGTAGTTCTTCGGATGGAAGGGCGCCACTTTGCCCGACATATTGCAAGTACCTGATGTACAAAAGGGCGCCTCCATCAACGGAAAAGGACTCTTTAAGGTCTTTGGTCATTCTGTCGATTGCCGTCAAATCGCCCTTTAAAAAAGCTAAATGAGTTGTAAGCAACGTGAGAAATGATGCGTCAATGCCAATCGGATTGATCTTCTTCAAACGGTCGATCAAAATTGCGGCATGTGCGATGTCCCCATGAAGAAGCGAGTCGAGGCCCGATCGAACGAGAACTCCGCTATCGACTCCCTCTACTTTCTCCAATTTGGCAAGCGTCTCGTCTGCCAACCCATTGAAGCCATTATTCAACTGGCAAATGTAAAGTTCTTTTAGATAGTCCGGTTTGTTGGTTATTAGTCGTTCTTCAATCTTCTGCCAAGGACCGACTTGGCTCAAAAAGGCCAATCGATAGCTCTCATCGGAATTATTGATGAGTTTGCTTAGCAACACGACCAATTCAGGATCATTGTCAATTTCGGTTAGGTCCTGAGCCAAGTCGTTGGCCATTTTACGCCTCGCTGATATCACTTGATATGCTGACAACTTGTCGCTGTTTGAAAAGAAAGACAATAGCGTGTCCAGCCCACCGTAAGCTAGCTTGCTGACGGACAAATGGCCTTGCGCCATTTTCACGAGACTATCAGGAACAGGCTGAAAGTCCTTTAAATTCTTAGCAGTTTTGACAACCCAATTTGCGACCTGAACGTTCAGCTCGTTCGGGAGCCTTTGGGCCGCGGCCCGGAATTCGGGCTCCAGGTCGATTGAACGGGCTCGGAGAACAGTCAACAAAGAGTAAATACTGTCTCCGTTTGTCGAAGAAGCAAGGAGAGATCTGGCTCTATCCACTAAGGCAGGGTCATGTATGAGAGTGGCAATAATGAGGGAGCGCATTTCCCAATATCCGCTGTCAGGCATACGAACTTTGGCACCCTCAACAACTACTTTAGCCAAATCATATTGATTGCGACGCAAGTATGTCCGGTACATTATTCGGCTAGCAGCATCGACAAATTTGCTTTCTTTGTCGAGAATCTGGACTTGCTTAAAGGCAGCGTCTATTTCGGGCTTAGTTGGGTCGATGCTCTTCTTAAGAAGAGCTGCAAAGGCTATGACCAAGCCGTCAGCGGGATAGTCATGGAGCAATCGGTTTGCGAACAACAATTGGTTTTTGTCCGGTTCAGACAAATGTTGAATTAGTCCATCCATTGCAGGAAGCATTGTGTCCCGGACCTCGGAATTATAAAGATTCCAGAGTGCGCTGAGATAACGAGCCTGTCCGACAGCATTGACCTGCCCATAAATAACCGCCATATCGTCATAGATCGAATCTGGAAAATCCAGATTGTTCTTTTGAAGAACCAAATTCAATTCGTAGCTGGCGCCTCGGTTCCTGCAAATTTTTGCGTACGCGTAGAGCGCGTAGGGCTCGAGGGTGCCGTAGCTCTGTAGAACTCGTAAAATAGATAGGGCCTCATCCGGCCTTTTCGATTGGCAAAGGACCGCAACTTGGTCAGCTAAGGCGTCCTTGTATTGCAGCGAAGTGAAGGCACCGATTCCAAGCCTTTGCTTGTAAGAATTAAGGAATAGCGTGAGCTCTTCCTTTTTGGGAGCAAAGGTTCCGAGGACGACTTCCTGTTCTTTTTCGGCATAGATTGAGGGCTTTTGAGCATTGTCTCCATAATCGTGCCGCGTGTAATCTTCGACACTTTTCGCGACACTATCGCCCAGTTTTGAGAGGAGCATCGCACCAATGGAAGGATCAACCGCAGACTTCTTTTGGATTGCTCGATTAAGAAAATAGGTGAAAGTCCCTTGACCCAGGTTTGGCGCTTCGTACGATTTCATTCCTGGCGCGCATCCCAAAAGGACTCCAATGTTGGTTTTCTTTCCCAGGTCGATCAGCTTCCGACCAAATGGATTTTGCCCGCCAGCGCGGCAAGCGTCCGAGACGACCACGACATTACGAAGCTTTTTTTTGGCCAGTCGCTCGAGAATTTTTTGGACTGAAATTCCCTTTTCGTGGGCGTTCGCCACCGTCGCATCGTTTGGCATCCAGTAGTCACCGTCGGACAAACCCATTCCGTGGCCAGAGAAATATACGATGAACAGGTCTCCAGAGTCAAGGGTTGTTCGGGACAACATTGAGTCCAACGCTCGATTTACGGTCTCGGCGTTGGCATTCACTAAGCCTTCTTGATCGGCTAAAACTGAAACTGAATCTTGGGTAAATCCTAATTCAGTCTTCAACGTATTGGCGAACGAGATACAGTCCTTCGCACCAAATCGAAGCTTTCCTAACGACTCATAATTGCTCACGCCGATACAGATCGCCCACTTTTTGGGTTGCAGTTGGGGAATCTGAATCTCGTCTGATGGTTGAGGGGCTTGTGCGAAGACGGTTTCTGCCAAAAAAATTCCCAATGCAATCAACGGTAAAAATCTCTTCATAAAGCCATGTAAGAGACGACTGAGGATGATGATCGAGACGCAGAAAATTGTTTTTTGATCGCGACAATCCACCATGCTGTAAAATGAAATCTGTTCCACATGAGGAAACGATGTTCCTAAAACGGTTTTATGACGAGCAATTGGCTCACGCAAGCTACCTCATAGGTTGCTACGCGACCGGTGAAGCCATGGTCATTGACCCGAATCGAAGCATCGACCAATACATCCAGGCCGCGTCCGACGAGGCGATGCGAATCATTGCCGTTACCGAAACCCACATCCACGCCGACTTCCTATCCGGCAGCCGAGAACTTGCGCAACGAACTGAATCAACGCTCTATCTTTCCGACGAAGGCGACACCGATTGGAAATATGCCTTCGCCAACGAGCCAAACGTCAGGCTGATCAAGCATGGCGATGTGATCGAGATTGGCCGCATAAAGTTAGACGTTTGGCACACGCCCGGCCACACTCCCGAGCATCTGGCTTTCGTCATCACTGACCAAGCCGATACCCAGGAACCCCTCGGTGCATTCACCGGAGACTTCATTTTCGTCGGCGATGTTGGCCGCCCCGACCTGCTCGATCGCGTCGCGGGATATAAAGACACCATGGAGAAGGGAGCCAGAACTCTCTACCAAAGTCTCCAAAAATTCACGACCGCAATGCCCGACCACCTCCTCCTCTTTCCCGCCCACGGAGCAGGGTCGGCCTGCGGAAAAGCCCTCGGCGGAGTTCCCGTCAGCGTGCTCGGTTATCAGAAAAAAGTCAATTGGGCCCTAAAATGTAAAACCGAACAAGAATTTGTCGATGGAGTCCTTAGCGGACAGCCCGAACCGCCTCTCTACTTCAAAGAAATGAAGCGGATGAACAAGGTGGGTCCCGCGATCCTTGGCCCACTCAAGATTCCAATCCAGCTTCTACCTTCCGCGTTAGCTAACAAAGACGCATTCGTCATCGACATCCGTCCCGCAAGCGCAGTCCGAATCGGATTCTTTCCCGGATCGGTCGGAGTTGCATCGTGTCGACTGTGCCGGAGCTTCGCCACTTGGACCGGGTGGCATGCGCCGTATGACAAAGACATCATGATCATTTCCAACACTCAAGAAGACATGGTTGCCGCCACCCGGTCGATGGAGTCAATTGGTCTTGATCACGTCATTGGTTGGGTACCTTTCGACTCGATTCCGAGCAATCAGATCGAGAAGATCAATCTCATCTCGGTCGAAGACGCAATCGGGAGAAATGCTCTCGGCGAAGTCAACATCCTCGATGTGCGCGGACGCAGCGAATACGAAGAGGGGCACATCCCCGGCGTAACCTGGATTCCGTTCGGCTATCTCGAAAGCCGACTTGCCGACATACCAACCGATAAACCGCTTGTCATCCACTGCGCGGGAGGAAACCGATCTCCGATCGCATACACCGTCCTCCGAAAACAAGGGTTCCGTAACCTCTTCGAGATGAGCGCAGGCTACAAAGGCTATCTGGCAACGGGCGGGGAAGTTGATAGAACCCTGCTTGAAGTCTAACTTCAATGCCGAGTTATACTGCAAATTGGTAATCAAGCACCGATTATTGATATTGGAGTAGTCGAGTTTAAACTTGGCACGGAACCGCGCCACCATGAATCCAGAAAAACAGAAGCTCGATAACCTAACAATTGTCCGATTTTTTGCTGCTTTTGCCGTGTTCATGCTTCACGGGGGAACGGTTTTCACCAACAGCGCCACTATTCCACCTTATTTCAAAAACTGGATATCCCACGGGGGAGAAGGCGTCACGATCTTCTTCGTGCTGTCAGGGTTCATTCTCTCCTACAACTACCACGGAAAGTTGGTGAATTCAACTTTCAAATTTAAGAGCTACTTCACGAATCGATTCGCAAGGGTGTACCCGATGTATCTATTTGCCCTGATAGTCGGAATACCGTTCATGATCTCTCACGCGAAATTCTTGGGCGTCTCATACGGGCTCCCCTATCTTGCCACCGACACCGTGAGCCGAATCTTTCTCTTGCACGCTTGGTATCCCTATTTTAATGACCACCCGCATTGGTTGACGCAAGGCTGGACGCTCTCCGTTGAGCTGTTGTTTTACGTGTCGTTCCCATTCCTACTCAGAGGGATAGAGGCGACCAAGAAGTTCGTTGTTCCAATTTGGGTCATCTGTATCTTGTTGAGCTGGTTGCCGAGAATGTTGATTTTGAATCAACTAGGAGACTCAGGAGAACCATGGGTTCAACAATTTCCCCTCCTTCGCCTTCCCGAATTCCTGGTCGGAATTTGTAGCTTTTATGTCTATAGCCTTGCTAAAAACAACACCAATTTGATGTCGATTCTCAAATATGGAGCGATGGCTGCCCTACTGATCATTTTCGCCCAGTCGTTCAATTACGTGCAAAGCCCATGGACACTTGGCTGTGTGATGGCATCTTCGCTTTTGATTGTTGGACTGGCTGGTCACACCGTGAACGGCGAGCCAAATGCCCTGCGAAGGGCGTTCATCTTTTTAGGCGAGGCGAGTTATTCGCTTTACTTGATCCACGGATTCACTATCCTCATTGTCTACAAGTCAATGGATCGCGTACTTAAGACTGATGCGGAAAACACCTTTTTGGCTTTTTTCATCTGTCTCACTGTGACTATCATTGCCTCTGGACTTTGCTACCGATATATCGAGGAGCCAGCCAGAAGGTGGATTCGTAAGAAGTCTGCCGGGGTTTCCCCATCCCTTCAGAAATAAAAAAAAGCAGCCAGCAACCAAAGTTGCTGACTGCCTTCTGCCGCCTAAAAACGGCAAACTAATTTTTACTCTTCAGTCGCTTCTGTCGTCTCGTCCACTTCGACCTCAACGCCGTCTTCGCCTTCCAAGTCTCCGTCGTCGGTTCCTTTCACGATTCGTGCAATCGAAGCAACCGCATCGCCACCAGACAGGTTCACCAGTCGAACTCCCTGAGCAACTCGCCCGGTTGCCCGGATTTCCTTGATTCGCATTCGAATGCCTTTGCCCTTGACCGACATGAGAAGCAACTTGTCATCCTCCTCTACAACTTCAGCACCGACGACTAATCCAGTCTTTTCAGTGCAGTTCATCGTGAGAATTCCTGATCCGCCACGGCTCTGAACTCGATATTCTTCAAGCTTTGTTCGCTTGCCGTATCCATTTTCAGATACAACGAGCAACGACATGGTTTCGTCAACCACCGCCGCCGTCACGACCTGGTCCTCAGGGTTGCCTGCCTTAAATTGAACGGCACGAACGCCACCCGCTGCTCGGCTTCTCGCTGTTGCCTGCGTTTCATGGAATCGAATGGACTGCCCTTCTCGGGTAACAAGGATCACGTCATCGTCACCCCGAGTCTTCAATGCCCATCCCAGTTCGTCGCCTTCTTCAATATCAAAAGCGATGATTCCGTTGTTTCGAATATTGGCAAACGAGGAGAGCGGAGTTCGCTTAATTTCCGCGCTGTCCTTGGCTCCGGTTCCACGAGTGATCAACGTCAAGAATCCGTCGCCCGCCATATCCTTCACGCTGACGGTCGCGGTTACCCGCTCACCACCAAGAATGTTGATATAGTTGATGACAGGCATACCCCTGGCGTATCGTCCCGTTTCAGGAATTTCGTAGCCCTTGAGTTTATAAACTCGGCCCCGATCGGTAAAGAACAAAATCGTGTGATGAGTGCTGACCTGGAACAGGTGCGCTGGCTCGTCATCGGCCTTCAACGTATTGTTAACGCCCTTTCCGCCGCGCTTCTGCTGTCGATATGCATCGATGCTGACCCGCTTGATATAGCCGTCTCGTGAAATGCTGATGATCGCTTCTTCGTCCGGAATCAAATCTTCTTCCGTGAATTCACCCGCTTCTCGCGCCTGTATTCGAGTTCGACGCTCGTCGCCATGCTTATCGCGCATGATCGTGATTTCGTCAGTTAAAACCTTCGTCATTCGCACCTCGCTGTTGAGGATGTCCAGCAAATCTTGAGTCTTTCTCAATGCTTCTTTATAGGTCTCTTCTAACTCGGCTTGTGCCAGCTGAGTAAGTTGGCGGAGCGGCATGTTGAGAATCGCCGATGCCTGTAAAGCCGACATATCGAACTCTCGAATCAATTCAGCTCGGGCAACACCCGCGTCTTGCGACCGCCTAATGATCACGATGATCTCATCCAAGAACCGTCGCGCAATTTGGAATCCTTCAGAAAGGTGGACCTCTTCAAGGGCTCGGTAAAGCTCGTACTTGGTCCTTCGCAGAATGACCTCTCGTCGATGCTTGACGTACTGTTCGAGCATCAAGATGATCGGAGCCGTTCTCGGAGCGCCATCAACGAGCGAGAGCATAAGAGCGCCAAACGACGTTCGGAGGTTCGTATGCTTGAGTAGGTAATTGAGCGCCTTGTTCGGGTTAACGTCGCGCCGAACTTCGATTTCGATGCGCATGCCTCTTTTATCCGAGTAATCCTGAACGTTCAAAATGCCGTCGAACTTTCTCTCCTTGGCAATCTTTGCGATGTTCTCGATCAACGTCTTCTTGTTGGTTTGATAAGGAACTTCGGTGACAACAATGACAGACTTGCCCGCGTCCCCCGGCTCAATCATCGTCTTGGCTTGCATGATGATCGATCCTCGACCAGTCTCATAGGCCTGTCGAATTCCCTTAGTGCCCATGATGATTCCGTACGTCGGGAAGTCAGGGCCAGGGAGATGAACCATGATATCGTCGAGAGAAGCATCCGGATTAGCAATGAGGTGGAGGGCTGCGTTACAAACTTCGGTGAGGTTGTGTGGCGGAAGGTTCGTCGCCATTCCAACCGCAATACCTTGCGATCCGTTACAAATCAAGTTAGGAAACTTGCCGGGCAAAACTCTTGGCTCAAGGTCGGCCTGGAGGTAGTTGGGCGTGAATTCGACCGTCTCGCGATCCAGATCTTCAAGCAATTCCATCGCAATCGGTGTCAATCGACACTCCGTGTATCGCATGGCAGCCGCACTATCACCGTCGATCGAACCAAAGTTTCCTTGTCCGTCGATCAGTGGGTAGCGGAGAGCCCAGCTTTGAGCCATTCGAACCATCGTCGGGTAAACAACTTCGTTGCCGTGCGGGTGATAGTTTGCGGTCGTTTCACCAGTAACCTTGGCGCACTTGGTATGCGGGTTGCTAGGTGTGAGGTTAAGACCTCTCATTGCGTAAAGAATTCGACGTTGGACTGGCTTTAAGCCGTCTCGAACGTCAGGCAATGCTCGAGAGATGATGACGGACATCGCGTAGTTAACGTAACTACGACCCAGTTCCTCTTCAACTTCGATAATGGAAATGTGCGGTGTATTGTCTTCTGCCACGAGTTAATTCCAGACGTTTCAGGGGGCCGTTTAGCCTCCCTTTAAGCTCAAATATTGTACCTGTTTGACGCTGATTTTTGCTGGCTACTGAGGCTAACTCAAAAGCAGTTTTCGAAGGCCATCGGCTCGCTTTCCTTCAGCGTGTTCCTCGCTCTCAATTGACATCATGTTGATCGTAGCTAACGCTCGATCGAGAAGATGAACGTCGCCAGGATAGCCAGCTAAACCGACCGTAGCCGCCCATCGTAGCGAACCAATAACTCGAAACGAATCCAGCAGCGAAATTTTTGGCGATGAGTTCAAAAACAACAACGCCTGCTTGGCCTTGTCTTCTAATACCGTATGCCCCAACTCTCGTCGAGCCTTTCGCTCTCGCTCAATCAAGTACTCGCACGTGCCAATGAACTTGGCCAAGGACGCGCTCGTCGTCGAAACCTGAGCATAAGCTCCAACCGGACGCGAGCCCTCGCCATAAAGCCCACGAATCGTAATCCCATCATCAACCAGCGCCTGCAATATCTCCGGAAGCTTGTTGTCGTAGCCCAAAGCCACCAAATGTAGCATGACCGAATGTCGAGTTCCACGACCAGTGTTAAACAAACTACTCGCCAAATACCCAAACTCTTTCTTGAACGCAAACGACAGCGTCTCCGAAATCTCACGCAAAAATTTCGATAAGTTCCTCGACATTTGGTCTGAGCAAAACCCGACCCCCAGTGCCTGCACCCGCAGATGATCTTCTTCATTGATCATCACACTCAACGACTCATCCTTCGATATCGCGACGGCCCGACCGGGCAAGGTCCAATGGTAATTTGTCGAGATTAGTCGCTTTGCTACGAGGTTTTCACGCTCCCGCAAGGTCATGCTCTTGTAAACCTCGGTTGTAGGGTCAACCCGTTGAACCGACCGAATGATCTCTTGCATGATCTCTAAGAGTTCAGGAGTCGTGCAAAGATGCGGAAATTTATGACCCTCTAGGTTACGCATTGCCCGCGCCCGAGTCGAAATCGCAACATCACTCAGGGCAGCTAAACTCGTCATCAAAGCGCTACGCGTAAGCTAATTCAACAATCTTCTTGGCTGCTTCTTCAACCGTCTCAGCGGCAATAATTTGCGAACCCTGCAAGATTTTTCGACCTTCTTCAACCGCCGTACCTTCAATTCGTGCCACGACCGGAATCTTGACATCCATCTGCGAGAAAGCCTCCAGCACACCCTTTGCAACTTCGTCGACTCGAGTGATGCCACCAAAGATGTTGATCAATAGGCCCTTAACGTTCGGATCCATCAAAATCAACTCAACGCAGCTCTTGACTCGATCAGCTTTTGCTCCTCCTCCAACGTCTAAAAAGTTAGCCGGCCGCCCGCCCGCAGCATTCACTTCATCAAGTGATTGCATCGTCAGACCCGCACCATTTGCCATAATGCCAATCTCTCCGCCCAAGTTAACGTAGGCTATCCCTCGTCGCATTGCTTCGGCCTCAATCGCATTGTCGGCCGAATCAGAAGAGGTCTCATCGTATTCTTTGTGTCGGAACAACGCGCTCTCATCAATCGAAACTTTTGCGTCCGCCGCAATCAACTTGCCGTCCGGAGTCAAGGCAACCGGATTGATTTCGATCATGTCCGCGTCTTCTTCGATGTAAGCCTTGACCAATTTCTTGATCATTTGAACCATTTGACCAGCTGCTTCTTTCGGAATATTGGCTCGCTTGACCGCATCTCGAATTTCAAAATCGCTCAATCCCCATGCAGGATCAACTGTTAGTCGTATGATCGCGTCAGGGTTTGTTTCGGCAACATGCTCGATTTCCATTCCGCCTTCCTTGGAAATCATCACGATGTTCTTTTGCAGGTTTCGATCCAATAGGACGGAGAGGTAATACTCCTGCGCAATATCAATCGTCGTGCCCACCAAAATCTTTTCAACGATCATTCCATCCGGATTTTGAATGCTAATCAATCGCTTGCCAATGAGCTCTTTCGCAAACGCAGCCGCGTCGTCAGCATTGGTAAATAGCTTGACTCCACCTGCTTTTCCGCGACCGCCCATCAAGACCTGAGCCTTTACCACGACGTTGCCGCCAAGCTTTTCGGCGATCGCCCGTGCACCCTCGGCGGTAGTAGTGACTTCTCCTTCAGGAACCGGGACGCCATACTTGGCGAGAAGGTCTTTGGACTGATACTCGTGGAGCTTCATTAACCCAATGAGGGTACCCAAAATCGGCCCACATCGACTGTAATTCAGGCACGGTTCGTTCCACCAAATCTAACACTCTTTACTAAAGATTCACCCGGACGTGCCGAAACATTAATTGGAATGCACCCAGCAATTTCAGTTGAAAACCTGTTTGTACAGTACAAAACCAAGAAAGGCGAAATCGTCGACGCGGTCAAGGATCTCTCGTTTCACGTTCAAGAAGGCGAAATCGTCGGCTTCCTAGGACCAAACGGAGCAGGTAAATCTTCGACCCTTAAAGTTCTCATGGGCTTTGTTAACTCCCAGTCGGGAAACGCCTCCATTTTCGGCGAAGCGGCTGGAACCCCAGAGTCGCGAAAACAAATTGGCTACCTCCCCGAAGTGGCCATGTACTATCCATTTTTGACTCCCCTCGAAACGCTAACCATGTATGGCGAGCTCCAAGGATTAAAAGGACCGTGGCTAAAAAAGGAAATCCTTGACCTCCTCGATTTACTCGGAATTGGCAATTCAGCCAAGAAACTCAATCGAAGCCTCAGCAAAGGCATGCTCCAAAGAGTCGGAATCGCACAATCACTCCTCGGAAACCCCAAACTGCTTATCCTCGATGAAGTCACCAGCGGCCTCGACCCGGTCGGAAGAAAAGAACTCAGAAACCTCCTCAAACAACGCCAACAAGACGGAGCAACCCTCTTCTTCAGTAGCCATGAATTGGCCGAAGTCGACATGCTTTGCGACCGAATTATCCTCATGAATAAAGGTGAATTCGTCGAAGAGAAAATCGTCGCCAGCCTCAAAGATGAACTCCAAACGTTTGCCCTGGTCTACAGTAACATGACTTCATTGCGTGGATTAACGGATCACATTGTGGTGAGAGATATAGATAAATTTGAGGCAAGGTTTGGTACAAAAGAGGCAATGATCACCGCAATCGGAAGGGTCCAAGCGGGAGGAGGACAAGTCCTAGATGTTGTCGCAAAAGAAGGATCCCTTGAAAACTACTTTGTCGAAACCGTGGAGGCCGCAGCGTGAAATTCACCGCTTATAAACCTCTCGCCCGATCTGTTCTGCTGGAATCACTCAGACGAAAGGACCTGTGGGTCGTCGCGATCCTTGGATTCCTCATTATCCTCTGCGCCGGAACCCTCGGCTTCTTCGGCTTTGATGGACTCGAAATCTTTGCCAAGGACCTCGCCGTAACCGTCCTCGGCCTATTCTCAACTATCATCGCGGTATTAACTTCCTGCCGACTCATTCCCGATGAAATCAAGAATCGGACGCTCTATCCACTATTGGCTAGACCGATCACAAGGTTCGATTTGCTCATCGGCAAGCTTATGGGAGCGGTGGTTGTAACCTGGATTTCTTTCCTCATCCTTTGTGGTCTCACCGCCATCGCGCTAACTGTTTTCCACGTTCAATTCAACGTCATCATGCTCCAATATGTCTTTGCCAAGATGATTGGATTGGTCGTTATCTGCGCATTGTCAATGACGCTTAGCATCTACCTGACCCCCAATGCGTCGGCAACTCTGGCCTTCATTCTCGCCTTTGGTACACCAATGATGACGCGCGGACTCACAATGAGCGCGACCAGCGTCGGACCATTCGGCAAATTTGTCTATGCAACCATCAACGGCGCGCTCCCGCAAGTTCAACTGTTCGATATCGGTGGGCGTGCGGTTTATCCCAACTGGGCTCCCGTGCCCATGTGGGTCATCGGATTCCTCGTCGCTTACGGAATGATCTACTCCTTCGCTATGCTGGGGGCGGGATGGCTAAAATTCCGAAAACAGGCCGTCTAAGATGAAACAGAGGATTGTAGCGGGAACTTTGGAGGGGAGGAACGGAGTTCCTGGGCATCTTGCCCTCAAAAGCTAAATGTCCATTATGAAACATTGGATTGTTGTCGGAACAATGGTAGGGGCGGTGACTTTGGGCACCCAAGCCAACAAGTTCGCCTCGATCGTCAATCCTCCCACTAGGATTGTAGGACTTCAAGCCCAAGATACCCATGCCGCTGCATCACTTTTAGGCCAATTCCGAACCAGTTTCTCTGCGCTCCTCTATCTCCGTGCCGACCTCTATGTCCATGGAGGAGTCGAAATGCGTCCCCTCACCCACAATGAAGAGTTGCACGGACGAACTGGCGCTAGCGAAGCAAAAGATGAAGCGGAGAAACTCGACGGTGACGCGGCGATTGTCACTGTTATTCCAAGCGAAAAAGAAGACTTCCGCGGCATCTTTGGCGACGTCGAACGACGAGTAGCAAGCTACAAAGACATGGCTGAACACCACCACCAGTCACCAACCCAAACCCTTCCGCTCTTTCGACTCATGACCTGGGTTGATCCTCAATTTATCGAAGCCTGGACCAGCGCAGGTCAAATCATTCTATGGGAAAACAAAAAGGAGAGCTCTGCGCTCGCAGTTGATTTCCTTAAGCGTGGACTTGACCAAAACCCAGAAAGCATCGATATCCTCGAGGAAATAGCTTATTGCTGGATGAAAGACAATTCGAACCAAATTCAGCCAGCACATAAATTTGAAAGCGCTTTGCCCTACTTGCTCCGAGCCAAAGAAATAGGACTTAATAATTTGAAAACCCTGTCTGACCGAGAAGCAAATTCGCTGAAAGACAACTATCGCAAACTGTGCATTTGCTATCGTGAACTTCGCCAATACGATGAATTGCGAAAGGTCGCAGAAGAAGGCCTAAACCTGTTTGGCGAAGACGCATCACTCAAAATGGCACTAGCCGAAGCAACGCAAAAGCGATAGAGATTCTTCGGAATTCTGAATCCAAATCAACCGATTCCACGTAAAATAGCGTGAAATGTTCTTTGCACCAGTCGCCGTTTTGTTTGCATTACATCAAACCCCAGAAATCGATTCCGACATCTATTTCTCCGGGGTATTGGCTGGAACCAATCACTATTCTGCCAAAGCCGATAAGTCATTTGACTCCGTCTCGACCGTCAAATTGCAGGGTTTCGATATTGACTCCCACTTATCCGTCACTGCCGACAAAGGGCGGCCGACGGCTCTCTTGATTGTCGAAACGATGAAGCAAGGTCCAAAGACTCTTCGATATCTAAAAGTTGAACTCAAAGATGGCAAAACCCTCGTGACGAGGACCGAAGGAGGCACTGCCGAAGAAGATGCTACTGCTCCAGCATTTCCAATGTTCTCTACATTCCATCCTCAAACGTTGAGCTCCTTGAGCGAATCAATCAAATGGAGCGACAATACGAAGCAAGACATTTTGACGTATCTCGTTGACGGCTCAACGCTGCTAAATTTTGGAACGAAGCCAACTGGTGCCAAGAATATTCAAGTCAACGGCAACACCGTCTCCGTCCGCACGGCGGATATCAACCTCAAGACAGTTGGATTCAAAGCAGTTTTCAATCAGGATGGCTCGTTGGTCGGCTTCGATGTTCCATCCCAAAAGCTAAGGATGGTTCGCCGCGGGTACGAATCTGCATTCGAAGATCCCCTCGCCAAATTCAAAGAATTAAGCCAGCCAACCTACAAAACCAAGGTTTTGCAAATTGATATTCCTCTCCGCGACGGAGTGATGACAAAAGCCACGATGATCCGTCCCACTGACGAGGGTAAGTATCCCGTGATCCTTGAACGGACTCCGTACGGCCGACTGCTCACCGCCGAAGAAGGCGATGCCTATGCACGCCGAGGCTACGTCTTCATTGTTCAAGACGTTCGGGGAACTGGAGATAGCAAAGGCTCATTCGACCCAATGGTCACCGAGCGAAAAGATGGTTACGACACCATCGACTGGATTAGTAAACAACCTTGGTGTAGCGGCAGCGTCGGAATGATTGGCGCCAGTTACGGCGGATTTGTCCAATGGGCCGCCGCAGTTGAACATCATCCCGCCCTGAAATGCATCGTCCCCCAAGTCTCGCCTCCATCGAGTGCCATGTGGAATATCCCGTACGAAAACGGAGTTCTCACCTTACTATCCGACCTTTGGTGGCTACGAATTGTTGACAATCCAAAAGGGCAAAACATGCTCACCGCTCTCAACGAAATCACCAACATGAAGGGGCTGACCACCTTGCCCATAGACAAAGTTGACGACAAGCTTCTCGGATTCAACAGCAAGATTTTCACCAATTGGCTCAAGCGAGACAATTCAACACTTTGGCCAGGATGGGACTTTGATGCCCTCATGAAAACCGTGAAGATTCCTGCGTTTCACCTCAGCGGTTGGTTCGATGGCGACGAAATCGGCACCCAGCGCAACTGGCAATTTGTTCGCGGCGGCGGAAACAATAAGCAGTGGCTCATTTACGGCCCGTGGACTCACTTCTTTAATACTACGACCAAAGTCGGAAACCTTGATTTTGGAAAAGATGCCGTCCTCGAACTCGATTCGGAATACCTTCGTTGGTTCGATACTTGGCTGAAAGGCAAGTCCGTCTCGGTCGAGAAAGTGCCAAAAGTACGTTACTTTGTCATGGGCGAAAACAAGTGGCATACGTCCGCCGATTGGCCACCCGTTGAGTCCAAACCGGAAACCCGCTACTTCCAATTTGGTTCCGAAAACAACGGTGCCAAGTCTGTTGCTAAGCTCGTCAAAGAAATGACCAAGAGCACGTCGACAAAGTCAGACTATGATCCAAGCACCGAAAAAATCGGACTAGATTCGATGGGCATCGGCGATCAAGGTCAGAACATGTATGCCGACGATAAGTCGCTGCCAAAAAACTATATCGTTTTGCGATCAGAACCGTTCAAAAAGGACCAAGTCATCACTGGACCGGTAACGGTTGAATTTGACTTTAAGTGCTCAGCAAGGGACACTGATTTCTTCGCGGTTGGAACCGATCAGGATCCAGGTAAGGGCCACGTGGCAATCTTCAAAACTGGCAAGCTCCGCGCTTCCTATATCCAGGGTCTCGATAAGCAACGGTTCCTGACCCCGGGCAAAAAATATCGCGCTAAGCTACTCCTCTGGGACGGAGCGAATATGTTCAAAAAGGGCCATCGCCTCAGCCTCTTTATTCTGCAAAGCACCTTCCCCGGTAACGCACGGAATCTGGGAACCACTGAGCCAATTCTGACCGGAACGAAAATGGTCGTCCAGCACAACACCATCTTCTCAACCCGGAACAACCCAGCAACAATCAAGTATCGAGTGCTACCAAATTAGATAGCAATTGATGATGGCTGATGGCTGACGGCTAAAATCGGGTTCAATAGTTCAGTGCATAAGCGCTCGACCGAATTTGCGCTGCTCATCGCGGTTTTCCTCGATATGGTCGGGTTCACGATGCTCATCCCCGACATCCAGTTGCGGGCCGAAACCATGCTCTTTGGGTTCGCGTTCAAAGGCCCAATAATCGGAGCCCTTCTTCAATCGACGTTCCTCGTCCAACTCTTCGCGTCGCCCCGATGGGGACGCCTTGCTGACAATACCGGGCGCAAGAGAGTCTTCGTGGCCTGCCAATGGCTTTCTGCCATCGCCATGCTCATCTATGGCTTCGCAGGTTCAATCGCTCTCCTGTTTTGCAGCCGAATCATGGCTGGCTTTGGCGGCGCCAACGTCTCCGTAGCTCAAGCGATGGCTGCAGTCGTCGCGGGCGAAGACCGCAAGCGAGTACTGGCGTGGGTCAGCGCAACGTTGTCGGCAGGAATGATCTTCGGCCCCGCCGTTGGCGGTTTTCTCGCCCATCAATACGGCTCGCAAATGATCGGTGTTGTGGGAGCAATCATTTCGTTTGCGGGTGGAGCCGTGGTGCTGCTCTTGGTTCCAAAGGATAAAGGCGAATCCATGCCCGACGGAAGCGAAGGGGTTTCACCGAAGTATCCCCTCTTCGATCTGACCCTTTTCAAAAGCTATCCATCACTGCTGCCGTTCTTTTGGATCGCCGTCACCGCATCGTTTGCGCTGGCCACCCTCGAAGGAACTTTTGGTCGACTGATCCATGCAATGCTCGGATTCGGTCAACGAGAGTTCGGCATCATTTTCAGCTACGAAGCCCTCCTCGGAATATTCGTTTCGGTAGTAGTCCTAACGTGGCTCAGCAAGAAGCTTTGCGACACAACCATTCTCCGTCTGGGATACATCGTCCAGGGCATCGGACTTGGAATTAACCCCTTAGCCGGAGTCCTGACGGGATTCGCTCACGGAATGGTTTGGCTCCTACTCGCGTCAACCATGTTTAGCTTCGGATCTGGTGTCGTCGGTCCAACGCTGAGCGCACTCGCTAGTAACACTGTGCCCGAAAACGTCCAAGGAGAACTCTTTGGAGTCATGCAGGCCGCCCGAACCGTCGGCTTCATCATCGGCCCAATCCTTGGCGGCTTCCTCTTCGACCTCTGGAATCCCGGTCCTTACGTCTTTGCTGCAGTTGTGTGCCTGGTGGTCGCCGTCGCCCTCCCCGCCATCTGCGCCTGCCACTCAAAGCCAATCCAAGAACCTGGCTAAAGACAACTAAGTTCCCAAGGTAGATCATGAGTGCCTCTCGCCTCTCGCCCTCGCCCTCGCCCTCGCCCTTGCACCCGCACCCGCACCCGCACTGGCCCTCGCACTCGCACTTCGCACTTCGCACTATGCACTCTCCTCCAGCATTACCAGGTACAAAACACCAAAACTTGCTGTAAACTGTATCCAGGAGTTCCAGCTTTCCATTCCCGGAAAGCGTCGTAAGAGGAACCCACGAAATAGGGGAACAAAAAAGACTTATGGTTTCATGTCCAAAATGCGTGATGAATAACACGCTTGATAGCGCGTTCTGCAAGAAGTGCGGAGCCGTGTTGCCTGTCACGATGATCGAAGAAGAGCAGGAGAAGCTCAAGGAAATTGTCACCAAAGGAATGGACAGCTATCAAAACGGACACCTGGATGAGGCGTTCGCAATTGCCGATCACGCAATTCTAACCAACCCAAGCTACGCCGAAGCCTATGCCCTCAAGGGACTTGTTCTTGAGCGAAAAGGCGCATACGCCGAAGCCCTCGACGCATACGAAACCGTCGTCGCGCTTAATCCTGATTCCGCAATGGACAAGATTAAGCTCAACCAACTTCGAAACGCGTTTGCCATGCGCCAGGCAGGCGAACCGAAAATGGACCGCAAGGGTGCCGCCATGATGGCCGTCGGAGTTTCATTCTTGATTATCGCCGTCAGCGGAGTCGTTTACGGCATCAGCCAATCGAGCAAAGAAACCAAGTCCGCCGCTGGCACCAATACTCCAATTCAGCAAAATTTGAACCCAAATTTAGGAACTCAGCAAAACCCGAATACGGGCACCGCTACTGGGAACCCAACCGGAAAAAATCAAGACCCTGGCCAAGTTCCAGCGCTTATTGATGAAAAAGGACCATCGGACACCAAGGTGCGACCCACAACGAATCATGACCGAATGAGTGGTGGATTAGGCACGATAGAACCCGGAGGAATAGATAATCCTGGCCCGGGTAATGGCAACTTGCCAAATACTAAACGGAAAACTGAGCCGCCAACCCCGACGGATAATCCGAATAAACCGAATCAAACCCCACCAGATGACCCTCCTGCAACTCCAAGCGGTGGCACGATCGAGGTGACTTATGCCAAACCAAAAGCGGAACCTGCCAATAATAATAACGGCATCGAGCCAGCCAACAGCAGTAGCCAAGGCAAAATGTTTCAGCGACAAGGCCTAGCCTATCAACGAAGCGGCAAGGCTGCCCAAGCGCGCGAAGCATTCCAAAAAGCAATCGACGCTTACCAAAAGGACATCGACGGTGGCAAAGGCGATAAAGATGCCGCGAATGCAGGCATTAACAGTAGCCGTCAAGCTCTCAAAAACCTCAAAAACTAATGCGAATTCTATTTTGTTTGGCCATTCTTGGCGGGGCATTCTTTGCCCAAGCTCAAGCTCCACTCTGTGTGGTCGGGCAGCCCGCGGCTGTGAATGGCTCCGCTATCATCGACTTGGTTAACCCAATTGCCAATGAACTGGATAGCGTCGGACAACTGCATTGCGTAACCTATGCGATCGAGGATCCAATCCTCCGGGAAGCTTATCTAGCGAACAAATTTAAGAAGCCAGAGCGGTTTTACACGCTCGAAGATGTTCTTGATGCGGCAAAGGTTCTCAATGCACCTTACGCCCTTTGGATCGAAGGCCAAAACACAAATCTCAAAATTGACAATCGAACCGAAAAGGCTCTCAATTGCCACGTAATTCTTTACAAGAATGGCAAAAAGGTTTGGGACGAAACAGATAGCCAGACTGTTTCGATTTCAAATGACAAGACTGCCGACGAAACAATCCGGTCTGTCATGAGTTCGCTCAGCTCAAAACTTCAACTCGGTCCACTAAAGGGTATGGCCAAGTATCCGAAAGGCGGAGAGTCGCCCATCGGTAAGGGCCAATCGCCGATCATTCCCGAAACAAATGATGACGATCCAATTCTCAACGATTGGAACGCGATTCAGACCAAAGTTAAGCTGTATATCTCAGACGGCAAATTTGTGTCAGCCGAAATGCTCCTCAGAGACTCCGTTGATGCCGCACCAAGCGATCCTGCTCGACGAAAGGCCCTCATCGATTTCCTTCAAAGCCACAACCAAGTCGATGCCGCCGTCGCCGTGACTATCGCGTCTGCCGAAGCGCTTGGCGACCCCGCCATGATCACCAATGCTGCGCGAATTTTGGTCAACGCAAACCGAATTGCCGAAGCGAACGAAATCGTCAAAGAAGCCATCACTTCCGACCCCAACAACCCAGCGATTCAAGTCATCCTGGCCGAAATCCAATTGCGAACCGCCTTGCCCGACCAAGCGCTCAAGCACCTTGAAAACTCGATCAAAGCCAAGCCAACCGCCGACGCTTACATGCTTCGAGCTGTCTGCAGAGCCCTGCTTGGTTCCGAGGAAGGCGTCAAACTAGACCTTGATCGAGCCCAAAAGGATGATCCGAAAATTCTTTCTAACCAGTATCAAAAAGTAGCTTCAATCCTTGAAGCCGCATGGGACAACGAAGGCCCTGACCTCCGGGCCCTCTTTACTAAGGCAAACCTTAAGCGAACATCGGAAGAAGTCACAGATGGAGTCGATGCCCAAGAACGAATGGCGAAGGCTTGTCTCGCCCTTCTCGGAGAAAATGCGCCGAATCCCAAATTTGAGAAATCTCACGGCACCCGACTTTTGGCACTAAACTTGCTCATCCAAACAATAACAGAACTGAAACACTTTATTGCAAAGGGCGATCAAGAATCATTATCAGAAGCAAGGATTGACTTCGGAGAAATGTTGAAGACCTTGGCCGAAGCAAAAGTGCAATTCAGTAAGGAAAGCACGGATGCAAGAAATTCTAACTCTCTTAGCCAGTTTTAGCCTCGTCTTCGGAATCGGAGCCGCAATCGCTTTTGCCATGATGACCATTCGGTCACAAACCCGCATGGCCGGAATGGTCCCAGTTCCGAACGCTAAAGTGCGAATGAAGACCGCCTCTTCGCTATATCGATGCCGCCTGATCTCTAACGACAACAAAGGCTGGATTTTTACTGCCCCAATGCAGCGAGACAGCTACGTCCCGATTCCGGTTGGCCAAGAAGTCACCTGCGAAGTCATCGCCGAAGGCGGCATGTTAGTCTTCAAGTCAACCGTCATCGCTCGTAAGCCAATCGAAGGATTCATTGTCATCGCCGCACCAAAGTCCGTCAAACTCGAAAATCGACGCGACAAGCCGGATCGAAAAGTAGTCGAAATGGCCGTCGTCGTCGCTGGCAAGAGTGGCGCCATCATCGACCTGTCACCCAGCGGAGCAAAGGTAAAGATTCAAGGATTCGAACGAGAAGGAAACCAAGTCCTTATCGACCTCCCAACCGGAGAATCACGAGGCGCCACAATCGTCGACTCTAAAAACGACCATATGGGAAGCGTCATCCGACTCAAATTCGATGAGCCGATTGCGATCACCAAGGAATAGCTGAGAGCGAAAGAAGCGGAAGAAGGGCCAGAAGAAACCAATCTATGACGTTTCGAGTTTGTTGATGAAGCTAGAAACCATCCTCGCTAATTCATCCAACTTACTCAACAGCTCCTTATTGTCAGACAAATATTTCAGATCAAATGAAATCTCGGTAAGAGTCTCCAGTTTCCGAATGGATCCCAAGGTGATGTAAAGAAATCTTGCGAAATCAGCATTTGAGTTTCGACCATGACCCTCCGCAATATTTGATGGCAAAGAGACTGCTGCTCGGCGAATTTGGGAAGTTATTCCGTATTGTTCTTGGATAGGGAACGACTTCGTTAAGGAGTAGAGTTCGAGACAAAGCAACTTGCTTTTCTGCCAGATAAGCAAATCCCTAAAATTTGTTCGGCGCAACCTGCTGAGCGATTTTACTTCTTTCGCTTCCTGCGCTTCCTGCGCTTCCCACGCTATACTTTTCCCATGGACCCAATCGTAAAAAAATGGTCAGAAGTACCGTTCGACACTCCAGTCCCAGGACTTGACCGCAACGGCTTCGCTGGCGACCACATGTACGTCGCAAAAGTCTTCCTCCACCCTGGCTGCGAAGTCAAAGTCCACAGCCACCCAAGCGAGCAAATGTCCATCATCGTCTCGGGACGAATCAAGTGGTTTCTTGGCGAAGAGAGAAGGGAAGTCGAGGTCACCGCAGGTCATGTCCTTCACCTACCGTCAAACTTCCCGCACGGCGTCATTGCCATCGAGGAAACCCTGATCTACGACATCCTCAGTCCGGTTGGACCAATGGGCGTAGATTCGCAAAAGTCCTGAGTATTTTAAAAGGTGTACTTCCGACGAAATGTTTTGCGACTTTCGGCGTCTGGAACTAAGAGAAATGAAACATAAACTATTGTCTATTCCTGCCATCCTCATTTTCGGAGCATTGGCATCAACATCATTCGCGACGACGGCAAAAGTCCAAGGCGATGCCGACAAAATGGACCTTTCGGTCCTTGGCAATTTGGCCAAAAATAATGCGAAAGGCGATTGGAAATATCCCGGTGGCTCCAAATTTACGCGAAGCGGAAGCCGAACCTACATCAATCATTTCGCGCGAAAGTTAGCTCAGAACGACAGCGAAATCGCAACGTACGAAGACGTCATCAACCAGGGAATCCGAGTATTCGAAGAGCAAGAGGGGCCGAAGGGATACACCAATGACCTCGCCGGAGGACTGGCGTATTACACGATGGTCAATGTCGGCCTCGCAACCAATAAACCATACGAAGATAATTTCTTTGGAAACATGGTCGCCCAGTTCCGAAAGGCATTCAGCTCCAAAATCATCTCAACTATGACAGCGGCCAAGAAGCAGGATCTGTACGATTACATGATCACTGAATCCGTTTACATGCAAGCCTTAGCCTCCGCAGGTCAAGAGCGAAGCAAATCAGACACCGCAGATTTTCTCATAAAAATGGGCAATACGCAAATTCAAAACACCTTCCACTACGATCCATCAAAAATGTCGATTGACGCCTCAGGCGTTCACTTCAATTAGTCGAAGCGGAAGAAGCGGAAGAAGATTGGGCAGCCGAGTTATCGGTGCCTGGGTCTTCTTCCGTAGCGCAATCCATCTTGAGCATCGAGCACATCGTCCAAAACATCCAAGCCAGGATGAGTATTCCGATGATTGTAAAGATGTCCATCTCATCTTTCATTGTCTGCCCAAGCCTGGTCAGGCTCGAATCAAGATTCACCGCAAAGGCATCAAGAAGGTATCAAAGATACCGCTACCACTCTTTCGCCCAGTCGGGAGGCTCGATTGGAACGAAGGGTTCTCGAAAGAAGGTCTTGATCTCAGTCGTTTTGTCAAATCCATTTTTCTGCGCCATTAAGGTTTTGTCCTCTATCCACACGCGTCGATCATTTAGCAGATCAACATGATCGGTGCCGAGACTGCGCATCGTCATTGAAACGCAATTAATTTTGAATGGACATCCTGGCTGAACTATATTCTCTTTGCTGCATCTTTCACCCCACCAGCCCGGTTCCATAGTGAATAAATTTAGGCAGTCATTACCCTCAAACTTTGCCGATCGACATCCAAGATGGAATGTTGGAAAGAAGGCTAGAGCAGTGAAATATGGGGGCATCGCTATGGCGATATATGACTTTGCTGGTTTGTGGAACGACTCGGCATAGTAGGCAAAGTACTTTCCATCAGGAGAGATGTCGTAAATCTCTGAACGACCTTTTAGAAATTGACCAGGCGTTATCGTATCAGAACTTGTGTCCCAATGGTAAAGGCGACTGAGTTGACCACTATACGACGCACATATGACACCTACTGGTGTTTGTGAAGCAACAGCCAAAGTGATCCCGTCAAATTGTAAGGTCTGGTCCTTTGCTTTGCTCACAGTCAAGTATAGGCACAAAAAAGCCCCGAGAGAATATCTTGGGGCTATTGGCTGACAGCTATAACAGCTGAAAGTTATTTGTCGCGTTCCGCGCCGCCGCTCTTGGCCATGATCGCCGCCTGAGCCGCCGCCAATCGAGCGATCGGCACTCGGAACGGAGAACAGCTAACGTAGTCGAGACCAATCTTATTACAGAACGCAATCGATCGTGGCTCGCCGCCGTGCTCGCCACAAATACCAAGCTTCAAGCCCGGCTTGACCGATCGGCCCTTCTGAACCGCGATCTCCATAAGAACGCCAACGCCCGTCTGGTCAATAGACTCAAATGGGTCTCCCGGAAGAATCTTGTTATCCAAGTATGGCTTCAAGAATCGGTCTGAGTCATCCCGCGAGAAGCCAAAGGTCATCTGCGTAAGGTCATTGGTTCCAAAGCTGAAGAAGCTCGTCTCGGCCGCGATTTCGTCGGCGGTCAAAGCGCCGCGAGGAACTTCGATCATCGTGCCGAACTCGTATGGAATCTCAATTCCTTGCTCCGCAACAACCTTCTTGGCCGTCGCCTCAAGTCGGTCGCGAACAAACTTAAGCTCGTTTACATGCCCAACCAGCGGGATCATAATTTCCGGCTTAGCCTTGCCACCAGACTTAATAACCACTGCGGCTCCTTCCAAAATAGCCCGCGTCTGCATCTCAACGATCTGGGGGAACACGATCGAAAGTCGACAACCACGAAGTCCCATCATTGGATTGATTTCGTGCATCCCTTCGACGTGCTTCAATAGCTGCTCCTTCTCAGGATCAGAAACACCCTTCGCTCGGTTCGTTGCAACCTCTTCGATCAAGCTCGAAAGGGAAGGTAAGAACTCGTGAAGTGGAGGATCGATCAATCGAATCGTCGCTGGCATACCCTTCAGAGCCCTGAAAATTCCAACGAAGTCCTCGCGTTGAAATTCAAGCAACTCGTCCAAAGCGACTTGTCGCTCGGCATCGTCATCCGAAAGAATCATTCGCTGTACTACTGGCCGTCGATCTCCTTCAAAGAACATGTGCTCGGTTCGGCAAAGGCCAATTCCTTCCGCACCAAACTTAATCGCAAGTTCAGTATCCTCAGGAGTGTCTGCGTTAGTTCGAATTCCCATGGTTCGAGCTTCATCGGCCCATCCAAGGAACGTTCCGAACTCACCCGTCATCTGCGGCTCTTCAACTGCGACATTGCCCTCGATAACTTCACCAAGGGTTCCGTTGAGCGAAATAATATCGCCCTCCTTGATCACGCCACCTGCGTAGGTGAACTGCCTCGCGTGGCCGTCAACCGAGATGTCAGAACAACCAGCAACGGTTGGAATTCCGAAGCCTCGAGCAACCAATGCTGCGTGGCTCGTCATTCCGCCCTTTTCGGTGAGAACGCCCTGAGCGGCCAGCATGCCCTTCAAATCGTCCGGCGACGTCTCAGCGCGTACCAAAACAACCTTCTGGCCCTTGCCGCCCTTACCAAGCTCAGCCGCTCTTTCAGAGTCAAAAATCGCGATTCCCGTCGCGGCACCCGGTCCGGCTGGCAAGCCGCGCGCGATGGTCTTGTACTTCGATCCCGGAGCAATAACTGGCAACAAGCAGTGATTCAACAATTCAGGATCAACGCGAAGTAATGCTTGATCCTTGGTGACCAATCCTTCGTTGACCTGATCAACTGCAATCTTAATCGCGGCTTGACCAGTTCGTTTGCCGGATCGGCATTGAAGAATGAAGAGGATCCCGTGCTCAATCGTGAACTCGATGTCCTGCATGTCCTTGTAATGAGCTTCAAGCGTCTTACAGACATCATCAAATTCTTGGTAGAGCGCAGGATTCTGGTCCTTAAGCTGCTGAATTGGCATTGGAGTTCGAACGCCAGCAACGACGTCCTCGCCTTGCGCGTTCATCAAGTACTCGCCAAAAACGACATTTTCGCCAGTCGCCGCGTTTCGCGTGAAGGCAACCCCCGTACCGCAGTCGTCGCCAAGGTTTCCAAAAACCATTGCCTGGACGTTAACCGCAGTACCAATATGGTCAGAAATCTTCTCTTTGCGTCGATAAACGACGGCGCGATCATTTTCCCACGAGCGGAACACTGCTTCAATCGCAGCAACTATCTGCACGGTTGGATCCTGAGGAAACTCTGAACCAGTTTGAGCCTTAACGTGTTTCTTGTATCGCTCGCAAAGGTCCTTAAGGCCGTCGACGCTAACTTCCAAGTCTTCTTTAACGCCAAGTTCTTTTTTGACATCGGCAAAAATATGCTCGAAGTCGTGCTTGGACATATGATCGAACTTGTCGGAGTAAGCAACGTCCGACAGCATCATGATCAGGCGACGATAGCTGTCATAAACAAAGCGTGGGTCAGTGATTTTAACCAAGGCATCGACGATTTCGTCAGTCAAACCAAGGTTCAAAACCGTATCCATCATGCCCGGCATGGAAAACTTAGCACCAGATCGGATCGAAAGAAGAAGCGGGTTCTTTGGATCGCCAAACTTCTTGTTTTGTGATTTTTCAACGTGGGCGAGGGCAGCTTGGATCTCTTCGAGAAGTCCGGATGGAAGTTTCTTTCCGCCTTCGTTGTAGGCCGTGCAGACTTCGGTGGTAATCGTAAATCCGGGAGGGACAGGTAGACCAATATTGGTCATTTCGGCTAGGTTGGCACCCTTTCCGCCAAGAAGGTCACGCATGGTTGCGTTACCCTCATGGAACAGCCAAACGCGTTTGTTGCTCATAAGGTGAAATTTTTCTCCGTAATATTCGCAACCCGGCGGCTTCATCGGCGCAAGGGTAGGTCAATTTCGAACTGCTAGTTTACCTCGTACACCGTTCTAGCTATTTGAGTCTAAGTCTAACGAAATTCAGATAGTCAGCTGTGTCTTCTATCGTTATAATGCCAGTATGCGCAGGGCGTTCACCTTGGTCGAGATCATCGTTGTGACCGTAATCTTAATGATTCTGGCCGCGCTACTCTTTCCCGTTTTTGCCAGGGCGAAGGAGAACAATAAGCTGTCGACGTGCATGGCCCAACTCAAGCAAGACGCAATCGGCATGCAACTCTATCGAGTCGACAACGACGATTTAGGCTATCGGCACGTCATGCAGGGAAACAAATACCCTTGGAATTGGTACGAGGGTCTCGCTTCTTACATCAAAGATGGTCGCCTCGTTTGGTGCGTCGAACCTGGCAATTGGGATGGACCAATAGTTGAACACAGCTTTTATAAATGGCAACATTACACCGACACACCAGTCGGTTCGAGTGGTCCAGATGTTTGGAGTAGCTGGGATGCCTCGCCAGGAAGAGTAGTTTGGTTCTGCACGAATCATAATCGTGGTGAGGAGCCCCACCCCATCGGCCTCCGCAAAGGCCTCGTAACATTTGCTAGAGAAGATGGCTCGACTGGCAAAGTCGATTCGAGCAGAATCGTGGCCTGGATCTACTCAGCCGAAAGAAAAGAGTGGCGATTGCCTCCGGCTCCAAGTGACTGGACAAGATATCTCACTTATAACCGCTTTCCCAATGAACCGTGGCCGCCCGTTCCCGAGCTTTAGTTTTCGCTCGAGGGAAGACACCTGAGCATGGTATTAAGCGAAGGTTGGCGTAATATATGGGTGAGTTACCGAGAGAGAATTTTGATTGACCCTGCAATTAGGTCTGGCCAGCCAATTGTAAAGGGAACACGAATCACGGTTTATGATGTTCTTGACTACCTATCTTCAGGAACGTCAGAGCTTGAACTGCTGTCGGACTTTCCTCAACTGACGCACGAAGACGTTTAGGCATGTCTCGGTTACACCGCGACTCAATAAAAATTGTTGAGGAGCCTTTGGGGTTCTCTTGCCTGCAAGAGCTTTGGCCCACGAAGCCAGCTTTGTTGAATAAGATTTGTGGCAGCCCGTTGTTGGGAAGTTCGTTCCCCTCAACTAGTTTTTAGCAAAGCCTGTAAGATGAATGGACTCTCACGGGTAAGTCCAGACCCTCCAGAGGCCCAAGGGGTCGAAAAGATGTCAGCCCAGGTCGCCCGGGATTTGCAACTGGACGTAGTCCCAAGCAAATCACGAAGGCCTGGGTGAGTAATCGAAACTGCCCTTTCCATGGGCGCATCAAATGACTTCGAATCCGAGCAACCCGGCTAGCGCCCCCCGCCGAAAGGCGAATTCTTCAATCGAACGAATGTTCCAACGGCGTCCTTGCTTGAATTCGGCCCCAAAACCAAACCGACCAACGTTCTGATT